>OZ252227.1:5160000-6640284 GCA_965249175.1 Vicinamibacterales bacterium
GGCGCGATGATGGCGGCTGCTAGTCGCCCGCGGTGCACCACGCTCCGATTCCAGATAAACCAGAGCACAATCGGCCAGATTGGGACAAGGCTGATCGCTGCTGGTCGGACCATGGCCGCCAGACCGCAGGCTGACGCCGCGAACGCCGCCAGCGTTGCCGTTGGACGATTCACCAACAACACCAAGGCGCCCAGCATCATGCAGAGAAGCGAGATGCATAACGATTCCGTCAAGAATGTCGCGTGGTAGGTCGCCAGCTCCGGGTTGCCGAACAGCCCGAGCGCGACAAGTACCCCAAGCCACGGCGCGTTGAAAGCCCGGTGCACGGCGTATGCAAGAAACAAGAACATGGCGGCGGCAAGCAGGAGTTGAGCCGCCGGCACCGAGTTCACCGTTCCCGAGACTGCCGCGATCAGGTCTATAAACAAGGGATAGCCGGCCGCGCGATGCGCTGAGAACGCCAAGTAGCCGTCGCTGTCCGGTGCATACACCCGCTCGTCGAATGGGTTGTTCCAGAGAAACACCACATACCCGATGGCCAACGGGAAGACGACCAGAAAGAACTTCCACGATCCTAGTCGGCGTTCCAGGCTGCCCACGGGTTTCCGATCGTGTTTCAAGTAGTGGAGGTGTCCTCTGGGCGAGACCGGCGGATGTTTCATGGCCTACCAGCCGGACTGCCAGCCGTTTCTGCGTCTACCTGCCTCTTTCTGCGTACTTCTGCGTGCCTCTGCGGCACTGTTTCCTCAATGAATACGGTATTTGTTGGGGTTTTGGCATTTCACTGAACGGCGTGACAGGCCGGCGTTCTAACCAGCTGAACTACGACCCCGCAATGTGTCGACGGCCGTCATCGTACCATAGTCCCTTCGGCGACCGCGCGACGCGACGGCGAGGGCTGGTGGGCGGTACAGGATTCGAACCTGTGACAGCCGGTGTGTAAAACCGGTGCTCTACCCCTGAGCTAACCGCCCGACGCCACGCCCCCGGCGCGAACGGCGACTATACAATGCATCGGTCGGGTCGCTCGCCCACCTCCCCACTATGCCGCCACGTCCGGCCGCCTCGCGGCCGTGTCATACGTGCCAGGAGACCGAGAATCTCGCGCTGCGTTTTTCTCAAGGGCGGGCACAGCATCGTGCGGTGCCAGACGTGTGGCCTGCCATACGTGGATCGCATCCCCGACCCGGCCACCCTGGCCGCGCTCTACGGTGCCGATTTCTTCGCCGTGGGACGCAAGTGTGCCGGGGACGCCGCGAGCGCCGGTCTGATCAACGCGCATCATCGGGTCGAGGCGATCGGTCGGCTCCCCGGCATCGGCCTGACGCGGTGGATCGACATCGGGGTGCGCCACCGGAGACTTCCTCGCGTGCGGCCGAGACGGCGGACACGGTGCAAGGCGTCGAGCTCTCGCCCATCGCGACAGCGCAGGCGCACCGACGTGGCAACGACGTCACGACGGGCGACTTCCTCGACGTCGACGTCCCGACCGGCAAGTTCGATCTGGTCTCGATGTGGGACTACGTCGAGCACGTACCCGACCCAGCCGCGAGTCTCCGGAAGGCGCTCGGTCTCCTGAAACCGGGTGGCTACCTCGCCCTCAGCACGGGCGACGTCGACAGTCGCATGGCCCGCGCCTCGGGTCGCTTCTGGCACCTGATGATTCCGCCCAAACACCTGTATTCTTTTTCGCCGGGCACCATCACGCGGCTGCTCGCCGCCGCCGGCTTCGAGGCCATCGAGATCCACAGACCGGGCAAGCGCGTGCCGCTCGACTTCGCGCTGTGGAAGCTGACCTCGCTCGCGGCACCCGGTCTCGGCCGCGGCGTGCTCAGAGCCTGCGTCGCGCTCGGCCTGGGCCGCATCGCACCCAGGATCAACCTCGGCGACATCATGACCGTCTACGCGCGCAAACCACAGGTGGCGGCCACCCCGCGCCCCCGCGATCCCTGACCGACGCACGGATGTCGGCTCACCCAAGCGTTCACTCCGGTCAAGGTGGCCATCCGTGGCTCCACCACGCCTTGACGCCGAAGATCGCCAATGATCCGAGCACCCCGAGCACAGCGAGATGCTCGCCGTTGCGCTGGGCACGCCGCACACTGAATCGCCGATCCGAGTGAAGCGCGTCACCACGCACATACCGCGTGTGCGCCGCGGGGAACGATGCACGCAAGGTGGCCTCCTCGAGTCGGATCGCCACGGGCACCATGACGGCCAGATAGCCGAGGATGACCACCGCGACCGCCCAGGTCGAACCGGCAACCGCGAACCCGAGGCCAACTGTCACGGATCCGGCGTATAGCGGATGCCGACTCAAGCGGTACGGACCCGACGTCGTCACCTCGCGTCCTTTTTTGAGATGGCCGGCTGCCCAGACGCGCGCGGCCTCGCCCGCGACGGCGATGAGCGCGCCGGCGCCCAGGCCGAGCCAGGTGGGCTGCGCGACGGTGAAGGCCACCGCCGCTGCGACGAAGCCGAGCGAGACGCGAAGTCGGGCGACCCGGAACAGTGTTCGTATTCGCGGATTGGCGTCGAGATCAAGCATCGACCAGGCTTTCGATCCGTCTGTCGACGGCGGCGCACACCTCATCCACCGTGATGTCGTCGAGGCACCAGGTGGACGCTTCGCAGTGACGCACCATGCGGCCGACGGGACCGGTGCGGTCGCGCTCCTTGTGACAACCGCACGCCGTGAATCTCGACACCACGATGTCGTGCGGCGACCAGGGCCCGTTTCGCGCCGGATTGCTGGGTCCGTAGATGCCGACCACGGGTGTGCCGACCGCGGCGGCGATATGCAACGGTCCGGTGTCGCCGGACACCAGCACGGTGCCCGCGCGCAGCAGCGTCACGAGATCCGCGAGGTCGGTCCGCGGCGCGAGGGACGCCGCGCCATCAGACCCGGCGACGACCGCCTCCGCGCGGGCCTCGTCGCCAGGACCCCAGAGCACGATCGACCACAACCCATGCGTGCGCAGGACGCGCGCCGCCACGGTACCGAAGCGCGCCGGAGGCCAGCACTTGTTCGGCCACGCGGTGTTGGGATTGATCAGCGCGAAGCGGCCATCCCCGGCGTCGAGCAGACGCTCGACGGCCTCGGGCACACCGGTCGGCGGCACCTCCAGCGGAAACGCCCACCGAGCGTCTTCGATCCCGAGCGCGGTCAACAGCCCGAGGTTGCGGTCGACGACGTGGGTCGGCCGGCCGGGGTCGGCTGTCTCGGTGTGAAACAGGCCCGACCAGCGCTCCCGCAGAAACGGTGGTGTGAAGCCGACGACTCGCCGCGCACCGCTGAGGCGCGCGACGAACGCGGATTTACCGAGCCCCTGCACGTCGAGCGCCACGTCGTAGGTGCGCCGCCGGAGCGCGTGGCGGCAATCGATGAAGGCCCCGATGGCCGACCGGCTGCGTGTCCGGAGCACGACAACGCGATCGAGCACCGGCACCAGCGCCAGCAGATCGGCGTTGCGCTCGTCGACGACCCAATCGATCGCGGCGTCAGGGAGCGCGGTGCGGAGCGCCGCGGCCACCGGCAACGTATGGACAACGTCACCGAGCGAGCTGAGCCGGACGATGAGCACGCGCATCTCGTGTCGAGTGCGCCTACCGCTCGTGTCCGATCTTGGTGAGCAGATCGCGCGTCGAGTGGTCCTTATCGTCGCCGACGATGGCGGTGCGCCCACCGTAGTCGCGCACCACGCTGCGCTCCGGGACGGAATCGACGGTGTAGTCCGTCCCCTTGCAGTGGACGTCCGGCCGCAGCGCGCGCAGGATCCCCGACACCGTCGGTGACGAGAAGACAACGACGTAATCGACGATGGCGAGGGCCGCAACGACCTCCGCCCGTTCGACCGCCGGCTGGATTGGCCTGCCCTCCCCCTTGAGCGCCGTCACTGACTCGTCGTCGTTGATCGCCACGATCAGATGATCGGCCTCCGCCGCCGCCCCCCGCAGGTACCGCACGTGCCCGACATGCAGCAGATCGAAGCACCCGTTCGCCAACGCGAACGTCCGTCCCTCCGCACGGGCAGCGGCGACAAGGTCGCGCAGCTGGCCCTCCGAGACAATCATCCCGCCGGCGCGCGCATCCATCCTGTGCCGTTGGCAACGCGCACGGCGTCGGCGAGCTCGCCGCCGCTGACCGTCGCTGTGCCCCGTTTCATCACCACGACGCCCCCGGCGTAGTTAGCGAGGTGGGCGGCCTCGAGGAGAGAAGCGCCCGACGCCAATGCGAGCGTCATCGTGGCGATGACGGTGTCGCCGGCCCCGGTCACGTCGGCGACCTCGTCGGTGCCGAAGATGGGAATGCGGGCGGTCCGACGGCCCGGGACGAACACCGCCATGCCGCGGCTGCCCCGCGTGACGACGACCCCCTGCGCGCGTGTGCGTCGGAGCACGGCCCGTCCCGCGCGTTCGAGCCGCCCCGGGTCATCGCCGATCGGTGTGCCGAGCATCTGCTCGACCTCCGACTCGTTGGGCGTGCACGCCGTGCATCCCCGAAAGGCGAACAAGTTGTAACGCGAGTCGACGAGAATCGGCGCCCCCGGCTTGCCCCTGCGCGTCACGGCGCGCGCCAGCTTGGGCACGATTGTCGGACTCACCAGACCCGATCCGTAGTCGGACACGAGGACGGCATCGCATTCGGCAGCCGCACGCACCGCGGCGCGCTCGAATTCCCGCCGGACGCTGACGTCGGCCACCGGCGTGGCTTCCCGATCGACGCGGACGATTTGCTGACGCGCGCTGTGTAGGCCGCCGGCGAGAATGCGGGTCTTCACCGGTGCGCGATACCCGGCGGGCCGGAGCAGCCGCGTCCGGTCGACGCGTGCGCCGAGCGACCGCGCCAGCCGACGGTCGACGGCGCCATGGCCCACGAGCCCGACCAGCTGGGCGGCGCCGCCGAGCGCCCCGACATTGCGGGCGGCGTTCCCCGCGCCGCCCGGCACGACCGTCGTGCGGTCGTAGTTGAGAATCAGGACCGGCGCCTCGCGTGAGATGCGAGACAACCGGCCATAGATGAACTCGTCTGCGATGATGTCGCCGACGACCGCGACGCGGAGGGCGCCAAAGGCGTCGACCAGCCGCGTCAGCCTGCTTGCGTCTCCGGGGGCGGACGTCATCGGCTGAGGTCGTGGCATCGCGAGATCGTTGCTACTCGACCCGGCTGGGCACTCGACAGGTCGGTCTGACCGATGAAGTTGATGACCTTGCCGGCCGCGGGGCGCGCGGACGCGAGCCTGGATTCTATCGCACAGCCCGCGGCGCGGTCCGTCTCGCCGCCCGCAGCGATGCCGGGCAGCGACAGCATCAGGTCGCCGAGCCAGTTCGGTGTGCGAATCACGATGCGCATGGGTCAGCGGGTGGCATCTTCACGCACCCCAGCCGAGGCCTCCAGGGCCTGCCTCGCCTGATCGGACTCGGCGGCGGGGACGCGCCAGCGACGATGCATCCAGAGCCAGAGATGCGGATCGCGCCGGACGTACTGCTCGAGCACCGCGGTGCACCGCTCGGTATAGGTCTGCACCGCGTCGGGGTCATCGCTGGACGGCGGCTCGATTGGCGCCTCATAGATCATCCGATAGCGTCCGCCCGGGAGCGGCAGCGCGAACACCGGAATGATCGGCGCGCCGGTGCGCAGGGCCAGAGCGGCAATCGCGGACGTCGTCGAGGCCGGGCGGTCGAAAAAGTTGACGACCACCGCGCTCCGGTCCTGGATGTGCTGGTCGATCATCATGCCAACCGATTCGCGCCGCGTGAGCGCGCCGAGCAATCCACGGATCGCACCCTGGCGTGAGAGCACCCGTGTGCCGACCCGGGATCGGATGCGCTCGATGAGCCGCTCGAGGAGCGGGTTGTCGAGCGTCCGTGCCACCATCGCGATAGGGCCGAACCGGTGCGCATGCACCATGATTTGCAGCTCCCAGCAGCCGAAATGCCCGGTGAAGTACATCACCCCACGGCCCCTGGCCATCGCCCGCTGGACGTGCTCGTCGCCCTGCCATTCGACCAGCCGCATCATCTGGTCACGTCCCATCGCATCGAAGTTGAGAAAGTCGACGACGTGGCGGCCGAACTGGTGAAACGTGGCGCGCAGAATCGCCCGGCAGTCGGCTTCGCTCCGTGCCGGAAACGCGGCCCGCAGGTTCGCGACCGCCAGCTCGCGACGCCGCCCGTGAAACAGATGAAAGACGTGACCGAGGACGGTTCCCAGCGCCAGGCTGGCGGTTCTCGGCAGCAGCCGCGCGACTGTCCGCACCGCCACGACCACGCCATACTCGAGTCGGTGACGCATGGCCGTCACGTGACGCGTCCGCGCGCCGCTCGGGCACCGTTGATCCGGTCGACCAGCCATGCGCGAAGGCGATCGGCCGGCTCGACTGTTACGTGCAGGGGCACCCACGCGAGCGAAAACGCGAACGGCGCGTAGGGGCGGAGTCGCACCATGTCCTTCTCGGTCGTCAACACGCACTCGGCGCTGACCGCGGTCGCGCGGCGGACGATGCGTTCAACGTCGCGCGCTGAGAACGGATGATGATCAGCGAGCTCGATCGACCCGGCGACCGCGTAGCCCGCGTCGCGGACAGCGGCCACAAACGCCGCGGGATGAGCGATGCCGCAGACGACGAGCACGGGCGCGCCACCCGGGACAGCGACAGGCGCCTCCGGCGCCACGGGAACCGGCGTCCCCAGACGGCGGGTGAGCTGAAACACCTCGCCGACACCAAGCCGCGCAGCCTCCTCTGAGGCGGCTGCCAGGGTCGGCGCTTCGACGATGAGCGCGTGGGCGACGCGCGCGGTCGTCGGCCGTTCGCGGAGACGCCCACCCGGCAGCGTCTGTCGTGCCTCGAGGTCGGCGGCGCCGATGACGACCAGGTCGATATCGCGATGGAGCGCGAGGTGCTGAAATCCGTCATCCAGCACGTGCACCGACGCGTCGAATCGTGTCTCGGCGACCCGTCCAGCCAGAAACCGATCCTCGCAGACCAGGACCGGCACCCCCACGAGTCGGTGTGCCAGCATCAGCGGTTCGTCGCCGGCCGTGTCCAAGGTGGCTCGGATCCCGTTCCGATCGCACACGACGACCACGCCGTCGAGGCGACGGCGCCGTCCGTAGCCGCGGCTCAGCACCGCTGGCCGCTCGCCGTGCGCGGCCAGGAGCTCGGCGACGTGCGCCGTGAGCGGCGTCTTCCCGCTCCCTCCGGCCGCTAGGGCGCCGACGCTGACGACCGGTTGCTCTAGGCGGCGGTGGCGGTCGGGGCGCTCGGCATACCAGCGCCGGCGACGTGCGGCGAGGGAACCGTAGAGGTGGCTCAGCACGCTCATCGCACGACGCGCAGTGTCGCGGTCCGTGGCGGCGCGGCGCCACGCGGCAGCAGCGCGGCGATAGCGGCCATCGAGCGCGCCGTGGCGCCACGGTTCGCCTCGACCATCGCTCGCGCAGCAGCGCCCAGCCCCGCGCGGCGCACGGGATCGTCGACGAGATCGGCGACCGCGTCTTTGAGATCGGCCGGCGCACGCACTTGTAGCGCGGCGCCGTGGGCCACGAACTGCTCGGCGATCTCAGCAAAGCTTTCCATGTACGGCCCGAACACGATGGCCTTGCCGAACGCCGCGGGCTCCAAGATGTTGTGGCCCCCGCCCCGCACCAGGCTGCCCCCGACGAACACCGCCGTCGCCACCTGGTAGATGCGCGCCAGCTCGCCGATCGTGTCGAGGATCACGACGTCGGCCGCCGAGACGTCGCCCACGACCATTGCCGTGCGTCGCATCACCCGGTAGCCGGCGGCGGTCGCCAGTTGCTCCGCTTCCGTGAACCGCTCCGGGTGCCTGGGCGCCACAATGAGCAACGCCGTGGCCGCCAGTCCGCGGACGCGCGCGAACGCGCGCAGCACCGGCTCCTCCTCGCCGCGGAGGGTGCTTGCGGCGATGATCACCGGCCGTCCCTCTCCCACCCGGAAGAGCTCCAGCACCCGGTCGCCGACGTGAAAATCCGCGGCGGCCGCGGTCACGCCCGGTGTATCGAACTTGAGGCTCCCGGTCACCGTGACCCGCGCCGGGTCGGCGCCGAGCGCGACGAACCGACGACTCCACGGTTCCGTCTGCGCACAGATGCGATCCAGGTCGCCGAGCACCCGTCGCATGAACCGTCGCGCCATCCTGTACCCTCGAAACGACCGGTCGGACACCCGCCCGTTGACCAGCATCGTCTTGACGCCTCGGCGTTGGCACGCCCGCAGAAGGTTGGGCCAGATCTCCGTGTCGACGACAATGAGCACGTCGGGGGCGGCGCGATCGAGCGCTCCCGCGACGCACGGCGGAAGGTCGAACGGCGCGTAAAAGGTCGCGTCGAGGAGGGTCCCGAACCCCCGCGCGACCACCTGCCCAGTCGCCGTGGTCGTCGACATGATCAGCCGATGGTCGGGATACGCGTCGCGAAGGCGGACCACCAACGAGCGTGCGGCCAGCGCCTCTCCGACGGAGACGGCGTGAATCCAGATCGAGCGGCGGTGTTCGGGATTGACCGCAATGGGGAGGCGACCGAACCGTTCGGCAACGCTGCCAAGCGCCTTGCCGTGACGCCATCTGGCGTAAGCGATGGTCGGGAGACTGACGACGAAGAAGAAGAGGAGGAGTGCGCTGTAGACCAGATACATGAGCTCAGGCGTGCTCGACGAAGTATGGCTCTGGGGTTAGAATAGCCTGTTTGTTCGGCGGTCACGGGGCATCACGGGGTGCAACAGCTTCGAGAGGACGACGGTATGAGCATCAGGGTCGGGATTAACGGGTTCGGGCGGATCGGGCGCAACATCATGCGGGCCGCGTTGCAGTCGACTCAGGCAGAGCTGGAGTTCGTCGCGGTGAACGACATCACGGACCCCGAGACACTGGCTCACCTGTTGAAGTACGACTCCGTGCTGGGCAACCTGGACGAGCCGGTCGCGGTCGACGCCGGCGGGTTGCGCGTGGGCGACCGTCGCTTTGCGGTCTTGTCGGAGCGCGATCCGGCGGCGCTCCCGTGGGGCGATCTGGGCGTCGACGTCGTGGTGGAATCAACCGGCTTCTTCACGAAGCGCGAGGACGCCGCCAAGCATCTGGCGAGCGGCGCCAAGAAAGTCATCATCTCGGCCCCCGCCAAGGGGCCCGACCTCACCGTTGTCCTGGGTGTGAACGAAGACCGCTACGACCCGGCGCAGCATCACATCGTGTCCAACGCGTCGTGCACGACCAACTGTCTCGCGCCGGTCGTGCAGGTGCTCCACGAGCGCTTCGGGCTCCGCCGCGGGTGGATGACCACGGTCCATTCCTATACGAACGACCAGAAGCTCCTCGACCTGCCACACAAGGACCTCCGCCGCGCCCGCGCCGCCGGGGTCTCGATGATTCCCACGACGACCGGAGCGGCCATCGCCGTTGGCGAAGTGCTCCCCGAGCTCAAGGGCAAGCTCGACGGTATCGCCATGCGTGTTCCGACGCCGAATGTCTCGGTGGTTGACCTGGTGGCGCAGGTCGAGCGGGCGGCCACCTCCGACGACATCAACGAGGCGTTTCGAATCGCGTCGGAGGGGAGACTGCGGGGCGTGCTCCAACTCTCCACGGAGCCGCTGGTCTCGATTGACTTCAAGGGCAACCCCCATTCGTCGATCGTCGACGCCGCCTACACCAAGGTGATGGACGGCGACTTCGTCAAGGTCCTCGCGTGGTACGACAACGAGTGGGGATACGCGTCGCGCTGCGTGGATCTCATTGCCCTGCTGGGAACGAAGGGACGGTAGGAGGTCCCGCGTTCCGCCGTTCCAGGGTTCGACGACCGTGGGCAAACGCTCGATCCGTGACATCCCCCTGGCCGACCGACGCGTCCTCGTGCGCGTCGACTTCAACGTGCCACTGGACAATGGCCGGGTGACCGATGACACCCGCATTCGCGCTTCACTCCCAACGCTGCGCCATGCGCTCGACCGGGGCGCGTCGCTCGTGGTCGCCTCCCACCTCGGCCGGCCTCGGGGCGCGGTGGTGCCGGAGCTGAGCCTCGCGCCGGTCGCCATCAGACTCGCGGAGCTGCTGGACCGGCCGGTGACGCTCGCCGAGGATTCGACGGGGCCGGCGGTGCGCAAGACCGTCGCCGACGCGGGCGCGGGCGGCGTCACGCTCCTCGAGAACCTCAGGTTCCACGGCGAGGAGGAGCGGAACGATCCAGGCTTCGCCCAGGCGCTCGCAGAGCTGGCAGACGTCTACGTCAACGATGCCTTCGGCGCGGCCCACCGCGCACATGCGTCCACGGCGGGCGTGGTGCCCCATATGACCGACGCGGGCGCGGGCCTGCTCATGACCGCGGAGCTGGAGCACCTCGGCGCGCTGCTCGACTCGCCGGCCAGACCGTTCGTGACGATCCTGGGCGGCGCCAAGGTGTCGGGCAAGCTCGACGTCATCGAGAATCTCCTGCCGCATATCGATACGCTGCTCATCGGCGGCGCGATGGCGTATACCTTCTTCAAGGCGCGAGGCCTGCCCACCGGCCGGTCGCTCGTCGAACCGGATCTGATCGAGGCGACCCGACGCATCGAGTCTGGCGCGGCCGACCGCAACGTCCGGCTCGGCCTGCCGTCGGACCACGTCGTTGCCGATGGAGTGGACGCCGATGCCGCTCATCGCGATCTCGCGGTCGACGATCCATCGATTGGCCAGTGTCTTGGCGTCGACATTGGCCCGCGCACGCGGGCGTCGTATGCTGCTGCCATCGCCGACGCGCGGACGCTCGTCTGGAACGGCCCGATGGGCATGTTCGAGGTGGACGCGTTCAGCGCGGGCACGGTCGCCGTCGCCCACGCGGTGGCGGAGTGCCCGGGCGTGACGGTCGTAGGCGGGGGCGACTCGGTGGCCGCGGTCGCGAAAGCCGGCGTGACCGCGCGTATCAGCCACGTTTCGACCGGCGGCGGCGCCTCGCTCGAGTTTCTCGGTGGCCGGACGCTGCCGGGAGTCGCCGCGCTCCCCGACGCGTAGTGGACTGTAGCGAGACCCATGCGAACACCTGTCCTTGCCGCTAACTGGAAGATGCACAAGACGGTGGACGACGCCGCCGCCTTCACGGATGCGTTCCTGCCACGAGTCGCCGAGACCGCGGACGTGGAGATCGTGCTGGCGCCTCCGTTTATCGCGGTGGCACGAGTGGCCACGGCCTGCCGCGCGACCCGCGTCGGGGTGGCGGGTCAGGACCTGCATTGGGCAGCCGAGGGCGCCTATACGGGTGAAGTGAGCGCCGGGATGCTGGCGGCGGCCGGGGCTAGTCACGTGATCATCGGTCACTCGGAGCGGCGCCAGCTCTTCGGCGAAAACGACGCCGGCGTTGCTCGCAAGGTGCGCGCCGCGGTCGACGCCGGCCTGACGCCCATCGTGTGTGTCGGCGAATCCCTCGCACAGCGCGAGTCGGGTGACGCGCTGGCGGTCCTCGCCCGGCAGCTCGAGAGCGGTCTCGCGGGCCTGACGCCGCAAGAAGTGGCGGCGCTCATCGTCGCCTACGAGCCGGTGTGGGCGATCGGGACCGGTCGCACGGCGACGCCGGACCAGGCACAGCAGGCACACGCGCATCTCAGGCAGCAGCTGGTCCACGGCGCCGACGCCGACGCGGCCACCCGGTGTCGCATCATCTACGGCGGGAGCGTCAAGCCGGCCAACGCGCGCGCGTTGTCCACTGAGGCGGATGTCGATGGCGCCCTGGTCGGCGGCGCGAGCCTCGACGCGGCCAGTTTTGCCGAGATCGTGGCCAACTCGACGCCGGGCACGGGATCGGCGTAGCGGATCGGTATAATTGACGAGATGCTGACCGCAATTGCGACCACGATCTTCGTTGTCGTCTGCATGCTGCTGCTGCTGGTGGTGTTGTTGCAGCAGGGCAAGGGCGGCGACATCGCGTCCGCGTTCGGCGGCGGCGGCGGGAGCCAGGCGGCGTTCGGCGCCCGCACGGGGGCGACTGTCCTGACCCGCGCAACGGCCGTGCTCGGCGCACTGTTCATGCTCGGCGCACTGGTCCTCGCCATCATGGGCCAGCAGGGTCCCAGCTCCGTCGTGAGCGGCATCGCGACCCCGGACGCGGCGCCCGTCGAGGCGGTGCCAGCCCCGACGGCGCCCGACGACGCGGAGCCGCAATAGGCCGCGCACCGGAACAACGAGCGGCGCTATCCTCGCGCCCCCGACGGGATCACGAATCGAGGTCTCCCCCCGATCGATTGCGGAAGTGGCGGAACTGGCAGACGCACCAGCTTGAGGGGCTGGCGGGCCCTAGGCCCATGGGGGTTCAAATCCCCCCTTCCGCACCATTCTTCACTCACCCTGACGGCAATGCGAGCTTTGGCTGGCAGGTTCGAGTGAAGGCCGTCCGCCGAAGCTTCAGCGTAGGCGGACGTGTCGCCGACCTGTCTGCGGCAGTCGCTGAGGCCCAGATCGACGCTCGCCTGAGCTGGTATGATTCAGGCTCGGAGCGAGCGCAGTTGTCGAAAGACGATCTCATCGACATCCAGGGCCTGGTCACCGCCGTGCACAGCGGCGGCCTATATCGGGTCGAATCCGACACCGGCCACGAGGTGCTCGCGCAGCTCAGCGGTCGGATGCGCCGATTCCGGATCAAGGTCGTCCCGGGCGACCGCGTGAAGGTCGGCGTGTCACCCTACGACCCGACCCGCGGCCTGATCACCTATCGCGAGCGCTAGCCGCGGCCTGATCACCTATCGCGAGCGCTAGCCGCGGCCTGATCACCTATCGCGAGCGCTTGCGCAGCGGCGCCCGGCTACGGCGCCCTCCAGCCTCCACCCAATCGCGTTCAACGTCAGCGCACCGGTTGACCCGCTGACCGCACAACATCAGGATGAGCCCACCTTGGCCGCGTCGAGCGAAGCCACAACCTCGCCTTGGGTGCGCGCCGCCTGGATCGTCGACGTTACCCTGCTCGCCGCCGCCTGCCTGACCGTCTGGCACGTCACGATTCTGTGCCTCTATCGCGACCGGCTCGGGCTGCTCGGGGGTGGCCTCTTCGGAATTCTGGCCTGTGTGCTCGCGGGCCGGGCGCTGGCGCGGCGCGTCGCGCCGCCCGCCCGGAGTGCCTTGATGCTCCATGCGTCGCGCCTGGACGGCATCGGCATCACGTTCATCGCGTTCCTGCTCTTGCTGCTCGCGCTCTTTCACGTCGGCTTCGACGGCGTGGCGTCCGACGGGCGCTCGTACTTCGTGCAGGTCCGATCGCTGGTCATGGACGGGGATCTGGAGTTCACGAACGAGGCGGTGGCGTTCGGTTCACATGCGGCGCGGCAATACGCGTTCGGCGCGCCACTGCTCTGGAGCCCCTTCTTCCTTCTCGCGCACGTGTGGCTCATCGCGGCCAACTGCTGCGCTGGTTGGTCTCCTGCTCTTCGCACGGCGGCAGTGGCGGGTGGCCGTGGTGCTTGGCTCCGGCTTCGTTGGCCAGCTGTGGGTCAATGGGGCGGTCGAGATCTGGTGGGGCGGCGCGGGGTTCGGCGCGAGGCGCTTCGCGAGCTGCGCGCTCGTCTTCGCCATGGGACTCGCCGGTCTGCTCGCCACGCTCCAGCGGCGCCCCCTCGTGGCGCCGGTCATGGCGCTGTTCGCACTCCTCGCGTTCAACACGGTGTTCATGGTCGGCTACCGGAGCGGTGCCGTGACACCAGTCGAAGGCGTGACGTTCATCCGGGTGGTCGAGGAGTTCTACGAGCGTCTCGGGAACCCCTTCTCTCTCCCGGCCAGCGCCTACGTGGCCTGGCGGTACGACGTCGGGTTGCCGGTCTATGACCGGATCCGGGGGCGGACCTACGACACCCTGGCGATCGACGTCGGCGGGGCGGATGATGACCGATTCCTCGGGCACGGATGGTCGATCCGGGAGCAGCATCCCCGCTTCACGTTCTGCTGGGCCGACGCCGACACCTCGACCGTGTTGGTCCCACTGAAGACGAACGCGGATGACTACGTGTTGGATCTCGAGTGTGGGCCGTTTGCCGTGCGGGGATTCCCACCGCAAACGGTCGAGGTCTGACGTCGACATCGTCAGGCTGCGTTGAGCAGTAGGCCACAGCCGTCGCGCCGCTCGGCACCGTCACGACGTATCCAAGACGTCGCAGCACAGCGGAGGCCGCCTGACGAACCGGTTCCTCGTCATCGACGACAAGGACCCGCCCAGAACCGGCGACGAGGCTGTCGGACGCGCAGGGGAGGGTGTGGACCTCGGCATGCTCGGCAGCGACGGGCAGATAGACGATGAATGTCGTGCCGCGCCCGTCCCGCGAGATGAGCTGGACGAAGCCGCTGTGGTTTCTGACGATGCCGTAGACCATCGCCAGCCCCATGCCGCTACCTTTTCCGTCGCCCTTCGTGGTGAAGAAGGGCTCGAAGACACGGTCCTTGATGGACGTCGGGATCCCCGCCCCCGTATCGGCCATCGCGAGCCGTACATAAGAGCCTGGCTCAGCGTCCGCATCGAGCCGCGCTTCGGATTCGGTCAGCGTGACGACATCGGTCGTGAACCGCAACTCGCCACCGCCGGGCATCGCGTCACACGCGTTGACAGCCAGATTCAGGCTCTTCGTCGATTTGAGTACAGCGATCTGAGGTGATACCCGGCCGCCTGCGCGGGCCGCAATTGAGGTGGGCGGCCTGCTCGACGGCCTGGACGAAAGAACGCGATCCCACTTGCACCGGACCACCCGGTGTTGTTCTCTCTTGATGTGCAACCAAGAAGGGAGGACACGTGGGATCGCAACGGGATTGTACCTGGATCTTGGGCTTGTCGGGCTTCCGAGTGGTGCGCGTCGAACGGGAGGACGACGGGGTGGAGAGTCGCCTGCGGTTGCAGTTGGAGCGGCGCGGGATACGGCGCTATGTGTGCAACGGCTGTGGACGCCGCACCGGCCGCGTGCGCGCCGCGCGCGAGCGGACGTGGGACGATCTGCCCTGGGCACGGCATCCGGTCACGTTGGTCTACCGGCAACGACGCGTGATCTGTCGCCACTGCGGGGTGCGCACGGAGCGGATCGAATTTGCCACCCCGAAGGCCCGGGTCACGCGCCGCTTGCGCCAGCAGATCGGCCTGGATTGCCAGTCGATGCCGACCAGCCACGCCGCCGTGCGGCACCGCGTCAGCTGGGGCAAAGCCCGGCGCGCCGAGACGGCCTTCTTGACCGAGTGGGATCGCACCCGCCGGAAACGGCGACCGCGGCACATCGGCCTCGATGAGGTGCAGCGCGGGAAGGGCCAGCGCTTCTGGACTGTCCTGTCGGATGTGGTGCGCGGCGAGGTCATGGGCTTGCGTCAGGATCGCACAACGACTACCGCCACGACCTTGCTCACGGAGGATCTCGACCCGCATCAGCGGGGCGCGATTCACGCGGTGTGTACCGACATGCACCGGCCCTATCTCAATGCGGTCACGCAGGTGCTGCCGCAGGCCGACGTGGTGTTCGACAAATTCCATGTCCTCCAGCATGCGAGCGCCGCGCTCGACGAGGTCCGCCGCCAAGAGTTCTTCCGCGCCGGGGCCGTGATGCGTGCCCATGGGCGCGGGAAACGCTGGTTGCTGCTCCGGCGCTGGAAGACGGTCCGCGGCTCGAAGCGCCGGGAACTGCAGACGTTGTTTGCCGCGAATCGCCGGCTGTTCAAAGCCTGTCTCCTGCGCGAACAGCTCGACCGCCTGTGGACGTATCGGACGCCGATGGGCGTGGGGCACTTCCTCATCGGCTGGGTGACCGCGTTGCGCTGGCAACGGCTCCCCGAGATGGAGCGCCTCGGCGCGTTCCTCGTTCGTCATCTCGAGGGCATCGCTGCCTACTGCTTCCACCCTGTTCGCTTCGGCGTGGTCGAATCGATCAACACGACCATCAAGGCGGTCCTCCGCCGCGCACGCGGTATGCAGAATGAACAACTGCTCTTGCTCAAACTGAAGTGGGCCACGGCTCATCCGATTCGATCGTCTCGCGACCTGGCGCGCTTCTTGAGCCTTCAACCCTTGTACTCAAATCGGTGAAGAGCCCAAATAAGGCAGTTAACGGGCCAGAGGCAGGTGTCGGGTTGGCGTATACCCCGGCGACCATCTGGCAGGCACTTGGGATTGCTTTTCGCTACATGGCTCGGCACCGTGCGCGCTACCGGCCCCAGCCGTAGTTGAGACGTGCGTAGTAGTAGGCGCCGTTGAAGCCCCACGGCGTGTACTCGCTGTATTTCTCGCCGACGGACCGCGCGCGCACACTCTCGTCCGGGAAGGTGTTGAACGCGTTCTGGCCGCCGACCGCCAGCGTCGTACCGCCGCCCAGCCCCATGCTCGCCTCGAGGTCGACAATCGGCTGGCCGGCGAAGAAGCCCTGCTCGATGCCGCCGGATGGCAAGTAGATCTGTGCAAATCCGCTGTCGTAGTCGTACCAGCCGCCGAAGTAATTCACCCGGGCGAGCAGGCTCACCCGCCCGACTTGCTGGGTCAGACCGATGTTCCAGCGGGTTCGCGGTAGCGCGTAGGCGAACTCGGCCAGGCGCCGGTCGTTGAGCAGCCCCTTGTCGTTGTCGGTCACCGCGGTGTCGGTGTAGTTGAAGACGGCTCTGATGATGGAGTTGCCGCGCAACGCGACCGGCGTGAAGGTCGACACCAGATCGATCCCCTGGGACGTGGTGGCAAACGCGTTGGTGAAGAACCGGAACCGCCGCAGATCGCGGGCGGCCGTCACGCCCTCCGCCAGCAGGGTGTCGATCTCCTCTGTCGTGAGGGTGAAGTCGCTCGTGATCCCGATCCGGTCGGACACGGTGATCCGGAAGTAATCGGCCGTGAAAGTGAACGGCCCGGTGTCGAAGACGACACCGGCGGTGTAGTTGATTGACGTTTCCGGCGCGAGCGGCACGCCGCCGCGGAGCGCCGCCACCGGCGAGATCGACGGGATGGTGCCGTTGTTCACGAGATCGCCGAGCGCCGGGTCGAAGATGGTCGAGATGTTGAACCCGTTCTGCTGGCCCGGCGTTGGGGCGCGGAACCCACTGCTCACGCTGGCGCGCACGAAGCCGACGCGGCCGGAGAGCTTGCTGTTCATCGTCGGGCCGAAATCGTCGAAGTGCTCGATCCGGACGGCCGATCCGAGCGTCCAGTCGTCCTCGGCGCCGGTCAGCTCGATGTCGCCGTAGACCGCGACGTTGCGCCGTCTCCAGGTGCCCGCAGCCATCGGCCCGTAGCCGAAGAATCCGTTGGAGCCGGCGGAGAATCCCTGTTCACGGCCATAGGGGCCGACCGTCCACGACGCGGGATCCCCTGCGCGGGTCTCGTACTGCTCGTTCCGCCATTCCGCGCCGGCCGCGATGTTGATCATGTCGGTGGCGGCGTAGGACACGTCGGCGTGGAGCGCGACCTCCCGCTGCCGGTTGCTGCCGAGCTTGAACGAGGTGGGCGTGTCGGGGCCGAGCGAGGCGTTGACGGTGTCGGTGATGAAGAGGTCGGTTTCGTGGGCGCCGAGCGATCCGCTCACGTCCCAGGTGAAGCCGTCGGTGGCGAAGCCGCGGATGCCGCCGACGAACGACATGTCCTGCGCCTCGCCGCCAAAGCTCGGCGTGAAGCCGCCAGGAAACCGCTCCCGGAACGAGAAGCAGTTCGGGTCGTCGAACACCTGCTGCAGGGCGACCGGGTCGGCGACGTTGTCGGTGATGGCCACCGTTGGGCAATTCGCCGACCCCATCTCGTTAGCTCGCAGCACGTCGCCGATCAGCAGCGTCTCGCCTCCGTCGCCGCTGAAGACGCCGCCCCGCGTATTCGGGTTGCGGAAGAAGAAGCCACCGGTCACCCGCTTGCTGGCGTAGTTGGTGTGGCTATAGACCTGCACCCCGGCCGCGAAGGTGTAGCCGAAGTTTCCGAAGAGCTTGAGGTCGTCGTCGATGTCCGGCGATCCCCAGATCTGCGGCGTATCGGACGCCACGTCGGTGTTCCCGGCCGCGATGAGGGCGATCGCGTCACTGCGGGGCGCGCTCCGATTTGTCGGGTTCGAGCCGCCGTACTCCAGGCTGAGGTTGGCAAAGCCAGTGGCACCCAGTGGCAGACCGACGTTGGCGGCAACGGTCATGGCCTCGCCGTCGCCGTCGCCGAAGATGCCGGTGTGGTACTCGATAGCCCCGCCGGAGACGGCGTCCTTGAGTTGGAAGTTCAGCACGCCGGCAATCGCGTCCGAGCCGTATTGCGCAGCCGCACCATCCCGCAACACCTCGACCTGCCGCAGGGCGATCGCCGGGATGGCCGAGATATCGGGTCCCTGCGATCCGAACGCCACGCCGTTGCCGCCGTGCCAATCGATGATCGACGAGCGGTGGCGGCGCTTGCCGTTGACCAGGACCAGCGTGTGGTCCGGGGCCAGGTTGCGCAGCATCGCCGGCCGAACGACCGTAGAGGCGTCACTGATCGGCTGGGTGTTGACATTGAACGACGGCACCACCGTCCGGAGTTGGTCCTGGAGGTTGATGCTGCCCTGCCTGGTGAGGTCGGCGGGGGAGAGCACGTCAACCGGCACCGGCGATGTGGTCACCGTCCGCGGCTGCCCCCGGGAGCCGACAACCACTGTTTCCGTGGTGAACCCGGCGAGCAGGCGCTGCATCTCCTCGGGCGACAGGCCCAGCGCTTCAATCTCCGCCGGTGTCACCCCGAGCACCCGGCTGAGTTCCTCGATCTGCTCCTGTGGTTCGCCTTGCGCCGCGCCGCGCGCGTCGGCCCCGGCTGGCGCCCATGCTACCGCCAGGACGGCCAGCGACGCGACGACACGCGGCGACAGGCTAATGGCCTTCAGAAAGGTCGGCTTCAATGGATTCTCCTTTACTGTGAGTCCGGCTCGTGTGTGGCACGGGCCTGTTGCACGTTGAATCACACGCATCGCCGGGACCGCCGGCTCGTACCAGCGGAACTGCCCGCGCCAGGACCTGTGGAAGCTGCCGGAGCTGTGGACGCACAAACCAGCGCCCACAGCTCCTTGGAAAACCACAAAGCAGGTTTTCCACAAGCTACCACAGGTCTTCATTCTTTTAGGAAAACGCACCACGGAGACGAAAGCGTTAACCTGTCCACCAAACCGGGGCAGCCTCAGACTGGAGTTGCCCCGGTTTCGTGGACACCAGCCCCCAAGGTGGGGTAAGGAGGTGTCACGATGCCACGTACACACCGACCGTATTCAGGAGAGTTCCGTCGACGGCTGGTCGACCTCGTTCGCGCGGGTCGGACGCCGGAATCGCTCGGCGAGGAGTTCGAGCCGTCTGCCCAGGCAATTCGCAACTGGGTGCGCCAAGCGGATCGCGATGCGGGGCGGCGCGCCGACGGTCTGACGACCGCCGACCGTGACGACCTGCGCCGCCTCCGGCGCGAGAACGCCCGGCTCCGCGAAGAGCGGGAGATCTTGAAAAAAGCCGCGGCCTGGTTCGCTCGGGAGACCGACGCGATCCCCTCCGGATCTTCAGATTCATGAAGGCGCACCGGGCCGCCCATGCGATCGCCACCCTGTGCCGTATGCTGGCGGTCTCCCCCAGCGGGTACTACGCGTGGCACCGACGTCCCGCGAGTCAGCGGGCGCGCGAGGACGCCGCGCTGACGGCGGAGATTGAGGCGATTCACAGCCACTCGCGCGGGACCTACGGAGCCCCGCGGATCCATGCCGAGCTGGTCGCGCGGGGCCGGCGGGTGAGTCGCAAGCGCGTCGCGCGCCTGATGCGCGCCGCCCAGGTGCGGGGCGTCAGCCGCCGCAAGTTCGTCGTGACGACCACGCGTGCGGCCGACGCCCG
Source organism: Vicinamibacterales bacterium (assembly GCA_965249175.1). Lineage (GTDB taxonomy): Bacteria > Acidobacteriota > Vicinamibacteria > Vicinamibacterales > UBA8438 > CAZYFH01. Next base: position 5,179,783 of record OZ252227.1, read on the forward strand.
GCCGGCGCCCGATCTGGTGCGCCGAGCCTTCACGGCGACGGACCCGAATCAGCTCTGGGTGGCCGACATCACCTACATCCCCACGGGGCGCGGGTTTCTCTACCTGGCGGTGGTGCTCGACGTCTGGAGTCGCCGCATCGTCGGCTGGGCGATGGCGACCCATCTGCGCACGGCCCTCGTGCTGGCCGCCTTGGACATGGCCGTCGAGCAGCGGCAACCCCAGGCGGTCGTTCATCATTCGGATCAGGGCTGTCAGCTTGGGTTCAAGGGGTCGTCGCAACACCGCGTTGTGTGATTGAGCATAGGTGATCGCCAAGCGCCTCCGCAGGTGTCTTCCAGCCGAGGGTCTTGCGGGGGCGACTGTTGAGAGCAGCGGCAACAGCGTCAAGGTCATCACGGGAGTGCCTGGACAGGTCGGTGCCCTTGGGGAAGTACTGACGCAGCAGCCCGTTGGTGTTCTCGTTCGTGCCGCGTTGCCAGGGGCTGTGGGGGTCGCAGAAGTAGATTGGCAGCCGGGTATCGCGTCGGAGTTGCACGTGTTGAGCCATCTCGGTGCCTTGGTCCCATGTCAGTGAACGGCGAAGCTGCGTGGGCAACGAGATGATCGATGACGCGATGGCGTCTCGGACGGCCTCGGCACCATGCCCGGCCAGTGCGGGACCGTTCTTGATCCGAGGCTGCCCATAGTCATCCATGCGGGGCAGATGCAGCAGCATCGTGAATCGCGTGGTGCGTTCCACGAGGGTCCCAATCGCAGAGCTACCCAGTCCGACAATCAGGTCACCTTCCCAGTGTCCTGGCACCGCCCGATCTTCTGCTTCGGCAGGGCGCTTGCTGATCAGGATGTCGGATTCGACAAATGCCTTGCCGCGTCCTCGTGTACGTGCCCTTGGAACCCGCAGCGCCCGCCCGGTCCGCAGGCACGCCACCAGTTCGCGTCGCAGCGCACCTCGTCCTTGCACGTAGAGCGCCTGGTAGATGGCCTCGTGGGAGATCCGCATCGATTCATCATCGGGGAAGTCGACCTTGAGTCTGTTGGCAATTTGCTCAGGACTCCATGAAGCCGCCCAGCGTCGGTCTTGGCGGCGACCGTGTCGGCGACCGTGCCAGGGCACATGGGGACCAGGCACGGGCGTCCCGTCCTCAGCCATGATCGTGCCTGCGAGGCGGTCCTGCACGTAGTGCCTCAGCTGGTCGTTCGCGGCCAGCTTGGCCATCTTCGGGCGCTGGGCACGTCGGTCGCTGTGCCACTGCGCCGTCGATGCCCGATACCCCAGACCGCCGCTTCGAGTCGCAGCGTTGCGACGCAGCTCTCGCGAGACCGTCGACGGGGCCCTACGGAGCCGACGGGCAATGTCGCGCACCCCGGCACCCCGCGCTCTCAGGATCGCGATCTCTTCCCGCTCGGCGAAGGACAAGTAGCGAGCCGATCGGGGCGCCAAGCTGATCGGCGGCATACCACCGCTCGCACGGAACCAACGACCACCCACGGGCGGCGACACACCACATGACACAGCGGCATCCTCACTTGATACCCCCCGGGCGATCGCCTTCCAGAACCGTTGCCGCTCCTCACGCCCCGCCACCGGCGGCCGACCAGGCGAAGGCATCGCAGGGCGACCCGCGCGGTCGGACCGTCGCCGTTTCCGTTTCTGCATCGCAGCACCTCATCATCAAGGTGTTGCGACGACCGGTTGAATTCACCCAGTACACGGCGCTCGCCTTCGGGGCGCGGTGCCGGCAGGCGGGCGTCCGCCCGTCGATGGGGTCGGTCGGCGACTGCTACGACAACGCGCTGTGCGAGAGCTTCTTCGCCACGCTCGAGTGCGAGCTCCTCGACCGCTGCACGTTCCCGACGCCGCGCGACGCTCGCGCGGCGGTGTTTGACTTCATCGAAGGGTGGTACAACACCCACCGACGGCATTCCTCGCTCGGCTACGAGTCACCTCTACGCTTCGAGCAGCAGCGTCGGGATCTCACCGACCGCGGGGCCCCTATGGAAGCTGCCGGGCCTGTGGACGCGACACGCGCGTCCACGAGTCCCTTGGGAAACGTGCTCCGCACGTTTCCCACAGCTCCCACAGGGGATCGTCGAGGAATACACAACACGATGTGACCGAAAGCGCTAACCCGTCCACGAGATCGGGGCAGGCCCACAGTCCGGGCGGTCCGGTTAGCTGCTGCCCGCGGTCTCGGGGAGTGTCGCGCGGTGAAGGAGGGCGTGGACGCGGGCCAGAGGACCGTCGTCGCGGCCTGAATGAGGTGTTCACCGCCCCATGAGGTGCTCGGTGTTGCCCGTACAAAGCGCACGTGCGCATTGTGAGCGGGTCTGTCGCACCGGACGGTCTCAGGTAATATGTATTTAAGTATATTCTTATAGTCTTATATCACATGCCGCACGTCTATGCCATCGCCAACACCAAAGGAGGGGTAGGGAAGTCGACCCTGGCCGTCAACCTGGCCGTTATGGCCGCAGCCAAAGGCCACAAGGTTCTCTTGGTTGATGCCGACCCCCAAGCCAGTAGCTTGCAGTTTTTGAACGCCAGGGACGACACACGGCCCAAATTCGCAGGCATCCAGCTCTCTCAACCGACTCTCCACAAGCAATTGCCAGAGCTGTCCGCGCCCTACGACTACGTCTTCATCGATGTCGGAGGGCGAGACGCGCCGGTTTTCAGGAGCGCCCTCGTGGCCGCTAACACCATCCTCGTCCCCATGGTGCCATCGGCCTTCGACACCTGGGCTGCTGATGATGTCTTTGATGTGCTCGACGAGCTCTCCGCCAGCGGCGACGTCGACGCTCGAGTCGTCTTAAACCAAGCAACCCCCACCGTCATCGCCAAGGAGGCTCTGCAGAGCCTCCAAACACATCTCGACGCCAGAAAGGTCTCCCTGATGGCCGCGATCATCCAGAGCCGCACGGCCTGGCCGCGAGCCGTTGGAGAGATATAACCAGAAGTTGTGGATCGGCAGTCTGAAGAAGAGTCAAGCCCATTCTTAGTTGAAACTCTCCACGGCTCCCGATGGCTTACGCGGCCTGCTTCTTCGACGTCGTCGTGTCGATCTTCAGTTCTCGCTTCAATGCGGCCCGAAGCGTGGGAAGGTGGCGGTAGCCCCTCACCCTTCGTAAGCGCGGTTCGATGTCCAGGAGGGCGGTCGCCAGCCAGCGGTGGCGTTGGCTCGAGCTCTGCCAGTGATCTACCTTCGCGCAGCGTTCCTCGACCAGCGCATTGACCGACTCCAGACAGTTCGTCGTCTTCAGCGACCGGCCCAGCACTCCGTACACGCCCAATCGATGTCACGTCAGGGTTTCGTCCAGGCCTTCCGCCAAGCTGTCAGCCGCCGACTGGTTCCGCTCGTCCAACTCGCCGTGGAGCGTCTCGAGCGCACCGAGGGCCTCGTCGTAGTCCGGCCGGTTGTACGCTCGCTGGAGACGCTGACGCCACACCGCCTGCTCGGGCTTGGCCAGGTAGCTCACCACGTTCTCGCGCTTGTGCCACTGGCACCGTTGGACCAGGGCCCGGCCCCGGAAGGCCTTCCGGACGGCCGTGCGGAGCCCCTTGCCGCCATCGAGGATGACCAGCACACCCTGGGAGAGGTCGAGGCCCCGCTCGACCAACGACCGCAGGAACGGTGTGAGCACCGTCGCGTTCTCCGTGTCCGTTTCGACGAAGCCCAGGAAGCGTTTCTCCCCAGACAGCGTGATGCCTAGCGCGATGACCATCGTCGCGTCAGCGAACGTCTTGCCGTCCAGGAACACGGCCACCACGTCCTCATCGGATAGGTCCCGCTCCTGGAACGCCCGTAGCTGCGCCGCGCTGGCCTGGATGAACCCCCGGGACACCGTCGAACTCGAGAGCCCGATCGCCCCGGGAATCGCCGCCGCGGCCGCCGCGTAGTTGCGGCACGAGATCCCGTAGAGCACCCGTCGCAGCAGCGCGTCGTCCACCTCGCGGTCGTCATGCAACGCCGCATACGACCGCAGCGGAATCTCGCTCCCTGCGAGGCGACGAATCCGGGGCACGCGAATCGGCACGCGCTGCCCCGCGAGACCCACCGTCCCAGGGTTACTGCCGTGACGGCGTCCACCGACCGACGCGTCCTTCCGGACGTAGCGCTCGCTCGCCAGCGCCGTCACCTCCTGGTCGAGCAACTCCTGCACATGCATCAGGCCCAGGGGCACCAGCGAGCGGATCAGCTCCACCTTCGCGTCCAGCTCCAGATCCGCGTAGGCCTCGCGGTGAATGATGTTGACCGAGCCCAGCTTGCGAACTTTCTTGCGCTTCCTGACAGCACGTAGGACACTCATCGTGGCTCCTCTCTCTCGTGGGGTGATGTCCGTCTTTTGCAACGTCATCACACCACAGGGTCTGGAGCCGTTTCAATTTTCAACTAAGATTAGCTCACCCTCGCGTCTCCGACTCGAGCGCACGATTGGCGGCCAACGAGCTGTCCCGTGCGCTCGGCGACGACGCGTTCGATCTGTGCCTGCCGGCTCTCGGCCTGGGGGTTTGCGCGCAAAAGGCAAGCTGCAGCACACACACGTGGGGGTCGACGCGACGCTGCGCGAGGAGTTGAGCTTTCTACGCCGAACCACGCACAAGAACATCTCGATCGCGCATAGCCTGCGGGTTAAGGACGTGTCGGTGCTTGGCGACCCGGACCAGATCCAGCAGGTCATCCTGAATTTGGGCTCTTCACCGATTTGAGTACAAGGGTTGAAGGCTCAAGAAGCGCGCCAGGTCGCGAGACGATCGAATCGGATGAGCCGTGGCCCACTTCAGTTTGAGCAAGAGCAGTTGTTCATTCTGCATACCGCGTGCGCGGCGGAGGACCGCCTTGATGGTCGTGTTGATCGATTCGACCACGCCGAAGCGAACAGGGTGGAAGCAGTAGGCAGCGATGCCCTCGAGATGACGAACGAGGAACGCGCCGAGGCGCTCCATCTCGGGGAGCCGTTGCCAGCGCAACGCGGTCACCCAGCCGATGAGGAAGTGCCCCACGCCCATCGGCGTCCGATACGTCCACAGGCGGTCGAGCTGTTCGCGCAGGAGACAGGCTTTGAACAGCCGGCGATTCGCGGCAAACAACGTCTGCAGTTCCCGGCGCTTCGAGCCGCGGACCGTCTTCCAGCGCCGGAGCAGCAACCAGCGTTTCCCGCGCCCATGGGCACGCATCACGGCCCCGGCGCGGAAGAACTCTTGGCGGCGGACCTCGTCGAGCGCGGCGCTCGCATGCTGGAGGACATGGAATTTGTCGAACACCACGTCGGCCTGCGGCAGCACCTGCGTGACCGCATTGAGATAGGGCCGGTGCATGTCGGTACACACCGCGTGAATCGCGCCCCGCTGATGCGGGTCGAGATCCTCCGTGAGCAAGGTCGTGGCGGTAGTCGTTGTGCGATCCTGACGCAAGCCCATGACCTCGCCGCGCACCACATCCGACAGGACAGTCCAGAAGCGCTGGCCCTTCCCGCGCTGCACCTCATCGAGGCCGATGTGCCGCGGTCGCCGTTTCCGGCGGGTGCGATCCCACTCGGTCAAGAAGGCCGTCTCGGCGCGCCGGGCTTTGCCCCAGCTGACGCGGTGCCGCACGGCGGCGTGGCTGGTCGGCATCGACTGGCAATCCAGGCCGATCTGCTGGCGCAAGCGGCGCGTGACCCGGGCCTTCGGGGTGGCAAATTCGATCCGCTCCGTGCGCACCCCGCAGTGGCGACAGATCACGCGTCGTTGCCGGTAGACCAACGTGACCGGATGCCGTGCCCAGGGCAGATCGTCCCACGTCCGCTCGCGCGCGGCGCGCACGCGGCCGGTGCGGCGTCCACAGCCGTTGCACACATAGCGCCGTATCCCGCGCCGCTCCAACTGCAACCGCAGGCGACTCTCCACCCCGTCGTCCTCCCGTTCGACGCGCACCACTCGGAAGCCCGACAAGCCCAAGATCCAGGTACAATCCCGTTGCGATCCCACGTGTCCTCCCTTCTTGGTTGCACATCAAGAGAGAACAACACCGGGTGGTCCGGTGCAAGTGGGATCGCGTTCTTTCGTCCAGGCCGTCGAGCAGGCCGCCCACCTCAATTGCGGCCCGCGCAGGCGGCCGGGTATCACCTCAGATCGCTGTACTCAAATCGACGAAGAGCCACTTGAAGTGTTCCCCGTTTGTGGTACATTCTTCGCGAACAAGACAGGGAGATCCCAAATGGCCAAGACTGAAATGATCCGGGCGCGTGTTGAACCGGAGTTGAAGTGCCAAGCCGAAGAGGTTTTCGCGGGGCTCGGGCTATCGCCCACCGAGGCGATCACGCTGTTTTATCGACAGGTCACCCTGCATCACGGGTTACCGTTCGCGGTAAAGGTGCCCAATGCCGAGACCCTCGCCGCGCTACGGCAGGCTCGCGCAGGAAAGGGACTCACCGAATACGCCGACCTGGAGGATCTCAAAGCTCGGCACGGTTGATCGATGCGCCTACTCACCACGAGGCAATTCGAGAAGGATCTCAAGCGTGGCAGGAAGCGCGGCAAGAATCTCGACACGCTCTGGAGTGTCGTGGAGCGGCTCCTGTCGAAACAGCCTCTCGATCCACGACATCGGCGGCATCGTTTAACCGGGGATTGGTCTCCTTGCTGGGAATGTCACATTGAACCGGACTGGTTGTTGGTCTGGGAGCAGGAGAACGACACCCTCATCCTGGTACGGACCGGAACCCATTCTGATTTATTCGATTGATGAGCCGTCGCGACTCTGTGGCCGCGGAGAGTCCCGATACTGGCACAGTAATGGCCGTATTGCGTTCCGGAGAAACGCCTCTCGTGGCCTTCGTCAGCAGCTGAATATCTCCACACACACGATGGGCGCGCGAAGCCTCGGTGGACAGGATGAAAACCGGTGATTTGCGCCGGGTGATCGAGCCTGCCGCCCGACATGTCTGGCAACGGTCTGATGACATGCCGCTCACACGCACGCAGTCGCGCCGTCGCGGAACGTCCGGCGCTGCACACCGAGGAAGTGGGCCTCTCTCCGCGCTACCGGCCGAACCGGTGCATGATCGCCATACGTACGATGCCGAGCTGGTGCTCGATGGTGTACGGACACGGTCTGCGAGGCATCCCTGGCCCGCAACGGCCATCGCCGGAACGATTCACTTCATGGGTGCTCCGCCCGAAGTCTAGCAGCCCGTGGTGAAAGTCCCTATTAGGGATCGACACGATCGATCCCGCGTACTACACTGTCGCGCATGGCGATGGGCAAACGACGACGCCGGGCGCGGCAAGCATCGATGTGGGTTCCCACCAGCGACCTGCCTCGCAGTGCGGCGCATCCGTTCTATCAGCGATTGAATCGGATCCTCGATGACACGGGCTTCGACGCGTTCGTCGAGGCGCAATGCGCGCCGTTCTACGCGGACGGCGTCGGTCGTCCGAGTCTGGCGCCGGGGCGGTACTTCCGGCTGCTGATGCTCGGCTACTTCGAAGGGCTGGACTCGGAGCGGGCGATCGCGTGGCGGGCGGCCGATTCGCTGAGCATCCGGCAGTTTCTGGACCTCGAGCTGCACGAGGCGCCGCCGGATCACTCGACGCTGTCGCGCACCCGGCGCCTGATCGACGTCGAGACCCATCAAGCGGTGTTCACGTGGGTGCTGCAGCAACTGGCCGACGCCCAGCTCGTGACCGGGCGGACCCTCGGCATCGATGCCACGACGTTGGAAGCGAACGCCGCATTGCGGAGTATCGTGCGCCGGGACACGGGCGAAGGCTACGAGGCGTTTCTGACCGGGCTGGCCGAGGCGTCCGGCATCGTCACGCCGACCCGCGCTGAGCTGGCCCGGTTCGACCGGAAACGGAAGAAGAAAGGCTCCAACGACGACTGGACGCATCCGCAGGATCCGGACGCGAAGATCACGAAGCTGAAGGACGGGCGCACGCACTTGGCGCACACCGCGGAGCATGCGGTGGACCTGGAGACGGGGGCCATCGTCGGCGTCACCGTGCAGGATGCCGACGACGGCGATACGACGACGATGGTCGAGACCCTGATCACGGCGGCCGACCACGTCGAAGCCGTCCTGCCGGCCGGCGCCGGTATCGCCGAGGTCGTCGGGGACAAGGGGTATCACAGTAACGAGACGATGGTGGCGTTCGCCGCGCTCGGCGTGCGCAGTTATGTTTCGGAGCCGGACCGCGGGCGACGCAACTGGACAGGCAAGGCGGCGGCGCGCGACGCCGTGTACGCGAACCGTCGGCGCATTCGGGGCACGCGTGGGCAACGGCTGCTGCGACGGCGGGGCGAGTTGCTCGAACGCCCCAACGCGCATCTCTACGAGACCGAGCGGCTGCGCCGGGTGCATCTGCGTGGGCATCCCAACATCCTCAAGCGCGTGCTTGTGCACGTCTGCGGGTTCAATCTTGGGCTCCTCATGCGGCAGCTGACGGGCGTCGGCACGCCGCGGAGCCTCCAAGGCCGCGCGGTCGCCGTCTTCGAGGCCTTGATCGCTGATCTTGGCCGCCTCTGGACCCTCGTATCGCCCGCGTGGGCGCGAGATGCGCAAGATCTGCCGCACTCGTCGTTTCTCGACCTTATGACACGGTGTCACGAACACATGCCCCTCGACCTACGAAAGGGCGTTTTCACCACGGGCTGCTAGATGCGATCCTTCGAGTCGCACCGTCCAAGCCTCGGCCAGCGGAGCCTCGACACCAAGGCTGATCCCCCAGCCGATCGCCCTCGAGCGGTCGCGAAAGGAATCGTCGGGGTCCATCCGTGGCGGCATGTTTGGGCCGAAATCGATGTCGGTGACCGAATGCTCGATCCGAGCGGCCGCCAATCCGCCTGCAGCGAAGATCGTCGCGGCGCCGACGGGCTGCTCGATCCCGGCGCGCGCCGTGGCAATCTGACAACACGCCGATTGCACCGTCTCGTCCAATCCTTCCGGATCCAGCCTGTTCGATGTCGCCGACACCTTGCCGACCATGCCGTCGAGTTCGATCCTGAGCGGCACGCCACCGATCTTGAATTTCTTCCCGATCAGCGCGCCGCCGATGAAGCCGGCGGTGTCGTAGTCGACCGTTGAGCCGGGATTGCCCCAGTTCGCGAAACCGTCGACATCGATAATCCGGTTGTCCGCTTGGCCGAAACCAGCGAAGACACCTACGTACGTCGCCGCCCACGCGAATATCCCGTCGTCACTCCCGAGGGCAGTGTCGTCATCGATCTCGTCAGCGAAGAACGCGCCGCTGCGACCGTCCATTTCGACTTGGCCTGTGAACCGGAACGGCGGGGCGTTCACGATCTCGAACGTGAGCTGGCTCGATGACATGAACGTGCCGAATCCCATCGCGGGAAACGCTACCCCGTCGGGCAGCGGCTGGCCGGTAGCAGGTGCCAGGACCTCTTCGACGAGCGGCGGCTGCGCCACGGGCTCCTGCACCTGGGCAAAAAGTCGCAACGAGCAGGAGGGCAGCAGCAACGAGCAAACGGTTAAGAATCATGAGGTCCTTCCGGGATCTCAGTGGGTAACGCGGTCGAAAATGTGCCACGAAAACCCGGTACGATTCAGCCACGTGAACGAGCCGGGCTGGTTGTCGACGACTGCCTCGCAGCCGTGTCCGTTGCTGCCCATCTTTGCCGGCTCCCATCAATACGGCACCTTGTCCGCCTTGGTCTCCCACTCCCGGAACAGCTCCTCTGCTTCCGGCAACGGCAGATGTGCCATCGGCAGGCTGCGGGCCTCGGGGGGCTTTGGTATCTCGGCATAGATCCAGGCGTCATCGAAGCCGATCCGGGCTGCGTCTTCTCGGGTATTCGAGAAATAGACCCGATCCAGGCGAGCCCAATAGATGGCCGCCAGGCACATCGGACAGGGTTCGCAACTGGCATACAGCTCGTACCCGAAGAGATCGAAGGTGCCGAGGACGCGCCCGGCGTGGCGGATCGCCGTGATTTCGGCGTGGGCGGTCGGATCGTTCGTCTTAACCCTGGAGGTACTTGCAAAACTCCTGACGCAGTTCGTGGCAAGGCAAGAAATTGAAGACAAACGTAGAGCTTACACGGACTCAATGACCACTTTGAGCGAATTTTCTAGCGCCGGCAGAGGTTGCCTCAGGAGTTTTGCAAGAGGCTCCCTGGACTGGGTGTGCCATAAATTCAGAGCCCCGGACATGCTCTTGACGCCTCGGCGGAACGCTGGCGTGCATCGCAGTCTATTATCGGGCGCGTAGAACCAGAAAAGGAGGCGTCCAGCAGATGAAGAGGAGTAGAAAGCACCGAATTCGCGCGCTACAGAATAAATACCAGGACTAAAAATGGCACGTCAGGTGTTGCCGGTCACGTGAAAGCGCGTAATTGTGGACAGGCGTCGACCGCCGTTTCCGTGTCTTGGTGCGCCGCTGTTTCTGGCTGAGCTCGGCCTCTCGCTTCCGGTAGCTGTCCCGAGGGTGAGCTAATCTTAGTTGAAAATTGAAACGGCTCCAGACCCTGTGGTGTGATGACGTTGCAAAAGACGGACATCACCCCACGAGAGAGAGGAGCCACGATGAGTGGCCTACGTGCTGTCAGGAAGCGCAAGAAAGTTCGCAAGCTGGGCTCGGTCAACATCATTCACCGCGAGGCCTACGCGGATCTGGAGCTGGACGCGAAGGTGGAGCTGATCCGCTCGCTGGTGCCCCTGGGCCTGATGCATGTGCAGGAGTTGCTCGACCAGGAGGTGACGGCGCTGGCGAGCGAGCGCTACGTCCGGAAGGACGCGTCGGTCGGTGGACGCCGTCACGGCAGTAACCCTGGGACGGTGGGTCTCGCGGGGCAGCGCGTGCCGATTCGCGTGCCCCGGATTCGTCGCCTCGCAGGGAGCGAGATTCCGCTGCGGTCGTATGCGGCGTTGCATGACGACCGCGAGGTGGACGACGCGCTGCTGCGACGGGTGCTCTACGGGATCTCGTGCCGCAACTACGCGGCGGCCGCGGCGGCGATTCCCGGGGCGATCGGGCTGTCGAGTTCGACGGTGTCCCGGGGGTTCATCCAGGCCAGCGCGGCGCAGCTACGGGCGTTCCAGGAGCGGGACCTATCCGATGAGGACGTGGTGGCCGTGTTCCTGGACGGCAAGACGTTCGCTGACGCGACGATGGTCATCGCGCTAGGCATCACGCTGTCTGGGGAGAAACGCTTCCTGGGCTTCGTCGAAACGGACACGGAGAACGCGACGGTGCTCACACCGTTCCTGCGGTCGTTGGTCGAGCGGGGCCTCGACCTCTCCCAGGGTGTGCTGGTCATCCTCGATGGCGGCAAGGGGCTCCGCACGGCCGTCCGGAAGGCCTTCCGGGGCCGGGCCCTGGTCCAACGGTGCCAGTGGCACAAGCGCGAGAACGTGGTGAGCTACCTGGCCAAGCACGAGCAGGCGGTGTGGCGTCAGCGTCTCCAGCGAGCGTACAACCGGCCGGACTACGACGAGGCCCTCGGTGCGCTCGAGACGCTCCACGGCGAGTTGGACGAGCGGAACCAGTCGGCGGCTGACAGCTTGGCGGAAGGTCTGGACGAAACCCTGACGTTACATCGATTGGGCGTGTACGGAGTGCTGGGCCGGTCGCTGAAGACGACGAACTGTCTGGAGTCGGTCAATGCGCTGGTCGAGGAACGCTGCGCGAAGGTAGATCACTGGCAGAGCTCGAGCCAACGCCACCGCTGGCTGGCGACCGCCCTCCTGGACATCGAACCGCGCCTACGAAGGGTGAGGGGCTACCGCCACCTTCCCACGCTTCGGGCCGCATTGAAGCGAGAACTGAAGATCGACACGACGACGTCGACGAAGCAGGCCGCGTAAGCCATCGGGAGCCGTGGAGAGTTTCAACTAAGAATGGGCTTGACTCGGAGACGCGTCGCAAGGCGGAGCTCGAGGCGCAACTCCGGCACACACTCAAGATGGAGGCGGTGGGCACGCTCGCCGGCGGCATCGCCCACGACTTCAACAACGTGCTGACCCCAATCATCGGGTCGTGCGACCTTCTCAAGATGGAATCGGTGCCCGGGGATTCGGTCCACGCGTATGCGGACCAGATCGAGGCGTCGGCGCAGCGTGCGGCGCAGCTCACGAAGCAGCTCGTGCGAACAGCTCGTAGGCGAACCGCCCACTGTCGGCCACGGTCGAGACCCACCCCAGCGCGCGCGTGCCGGGGTACACAGGGAGCGTCGCGTCGACCCACACCCCGAACGACCCCATGGCGCTCCGGTACGGCTCGATCTGTCCGAGCCAGTAGGCCACGTCGTCGGAGGGTGGCGCCGCCTCGTCGCCCTCGCCGCCATCCTGTGAGACGAACGCAGACATCGTCTCCAACAACCGGAGGTTGTGCGCCACACCTTCGCGCACGGCGCTCACGACGTTCCGGGCACGACGCTCCAGCTCCAGCTGGAGCTGTTCACCCTCAACGTTCCGGGCCCCGGCGAAACCCCAGGCCGAGCCGATGGCCCCGATGAGCGCCACCAACACCGGTACGTACCACCGGGGCATGGCCGGTCGCACCTGTGGTTGGCGCGCTGCGCGCTGTTCCGGGGTCACGGTCGCTAGTCCTTTCTGATCATCTTAGTGCTTGAGGTCTCGGCTTAGTGCTTGAGGTCTCGGCCCGTCGCTCGGGCCACACGGGAGCCAGGAGCGCGGTCGCCGTCTCCCGGCACGACCGCCGACGAGCGCGCGGGCCGTCTGGAAGCGTGTGGCGGCCTGTAGTAGCCTTGGGCGACTCCTCTCCGTTTCAAGACCCGCTTTGTCGACACGCGCCAGACTCGCCCGTTTCTGGGAGCGCCTCTACGCGACGCCTGCTCGCGAAGCTGCGACAGTCACACTCGCGTTTACGGCGGCCACCCTCATCGCCACGTATCCGCTGATCCGCCATCTCGGTCAAGCGCTCCCGAACGGTCTTGGCGACTCGCTGCTCAACGCGTGGATCCTGGCCTGGGACGCGGATCGGTTGCTCGTTGGCCTGCGCGGGCTCTGGGACGCGCCGGTGTTCTTCCCCTATTCGAGCGCGCTCGCCTACTCGGAGCACCTGCTTGGGATCGCCGTGTTCACCGCGCCGCTGCAATGGGCGCTTGGCAACCCGGTGCTGGTCTACAACGTCGCCTTCCTCGCGTCGTACGTACTGGCGGGGGGTGGGATGTACTTACTGGCGTTCGCGCTGACAGGCAGTCGCCCGGCGGCGGTCGTCGCCGGGGTCGCGTTCGCGTTTCACCCGAACCGGGCGGACCACATCGCGCATCTGCAGGTGTTGATGAGCGGCTGGATGCCGATCGGGCTGTGGGCGCTACATCGCTATTTCGGGACCGGATCGCGCATTGCGCTGCTCGGGTTCGTCGCGGCGTTTCTCCTACAGGGTCTCTCGAACGGCTACTACCTCTACTACTTCGTGATCCCGGTGGCGGTCGTCGTCGGTTGCGAGTTGCTGGTGGCGGGGCGCTCGCGGCTGTCTGCACTCGTGGATCTCGCCGTGGCGGCGGCGCTCATCCTCGTCGTGCTCGCGCCGGTCGCGCTCGCCTACGTCGCTGTACGCGCCGACCAGGGTCACGTCCGGAGTCGCGCGGTCATGCAACGCTACAGCGCCGATCTGACGTCGTATGCGCATGTGTCGCCCGCGCTTCGGGTGTGGGGAGACACGCTACCTCGTGGTCGACCGGAGGCCCGGCTCTTCCCCGGATTCGCACTCGCCGCGCTAGCGGTCGTGGGTGTCGCCACGGTCCGGCGGCAGCGTGACCCCGACCGCCGGCCGTGGCCCCCGGCTTCCCGCGTCGTCGGCGCGTACGGATGCGTCGTCCTCGCTGGAGTCGCGCTCTCGCTCGGTCCGGAGCCGGCCGCTTGGGGGCGAACGCTCGTCTCGAGCGGGCCATACGATTGGCTGGTCGCGATTGTCCCCGGATTCGACGGCCTGCGGGCCGTCGGGCGCATCTCGATCGTCGTCAATCTTGGGCTCGCAGTCCTCGCGGCGCTGGGCGTCCGCGCCATCGTGGCCTGGCGCCCACCGACAGTCCGCCTGACGACGGCGCTCGCGCTGGCCGGGCTCGCGTTCGCCGAAGGCTACGCGGCGCCAATCCGGGTCGCGGCAGTCGAGACTGAGGCCGAATCGGACCACCGCCGTGCCTACGCGTGGCTCCGGGACCGGCCTGAGGGCGCGCTCCTCGAGCTCCCATTTGAGGCGAACGAACCAGCCAATACGACGCGCTACATGTATGGCACGCTGGAGCATCGACATCCGATCGTCAACGGTCGCAGCGGATACGTGACGCCGCTCGTCTACTATCTGCGTCATCCAGCGTCGCCTCTGCGGGATCCGTCGCAGTTCGCTGACGCGGTTCGGGGACTTCGCGCCCTTGGCGTCAAGTACATCGCCGTCGACGCCGACGGCTATCTCGACGCCACGGATGCGGCGGCGACGCTCGCCGGCATGAGCCGGAGCGCGGACCAGATCGTCGCGACCGTCGAGTTCGGCGCCACCACGATGTTCACCCTCGAAGACACCGGTGCGTCGGACGTGGTCACGCTCGACGAGACATCGCTCACGGCCGTTGCCGAGCACGCGTTCGAGGCTCGCGCTTCGCACATGGATCATCGCCTCGACCTTGCGTTCGACGGTGACCCGGACACGCGCTGGCTGAGCGGGCAGGCACAGGCCGGTCACGAGTGGATCGAGTGCGTGTTCGACGAACCGCGCGACATCGGTCGTGTCCGGGTGCAGATGGCAATTCGCAGCCTGGGAGACTATCCACGGGACTTTCTCATCGAGGCTGCCGGGGACGATGGCGAGTACCGCCAGCTGGCGCGCCTGCGCGGGCTGCCGGCCCTGATGCAGGGTGTGATCGACGACGTTGAATCGCCCGCCATCGACGTGACGCTGCCGCCCAACCTGACGCGCACGCTCCGACTCCGGCAGACGGGACAGGCCGCGCCCTGGTACTGGTCGATTCACGAGCTAGCGCTATGGGAACGGTAGAACAGGGGTACGCCGAGGCCGGCGCTATACTGCCACGGCGCTCGATGTCATTCCATCCGATGCTCCGAGCACCCTCCGAGCGCCCAGGTACCCTGGCTCGGTGGCTGACTGTTGTGGCGCTACTCGGTTCGGCCGCCTGCGGCGGCGGCCCGGCCGGCGCCGTCGTCTACGACTTCCTCGAGCGTGCCGAAACCGCACATCGTCTCGTCGAGACCGGCCGCGTCGACTTCGGACGACCCGCTGCTCGCGCGATCATGGCGGCCGGGTGGTACGTCGACGAGCGGTGGAACGGAGAGACTCCGTTCGTCTGGGGCATCGGGCGGCGGTCGACGCTCCACCTCCCCCTCGTGGAGGCGCGGCCGCTGCGACTGGCGCTCACCTGTCGGGCGCTGTCTCGCGACTTGCTCCGCGAGGACGTGCCTGTACCGCGGCAGGCGGTGTCTGTGCTGGTCAACGGCTGGCGCGCGGGCACCCTTCTGCTTGACGGCGGGTTCCAGACATATCACGTCGACGTGCCTGGCGACGTCGTCCGTGCGGGCAGCAACTTCGTCGAATTCCAATATCTCTTCAGCCCGCGGGAGGACGATCTCATCGCCGACGCGGCGGACGACGGCATCGATCGGGTCGTCGCATGGGACGCACTCGAGTTCGATCACGTCGTGTCGCTCGACGCCCCCCGGGTGACGGAGACGACCGACGCGGCCGTGGGCCTGCTGCTACCGTTCAACACGGGGGTGGAGTACTTTGCGCTGGCGACCGACGCGGTGCTGCGTCTGGGGGCGCTTCGCGCATGGGGTGAGCCCGCGCCCGACGCGCGGTTGGAGATCCGGGTCGGCACCGACCAAGACCCCGACGCGGGAAGCTTCGAGATCGCCCCGAGCCGGTGGACCCAGCCCGATGTCGTGCGTTTGCCGGCGTCCGTGTCGGGGCAACCAGTCCGCGTGTCATTCATCGCGCGGTCCAACGCCAAGGGTCCGATCGCCGGTGGGCTGGCGATGGAGCATCCGGCGCTCATCGCGCCGCGACCGACCGACGCGAGGCCGGAGTCGGTAACCGTAGGCGACACGGAACGCTCGTCACCGTCGACGACAACCGCGTCGCCCAACATACTGGTCTATCTGATCGACACGCTCCGGGCCGACCGGCTCGGCGTGTACGGCTACGACAAACCGACCTCCCCAAACATGGACGCGCTGGCCAGAGACGGGATCGTCTTCTCCCATGCCCTGGCGCAATCATCGTGGACCCGACCGTCAGTTGCGTCCCTCTTTACCGGGCTACACCCGAGGTCGCATACCGTCAACGGCCGATCCGATGCGCTCCCGCCGACGGCGACGACGCTGGCGTCGGTCCTCGGTGCCGCCGGGTACCAGACGGCGGCCTTCGTCACGAACGGTAATGTCTCTCAGGACTTCGGATTCGACCTCGGATTCGACGACTTCGTCTACCTCGGCGAGCGTGACACGCGCGAGATGCACGTGCAATCGGACGTGGTCAATGATCGGGTCTTCACATGGATCGAGAACCGCGACGGCGAGCGGCCGTTCTTCCTGTATGTGCATGCGAGCGACCCGCACGACCCCTACGCGCCGAGGTCACCGTTCCGTGACCGGTTCGTGCCGGCACCGCGCTACCCGGATCGGATCACGATCCGGGCGATGCACGAGCGGCCCCCGGCCGCCGACCAGACATCGAGCATCGCGCGCGATCTCAGCGCGCTCTACGACGCAGAGATTGCGTTCAACGACCAGCATGTCGGACGACTGCTCGATCACCTCAAGGCCCGCGATCTGTACGACTCGACGATCGTGCTCGTGGTCTCAGACCACGGGGAGGAATTCTACGAGCACGAGTTCTGGGGACACGGCGACACGCTCTACGGGGAGCAACTCCGCGTGCCATTCGTGCTCAAGCTGCCGCACCAGGCGTCCGCAGGCCGGGTCGTCGACGGGCTCGCCCAACACCTCGACGTCATGCCCACCATCCTCGACCTCGTCGGGGTGCCGCCGGTCGCGGGCGTGCAAGGCCGCAGTCTCAAGCCGGTCATCGGCGGGGCGCCGTCGCCATCAGTCCCGGCCGTAGCGTACGTCAACAAGGACGGGCACGAGATCGAGAGCTACCAGATGGCTGGGTACAAGATCATCCGGAGTCGGTATCAGGACGCCGCGCGCTGGACCAGCGAGATATATGATCTGCGGGACGACCCGGGTGAGCTGGACGACCTCGTCGGCCCGCCGTCGGTTCTGAGTCTCTACCTGGCCAGCGAGCTTGAAGACGCGGCGCGGCATCTCCCGCCGGTGCTGACGGCCGACGAGGCGATTGTGGACGAGGAGATCGCGGATCGCCTCCGTCGACTTGGGTATATCCGGTAACACGCACATGACCATGGTTGCGGCGTTCGCTGGTCCTCCTATTCAACGCAGCGCCGCACTCGTGGCGCTCGTGCTCGCCGCTGGACATGCGGCCGCACAAAGCGACGAATCGCCCGGTCTCGGGCCGCCGCCGGTCTACGAGCGGCTGCGCGAGACGCGTCCGGAGGCCGTCGGGCATGTGCGTGACGGCCGCTTGCGAGTCGACCGCTTCGAGCTCGAGTTGACCGACGGCGACCTCTATGTCGTGCCCGTCGGTGACCGCACGCCGATCGCGATCTATCGGGGCCGTGGACGAGTCCGCGCGTACCCGCCCGACGGGATCGAGCACCAGCAGATCGCGAAGATCCTCGACGAGGACATCCTCGACGAGGAGTTCGACCGGTGGGTCTTTTGGTTTACCGACGACCTCGACGTTCGGTTGCGGTCGCTGGCTGACGGCACGCCCGGGCGTGAGGTCGACAAGGCCGCCGACCTGCTCGAGGATCGCCGTGAGGCGCTCCTCGAACACCAGCTCGTCAACCCCGACAGCCGTGTGCTGACGGCGCTGTGGAACGACACGATGCCGTCCGGACCCGCCGAGGCGCGCCCGTACTTCTACGGCGAGATTCACGGTCGGGATCACGACTGGTTTTCGATCGAGATCGAGCCGCGTGAGATCGAGGAGGTGCAGGTCGCGCGATACTATCGGCGCCAGCGCATCGCCAACGTCTGGATGGGCACGCACGCCCTGACTGACTTCGACGCCTCAACCACCGAGCGGGCGTTCGCCGGCTTCCCGCGCGACCCAGAGGTGGAGGGCCCGGCCGACCCCGACGCGGACGACAACGACTGGGATTTCCGTGACTTTGGGCTTCCACTCCGGCCACGCCACCCCGACCATGAGGGCTGGTCGCCGCGGGTCGCCATTCCCCGGACCGACGTCGATCTCGCGCTCGAGGACGACGGCGACGCCACGGCCAGCGTCGCGCTCCTGATCGACCCCCTGACACCGATCGCGACGTTGCGGCTGCGCATCTCCCACGTGGTCGAGGTGACGGACGTTCGCTGGCGACCGGCCGCGCCGCCTGGCGCGGAGGATGTCCACGCCGTCTCCCTCCTGACGTCGCCTCACGCTAACAATGACGCCGTGGTGCCGGTAGACGAGCCGCGGCCGCTCACCGGGGAGCCGGTCCACTTCGTCCAGGAACGGCACGACCGCCGCACGGACGAGGACCGTTACGAGCCGTGGGTGACCGTGTTGTTGCCGCGCGCGGTTGGCGCCGGCGCACGCTTCGTGCTCGAGCTGGCCTACGAGGGCGAGCTCGTGGAACGACTGCCCCGCAGTCGCGACCTCCTGGTCAAGGACACGACATACTGGATTCCGACCCACTTCGACAATCGCTTGCGCCGCTTCGACCTAACATTTCGGACGTCCGACGGCTACCGGGTTGCGAGCGGTGGCGCGCTCGTCGACGAGCGCGTCGAGGACGACACGCGCATCATGCGATGGGTAACCGACCGGCCGGTGCGCGGTAGCATGTCATTCCAATACGGTCGATTCGAGGTCGACGAGCTGACACTCGACGGCCTGCCGCCGATCGCCGTCTACGCGAACCGCAATCATCGCGGCTTCGCTCCCGGGGCGCGTGCAAAGACGATCGAGGATCTCGCGGGCGCCATCCGCACCTACACCGACTACTTCGGACCCTATCCGTTCGACTCGCTGCTCGCGACCGAAACGCCGGCCTACGGCGGACAGGCGTTTCCGGGTCTCGTGCTGCTCACGTTTCAGGCCTTCGGCGGGTTGCACAGCGGAGAGGAAGCAGCGTTCCGGGCTCACGAAGTGGCGCACCAGTGGTGGGGTGCGGGCGTCGGCTGGGAACACTACCGCGACCAATGGATATCGGAGGGATTCGCGCACTACGCAGCGGCGCTCTACGCGCTGGTCGGTCGAAGCGACGAAGAGCAGTTTCTCGAGATGCTCGACGCCTGGCGCCTCGACGCCCTCGGCGAGGTCAATATCGGTCAGGGCATCGGGCTGAAGCGGTATGGCTTTCGACCGGAGGTCATACAGCGCAGCGACGGCCACCGGTCGGGCCCGATCGTCGCCGGCTACCGGCTCCAGACCGCCGACACGCCGATGGACTACCGGCTGCTCGTGTACGAGAAGGGCGCCTTCATCCTGCATATGATCCGCATGATGCTGATCGACCTCGACACCGGCAGCGACGAGCGTTTTCGGAGGCTGCTCCGCGAGTATGTGCGCGCCAACCTCAACGGTGTCGCCACGACGCGCTCGTTCGAGGCCGCGGTGACACGAGCGGCGGGCGAGCCGATGGATTGGTTCTTCGACCAGTGGGTCTACGGCACCGACGTACCAACCTACCGCCCAGATCTCGAGGTCTCCCCCCTCGTGGACGCGGAGGCACCGTTCGTGCTGCACGGGACGATCCGACAGGAGGACGTCGCCGACGGGTTTCGGATGCCGGTCCCGATTCGGGTGGTCTTTCGCGACCGCCCGGCGCAGACCCATCGTGTGTGGGTGGATGCCGACGAGGTGACGGTCGAGATCCCGCTGCCGGCGCAACCGACGGACATCGACGTCAACTACCATTACGCTGTCCTCGCGCGCATCAAGTAGGTGCCGCGCGCGCCGCTTC
The DNA here is from genome assembly GCA_965249175.1 of Vicinamibacterales bacterium. Taxonomy (GTDB): domain Bacteria; phylum Acidobacteriota; class Vicinamibacteria; order Vicinamibacterales; family UBA8438; genus CAZYFH01. The sequence continues at coordinate 5,199,754 of OZ252227.1, forward strand.
TTGACATCCATGCCACGACCGCCGACAATCGCACGCGGCATGCACGTGGGCCATGCCGACACGCTCCCGCGGCACGGACCACACCCCAAGGACGCTCCTTAGCGCATGCTCGACGCCAGCGCCGTACGCGCCTACATCGACAAGCATCGGCTGCGGCGGCAGAGCAACAAAGTGCTCCACGGTCATCCGTCGCCCGTGTTCTGGCTCGATCGCGACGTCTCAGTCCCGGCAATCATGAGCCGGCGCGAGCAGTCCGCCGAGGCGGTCCGGAAACGCATCAACCTGTACGTCGGGACACCGTATTGCCTTCCGACGGCACCGGACCGGTGCGGGTTTTGCCTCTTTCCCAGTGAGGTGTACACGGATCGGCGCCAGCTGGATCGGTATCTCGACTACCTGAAGCGCGAGGGCGAGATGTTCGCGCCGCATCTGGCTGGATCCGGACTGGCGAGCGTCTACTTCGGCGGTGGGACGTCCAACCTCTACAAGGCCGACCAGTACGGGATGCTGATGGACATCGTCCGCGGCGTCTTCGACGTGCCGCCCGACATCGAGGTGACACTGGAGGGCATTCCGCAAACGTTCAGCCACGACAAGCTAGCGGCGATGAAGGCCTGCGGGATCAACCGGATCAGCATGGGCGTACAGCAACTCGACAACGAGCTGATCAAGTTCAGCGGGCGCCGGCAGACATCCGACCAGGTCTTTCGCACGATCGCGTCATGCCAGGAGTTGGGGCTGCCGGTGAGCGTCGACCTCATCTTTGGATGGCCGAATCAGACGATTGACCTGATGCTCAACGACCTACGGGCGATGGTCGCGACGGGCATCAACCACGTGACCCATTACGAGCTCAATGTCGCGGGGCGCACTGATTTTTCGAGACATCGGCGCGCCGAGCTCCCCTCCACCGCGCAAAACCTCGAGATGTACCGTCTGGGCAAGGAGTTCCTGGAGGCCAACGGTTTCCACCAGGTGACCCCCTACGACTTCGAGCGCACCGGCGCGCTACCGAGCAGCTACCTCTATGAGGAGTTGTTCCGACGGCCGTTCCGCGAAGAAGACGGCCACGTGATTGGCTACGACGCCTGGGGATGGGGGTTCGCCGGCATCTCGTTCTTCTTCGGCACGCCAACCGCCCCGGGCTGGGCGTATATGAACCATGTGCGTGTCGACCAGTACTTCGACGACCTCGACGCCGGCCGGTTCCCGGTGATGCGTGGCTTTCACTACACGGAAACCGACCTGCGGCTGCACCTCCTGTTCCAGGAGCTTCAGGGGCTTTCGGTCAGCCGCGCGCGGTATCGACGGCTCTTCGGGCGGGACCTCCTGGCGGATCACCGCATCGTCTGGCGCGTGCTCGAGGACATCGGCTGGGTCGCGACCGACGACGACCTCGTGACGGTCGAAGGCGACGGCGCGTTTTACCTCCCCATCGTGCAGAATCTGCTGGCGATTGAGCGCGCGGAAGCGATGCGCAAGGAGCGCGGCGCGATGGCCGACGTCGCCTAATCCCAGAGCTCCCTTGTCAACCCAAGAGAGCTCTGGGGTTAATCTGACGCCTGCTCGACCATCTTGGCAATCATCAGCGTGCGCTTGGCCGCGGCGATGACCGGTCGCTCAATCAGCTTGCCGTCCACGAGCAGAACACCGCCGTCGTGCTTCGTGTACGCGTCCACGATCGTCCGCGCCCATTCCACCTCCGCCGCCCCAGGCGAGTACGCGTCCTGAATGACCGCGACCTGCGTCGGGTGAATGGCCGCCTTGCCGCCGAACCCGAGCGCCCGGGTACGCCGGCACTCCGCCTCGAGCGCGTCGAGCGCCGGCACGTCCATGAACGGCGAGTCGAGTGCGCCGACGCCAGCGAGCGCCGCGGCCACGATGACGCGCGAGCGCGCGTACAGGACCGCGTCCCAATCGACCGCGCAGCCGACATCGGCGGAGTAGTCGATCGCACCGAAGAACACCGCCGCCACGTTCGGTGACGCTGACGCGATCTCCTCAGCCGAGGCCAACCCGCGGGCGGTCTCCACCATGGCGATCAACGGCAGATCCGGCACGGCCGACGCCAGCGTCTGCTCGACCGCGCGTATCTCGTCGGCGCCGCCGCACTTGGGCAACATCAACGCATCCGGCCGGACGCCGCCGCGACGCACCGCGTCGAGGTCGACCTGCCCGAGATCGGTCTTCGGGTCGTTGATCCGCAGAGAGACCTCCGTTCCGGTCGGCGTGCGGTCCGTCAGAAATGCCAGCGCCGCGTCGCGGGCCGCCGCCTTGGCGCTGAACGAGACGCCGTCCTCGAGATCGATACAGACGGCATCCGCGCCCGTTGCCAGCGCCTTTGGATACCGGTCGGGCCGATCGGCCGGGACGAAGAGCAGGCTGCGCCGCACGCGGAAGGGTGACGCCATGACCTTCCTCGACTCCCTATACGGCCTGTGCCACGGCGTCTGCGGCGAGCGAGGCAGCCAGGCTCCGGACCGAGCGAGCCGCCGCCAGCTCGTGCAGCTCCGCCAGCGCGGACGCCGCCGCCGCCTCGGAGACAGCGCGTCGCGCGCAGGCCGTGAACTTGGCGTCACGCTCGGACCGCGATGCCGGACGGTCCGGATAGCCGCGTGCGCCATTGGCGGCGCGCTCGAGGACACGCCCATCGACCAGCCGCACCGAAACGCGGGCCTCGGTCAACGGTGGCGCCTCCCGCCCCAGCGTCTCGTCGACCCGCATCGTCACGAGTGGCACGAGGCGTTGGACCGTTGGGTGGTGCATCGCGTCCGGTGCGAAGGTGTCGATCCCGACACGACCGAACGCCAACGCGGCGGCCGCGCAATAGTGGAGGCTGAACTTCCCTTCGAGTCCGGTGGCTGGTCGGTCGTAGATGAGCACCGTCGGCGTCACACTGTCGACCGCCACGTCTACCGCGGAGACGGCATCCGCCTCGAGGCCATGCTCGTGTCGGAGATCGATCAGCGCGTCAATCGTGGGATGGGTCGCCGCGCACGACGGATAGAGCTTGACGGTGATGCCGCCGTCGATGATCTCCCATCGCGCCCCGAGGTGCGCGCTCGCCTGGGCCAGATCGCGCCCCTGGCTCCGCATGGCAACGAGGAAGCCCTGCGGGCCGTCGATCGCGCGCGGCGAGGCGGTGAGCGACTCGCGCGCGAGCAGCGCCGCCAGCACGCCGTTGCGCGCGGCGAGTCCGCCCTGGAGCGGTTTGACCATCGTGCCGAAGTTCTCCTTGAGCCCCGACGCTTCCGACGCCGCGACCGACAACGCGCGCCCCGTGGCCTCCGTGTCAAGACCGAACACGCGCGCCGCCGCCGCGGCGGCACCGATCGTGCCGATGGTCGACGTGCCGTGCCAGCCCTGCTCGTAGTGCGACGGGTTCATGACTGTGCCGAGCACGGCCTCTACTTCGAACCCGACGACATACGCGTCCAGCAGCGCGGCGCCCGACGCGTCCACCGTCTCGGCGGCCGCCAATGCGGCGGCCACGAGCGGGGCGCTCGGGTGGGCGAGCGTCACCCAGCACATATCGTCGAAGTCGAGCGCATGCGCCGCCGTGCCGTTTGCCAGCGCCGCCCATGTCGCGCTCGTGGCAATCGGTGTCCCGATCACACTCGCCCGTCCGTCGCCTCCCTCGGCCCGAGTCACCCGCTGCACGATGGCCGCCGACGGCTCGCCCGCGCCGGCCAGCATCACGCCGAGCGTGTCCTGCATCGCATCGCGCGCCGCCTGGCGCGCATCGTCCGGCACCTCGGCCGTGGTCACGAACTCGGCCAGCGTCTCGATCGCCGTCATTCGTCAATCACCCCTTGGCATTCACGATCCTAACAGCGCTAGTTGCCATAAAACGACGCGATCTCCGCCAGCCGCCGCCCGACGTCCTCGCCGGAGATCCACCGCCCGTTGACCATCACCCCCGCCCGCGCCGCGAGGTTCGCGATGTCGTCGAGCGGGTTCGCGCTCAGCATCAGCAGGTCCGCGCGCCGGTCGACGGCGATCGTGCCGAAGTCGTCGGCGGCGCCAAAATACTCGGCCGGCCGCCGCGTGGCGATCTCGAGCACCTCATACGGGGTCATGCCGAGATCCACGTAGAGCGCCATCTCGTGGTGCATCGCGAATCCCGGCACGCTGAACACTTGCGGCGAATCGGTCCCGAGGGCGATGTTCGCGCCACCGTCGTGCAGCGCCTTGAGAATGGTGCGGCGCAAGGCGGCCACCCGCCGGTTGGTCTCGATATCGGATGCGCCGAGACGCATGTCGACCGCCTGCCGCCACCGATCGACCGTTTCCGGCGGCATGTATTTCACCTCAGGCCGGTCGGGCAACACGTCGACCGAGCCGCGGTCGTTGAAGAACGCCGTCTCCCACAGCACCATCGTCGGGACGACCCACGCGCCGGCCGCAACGGTCGCATCGAAGAGCTCCGGAATACGCGACTCGTCGACCTGATCGAGCAAGAGACCGACACCGGTCAGGCCGCGCTCGTCGTCCGCGCGCGTGTCCTCCGACGCCAGCGCCTCGACGTAGTTGTCGAGGTGGTCGATCGACGCCTGCCCCCGCGCCAGCGCATGCCTCAGGCCGACGAAGTCCGAGACATGCCCCCCGAACGGGATGCCGATCTCCGTCGCCGTGTCCGCCAGCGCATCGAACGCCTCAGGTGACAGCCCTTCGTGCGTCTTGATGAGATCGAAGCCGGACACCTTGTACTCGCGCGCGAGCTGCGACGCTTGCTCGGGGGTTCTGACGCTGCTGCCGCTCATTGACACGCTGCCGAGAAACAGCCGCGGTCCGAGCAGCAGCCCACGGTCGATCTGGTCACGCAGCGCGAACTGCGACCGATCGCCCTGCATACCGCGCACCGTGGTGACGCCGTTGGCCACATAGAGGAAGAGGAGGTTGCCGATGTCCGCGTCGGTCGAACGCGGGCTTGGGAGATGGCCGTGCATCTCGGTGAGGCCCGGAACCAGATACCGGCCCTCGGCCTCGATGACCTCGACCCCCTCGGCAGGCTCGACGGTGCTCGACGGCGCGATGGCGGTGATGCGGCCGTTCTCGACAACCACGGTGTGGTCCTCGAGGATGCGCTCCGTCTCCATCGGCACGACGTTGACATGGACGAATGCGAGATCGCCGTCGACCACGGTCGGTGGATCGCCCCCGCACGCGACGCACGCGGCGAGCGCCGCGACCGCCGCAAAGCGCGCCGCAGCCGTGACCCGCGCGGCTGCCGAGTGACCCACGCTACCCCTCGCTCCCGGCGGGCCGGACGGTCGCGACCGGAGGCACATGCCCGCGTCGATACACCATGAACGTCCGCTTGAACGTCATGACGATGGTCCCGTCCTGATTGAAGCCGGTGGTTTTGACCGTGACGATACCGACGTTCGGCCGCGACTTCGACTCGCGCGTGGCGAGCACCTCGCTCTGCGAGTAGATCGTGTCGCCCTCGAAGACCGGCGCCGGCAGCCGCACCTCGTCCCACCCGAGATTGGCCATGACGTTCACCGACAGATCGATGGTCGACTGGCCCGTGACAAGCGCCAGTGTGAACGTCGAGTCGACGAGCGGCTTGCCAAACTCGGTCTTGGCCGCGTACGCGTAGTCGAAATGAATCTTGTTCACGTTCTGGGAGAGCAGCGTGAACCACACGTTGTCCGTCGCGAGGACGGTGCGGCCGAGAGGGTGGCGATAGACGTCCCCCACCTCGAAGTCCTCGTACACGCGGCCGGTCCATCCCTCTTTGACTGTCATGCGTTCTGCTACCTCAGCGCGTCAGAATATCATCTGCCATGGTGTGAGGCCGTTATGCGGCCCTCGTTGAGGACCGTCGGCAAACGGCCAAGGCGCGCACGGCGCGCCTCGCGGGCGCGGAGTGGGGCTCTCGGGATCACCGCGGAGCGCCCGCGGGGGTCGGGGCGAAGCCCCGTCTGGGTTTAGATAATCCCCGCCGCGCGCCACGCGCCGATCGTGGCGGTGTCGTACCCGAGCTCGCCCAGGATGTGATCGTTGTGCGCGCCGACCGCGGGAATAGGGTCCATCCGCGCCTCGACGCCCTCGATGGTTGCGGCAGGAAGACTTGCCCTGATCGCGCCGGCGGCCGACTCCACGTCGCGCCAGCGATCGCGCGCGGCGAGCTGGGGATGCGCGGCGAGCTGCGCCACCGAGTTCATGCGGGCGTTCGCGATTCCAGCGGCGTCGAGCCGATCGACGATCGCGCCGGCGGTGAGCGGGGTGAAGACCGCGGCTATCTCGCGGTCGAGCGCTGCGCGATGCTCCACCCGCTTCGCGTTCGTCTCGAACCGAGCGTCGACGGCGAGATCCGGCTGCTCGAGCACGTGCGTGCAGAACCTGGCCCATTCGCGCTCGTTCTGGAGCCCGAGAAAGACCGTCTCGCCGTCGGCCCCAGCGAACGGCCCATACGGCGCGATCGCCGCGTGGCGGGCCCCGCTTCGGGGAGGCGACGTCCCCCCGTACATCGTGTAGTAGAGCGGGAAGCCCATCCACTCCGTCAGCGCCTCGAGCATCGAGACCTCTATCCGGGCGCCCACGCCGGTCCGTTCCCGTCTGAACAGCGCGGTAAGCACGCCGCTGTAGGCGTACATGCCGGCGGCGATATCGGCGACCGAGATCGACGACTTGACGGGTTCCGCCTCGGTGCCCGTAATCGAGACGAGTCCCGACTCGGCCTGCACGAGCAGGTCGTACGCCTTCTTGTCGCGATACGGGCCGCTCGCGCCGTATCCGGAGAGATCGCAGACGATCAGGCGTGGCGCGGCCTCGCACAACGCTGCCGCCCCGAAGCCGAGACGGCCGGCGGCGCCCGGCGCAAGGTTCTGCACGAACACATCGGCCGCGGCGATCAGCCGGCTGAGGACCTCGCGGGCTTCCGGCCGCTTCAGGTCGAGTGTCAGTGACTCTTTCGACCGGTTGAGCCAGACGAAATGGCTCGACAACCCCTTGACCGTGGCGTCATAGCTCCGCGCGAAATCACCGACGCCCGGGCGCTCGACCTTAATCACGCGCGCGCCGAGATCCGCGAGCTGCCGCGTGGCGAACGGTGCGGCGACCGCTTGCTCGAGGGCGACGACCGTCACGCCGTCGAGCGGACGCGATGGCGCGGCGGTCACCCCGTCGAGGGGACGCGACGGCACTAGAAGGACCGGGGGAGGCCGAGCACGTGCTCGGCGAGATACGACAGGATGAGGTTGGTGGAGATCGGCGCCACCTGATAGAGACGGGTCTCGCGGAACTTCCGCTCGATGTCGTAGTCCTCGGCGAACCCGAAGCCACCATACGTCTGCACCGCCACGTTGGCCACCTCCCACGAGGCGTCGGCCGCCAGGAGCTTGGCCATGTTCGCCTCGGCGCCGCACGGCTGTCCGGCGTCGAACAGCTCGGCAGCGCGCACACGCATGAGGTCGGCCGCCTCGATGTTGACATGCGCGCGGGCGATGGGAAACTGGATGCCCTGATTCTGGCCGATGGGTCGGTTGAAGACGACCCGGTCGTTCGCGTACTTCACAGCCCGCTCGATGAACCAGCGCCCATCGCCGACGCACTCGGCGGCGATCAAAATGCGCTCGGCGTTCAGGCCATCAATCAGATAGCGGAAGCCGCGGCCCTCCTCACCCACGCGGTTTTCGACCGGGACCTCGAGGTTGTCGAAGAAGACCTCGGTCGTCGCGTGGTTCATCATCGTGCGGAGCGGCCGAATCGTGACACCGTTGCCGACCGCGGTGCGCAGGTCGACGAGGAACACCGACAGCCCCTCGGTCTTTTTCTTGACCGCGTCGAGCGGTGTGGTGCGGGCGATGAGCAGCATCAGATCCGAGTACTCGGCGCGCGAGATCCAGACCTTCTGTCCGTTGACGATGTAGCGGTCGCCATCGCGCACCGCCATCGTCTTCAACTGCGTCGTGTCGGTCCCGGTCGTCGGCTCGGTCACGCCGAACGCCTGGAGGCGCAGCTCGCCGCTCGCGATCTTCGGGAGATACTTGCGTTTCTGCGCATCCGAGCCGTGCCGCAGCAGCGTCCCCATGATGTACATCTGCGCGTGACAGGCGGCGGCGTTGCCACCGGACCGGTTCACCTCCTCGAGGATGATGGACGCCTCCATCACGCCCAGCCCCGACCCGCCATACGCCTCGGGAATCAGCGCCGCGAGATAGCCCGCGTCGGTCAGCGTCTTCACGAAGTCCTCCGGGTAGGCCTCGGCCCGGTCCAGATCGCGCCAGTAGGCATCGGGAAAACGTCGACACAGCTCGCCGACGGCGTTACGGAGATCGTGGTGCAGCTCGACGTTCGATGCGGTGGTCACGGTCCTCCTTCGGGCTCGCGGCCCGGCTCGCTGCGCACATTTTGTCTTCCGCGACCGACACCTCGCAACCGCCTGGCCGGTCCCTGGTCGAGACTGGGACGATTCGCTCTGGCCGGTGACATAATCGGGCTGCCTATCCCAAACGCTGAGGACGATGACATGACGATGAACTGGTGTCGACTCGCGGTCGCCTCGGTGCTGCTCGTGGGCGCGGCGGGCGCGACATCGAGCGCTCAAGCCCAGGGCTATGTTCCGGTCACCGACGCGATGCTGGAGAACCCCGACCCGGCCGACTGGCTGAGCTGGCGCCGCACGCTCGACGGCTGGGGCTACAGTCCGCTGGACGAGATCAACACGGACAATGTCCACGAGCTACAGCTCGTCTGGTCATGGGCGCTGGCTCCCGGGCTCTCGCAGGCTGCGCCACTCGTGCACGACGGCGTCATGTTCATTCCTAATCCCCGCAACATCGTGCACGCGGTGGACGCGGTGACCGGGGATCGCCTCTGGGAATACAGCCGCGAGTTCGAGGCGTCGGACGCGCTCGACGCCGTCGGGGCCGGCATGCGCACGCGCTCGATTGCGATCCACGGCGACAAGATCTACGTCAACACATCGGACGCGCACATCGTCGCGCTCGACGCGCGGACGGGGGACGTCGCATGGGACGCCACGGTCGCCGACTATACACTCGGCTACCGGTATACCAGTGGACCGATCGTCGTGAGGGGAAAGATCGTCGCCGGCATGACCGGGTGCCAAAACTACAAGAACGACGTCTGTTTCATCTCCGCGCACGATGCCGAGACCGGTGAGGAGGTGTGGCGCACATCGACCATCGCCCGCCCCGGCGAGCCCGGCGGCGACACGTGGGGCGATCTTCCGCTGACGTATCGTGCCGGCGGCGATTCGTGGATTCCCGGCAGCTACGATCCGTCGACCGGCCTGACGTATTGGTCGACCTCACAGGCCAAGCCGTGGGCCCGTGTCTCCCGTGGCACGGACGGGGATGCCTTGTACACGAACAGCGTGCTGGCGCTCGACCCGGAGACCGGCGCCCTCGAGTGGTACTACCAGTTCGTCCCGGGCGAAACCCACGACCTGGATGAGGTGTTCGAAAGCGTCCTCATCGACCACGACGGACGGCGCTCCCTCTTCAAGATGGGCAAGATGGGGATCCTCTGGGAGATCGACCGGTCGACCGGCGCCTTCGTGGCCGCACACGATCTCGGCTACCAGAACGTGATCGACGTCGACCCGCAAACGGGCGAGGTCACGTATCGGCCGGGGATGATCCCGCAAGCCGACGTCGAGCTCGAGTTCTGTCCCGACCTGTTGGGTGTCCGCAACTGGCGCGCGAGCGCCTATCACCCCGATACGCAGGCGCTCTATATCCCGATCCACCCGACCTGCGTCTCGGGGATGTTCACCGAGCTCGAGCGTCAGGAAGGCAACGACTACTACGCCGACCGCGGATTTCTCCAGCGGCAGAGCACGGTCCACCCCGCGAGTGAGGGCTACCCCGGTCACCTCATCGCGATGGACATCAACAGCGGCGAGCTCCTGTGGCGGCATTCAATGGACACGCGTCCAGGGTCCGCGGCACTGACGACGGGAGGGGGCCTCGTGATCGCCGCCGACACCGACCGGCATCTCTACGCCCACGACGCCGAGACGGGCGATGTCCTGTTCCAGACCCGGCTGCCCGCCTCGGTCCAGGGGTTCCCGATCACCTACGCCGTTGACGGGCGGCAGTACCTCGCGGCTCCGGTCGGAGGTAACCGGTCGAACGCGATCTACGTATTCGCGCTGCCCGCCCGACCCTGAGCAGCCCATGGGATCCGACATGCCAAGAGCCTTCGATCGGCGCGAGTTTCTCACGACGAGCGCCGCGGCGGCGACGCTTTTCATGGGCCGGCCGTCATTCGGACAGCCCACCGATCCTACGAACCTGAGCATCGTGGAGGCACAGCGCCTCATTCGCACGGGCGCACTCTCGCCGCTGGAGCTCGTCGAGGCCTACGTCGATCGCATCCGGCGCCTGGACGGTCGCCTCAACGCCTTCGTCACGGTGACCGAGGAGCGCGCCCTCGCGCGCGCGCGTGCGCTCCAGGCGGAGCTGGCGGACGGCCGGTGGCGGGGGCCCCTGCACGGCATTCCGATCGCGCTGAAGGACAACATCGACACGGCGGGCGTACGGACGACCGCCGCGAGCGCCGTGTTCGCCGACCGCGTACCGGATACGGACGCCGCGGTGGTGACGCGGCTCGAGGCGGCCGGCGCCATCATCCTGGGCAAGCTCAACATGCACGAGTTCGCCTACGGCGCAACGTCCGCGTTCACTCGAACCGGTCCCGTCCGCAATCCCTGGGACGTGAATCGCATCCCCGGCGGGTCGTCCGGCGGCTCCGGCACGGCGGTCGCCGCGCGGCTGTGTGCCGGGGCGCTGGGCACCGATACCGGAGGGTCGGTCCGTATACCGGCCGCGCACTGCGGCATCGTCGGGCTGAAGGCGACCTATGGCCTGGCGAGCATCCGCGGCATCGTTCCACTCAGCGTCTCACTCGACCACGTCGGCCCGATGTGTCGCACGGTCGCCGATACCGCGCTCATGTTGCAAGCGATGGCCGGCTACGATCCGCGCGACATCCCCAGCATCCGCGCCGACATCGCGGACTATGCGAGCGCGCTCAGGCGACCGACATCGGCGCTGCGCCTCGGCGTGCCACGCACATCGTTCTACGACAACGTCGACCCCCAGATCCTGGCGGCTGTCGAGCGGGCGCTCGATGTCCTGGATGACCTGACGGCGAGCACGCACGATGTGGAGCTTCCGCCTCGGCCGGAGGCCGGCACCGTGCTGGTCGAGGCCTACGCGTATCACGCCGATCTCCTTGCCGAAAAGCGCGATCTGTATGACCCGAGCACGCTCGAGCGCATCGAGCGCGGCGCACAGGTAGCCGCGAGCGACTACGCCGACGCGCTCTATCAGCTCACGCTCGTGAGAAAGGCGATTGCGGCGGTGTTCGAGGACGTCGACGTTTTGGTCACCCCGACCCTGGTGCAGCTTCCGGTCAGCATCGAAGCGGCGCAGCTGTCGCCGGGCGAGATAACCGGGATCCTGGTGCGCAACACGGCGCCATTCAACACGTATGGCATACCCGCGATCACCGTCCCGTGCGGCTTCAGCCGCGAAGGCTTGCCCATCGGGTTGCAGCTCTGTGGCCGCGCCCTGGGCGAAGTCGACGTGCTCGCCCTCGCCCACGCATACGAGCAAGCGACCGACTGGCACGACCGCACACCGCCGATGTGAGCGACAGGAAACACCGTGGCACGTCTCCTACTCCTCTTCGTCTCCATTCCGGTCATCGAGCTGGTGCTGCTGATCGAGATCGGGCAGCGCGTCGGGACCCTGGCCACGGTCGGACTCATTATCGTGACCGGTGTCGTCGGCGCGTCCCTGGCTCGACAGCAGGGCCTCGCCACACTGGGACGTGCGCGGGCGGATCTCAACGACGGCCGGTTGCCGGCCGAGTCGCTGATGGACGGCATGCTGATTCTCGTCGCGGCGGCGGTGCTCCTCACGCCGGGGGTGCTCACCGACGCGGTCGGTTTTCTGTTGCTCATACCGGTCTGCCGCCGCCACCTGAAAGGCTGGCTGAAGCAGAGGTTCGAGCGCGCGGTGCGCGCCGGGGCCGTCAACGTGACGCCGTTCGGCGGTTCGCCGGAACCGGGGCGGGCGCCGATGAAGAACGTGACGCCGCGCCGACCGGGGCACGAGTCTCGATGACGCTTGTGCGAAGAGCTGCAGCGCGTTGTCTGGCTGACAACGAACGACGCTTGGACCGCATCAGGTCACCACGACGGTGTGACCACATTTCTGTAGACTTGTAGTCACATGTATGCTTTGGTGCTGGAATGGACACGGTAGGGATTCGCGAGCTCAAAGCGCAGCTGAGCCAACATCTGAGACGGGTCCGAGCGGGAGCTCGACTGGTGGTCACCGACCGCGGCCGTTCGATTGCGACCATTGGTCCGGTGGAGCCGACCGCTGACGTCAGCTGGGCGAGCCGGATGGTCGCCGAAGGCAGAGCGCAGTGGGGCGGCGGCAAGCCCGCCGGCTCGAATCCGCCGGTGTCGGTCGATCCCGACCGGACGGTGTCGACCGCGGTGCTCGAGGATCGGCGGTGACGCTGTATCTGGATACGAGCAGCCTGGTCAAGCTCTATGTCGATGAGCCGGATACGGACGTCGTGCGGCAGCTGGTCAACAACGCGGCGATTGTGGCGACGTCACTGATTGCCTACCCGGAAACCCGCGCCGCGCTCGCGCGCCGGCGTCGAGAGGGGGCACTGCGCGCGTCCGCCTTCACGTCCGCGAAGCGAGCGTTCGAGGCGGACTGGCACACGTGCCTCGCCATCAGCGTGTCCGCATCACTCTGTCGAGAGGCGGGCCAACTGGCGGAGCGCTACCGGTTGCGCGGCTACGACAGCGTTCACCTGGCATCGTTTGCGGAGGTCGTCCGACACGCGGGAGCCGCCGAGACGAGATTCTCGAGTTTTGATGCCCCGCTCAATCGGGCGGCCCGCTCGCTGGCCCGCAGCCTCGCGCGTCCGATGTGATCCGGCCCACACGCCCGGAGAGTGCCGCGGCGGCGAGGGATGTCCGTCCTGCACTCGCGGTCCTTCCGCTCGCGAACCGTGGCGGCGCACTGGACGATCGGCACTTCGCCGACGGCGTGCGTGACGAACTGCGGACCAACTTGTCACGGATCCCCGGACTCACGATGATGTCGCTCGGTGTCGTCGAGGAGTACCGAGAAGCCCCAAGCCGGCATTCGATCGACATTCCCTCATTGTCGGGCTGTGGTGCCCTTCGCTTCTGGGAATGTGCCGTCAGGGGTTGATCCGATCGTGGGCCGCCAAAGCACATCGATCGCCCACGCGAGATCAAGCCGCTCCCCGTGCCAATGCGGGGTCGCCGTGTGCCCGTCGATCGTGATGCCGGACGCGGCAAGCCGTGACGTCGTCGGCCCAAGCGCGACGTCATCCCATCGCGGCGCGGACGGAGCCGCGGGTAACAGACGACCATCGGGCACGTAGAAGCACACGCCACCGTCGTCGCAGAGTGTGATCTTGAACCCCGCTTCCTGGACGGCGCGGTGGTGCCGCCTACACAGCAGGACCAGGTTCTCGAGGCTGGTCGCACCGCCCTGGGCCCAGTGGCGGACGTGGTGCGCATCGCAGTGCCTGGCGTTGCCGCCGGGGAAGCGACATCGGCGATCGCGCGCCGTCAATGCACGGCGCAAGGCCGGCGGTACCGTCCGTGTCTTCCGCCCGACATCAAGTGTCCGGCCATCGCGACCGTGCCGCATCCGGACGGTCGCCGCGTCGCACGCCATCCGTCTGGACGTTGCCGCGGAAACGTACGGGCCATCCTCCAGGGCGGATTGGCCCGACTCGTCGTCGTTCTCCAATACACCTTCGTCGACGTGGACGACGACCTGATATCGATCGCCGGCAGTCCCTCGGTCGAGATCGGCCGCCAAGGCGCTCTCGGCGATGAGGCCGAGCGCGTCCGCACGGCGCTGCCCGCTCGTCACCTCCTCAGTGTGAGGATCAGTCTCCGCCGCGTCGTGCCGCAGCCGCTCGCTCGCCGCCTCGAGCGCGCGGACCACGAGTGCTCCGGCCTCCGGTGACATCCGGCCACGGATGATCACCATCCCATCGTCGTCGACCCAGGTCCTGCAGCTCCCGCCTCTCGTATCGTCGCTTCTCATCCGTGGCCTCCGCCACCCGATCGACCCGCCGCCACGCCCGCACCAGCCGCTCGACGTGAGCGGCAGTTCCACACCGCCACCAACCAGGAGCCCCCATCGCTCGCGCCGGACACCAAGCCAGGAGAGATAGACGCCACTGACCACACACAGTGTGGCTAGGGTGTCCAGTTCCGCAAAGGTGTTGACAGTTCCAACCACGTGTTCGCTGCGCGCGCCGGCCCCATCGGGTGAGGCCGGCGTGCTCGCTCAAGCGGCAACGGCCCCTCGGAAGACCGTGGCCGGCGTCCGGCCTCGGAGGCGATAGCCACGATGTGGTCGGTGCCCGTTGTAGAACACCAAGAACCGGTCCAACGACCGTTGCAGGGCGCGGGCCGAGGTGAAGTAGGGCCGACGGAACGCGACGCGCCAGTGCTCATGGAGGATCGTTCCCTGCAGCCGTTCCACGAATCCGTTGGTCCAGGCATGGCGCGGCTTCGTCCGGGTGTGCGTCACCTGGTGGACCGCACTCGCGGAGACGAACCCCGCCTTGAACTCCTTGCCGTTGTCCGGCAACACACGCCGCAGTTGCCAGCCCGCCGCCCGGTAGCCCGGCAGCACCACCTCGACGAGGAAGGCCGCCATCAGGGCCGCCGTGACCTCGCCGACGACGATCCGCGCCCACCCGTACGACGAGGCGCAATCACACGCCGTCAGCTGCCAGACCTTGCCCACGCCCTTCAGCTTCCCGATGTAGAAGCTGTCGAGCGAACACAGGCGGCGGCGGCCGCTCCGCCACGACATGGCGGCCCCGCCGCCGCCGCCGCACCGTGCGTTCGGTCAGCAGGCCGGTGGCGGCACGGTGCTCCTCGAGCACGGCCAACCGGGCCAGGCGGTGATTCAGCCCGACCCGGCGCAAGACCCGCCAGACGGTCACCGGCGCGATGGCGTGTCCTTGCCGGGCCAGTCGGTCGCTCACCCACTGCGGCCCGCGGGTCGGCCAGGCCTAGGCTTCGGCGATCACCCGCCGCTCGTCAATCACGCTGAGCTCGGGGGCACGCCCCCGCCGGGCGGTCCGCCGTTTCGGCTGCAGCCCGTCGGCCCCGTCGCGCGTCAGCCGAGCCCGCCATCGATAGAACACCGTCCGCGACACGTCGTCGCGTCGACACGTCGCGCTCACGTTGCCACTGCGCTGCGCCGCCCGCAGAACCCGCAGCCGGAACCCTTGTATGCTGTCGTCGAGGGTCATTGGGTACCTTCCTTTCGCGCTTCTTGGTCCAAAGAAACTGCGTGGAAGGATAGGCCACTTGGCCCTCGTTCTATCTCCGCTGTCAGACAGCCGAGACTGTCAACACTAAAGCGAAACTGTTCACACTAGAAGCTCGTAAGTGGCGGCCTGGATGCGGGCTGACAGCCCGGCAATCGCGTCGCCGAGCTGTTCGATCTCCTGTAGCCGGCGGGTTGCCGCTGGAGGGATGGAAGCGCCGAATGGGGTTCGTGGCAGGGGTTCGTCGTCGATCATGATCCATGATAACCCCTTGTTTTTCAATCGCTTGAGTGCTCGAACGACGGCCGAGCGGAGTCAAAACCACCGCTGACGTCGAAGTCTCGGGCTCGATGCCGCCGAATGGCGCGCAGGCCCTCGTGCGGAGCATTCGTCGCGCCGAGGTCGACCGTTCGCGGCGCGAAACCTGTCAAGCGAAAAATGCGAAACCCGATCGAAAATGCGCCACGTCCACCCCCCGAGCGAGCCCTCAACGTGCGCTCATCGCCACGCCTCCATAATCGGTCCACGTCGGCGATGACGTCTCCGAGACCTTGGCGCGGGTCATCGATCGGGACCCGACTGGGCCGCGCTCCCGGATGGCGTGCCACCGGTCCTGCGCACGTTCCTTCGCCGCTGCCTCCAGAAGAATCCACGGGAGCGCATTCGTGACATCGGCGACGTGAGTTTGGCGATGGAGGGCGCGTTCGAGATACCCATCCAACCCCAACCCGAGCACACCGTGGCGCTGCCGCTTCGGGTCTGGCAGCGGCCAGTGGCGATTGCGAGCATCGTTGTGCTCGCTGTCCTGGTCACCGGCCTCGCAATCTGGGGTTTCGCACGGCCCGACGGGGTTCGAGCGAACGTCACGCGTTTGGTTGTTCCCCAATCTGACACGGCGACGTTCGGCTTCGTGGGGCCCTACCCTGACCTCCGCCGTTTCCGCCGACGGCACGCAGATGGTCTCAACGGACGAGCCCAGAACGGAGCGGCGGAGCTCCACGTGCGACGCCTCGACCGGTTCGTCAGCGTGCCGCTGCACGGCTCGGACGGCGGCCGTGGCCCATTTTTTTCGCCTAACGGTGAGTGGGTCGGCTTCGTCGGTGCGGTCACCAATGCTCTGCGCAAGGTATCGATACTGGGCGGGCCGCCGGTGACGTTGACCGTGCTTCCTGGCGGAATCCTCGGAGCCAGTTGGGGGTCGGACGACCAGATCATCGTGGGCGCGTCGAGCGGGGGCCTGGTGCGAGTGTCAGGAGGAGGTGGCGAACCCGAGAATCTCACGACGCTCGACGCCGACGGAGGTGAAGTCGGCCACGTCTGGCCCGCCGTGATCCCAGGGCGCGGGGCGGTGCTGTTCGTGACCACGATGAGCAGGGGCCGGCAGGCCCCGCTGTCGAATCCACAGCTCGCCGTTCTCGCGCTCGACACGGGTGAGGTGACGCGACTCGGGCTCGCCGGGGTCAGCCCGCGGTATGTTGCGACGGGCCATATCGTTTACGGCGTCATGGATGGCAGTCTGCGGGTGGTGCCGTTCGACGTCGACTCGCTCGAAGTCACCGGCACCCCCATTCCGATACTCGAGGACGTCGTGGTAAAGACATCGGGTGCAGCGGGCTTCGCCGTGTCGGATCAGGGGACGCTCGTGTACGCAAGTGGCGCCCGGGGTCCTCTGGGTGTACGACCTGTCAGGTGGCACGCAGATTCAACAGCTGACGTTGGACGGGATCAGTCAACGCCCCCTCTGGTCTCCTGACAGCGAACGCATTACGTTCGCATCGGATCGGGATGGGACGATGAGCCTTTACCAGGTGCGTGCCGATGGCAGTGGCGTACCGGACCGGCTGACGACGGCCGAGGCGCGCACGGAGCATTGGCCGGGGGCTGGTCCCGAGACGGCCAGACGCTCCTGTTCAGCGTGCCCAACCAATCCCGCTTGGAGCTTTAGACGCTGTCGGCCTCCGGTCGCCAGACGCAACGTCTCCATGACACGCCTGCTAGGGCCTATGTCGGCCCAGAACTGTCACCGGATGGTAGGTGGTTTGCCTATGCACAAGGGCGTGGCCCGCTGGCTCTGGACGTCTACGTCGAAACGTTCCCGCCGACCGGGGCGAAGCACAGGGTCTCGCAAGACGGAGGGTATTGGCCGCTCTGGTCACCAAGCGGGAATCGGTTGTTTTACCGACCACGCGCCGGGTTGGCGACAGCACTGGGACTACGGTCCGTCGATGTCATCACGACCCCGGAGTTGGGTCTGGATTAGCCTCGGATTACGCGCAGAGGGCTACGACCTCTTTCCGGTAACTGCGTGCGAAGTTCGCCCAGAACCGCGGAAGACGATCGCTCATGTGCACGGACCGTAACGTCAAGACGGCCGCGAGTCCTTGGGGCCGCCAGCGCTGACCGCTGCCGTTCGTGCGCATCTTGATCACGGACTTGCACGCGCCCTCAGTGACGCCACTCCCAACCGGCACGCCAACCGCACGGAGGCGCGCGTAGCGCATCAGAAGTCGTCTCGGGCGAGGGCGTCGGCGTAGCGGTGACGAACCCAGTCGCGAACCCGATAGATGGCGTTGTCGTTGTGGTCCAAGCTCTCGTTCCACCGAGACAGCCGTGCCCCGCGAGCGGCAACGTCGGGTTCTATGTACCGGAGCACCTCACCGAGTCGCTCGGTGAGATGGTACCGGTCGATCGCTTCGTCGGACGTCGTCACCAGCGGTTCGGCCAATATGGCCGCGCTGAGGAGATTCCACAGCGCTGGCGCGCCGTCCTGCACGACACCGACGGCCAGAGCTGGCGCCTGCCTGAGCGCCTGGCGAAGATCGGCCATCATGGGGCGCCCGAGACGGTCCGTCGGTGACTCGTGGGCGGCCGCGCTGTAGTGGCAGGTGGCCAACTCTGCCCCGTCGGCGTCGTGGAAGCTGACGGTCCCGACGTAAGCCATGCGGTCGTTGACGTTCACAGGGGCTGGCTGCGTGCGTTCGTAGGGCCTGTTCCGCGTCTTTCGGCGCGTCGCGGGCGTCTCGCCGGCTGGAACGTCTTCCTCCATGGGCACCGCCGTGCGGTCGAGGCCCAGCGAGAGGGCGACGGCACCTTCCGGAACACGTGCCGCACGCCGCAGGCGCGGTTCGATGCGGGGCGCCACCTGCTTGGCCGCGGTCCCCATGGCCTTGGCCACACGTGCCAAGGTACTGCGCGAGGGTGGGCACCGGTGGTCGGCCGTCATGTCCTCCTCGCAGCTGCGCATGTGGTCTTTCGCGTCACCCAGCGCAATCCGGAAGCCGAGCGCCGGTGTCGTGCGCTCAACCAACCCCGCCTCGAGGTCCATGGGCACAATCGTCGGCCCATTGCGCACGCCGATCGCACGGTAGGTCCACCGCTCAAGGTCCAGGGCCCCGCACAGCGTGAAGTACCGCACGGTCCCAGGCGCGTGCCGCTGGTAGATGACGCCGTCCACCTCCACCTGCGTCCCGTGACTGGCCGCGATCGCCATCAGATCGCTCTGGAGAAACAGTCGCGTCGCCTCATTCGTGAGGTCTAAGGCCGCCACCTCACGCTCCTCACAGCTGGCGGCGGCTCCAACCGTCGCATCGATGGCCAGGCGAAGCACATGCGCGAGTTCCTCCGCCGGCTCTGACGCCTCGTTGCGCTGGACGGAAAACTGATGCCCTGTACCCATGATGCCTCCTTGGTTTCGCTTTGAGATTCTTGTGAGCCGCAAGTAAGCGTCACCACTGGAGGCATCTCTTTACTACCGCAACTCCCCGTAAGTTGTTGTCTCAGAACCAGATCCCGACCCCCGGAGTTTGCGTTCACCAACGAGCAGCCGCTTCCGATCGAGGGGTTCGTCGTCGTGCCCAATTTTCGGAACTACGACCTGATGCCTGACGGCGAACGCTTCGTCATGGTGTTTCCGGCAGAAGGAGCCGACGACGGCGAATCCGCCCCCCTCGCATCAACGTCGTCTTGAATTGGGATCACGAGCTGTTGGAACGGGTGCCGGTTCCGTAGAACGGCACGCCCCGGTTCTCGTCGCACGGCGACAAGCCGAGCGCTCGCGCAAATCCCGGGCGCCCGCGTGCTACGATGCGGCAACGCGAAGCTTGCGATGAGCGCGCTTTCCCAGCCGGCCGCTACCCGCACACTTCCTGCAACGTCTGACGCCGCATCCAGAGTCCGACCCTTCCTCAAATGGGCCGGCGGCAAGCGCCAGCTGCTGCCACGACTGCGGGAGTTCTATCCACCGGCGTTCGGCGCATACTACGAGCCGTTCATCGGGAGCGGCGCCGTCTTCTTCGACCTGGTCGCCTCGGGTCGCCTGGACGGACATCATGCGAGACTGACCGATAGCAACGTCGACCTGATCGGTTGCTACAGTCGTGTCCGAGACGAGACCGAGGCGGTCATCGCGCGACTGCGACGCCTAGCGGCCGCCCACACACGGGACCCGCACGCGCACACTACCGAACGCGCGACCGCAGGTTCAACCCGGCGAGGCAGCAGATCCTGAACGGCGGCAGGAACGGGACCGGCGCCTATTCCGCGGACCTGGCGGCGATGCTCATCTATCTCAACCGGACGGGTTTCAACGGCCTCTTCCGCCTGAACGCCAAGGGGATGTTCAACGTCCCCCTCGGCCGATACAAGAACCCGAAGATCTGCGACCCGGACAACCTGCGCGAAGTCGCACGGGTGCTGTCCCGCACGGGCGTGTCGGTCCGCTCTGCATCGTACGGAGAGACGCTCGAGTCCGCCAACCCGGGCGACTTCATCTATCTCGATCCGCCGTACGCGCCCCTGAGTGCCACCGCGCGCTTTACGTCGTATACGACCCAGGGATTCTCCCCGGACGACCAGGTACGACTTCAACGCACGGTCGTTCGCCTTGCAAAGAAGGGGTGCTGGGTGCTCTTGAGCAACTCGACGGCGCCGGACATCGCCGCGCTTTACGACGGCAACGCCGCGGCCGAACGGGCAGGCCTGGCAGCGCACAAAGTCCCGGCCAGACGTGCGATCAACTCCGTCGCCCGGCGGCGCGGTGCGGTGATGGAGTACGTCATCACCAACATCCCCGAACACGCGCAGCGGGACGCACCATCGTGCCGGTAACCCCCGGCGTCGACCGGCTGCTCGCCTCGGGCGCGCTGTCAGGCCAACGCGTCGGCCTGCTGTCGAACCCCGCCTCGGTGGACGGCAACCTGCGCCACATAGCCGACCGCATCGCCGAACGGCCGGATGTCGCCCTGGCTGCGTTGTTCGGCCCGCAGCACGGGTTTCACGCCGACCGCCAGGACAACATGGTCGAGTCGCCCGACGCGCGCGACCCGCGTCTCGACGTGCCGATCTATTCCCTCTACTCCGACACCCGCGAACCGACGGGCGACATGCTCGACGGCCTCGACCGGCTCGTCATCGATCTGCCCGACGTCGGCACGCGCGTCTACACCTATGCCTACACGATGGCCAACTGCCTGCGCGCGGCGCGCCGCAGCGGCCTCGGCGTCATCGTCTGCGACCGGCCGAATCCAATCGGCGGCCTGGCCGTCGAAGGACCCGTGCTGGATCCCCGGTTTGCCTCGTTCGTCGGTCAGTTCCCGATCCCCCTCCGCCACGGCATGACGATGGGCGAGCTCGCCCGCCTGTTCAACGAGCACTTCGGCATCGGCGCAGACCTCGAGGTCGTCGCGATGGACGGGTGGTCGCGCGACATGTATCACGACGAGACCGGCTGTCCGTGGGTGATGCCGTCACCTAACCTGCCGACACTCGACGGCGCCATCGTCTATCCGGGCTGCGTGCTGCTCGAGGGGACGAACCTCTCGGAAGGACGCGGCACAACGCGGCCGTTCGAGCTGGCCGGCGCGCCGTGGATCGACGGGGTCCGGCTGGCAACACGCATGAACGACCAGTCACTGCCCGGCGTCCATGTCCGCACGATAACGTTCGAGCCGGCGTTTCATAAACACGCCGGCCAGGCCTGCGGTGGCTGCCAGCTTCACGTGACCGTCCGGCAGGTCTTCAAGCCGGTGATGACGGCGGTCGCGCTGATCGCCGCCTGCCGTGAGCAGAACGCCGACGCGTTCGCGTGGCGTGAGCCGCCGTACGAATACGAGCGAGAGAAACGCCCGATCGATATCCTGTCTGGATCGGAACAGGTGCGCACACAGATCGACGATGAGACCGCCCCAGCCGAGATCGCCCGGAGCTGGGACGCGGACCTCGCGGCGTTCGCGTCGATCCGGAGCCGCTTTCTGCTGTACTGACGACGGATAACCAATGGACGACACCACACGCCGCCAACTCATCGATCGCTACAAGGACGGACCCCGGGTCGTGGCCGACGCCCTGGCCGGCGCCACCGATGCCGAGCTCGATGCCCATCCGGCGCCCGGCAAGTGGTCGGCGCGACAGATCGTGCATCACCTGGCCGACAGCGAGATGACCAGCGCGATTCGGGTGCGGATGCTCGTCGCGCTCGATCGCCCTGCGATTCAGGCATATGACCAGGAGGTCTTCGCGGAACGCCTGCATTACGACCGGCCAATTGCCGCGTCGCTCGAGGCGTTCCGGCTCGCACGCGTCACGACCGCCGAGGTCCTCGAACGCCTGGACGACGCCGACTGGCAGCGACACGGATCGCACCCCGAGCACGCACGCTACACGGTCGAAGACTGGCTCCGGATCTACGCGGCCCATGCGCACGATCACGCGGACCAGATCACGCTGGCGCGCGCGTCCGCTGCACGGTGATACGATCCGCGTGCCCCGTCGCGACGGGGCTCCGATGGCGCAGGCTCAGGGACTACAGTTCGACCACTCCGTCGTGATCACCGCGGCTCCGACCCAGGTGCTCGCCGCGTTCTTCGATCCGGTTGCCCTGGCTGTCTGGTGGCGCGCCGTGCGCTCGGTCACGACCCCACGCCCGCTCGGCATCTACGCCATCGAGTGGGACACCACGCCGTTTCAGGACGAGGTCCTCGGCATGCTGGGTGGCGTGTTCTACGGCACGGTGATGGAGTTTCGCCACGGACGGGAGTTCTTCCTCGCAGACGCCTACTGGCTGCCACCGGAAAGCGATCCGATTGGGCCTATGGCGCTCGAGATCAGCTGCCGGATCGACGGTCCGGCCACGCGCCTCGAGGTACGGCAAAGCGGGGCGCAGGACAGCGCGCGATGGCAGCGGTACTACGACATCATCGAAGCGGGGTGGGTGGATTCGCTCGCGTCGTTGAAGCAGTATCTCGAGCAGGGCGCCGAGCCTCGGCTACCGCCTCGCGGTATCGCCCCGCGTGTGTGAACGTCCACCATCCATCCCCCGCTCCGAACCCGCATGCCAGCCAACCGGGTCGTCATCGTCGGCGGTGGTGTCATAGGCTCGAGCATCGCCTTTCACCTGTGCCGCGACCGTCGTCAGTCGGTGGTGACCGTCGTCGAGCGCGATCCATCGTATCGCCGTGCGTCATCGTCCTTGGCCATGGGCGGGATCAGACAGCAGTTCAGCTCGGCGCCAAACATCGCGTTCGCCCAGCACAGCGTGCGGTTCTATCGGGACTTCGACCAGGCGCTGTGCGTGCCGGGGCACGAGCCGCGGGCACGGTTCCGGCAACGCGGCTATCTTTTTCTGGTTAACGACGCGCTCGCCACGCGCTTTGGGGAACGCGTTGCGCGGCAGCGTGAGCTGGGCGCCCGGGTCGAACGTCTCTCGGTCGACGCCATTCGAGACCGTCTCCCCGACGTCGTCCTCGAAGATATCCGCTTCGGGGTCTTCGGCCCTGATGACGGCTACGCGGACCCGCGCGCGGTGCTCGCCGGGTTCCGGCACGCGGCCGAGGCCGCTGGCGCGGCCTACGTGAACGGCGCCGTCGCCGAGGTGCTGAGCCGGCGCGATGAGGCAAGCGGCGTGAGGCTCGAGACCGGCGAGATCATCGACGCCGACGCCGTCGTGAACGCCGCGGGACCCTACGCGGCCGCCGTCGCGGCATGCGCCGGTGTCACGGTGCCGGTGGAGCCGGTGCGCCAGCAGCTGTTTCGCTGCGCGCTCCCGCGGACCTGGCCATACCGCTTTCCGGTCGTGATCGACCCGACGGGTGTCCACTGGCGCCACGAGGACCCGGACGAGACGTCCGACCGCGATCGCATCATCGTGGCCAAGACCAAGCTCGACGAGCCGGCGGGCGAGAACTTTACGTGCGACATGAGCCGATGGGACCGCGAGTTTCGGCCGCCGTTGGTTGCGCGACTGCCCGCGCTCGAGGAGGCCGAGCTCCTCGACGGCTGGGCCGGACTCTACGAGATGACGCCGGACCACAGCCCGGTGCTCGGCGAGCACCCCGACCTGGCCCGGTTCTACGTCGCGAACGGCTTCAGCGGTCACGGCCTCATGATGGCGCCGGCGGTCGGCGCAGCGATGGCGGAGCTCGTCGGCCACGGCCGGACGACGAGCCTCGACATTGCGCCGTTCGACCCCGGGCGCTTCGCGCGCGGCGCGCGGTTTCACGATGAGGCCACGATTTAGCTCTAAGCGGGGCTTCGCCCGCCCTGGCTCGAGACATACTGAGGCAGCCTCATCACTCGATCAGACAGGAGCGATTACGATGGCCGTCGGCGACACGAACACGGATCAGTCGGACCTCACCGGGAACGATCTTCTTCGCCATTTTCTGGCAGCCACGAAATACCGCGCGGGCAAGGCGCTCGCTGGCGCGACCATCGAGTTCGGCGATTTCGCGGCCGGCGAGGGAACGCGGAGCCCATGCGACGTGCTGCGCCACATGACGCACGTGATTGGAGGGACGACGGCGGCGTTGAAGGGCGGACGCTTCGATCAGGAGCCGCCGGGTCCGCTCGGCACGGAAGGGCAACGCTTCGAGAAAGCGCTCCAGGCAATGGCGGGGTACCTGACGGAGCGACAGGTATCCCTCGAGGCGACGAAGCGGCTCCTTCAGGGACCGTTGGCAGACGTCATGACACATGTCGGCCAGCTCACCCTCTTGCGGCGGTTGGCTGGATCCCCGATTTCGGGGGAGAACTTCTACCGAGCGGCGATTGACGCGTCCGACCTTGCCGGCGCCCCGTAGCGACCCGTCCCTGGCCAACGGTGCCTGAAAGACGTACGTTAGCGTCGACGCCGACGAATTGCCCCAAGGAGACGACCCCGATGAGTCGCAATCTCGAGTGTAGACGCCGTCAGGAAGCCCCGGAACCACGAGTGAGATGGACGCGTCTCGTGCTGGTCCTCGCCGGGGCCTGTGCCTTCCCAACGGTGGCATCGGCCGAGCAGCCGGCCGATGGGCGAGCCGTCTATCAGCAGGCCTGCGCCGAGTGTCACGGTCCCAGGCTCCAGGGAGGCGCGCACGGCCCGGCCCTGAGCGGACTGGCCTTTACCAGTGTGTGGGGTGAGCGCAGCGCCGACGAGCTGTTCGAGTACCTTCGTAGCGAGATGCCTCCTGGTCAGGCGGGCTCACTCGGCGACGCGGCGTATCGCAGCATCGTCGCGCTCATTCTGGAGACGGACGGGCGTGAGGTCCCCGCCGCGTCCGTGTTTGCTCCTGCGGCACCCGGCGCCGGCACGGTCCGATTCGGCGGCCGGGAGGCCGCCGGGCTCACACCGGTGACCGACGCGATGCTGCGGCAGCCGCCGGCGGCCGACTGGCTCACGTGGCGACGCACGCTCGACAATCACGGCTACAGCCCGCTCGACCAGGTCACCCCGGACAACGTGAGCGACCTGCGTCTTGCCTGGGTGCTCTCGATGCGGGACGGCGTCAACCAGACGACACCGGTCGTCCACGACGGCGTCATGTTTCTGGCCAACCCTGGCAACGTGGTGCAGGCGATCAACGCCGCGACCGGCGAGGTCATCTGGCAATATCGCTACCAGTTCCCAACGGACGCGCTGACCGGCGTCGGGGCGACACGTGGACTGGCCCTCTACGACGACAAGGTGTTTCTGTCGACCTATGACGCGGCGATCGTGGCGATCGACGCGCGGACCGGTGATCAGGTGTGGCGCACGGTCAAGGCCGACTACACCGAGGGGTTCACGCAGACCAGTACCCCCATCATCGCGAACGGGGTCGTGGTGAGCGGCGTCAACGGCTGCGAGCGGTTCACCGACAACGGCTGCTTCATCACCGGCCACGACCCCGCGACCGGCGAGGAGATGTGGCGCACCTCGACGATCGCGCTGCCCGGTGACCCGAACAGCGGATCATGGGGCGACATCCCCCCGCATCTGCGCGGCGGCGGTGACGCCTGGATTCCCGGCAGCTACGACCCCGGTCTGGATCTGTTCTACATCGGCACGGCCCAGGCGAAGCCGTGGGTCGCGGCCAGTCGCGGCATGTCGACCGGCAATGACGCGCTCTACACGAACTCGACGCTCGCGCTGCGGCCGTCGACCGGCCAGGTGGAGTGGTACTTCCAGCATGTGCCGGCCGAGACGCTCGACCTGGACAGTGTCTACGAGCGGGTGTTGATCGACGTCGACGGCGAGCCGCTGTTGTTCACCACAGCCAAGGACGGGCTGCTCTGGAAGCTCAACCGCCGTACCGGCCAGTTTCTCGGCGTCCGGGAAACGGTCTTCCAGAACATCTTCGAGACGATCGACCAGCAGACCGGGCGGGTGCGATACCGTCAGGACATCCGGGACGCGCGGGTGGGCGACCCCGTGGAGGCCTGCCCCGGGCTCCTTGGCGGACACAACTGGCAGGCGTCGGCCTACAGCCCGGAGACCGGGGCGCTCGTCATTCCGCTGCAGCAGATGTGCATGACGCTGACCGGCCGGCCGGTTGATCTCGTGGAGGGGAGCGGCGGCGTCGCAGGCATCCCGGAGATGCGGCACATGCCGGGCACCAACGACAACGTCGGCAAGCTCGCCGCCTACGACGTCCGCACATTGGAAGAGCGGTGGAGCCGCGAGCAGCGGGCGCCTTTCCTGACCTCGGCGGTCACCACGGCAAGCAGGCTGGTGTTCGTCGGCGATGCCGACCGGTACTTCCGGGCGTTCGACGTCGAGACCGGCGACGTGCTGTGGGAGACCCGCCTCGGCCATGCCGCGCACGGCTACACGATCACCTATGCGATCGACGGGAAACAGTATGTCGCGGTGCCAACCGGGCTGGGTCTGTTTCGCGGGCTCACGGCGAGTCTCACCCCTGAGATCTTCACTCCTGAGACGGGCAACGCGCTCTACGTGTTCGCGCTGCCGGACTGACGGGTGTCAAAACCTCTGCAGCTCAACGAAGTTGGCGTCGGCCCGCGCCAGATCGTCGTGCACACGGACGAACGCGACCGCCTCGCCGGCGGACACCGTGCCACGCGCGACGAGCTCCTGCTTGAGCGCGCCCGTCGCGAGGTGATCCGTCGAGACCACGATTGGCGCCACACCACGCACCAGGGTGAGCCGCCGGGCCACGGCCGTCTGGTCGGTGACCGCGTGAATCGGGATGTGGGGGCGCAGTGCCGCGAGCTGCCTTGCGGTCGCGCCACTCCGGGTGACGGCGACAATGGCCGAGGCCTCGGCCGTCGCCGCCAGCCTCACGGCGGCCTCGCACAGCGCCCGGCCGTGTCGATGGCCGACCTCGCCTCCAACCGCGACGCTCGGCGGCGATCGCTCCGCGTCGCGGATCACCTCGTCTAGCGTCTGAACGGCCAGCGCCGGATACGACCCGACCGCCGTCTCACCCGACAGCATGATGGCATCGGCGCCGTCAGCAACCGCGTTGGCGGCGTCGCTCACCTCCGCGCGTGTGGGCCGCGGCGCGCGGCGCATGGTATCGAGCACCTCCGTGGCGACGATCACCGGCACCGCCGCGGCCCGGGCGCGACGGGTAAGGTCTTTCTGCACGCGTGGCACCTGTGCGAGCGGGATTTCGAGGCCAAGGTCGCCCCGCGCCACCATGACGCCGTCAGCGGCATCGAGAATGTCGTCGAAGCGGTCGACCGCCTGCGGGCGCTCGATCTTCGCGACCAGCGCTACATCGGTGAAGCCGGCGCGATTGGCGACCTCGCGCGCGCGCCGGAGGTCGTCCCCGGTCTGCACGAAGCTCAGGCCCACGAAGTCGACACCGAGCGTGAGTCCATACTCGAGGTCGGCGACGTCCCGCTCCGTCAACGCCGAGAGCGGGAAGTCGACGCCCCGCGCGCTGATGCCCTTGTGCGCGCCGAGCGCGCCCCCGTGCTCGACGCGTGTCACGATCTCGGAGCCGTTACTCTCGACGACCCGAAGCGCGATCCGTCCGTCATCGAGCATGAGCTCGTCGCCGGGGCTGACCGCGTTGGCCAGGGGTGCGAACGTGGTCGAGACTCGGTCCGCGCTCCCGAGGAATTCCCCAGTGGCGATGCAGAGCGTGGCCCCGGTGGCGACATCGACGCTCGGACCGTCGGCCAGCGCGCCAATCCGGATTTTTGGGCCCGCGAGATCTTGCAGCACCGCCACGATGCGCCCGGCGCGCGCCGCCCGCGCGCGCACGCGATCCCACATCCGTCGATTCCCGTCGCGCGTTCCGTGCGAGAAGTTGATGCGGAACACGTCGACGCCGGCAGCCAGCAGGGCGTCGATCTCCGAATCGGCTTCGGTTGCGGGTCCGATGGTGGCGACGATCTTTGTGTGGCGCATCTAGCAGCCCGCCTACACTCTACAATCGGCCCGGACGGGACCCAACTGCACCCCAACCACGGAGCCACCCGCTATCCATGCCGTCCATCACGGAGATCGCCGTCGCGCTTCGTCGCGGACACGTCACCGCCACCGTTCTCGTCGAGCGCTGCCTTGCTGCGATCGCGGATCGTGACCCCGCGCTGAACGCGTTCATCGCCGTGCTCGATGCCGAGGCGCGAGCCCAGGCCCGCGACGCGGATGCCGCCCTCGCCGCCGGGCCCGCGCCAAGCCCGCTCTGTGGCATCCCGCTGTCGGTCAAGGACATCGTCGATGTCCACGGTCACCCGACGACGGCCGCCTCTCGAGCGCGCGCCGGCCACCGAGCCACCGACGACGCGCCGGTCATTGCCCGTCTTCGCGCGGCCGGCGCGGTTTTCATCGGCAAATGCAACCTGCATGAGTTCGCCTTCGGCACGACCGGCGAGGACTCGGCGTTCGGACCCACCCGGAACCCGCACGCGGTGGACCGGATGCCAGGTGGGTCGAGCAGCGGATCCGCCGTGTCGGTCGCCACGGGCATGGCGCTCGCGTCGATTGGCTCGGACACAGGTGGCTCAATCCGAATTCCGGCCGCCGCGTGCGGCGTCGTCGGCCTCAAACCGACATTTGGCGAGCTGGACTGCCGGGGCGTCGTGCCGCTGGCCGGCACATTGGACCACGTCGGCCCGCTCACCCTGACCGTGGCCGACGCGTCGCTCGTATATCAGGCCATGCTTGGTGTCACCAACCCACCCACGGGCGACACGCCCCCGACCGTGCACGGCCCCGCCCCGGTGCGCCTCGGCGTTCCCCGCCGTTACTTCCTCGATGTCGTCGACCCAGTGATTGCTGAACGGTTCGATGCCGCGGTGGCTCGCTTGCGATCGGCCGGGTGCGCGATCACCGACGTCGATATCGCTCATGCGGCCGACACCGGTGAGGTCTACAGGCACACGCAACTGCGCGAGGCCTACGCGTATCACGCACCGATGCTCGAGACACGCGGTCACGACTACTCCCCCACCGTGCGAGCCCGCCTCGAGATGGGCCGCGACGTCTCCGTCAGCGACTACGCGCGCGCCCAGGCCATACGGGTGGCGCTTCGCGCGGAGGTCGACGATGTCCTCGCCACGCAGGACGCGCTCCTGCTGCCCACACTGCCCATTAGACCGCCACGGCTCGGGACGGAGCGCGTCACCGTGGGTCGGGTGAGCGATTCGGTCCGCGCGCTCACCCTGCGGCTGACCCAGCTGTTCGACCTGACCGGACACCCGGCCATCTCCGTCCCGTGTGGGACCGACCAGGCGGGTCTTCCCGTGGGGGTGCAGCTGGTTGGTCAGCGCGACAGGACGCAGGCACTGCTGGACCTGGCGGCCGCGCACGAGTCGGTGATCCGCGGCGCGTGATACCGAGGTCACGCGGGTCGCCCATCGTAGGGGCGAGGCTTCAGCCTCGCCCGCAGGCCTAAAGGCCTGCGCTACTCGTCCGCGCGGCCTTTGAGCTCCGCGTAGCTCGCACCCGACGGCGCGTCGGTCTCGACCGGGAGTCCGGCCTGTTCCCAGCCCTCCTGTTGCACCTGCCCGGTGGCCGGATCGCGCGCGCCGCCAAACCCTCCGGCGACATTCGTCACATCGGTGTAGCCGACCGACGCCAACAACTGGGTGGCCTGGGCCGACCGCCCGCCCATCTGACACCCCAGCAGCAACTTGGCGTCGACCGCATACGTCGCCTGCATGACCGTCAGGAATTCGGGGTTCGGCTGCATCCGGCCACTGGCGGAGTCGAAGTGCAGCAGGGGCACGTTCTGCGCTCCGGCCGGATGCCCTTTGTCATATTCGGGAACTGACCGCACGTCCACGTAGGTATGGCCGTCACCGGTCTGGAGCGCGTATGCCTGCTTCACGTCAACGTGTTTCACGCTCATCGGTCTTCGGTCTCCTCCAGGCATACTAGTGTCCTGTGACCGTGATTCGCAACATATGCAGCGAATCACGATGACAGGACACTATCATTACCGGTCGGTACCGTGATCGCTCGCCTTTTTCACGCGTGGGAACGACGCCTCGTCGCCGTGACGACCGATCGCGTCGTGCGTCCGTTCGACTGGGGGCTCGACTGGATCGGGTCGAACGGTAGCGGCGCGACCTCACCCGCAGAGGTGCTGCGGCGCTGGACGCGGGAGGTGATGACGGATACCGACCGGTTCTTCGCCGCGCCGCCGACCACGAAGTACCGGCTCGACGACGACTGCCTGCGTTTTCCGAGCGCGTACGAGACCCCGCACAGCGCAAACAACACGGTCTACGCGCGCTATGTGCCGAGCGCCGGGGGCCATCGGCCGACGCGACGCGCGGTCGTGGTCCTCCCCCACTGGAACGCGGACGCAGACAGCCATATGGCGCTGTGCCGGATGCTGGCCCGAAACGGGATCAGCGCGCTGCGTCTCAGTCTGCCGTATCACGACTGGCGGATGCCGCCGGAGCTCCACCGCGCCGACTACATCGTGAGCGCCAACGTCGGACGGACCATCCAGGTCTGCCGTCAGGCCGTAGTGGATGCGCGTCGCGCCATCGACTGGTTGCAGACGCGCGGATACGAGCGGATCGGCGTGCTGGGGACAAGCCTCGGCTCGTGCCTGTCGATGCTCACCGCAGCCCACGACACGCGTGTGTCGGCCGCTGCGCTCAATCACATCTCTCCGTTCTTTGCCGACGTCGTCTGGGAGGGCCTGTCCACCGCTCACGTGCGGGCGGGCCTCGACCGATCGATCGACCTGCCGCTGCTCCGCGAGCTGTGGCGTCCAATCAGCCCGGCACCCTATGTCGATCGTCTCACGTCGACACGCGTGCTGCTCGTCTACGCGCGATACGATCTCTCGTTCCCGGTGAGGCTCTCGCGCGCGCTGGTTGACGATTTCAGAACACGCGGCATTGCCCCCGAGGTGTTCGTGCTGCCGTGTGGCCACTACAGCACCGGCATCGCGCCATTCAGCTGGGTGGCGGGGTTCGCGCTCGTGCGGTTTCTCAGGAAGAGCGTGTGAGGTCGCCTACAAGAACCGCAGCAGACCTCTGAGCGCCTCGTACAAGAGCCCGGCAAGCTCCCGCACCACGGGCGTGATGTCCTGCTCGCTCACCGCATCGGCAACCGTCACCGGTTCCGTGAAGAGCAGCCAGACGGTGGCCACGGCGAGCGTGGCCGCCAGCAGGCCCGCAATGCCGACGAGGCTCATCCCGTATCTGAACAAGGACATGGCGGAGGGGCTAGTCTTGAACGACGGCGACCGCGAGGTCTGCGCCTTATTCGTTCAGACGAATGTGGCTGTGCGTCGGTTCGCCCAAACCGACGTCGACTCTGAGTGTATCAGCGCTCGACCGGCGCGCCGAAGCCGAGGCCGCCAAGCGATGGCCGCACTTCGTCCGGAGCGCCGACCACCACCGCGACGAGTCGGTCGGGGTGCAGGTGGCGCGACGCCGCGTCGGCGACCGTGTCGACATCGACCGACGCGACACGTCGCGCGAAGTCGTTGTACTCGTCGTGAGGTAGGTCGAATAGCGCCAGGCGGGCGGCGGCGCGGGTCAGCTGGCCGGCTGTCTCGAAGTTGCGAGCGAAGCCGCTGGTCAGCGCCGCGCGCGCACCGTCGAGCTCATCTGCCGTGACCGGCCTGGTGCTGCGGATCGCGGCGATCTCCCCGACCGCCTGCTCGATGGCGTCCGTCGTGACGGCTGTCTGGACCGCAGCCTGCAGGGTGAACGGCCCGCGGCCACGCCGGCAATCGAATGCGGTGTGGGCGCCGTAGGTGTATCCCTTGTCTTCGCGCAGGTTCAAGTTGATCCGACTGACGAACTGTCCACCAAGCACCATGTTCAGGACCAACAGCGCGTGATAGCTGGGCGAGCTGCGCGCGGCACCGAGGTGCCCGAGTCGGATCTCCGATTGCGCCGCGCCGGCGCGAGGAACGAACACCATCCGATGTGGCGGCGATGGTGGCGCCGACGGCGTCGTCGCTGCGACGGCGTCCTGCCCGGCAGATCCGGCGATCGTGCCGAGCTGGTCCTCCGCGACCTCCCGGAGACGAGCCGAGTCGGCCCCGGACGCAATCACCGTCCACCCTCGCGCGTCGTAGTGGCGCGCGTGGTACGCCCTCACGTCGTCGAGGCTGATGACCCGCAGCGACGCTTCGGTGCCGATCGAGAGATGCCCGTACGGATGAGACCCGTAGATGGCATGAAGATAGGCACGGTCCGCGACGACCGCCGGCACCTGCTTCACCTGGGCGAGACGGCTGAGCCGCAGGCGCCGGACGCGCTCGACCTCCGATGGGTCGAAGCGCGGACGAGCCGCGATCTCGACGAGCAGCGCGAGCGCCTCGCGCGCATGGCGCGCAAGGGCGGTCACGGACACCACGGTGGCGTCGCTCGTCACGTCGGTGCCCAGGCCGCCACCGATGCGAGCGAGCGCCGCGTGGAGCTCGATACCCGTGCGGTCGCCGCTGCCGTCGTCGAGCAGATCGCCGGTGAGCGCCGCCAACCCCGGGCGGTCCGGAGGGTCGGCTGCCGATCCGCTGCGGAGCAGCAACAGCCACGTCACGAGCTCCGTCTGTCTGTGATCGATCGTCCAGAGCCGAACACCATTCGGCAGCGTGCCCCGCTCGACGTCGGGGAAGCGAAACGCCGCCGCGGCGCCGACAGCCGGGAGCCGGGAGCGGTCCACACCCATCAGCTAGTGTCCTGTAACCGTGATTCGCTGCATAAGTCCTGGCGCGCGGCGCCCGGCTGGCAAGGCGCGACGAGGGAGCATAGTGGGCCTATGTGACCGAGGAGCACCGCCGCCAGGCGGGATGCCCCGCCCGGGAATGATGTGGCGAATCACGGTTACAGGACACTAGTGGTCACCGGTGTCGAGCCGGGAAGCGCCGCGGCGCTCGATCCGATTGGCACGACACTCAGCGCGACGCGCGGGGAGGACGCGAGATGCGTGGCGGCCGCCGCACGCACGCTGGCGATCCCGGCCCGCGTATACCGCTCGAGGTCGGCGGCGAAGTAGTCAGGTGTGCCGACGTAGACGTTGTAGGCGTTCAGCTGGTCGGCCTTGCCGCCGAAGCCGCCGACCGACTGCCGGCGATGGGCGAAACCACTCTCGACACGGGCGCCCGCGCGCACCAGCTCATCCTCACTCGGACCGTCAACGGCAAGGCGGTCGAGCTCGTCGGCAACCACCGACTCGATGTCGGTGAGCGTGGCGCCCGGCGCCGCGGTCGCCGCGATCGTGAATAGCCCCGCGATCTCTCGGGACTCCTGCCCTGCGGCGACATCGGTCGCCAGTTCTCGGTCGTGCAGCAGCGCTCGGTGCAGCCGCGACGATTTGCCGCCGGCCAAGACGTCACTCAGGAGATCGAGATCCGCATCTCCAGAGCCGAAGAGCGGCGGCGTCGGCCACGCCAGATAGATGCGGGGCAGCTCGACACGATCCTCGAGACACAACGACGTCGGCGACGACATCGCGGGCCGGGCCGGCGGCGCGACGGCCACCGGCGCGGGGCCTGGCGGGATCTCCTCGAAACACTGCCCGGCCAGTGCGAACGCCTCGTCCGCATCGATGTCGCCGGCGATGGCCAGCGACGCCGTGCCGGGGTGGTAGTGCGCCGAGAAGAATGCCCGCACGTCCTCGAGCGTCGCAGCCTCGAGATCGGCGGGGGCGCCGATGGTCGGCCAGTGATAGGGGTGCGACGGCGAGTACACCGCGGCAAGCAGCGCCATCGACGCGAAGCCATACGGCCGGTTCTCGTAGTTCTGACGGCGTTCGTTGAGCACCACGTTGCGCTGGGTCACGAACTTGGCTTCGGTCAAGGCCGGCAGGAGATATCCCATCCGGTCGGACTCGAGCCACAGCGCACGCTCGACCGCCCCGCGCGGGACCACTTCCCAGTAATTCGTGCGATCGGCGTTGGTCGACCCGTTGAGCGCGCCGCCGACTTCCTGCAGGGGTCGGAAGTACCCTGAATTGTGGTGCGCGGATCCCTCGAACATCAAATGCTCGAACAGGTGGGCGAGACCGGTCCGTCCCGGTTGCTCATTCTTCGAGCCGACGTGATACCAGACGCTGATCGCGACGATCGGGCACCCGTGGTCCTCGTGCACGATCACGTCGAGCCCGTTGGCCAGCCGGCGCGTCACATATGGGATCTCGACGGTCACCGCGACGCCCCGTCGCCAACCATCTGGACCACGACACGACGGCGACGCGGCCGCGTGTCGAACTCCGCCAGCACGATCTGCTGCCACGACCCGAGGTGCACCTGTCCGTCGCTGAAGGGGAGCGTGAGTGATGGCCCGAGCATCGCGGCGCGCACATGACTCGACCCGTTGTCATCGCCCCAGCGCTCGTGATGCGCATAGGGACCATGACGGGGCGCGACGCGCTCGAGGGCCGTCCCGAGATCGGCCGCCGCACCGGGCTCGAACTCGATGGTCGTCACGCTCGCCGTCGACCCGATCACCGCGACCGTGACCACGCCGTCCGACACACCGGAGCGGGCGACCGCATCGCTGACCTTTGTCGAAATGTCGCGCACGTCACCCTGACCGGTCGTCTCGATATCACAGGTGGCGGTCGCGACCATTGGGACCGTGATTGTAGCGGAGCGGCCCCACCCGGTGACCGCTATTGATTCACCTGAGACAGGCCACTAAGATCTGGGTGCTAGTGGACATGACCACGCGTATGGTACGCCGCGCCTCCCAGGCTTCGCTCTTCGTCGTCATCGGCTGTGCGATCGGGGTGATGGTCGCGCCGGTCGGTGCCCGGCAGGGCACCCTCCTGTTCGACCCCCCGCAAGGCTGGATTGCGGAGGATGCCCCCTCACCGATGCGTGTGGCGCAGTTCACGCTGCCAAAGGCCGACGGCGACGCTGAGGACGCCGAGTTAGTGGTGTTCTACTTCGGCGGGGGCGGCGGCACGGTCGAGGCCAACCTCGAACGTTGGACGAACCAGATGCTCCAGCCGGACGGCCGGGCGTCCGCCGACGTCGCCACGACAACGAGCTTCCTCGTCGACGAGCTCCCCGTCACGATGCTCGATGTGCCGGGCACGTTCTCCGCCGAGGTGCGGCCCGGCTCGGGGATGCGGTACCACAAGCCCGGGTTCCGAATGACGGCAGCTGTCGTCGAGACGCCTGCCGGTCCCTACTTCTTCAAGCTCACCGGACCCCATCGCACCGTCGAGCGCTGGACCGACCCCTTCGCGGCCCTGCTCGGGTCCGTGCGGTTCGAGTAGGCACTGGCGCCTTGATGAGATGGCTTGCTATAGCTGGGGATGGCGCGTGCGCCAGGGCGTCCGCTGCTCGAACGCGCGAGCAAACGCGAGCACCGCCGCCTCTTCGTAGAGTCGCCCTGTCATCATCAACCCGACCGGCAACCCATCGACGAAGCCCGCCTTGACCGCGAGGGCCGGGTGACCCGTCAGATTCGTCACGGTCAAGCTGGCGCTTTGGGTCGGACTCACCACGATGTCGTAGGTCGCGAACAGTGCATCCATCCGCTCGATGAGGAGCGTCCTCGCACGCTGCGCGCGCAGATACTCGACGGCGGGGATAAAGCGCGCGGACCGGAAGCTGTTGGGCCACGCGTCTGCGGACTGCCGGGTCATTTCGTCGACGCCACGGTCCCGCGTCACATCATCGAACGCGGCGGCCGACTCAGCGTTGAGGATGATGCGCAGCGCGTCAACGGGGAAATCCGGCAGCGTGATCGGTTCCAGCGTGACCCCGGCATCGCGCAACACGTCGAGTGCCGCCCGCAACGTCGGCCGCCGGCGCGTCCAGGTCGTCTGTCGCTCGCCTGACGCGCCCACGGGCGGTTCGTCGAACTCATCGGCGAGATAGCCGACCCGCAGGCGTGCCGGGTCGACATCCGGGTCCCAGCGGAACGGCGCGTCGGCAACCGAGGCATCGCGTCCGTCCGGACCATAAATGGCGTTGAGCACGATCGCGCAGTCCTCGACGGTGCGACACATCAGCCCGATCTTGTCCATCGTCCAGCTCAGCGCCATGGCGCCATGCCGGCTGACGCGGCCATATGTCGGACGGAGCCCCACAACGCCGCACGCCGCCGACGGCGAGATGATCGAGCCCAGCGTCTCGGTGCCGATGGCAAAGCCGACGAGTCCGGCCGCCGTGGCGGCGCCCGGACCAGCGGACGATCCACTCGCGCTCCGGCTGAGATCCCATGGGTTCCGCGTCGAGCCACCGAACCAGACACTGCCGCGGGCAAGGGCGCCCATGGCGAGTTTCGCGACTAGCACCGCGCCGGCGTCGTGAAGCCGGCGGACGACGGTTGCGTCGTTGTCGATCACCTGGTCGACGTACGGCCGTGCGCCCCACGTCGTCCTGATCCCGCGCGTGGCCAGCAGATCTTTGGCGCCCCACGGAATGCCGTGCAGCGGCCCGCGGTACCGGCCACCCGCGATCTCCCGGTCCGCGTCCGCCGCTTGCACGCGCGCCAGTGCCTCGGTGAGCGTGACGACGCACTGCAGCCGATCGCCATAGCGCTTGAGACGCGCGAGATACATCTCGGTCAGAGCCGTCGAGGTCAGCTCACGTCGCTCGATCAGCGTCGCGAGCCGGGTCACGGGGGCGAACGCGAGGTCCTCGAGCGACGGTGGCACCGGGGATGGCGTGGCGCGCTCGTATGGAATTGACGCGTGAGGGGTGGCGCCGCCGGTCGGACGGCGGCCGGGCAGATCCGGCTGAAAGTGAAAAGCCGGCTCGACGTCGGCGCCGATCTCGACGGATCGGAGCTCGCGGTAGCGCTGGCGATTGCGCGCGACCGCGGCACGCATGAGCTCGCGCTCGGCGTCGGAAAAATCGAGATCAGCCAGTGAGGAGGCGCGCTCGAGCGTCTCGGCGAGCGACGCCGGCGACGACTGCGCCGACGCACGCGCCGGCACAACGCCGGTCAGAAGACCGGCGGGCGCGACGCGCAGGAACGCTCGACGGTCAACGCCGTGTCGGGACGACCGTTTGTGCGAGTGCATCTGACCCCCTCCGCGCCAGGATACCGCCGGGAGGGGTCAGACCCCTCCGGGCCAGCATACCGTGAGGAGGCATGACGGACGCAGCGCAGCCGCCGACTAGTCAGGACCGATCAAGCGACCGGTCCGCAGGGACGTCCGGCGGTGGTTCGGTCGGGGCGTCAGACACGGCGGGCGGCGGACCGGGGATGTGCGGCGGCGTCCCGTCCATACCCGGCGGAGGCGGAAGCGCGGAGCCGAACCGGTTGAGCAGCACCGCGCCGAACCCGGTCGTCCACGCGGCGTACTCGATGAACACACCGGTGAGCGCGAGCATCACCGCGAAGAATCCGAACACGTTGCCGGCGACACTCATCGCCTCGCTGGCCATCGTCGGGACGAGTAGCAGCGCGATCCCGACCCACACGCTCAGATACGGCGCGGGCGTCGTACGCCCCAGGCGCCCCCCGAACCACGCACCGACGCCATGGACCACCCCGGTGAACCCGACCAACATGACGAGGAGCAACGCGATCGCAACGAAGGGCAGCAGGGCGAGCAACGGAATCCCGATGATCGAAATGAGCAGGAGGAAGGTCCCCGCGACCATCAGCGGGAGTAGCAGGATCTGCGCCAGAAACCCGACGAGCCCTGCCTTGACGGGCTCGGCCCGTGATCGGCGCGCGATCCGATCAACGGCCCCACCCCCGACAAAAACGATGACCGAGGCAATGAGGGCGAGAAAGATCAACCGGATCACGGTCCCTGCCAGGTCCCAGACGCGAAAGAGACGTGGGCTGAACCTCCAGCTAAATGGAGCGCCGGCGAACCAGCCGGGGCGATCTCGAAAGAAGTCGAGCTCACCGACGCCGACATGATTGACACCACGTCGAAACTCGGCTGTTGGCGATCGACTAACCGAACCTCCGACGACCGTGACGTCGCGACGCAGCACGGCGTTCGGTCCGAAGCGGGCTGAACCGCCGACGACCACGACGTCGCCCGTGACTTCCCCGTCGATGGTCACCGACCCCGCGATGACCACGACGTCGCCGCGGACGCGTTCGTCGGCGTCGACCGTCACCGACCCGAACAGACGAACGATGTCCGACATCGTCGTCCGTCGCGCCGGTCGATCCAGCTCCCGCTCCTCGGTCTCGTCCGCGTCCTCGGACACGGGTTGCGGTTCGGATACCACCGCGGGGGCGTCCGGCGGTTGTGGCGCCACCACTGCTGGCGGGGCGTCGGTCGTCTGGAAGAGAGCGGCGCGGGTCGTCGCGTCGAGGTAGGTCAGCCGCAAGACGACGTCGGCATCATCGCCGATCAGGTCGCGTAGCTCCTGACCCGAGACCGGCCGACCATCGACGGCAATGCTGCCATCCCCGACCTCGATCGTCCGCGCGTCATCAGCGCCTTCCCGTGGGGACAGCCCCAGCCCCTCGGAGAGCACGACCACCTCGAACCTGTCCTGGATCGCCTGGCGGAGTTCGAGCTGCGCATCGGTTGGGGTCGACTCGGGCTGCGCCACAATCGACGCGGCGCCGACGGTCACGACCAGCCAGGCAATGGCGGGGACGCTGCCGACGCGGCGCCCTCGTGCGCGATACCGCCAGATGCGCGTTGTCATCGCAAGGTCTCCCGATCGAGTCTCAAGATGCGATGTAGCGCATACAGCGCCGCCACACCGACCAGCTCGATTGCCACGAAGCCGACGGTCACGCGCGGCGCGGCGATCGCGCGGCTGAGCGCGCGACCGGCCCGCACTAGTATCGTCCCGGTGTCGACACCGCTGTCGAGCGCACGTACTAACCAGACGAACCCCTGTGTGGAGAAGTTCAGCAACGTAAGCAACTGGGACGCGATCAACGGAGCGAGCGCCACGGCGCCATACACGACGAAGCCGACACCGGCGAGCGCAAGCGCGGCAGCGACCGCGAGCCGGCGCGCCCGAGCGCGGGGCCGATGCGTGGCTAGCTGAACGTCCCAGCCGAGGCGCTCCCCCACACGACGCAAGACCGCCGGCGGCGCCGGCGCTCGTGGCAACTCGAGCGCCACCGCGGCAAAGAGCTGGTCTGCCTCGTCCTGACGGCCACCAAGCTCGGCGGTCACCCAACGCCGGAGTGCGAGGCGGTCATCGGCGATCACGAATGTCAGTCCTCGCCTATTCCTACGCGGTCACGAGCCTGGAGTTTCACCAGCGAGTCCAGCATCAGCAATTGCCCTAGCGCCAACCGCCAGCGCGCAGACGCTCCGCCAGCTCGCGCCGCGCGCGATGCACATACGTCTTGGCGGTGCCCACCGGCACCCCCATCACGTCGGCGACCTCCACGTAGGACAGCTCGTGCTGGTAACGCAACACGATCGCGGCCCTGTATTCCTGCCGCAAGGCCCCGATTCCGTCCGAGAGGGCGTCACGCAGCTCGCGCCGCTCGAGATCTGCCTCGGCGGCCGTTGACGCCGACCCATCGACCGGGTCGTTGACAAGGGAGACAGCCGGGGGCGCGCGGCGGCGGAGGACGTCGATGGCCGTGTTGTGGGCGATTCGCAGCAGCCAGGGTGTCAGCCGTCGAGACGTATCGAACGTGTGCAGACGCTGAAACGCCTTCAAGAAGGTGTCTTGCGCCACGTCCTCGGCGGCCGCGTGATCACGGAGCAGACGGAGCGCGAGATTGTAGACCGCGTGCTGATGTCTTGCGACCAGGGCGCGGCAGGCGTCCTGGTTGCCTGACAGCGCAGCTCGTACAAGCTCTGTGTCTGTTTGGGACACAAGCTGTCGTCTCGATTCGGGCCGTGCACCAGCGCCCCTGCGGGGGAGGCGAAAACTGTGAAGTCCTATCCTGTCACTAAGTTGCCGCCGACAAAGTATATGGGTAATGTTGTTTTTCGGCTCCCCAAGGCCATCGAGTGCTGCAACTCGATCGC
Organism: Vicinamibacterales bacterium; assembly: GCA_965249175.1. Taxonomy (GTDB): domain Bacteria; phylum Acidobacteriota; class Vicinamibacteria; order Vicinamibacterales; family UBA8438; genus CAZYFH01. The sequence continues at coordinate 5,239,661 of OZ252227.1, forward strand.
ATCTATTTCCGCCTCAATGAAGAGCAACGTGGAGCACAGCGCTGCCGACGGCGCAAAGCCGCGCCGGGGGCGCCGGCGGTCCGACAAGCCGGCCCTCGCCGCGGTCGCCACGACATCACTCTCGTCCGCCGCCGACGCGGAGCCATCCGACGCTGACACCGTCACCGAATCGTCCGAGTCGACGTCCGCACCGACGCGAGGTTCTGGAGGCCTCCCCCCCGCACGGCCCCTCGGCGAGCTTCTCCTCGAACGGAAGCTGGTCACCACAGAGCAGCTGACGCAGGCGATGGACCGCCAGAAGCGCACCAGGCGGCGCCTGGGGCGGGTGCTGGTCGAGATGGGTTTCGCCACCGCCGAAGGTGTGCTCGATGCGCTGAGTGCGCAGCTCGGCGTGAACTCGACGCGTGTCAACTCCTACACCGTGAATCCTGAGGCGGTGCAGTGCCTGCCCGAGAGGGTGGCGCGCAAGCACATGGCCTTTCCGCTGCTCAAGGTCGGCTCCAGGTTGGTCGTCGCGATCGCGAGCCCGAAAAAACCTGCATGCGCTCGACGATCTCCGGTTCGCCTCGGGCTGCGGCGTGCAAACGATGGTCGCACTGGAGACCGAGATCCAGGCTGGGCTCTACAAGTACTACGGCAATACGTTCGCGGGCGCCGAGGCCGACGACACGGGGGCCGTGGTCATCGATATTCCTGGGCCCCAGCTCGACCTGCACGACGAAGTGGCCGAGCGATCGGCGACCTCACTCGTCGACCGCGTGATCGCCCGGGCGGCAGCCGACCGGGCCAGCTATGTGCACCTCGAACCGATGAAGAACAGCCTCCGGGTCCGGTTGCGGATCGACGGCACGTTTCATGAGGTCGCTCATCTGCTGCCCGCCCTCGCCCCAGCGGTGATCGCCAGGTTGAAGGTGCTCTCGGGCATGGACATCGCCGAGCACCGGCTCCCGCAAGACGGCCGATTCAGCGCCACGGTCGGTGGACACGGGCTGGATATGCGGACGTCGACCTACCCGACAATCTGGGGAGAGAAGGCGGTGCTCCGCCTGCTGGACCGCACGCGGCTACAGCTATCACTCGACGGGATCATGACCGGTCGGTCGCTCGAGGGCTTCGCGAGCTCATCCGCAAGCCGGAGGGCATCATCCTGGTCACCGGGCCGACCGGGAGCGGCAAAACGTCGAGTCTCTACGCCTCGCTGGCCGAACGGGCCGAGATGGGCAAGAACATCATCACGATCGAGGACCCGGTCGAGTACTGGCTCCCGGGCGGGCGGCCTCAACTGGTCGACGCAACAAAACGGCTAAACACTTCGGACGGTTTCATCCACCCTAACGTTGCGCGAGGTCGATTATTGAGCTGGCGCGCCACCGCATTCAATTCGGTTCGTGTGTAGACGCTCAGGTCGGCGGTCTTGGGGGAGTATTGCCGGAGCAGGCCGTTGCTGTTCTCGTTGCTGCCCCGCTGCCAGGGGCTGTGAGGGTCGCAGAAGAAGACGGCGATCTGCGTGTCGATCGTGAACTGCGCGTGCGCGGCCATCTCCTTCCCCTGGTCCCAGGTGAGCGTCCGGCGAAGCTCCGCCGGAAGTGTAGACAGCTGGCGCGTGAGTGCCCGGCGCACATGGTCGGCCGTCCGGCCGTTGGGGAGATGCAACAACACCACATAGCGACTCGAGCGCTCGACGAGCGTCCCGATCGCGGAGCGCCCGCCCTTGCCCATGACGAGGTCGCCCTCCCAGTGCCCGGGCACGGCGCGGTCCGCGACCGTGGCGGGCCGGTCGCTGATCATGACCATGTGGCGGAGCCGGCCGGTACCGGAATGCGCCGTGCGCTTGTGCGCGCGTCGCTGCGTGCGCCCGGTACGCAGGCACGTCGTGAGCTCTTTCCGGAGCGCTCCGCGGGCCTGCACGAACAGTGACCGGTAGATCGTCTCGTGCGACACGCGCATCTCGCGATCATCAGGATAGTCACAGGCGAGCCGCGCCGCGATCTGTTAAGGCGACCAGCGCGCGCGGAGGCGTCGCTCGACGTATCGACACAGGCGGGGATGGGTCGCCAACTTCTCCGGCTTGGGGCGTCGCGCCCGCCGGGCGGCCGTCTGTTCGGCCCGCCAGGCGCGATAGGTCTCGCGATGGCCGTTCCAGGCCACTTCCCGGGAGATCGTCGAGACCGCTCGCCCGAGCCGGGCGGCGATCTGGCGGAACGACTCGCCAGCCTGCAACCCGCGCGAGAGTTCCTCGCGGTCCGCCAGAGACAACCGCAGCGGCGCACGCGCGCGCGCTCGCGGCATCAGGCCGCCCGTGCGCGCCATGAACCGCTGGATGGACTTGGTCGAACAGCCGGCCGCCGCCGCCGCGCTCGCGAACGTCTCGCCCTCGGAGACCCGCCGCTGGATCTCCACGTGGTCTGCGTGGCTCAGTCGCCTGCCATGGTCTCCTCGTCGACGTCGCATCTGGCCTCCCTCCGAACCCGTGGCTCGGATGATCACCGAGATGTTGCGTCGTTCACATGAAACCGCCGCGTCAATCAGGGACAGACGAACCACAAGGCGGGCTTCGACTTCGCGCGCGGCCTGCGGGCGATTCTCCGTCAGGATCCCGACGTCATCATGGTGGGCGAGATTCGAGACACGGAAACGATGGAGACCGCGATCGAAGCCGCGCTCACGGGGCACCTCGTCCTGTCGACGCTCCACACGAACAGCGCCGTCGCCACCGTGACCAGACTGCTAGAGATGGGCGTGGAGCCCTATCTGCTCGCCTCGGCGATCACCGGCATCCTGGCCCAGCGGCTGGTGCGGAGGATCTGCGAGACGTGCAAGGAGCCGATCGAGGTGCCGGTGGCGATGCAATCGATGTTCGGCGACCAGCAGCCCGCAAGCGTCTACAAGGGCATGGGGTGCCAGGAGTGCCGTGGCACCGGTTTCTCGGGCGGCTCGGCATCTACGAGCTGCTCATCCTCGACGAGGATCTGCGCCGGCTAATGCACGAGGGGGCGGCGGAATCGAAGCTCCTGGAGGCGGCGCGTGGCGCGGGCATGCAGACGCTCCGTGAGGAATGCCTCCTCCGCGTGCGGGACGGGAGCACGACGCTCGAAGAGGTGATTCGGGTGACGCAGGCGCGCCATGCCGATGGGGCCGCGGCGGGTCAGGACGCCGACGCCGATCCCGACCCTGATAACGAAGCGCCCGACGCGAGCGCGCCACGTCCACCCGACGACTCGTGCACTAGACAATATGGAATGACCGGCTCGCGATCGTACCGTCGTGGTGCTGACGCACTCGACACGGTGGGCGTTGCCACCGAGATCGCGGGTTAACCCCTTACGGTGTCAGCGCCGCAGACGAAAGGAGCCGGTCGTGAACGAGCCTATCACTTACGTTGGGATCGACGCGCACAAACGGGAACTGCACGTGGCGATGCTGGTCGGTCCGGCCGCGGCGCCGGTGACGTGGACAGCGCGGAACGAGCCGCGCACGATCGATCGGCTGCGACGGAAGCTGGAACGGGCCGCGCCCGGGCAGATCGAGTGCTGCTATGAGGCCGGGCCGTGTGGCTATGCGTTGCAACGACGGCTGCAGCGGGCCCGGCTGCGCTGTCAGGTCATCGCGCCCGCGCTGGTGCCCCGGAAGCCGGGCGAGCGGATCAAAACCGACCGGCGCGACGCCCGCAAACTGGCCGAGCTGCACCGGGCTGGGCTGTTGACGGAGGTGTGCCCGCCCTCGCCAGCGGAGGAGGCGGTGCGTGACTTGTGCCGGGCGCGGGACGACGCGCGGGTGGATCGGCAGCGCTGCCGGCATCGCCTGGGGAAGCTGCTGCTGCGTCGGGGGTTGCACTATCCCGGGCGCAACTGGACACAGGCGCACCGGCGGTGGATTGACGGGTTGTGCTGGGAGCACGAGGCCGAGCGCCACGTGGGGGCGGACTACCTGCTCGCGATGGACCAGCTCGCGGCCCGGTTGGGCGAGCTCGATGCGCGCCTGGCGGAGCTCGCGGAGACCGAGCCGTATCGCGCGCCCGTCGGCTGGCTGCGCTGCTTCCGCGGCATCGATACGTTGACGGCCATCCTCATCCTCGCGGAGTTGCATGACTTCCGTCGATTCCAGACGGCGCCAGCGTTGATGGCGTATCTGGGGTTGGTGCCCGGCGAGGACTCGAGTGGCGAGCGACACCGGCGCGGCCGGATCACGAAGACGGGGAACACGCTGGTGCGACGTCTGTTGGTCGAAACCGCCTGGCATTATCGGCATCGTCCAGGACTCGGCCGGGCGCTGGCCCACCGCCGGGCAGGGCAGCCACCGCGGGTCATCGCGATCGCCGACCGGGCGCAACAGCGGCTGTGTCGGCGCTTCCGACAAATGACGACGCGGAACAAACTCGCACCGGTCATCGCGGTGGCCGTGGCACGGGACTTGGCTGGGTTTCTCTGGGCGGCGCTTCAACCGGCGCCGCCCCCGACCGCGTAACGATCGGTCACAGGGGAAGGACTGATTCATCGACGGAGACATCGCGCGGGCCGGGGACGGGCAGCCCAGACGGCGAATGATCAGAGGCACGATTCGGAGGACCGGCGAGCTAGCTATGCGATACGGACGACCGTCCCAACTCGCGCTCCTAGACTGCACGTCCTCCCGACGAAGCACTGTCATGCGTGCGCTGCCGTGGGCAACTGCGGTAATCACCGAATATCAGCGTGACTCGTCGTCGAAGCGCCCTCGGTCGTTCGTCGTCTGGGCGGCCCGACCACCCACGGCAGCATCCATCGGCAACGTCCGGGTTTGACAAGAGGTCATTCCATATCAGCTAGCGAAGACCGAGCGCAAACTCCGCGATCATCTTGCGGTGCAGCTCGCTCGTGCCTTCACCCACTTCGAGCGCCTTCGCTTCGAGCAGCAGGCGTCCGACCTCGTACTCGGCCGAAAAACCATAGCCACCGTGGATCTGGATGGCGTCCAGCGCGTTGGCGGTCGCCGCCTCGCTGGCGACGAGCTTGGCCATTGAGGCCTCGAGGGAGCACCGCTCTACCCCAGCGTCCTTCATGCGCCCCAGCCGGTAGACGAGGGCCCGCGCCGACTCGACGCGACACATCATGTCGGCGATCTTCTGCTGCACCATCTGGAATGAGCCGATGCGCTCCCCGAACGCCTCGCGTTCGCGGGCATACGGCAAGGCGAGATCAACGCATCGCTGCGCCTGACCGACGCAGCGGGCAGCCACCGAAAACCGCCCCATATCGAGGGCGGCGCCGAGAATGGGAAACCCTCCCCCGACAGGGCCAAGCACGGCGTCGTCTGCAACGAGCGCCTCGTCGAAGTGGATGGCCGCGAGGTTGTCGCGCTGCAGCGTGCGCATCGGGAACTCGCTGATGTCGACGCCGTCCGCGTGGGGATCGACCAGAAAGACCGTGATTCCCTTGTGCCGCTGCGCCGGGTCGACAGTCGCCGCGACGAGCAGCAGGCCGGCATGCGCCGCGTGCGAGATGAAGACCTTGGTGCCGGTGAGCGACCAGCCGTTCGGGACTCTGACGGCCCGGGTACGCAAGCTCGCGAGGTCCGTGCCACCTCCGGGCTCGGTGAGGCACGCCGATGTCAGCACGGAACCATCGCAGATTGGCGGCAACCACCGCATCTTCTGACTCTCGGTACCAAATCGCACGATCGAGCCCGCAACGAGCGAGTTGGTCACGGACACGACCGAGGCGACCACCCAGTCGACTCGGGCGAGCTCCTCGCAAATGAGGCCATAGGTGACGACGTCACTGCCGGAGCCGCCGTATGTCTCCGGGAGGAACGGTGTGAGGTAGCCGAGCGGGACCAGCTTCTGAATGAGCGTCGTCGGATAGCGGCGCTCGCGCTCGTGATCTTCGACGTGGGGCAAGATCTCGCGTTCGGCGAACTCGCGAACCGCCGCCCGCACCTGTCGCTGCTCGTCGGTCAGGTCAAAATCCGCCATCCGACTGGGCGATGTCGCTGTCGTCATATGGTGAGGCCGTTCCGCGCCCGCGGAGGTTCGGGGCGAAGCCCCGTCTACATCATGGGTCCACGATCCAGCCGTCCCGAAGCTGCACGATCCGACGGCCATACGAGGCGTTGTGATCCGAGTGCGTCACCTGGATGATGGTCGTCCCTTCGTCGTTCAGCCGCTTGAACAGATCCATGATCTCGCGCCCCTGGCTCGAATGCAGATTGCCGGTCGGTTCGTCGGCCAAGATCAGCTTGGGGTTGGCGATCACCGCGCGCGCAACCCCCACGAGCTGCTGCTGGCCGCCGGACAGCTGACTCGGGTAGAGGTCTTTCTTGCCGACGATCTGAAAACGGTCGAGCGAGTCGCACACGATCGAATCGCGTTCCGACCGCCGCACGTCGCGATACGACAGCGGGACCTCGAGGTTTTCATAGACCGTCAGGTCGTCGAGCAGGTGATAGCTCTGAAAGACGAACCCGACGTGTTGCTTGTGAAGCGCCGCCCGCCGCTTCGGCTTGAGCGCGTGCACCGGCTGGTCGAGAAAGTGGTACTCGCCGGTCCAGGCGCTATCGTGCATGCCGAGAATGTGGAGCAGGGTCGACTTGCCGGCACCGGACGGTCCCATGATCGACACGAAGTCGCCGTCCTCCACGTCGAGCGTGATCTGCCGGAGCACGTAGGTCCGGCCGGGTCCGTGTGCGTAAGACTTCTCTAGCCCGCGCAGCGAGATCAGTGGTGGCATGATGTGCCCGCCTGCTCCTCGTGAACTGTCCACACTAGCAGGACCCAGGTGTCGCAGGCGACCGGCGCAAAAGCTCACCGGACGGAAACGATTCCTGATACGCTGACGTCGGCGCATGCGATCGTTCCAGACCCGCTCGAACGGCCCCCTTCACCGCGCTGCGCTCGCCTTGCTCCTGGCTGCGGTCGCCGTGACGACCGCCGACGCCACGACGCTCGCGATCATTCGCACGCCACACGAAATCGTCGTCGCCGCCGACAGCTTGATGACCTTGTTCGGGACGCGCCCGCAGCAGGCCTGCAAGATCCGCCGGCACGGCGACGTCATCTTCGCGACGGCGGGACTCGTGGAGAGCTCCTCGGGCGTGCTCGACGCGCACCGGATCATCGCCGAGGTGCTCCGACGCAACGTCAGCTGGACGGAGCACGTGGCGACGATCGAACGGCGCTGCAGGAGCCACTGCTCCGTGTGCTCAGACGGATGCAACGCGAGCTCCCGGATCAGTTTCGCGAGCAGCTCGCCCGCGGCTTCGCCCTGCACCTGAGCCTGGTGGCCTATCGGAACGGATCTCCCGCCTTGGAGATGCGCGAGTTTTACGTCGAGCAGCCGCGCCGTGGCCCACTCAGCCTGCGGGTCACACGGGTGTCGTGTCCGGCCGAATGCACCGGTGCCACCAACGTCTTCGGCGTCGGCGAAACGGACGTCATGATGCGCCACGTCAACACCCTGCAGATATTTCCTCCCGACCTGGCGTCGCTGGCCTTCGATCTCGTCGGACTGGAGATCCGCCAGAAGCCCGCCTACGTCGGTCCACCCGTCGATGTCGTGCGGGTGAATAGCGCCGGTGTCGACTGGGTGGCGCGCAAGTCGAGCTGCGCGGCCTAGCCTCGCTAGACCGACTCTTGCGCCTGCGAACGAATCCACGCGAGCGCGGCGGCCAGATCGACCGCCGCCTGGGCTAGTTGGTCCACGCGCCCCCGAATCCCCTCGACCAGCTCGCCGGACGGCGTGAAATCGTCGCTGGTGGCGTAGACATAACGCGGGACGATGTGGCATCGAAAGTCGAACATGAGGCTGTTCGCCAGACCGATCGGTGCCATGTAGCTGTGGTGCCCCCCGGCCGCGCACAGCAACCCAACCGGTTTGTCGAGCCACGATTGCCCAGTGAGCTCGACGATATTCTTCGCCGCCGCATTGAGGTCGTAGTTGTAGACGGGCGACGCGATGAGAATCGCCGGAGCGCCGGCCACCTTGCCGCTCATTGTCGAGACTGACGGGTGGTTGTAGCAGTCGTGGCCGTCACAGAACGGGAGATCCCACTCGCGCAGATCGATGAGCTCGCAGGCCACGGCGCGCGCGCGGAGCGCCGAGGCGGCCGCAACGGCGAGCTGATGCGACCGGCTCTCTGGGCGCAGCGAGCACGACAACACCAGCATCGGGCGCTCGAAGGTACCGGAGGTCGGCCTCATCGCGGAAGAGTATAGCCGGCCGTCGTTCAGCCACGGCTACTTCGGCGTCACACCGCTGAGCGCCCGATACTTGTCGAGGAGCCTGACCGGCTGCGGCTTGAACGCATCCCGGCGGAATGGCTCGGCAAGCGCGTCCGTGAGGTGGAGCTCGAGCACTGTGGGCTTCTCCGACGCAACCGCCGCGCGCAGCGCATCGCCGACTTGATCGGCATGACTCACGGCGATTCCGGCGGCCCCCATCGCGCGCGCGATCTCGGCAAAGCTTGGATTCTTCAAGTTCGTCGCGACGCACCGTCCGTCGAAGAAATCGAGCTGGTTGCGCTTCTCGGCGCCCCACTGTCCGTTCTCGAACACGACGGCGACCACCGGGATGTTCTCGCGCACGCACGTCATCATTTCGGTCAGGCTCATGCCCCAGGCGCCATCCCCGACATAGGCAATGGCCGGGCGGTCGGGTCGGCCGACCTTGGCACCCATCGCTGCGGGCATGGCGTAGCCGCAGTTGCCCCAGCTCATCGCGGCCAGAAAGCTCCGCGGCTCCTGGAAGTGCAGATAGCTGTTGGCAACGGAGCAGACATTGCCGATGTCGGTCGCGACCATCGCGCGTGCCGGCATCGCCCCGGCGAGCTCGGTCAACGCCACCCGCGGATCGATCCGACCGTCGGTCGACGGCGCGGCCTTGCCGGCGAGCTCGTCCGCCCAGTCGGTCCGAGCCGCGGCGATCTCGGCCGCCCGCGCCGCATCGCGCGCACGGGTCCCCTCCGCGGCACGAAGCCGCTCGACCAGCGCACCCGCGGCCAGGCGGGCGTCGCCGCAGATCGCGAGCGCGATTGGCTTGACGAGACCGAGCACACGGCTGTCAGTGTCGACCTGGATCACGCGCGCCGTCACCGGCCAGTAGTCGACGCCGTGCTGCGGCAACGTGCCAAACGGGCCAAGTCGCGTCCCGAGCGCCAGCACGACGTCGGCCTGCTCGAGTAGCTGCATCGCCGCCTTCGAGCCCTGGTAGCCCAGTGGTCCGCACGCGAGCGCGTGGCTTGCGGGAAACGCGTCGTTGTGGAGATAGCTGGTCACGACCGGCGCCGTCAGGTGCTCGGCGAGCGCCGCGACCTCGGCTGGTCCGTCGGAAGCGACCACACCGCCGCCCGCGATGATGACCGGGCGCCGCGCGTCGGCGAGCCACTGCGCCGCCGTGGCGAGGGACTCCGCGCCACCGGCACTCCGCTCGACCGGCTGCGGTGCCGGCACCGCCGCCTCGATCTCTCCGTAGAAGTAGTCCCGCGGGATGTTGACCTGCACGGGGCCTCGCTCATGCAAGGCAATCGTGAGCGCGCGGTGTGTCAGCTCCGCAATTCGCGCGGGCGCGTTCACATGGACCTGATACCTGGTGATCTTCGAGAAAATGGGCATCTGGTCCGTTTCCTGAAAACCGCCCAGCCCGGCTGTCATGCTCCCGGCCTCCGGCGTGATCGCCACGACCGGCGAATGCGCCCAGTATGCGGCGGCAATCGCCGTCACGAAGTTGGTCACACCCGGGCCGTTCTGGGCGACGCAGACCCCGTGACGGTTGGTGACACGCGAATAGCCGTCCGCCATGTGCGCCGCGTTCTGCTCGTGCGCCACCGACACGAGCCGGATGCCGGCGAGCGGAAACAAGTCCATCGCGTCCATGTAGGCCGACCCGGCAATTCCGAAGACGTCTGTGACGCCGTGCGCCACCAGCGTCTCGACGAAGGCCTCGCTCGGTGTCATTCTTGTCGGTTCGTTCATGGGTCTTCCTCAGACGGGGGTTGCGCCCCCGAACCCCGCCGCGGACGCTGCGCGGGGACCCCGAGAGCCCCACTCCGCGCCCGCGAGGCGCGCCGTGCGCGCCTTGGCCGTTGGCCCCATCTTAGATGGCGCACCCGATGTTGCCGAGGCGCTCCGTCAGCTTGGCGTTCTCCGTGTAATCGATCGGGACGACGACCAGACTCGGCCCGTCCTCGGTCAGTGCCGCCTCGAGTGTGTCGCGCAAGTGCCGGCTGTCGTCGCAGCGACGCGCGGACCACCCAAACGCTTTCCCCAGTTGCACGAAATCCGGATTCCCGAACGACAAGTCGGTATGGCGACCAAAGTGTGTGTCCTGTTTCCAGGCGATGAGGCCGTAGGCGTGGTCTTCCCACACGACGACGACAATGCGTGACCGGAGCCGCACGGCCGTCTCCATCTCCTGGGCATTCATCAGGAACCCACCGTCGCCGCAGATGGCCAGCACGCGGCGGTCGGGGTGGACGAGGTGCGCGGCGATCGCGCCCGGCAACGCGAATCCCATCGAGCAGAACCCGTTCGGAATCAGACACGTGTTGGGTTCGTGGCAGTGATAGTACCGCGCGATCCACATCTTGTGGGCCCCGACGTCGGAGAGCAGGATGTCGGCCGGGCCAAGCACCTGGCGTACGTCCCACACGGCCTTCTGCGGCTTGATCGTGCCGCGCTGTTCGTCGTCCTTGTGCGCCTCGATGTCCCGCGTCATCCGGTCTCGCGCGGTGCGGGTGTGCGTGTGGTCGTACTCGAACGTGCCGGTGCCCGCCGCGACCCGATCGGTGAGCGCCCGGAGTGTGTGGGCCAGGTCGCCGATGACTTCGACCTCGAGCTGATAGTGCTCGTCGATTTCGGCCGGGATGAAATCGAGGTGGACGACGTTGTGCGACGCGCCGGCGTTCCAGAGCCGCGGGGGGTACTCGACCATGTCGTAGCCAACAGTGATGACGAGGTCCGACGCATCGATCGCGACCGATGCGTGGTCCCGCGACTGGAGCCCGATCGAATACAGGCACCGCGGATCGTCGCGGTCCACGGCACCCTTGGCCATGAACGTCGTCACGACACCGATCCCGGTCTGGTCGACGAAGCGGCGCAGCTCGGCACTCGCCCGCCGCCGGATGGTGCCATTCCCCGCCAGGATGATCGGGCGCCGCGCGGCGCGGATAACCTCCCACGCGCGGTCGAGGATTGGCTGATCAGGGACGGCCCGACGGTGCCGGCGCGGCGCTATCGGCACGGCGTTGGACTCGAGTGCGGCGATGTCCTCGGGTAACTCGATGTGACACGCGCCGGGTTTTTCCGTGCGGGCGAGGCGCACAGCTTTCCGCACCACCTCGGGAATGGCGTTCGGATGCCTGATGGTCTGCGCCCACTTCGTGATGGGTCGGAACATCTCGACGACGTCCATGATCTGATGCGACTCCTTGTGGAGCCGCCTCGAATCGCCTTGTCCCGTGACGACGACCAACGGCGCCCGGTCCATGTTGCCGTCGGCCACCCCGGTCACCAGATTCGCGGCGCCCGGCCCCAGCGTGCCCAGACACACGGCCGGGTTGCCTGTCAGACGGCCGTAGGCGTCCGCCATAAACGCCGCGCCCTGCTCGTGCCGACACAGGATGAACCGGATATCGTCGGACGCCTCCAACGACATCATCAGGTCCGCGTTCTCTTCGCCCGGCACACCAAAGACGTAGTCGATGGACTCCGCTTCGAGGCACTGCACGAGCAGATCCGACGCTTTCATCACAGTCTCCTAGACGGCGCCACGGTCACGCAGCGCGGCAATGGCGGGCGCCGTGTAGCCGAGCTCCCCGAGGATGGCATCGGTGTGCTCCCCCAACGTTGGTGCGCGCCGGCGCACGCCGGCCGGCGTCGAGGTCAGCGTGAACGGTGTCTCCGCGAGGGGCGGCGCGACCTCCGCGCCCGGGTACGCGACGTCCGTCAGGAACCCCGCCGCCCGCACGTGCGCGTCCTCGAGAACCTGTTGGGGCGAGAGGACCGGGGCCGCCGGTATGCGGGCGGTGTCCAGCGCCGCGAGGGCATCGGCTGTGGTGCGTTCGGCGCACCATTCGGCCATCCGCGCGCTGATCTCCTCGCCGTGGTCACCCCGTGACTGATCAGTGGCGAACCGCGGATCCTCGGCCCATGCGCTCTCGCCCATCAGCTCTGCCCAACGCGTGAACAGGGGTTGGCCGATGCACTGGATCAGCACCCACCCGTCCGACGTGCGAAACGCGTCTGACGGCGCCTGCGTCTGACTGCGGTTCAGCGTCGCGACCCGGTCTGGCCGCACGACCGCCTGTTCGATCAGCGCACCGTTCGCAATCGTGAGCGCGGAGGCCAGGAGTGACCCTTTGACTTCCTGGCCCTGTCCCGTCTGCCCGCGGACAGCGAGCGCCGCGAGTGTGCCCACCGTCGCCGCCAGTGCTGTCGTGAAGTCGACATACGGCGAATACGCCTTCGTCGGCTGGTCCGCGTCTCCCGACAGATACATGACCCCCGACATCGCCTGCCCGACCGCGTCGAACCCGAGCCGATGCGACGATGGCCCGCCGGCCCCGAACGCCGACACGCTCGTGAGCACGACATCGGGCTTGACCGCACTCAGCGAGGCGTAGTCGAGACCCAGGGCGGACAGCGCCGCGTCCGGTAGGTTGGCGACCACGACGTCAGCCGTCGCGACGAGCCTGTGCAGCACGTGCCGTCCCTCGGGCCGGCGTGGGTTGAGCGTCATGCCGCGCTTGTTCCGGTTGACCTGGACGTAGAAGGCCCCGTCGCCACCCGCGGCAATCGGCGCGAGATACCGGTCCTCGCCGCCCCCCACCTTCTCCATGCGAATCACGTCGGCGCCCAAGTCCGCGAGCAACGCGGCGCAGAACGGTCCGGCTATATAGCGGCCGAAGTCGAGCACCCGGATACCGTCAAGCGCGCCAGTCATGGTGTAGGAACGGAGACGAGACAGGATCTCGGTCAGTCGGGCAACGCCAACTGCACGCTCTCGTGCGCGCGGGCTTGCTCGAACGCCGGCACCGGCGCTGCGGTCCTGACCTGCTCGAGCCAGAAGACGCCATCGTACGGATCACTGTTGCCACGGGTCGCCACGAAATCGAGATCGCCGTCGGTATCCATGTCCCGCGCGATGAACTTGTCGAACATCCCGCGCCTGCGACGCGAGACGTCGTGACGCGTCCAGGCCCCACCGGGGTCCTCCGGGTGCCGGAACCACGCCAGGCGGCCAGCGGCACTCTCAGGCATCTCATCGGCGTCGTGGTCACGAGCGCCCTGACTGTAGGCGCCCGTCATGACGTCGGGGCGTCCATCGTCGTCGATATCCGCCACGACAAAGCCCACCATCACATCGGGCGCGATGTCGCCGATCGCATGCGCGTCCCAGGCGTCGTCCGCGTGGGCAGGCTGCTCGATCCAGATCAAGCCGCTGCGGGCATCCCGGAGGACGATGTCGAGCCGACCGTCCCCGCTCAGGTCGACGTAGTCCATGTTGAAGCCGGTCACGCTCGGCTCCGGATCGACGTCGATGCGATGCTCAACGAAGGCGACGTCCCCCACAGTGACGTTCTCGAACCAGAAGATGCGCCTCTCCATCCGAGAGCCACCCACGACGTCGAGATCGCCGTCACCATCCAAATCCACCGGTTGCGCGTTGATTGGCACGATGACCCGGGAGAGCTCGTGCTCGATCCACTGGTCGCCGTCAAGCGGATCGTCGGGAAGGGCGAACCAGGAGAGCGGGTGTGTCTCGGTGATCCCGCGTGGCGGGTTCTGCCCGCCCTTGTTGGGCGCCACCACCTCCAGACGGCCGTCGCCGTCCAAATCCGCCACAAAGACGCGGATATACGACCCCCGCTCGAGGGTCACCTGTGGGATGACGCGCTTCCAACGGGCAGACCGGCCGGCCGTGCCCGGGTTCTCAAAGTAGATGAGGTGCGCGAGCTCACACGCCACGACGATGTCTGGAAAGCCGTCGCCGTTCATGTCTCCAACGGCCGCGTCCTCGGGCGCGCCCACTTCCTCGCCCTCGCCTAGCGTGTAGAGGTCCCATGCGTCCGGATCCACCGAGCCGTACGCGATCCGGACGTGTCCGTCCGGAACGCCGTCGTACGTGACGTCGGACTCGTGTACCGAGACGACGTCGATGGCGCCGTCCAGATCGAGATCCGTCATGACCAACCCGTCGCTCCCGCTGATCGCGACGCCACCCAGGGCTGTGTCGTCAATACGGTGCTCACGCCACGAGACATACCGCCCGTCGGCCGCCTGCGCGCGACTCGGTGTATCCGCGACCGCGATCGCTCCGCCGGACCCGGCCGGGCGTCCGCACCCGGCGACGAGCACGACACTCAGCCCGATGACGACGCCTCTCATGAGTCGCCTCCCTGGGTCCCCACCTCACCGTCTCCCTCGGCCGCCGGCATCAACGCGCCTCGTTGGTGCAGCGCACGCATCGCGCGCACCACGTCGGGGTCGAACCACTGGCCGGCCCGCTCCGCAATATACGTCACGGTCTCCTCGAGCGGCGATCCACTCCGGTAGACGCGGTCCGAGCTGAGCGCGTCGAGTGTATCCGCGACCGCGATGACGCGTCCCAGCATCGGGATGTCCGCCCCCGACAGCTGATCCGGATAGCCGGTGCCGTCCCAACGCTCATGGTGGCTGCGCACGCCGGGCAGGATCGACCGGAAGCTGGGATTCTGGATGTGGCGGAGGATGCGCTCCCCGTGGATCGTATGGTGCTTCATTTCGTCGAACTCGCGCTCGGTGAGCTTCCCAGGCTTGTTGAGAATCGACTCAGCGACACCGATTTTTCCGACGTCGTGGAGCAGACCGGACAAGCGCACCGTGGACAGCTCGTCGGCCCCGAGACCCAGCTCACGCGCCAGCGCGACAGCCGTCGCCGACACGCGTTCCGAGTGCCGATGCGTGTATCCGTCCCTGGCATCGATGGTCGCGACCATGGCGCGAATCGTATCTAGGAAGAACTGCTCGAAGGCGGCCGCGAGTCGGGCCCGGTGAATGGCGACGCCAGCCTGGTTGCCGATGAGCGCGAGCAGCTCGAGCTCGCCCTCGCCAAAGGCCTCCTGCTGTTGCTGATTGTCCGCATACAGGACGCCGATCGTCTCCTTGTCGGTGGCGACGGGCGCGCAGACCACCGATCGGATATCGAGCGACACGACGCTCGCCGCTTCCCGATAGCGGCTATCTGCGCCGGCGTTCTGACTCAGGATAGAGACGCCGTTGGCGAGCACGTCATTCACCACCGTGCGACTGATGTCGAGGTGAGGTCCCGGTGACGCCCCCACACGCCCGCTGGTCGCGACCACGATGGCATCGCCGTTCGCATCGCCTTCCGGCTTCAGCAGCAGCGCGACGCGATCGGCATCGATGGCCGCGAGGATCGACCCGAGCACGCCGTCGAACAGCGCGTCCACGTCGCCGGCGGTCGACAACGTCTTCGAGACTTGATAGGCGGCGGCCAGCCTCCGTTGCGCACGCCGCAGCGCGTCCTCACGCGCCTCGTCGGACGGCACGTCGATGGCGTCGAT
The DNA here is from genome assembly GCA_965249175.1 of Vicinamibacterales bacterium. Classification (GTDB taxonomy): domain Bacteria; phylum Acidobacteriota; class Vicinamibacteria; order Vicinamibacterales; family UBA8438; genus CAZYFH01. The sequence continues at coordinate 5,255,198 of OZ252227.1, forward strand.
GCCGAAGGCCTTCGTGTCAACGACCTTGCGCACGACCGTGTGGGAGCTGACGTCGTGCAGAGCGACCGACCCCGCCGGCGTGACGGCAGTCGGCCGTTCACTCGGTACGAACCGAAGCGTTGTGCGGCAGAGACGCAGCGCGTCCCCGGCCTCGAGAACGCCCTCGCGGATCGGTTCGTCATTGATGAACGCCCCGTTCTCGGACTCCAAGTCGGTCACATACAGGATGCCGTCTCGGTTTTCGACCGTGCAGTGATAGCGCGACAGATCGGAGATACCTGACAGGTGGATTTCGCAGTCGGGGGCTCGTCCGATCCGCTTGTTCGCGCCCTCTTCGATGGCGAACACACGACCCGTGGCATCTCCGTCAGAGACGCGAAGCTCGACCGTCATCCTGTTCCTCGTGGCCGACGATGGTATCAGCTCGGGGGCACGCGGCGCCCGAGCGGTGGGCCTTGTCGAGGGCGTCCGCGTTCTCGACGACGACGGTTCGGGAGGCGCGCCGGATCACGGCCCGGCTGGCGCCGGGGTCACGGTCACGGTCACGTTGACGGGGGTGACCAGCTCGGTGTCGTCAGCCACGGCCTGAATCACGTAGGTGCCAGGCTCGGAGAAGCTGACCGTGGTCACGGCTCGTCCGCCGTCCTCTATCTCGGGCGTCCGCGGGCTGAACGTCACGGATCCGGGGCCACGCCAATGCAGCCAGGTAACGGCGAGACCGGTCGTGGCCGCCCGCCTCGGGTCGACGATTGCCTGCGATTTCGGTCCGCGACGCATGTTGCGCCCTGCGAACTGGGGGTTTGGCGGTGGAATGCCGTCGTCCCCGGCTACAACAGTAATCTCGAGGGTGTCCGGCAGCGTGACGGCTCGCGTTGCCGCGCCGTCGACACGCACCGACGGTCGTTGATTGTCCGCGTACCCGTCCGCAGACCCCGAGCCTCTGTTCAGACGCATCACGTTCGCGTCGATTTCCCAGACCGGCAACAGCGACGCGTACGCCCTGTCGGTACGACCGTTGTGCGTCACCGTCCAGATGAGGTCGTCCTTCTCACCCCAGTCGGCTGGCACGCGCACCGCGAAGGCGAACTGCTGGCGTCGGCTGTAGAAGTGCGTCGGCTGTCCTTGGTCCGCATCACCGGGTTCAAGCGAGTTGTTCGGGCCGACGGGAATCACCGGCTCTTCTTCGTAGTTCCGATTCAGGTAGCCGAACACCATGTTGAACGACCCGTCGGCGTTGCGCTCCCAGCCTTCGAAGACCGGCTGGACGTTCTGCCCCTTCGCCCACCGTGTCTGGCCGCCCGCCACCCCAGCAGTGGCCAGCGCCAACGCCAGCGACATTGTCACTGCCGGCACGACCGCGCGCATCTGAATCGTCATCTCTACATCCAAGACCGTGTCGGAGCCACGACGCCCCGGGCTCAGTTGTCGTTGTTGTCGGTCGCGGCCTGCCTGGCGTCGAGCTCGGCCTGGAACTCCTCGTCGTCCAGCTCGTACCAGCTCACCCACGAGAAGCTCATGTCATCGCTGGAGCGTTGACCGAACCCGGCCCAGTTGCGCGGGTCGTCGTTCCAGCGATTCGCCTCTGAGTTGTCGTGCCAGCTGATCACATGTAGGGACGTCCCCTTCGGCAGCAGCGGCGCCGACTCGTCTGCATAGTTGTAGACGATGTGCCACCCGAAGTCCCAGTCGGCGCAGTTCAGCATCTGCGTTGTGTTGTCCGGCAGGATCGCTTCGAGACACTGCCGCTTGCCAAGGTTGTGCAGATGCGGCTGGAACCCGGTGAGGTGCGCGTTCCCCTTCAGCCGGTAATACCCGTCGTGACGCACGTTGCTCTCACCGGCGGGAATGTCCAGGTCTTCGTTGTCACCGACGTGCGATGAGATCAACTGGCGCTGCGGCTCGACGCCCCTTGGATAGAAGGTGATGCCGACAGAGGTGCGGTCGGTGACCTCCTTACCGATGGCGTGATAGTGCATGTTGAAGCGGATCTTCGACCCGGCCTTGATCTCGCGTCCATGTCCATCCGGAAAGATGTCACCGTTCTTGCCGAGCGCGTATTCGTTGAGAAAGCTGCCGAGAAAGCTGTCCGCGTCGGTCTCGTCATTCACGACCCCGGTCACCGCGTGGTGCACGACCGGGAAGCCATCGGCTGAGGGCTTCGTTTCCACCGCCTTGACCCAGCGGTCCTCGGTCAGCCCGGATTCGGACTCGAGGTTGCCCCACCAGTCGGGCGCCTCGGCTGCCACGACGTACGGTTCCGGGATCGGCACGATCCAGTCCGGCGTGCCGATGTGCCACTCGTTCATCTTCTCGAACTCGACCGGCGACGGCATATCGGCTGGGTTCCCGCGCGGCGCGCCGCCGTCTACCCACGCGACGACCGTGGCGATCTCGTCGTCACTCAGCGACTTGTCCTCTTTGAACGCCTGCACGCCGATGTTCTTGTCGACGAACCACGGTGGCATGAGACGGTTGGACACCTTTTCCTTAATCGAGCGTGCCCACGGCCGAGTCTCTTCATAGGTCAGCAGCGACATCGGCGCGATCGAACCGGTTCGATGACACATCTGACAGGACCGCTGCAAGATCGGGGCGACGTCCTTCGTGAACGTCACATCGTGCGCGTCCTGGGCAACCGCCGACGATGGGGTCGCGACGACGCCGAGGACGACGGTCAGCACGACCGCACAACCGAGCCGGCGAGAATTCGTGAGCGTCATCGGCGCGTCTCCTGAACTTGGACCCCCGGGGGATCCGATCTTGTGAAACGAGGCACTTGTCGTACACCGAAAGCGATATCGGTATTGTTGTCCAAACCGCGGACACTCGCCAAGCCGTCTGGACGAACTCGGGGTCAGCGGCGGCGCGAGCTCAGGCTCCAGCGCGGGCGAGGTCTGGGGAACCTGCGCTAGACCGTGCAGGACATGTCCTGGCCGCAGCACGCGGGGGACTTGACCATGCCGTGTCCATCGGGGCACTTGGTGACCTGTACCGCCTTGCCCTCAACGTCGATGCTGCCGTTGACGAGGTCCTTGTCGCAGTGACCGCAGGTCATCCTGCCAACGCTCATCCCACATTTGCTACAGGTGTAGATGGCCATCGTGTGTCGCCTCCCGTCGCTGCCGGCCCCACCGTGGATAGAAGCCGGTCATAGCGGCTCAGGATAATATCCGGGGACGCCCCGGCACCGCAAGGCGACAGCGGCTGCTAGTGTCGTGTCTCGCAGATTCCTTGACAGAGTTTCTGGAGCGCGGCGCCCGGCTGGCAAGGCGCGACGAGGGAGCATACAGGCCGTATGTGACCGAGGAGCAACGCCGGCAGGCGGGATGCCCCGCCCGGAAACTGTCTAGGAATCTGCGAGACACGACACTACCCCGCCGCCACGGGTGAGCCGCCACCCGGCTCACGCGCCACGAAGGCGATGACGCTCGCGCGATCGTCGGGTGTGATGTCGACGAATTCGACGCCGGCGCCACGTCGATGCAGGTGGTTTCGGACAACGGCCCGGCAGGCAATGCCCGTCGCTCGCCGTGGCAACTTGAATCGGAGTGCGACCTCGCTGTCGATCGGGTATTGCCCGGCCATCTCGATCCAGGCGCCGCCGCCGCCGAGAATGAGGAACCGGCCGTCCACGGACGTTGAGGCTTCGTCACGCTCGACGACGACCTCTGTCGTCAAGTTGACGATGGCTCTGGGAAAGCGCCGCGCGACGGAGAACTGCTCTGCCATCAACCTTCTCGCTGTACCCAGTTTACCTTCCCGGCGCTGGACTCGGCGTGCCACGAGGTCGCGACTGTGCACTTTAGCACTCGCAAACGGGCAGCTAGCGTTCGTATGGGGCGCCGGTGCCGGACGAGCCGACGACAAAGGTCGACCCGTCGGGGAACGTGATGTCGCGGGCGGACGGTCGTAGCTCGACGCCGACGCGGCCGGCGCGGTGGAGGACAGCGAGCCGAGATACGCGACGACCTCGCGCACTTCGTCGTCGGACAGCTCGCGCCGGGAGATGGGCGGCATCTGGCTATAGCCTTCGCGCACGACGGCGAGCACGTACTCGGCGTCGAAGCCAAGCGGAACGAGCGCGGGCGCCAGGTCGCCGCGGCCACCCACCCCGTGGCAGAGCTGGCAGACACGTTGGTACGGATCGGCACCCGGATGGTCCTGATCTTGGTTCTGGGCGCCGGCCGCCGGCACCACGATGAGCCCGAGCAGGGCCGCAGAGACGAAGCCGAGCGCACGCGGCACTCTCATCGGAGTCATCAGTCCACCCCGGCCGGCAAGCCGAACGCAACGAGCGTGGCGTCGGGCCCGGCGCCGGTCGCGATCAGGATGAGCTGGCGCCCCGACCGCGTGCGATAGCTCATCGGGTTCCCGCTGGTCCGGAGCGCGGTCGCGACGCGTGACACTTCTCGGCCCGTCGCGGCATCGAACGCGTAGAGATACGGCTCGCCGCCGCCCAGCAACACCAGGCCGCCCGCCGTGACCATCGGACCGTTGGCGCCCGGTGTCCCGAGCCGGTCGGGAAGATCAACGTCGCGCAGCAGCGGGTGGCGGCGCATGAGCGCGCTCCCCTCGCCGAACGGGACCTTCCACGCGATGTCGCCCTCGTTGAGATCGATCGCCACGAGATTGGCATACGGCGGCTTGACGAGTGGAATCGGGCCGAGCCGACTCCGCTCCACCTCTGCAGCACCTGGACGTCCGCGAAAGATGCCGGCCGCCGCACCGCGTGGGCAGTTGTTCGTGTACTCCACGTCGACCTCGGGATCGGCGCCATCGCTCTTGCACACCTGGTTCGGAGACGTCCCCTCGGATGTCCGCACGTAGAGCCTGCCCGCCTCGGGATCGAACGCCGCGCCACCCCAGTTGGCGCCGCCGTCGACGCGCGGTCGCTGCAACGTGCCCCGCAGACTCGGCGGGGTGAACAGCGGTCCCAGGCGATACGTCTCGAGCTCCGCCCGCGCGAGCCGCAGCACCTCGGGCGTCAGATCGTTGGCGTCATCCAGCGAGACACCCTGCGCGGCGAACGGCGGCGGTTTGGTCGGGAACGGCTGCGTCGGATAGGCCACTTCGCCGGGCACATCGGTGTCAGTGTCGACCGGCCGCTCCTCGATCGGCCACACCGGCTCGCCCGTCGCGCGGTCGAACACGTAGACGAAGCCCTGCTTCGACACCTCGGCCACCGCGTCGATGGTGCGGCCGTCCACGGTGATCGTGACGAGGTTGGGCGGCGAGGTGAAGTCGTAGTCCCACAGCCCGTGGTGCACCGCCTGGAAGTGCCACTCCCGCTCGCCGGTTCTCGCATCGAGACAGACCAGCGATTCGGCGAACAGGTTCGCCCCGAGCCGGCGACCGCCCCAATAGTCGCTGCTGGGCGTGCTCGTCGGCACGTACAGCAACCCCCGTGTCTCGTCGAGCGACATCAAGCCCCAGACGTTCGCGTGGCCCGTGTAGCGCCACGACCCGTTCTCCCACGTGTCGGCCCCGAACGCGTCGTTCGATTGCGGCACGGTGTAGAACACCCACCGGCGGACCCCGGTCACCGCGTCGAACGCCTGGACCGACCCGGGCGTGTCGAACCGGTACTGCAGCCGGTCGGGCACGCGACTGCCAACGATCACGACGTCTTCGAAGACGACCGGCGGCGACGTCTGGTCGAATGACTCGTGCGTCACCTCGTTCGGGAATCCCTCGGTCAAGAGCACACGGCCATCGTCGCCGAACGTGCGGATGCGCCGACCGGTCTTCGCGTCGACCGCATACAGGCTGTCGCGGCTGTTGATGAAGATGCGCATACCATCGCCGGAGCCCCAGACCGCAACGCCGCGATGCTTGAACCCGCCGGGGCCGGCGCCGCCCGGGCCGGTGCGATACGCCTCGGGGTCGAATGCCCAGAGCTCCGCACCGGTCTCGGCGTCCAGTGCGACGACGCGCGTATACATCGTCGACAGATAGACAACGTTATCGATCATCAGCGGGGTCGCCTCGAAGCTCCCCGGACGGGTGCGGAACTCCTGGTTCGGCAGCTCGTGTGGCTCCCAGGTCCACGCGACCTCGAGCTGATCGACGTTGGAGACGTTGATGTCGTCGAGCGGCGAGTACTTCGTGTGCGATTGCTCCGCACCCACATAGCGCCACTCGACCATCTCGCTGGACCGGTCCTGCGCGCCGAGCGCCGCAACACCGAGCACCACCGCAATTCCACAGGTTCGCGTCATAGGATGTCGTCCGTGTGTGTTCACTGCGAGACGAACTTCTGCACGCTGCCACCGAGTTGGGCGACATACACGTCGCCGGCCACGCCGACCGTCGTGCCGTGCCCACCGCCGCCCCCAAATAGACGCACCACCACTTCGCCATCGAGCGTGCGCAGAACGCCGCCCGCCCACATCTGCTGCTCGTCGGTCAGATGCAACGTCGACACACCGCCGATGTCGGGCCACTCGCTCAGGAACGTCCCGTCCGCGTCGAACACCTGCACCCGCTGGTTGTCCCGATCGGTTACATACACGCGTCCCTGGGCGTCGACGACCAGGTTGTGCGGCAGACCGAACTCACCCGGCCCGGTGCCGCGCGTGCCCCATTCGCGGAGAAAACGCCCGTCAGCCGAATACTGCACCACGCGGGGGTTGCCGTAGCCGTCACTCACATAGACATCCCCGTTCGGAGCGAAGGCGACGTCGGTCGGCAGGTTGAACGTGTGCCGGCTGATGCCGGGGACGCCTTTCGTGCCCAACTCCATCAGCACGCGCCCCCGCGGGTCCATCTTATAGATGATATGGCCCGGCGCATCGACGACCCAGACGTTGCCGGCTGGATCGACCCGTATCGAATGCGCACCGCACGCATGACACCCGGCCGGCCCATACACCGCGGTGTAGCCGGACCCGCCGGGCACGCGATCACCCGAAGCGATGCCGGCGACTTTGCCGTTGCTGAACAGCCCCTCGCCCCACGACCGGACGAATCGACCGCCGCTGTCGAATGCCAGGATCGGCTCTGCCCCGCGATGCAGGACCAGGATGTTGCCGTCGGCGTCCGTGGCGACGGCCGCGACCTGACCGAAGTTCCACGGCGTCGGGGTGCCGGCCGCGGAGGTCGCCGCGTGCGGCCATTGGACCTCGGCATACTCCGCGCTCTGACCCCACGCGAGCGAGCCCGAGACGAGCAGCGCGTAGCCGACGGCTGTGGCGAGGGCGCGACTCATGCGTCCGTCCCGTTCGAACGGCTCTACTCGTCGTTGCTCGCGCGGGCCTTACGCTCGGCCGCGAGCTGCTCGTACTCGGCCTGTTCCAGATACGTCACGTCGACCCAGAGATGCGCCATCTCGTCGACCGTGCGGTCGCCGTAGCCCACCCACTGGCTAGGATCGGGGTTGTTACGGTTCGTGTCCCGGTTGTCGTGCCACGCCGTCACCTTGAGCACCGTCCCCTTCGGGAGCACCGGCGCAACGTCCTCGGCGTAGACATAGTTGACGTGCCAGTTCCACTGGAAGTTGTCGACGATATTGATCAGCTCCTGACGACCGTCCGGGTAGATCGCCTCGAGCGACATCGCCTTGCCCCGCATGTGCATGTGCGGCTGAAAGTTCTCGAGCCTCGCCGGCGCCTGCAGGACGTGGAGGCCTTCCGACACCGCCAACTCGCCCGGTGGGATGTCGATCTCCCCTGTCATCCCCTGGAAGGCGTGAAGGACCGTTCGGTGCGTCGGTTCCTGCCCCACCGGGTGGAAGTAGACGCCGAGCTCGATGACGTCGTCCCGCACCTCCTCGCCGATCGCGTGGTAGTGGACCTCGAAGCGGATCTTGGAATCCGGCAACATCAACTTCCCCGCGTCGTCCGGAAAGACCTCGCCGACCTTGCCGACCGCCCACTCCATGAAGAGACCGCCGCCACCCGTGAATGCGCCGTCGGCCGGGTCGTCGCTGCGTGGCGCGGTGCTCGCGAGCTTAGTGACCCGTTCTTCGTCTTGGATCAGGCTGGCGAGCGCGTGGTGCACGACGCGCCGGCCTTGCGGGAACGAGGGCCGGAACTCGATCGCACGCACCCAGCGCGCGTCCGTCAGTCCTGTCTCCACCGTGGGCCTCCACCAAGCGTCTTGCCCGTTGGCGGGCACGGTGAACGGCTCGCTCCGGATGATCAGATCGGGCTCGCCGAAACGATCCGCCAGCTGCCAACGGTTGGGATCCGGCCAGTCGATCGGAGCCGGCAGCGCCGCGGGGTCGCCGAGCGGCGCCCCGCCGTCGACCCACGCGACAATGGTGCCGATCTGCTCGTCGGTGAGCGACCGGTCGTTCTTGAACTCGCGAATGCCGACGTTGCGGTCGACGTGCCAGGGCGGCATCTCGCGTGCAGCCACCTTCTGCTTGATCGCACGCGCCCACGGTCGCGCATCTTGATAACTGAGCAACGACATCGGCGCGATCGAGTTCGGCTGGTGACAGACCTGGCACTTCGCCTGGAAGATGCGCGCGACGTCCGTCGCGAACGTCGGGGTCGCATCGTCGCGGCCACCGGCTTCTTTGGCGCCGGCCGTTGCGGCCTGCGTCAGGAACGCGCCGACGGCGATCGTTCGCAGCAGGGTCTTCGTTACTGACATCCCACGTCTCCTCTGGCCCAGCCCATGTCGAGCACCTGATTATCGCCGCTGAAGCGTTCACGGTCTATTCCGCGACCGTGACCTTCACATAACCGTTGGTCCAGCAGCACTGCGCGTGGCCGCCGGCCACGTTGCCCGAGTAGTCGTTCGCCCGAACGCGCAGCACGTAGTCGCCAGGCGCGCTAAAGATGGCCGTCGTCATCGACCGGCCTCCGTCCTCCACGTCCAACCCGGGCTCGGCATCGGTGAACTGCACCTCGCCGGGACCGCGGTGTTTGAACCACATCAGCACGATGGGGTCCGCTTCCTGACCGAAGAGGCTCGAGCTCGGCACCTCGTCGTCGGTCACCCATACGGTCAGCGTCAGCGGCCGACCGACCACCGTCGCCAGCGGTCCAACGGTGATGCCGTCGGGCGCGGTCCCGGCCTCTCCCCCTGCCTCGAACCTGACGTCCGGCGGCGTATTGCCGGTCGCCGGATTGCGGTTGGCATCGAGCAGCCAGTCGCGGTGCAGATAGCCCGGGATTGCGAACGTCTGTCCTCTGTTGACGAGCGTCCAGATCAGACGGCGGTCGCCGAAGTCGGCCGGCACCCTGACGGTGAACACACCCCAATGCCGCTGCGGGTGGAATCGGGTCGGCTGACCCTGGTCCACTCCCCCAGGTTCGAGGAAGTTGTTCGTGCCAATCGGAATGTCGACGGTTTCCTCGCGATTTCGGTTGTAGTAGCCGAACGACAAGGTGAACGTCCCGTCGGGATTGGGGTACCACCCTTCGAATGCCGGTGTGACCGTCTGACCTGCGTCACGAACCGGCGACAGCGGAATCTGCCCAGCAGCCGGCCCGCTCGCCATGACGATGACGATGACGATGACGATGACGAGCGTGCAGGACAGCACCGCCAGCCGCGTGCCGCATCGCATCATCGGGGGTCGTCTCCTGTCGCGCGGATACAGCGGATACAGAGAGTCGCGACGTCTCCACTATAATCGCGACCAATCCCCGTGGGCCACACGCTATTGGCGCCGACTGTTCCCGGCCGTCTCGTCCTCGTCGTATCGAGCCTCGCCCTCGTCTTCTCGGCGACAACCGCCGCGCAGCTATTCGGACTGAGCGAAGAGGAGGAGATCGCGCTCGGTCGCGAAGCGGCCGCCGAAATCGAGAAGACGCTGACGCTACTCGAAGACGAGGCGGCCAACGACTACGTCAGTGATCTCGGCCAGACGCTGGCGCGGCTCTCGGAGCGGCCGGGGCTCACCTATCGCTTTCGCGTCGTCGACGCGGCCGAGATCAACGCCTTCGCGCTTCCGGGCGGCTTCATCTACGTCAACCGCGGCCTGATCGAAGCGGCGGACAACGAAAGCGAGCTGGCCGGCGTCCTCGCCCACGAGATCGGTCACGTCGTCGCCCGGCACGGCGCGGAACAAGCCAGGCGCGCCCAGCTGGCTGGCCTCGGGCTCAGCGTGCTCGATCGACTGCTGGGTCGCGGCACCGGCGCGCAGATTGGCGCCCTCGCCGCACAGATGGTGACGGCCGGGACGTTCATGCGTTTCTCGCGCGATGCGGAGCGCGAGGCGGATCGCCTCGGCGCTGGCAACGTCAGACAGAGCGGACACGACCCGCGCGGCATGGTGTCGTTCTTCGAGCGTCTCGACGCGACGCGGGAGGACCAGCCCAATGCCGTCGAGCGCTTCTTTGCATCGCACCCAGAACCAACCGAGCGTGCGGCGAATATTGCGGACATGCTCGACCCCGCGTCCGCCGACACGGAGCTCCGCACCGACACCGCGGCGTTTCGCGCGCTTCGAGAACATCTCATCACGCTCCCGGGGCCAGACACCGAGCCGGCGGTGGACTCGGGGACCGACACCGGCACGCTGGCACCGCCTAGCGACGTTGCACGGACCGCATTACCCGTGTATGCAAGCCGCGAGCGCGACCGACAGATCGCTGCGCTGTTCGCCCCCGTGTTTCATCAGGCACTCGGGCCGGACCCACGATTCGACTTCGTGACGCGCTTCGACTTCGACGGCGACTGGCGTGGCGACAACAACTGGCAGAACGCAGCGGACCCGCGTCATCCTCTCGCGGCGCACATCTACTACGCGGTCACGGAAACCGAGACCCATTTCCTCGTCTTCTATGCCGTGTTTCACCCGCGCGACTACAAGGGCGGCAACGAGCGTGGCGCGCTCCTCAGCGAGGTGCTCCGGGAGGGCGCCCGCATCGGGGGACGCTACGACCCGACCGGACTGTCACAGGACGCGGTGCTCGCACACGAGAACGATCTGGAAGGCTGCCTCGTCGTCGCCGAGAAGCGTGGCGACGATCCGCGGCGGGCGCGCGTTGCGTTTGTCGAAACGCTCGCGCACAACCTGTTTCTGCGATACACCACGGGCGCGCGAAGCGCCGTCGGTGCTGAACGTGTCGCGCTGCAGGGGCAGCGGCCCGAGCTCTATATCGAGCCGAAGGGCCACGGAATCGGCGCCTATCGCGGCGGCGCGGAGCAACGCGCGTCGGCGGAGCGCGGATTCGTCACCTACGCGTTCGCGGGCCGCGCAGAGGAGCCGCGCGCTGGCGCGGGACGGGTCGACTACGATCTGACGTCGATCTACGACACCTTGTGGGCACGTGCGCTCGCAGCGGATACCGAGACATACGGCGCGACGACGCGCTACGACCTTCGGTCCTGGGCGTCCTTCTCGAGTAACGCCGCGCCGCCGTCCGATCCCGAGATCGGGCCGATCGGGTCGGCGTTTCGTGGTGCGATCGGTGGACGCAATCTGGCTCGGCCGCCGTGGGGATGGTTCGATCGCACGGAGCGCGATCGACCCGCGGGCGAGTGGTTCTTTGATCCGGCCGGCACGGTGAAGCGACACTTCCGGCTCGGCGACACCTTCTCGACGACCTACGTACACCAGCCCTTCGTCGGCATCTTCCTCGACGCGAACCCGTGACCCTGTGCTGGCAAGCGCGCCCGGCGTCATCCGGCCGCCACTGCGCGGTCGAGCTCCGCGAACGCCTCGCGCCAGGCCTCGCCGTGCCCGCGCGCCGCATCTTCATCCACGAATCCGGCGTGCGTGAAACGCACCGCCGTGCCGTCACCGCGAGGCGACAGCTCGAGCGTCACGACCGTTTCCGCGCCCTTCGTCCCCGCCTCTGTGAGCCACGTGTGCTTGATCAGCCGGTCCTGCTCAAGCCGAAGAAACCGGCCGTAGTGCGGATGACGCTGCCCGGCGAAGCGCGACTCGAAAAAGAACGGCACGTCCACCCGCGCCGTCATCATCACCGTACCTGGCGCGGCAAACCACCGGTCGAATTGTTCGGTCCACGCACGAAACACCGCGCTCGGCGGTGCCGTCAGCTCGAGATGGAACGTACACGCGTGGGGACGGGACGATAGGTCGGGTTGGACGCTGGTGGTGGGCATGACTCCTCCGACTCCAAGCTCCTGGTCTGTGAGGCGGACTCCCGCACCAAGATAGCGCGCGCAGACCCGCGGCCGCGTGGGGTCCGGGGCAAAGCCCCGACTAATAGATTATGAACTCCAGCAGGTTGTTGTCCGGGTCGCGAATGTAGCGGCTGGTCCCGGTCGCCGCGCCGCCGTCACGGCCGCCCTGCCGCGGCGCGGGCCCCTCGATGACGACCGCCCCCACGCGTGCCAGGGCGGCCTCGAGTGCCGCCGCGGTTCCATCCCACACAAAGCAGAAATCGCCACACGGCGGCTGCGCAGCCGGCGCACGAAGCGTGAATGTGCCGCTTTCCCACAGGGACGGACGGTGGAAGTTGATCTTGTTGTCGCCGAAGTGCGCCGAGCAGATCCGTTCGCCCTCCATCACTTCAAACCCCAGCGCGCGATAGAAGGAGACCATGGCCTCGGTGTTGCGCATCGGCACGGCAACGTGGTCGAAACCGCGAACACCGCCGCGGCCCTGCGCCGACCCCACACCGCTCACCCCCCCGCTGGTGGCCGATGCGATGGCCCCGGCGCCGAGCACGCGCTTGAGAAAACTTCGCCGCGTGTCGCGCGGCGCTCGGGATCCCGTGGACGGCGTGTCAGCCATCTCCGTCTCCTTCCTGATCTGCCGATCACGCGGCGCGCCGCATCTAGAAGTTATCCAAGCCCTCGGTCAGCTCAATGTAGGTGCCCCACGGGTCGGTCAGGAACGCGATAGCGAGCCCAATCGCCTCGATCTCCTGATATGGCCGATCGAAGGTGATGCCCTTCGCTTCCAGCTCTTTGCAGAACGCCTCGAGGTTGTCGACCTCGAACCCGATGTGATCGAGGCTTCGACCCTGCGTGCCCGCGAGCGGCGCCGAGTTGGGTGAATAGGTCAGGTTGACGCCGGGGAGATCAGCGGCCTGGAACGACCCGCGCATCCCGGGGGCCGCACCGAACATCTCCACGTACCAGGCCTTCATCGCGTCGACGTCGTTGGCATCGAAATGGATGTGGTGCAACGCGATCGGCGCGGACTGGCTCCGATTCTCCACGAGCTCGACCTTCACCTCGTCCGGACCCATCACATACGCGATGTAGGTGTCCTGGTCGGCGATGTGCGCCATGTCGTCGACGACATCGAGCGACGCCGGCAGCTCCTCGCGCGTCACGATCGGGTAGCCGGCCGCCCGCACCTTGGCCAGCGCGTTACGCACACTCGGCACCCAGAACCCAACGTGATTCACCGTGGACCCCTTCGTGCCGCCTTCGGGCGCACGCTCGGTCACGGCCACCAGGACGTTGGGGAACTTGAACATCTCCCCTTGTCCCAGGGGCGTCGGCGTGCCGCCGAGCGTGTCGGCCCAGAACCGCTTGTGCTCGGCCACGTCGGTCACGTTGAAGTGATGGTGTCCGTACACCACGGGCCCGTCTTTGGCCGCCGTGAGCTGCGCAGAAGCGACCGTGGCGCCGGCCGCCAGGAATAGTGTCGTCATCGTCATCACCAGAGCCGCGGGGAGTCTCATCGTGGTCTTCCTTTCTACATCCTGAACAAGTAGGAGATTTTGCCAAAAAACGCTCGATTGGTCCGTTGAAGCGCGGTCGTCGGAAAAAGCAAGTTGTCGAACCGCGAGCCGCGCTGGTATCGATCGTCGAATCCGAGAAACGCGACGGTCCCTCCGTTGATGCGATAGGTGAGCAGCACGTTGTTGCCGACCGTCACCGACAGCGTGTTGTGCTCCATGATGTGGCGGAGCAACAGCCGGTCGGTGAACTGATACGTCGTCCGTGTCCGGAAGATCTTGACGCTGAAGATCTCCGACGCGCCGATCGGCTCGACGAAGCTGCTGAACACGCCCGTGAGCTCCGTCCGCAGACGCGACGTCACGTTGTAGCGCACGAGAAAGTTCCCGGTGGTTGACTGGCCGAGAAACGGGTTGGCGTCGTAGAAGATCCCGTCGCCCCAGTTGACGCCTCCAACGATCGACACGATGCGACCGCTCAGCACACCGAAGACGCCATAGCCGTTCTTGCGAAAGTCGATCTCGGCGAACCGCTCCAGGCTCCGGCTGAGGGTCCCGAAGACGTTGACATTGTTGCGGAACTGAAAACTCGCCGTCCCCTGCACTTGCTCGTCCTGCAGGACGCCCGCGTGGTCGTAGAGCCGCAGATAGGTCAGGCTCGGCCCCCAGTTGAGCAACATGGACTCCGGCCACCACCGATACGACACGTTGGCGCGCGTCTGGCGCAGATCGACCCGTGGCACGAAGCCGGTGTCGGTGCGAAAGTCGGGGTCGATGCTGCTATACGCGACGCCGTAGCCGAGGTTGCGCCCCTGGCTGGTGAAGTCGGCCTCGATGGCCGGTCCCCCCAACTGCCCCTCGAGGTCGTTCCTCGTCTCGGAGGCCACGGCCAGGAAGCTCGCGCGATGCGAGCGTCCAAACCGGAAGCGGCCGTCGACCCCGCCGACCCGGCTGTATGAGTCCGCGAACTCGCGCGCCGTCACGATGCCGCCGATGTAGGACTCGGCGTAGAGGTCGTAGCGGGCCCGGCCGATAAACGACTGCGCGGTCCGACCGTAGCCGGGGTCATTCGAGTCGTCCAGCCGACCCGCCGCTTCATCGTCGGCGATGACGACGCCCAGCGTCGCGTCGCCAACCTTCCCCGTCAGCTTGGCACCGACACGCGGATCGACGATCGTGCGCGTATGCACGAGGTTGAGCGGCGTCGACGTCTGAAAGATGTCCTGACCCTCGAGGAAGAACGGCCGCTGTTCCGGATAGAAGAGCGCGAACCGCTGGTTGACCTCGACCTGCGGGCGGTCCGACTCGATCTGCGAGAAGTCGGGGTTATAGGTCAAGTCTGCCGTCAGATTGGGCGTGATCCCGTATTTCACCCCCACACCGAGCTCGCCGTCCGGGTCGCTCGTGCGGAACTGATCGCTTCCCGCCTGTAGCGACCCGAACTGCACGCCGGTCAGCTCCGGGAGGATCTCGATGTTGCGGCTCTGAGACAGATCGGACAGACCCTCGAGCACGCCGAACTGGGTGAGCTGGCCGGCCACCGCGCGTGAGACCGGCGCCCACGATTGGCTCTCGGACTTGCCCCGGATGATGCGCGTAATCTGAAAGCCCCACTGATGGGGCGCACCGCCGGGTCGCGCCGGATAGCGGAAGCTCTTGAAGGGGATGGCCATCTCGGCTGTCCAGCCATCGCCGACCACGACGCCGCCCGTCTCGAACAGCACGTTCCACGAATCGTCGCCGAAGATACCGAAGCTGCCCGACGACCCCATCCCGCTCATGCCGCCGCCCCCGCCCGACCCGCCGCCTCCGGACCGCGTCGAGAAGCTCCGGCTCGAGCTGCTCACCGTCCCCGTGGCGTTGACGATTGAGTCGCCTTGCACGCCGTATCCGTTGACGGTGAACTGGTAGGCGCGCTGCTGGTCGAGAAAGGTATCCAGCAGCACCGAGATCCGATCGTCGCCACGGATCTCGTCGCGATCGGCTCGATTGATGCGCATGATCCCGGGGTTGCTGTAGTGCGCATAGAACGCGACGTACAGGTTGTCGTCGTCATACGCCATCCAGACCTCGGTGTCCTCGGAACCCGGCGCGCCCTCGATCGGGGCCATCTGGACGAACTCCGTGATGTGCGTCGCCGTTTCCCACACCGCATCGTCGAGGCGTCCGTCGATGCGAGGCGTCTGGGCGGTCCGACCGATGACGGTGGTCGGACGCGCGCCGATGGGCGACGCGGCGAACCCGCTCGCGCCACGTTGCCCAGCGCCAGCACTCGGGCCGATCGTTCTCGACGGGGGCGGGTCTTCCAGGGTCAACGCGCCGGTCACATCGGCCGCGGACACCGCGCCGCCAGCTTCGGCGATCGTCGCGAGCTCCGCGGTGAGCGCCTCGACGATCCGATCCTGCGCTGCGAAGAGATCGGTCACCGTACCATCGAGCTTTACGCTGTGATGCACGGCGCCGGTCCCGACGCCGACGAGACGGGCCGTGATGCGTAGTCGGTCTCCGAGGCGCTGAAACGTCCCGTCGACGAGCCAGGTCGCGCCGAGCGCGCGGAACGTCTCGAGACTGTCCGGCTCACGGGACGAGCCCTTTCCCGCACCGGCGTTGGTCGCGCGCAGTGCCGAGACGCTCGGGAGCCGACGCACGACAAAGCCGATGTTCTGCAGATCGCTCGACACGGTCGCGGCAATGCCCGCGCCGATCCACGCATCGTCCGCGTGCTGACTGAGGTTGCGGAACGGTGCGACCACGATGGTCCGCGCCGCGGCACCGGCCGGTGGTTCGTAGACTTGGGCGCTCGGTCGAACCGTCGCCACGAGACACGCGACGAGGACAAGCGGCCACACCATCGCTCGGAGCCCTCGGTGCGCTGGAACCCTGGGCGTCATGTGCTGGCGTCGGTTGGCTTGTGTCTCTGAGTCGTGCCGGTCGCGTGAACCGCCGTCGGAGGGACGGCGGCTGACGCCATCCGGGTCCATAGCTTATTCGGTGTGGATCCGGTCTCGCAATTCCGGTGGGTTGACAACCCAAGACCCTTCGTCTTATATTCGCCTTCCCGAAACGGCTAAGCAAGGAGACGGATTCATGAAAGACGGACTACTCGCCCAACTGAACGCCGCATACGAGTTCTTCAAACGGAGCACCGGGAACCTGACCGAGGACGACTCGGCGTTCGCGCCCTCTGAAGGCGTCTTCACCGCGGCGGGACAGGTGGCGCACGCCGCCCAGACCATCGATTGGTTCATGGACGGAGCGTTCAACCCCCAAGGCTTCGACATGAACTTCCCCGAGCACGCCGAACAAGCACGTGCCGTCACCTCGCTGACCGAGGCGCACGCCTGGCTGACACGGTCTGTCGAGAACGCACGGAGCCTGATCGCATCAAGAAGCGAGGACGACTGGGCCGCGCCGATTGCAGACGGCCCTATCATGGGTGGACAGCCACGTACGACAGTCTTCGGCGCGATCGCCGATCACACCGCGCACCACCGCGGTGCCCTCACGGTGTACGCCCGGCTGCGCGGCAAGACACCGCCGAACCCGTATATGGAGGCGCCCGCGGGCTAAGAGCTCATCTCATGACCCTCGACTCAGGAGTCGGCATGAACGCGGCCGGGCGCGAGGCCGGAAACAACGGTGTCTCGTACCGCAATGACACCAGCGCCGTCCGAGTCGTTCTCACGAGGCGAGTATCAAGAGGTTCAGGAGAGGGACCATCGCGCCGGCACCTGTCACCGTGATCCCGACCACACGCCTGTGACGCGCACGCGCGACCCGTAGGCCACACGTCACGGTCAGCCATGGGGCCCCGAGGAGCGCGAAGAGCAGCACCGGAACGCCGGAGGTCCCTCCAAGCAGGTCCGAGAATCCTGCGCTCAACCTCGAGTTCGAAAGCGCCCACTGCAGGTCGCACATGAGCACCAGATAGCAGATGGACATCGAGAGAGCGACGAGCGCTGCCGTGAGGCAGCGGTTCTCTCCGAATGACAATGACAAGGACAACCGCGCCAGAGATTGCCTCCAAGTACGTAGATGCTGCATGGGCTGACGGCGCCGCTCGGAGCGACGGTAACGCTTCAGCGTGATGCGTCAGGCAGAGTAAACAGCAAGACACGTGCCATACAACCCGCCTCGATACACCCCGGCCTGCTTGTGATACCCCAACGGGACATCACGATACTGTGTCTCGTCTCCAGACACCGATCCGCAAAAGGGTGCTTGGTGGACGTGCGGGGCCATGGTCGGCTCAGCCGAGGTGAACCGCGTTGGGAACCACATCGCCTTGCTACTCGGCGATGAGATGCCGCTCGATGTCGAACCTGTCGAGCACGATCCATGGTCCGGACGCGCGCTTGACCTGTAGCTCGACGGTGACGTCGACGAAGTCACGATGCTCGAGCATCTCGGCCAACCGCGACTGCTCGCCGGTGTAGCCGAGGTTCAGCCGCACGGTAAGGGGACCCGTCGAGGCGCCGGGCGCGAGCCCTTCGCGCCCGACCGCCCGGATCAAGAACGTTCCCCACACCAAGTCCTCGCCGGCGCGGCGAAAGACGCCGTTGACCTGCAGGCTGCGGAGCGATTCCGTCGACGTGTTGTCGAGGCGGAACGAGATCGTGGGTACGAGCTTGTTTTCCGATCGGGACGCGTCCGAGACCGTGGCACCCGCGTCGACCCATCCGGTCGTCACGTCGGCGACCCGCAGCGCGTCACCGACGTCGACCGTGGGGCCGCCACACGCGGCGACCGCCACCGCGAGGCCCGCGAGCGCGCCTCGCCGTAACCTGGACGAACGACGCATGCGTCCTCCTCTCCCGAACTCCATGCCAACGTAGACACCGGCGGACCCTGATCGGACTGTTCTCCCTTCAGTAGCGTGCGGTCCGGCTTGGATCGAACAGCTTCGGGTAGGATAGGCCATGCTGCGATGGTCGTCGGCGTGTGCCGTCACCTGCGCCCTCGTGGCACTGGCGGCCGTCGCACCGAACGCAGGCGTCACCCGACAGGAGACATTCGAACACCTCGTCACCGCGGTCGGGTCTCGCGCCTACGACGCCGGTTACGATTCCTGGTTTTACGTCGGCGTGGTCTTCGAGTCGCGGGTAGAGGCAACCGACGACGGGTTCGAATACCACTACCGCATTACGAACAAGGGCGACACCCAGGTCCGCGTCGAATGGCGCGCCGTCGAGGAGAGCGCATTCGGCGACGCGGTCGGCAACGTCGAGGAGCTTCGCGTTGGGCTCCTCGACCCCGGGGCGGAGTCTGATTGGCTCGTGCTCGAGAGCCGGGCCGCACCGACCGTGAGCGAGCGCCCCGCCCGCATGTTCGGCAGCGCGCCATCCGGCAACGAATCGGTCCCCGTCAGCGGTCGCGCCCCCGCCTACATACCGCAATAGGATCGGCTTGTCACGTGACGCCCCCGTCGCGAGGATCGGGGGCACAGCCCCCGTCTCAGGGGGCCGATCGCTGACGCCGACCAAGGCGCGCTCGGCGCGCCTCGCGGAAGCGGAGTGGGGCTCTCGGGGTCCCCGCGGAGCGGGGGCGCAGCCCCCGTCTACGGTTTGATGCCTTCGGCGTCGAGCACCTGGCGCGCCAGGCGGAAGGCCTCGACACCCGCCGGAATGCCGCAGTAGACGGCAACCTGCAGCAGCGTGTCCTTGATCTCGTCGAGGGTGCATCCGTTGCGGAGGGCGCCGCGGAGATGCAACTTGAACTCCTCTGCGCGGTTGAGCGCGGCCATCATCGACAGGTTGTTCAAGCTGCGCTGCTTGTCGGTGAGTGTCGTGCGACCCCACACGGTCCCCCAGCAGTACTCCGTCACGAGCTCTTGGAACTCCGCGTTGAACGCGTCGGCGCCGGAAAGGGCGCGGTCCACGTAGTCGTCGCCGAGGACCTTACGTCGCGCGCTGAGCCCGGTGTCGTATCGCTGGGTCGTCATGGTCCGTCACTCCGCATGAACGCTGATCACGCCGATACCGGTATCCGCTACCGGCAGGTGAAGTTGTCGGCGACCCAGTTGGCAGGGTCGTTGTCGCCGCCGGCCGGGCCACGATAGACCGCCCGCTCGGGATACGGGCACAGCGGTCGCTGATTGTCGATCACGTCGCCGGAATGATGCGTGGCGACGAGCGTCGCGGGCGCCGCCCCGTTCTCGACCCAGTCGACGAGCGGACGCAGACGGTCCCACGTATCCGGCCCCGGCCCGCCCCGGCAGTGCGCCATGCCGGGCGCCATGAACAGCCGCGCGCGCTCACGCGCCGCGTCGATATCGCCGTCGAACGTGGCGTCGACGAACGCCTCGTAGTAATCCACCGTCGGCTGGGGCACGACCAGCGCATCGGACCACCCGTGATAGAGGATCATCCGGCCATCATGTTGCCGCAGGAATCGCGTCATGTCCGGGTCGGTGGCATCGGTAATCGCCTTCATGACGTCACCCTTGCCGGCCGTGACGTCGTCGATATCGAACTGCCACCAGGCCCACTCCGGTGGCGTCGCCGTCGCGTCTGGTGTGGCGGACACGTCGACGAGATTCGCTGGCGCGACGCCCGGGTCGCTCTCGTAGAACAGGTAATTGAGGTGGTCGCCGCCGAGCCCGACCGCCGCGGGAAAGAACGCGTTGGCCGGCGTGGGGACGAAGAGGCGCGCCCATTGCGGCTCCGAGCCCAATGGCTTGCCGGCGTAGACCCGCGAGCCGGCGCTGTCGCGCGGGCCCGCGTGGAAATCCATCACCGTCTGCACCTGCGCGGCCGTGAAGCACTGGTCGGCGTCGACGTCACCCTCGCACATCAGGCCGGCGAGGTCGCGGTGTGCGTCGAAGTCACAGCTCGGCGGATGGTCGATGACACCGTCGGTGATGCCGTCCAGTGCGTCGCACCGCCTCAGCACGGCGTCGGCCAGCAGCGTCACCTTGTGTGTAGAGTCGAGTCGACCGTCACCGTCGGTATCGAACCCGAGCGCACCCGCGAGGTTGTCGCGGAGCATGCGTTGCAGCAACCAGACCCGTGCGGCGTTCATCTCCTGGTAGTGACTCGCCGGGGCGCCCGCCACGATGCCGTCGAAGTCGGTTGGATAGCGCTGCGCCTCCATGAGACCCTGCCGTCCACCGGTCGAGCACCCCTCGAAGTACGAATACTCCGGTGACGATCCGTAGTAGTTCCGCACGAGCGTCTTCCCCGCCATCACAGTCAGGTGCACGGCGCGATAGCCGAAATCGACCTCGGCCTGCCGGTTGTCATACGCAAACGACGACCCCGGCTCCGCACCGCTGTCGTGCCCCGTGTTGCTGTTGGCGACCGCGTAGCCCTCGCGCACCCTGTGATCGGCAAAATCGAGGTCACCGTCCTTGCCACCATCGCCCCACTGGAGAAACCGGCCGTTCCAGTTGCGCGGCAGCGGGAGCTGGACGTGAAACTGAATCGCCGGCGGCAGAATGCCCTTGACGTAGCAATAGCGCCCGACGTCCGCCCCATCGGCCAGCTCCGCCGCGGTAATCGTGAGGTTGCGGATGTTCCGCAGCGCCTCACAGCCGAGCCGGTCGACAGCGTGCGTCTGAGCGGCGAGCTCGGACCCGCCACCCCACGCGAACGTCGCGGCCAGCACGACGACGAACGGCATCCGTCGCATCACCACCTCCTTGCCACGGCGCAGTATGACACTCCGTCCAAGGCGCGCACGGCGCGCCTCGCGGCCGCGGAGTGGGGCTCTCGGGGTCCCAGCGGAGCGGCCGCGTGGGGTTCGGGGCGAAGCCCCGTCACATTAAAGCTCCATGACCGCGTCGATGTCCGGGTCGAGGACCGGCGGCCGTGACGCCAGCGAGATCCCGAAGAAGAGCGTCAGCGACACGAGGAGCGCAACGGCGCCGCCGTCCATCCCATAGGGCACCGCGATGTCGAAGATCTCGATACCGAAGTTGATGGCCAGGCTCGTCACGATCGCGACGTTGGCCGCCGTCGCGGTTGCCCGCTTCCAGTTGAAGCCGATCGTGACGGTCGGCACCAAAGCGGCCGCAAAGGTCCCCCAGCCGAACGCGCCGAGCAACGCGACCAGATCCTGCCGAGAATAGAACACGAAGAGCGCCGAGCCGACCGCGATGACCGCCGTCGCCACGCGTGCCCACAGTAGTTCGTGCGAGAGCGACCGCCCGCGTATCGCCCGCGGGATGTCGTGCACCACCGCCGCCGCGCCCAGGTTCAAGAAGCTGTCCGCGGTCGACATGATGGCCGCGAAGAGCGCCGCGAAGACAACACCAGCGAGCAGCGGGCTCGTGAACGCCTGCAAGAACTGCGGCGCGGCGTCGTCTGGGTTCGCCAGCTCCGGATGCGTCCCCTGGAGCACGAGCGCGCGGACGGCGAGTCCGATGCTTACCCAGAGGAGCGAACACAACAGATAGCCGACCGCGCTGACCGGGAGGATGTGCCGCGCGTCCTCGACCCGCTTGTTCATCATCAGCTTGGTGATGACGTGCGGCTGGCCGGAGCCACCGATCGCGAAGAGAAAAAACCATGACAGCGCGCCCATCATCCCGAGCGTCCCCCACGGCGACATCGCGTCGGGGTCGTCCGCCATGATGGTCGTCGCAATGCCGGCGAGACCGCCGTCGACCGCGTTCAGCGCCGCGATGAAGACGAAGACGGCCGCCACGATCATGATGGCGCCCTGGACGAGGTCCGTATAGACGGATGCCAGGATGCCGCCGGTCACGCAGTAGAACACCAGCACCGCGCACGCGATGGCCATGCACGCGACGAGCGAGATCTCCGGGAGAAAGGTGACGCTCGCGAGAATGTCGTGGAGCACCGTGGCCATGGCGAGAATCTGCGTCCCGAGATAGCCGAGGACACCGAGCAGGATCGCCACCGCCGTCAGCAGCCGGCTCAACTCGCTGCGATACCGCACCGCTACGGCATCGGGAAGGGAAATGGTGTCGCGGAGCTCGGCCATCATGCGCAGGCGCTTGCCGAGCAGATAGAACGTGACGCAAAAGCCGAGCGCGCTGGTCAGCGTCATCCAGGACGAGCTCATCCCCATCCGATAGATGAGACCCGGACCACCGACGAATCCGAACCCGCTCATCGTGCTCGAAAAGACCGCCATCCCCGTCACGAAGATGCCGAGGTCACGGCCGGCCATGAAGAAGTCGCGTGTCGACGTCGTGCGGCGCAGCGCCCAGAGACCGACCCCGATACAGACGGCGAGGTAGCCCACGATGCACACCAGGACGATCAGCCCGCGCTGGTCATTCATGTCTAGACGGCGGCTGCGCCGCCGAACCCGACGCGGCGTCCGCCGGCGCGCGGCGCGATGATCGCGCAGCCAGCAGCGCGCGAAAGCGCACCATGGTGTCGGCGTCGACGAAGGACCGCGGGTACGCGAGCACGAAGACGAGGACGAAGAAGAACTCGAACGGCCACAACACGTACAGATACCAGGCCGTCGGCGCAGGCAAGCCAAGCACCAGCCCGGGCGCATCCGCCGCCATGAATCGGCTATACGAGACGACCATCAGGGTGACGATGCCGCCGAACACGAGGCCGCCAGCCGCCAGCACGACGCCGATGCGCCCGACGACTCCGCGGCGCCGGGCGCCGAGGGCGAGACATGCCACGAGAAACGCGGTCTGGAGCGCTGCGAACGACCAGGCGACCCAGAGGATGGGGCCGTGTCGCGGCGCAGGCGGGCCGCCGGCATCCATGGACGGGAACTGTGGATGCGGGAAGCCGGCGCGCGGGTAGCTCACGCCGTCCTCCGTGACGACGGTCGCGTCGTGGCCGATGACGAACGCGGCGCCCACGGCGAGACACATCGCCAGCAGCAAACCGAACAGCAGCCACTCGAGCTTCATGACCAAATCAGATGGGGCTTCGCCCCAAGCCCCCGCGGGCGCTCCGCGGGGACCCCGAGAGCCCCACTCCGCGCCCGCGAGGCGCGCCGTGCGCGCCTTGGCCCGCCGTCGCGAACCGGCCTCTCCCGATGGGGCTTCGCCCCAAGCCCCCGCGGGCGCTCGTCCGCATTCCGAGGGGGAAGCCGACCACTACCTCGGCGGGGTGACGCCGGCGCCGCCGAAGAACTTCCCGTCGACGCACTGGTCGGATCGGCAGTTGTCTCGAAAGGGTGACCCGAGCGACACGAGGAGGTCGACGGTCTCCGGGCTCGGAATAAAGAACCGCGACGGGCCGAACGCCATGTCGGCGGGCGAGTTCCCGTCCCTGTTGACCGCGTCGACATTGGCGCCGAGCTCCACGAGATACCGCACCATCTCGAGGTCGCCTCGTCCGGCCGCGCCGTGGAGCGCGGTGAATCCCCTCGCATCGACGGCGTGCACGTCACCGCCGAGCTCCACGCTATATCGGACCGCGTCCATCAACGCCCCCGGCGCGTTCTGCGTGAAGTTGCCGACCCAGCCGATGCCGGCCGCGACCATCAGCGGGGTCGTGCCACCGGTGGTGGGGCGGGTGGGATCGGCGCCGGCGGCGACCAGGAGACGCATCGCGTCGACGTCGCTGGATTGCGCGGCTCGCCAGAACGGCGTCGCCCCAGTTGGATCGACCCAGCTTCGGTCGTGTGATGTCGGGCTGAACCAGAGCTTGCGCCGAATCGGGGCATCCGGATCGGCGCCGCGGTCGACCAAGGCGCGCAACAAGTCGAGCGAGGTGACGACCTCCTGATCGGTCACCGGATTGGGTGCCCATGACACCGGGGCGTGTCGCATGTTGACGGTAGCGTAGAGCGGGGTCAGCCCGTCGATGTTCGCCGCATTCGGGTTGGCTCCCCGGTCGAGCAGATACCGTGCCACGGTGTAGTGTCCGTTGGCGATCGCGATCACCATCGGTGCCGTGCCGTCCCCGCCGCTCGCCTGGTCGACGTCGGCCTCGCTCTCGACCAGGGCCCTGACCGCCTCGAGATTGCCGTCGCGCGCCGCGTAGAGCAGCGCCGTCATCCCACCCATGATCGAGTTCCCGCCCGGCACGCGCCGCCGCCGCTGGGGAATCGGGTTGCCGTATTCGTCGAGTCTCGGCTCGACCATCGACACGATGAACGACATCAGGCCGATGTGCGCGCCGCGGCTCACGAGCGCCCGGATCGCCTCGGGTCGGTTCTCCCACGCGGCGAACATCAGCGCCGTCTGGCCGTTGGCCGTCTCTCGCGAGTTCACGAACGCGCCGTGGTCGACCAGGCTGATGACCGCGCCGGCACCACCCGACATCGCCGCGGCCATGAGCGGCGTCTGCCCCGTCGCCGTCACCCCGTTCACGTCCGCGCCGGACGCGACGAGCGCATCGATCATCACGGCGTTGCCGTTCGTCGCGGCCATCGCGAGTGGCGTGATGGCCCCCACGCGCGTGGTTGCCGAGACGTTGGCGCCGGCGGCGAGCACCGCGGCACCCATGTCGAGGTCGTCCCGGTAGGCAGCCCAGTGCAGCGCGGTCATCCCGTCGCCCTGCGCGGCGTTGACCTCGGCGTCTTCGGCGAGCAGCGACCGCACGCCGTCGAGATCACCGTTCATGGCGGCGTCGGCCACGGGGGACTCGGCGGCCTGGGTCGGTGACGCCATCACGAGCGCCATGACCATGATCACGCGCGCGACGCCGATTCTTCCTGTCGCCATCATGAAATGAGGGCTAGATCGCCAGCTCGCCGGTGCTGTCACCGATGCGACCGATATCGACGCCGAGCCGGTGCAGCACGGTCAGCAACGCGTTCGCCATCGGCGTGCCGTCGGGGCACATCACGTGGCTGTTCCCCTTCAGCCGGCCGTTGGCGTGGCCGGCCAGGAACAACGGGACCCGAAGGTGATTGTGGACACTGCCATCGCCCATCGGGCTGCCATAGAGGACGACCGAGTGGTCGAGCAACGTGCCGTCGCCGTCCGGCGCCGCACGGAGCCGGTCGATGAAATACGCCACCTGGTCGACATGAAACTCGTTGAGCCTCGCGAACTCAGCCATCTTGTCCGGCTGATTGCCGTGGTGCGAGAGCGAGTGGAACGGCGTATCGATGCCGGCCTCGGCGTAGACCCTGGAGCTGACGTCTCGACCCATCTTGAATGTCGACACCCGGGTGATGTCGGTCATGAATGCGAGCACCTGCAGGTCGAACATGAGCTTGACGTGCTCCGTCCACCGGTCAGGCACGCCGATCGGCGCGGCTGGCAGGTCGCGTGCGACGGCGCCGGCGTTCTGCAGCTCGACGCGCTGAATCCGTCGCTCGATCTCGCGGACGTCGTCGAGGTAGTCGCTCAGCCGCGCCCGGTCACTCGCCCCGAGCCCCAGATGCAGGCGGTCGATCTTATCGACGATCGCATCGAGGATGCTGGCGTTGGCCAGACGGCGTTGTCGTCGCTGCTCGGGCGTCGCGCCGTCACCAAACAGCCGTTCGAACGCGACGCGGGGATCGCGTTCCATCGGGAGCGGCGTGGTCGGGGACGACCACGAGATGGTGTTCGCGTAGACGCAGCTATACCCGTAGCCGCACGCCCCAGTCAGGGTGCCGACGTCCTCTATGCACAGCTGGATCGACGGCAACGGCGTATCCTGCCCGAACGCCTGCGCGTAGATCTGATCCACCGACGTGGCGTTGTAGATGTCCGCGCCTTCCGTCATCCTCGCGTGGGCGGAAGTCAGAAACGATGCGGACGACCGGGTATGGTCCGCCCCGGCCTCCGCCTCGGTCTGCGCGGTCGCCGGCGCGATATCGGTGTGGCTGATGATGGTCAGCGCGTCCCGGTGCGGGGCGAGCGACCGGAGAATCGGAGTAGCCTCGAAATCGCGACCGACCGTCCGGGGCGACCAGTAGTGCAGCCGCGATCCCTCGCCAGTGCTCCCGGCGCATCCGTGCACCATCTCGAGTGCCGCGAATCGGGTGCGCGGTGCCGCCGCCGTTCGCCGTGTCGCGGCCATCGCCGGCGCCATCGCGTCGAGAAACGGCAGCGCAAGCGACACGCCCATGCCGCGTAGCACCGTCCGTCTGGAGAGGTGGCTCTGCGTGACGTAGGACATTCGGCAATGTCTCCCTACTGCGCCGCTTCCGTCGCCTCGGCGCGCCGCGATGCGAACGGCGTGCTCCGGACGATACCCATCACGAACGCAGAGAATCGATTGTCGTCCGCCGAGGCCGCCTGGGCAACCCCGCGGACGGCGGGCATGTCGGACGAGCGCAGAATCCGTCCGAGTGCGTACATGAGCAGGTTGCGCGTGAAGTTCCGCACGAACAGCGTCTCCGAGCGGACCAGGTAATCCCGGATGCCGGCGGGACCGTGCACACCGGTCCCGTCGAACAGCGCTTCCGACGGATCGATATCGGCGCCGCTGTCCTTCGTGCGCCAGGCCCCCACCGCGTCGAAATTCTCGAGAGAGAAGCCGACCGGGTCCATGATGCGGTGACACGCCGAGCACGCGGGGCTCTCGCGGTGGGTCGCCAGCCGCGCTCGCATCGAGAGGTGCAGCGCACCTCGCTCATTTTCCTCGAGCGGCGGCACGTTGGCAGGCGGTCTCGGCGGCGGCGCCCCGAGCAGCACGTCCATGATCCACGACCCCCGGATCACCGGCGACGTCCGGTTGGCGAGCGACGTCAGTGTGAGGATGCTGCCATGGCCGAGAAGCCCTCGTCGCTCATCGGCCACCGGGACGCGCCGAAAGCGATTGCCGACGACGTCGGGGATGCCGTAATGGGTGGCCAGGCGCTCGTCGACAAACGTGTAGTCGGCCGTGAGCAGCTCGGTGACTGCGCGGTCGTTCCGGACGATGCCGTCGAACAGCAGTTCCGTCTCCCGACGCATCGACTGGATCACGTTGAGATCCCAATCGGGAAACAGATAGACGTCCGGCTGCACGTCGTCGAGGTTCTGCAGGTGGAGCCAGTGCGACGCGAAATTCGTCGCGAGCGTCTCCGACCGCGGGTCGGCGAGCATCCGGTGCACCTGTCGCGCGAGCTCGGCCGGCTCCGACAGCCGGCCCTCGATCGCCGCGTCGAGCAGCGCGTCGTCCGGGATGCTGCTCCAAAGGAAGAACGACAGCCGGGACGCGAGCTCGAGCTCGCTGATCGGGTGGTTCGTCCCGGCTACGACGCTGGGCGGCGTGCGTTCGAAACGAAACAGGAACTCGGGGTCCGCGAGAATGGACTGCAGCCCGAGGCGAATGCCGGCGTCGAACGTCCCGCCCTGCGCGTGGCCCGCGTCATAGAACGATTCGAGGAGCGCGAGGTCGTCGTCACCGACCGGCCGGCGATACGCGCGGCGGGCCAGGCCACCGAGGATCTCGCGTGCACAGGCGCGCGCCGAGTCACGCTCGGCGGGACGGCAGACAAAGATCCGCTGTCGGCTCGGGGTGTCGCTCACCCCGGTGACGTCGTGTGGACCGTCGATACCCAGGTTTCGTAGATGTGGCAGCCCCGTCAGTCCCGGGAAATGACCGGTCGACAGGTCGGCGAGGGTCTGCTCGAACGGCATCACGAAGTCCTGCACGGGCCCGGCCGCGCGCTGGACGAATGCCGCCGAAATCATCTGCGGACCCGCCGTGATCTGGATCGGCGGCGTGCGCAGGACGTCCGTCGTTCGCATCTTGCGGTCGATGTCGAGCAGCGCGACGCGCGCGCCGTTGACCGCGACCTCGATCTGCTCGCCCTCGGCCGGCAGGTTGTCGCCGAACAGGGCGCCGATGCTCGCGAAATAGAACGAGAGCCGGAAGACGTAGTTACCGTCGGCCGGAAACGTATGCCGAACGGCGAGGCCGCCGCGGGTGCCGAACGGCGCGCCCGGGACGTGCCGCATCTGCGAGAACGCCGGCGGGACGACGTAGGTCTCAACCACCGGCGCGGCGTCCGGGTTGCCGACGGCCAACCGGGTGATCTTCCCGGCGGCGACGAGATAGCTTTCCAACAACGTTGGCGAGATCGTCAGGACGTCCGACATATTGTCGAACCCCTGACTCATGTCATCAGGCGGGAGCAGCGATGAGGGGTCGACCTCCAGGTCTAGGAGGTCGCGCACGGCGTTCGCGTACTCGGTGCGGTTGAGCCGGTGCAGAATGGGCCGGCCCGGATTCGGATGGGCTGCGGCTACACGGTCGATCCCGGCTTCGAGCTCCGATACGAACGTGGCAGTGGCCCCGGCGCGGGGTCTGGGCCGCCCCTCGGGTGGCATCATGCCCGACCGCAGCTTGAGAATCACCTTCTCGAAGATCTCGACGTCGTGGGCTGGGTCGGCGGGGTCGACCCCCTCGAGGGACAGCCCACCCGTCCGCAACGCGTCGCTATGGCACGTGACGCAGTACCGGTCGAGGAGCGCCCGACCGGAATCAGGCGTCTGCGCGGTCGTCGGTGGCGCCAGAAGGGCGACCGCAGCGAACGCCAGACTCGCGCCGGTATGAGGTACAAACCCCGCCACTGTGCCTAGTATTTTAGTGTGTCTCGCGCTTCCACGACGGAATGTCGAGGTGCGGCGTAACCTAGCGGTCCGAACTAGAATCCGTGAATCGTGGTGCTCACACGCGCAGTCGGTGGCGCGCTCGGGGTCGCCATACTGCTGGTGCCGGTCGTGCGGGCGCAACCCTACCCGCCGGATCTCCCGCTCGACCACCCCGCCATCCGCTATTGGGAGCGTGCGCCCGACAACGCCGTCTCCCGCCTCGATGCGGGCCTGATCGAGGGCAGGGCGACGCTGGCGTTTGCCGACGGCGGGCTCGGCTACCTCCCGAGCCTCCTCACCCAGCTCGACATCCGCATCGACTCCCAGGTGATGGTCTTCTCGAAGACCAGTTTGCAGGCAGTGATCGTCTCCCCTCGCCAACCGCGCGCCATCTACTTCAACGATGATGCCGCAGTGGGGTTCGTGCCGGACGCCGACCAGATCGAGGTCGCGGCCGTCGACCCCGGTGTCGGCGTCGCCTTCTACGCCCTGCCTACCGAGCGGTCTGACCGTGCGCGGTTCTCGCGGTCGACCTGTCTGCGGTGTCACCACGGCCCCGCCACGCTGGGCGTGCCGGGTCTCTACGTCGGGTCGGTCTATCCGAACCCGTCCGGCCGCGCGAACATCCATCTCGGCACGGTCGTCACCGACCACCGCACGGCATTCGACGAGCGGTGGGGCGGGTGGTATGTCACCGGCACCCATGGCGCGCTGCGGCATCGCGGGAATGCGGTCGCCCGCGACCCGTCGGCGCCGGACCGGCTGGTCACCGAGGGCACACGGAACATCACGAGTCTGACGGGCACGCTCGACACGTCCCGCTATCTCTCGCCGGTCAGCGACATCGTCGCGCTCATGACCCTCGAGCACCAGACCCAGGTGGTCAACCTGATGACGCGGCTCACCTGGCAGGCGCGCATCTCGTCCGCCGACGGCAGTGGCGACGTCGTGGACGGCGCCGTTAACGCGCTCGTCGAGGACCTGCTTGCCTACATGCTGTTCGTCGATGAAGCGCCGTTGCCGGATCCCGTCACGGGCGTGTCGACGTTTACCGCAACGTTCCCCGAGCGGGGACCGCATGATGGACTCGGCCGGTCGCTACGCGATTTCGACTTGCGCACGCGCCTGTTTCGCTATCCGCTCAGTTACATGATCTACAGTCGGTCCTTCGACGGCCTTCCGGACCACGTCCGCGCGCGTTTGTACGAACGGCTGCACGCCGTGCTGACGGGCAGCGAGCCCAGCGACGCATTTGCGCACCTCTCAGCGGAGGACCGGCGCGCGATCCTCGAGATCGTGCGGGAGACAAAGTCGGACCTGCCGGGGTATTGGCGCTAACGCTCAGGAACGCCTGCCACGAGACTGGACCCGGCGCATAATACGGGCATGCAGTTGATCTTCGAACAGGTTCGTGTCGGCGGCGATCGGAACTTCGGCTATCTGCTCGGCGACCGGGACGCGCAACAGGGCGTGCTCATCGACCCGTCGTACTCGCCGGATGTGCTCGTCGACCGCGCCCAGCAGCAACACCTCACGGTGACTCACATCGTCAACACGCATGGGCATCCCGACCATACCGAGGGCAACGCGAAGGCCGCCGAGCTCACCGGCGCGGGAGTGGCCGCCCACGCGGATGCGCCAACCCCGCCGGACCTGGTGCTGGCGGACGGCGATGACCTCCCCGTCGGCGCGCTTCGACTCGCCTGCCACCCTGTGCCCGGACACGCGAAGGACCACCTCGTCCTGTATGAGCCCTCCAATCGCTTGCTGATCACCGGCGATCTGGTGTTCGTCGGCAAGGTTGGCGGCACCAAGACCGACGAGGACGCCCGGACCGAATGGGACAGCCTCCAGCGCGTCCTGACGACGTTTCCCGACGACGCCACCATCTGGCCTGGCCACGACTACGGCGTGCGGCCGAGCTCGACGCTCGGGCTCGAGAAGCGCACCAACCCGTTCCTACGCTGCGCCGATCTGGCCGCGTTTCTCGACCTGAAGCGTGACTGGCCGACGTTCAAGAAGACGCACGGCCTGAAGTAAACACGCTGGTTTCTCCCTGGTTGGCGACGATACGTCGGATTGACGCTTCGACCATGACGATGTATATACATCACATGCACCGCACGCAGTTGTATCTGGACCGTGAGATGCACGGGCGGCTGTGCGACGTCGCCCGTCGACAGGGCCGGACCGTTTCGGACCTCGTGAGAGAAGCAGTCGCCCAGACGTATGGTCTGGCCGGCTCCGACGAGCGGGAGAACTCGCTGCAGGCGATTCAGGGGCTATGGCGCGATCGAGAGCTCGGAGACACGGACGCGTACGTGAGGCGTCTGCGCCGCGATACGCGCCGGACCCCCCGCCGCCAGCGCTGACCGGCGTCCTCCTCGACTCCGACGTCATCATCGATGTGCTGCGCGGGCGCCCGGACGTAGTGGAAGCCCTCTCCGCCTTGGAGCAGTCTCGTGCCCCTACCTATTGCAGCGCCATCGCCTGGGCCGAAATCTACGCCGGCGTGCGACCTGGCGAGGAGACGCTAACCGAGGCCTTCTTCGCCGCCAGGGGCGAAGTGGTGCTCGACGCGGCCACCGGCCGTCAGGCGGGACAGTATCTCAGACGCTACGGACCCTCCCACGGAGTGGAAATGGCCGACGCGTTCGTGGCGTCCGCCGCGGCGACCTCCGGTCTCCAGCTCTGGACCCGAAACCGTCGTCACTACCCGATGCCCGAAGTGCGGTTCTATGAGCCGAACGACCAAGGGACAGCGGGCCGAGCGTAAGTCGAGTGGCGCCGGGGCCCGGTGTCGCGGGATCTTGGGGTTGGCCGGTCCGGGACGAGACGTCCAGGCTGTCCGAATTCAGCATCGGTCAAGGCGGAACCGCCCTCACCGGTTGACCGCGTACTCGAGCAGCACAATTCCGGACTTCGGGTAGACGCGATGCGTGCGAAACGTCAGTCGGGCTCGCGAGGCGGGCGTTGCGAGCATCGGGATGCCGCCGCCAAGGAGAATCGGGACCACGGCCGGTTCGACCGTATCGACGAGACCCGCGTCGAGGAGCGTGCGAAGCAGCTCTCCGCCGCCGAACAGCCAGATGTCCTTTCCCGATCTCGCCTTGAGCGATCGCACGTGCTCGGCGGGATCGCTGTCGATGACCGAGACCGCCGGATAGTCCGCGGGGCGCAGCGTTCGCGAGAACACGACGACGTCGAGACCGGGCATCGCGCCACCGCCGCCCTGCTGCTGCGTGACCAGGTACGTTTTTCGCCCCATGACCGCAGTGTCGAACTGCGCCATGAGCGCCGCGAAGTCGATGTCCGGATCCATCACGATCCAATCGAACTCGCCGCCGGGGCCGGCGATGTATCCGTCGAGGCTCGTGGCCACCTGGTAGCGAAGCCTGCGCACGTTGCCCTCCGGTCAGGCGAGGCGCGGTCGTGGACCGCTCAGTCGAGCGACGGTGCGAAGCGGAACTACTGGATGACGCCTGGTTTGATTCGGTAGGCCCGGGTCGCGGGATCCTGCTCGCGATACACCGCATGGCACGCCTCGCAGGCCGCGCCGATCTGCCGAGCGGTGGCGGTGGCCGCCGCGGAGTCGACCGACTCCGCGGAAAGCGCGTCGTCGAGTTGGTCTATCTTCTCCAATGCGGCACGAACGAACGCGACCGCATCGTCCTTGCCGTGGTCACGCCACAACGTGACGGTCGTGGCCAGCTGCTGGCGGGTGAGCACGAGCCTGGACTTCGCTGCTTCGAAGTCGTTGTCCGCGAGCGACGCGGTGACGCCGGCGAAGTTCGGACCGAGCGTCTTCATCGTGCTGACGAAGTGGTCCAGCGTGTATACCGGATACGGCTTCTGCGCCGTCACGAATACGCCCGCGACGAGCGCCGCCGCCGTGACCATCGCGAGCCGCGCCGCCACACCCGGGCTAGGCCGTCGTGAGTCGGTCGAGCTGGCCGGTGCTGTCGCCGAGCGATTCAACTGGAACTCCCAGCTTCTCCAGAATGGTGAGGTGCATGTTCGCCAGCGGCGTGTCCTGCGGATAGCGGATGTATCGGCCGCCCTTGATCCCCGCCGCCTTGCCACCCACCAGCGCGATCGGCAGGTCGTCGTGGAAGTGGGTGTTGCTGTCGCTGATCCCGGTGCCATAGAGAAACAGCGTCGAGTCGAGCATCGTGCCGTCACCTTCCGGCAATCCCGCCAGCTTCTCGACGAGATAGGCAAAGTGCCGGAAGTGATACTCGTTGATCTTGTGTAGCCGCTCGAGCTTGGCCGCCTCGTCCTGGTGATGCGAGAGCGGGTGATGCGAGTCGGACACACCGATCTCGGGATACGCGCGTCCGCTCACCTCGCGGGCCAGCATGAACGTACTGATGCGCGTCAGGTCGGTCTGATACGCGAGCGCCAGCAAGTCCATCATCAGCTTGGCGTGCTCGGCGTAGTCGCTCGGCACCCCCACGGGCTGATCGACGACCGGCAGCTCCCGGGAGCTCTGCTGCTCGGCCATGGAGATCCGACGCTCGACGTCACGCATCGCGTCGAGATACTCGTCGAGTTTCACCTTGTCGCCGGGGCCGATGACCTTCTCCAGTCCTTTGAGCTCGCCGCCGACGGCATCCAGAATGCTCCGGTCTCGCCGCATGCGCGCCAACCGGGCTTCCGGGTCGGTGCTGCCGCTCGTGCCGAAAAGCCGCTCGAACACCGCGCGCGGGTCGTTCTCGATCGGCAGCGGTGTCGTGGGCGTGCGCCATGCGATGGTGTTGGTATACGCACAACTCGCGCCGCCGTCGCAGTTGCCCACCATCGAGTTCGATTCGATGCCGAGCTCGAGCGAGGCGATCTGGGTTTCTTCCGAGAGCTTCCGGGCTGCGATCTGATCCATCGACACGGCGTTGAAGACGTCGGCGCCGTTGGTGATCTTGAACGGCACGCTGGTCAGGAAGGTGCCGGCGGAGCGGGCGTGGTCGCCGCCCCCCTTGACGAGGTTGGCCGATTCGTCATCGAGCCCCCCGCACAGCAACACCCGGTCCTTGAGCTTGTTCAGCGACCGCAGCGTCGGCGGCAGCTCGCTCATCGGACCTTCGGTCTTCGGAAACCAATAGGGCATCGACATACCGTTTGGCACGTAGAAGACCCCGAACCGACGCACCGGCGCCGCCGCCGTCTGGGCAAGCGCGGTCATCGCCGGGACCATGCCGTCGAGCAACGGAAGCGCGATCGTGGCGCCGAGCCCGCGTAACACCGTCCGGCGCGGCAGATGCGTCTTCGTAATGAATGCCATTGTCTGTTCTCCACCCTCAAAAACGAACTACTGCTGCGCGGCAACCAGGTCGTCTTCACCCTGTGCCCGTCTCAACTGGAACGGATCGCTGTTGACAATCGCGCCGATCAGCGACGACCAGCGATAGTCGTCGCTGGCGAGCTCACGCACAATATGGCGAATCGTCGGCGCATCGTGGTGGTTGACACCGCGACCCAAGGCATACGTCAGCAACTTCTCGGTCACGGTACGGATGAACTCGTCGGTCCCCTCGGTCAGCAACGCCTCGCGAAACTCCCGCGGGCTGTCGATCGTCTCGCCCGACAGCTCGATGGTCGCATTGATCTCGGCGCCGCCGTCGGTCTCGCGCCAGCGCCCGATCGCGTCGAAGTGCTCCATCGCGAATCCCAGCGGGTCCATTCGGCGATGGCAGCTCGCGCACACCGGGCTGGCCCGGTGCTGCTCCATCCGCTCGCGGAGCGAGGTCGGGTTCGCGCGATCGTTTTCCTCCAGCGGCGGCACGTTGGGCGGGGGCGGGGGCGGGGGCGCGCCGAGCAGGTTCTCGAGCACCCACATCCCGCGCAGCACGACCGACGTCCGGTTGGCGTACGACGTCACGGTCAACAGGCTCGCGTGCCCGAGCAATCCGTGGCGCCGGTCATCGTTCCACGTGACCCGGCGGAACCGGCTGCCGTAGACGTCGTCGACGCCGTAGTGTCGCGCCAGCTGCTCGTTCAGAAACGTGTAGTCGGCCCGCAGCAGCTCCTCAATCGGACGATCTTCGCGAAGCTGGCTTTCGAAGAACAGCTCGGTCTCGCGGACCATCGCCTTGCGCAGCGAGTCGTTGAAACCGGCGAACAGCGCGCCGTCGGGGTCCTGAGAGTCGATGTTGCGCATCTGGAGCCACTGGCCGACGAAGTCTTTCATGAAGCGCGCGGACTTCCGGTCATCGAGCATCCGGCGGACCTGCGCGTCTAGCACACTAGGCTCGCTGAGCCGCTCGTCGGCGGCGAGATCGAGAAGCTCTTCGTCGGGAATGCTCTTCCAGAGGAAGAACGCCAGCCGCGAGGCCAGCTCCAGATCGCTCAACCGGTAGATGCTTCCCGCCTGCGTGTCGACCGGGTGCTGCTCGACCCGCATCAAGAACTTCGGCATCGCGAGCAGCGCCTCGAGTGCGCGCTCGATCCCGGACTCGAAATCGCCATCGGCCCGACCTTCGCGATAGACCACGAGCAGCGGCTCGACGTCGGCGACGGTCACCGGTCGGCGGTAGGCGCGGCGGGCCAGCGAGCGGATAATCTCGCGCGCGCAGGATTCCTCGGCCTCCACGCCGCTGCCACTCGGCCGGCAGGTGAAGATGCGTCGACGACTGGGCGTGTCGTCTGGCACGGACCCATCGAACGGTCCGGAGATGTACACCATGTCGATCCCGGGGACGTCGCTCGCCGCGGCCGGCGACGGCGCAGAATCGCTGAACGCGACCGAGACGAGGCGCGTGCCCGCTTCGATCGGCACCCGGATCTCCAGCTCGTGGTCGGCGACCATCCGATACTCGTGGAGTCGCTGGCCTTCGACGTCCTCCTCCGGCACGGCAATCAACTGGCCAGGGTCGGGTCCCGGGAATCGTCCACCGATCGGGAACCGCTCCACCAGCGCGTGATCGATCCGTACCTCGATCTGATGCTCGTCCTCGGCGATACCGTCGATCGTCTCGATCGTTTCGTTGCGCTTCAGACGAATCGCGAACACGTAGTCGCCGTCGAGCGGAAAGTTGTGCCGCACGGACAGCCCGCCGTGCGTCGCGAACGGCATGTCCTCGCCGGCACGGACGTCGCGACGCTCGTAGCCCACCTTGTAGACCTGCATGATCGGCCGGTTGTCGGGGCTACCGATCGCCGCGCGGCTGATCTTCGTCGCGGCAGCGATATAGCGCGCCATCAGTGACGGCGTAATCGACAGGACGTCGGCGTTGTTGTCGAAGCCAAACCCAGCCATGTCACCCGGCAGGAGCGCCTGGCCATCGACCTCGAGCGCCAGCAAGTCGTAGACGGCGTTGACGTACTCGAATCGATTGAGCCTACGCGACGCCACGCGTCCGGGGTTGGGATTGGCGGCGGCGGCACCATCCAGCGCGGCCTCGAGCGACGTCGCGAAGGCGTTGAGCGTCGCGACATCCGGCCGCGGCCGACCTTCGGGCGGCATCTGCCCGCTCCGGAGCTTGTGAACGACCTTCTCCAGCGTTTCAACGTTGCCGTGAACGTCGCCGATATCCAGCTGGTCAAGTAGCAGATCGGCCGTCTTGAGCCGCTCGTTGTGGCAGGTGACGCAGTACTGGTCGAGCAACTCGCGGCTCGGAAGCTCCGTCGCCGCCTGCTCGGCCCGCGCGCCGCCGGGATGCTCGGCGGGGGCCGTGTGCACGCGTGCATCGGGCGCGAAGACCCCCAGCGTCACGACGAGTCCGGCCAGTCCCACCACGCGTGCGTTCAGCATCCTCGCCATAACCAGTCAACCCCTCGACAATCAAGGGCGCGCTTTGCGCCGGAGCAACTAAATCAGAAGGCTTGCATTATACCGCCGGAGCTCGTCAAGCGCCTACCCATATTGCTTGCTGGCGGATACCGAGCCCTTATCTTGGATATAGTAGGCAAGTTCCCAGGGAGGCACTATGAACCGTCGCGTGGGCATGTTCTTGGCAATGTCGGTCGTGTGCGTCGCCACGGTCGCGGCCCAGGATCTTCGGCTCGTCACCGCCGCAGCCGACCAGGACGCGGCCGCCCTGCAGGCCCTTCTCGCCGAGGGGGTCGATGTCAACACGGCCCGAGCCGACGGCGCGACAGCGATTCTCTGGGCGGCGCACCGGGACGACCTCGACACGGTTGCGCAGTTACTCGATGCGGGCGCCGACGTGAACACGGCCGACGATCATGGCGTGACCCCGCTCGAGCGAGCGGCCGAGAACGCGAGCGCCGCGATGGTCGGTGCCCTGCTGGCGGCCGGCGCGGACGCCAATGCGGCGCAGACGAGCGGGCTCACCCCGCTGATGACCGCGGCGCGTACCGGGAACGTGGCTGTTGTGCAGGCGCTCCTCGGCCACGGCGCCGATGTCAACGCGACCACCGCCGAAACCCGGAGCACCGCGTTGATGTGGGCTGTGTCCGAGCCACATCCGGATGTCGTGCGCGTGCTGCTGGACGCCGGCGCCGACCCGCGCGCGTCGACGTACAAGGGCTTTACGCCGCTGATGTTCGCGGCGCGCAACGGCGACATCGGGCTCGCCCGGACACTCATCGACGCGGGTGTCGACATCAACGAGCCAAGCGCGGATGGAACACACGTCCTTCCCTACGCCATCGTCAGCGCCCAGGACGCGTTCGCGTTGTTCCTGCTCGAGGAGGGCGCCGATCCGAACGGATCGATGAACGGCGTGTTCGCGTTGCACGCAGCATCCGGATCGGTCAGCCAGTGGCTGGGCGAGTGGTATCGCCGGCACGGCCGGGGCGGTCTCTACGCGGGGTTCGGCGGCGGGCGGCTCAGCGGCAGTCGTCGGGTCCCGCTGGTAAAGGCGCTTCTCGCCAAGGGTGCCGACCCGAACGCGCGCATCACGGCGTCGGCCATGATCATGAGCTACATCGGCTATCCGAAAAAGGGCGCGTTCGAGCCGTTCTCGTGTGGCACTGGTGATCTCCGCGGCGCCACGCCGCTTTGGGTAGCGGCGCACGACATGAACGGCACCCATGGACAGGCCCACGTCTTCGCTGTCATGCCGAGCGGGACCACGACGAACGTCGACGTCCTGCAGGCACTGCTGGACGGCGGCGCGGATCAGCACCTCACGACCGACGACGGCACCACACCGTTCATGGCGGCCGCCGGACTCGGTCCGGCCACCTACACGCCGCGGGAGCCGCGTGGCGTCCGGGCGGTGAGCTCGGAGCAGGCGGTCCGCCTCCTGCACGAAGCGGGAGCCGACATCAACGCGGTCAACGAGGCCAACTTCACCGCGCTCCACGGCGCCGCGTTTCGCGGGATGAACGAGGTCATCGAGTACCTCGTGGCGAACGGCGCCGACATCGACGCGCGGGATTTCCGCGGTCGCACCGCCTACCGGATGGCAGAGGGATCGAAGCAGTCGTTCCAGTTCCAGAGCTGGCCCGAAACCGCCGAGCTCCTCGCCCGCCTGGGCGCCAACACGCGGCTAGGGATCCCCGGCACGGTGCAGGAGCGGCTGCGCGACGTCTCGGCCGTCGAGCCTTAGTCTTAGTCAGACGGGGCTGCGCCCCGAACCCCCGCGGGCGCTGCTCCACGGCTTAGCCATCCTCGACGACGACGGCCGTCCCGAACGCCAACAGCTCGGCCGCGCCCTGCATCACCATCGATGTCTGGAACCGGGCGCTGACGATGGCGTTGGCGCCGATCCCTCGAGCTTCCTCGACCATGCGGTCGAGCGCTTGCTCACGCGATTCGGCCATCAACTTCGTGTATTCCGACACCTCGCCACCGACGATGCCGCGCAACGTCGCCATGATGTCCTTGCCCAGGTGACGCGCCCGGATCGTGTTACCACGGACCAACCCGAGCGTCCGTACGACACGCTTTCCCTCAACGCCGTCCGTCGTCACCACGATCATTTCTGAACCTCCCGGTAGCGGTCCGTCTTCATCGCCTTGAGTCTGTCCAGCAACACCCCGAGCAGCAGCAGACCGAAGCCGGTCCATCCTCCGAACACGATGAGCTTCTCGGCGATCGGCTCATCCGACGTCCAGAGCTCCCAGGCCCCGTAGCCGGTAAGCCCAATGAACCAGACGACCACGATCAGCCACCCGGCGCTGAGTGAGAGTCGGCTCCCGACGCTCCGGGGAGCTTCCAACCACTGATCGTCCGACGGCACGTTGAACTCGGCGCCCATCGTCACCTCCCGCACACGCCGCAGTTCCGCGAGCTCCTCGCGGCAGGCGGCGCAGTCTTCCAGGTGGAGTCGGACCCGCTGGTCGTCCACCTGCGTCAGCGATTCGTCCAGATAGCCCGACAGCAACGCCTCGTCGAAGCTGCGGCCACAGTGCTCAGGCATCCTGCTCCCCTTCGTCCTTCTTCAACTCCGCCCGGAGCGACGAGCGCGCCGCGTGGAGCCTCGACATCACGGTCCCGATGGGGATATCCAGCACGCTGGCGATCTCGGCGTACGCGAGGTCATGGAAATCCCGGAGCACGAGGATCTCCCGATGGTCCGCGGAGAGCGCGCCGATTGCGCGCCAGACGCCGCGCGCCCGTTCTCGACGACCGAGTGCCTGTTCGGGGTCGGGTGTCGTGGCCGACAGATGCGCCGCGAGATCGGGCCGGGCATCGAGCGGCTCCGTCGGTCGCGCCGCACGGCGCCGCCACAGGTCGCGAGCCCGATTCCGGACGATGGCGAAGAGCCATGGCCGCACCGGACGGTCGTCACGAAACCGCGCCAGGCTGCCAAAGAACCGCAGCATCGCATCCTGCGCGATGTCGAGTGCGTCGTCAGGGTCGCCCACGATCTGGAGCGCCAACAGGTAGGCCGGTCGCCGGAAACGGCGAGCCAGCTCGTCGCGCGCCTCCGCCCTGCCGGCCCGCGCACCGACGACGAGCCGGCGGTCGGCGTCGTCGGGTGCGGGCACCGATATCGCGGCATGGTGTGGGAGCAGGGCCATGTGGCTGTCCACATCCTTCCATACGGGCGACCGCTGCGGATTATTCGCGCGCATTTCTTACTCGTTGCGGGACCGTCGGCATAGCCCCACGTCAACCGGCAGTGGGGCCGAGAGCGAAGTGCCACTCTTGGCTGTGTTCGCGGGCTCAGAATCTGCGCGGTCGTGAACGTGAATATCTGAACAGCCCCGTTCTTGCGGGTCGAACTAGGCGGTACGGGCTCTGCTCTCACCTGGTGCGTGGCCTCCACGTCGACGACCGACGCTGGGGTAGCGGACCGACGGAGCGGCGCCGTGACCATCGTGCAGCGATTCTGGGGCGCGCTCAACACGAACATCCACTTCCACGCGCTCGTGCTCGACGGCGTTTCGCCCAAGAGGGCGACGCGCTCCGCTTTCATCGCGGGCCGGCCCTTGACGCCGCGGAGGTCGACGAGGTCCTCGCCACCGTGGAGTCGTATCTCCGGCGCCTGCTGGGCGGCGAGGCCGAGGACACCGGCGACGGGGTGATGCCGGGGCAGACGAGGTCCGGCTCGAGCTGCCCCACCGCTGGAGCGACGGGACCACCCATCTGCTCTTCGATCCGGTGGCGCTCCTAGAGCGGCTCGCGGCGCTCGTCCCGCGGCCGGGGACGCCGAGCCTGCGTCTGACGCCCAGGCCGCGGATACCGCCGATGGCGCGACCCGTCCCGGGAGGGGGAGCTATCCCTGGGCCCAGCTGATGCAGCGCACGATGGGACTCGACGTGCTCGCCGGCCGGCTCGGTCGCCGCCGATGACTGAGCCGGTCCTTGGGGCGACGCCACAGGTCGGCCCTGGCAACGTCATCTACGACTACGACGAGCCCGCCTGACGACCTCCGCCGAGGTCAGCTCGCTCGTCGTGTGTCTTGCGGCCCACTATGGGCCTTGACCTCGCTCCAGCCCCGGCATCCTCAACCCGAACGCTGCCGTAAGGGAGACAATCTGCGCGAGACCACCGGCAACCCCCACTCAATCTGTCGCGGCGGGGGCTCGGCGGGAGCGGAGGGTGTTTTGTACGGACTATTGTCTAGAGCCGCTGCAGGATCCCCTCGCGCACCAGTCGCGTCACCAGGGTTAGCTTGCCGTCGTCGTCGAGACAATCGGGAAGGTCGGCCACCGTGAACTCGGGCGTCGTGGTCACGAACTGGATAGCGGGTCCGACCGCCATCGGAAGCCGCAGCTCCTGTCCGCCGAACAGGAGACGGCAGAAGTCATCATCATGCCGGCTCTCGACGACCAGATCGGGACGATGCCCAATGCGCGATGTCGGGACCAATGGCTCGCCGTCGAGCCGGCGGGCCAGCAGGTCGGTCATCACCGGCACGTTCGACGCGAGCACCTCGTCGTGCAGCCGTTGCCACACCCGCTCGCCTTCGAGATTCGACGCGACGACGGAGGCCTTGTCGCGGACCAGGCGCGCCCGTTCATCCGCGGAGAACGCCTCGCGCGCGAACGCGGTCGGTAGGTTCTCTCGAAGCGACGCGTCATCGAGCGCGACGGCCGACACACTCTCGATGAGAAAATCGGCCCAGCTGAACCCTGTGACCCCGAGCGTGATGTGGATCGAGGCCTCGTTGCTCGATCGCGCGGCGTGCATGACGCCGCGTGGCAGATAGACGACGCTGCCGGCGCTCAGCTCGAATTCCGACACGACGCTCCCGGGCGACCCGCCATCCGGCTCGAACCGCTGGCCGCGGAGCGGCAGCGTCGGGCCACCGTCGTAGATCGTCCAGTGCTTGCGGCCCTGCACCTGCAAGACGAAGACATCGTGCGTATCCCAGTGCGGCCGGAACCCTTGGGCGGCCGGTGGTGTGACGTAGACGTTCGTTTGCACGCGTGACGCGAATCGCTGCCCGAGGGTCACACAGAGACGAGCCAGGGCCGGGATGCGGCGATGGAGCTGTCGATAGACAATGGTCGCTCCCTCGTCGAAGCACCGCGCGACGCCGAGTGGCTGGACGCGACCGGCGGCGTTCGCGTAGTCGGAGACCGCCACGTCGGTGTCACCGCGCACGAGGCCGATGTCAGGGTGGGTCGCCGCATGGCTGCCGAGCACGGTGTCGAGGTCAGCGACCGTCAGGACCGTCTGGAAGTAGTCGGGCTCGGACCGGGCGACGTGACAAAGCTTCCGCTCGTAGTACTCCGCCTCGAACGAGGCGACCGGCAGCGGATCGATCAGCCACGCGTACCTGTCGGTCATCCCCTCACCTTGACAGATTCGTGCACCGGCTCCAAGATGCCCGACATGACGAACGTCAAGGCGACGAACAGGGCACGACCGGATGCGAAGCTGAAGCTCCGGGACGAGGACATCGTGTCGAGTCGAGTCAATCGCCGTTCCTTTCTCACTCGGGCCGTGGCGGCTGGATCCATCGCGGTCGGCGCCGCGATGACGGCGGCCTGTCCGGGCGGCAGCAGCGACGGCGCCGATTCGGATAGCCAGGAGTAGGCGTCTCCCTGCGCCAGCTCGTCTTCTGGGTTCATCTCGGGGTCGGTCTCGCCGCGGCGCTGGTCATCCTCATGATGGCGGTGACCGGCGTCATCCTGACCTACGAGGCACAGCTCAATCAGTGGGCGCGCGCTTCGTATCGCGCTACGCCATCCCGTGGCGCCGCCCCGCTCGAGCTCGATGCGCTGGTCGCCCGCGCCGTGAACGACCTGCCGGCCGGAGCAACCGTCACCGCCGTCGCCGTCGACGCCGATCCACGCAACCCGTTGGTCGTCCAGTCCGAGGCCGGCGACCGCTACGTCGACCGGTACACCGGCGACATTCGGGGCGACGGCAACACCCGCACCTGGCGCTTTCTGCGCACCACGATGTACATGCATCGCTGGTTTGCGCTCGATGGTGACGTCCGGATCGTGGGACGCACGTTCACGGCGACGGCCAATCTCGGATTCCTGTTTCTCATACTGAG
Source organism: Vicinamibacterales bacterium (assembly GCA_965249175.1). Classification (GTDB taxonomy): domain Bacteria; phylum Acidobacteriota; class Vicinamibacteria; order Vicinamibacterales; family UBA8438; genus CAZYFH01. The sequence continues at coordinate 5,298,028 of OZ252227.1, forward strand.
TGGCGCCTACCTCTGGTGGCCGCGTGCCTCCACGCGGTTGGCATGGCGGCAGGCGCTCTGGTATCGCCGCGGCCTCCGCGCCCGCGCCCGGGACTTCAACTGGCACAGCGTGACGGGCTTCTGGGCCGCGATGCCACTTGCCGTCATCGTCGCCAGCGGCGCCACAATGTCGTATCAGTGGGCAGGCAACCTCGTCTTCCGAGTGGTGGGCGAGGTGCCGCCACCGGGGCCGATCGTCACGTCGGCCGAGCCGGTGATGTTCGGCAACGTATCGGCGGACGGCGCCGACGGCGCGCGGCCGTCGCTTGACATGATCGTCATCGATGCGGCGACCCGCGCGCCCGATTGGCGCAGCATCACGCTCGCCCTATCCGAGGACGGGCTCGGTCCGGTGCGGGTGACCATCGACCTTGGAAGCGGTCGGCAACCCGCCCTCAGCGAGGACGTTCTTTACGATCCAGGGACCGGTGACGTCATCGGTCAAGGCGGCTACCCGACCTACGGCCGGGGGCTGAGAATCCGTCGCTGGCTCCGCTACGCCCACACCGGCGAGGTGTACGGCGTCGTCGGGCAGACCGTGGCCGGCGTGGTGTCGCTGGCGACGGCGCTCCTCGTCGGGACCGGGATGTCGATGAGCTGGCGGCGCTTCGTGAAGCGCGACCGTCGGGAGTGAAACGGTGAGGGCGCGGGCGTGTGGGCGCGGTCTGCGATCTGATCACGGAACGGCAACACACCACGGCCGGCTGGGTTGCAAGGACGACGCCGCTCACCAGGAGGCGGTCATCCGACTATCACAATGATGCTCACGATCAGGTCACGACGACCGCCGATTTTCGCCGACTCGCGCTCGCGCTCGACGGTGCCGAAGAGGGCGCCCACATGGGATCTCCCGACTTCCGCGTTGGAGGTCGGATCTTCGCGACGCTCGCGTCTGCCTCCCGAGGGTTTGGCAACCTGATGCTGACGCCCGACGCGCAAGCCATGTTCGTCGAAGAGGCTCCCGACGTCTTCGAGCCGATCGCCGGTGGGTGGGGACGGATGGGCGCGACCCATATCCGGCTGGCCGCGGCCGATGAAGCCACGCTCTCCGGCGCGCTCCGCACGGCGTGGAAGCTGCGGGTCGAGAAGAACGCGAAGACGAGCCGGGGCGGGAAGCGCTCGCGAAAGAAGTAGTCCGCGTCGCCCGCCGAGCGGCGCGACATCGTCCCTCCGCGTAGGCTGTCGCGGCGGGGGCTCGGGCTCGGGCGGGCGCGTTGGGGGGGGTGTGCGGACTATTGTCCCGAACGGGCACCACAGACCCTAGCGGCCCGTGGTGAAAGTCCCTCTGCATTCGACCGCCGATACATCCCTCTCGCATCAGTCAGCGGGTGCGTGGGCGATCGTCGGGATTACAGAGGTCGCCGAGCGTGCCCGACCCGCCACAGTAGCTCTCATCCTGAATCTGGACGACGATGCCGTCCGGATCGCGAAAGGTCAGCTCTTCGGCGGGCGGGTCCGTGTCGGCGCGCATGCGGACATTGGCCGCCACGCCGTGGTCCGCCAGCCGAGCGACGACTGCGTTGGCATCGAACCCTTCCATACCGAAGCAGTAGTGGTTGATCGACGGTGTCCCTCCGCGCGCGAACGCGACGAACTGGGGGCCGTCACCGATGCCGAGCACGGGGACCGCGGCCGCGGACCAGTCACCCTCGGTCCCCTGCGTGGTCACGAGCGGCATACCCAGCACCCGCTGATAGAAGGCGACGGAGCGCGGCACGTCCGACACGGTGAGGGTGACGTGATTCAACGTCGTCACCGGGATCGGCGGCGCGCTCGGCTGGGTCGCGGCGCCGGCGGACGGCCGCGGCACCGCCGCCGGCACCATCAGTGCCGACAATGCCAGCACGAGCTGCCGGCGTGTCATCCGTCCGCCCTCATATCCGTCAACGAGGCGCTCGACGATCTCACTCATGATGTGGCCCTCAGATGTTCATCCAGAAACGCCAAGACCCGCCGCGCGGCCTCCGCCTGGTTCTCCTTCTTGACGAACCCGTGCCCTTCGTCCTCGAAGAGCACGTAGTCGACGGGCACGCCGTTCGCGCGCACCGCCTCGACGATCTGGTCGGATTCGATCTGCAGGACGCGCGGATCGTTCGCGCCCTGCAAGACGATGAGCGGCCGGACGATCTGGTCGGCGTGGAAGAACGGCGACTTCGCGTTGAAGAAGGCCTCGTCGTCGAACTCGCCCATCTCCTGCTCCAGCGCGTCGCGTTGCGCCTCCCACCACGCCGGCATGCTGTTCGCGGTGCGATACCAGTTGGAGATCCCGTAGTAGTCCGCGCCAACGGCGAACGTATCCGGCCTGAAGGTCAGGGCGGCCAACACCATGTACCCGCCGTAGCTCCCGCCGATGATCCCGATGCGATCCGGGTCCACCCAACCGGTCTCGATCAGCATCTGCTTGCTCGCCACACAGTCGTCCAAGTCCGCGTCGCCATGCTTGCGGTCGTCCATCGCGAAGAACGTCTTGCCGTACCCCGAGCTGCCACGATTGTTGATGGCGTAGACGGCGTACCCCTGGTTGACGAAGTACTGGATCTGGTGGTCGTAGCCGACACGGGATTGGCCGCCGGGCCCACCGTGGACCCAGACGAGCGCCGGGACCTTGTTGATCTCAGACGCGAGATGCGGTTTGTAGAGAATGCCCGGGATCTCGACGCCGTCATATGACGCAAAGCGCACGACCTCTCCGTCGACGAGCGCGTCCGAGTCGATCGCCACGTTGAGGGAACGCGTCAGCTGGCGCGGCGCGCCGCCCGCCATCTCGTAGACGAACAGGTCCCTCGGGGTCCGGCTGGAGCTGGCGTAAAAGGCCACGCGCGACTCGTCCCCCCAAAACCACACCGATGTCACGTCGGCGCTGGTCGGCGTCGGCAACGGAATCGGGTGCATTGTCGCCGTATCGTAGAGGCGCAGCTCCGTCCGAGCGTCGTTGTTGATCCCGACGACGAAGTACGTGCCGTGTTTCGAGAACCGGGCAGACGTGACGTCCCAATCCACCCGCAGCAGCGCCTCGCGCGTCCCGTGCTCGATGTCGTAGCGCATCAGGTTGACGAACTCGCTGCCTTCGTCTGTCAGGTAGTACAGACTCGAGCCATCGGGGCTGAAAGGCCCCGGCGTGTTCGACACCGAGCCTGTGTGCGGCGTCAGGTTGGTGACCTGCCCCGAGGCACGCTCTAACAGATAGACGTCGCTGTCGAGTGTCGTCCGGAGCTTCGTCAGCGCGATGTGACGTCCGCCGGGTGCGACCTGACCGATGAAGTAGCCGTCGTCGTTCTGATACACCAGCTCGCGTGCGTAGTCGTCGGCCTGGTACTCCCACAGGTCGTAGAACCGTTGGTCGCGCTCCGTGGACTGGATGAAGAACGACTGGTCGTCCTGTGCCCACCCGACGAACGAGGCGACGAAGCCCTCGCCTGGCGTGAGGTCCGTGACCGTGCCCTCTGGATCCTGGACGTAGACGTGGGTGAGCTCGTTCCCGCCCTCGTCGCTGACATAGACGAAGCGTTCGTCGCTCGGAAAGTACGTGGCGGGACGAATCGAGTCGGTGGTCGAGTGGGTCAACTGCACCGGTTCGCCGCCCGCGACGGGAAATGCGAACGCGTTGAAGATGCCGGTCTCGTTACTCCCAACGAGGACCTGACTGTTCTCCGGGGAGAACGAGCCCCCTCGGTAGCTCGTGCTTTCGAGGAACTCCTCGATGGAGTAGCGATGCGTCTCGACTGGCGCGGGTGGCGTGTCGTCGACCGCGCCGCAAGCCGCGAGCGCAAGCAGGCCGGCCATGGCCACCGCGCCCGGACCGCGCCGCGTCCCGAGATGGTGCATGAGTGCCTCCACTGTGATGTCTGCCCACTGTTGGCTTGCACGCAACAGCCGTCCACCAGGCGATCGCGCCGCGCTAGATGGCGCCCAGTCTCCGGAGCAGCTCGATCGTGCTCTCGTGAGGGACCCCGCGGCGACCGAGCCGCGCGAGCGCCAACGGGGTCTGCCCGACCTCATTCGAGACGTCACGTCGCGCACCGTGGGCGACGAGGTAGTCAACGATGCTGTCGTGCCCCCGGGCTGCGGCGGCGTGCAGCGCGGTGTCGCCATCGGCGTTGGCGATGTTCACGTCAACGCCCAGCTCCGCGGCTATCGTGACCGCTTCGAGCCTGGCGGCTTCGAGCTCGACCGGGTTCGGCTCGCGACGGGTGCTCCGAACGGGCGCGCTCTCCGCGATTCGGTCGAGACGGTTCACCGCGACGAGTGGGTCGCGGCCTCCGAGGCCGGCCGCCGCCATCAGCGCCGTCGTCGCCCCCTCGTTGACCTGGGACCGGTTCTTGTTCGCGGCCAGCGTCCCCTCCCAGTAGGTCGGGTAATGAACGACTGCCGGATCCGCACCGTGTTCCGCGAGGACCCTCATGATGTCCGGCGCGGTAAACCGTGCCGCGAGCCAGAAGGGCGTCGCCCCGACGTAGGAGGGATGCAAGTAGTAGTCGACGGAGTCGCGGCGAACAGGTGTCGAGCGTTCAACCTTTGCGTTGGCGTCCGCCCCACGGTCGAGCAGGGCACCAACGAGGCCCGTGTCCTTGTGCAGGATCGCCGCGTGAAGGGCCGTATAACCTGCATCGGCGGCGTTCGGGTCGGCGCCGCGCGAGAGCAGAAACCTGGCGACGTCGCCATGCCCGCTATGCGCCGCCACGACCGTCGCGCTGGTCCCGTATGGCGCGGCGTCGTTGACGTCGGCGCCGGCAGCGATAAGGAGCTTCGCGGAGAGGAGGTCCCCGACGCGCGCGGCGAACAGTAGCGCGGTGTAGCCGCCTTGGGGCAGATCCGCGATGTACTCCGGATTCCACGGCTCCGGCGCCGTCTTGACGACCTCGGTCCAGACGTCGGAGCGGGCCGCCACGGCGGCGCCGCCGTCGAGCAGCGCCTCGACGACCTCGGCGTGCCGTTGCGCCACCGCCCACATCAGCGCCGTCTGGCCGCGACCTGCGGTGTCGTCGACCCGGACGCCCGCGCCGAGCAGGTGCCTGACGGCGTCCGCGCTTCCCGTACGCGCCGCCGTCATCAACGGGGTTTCGCCCGACGGGAGCGACCTGTTGGGGTTCGCCCCGGCGTCAAGCAGACGCCGGACCATCAGGGCGCTGCCGTTCTCGCACGCGGCCCAGATCGGCGTGACACCGAGATCGTTCGCCGCGTTGACGTCGGCGCCGGCACGAATCAGCAGCGCGGCGCGGTCGGCCTCATCCCAGTAGCTGGCCCAGTGCAGCGCCGTCGTGCCGTCGCCCTGACGAGCCGCAACGTCGGCGCCCTGCTCGACCAACGCGCGCACGGCGTCCCAATCGCCGCGCTGCGCGGCATCGACGAAGGGTTGATCGGCGGCACCAACCGTGATGCTCATGACGACGACGCCCGCGACCGGCACGACCCTTCGCATGGCAACGCTTCGCAACATGATCAGACCTCAGACAGCGTGTCGATCGGCAACTTCGTGGTGCTGTTGCCGAGCCGATCGAGCGGCATGTCGAGCTTGTCCATCAACGTCAACAGCAGGTCGGCGTTCGACGTCTCGCCCGGGAACCTGAGGTGGCGGCCGCCCCGCAACCGGCCCGCACCGCCACCGATCACGAGCAGCGGCAGGTTGGTACCCGAATGGCGGGTGCTGTTGGAGATGCCCGCGCCGTAGAGAATCGTCATGTGGTCGAGCAGCGATCCGTCGCCGTCATCCGCCGCGCGGAGCCGCTCCAAGTACCCGGCAGTCAGCGCGACGTGATAGGCGTTGATCTTCGCCATCAGACCGATCCGCTCCGGGTCGTCCTCGTGGTGCGACAGGGGATGGTGCGCATCGGGCACGCCGATCTGGGGGAACGCGCGTGTGCTTTGCTCCCGGCCCAGCATGAACGTGACGACGCGGGTCAGGTCGGCCTGCACCGCCAGGAACTGCAGGTCGAACATCAGCTGGAGATGCTCCTCGAAGACACGCGGCGGGGCGGATGGCTGCTCCGTAAACGAAGGCTCGACGTCGCGTTGTTGCTCCGCGATCTGAATGCGACGTTCTACGTCGCGCACCGCCTCCGTGTACTCGTCGATCTTTGCCCGGTCTCGGGGTCCGATCGCCACCTGAAGATCGGTGAGCTTGTCGGTCACGGAATCCAAAATGCTCTGCTTCTGCTGGCGGCGCGCCCGCCGGATCGCCGGGTCCGCGGACCCGCTATCGCCGAAGAGTCGCTCGAACACCGCTCGCGGGTTGTTCTCCATCGGCAACGGCGTCGTCGGCGTGCGCCACGCGATGGTCTGCGTATAGGCGCAGCTGAGGCCGGCCGTGCACTGGCCCGCGTTGGCGAACTTGTCCATCGAGACCTCGAGCGAACCGAGCTGCGTCGTCTTGCCCTGCTCCCGCGCGAGGATCTGGTCCATCGACGTGCTCGCGAGCACGTCGGTTTCGTTCTGGCCGCCGCGCGGGGTGCCGGTCAGAAACGAGGCAGACGCGCCCGCGTGGACGTAGGTCCACGACGAGCGGAGCCCCGAGATGACCAGCAGCTGGTTTCGGAACGGCGCGAGCGGCCCGAGAATCGGCGTCAGCGCGAAGGCTCGGCCCTCGTCCGCCGGCGTCCAGTGCTCCATCGCCATGCCGTTGGGGGCGTAGATCGCCTGGAAGCGGTGCGTCGGTTTGCCGGCGGTCCGGGCCACCGCGGTGAACGCCGGTATCATCGCGTCCAGCAGTGGGAGTCCCAACGTCGCGCCGAGCCCACGCAGCACGGTCCGGCGGGGCAGCGACCGCCTAATGATGGCCATGCTCTTGGTCTTGGTCATGAACGTCTCCTCCGTCTGTGTTCCTCGCCACGCCCGTCGCGGGACTGAAGTCCCGCGCTACGTTTCGTTTTACGCTTCGTTCAATCCGCTGCCTGGGCGTTCCGCATCAGGAACGCGGGACTCTTCACGATTCCGATGACTAGCGACGACCAGCGGTAGTTGGTGGACGCGGCGTCCCGGACAATCGCGCGTATCGTCGGGCGGTCGGCAACATCGAGCCCGCGTCCGAGGGCGTAGGCCATCAGCTTCCCGGTGACCGTCCGCGCGAATTGCTCCGGCTGATCGAGCAGGAATGCCCGGAGCCCGCTGAGCCCGTCGACCGGCGCGCCGTTCGGCATGATAGCCGTCGCGTCAATCGAATTGCCGAGCTCGTCGCGCGTACGCCAGGCACCGAGGCCATCGAAGTTTTCGAGTGCGAAGCCGGGGGGATCGATCGATGCATGACACCGCGCACACGCGGGATCCTGTCGGTGGCGTTCGAGGCGCTCCCGCACGGTCCGTGTCGTGCCGCCCTCACCACGCGCCGGCAACGCCGGCACGTCGGCTGGCGGCGACGGTGGCGGTGCGTCGAGGATCGTGTCGAGCAGCCACTTGCCGCGGAGCACCGGCGAGGTCCGGGTCGGATACGACGTCAGCGCCAGGAGGCCGCCGTGGCCGAGGAGCCCGCCACGCTGCTCCCGGTCTGGCAGCGTGACGCGACGGAAGCGAGCGCCGTACACGCCCGAGATGCCGTAGTGACGTGAGAGTCGCTCGTTGAGGAAGGTGTAGTCCGCATCGAGGAGGTCGAGCACGCTGCGGTCTTCGTCGAGCGTGCTCGCCAGAAACAGCGTCGTCTCCTGCCGGAACGCCTCGATCAGGTTCTGGTCGAAGTCGGGAAACGGCACGGGATCGCCTATGACATCGTCGAGGTTGCGCAGATGCAGCCACTGGGTCGCGAAATCGTCGACGAGCGCGCTGGCGCGCGGCTCGGCCAGCATGCGACGTACTTCGTGCTCGAGGACAGTCGGGTCGGTGAGCACGCCGCGCTCGGCCGCGTCCAGTAGCTGTTCATCGGGCACGCTGCTCCAGAGAAAGAACGCGAGCCGCGACGCCACCTCGATGTCGCCGAGCCGATACGGAACGCCGGGCTCGACCCGCGCCGGATCCCGTTCGATGCGGAGGAGGAAGTCTGGGTCGACGAGGAGGCGCTCGAGCGCGAGCTGGATGCCGCCGTCAAAACCCGCGCCGGCACCGCGCCCCGAGTCGAAGAACCCGAGCAGCGTGGCCAGGTCGTCAGCGGTCGCGGGGCGGCGATACGCGAGGCGGGCAAGCCGCGTCAGGACCTCGGTCGCGCAGGCCCGCTCCTCGGCGACCGAGGCTGGCCGACAGGAGAAGATCTCGCGGCGGCTTGGCGTGTCGCCCGGACCGCCGGCCGCATACGGTCCGCCGATCGCGATCGAGCTCACCGCCGCATTCCCGTGATAGCTCTCGTCGTTCGACAGCACCTCGCCGGCCTGCCGTGGTTTCAGGATGCCTTCCGGCTCCCACAGGTTGCGCACGAAGGACACGCCGACGAGACGCGGTCCCGCCTCGACCGTGACGCGGACCTCCAGATCATCGTCTGCGTCGTGCAGGTAACGCTCCCACGAGGGGTCGCCAGGCTCGGCGATCGTGAACGTGGTCGGCGCCGGTCGACCCGTGGCCTCGCCGCCGACGGTGAGTCGCTTCACCAGCGCGCCGTCAATCCGGACGTCGAGCTCATGTGGCGTCCCCATCCCGAGGATGTAGTCCTGCCAGTTGGTCCGGAGCTGGATCTTGATGAGGTACTCGCCGTCGACCGGAAAGTGATACCGGACCGCGTGCCCGCCGCGTGAGCCGAGCGGCAGGTCTTCGCTCTGCCGATCGTCCTGGAGCAACAACAGCGGCACATCGAAGGTCTCGAAACCCGGACCGGCAGGCGGAACACCGACGGCGAGACGCGAGATGGTCCGTGCGGCCGAGAGGTATCGCTCGAGCTGGGCGGTCGTGATCGAGAGCACGTCGGCGTTGTTGTCGAACCCGGTGTCCGAGGTCTCGTCGCCAGGGAGCAGCGCGGTCACGTCGATATCGACGGCCAGGAGGTCGCGGACGGCGTTGCGATACTCCGTCCGATTCAGACGGTGGACCGTGCTCGTCCTGCCTGGATTGGGATTCACCGCCGCGACCCGGTCGATGTCGGCCTCGAGTCGACTCGCCACGGCGTGATAGGTCGCAACATCCGGGCGCGGCCGGCCGGGGGGCGGCATCGCCCCGGTGCGAAGCTTCGTGATGACGCGCTCCCAGATGTCCGCGTCGTCGGCCGGTCGTGTGATGTCGAGCGTGTCGAGGGCGAGCCCTGCGGTCCGGAGCCTTTCGTTGTGACAGGTGACGCAGTACTGATCGAGGACGGCACGGGCCGTGGTGGCGCTCGCCGCGGGCCGAAGTGGCGTGGGCGGCGGCGCGGTCTGGGCGGGCGCCTGAGCCGCGACGAGGCACGTGCCGAGACCACATGACACGACGGTCAGGGCCCGCGCCGCCATGCGCCGGCTGAACATGTGCGGCACTGTCACCTATTGCTTCGCGCTTGAAACTGCCCGCACTCGTGGGCGCCGGCGCGCTAATCCTCAGCATCCTACCAGGGATTCCGGAACCGAGATTAGGCGCGTGCCATCCGCGGTGAGGAACGGTGATGTACCATCCCATTCAGTCATGCGACAACTGCGTCTGCTCGGGGTCTTGCTCGCCATCCTCGTCTGCGGATCCGCCGCTGTGCACGCCCAGCAAGGAGGCGCCGGGCCGTGGCAAACGTACGACACCTCCAACGGTGAATGGCGGAGCTACGCGGGCGATATCGGCGGAAGGAAGTACTCGCCGCTCGACCAGATTGATGCGAGCAACTTCGCCGACCTCGAGCTGGCGTGGGAGTGGACATCCGTCGACCACATCGTGAGCCGCACCACGCCCGGGGGCGGTGAGTGGTCGGCTCCGCTGGACACCATCGTCGAGACGCTGGTCGAAGACACCCCGGACCTCTATCGTCCCGGACACCGGCCCATCCTGACACGCCTGCAGGCGACGCCGCTCATGGTCGGCGGGGTCCTCTATTTCAATACGCCGCTCTCGCAGGGCGTGGCCGTCGATGCCACGACCGGCGAGACGATCTGGGTCTTCAATCCCAAGAGCTACGAGCACGGCACGCCGACGATGAGCAGCCCGTGGACCCAGCGCGGTGTCGCGTACTGGACCGACGGCGCCGACGACGAGCGCATCTTCTGGGGCACCGGCAGCGGCCATCTGGTCTGTGTCGAGGCCAAGACCGGCCGGCCGTGCCCCGACTTCGGCGTGGACGGCAGTGGCATGGTCGACGCGATGGTCGGTCTCCCGCGCGCGAACCGCGAGGAGCGGGACTATCTCAACGCGATGCTCTACGGCATCCACTCGCCGCCGATCGTCGTCCGCGACAAGGTGATCCACGGATCGCAGGTCGCCGACCGGCGCATCACGAAGGAGGCGATCCCGGGGTGGGTCCGCGCCTGGGATGTGAGGACCGGCACGCATGCCTGGGACTTCCATACCGTGCCGAACGGCACCGACGAGTTCGGCGTCGACACGTGGCTGAACGAGTCGTGGCGGTATTCGGGGAACGGCAACGTGTGGTCGATGCTGGCGGGCGACAACGAGCTCGGCTACGTCTACCTGCCGACCGGGACGGTAACGAACGACTACTACGGCGCCGACCGACTTGGGGACAACCTCTTCTCCGAGAGTCTGATCGCCGTCGATGTCGAGACGGGCCAGCGGGCCTGGCACTTTCAGGCCGTCCATCACGGGCTGTGGGACTACGACTTCCCCACGCATCCCAACCTGATCGACATCTCCGTCGACGGCCGCGACATCAAGGCGATCGCGCAGGTCAGCAAGCAAGGCTTTGTCTACACGTTCGACCGGGTAACGGGTGAGCCGATCTGGCCGATCGTGGAGCGACCGGTGCCGCAGGACACGAACATGCCGGGCGAGGTGATGGCGCCGACGCAGCCGTTTCCGACGAGACCGGCGCCGTTCGACTACCAGGGCGTCACGATCGACGATCTGGTCGACTTCACGCCGGAGATTCGCGCGATGGCGGTCGAGGCGGTCGACGGTTTTCGGCTTGGGCCGCTCTTTACGCCCCTGGACCGCCCGGTGGCAGGCGAGACGCAGGGCACGCTGATGCGACCGCCCCCGGGCGGCACGGCAGGCTGGGCGGGCGCGGCCGTCGATCCGGATACCGGCATGCTCTACATCCCCTCGCGGAACCAGGCGGCTGTGGTGTCGCTGTATCAGCCCGACACGGCCCTCGGCGCCACCGTGGCCTACACACACGGAGCACCGGAGGCCGATCGGCTGGCCGCTCGGGGGAACATCCGCGCGTACCCACGGATGCCGCAGGGGCTCCCGCTCCTCAAGCCGCCGTACTCGCGGATGACGGCGATCGACATGAACACCGGCGAGCACGCCTGGTGGGTGCCGACCGGCGAGGGCAATCGCTACCGGCGCCACCGGCTGCTTCGCGATCTCGACCTCCCGCCCCTCGGCGGCGACAACGCCACCGCCGGGCCGGTGTTGACCAAGACGCTGCTGATCTACTGTCTGACCGCCGGCGGTTCGAACGACGGCCCGCGGCTCGTCGCCTACGACAAGACCACCGGTGCAGAGCTCGCGTCGGTCGATCTCCCGAGCGGCGCCATCGGGACACCAATTACCTACCGGGCCGACGGCCGCCAGTACATCGCGCTCACCGTCGGGGGCGGGCCGCGGCTCGTCGCCTTCGCCCTGCCGGGCTGATTCCGGACACGGGACTCGAGGTCTTCATGCGCCAGCAACTCCTGTGCGGCCTACTTCTTACGCTCGCGCTCACTGCGGCCTCAGCGGAGGCGCAGCAGGACAGCGCGGCCGGTCCGTGGCAGACCTACGACACCTCTAATGGCGAATGGCGCAGCTACGCCGGCGACATCGGGGGGAAGAAGTACTCGCCGCTCGATCAGATCGACGCCGAGAACTTCGCGGATCTCGAGCTGGCCTGGGAGTGGACCTCGGTCGACACCGTTGTCAGCAAGACGACGCCGGGTGGAGGCGAATGGTCGGCGCCGCTGGCAACCATCGTCGACGCGCTCGTGGAGGACACGCCCGACCTCTACCGGACCGGGCATCCACCCAGTGCGACTGGCTTCCAGGCGACGCCGCTGATGATAGGGGACGTCCTGTATTTCAACACCCCGCTCTCGCAAGGCGTGGCCGTCGACGCTACGACGGGGCAGACGCTGTGGGTCTTCAATCCGAAGAGCTACGAGGAAGGGACGACGCCGATGACTGGCACGTGGCGCCAACGCGGCGTGGCGTACTGGACCGACGGCGCCGATGACGAGCGCATCTTCTGGGGCACCGGCAACGGCTATCTCGTGTGTGTCGACGCGACGACCGGGCGGCCGTGCGCGGACTTCGGGCCAAACGGCAGTGGCATGGTCGACGCGATGGTCGGCATCCCTCGCGCGAACCGCGACGAGCGGGACTACCTCAACGCCATGCTCTACGGAATCCACTCGCCGCCCATCGTCGTCCGCGATCGCGTCATCCACGGATCGCAGATCGCCGATCGCCGCGTCACGAACGAAGCGGTGCCCGGGTGGGTGCGCGCATGGAATGTCCGGACCGGCGAACATGCGTGGGACTTCCACACCGTGCCGAACAGCCCCGACGAGTTTGGCGCACAGACCTGGCTCAACGAGTCGTGGCGCTACTCGGGCAACGCCAACGTCTGGTCGATGCTGGCGGGCGACAGCGAGCTCGGCCACGTCTACCTCCCCACCGGCACGACGACCAACGACTACTACGGCGCGGAACGACTCGGCGACAACCTCTTCTCCGAAACGCTGATTGCCGTCGATGTCGAGACCGGCCAGCGGGTCTGGCACTTCCAGGCGGTCCATCACGGGCTCTGGGACTACGACTTCCCCACGCACCCGAATCTGGTCGACATCAGGGTGGACGGCCGTCCGGGCATTACCAGAGCCATCACACAGGTGAGCAAGCAGGGGTTCGTCTATGCGTTCGACCGGGTCACCGGTGACCCCATCTGGCCGATCGAGGAGCGCCCGGTGCCGCAGGAGACCAACATGCCGGGCGAGGTGCCGTCCGCGACGCAGCCATTTCCGACGAGGCCGGCGCCGTTCGATTACCAGGGCGTGACGATCGACGACCTGGTCGACTTCACGCCCGAGATCCGCGCGATGGCCGTCGAGGCGGTCGACGGTTTCGTGCTCGGGCCGCTCTTCACACCGCCGACCCGCCCGGTCGAGGGGGGGACGCAGGGAACACTCATGCGCCCGCCCGACGGCGGCACCGCCGGTTGGGCCGGAGCGGCCGTCGACCCGGAGACCGGCATCCTCTATATCCCGTCCCGCAACCAGGCCACGGTGATTCCGCTGTATGCGCCTGACCCCGCGCTTGGCGCCACGATGCGGTACACCCACGGTGCCCCGGAAGATCAGCGGCTCGCCCGGCAGGGCGCCATCCGGGCCGCCCCCCGGATGCCGCAGGGGCTTCCCCTTCTCAAGCCGCCGTATTCCCGCATGACGGCAATCGACATGAACACCGGCGAACACCTCTGGTGGGTGCCGACGGGTGACGGGAATCGCTACCGGCGCCACCGGCTGCTGCGCGATCTCGACCTGCCGCCGCTCGGTGGCGACAACGGCAGCAACGGACCACTGCTGACCAAGACGTTACTGATCTACTGCCTGACCGCCGGGGGCACGAACGAGGGCCCGCGCCTCGTCGCCTATGACAAGGCGACCGGAGCGGAGCTGGCGTCAGTCGACCTCCCGAGTGGCGCCATCGGCACACCGATGACGTACCGGGCCGACGGCCGTCAGTACATCGCGCTCACCATCGGCGGGGGGCCGCGCCTCGTCGCCTTCGCGTTGCCGGACTGATCCCGCAGCTCGCCTGTGTCGTGAGCGCGGGCCCGCGGCGTGACCGTCCACGAGTGGTTCGGTTCCGCCATGGGGAACGTTCTCCAGAGTAGAGGGCGACGGTCGAGACGACCGGTTGATCGCCCGGGGGGAGGGATGATAACTCGCGTCCTACGTGTGGCAGTGTGCGGAACGCTGATGCTGACGACGCTCTCGGTGGCCGAGGCGCGCGCATGGGGCGAAGACGGCCACCGGATCGTCTGCGCGATCGCGCTCAATCTGCTGGACCCAGACGACAAGGTCGAGGTCGACCGCCTCACGGCGACCTACGAAACGCCGGACGGATGGTCGTATCGTTACTTCACGAGCGCGTGCGTCTTTGCCGACACGGCTCGGCGCAATGCCCGCAACGAGCGGCCAGGCTGGAATCATTTCGCCGAATACGCCGCCTGGCACTTTCTCAACCTGCCGCGTTCACGGCATGACATCCACGCAAGCGACTGCGGCGGCGACTGTGTGCTCCACGGCATCGAGCATCACCTGGCTCGATTTCGCGACGCCGGACTCCGCGACGGCGCACGCGCCGAAGCGCTCTTCTTTCTCGCTCATTGGATCGGGGACGTCCATCAACCGCTGCATGTCAGCTACGCAGACGACCTTGGTGGCAACCGAACCCCGGTGACGGGCGCCTACTACGAGCCAATCGACCGCCTGCACGGTGTGTGGGATACCGGGATCATTCGGAAGGCCCGCGGAACGACCGGATGGTGGGCGTACGCGCTGGATCTCGAAGGCGACATCGCCCCGGCCGACCGCGCGCTGTGGCTCGAGACCGACCCGTCCGATTGGGCCCAGCAGTCGTACGACATGACCACCCGCGACGAGGTCGACTACTGTCGATGGTCGGAGGGCTCGTGTCGGCGAGAGTTCCACGAGCGCAGGCTGGACGGTTCCTATCAAGCGCTGTTCGTCGACGCCGTGGTCGAGCGGCTCCAGCAGGCGGGGGTACGCCTGGCAGCACTCATCGAGGATGGACTACGGCCGTAGCACTGCCTGAAGTGCGTGGGATTCCCCGTCGAGTTGACGCCGTGGGACGACCGTGGCGACAACGACGATAGGACATACGAGCGCGCAGAGCGTCCGTTTTCCCGAATCACCGCTACTTCGCGAGTGGGTCGGGCGGATCTGGAACGTGACCGCCTTTTGCCGCGTACCAGGGCCACCCTCGAGGTGCCACGCAGCGTAGTTGGAGTAGCTCGACCGGGATCATCTACGCCGATCGTGGATTGGCGGTTCCCGCCAGCCTTTCAGCGTGCAGCACCTGCCCTGGGTTCATTGCGTCCATGTCGTTCTCAGGGCGTCCCGGTCAATCTCATCGCCCCGCAGATACACCCCGGCGATCCGTTGGGTGTTCGTGATCTCGTCGAGCGGATTGGCGTCGAGCACTACAAAATCGGCGCTCTTGCCTGCCTCCAGCGTGCCGACGTGAACCAGCCCAAAGGCCTCCGCCGCCCGCTTCGTCGCCGCGACGATTGCCTCGGACGGCGTCATGCCGAAGCGGACAAAGAGCTCGAGCTCGAGGTGGTCGGCGTAGCCGAAGAAATCTCCGACGGCACCGGCGTCCGTTCCCAGGATGATGTGGTCCTTCAGCTTCTCGAAGTTTCGGACGATTCGCGCGGACCGCTCCTCGTCGGCCGCGGTTCTCTCGGCCAGCTCGGTGGGACTGTTCGTAGCTGCGTCGCGCAGATGCGTGATCACTCCAGGAGAAACCTGACCCTGAAAGAACGTGTCCTCGAACACGGGACGGCGATACGGCTCACGTTTTGTCACCATGCCAAGCGTCGGCACGATGAAGACATTCCGCTCTTCCAAGAGCGCGAGGTACTCCTCATCCACATCGCGGTCGTAGGGCATGTGGATGAACCTCCTGGCGCCGGCACGCACCAACTGCTTGTGATCACTCAGTGTGGTCGCGTGGGCGATGACTCGAATGTCCCGTACGTGGGCCTCATCGAGGATCGTCCGATAGATGTCGGGCCGTAGCTTGACCCGTGCGCCACGACGTTCGTCCCGCGCGTCCACCCAGATCTTCAGGATCTCGATGCCTTTTGCGGCCTCCATCTGGACAAGCGCTCGAGCCTCCTCTGCACTGGTGACATGATGCAGTCCCCACCAGCCGTTATCGGCAGTAAAGCGTGGGTTGGGGCCGCCACCCGGCGTACCCATCCCGGGGGAGACCAGATACCGTGCTCCTCCGACTTGCCCCAATCGTTGCTCCTGCTGGACTTGCAGCGCGACCTCTTCTTTGTCGCTCCCCGTCGAAATAATGGTGCCGACACCGTAGTACGCGTGACGGTGCAGATGATCGATCAGGTTGTCGCGCGTGAAGTTTTCAGATCCCCAGCTGGTGTAGCCTTCCCATCCGAGATGTGCATGCGTGTTCACCAACGCAGGCATCACGGTCTGACCCGATACATCCACGATCGCCGAGCCACGTGGGACGTCCACCTGGCCGGCCCTGCCAACCTCCACGATCAAGCCGTTCTGCACGACGAACGAGGCGTCTTCAACCGCCGTGCCATCGCCCACGATGAGCCGTGCACCCGTGAACAGTCGCGCAGCGGTTGCGCCGTCTGCCCGCGCAGGCTCTGGTGGTGCAGTCGGCGCGGCACAAGCCGTCGTCACGAGCAGAAGGCACAACGGCAGGTCGGGAAGGTCTCGCATAAGGGGACTCGCTGATGCCGACGGACCCCGTCTAATACCGGAACAGATACGACAGCTTGGTGAAGAACGCCCGGTTCGTCTGCTGGAACTCGCGGGTCTGAAACAGCGTGTTGTCGATCAGGTTGCCCTGCTGGTAGTGGTCGTCGTAGCCGACGAAGAACACGGTCCCCGCGTTCACCCGGTAGGTAAAGAGCAGGTTGGCCGCCAGCGCGCGGCTCAGCGTGTTGTACTCCACGATGTTCCGGAAGAGCAGGCGGTTCGTGAACTGATAGGTGGTAAGGGCACGCAGGATCTTGACGTCGAAGATCTGGTCGCGCGTCACCGGGTCACGCAACCGGCTGGTGATGAGCGCGAGGTCGGCGTTCAGCCGCGACATCGGCCTGAGCGTCGCGAAGAGCGTCGCCGTGGCGCCGCGGCCCAGGAACGGTGCGTCGCCATAGAAGACCTGATCGCCCCAGCTCACGAACCCCCCGAGCGAGAACTTGCGGCTGGCGGTCAAGCCGGCTCCCACGTAGTAGTTGGTCTTGAAGAACTCGATGCCGCCGAACCGCTCCATATCGCGGTTGACCGTGCCGATGCCCACCACGTTGCTCGACAGGACGCCGAGCACGCCGGCGCTGACCTGCTCGTCCTGCAGCAGGCCCTCGAAGTCGTAGTTCCGGCTGTAGCTGACGCGCGGTCCCCAGTTGATCAGCCAGTTCTGCGGCCACCAGCGATACGACGCGTTGGCCTGCGCGGTTCGCGTGTCGACGCGGCGCACGAATCCCGTGTCCGTCCGGAAGCCAGGGTCGACGCTGTCGATCGACGCCTGATAGCTCAGGTTTCGACTGTTGCTGTCGTACGCGAGGTGGGAGGTCGGTCCCGAACGCTCGGCGCCGGTCTCGTCGCGGTGCTGTGACCCCGCGTACTGGAAACTCACAGACGACGTGGGACTGAGCCTGAAGCGCCCGTCGACGCCGGCGACCCGACTGTAACCGTCGAGGAATTCGCGGTCGGTGACGATGGCCCCGAGATAGGACTCCGAGTAGAGGTCATAGCGCGCCCGGCCGACGACCACCTGTGCCGTTTGCCCGAACCCGGGAGCCGTGGGATCGTCGAGCCGGCCCGGCCCCTCGTCGTTGGCGACAAGCACCCCGAGCGTCGTATTGCCCACCTTGCCCGTCAGCTTGGCCCCGTAGCGCGGGTCGGCGATCGTCCGCGTATGGACGAAGGTGACCTGGCCGGGCACCTGGAAAATCTCTTGCCCCTCTAGAAAAAACGGGCGCAGCTCGGGGAAGAACAGCGGGAACCGCTGGTTGACCTCGATCTGCGGGATATCCGACTCGATCTGGGAAAAATCGGGGTTGAAGGTTAAGTCGGCGGTCAGATTCGGCGTGACCCCGTACTTGACGTTGAGGCCCCCCTCGGGGTCGGTGTCGTTGTCGACGAAGGTCCCGCTCGTGGCATCGAGCGACCCGAACTTGATGGCGGTGAACGTCGGCAGGAACTCCAGGTTCTTGCTGGTCGACAGGTCGGTCAACCCGTCGAGCACGCCCATCTGCGGCAGGAAGCCGGCGATGTCGCGGGAGACCGGCGCCCACACGTCCGACTCGGTCTTGCCCGGAATCGAGCGGGTGATCTGAATCCCCCAGCGGTGCAGCTCACCCGGGCCACGTGTCGGATACCGCAGGCTCTTGAACGGGATCGCCATCTCCGCCGTCCACCCGTCGTCGACGAGCCGGCCGCCCGAGTCGAACAGGGCGTCCCAGGAGGTGTCGCCGAGCGGTGCCCCGCCGAAGGCGGACGCCATCGACGCACCCATCCCGCCGCGGGGCATGCTGCCCATGCTGCCGCCGCCGCTGCCGGGGGGCCTCCCGCCGCCACCGCCCCCCCCACCACCACCGCCGCCGCCGCCCCCACCAAGCCCTCGCGTCTGGGAGTCGAGCACCGCGTCGCTTTGCACACCGTAGCCGTTCACCGAGAAGACGTAGGCGCGCTGCTGATCGAGAAAGGGGTCGAGGTAGAGCGCAACCGTGTCGTCGCTGAAGGTCTGATCGCGATCCGACCGATTCGCGCGGATGAGCGTCGTGTCGGAGTAGTGGGCGCGTATCCCGACGTAGATGTGTTCGGTGTCGTAGGCCAGGTAGACCTCGGTCTCCTCGGTGGCAGGGGCGCCGTCGAGCGGCGCTTGCTGTACGAAATCGGTGATGAGGGTCGCGTCGCGCCAGACCGCGTCATCGAGCAAGCCGTCGATGCGTGGCGCCGACGTCGTGCGCGCCGGGCGCACGCTCGGGCGTCCCGTCAAGAAGCCGGCGCCGCTCGCGATGCCAAATCCACCTGCGCCGGTCCCGTCCGCGGTCGGCCCTTCCGCGGGATCCGGAATCACGATGCCATCCGTGACGTCGCTCGGCGCGCGCGCCACTGGCGATCCAACAGCACGCTCGGCGGTTCCCGCTAGAGGTGCCGCCGCGCCGGTCCTATCGAGGTTGCTCATCAGCTCCGCGACGATGCGATCCTGCAGGATGAAGATGTCGTCGACCGCCCCGTCAACCCGAATCGCGTGCCGCACCGCTCCGGTTGCCACGTCCACGAGCTGCGCCGTGATCCGCAGCCGGTCCCCTAGTCGCTGGTAGCCGCCGACCACTGCCCATGGCGCACTGGTCCGGCTGTCGTCGGATCCGAGCACCGACATCCCCTGCGCGCTCAGATCGGCCGCAACGGTCGCGGCGATTCCGTCGCCGAGCCAGTCATCGGCCGGATCCCGCGAGATGTTGGTAAATGGCCCGACCGTGATGGCCGGCCAGCGGTCGTCGCTGGCCGCCTGAGTGCGCGTCCCCGCCGGCTCAGGGGCGACCGCCTGACGGCCAGCCCCGACCGCGGCAGCGTGGGAGACGACACTGACGACGAGCACCGACGCGGCGACGAATCGATGTCGGCGGCTCACCGCTACTTCGCCAGCGGGTCGGGGCGGATCTGGAACTTCACGGCCTTCTGCCGGGTACCGGGGCCACCCTCGAGATGCCACGCCGCATAGTTGGAGTAGCTCGACCAGAGCCCCTTCCCTTTCCAGCCGGTCGTCGGGTCATCGATCCGACCGACCGACGAACGCGAGAAGAAGCCCATCGGATACGGGATGCGTAGCGTCACGAACTCACCCGTGGCTTGCACGAACACCTCGAGCGAGTCGGTGTTGACTACGCCGTACACCGGCGTCTCTGGGCCGAGACCCAGCACATCGTGATGGTCGATCTGGGTCAGGTAGCTTTCGTCGGAGTTGATCGGGAAGGGCGTGCCATCGAACGTCGGCTTCTCCATCCGATGGAAGGTCCACCCTTCGGGACAGCTCTGTCCGGTGGCCTCCGGCCCGTTCGTGACCGAGCACCGGCTGTGATCGAACGAGGCAAAGTGTCCGCTGCCCCGCCAGTCCTGCCAGACAATCCCGTCGCCCGTGATGTGCAGGCCACCGCTCCCGTACGGCGGCGGATCCTGAATGCTGGGCGGCGGCATGTAGACCTCTGCGATACACGATTCCGGGGGGTCGTCGCCCAGCTCGAGTCGCACCAGCGTGTTGTCCGTCGGTCCGTTGTCGGAGCACCAGACACTGCCGTCCGCGGCGTTCACCGCCGGCGAGTAGCACCCATACGCGATGCGATGATCTCGTGCCGGATCGACCGGCTCGTCGGGCTCGGTCCACCCGGGCGAGATCACGCCGTCGCCGTTCGTGTCGATGACGGTCGGGCACCACCCCTGGGCCGCCTCGGCGTCCGACGTCTCGTCCCAGACCTCGGTGTCGATCCACCCCACGCCCTCGCGGAACCCGTAATAGAACAGCTCGTCGTGCCCTAGCTGGTTGTGGTCCGCCGAGAAACAGGTATCGAGCTCGCTGAACGCCTCGGTCTCCGGGTCGTACATGAACACCTGGCGCGTGCCCCGCGGCACCGGGAAGTAGTCCGCGAACCGGTTGGACGCGTCGGTGCAAAACGCCGGCTGCTGGTCCGCGCCCCGGACCCGGCCTGTGAGCCAGACACGCCCGCCCCCATCCATCGCCACGCTCCGCGGATCCGACCGCCGCGCCCAGATCGGTTCGTCGCCGTAGTACGGCGATGTGGGCGTGTCGCTCAGGATCTCCGGGGCGTTCGACGGAATGTGAATCACGTCAGCGCTGTGCGCGACGGGGTCGACCACGGCGAGGATGTCGCTCGGCTGTACCACGCCGTAGACGAGCCCGTTCGCGTTCATCGTCGCGTCACGCACGTCGGACGGCGTACTGTCGGTCCGGCCGTCGTGCTCGGTCCCCCAGTCCCATAGGGTAACGACGACGCTGCGCTCGACACCCCGCGGCCGCGGCGGCACCTGGCTCGGCGCGGCGCCGGACGCGATCCGGTCGGTCCAATTCGCGAACATCTCCCGCTGCGGCCCCAGCCGGCGATACATGCCGTTCATCCCGGCGCCCATCGGCCCCATCGTCACGCGCCGGTCCCACGCATCCAGATGCGAGTCGGACTCGCTCAGAAGGCCGCCCGGGATCTCCCGCGTCGCCCTGTTCCCGACTTGATGGCAGTTGAGGCAGCCGGTGACGGCGCTGCCAAGCGCCTGTTGCGAATGCTCACCATCGGGCAGCTCCATCATCGATAGCCACCATGCCGCGGGGTAGACCTCGGCGGCCGCCACCGCATCGGGTGCGACGACGGCGTCGAGATCGAGCAGTTGCCCCGGCATGCCCGTCACCCGGGCGGAGTCGACTAACCCGTAGCCGCGCACCCAGACCTGGTAGCTCGCCTCCGGCAGGTCGGGCAACACGTAGCGTCCCTCGTCGTCGGTCGCGACGATGCGGGTAAACCGCGTCGGCAGATCGGTCGTCTCCGCGATCACCCACACGCCGGCTTCAGGGCCGGCCGCGCTGGTGACGACGCCCCCGATGTCGTCGGAGTCAATCTCGATGCCTGTCGGGATGTTCGCCATCTCGTCGCAGCTCACGAGCGTGGCGATCGCACCGGCCGTTCCAACCGCGATGAGCGTCGATCTGATCCGTGCGTTCATGCGCCCGCCTCCTCTGTATCGTGATTCCGCGGTGTTGGGCGTCCTGCCGCGCTGTTAGGAGCCCGTGGTGAAAGCGCCGCTGCATTCGGCCGGCGATGCATCCCGCCTGGGCTGCGCCGCTCATCGGTCAAATACTCCCGGTATTCTCCCTCTTCGCGACTTGCCAGCCGGGCGCCTCGCCGTCCTCGGTGCGACGCGGACTTCCACCACGGGCTCCTATCGAAGGTCCTGAAAGAACGTGCGGAGATCCGCGACCAGCAGCTCGGGCTGCTCCATGGCCGCGAAGTGCCCGCCGCGTGGCATCTCGGTCCAATGGACGAGGTTGTAGCTCGCCTCGGCCCATTTCCTGGGCGCGATGAACAGCTCGTACGGGAAGATCGCGGCGCCTGTCGGCACCTCGATGCGACCCAGCGCCCGCGAGGCAGCGGCGTTGCCGCTCTCGTAGTAGAGACGGGCCGAGGACGTGGCCGTCTCGGTCACCCAGTAGATCATGATGTTGGTGAGTAGCTCGTCCTTCGTGAAAATAGACTCTGGGTCCCCATTGCAGTCGCACCAGGCACGGAACTTCTCGACGATCCAGGCCGCCTGGCCCACCGGCGAGTCGTTCAGGCCGTAGCCGACCGTCTGCGGTTTCGTTCCCTGGATTTGCGCGTAGCCGTTCTCGTCCGTGGTGTAGAACGCCTGGCGCGCCTGTGACCGCTCCAACTCTTCGGGCGGCACCCCGGCCGTCGGGTCTTCCAAATCCGGCGGTGGACCGGCGACGACCATGTTGATGTGCAGCCCGGCCACCACGTCCGCATGGTTGAAGGCGTGCCACTGGCTGACGATGCTGCCCCAGTCACCGCCCTGCACCCCGTACCGGTCATAGCCGAGCCGAGCCATCAGCTTGGCGTTCGTGTTGGCGATCTGCTCCGGCCCGAAGCCCGGCTCGCGCGGTTTGTCCGAGAAGCCATACCCGGGCATCGACGCCGCGACGACATGGAAGGCATCCTCGGCCTGGCCGCCGTGCGCCACGGGATCGGTCAGCGGGCCGATGATCTTCATGAATTCCACGATGGAACCCGGCCACCCGTGCGTAATGATGATCGGGAGCGCGTCGGCCTCCGGCGAGCGCTGGTGGATGAAGTGGATGTCGAGCCCGTCGATTACCGTCTTGTACTGGTCGAACTCATTCAGGCGCGCCTCTTGCGCCCGCCAGTCGAACCCGTCGCGCCAGTAGCTGATGAGATCACGGACATACCCCAGCTCGGCGCCGTAGTCCCAGCCGACACCATCGAGCTGGTCCGGCAGCCGGGCATTGTCGAGCCGCACCTGGAGGTCTTCGAGCACGGGGTCCGGCACGGCGATCGTGTACGGACGCACCGCCGTCGGATCGACCGGCGTCTCGGTCGCGGCGTCCATCTCGGGCTCTTCCATCGACCCGCCCGACTCGCTCGCGGGCGCTCCGCACCCGATCGTCACCGAGAGGGACATCGCCAGCATTACTCGTCTCACCACGTCTCTCCTTGCCTGGTGGGCCCCGCCGCATGCCCATGACAGAGCGGCGAGCGCATCGCCGCTGCAGGGTGATCCTATACGGAACCGGGAGACCTGGCGGCTGCTGGGCCCAACGGCTGTCGCCCGGAATATTTGAGGATTCTGTATTGAAAACCCTCCCCGACCCGATTAGGATCATGGTCAATCTATAGGTATGCCGGCCGAGGAGGCTTCCAGATGATGACGTCCAGCGCTAATCCAGTTTCGTTGGTGTTGCGGGTCTTGCTCGCGGTCACGGTCGCCGCGGTGACCTTCGTCGCTCCGGCCGCCGCAGAGGCGCCCGAGGCGGACGTGACCTATACAAAGGACATCGCCCCGATTCTCCAGCGGAGCTGCCAGCAGTGCCACCGCCCCGAGTCAGTGGCGCCGATGTCGCTCCTCACCTACGAGCAGACGCGTCCCTGGGCGCGGGCGATGAAGTACCGGACCGACCGCGTCGGTAAGCCGGACGTCATGCCGCCCTGGTATATCGAGAAGGACATCGGCATTCAGGAGTACAAAGGCGACTTCTCATTGAGTCGCGACGAGATCGACAAGATCGCGACGTGGGCGGACAACGGTGCGCCGCGCGGTGACCCCGCCGACCTCCCTCCTACGATCGAATATACCGACACCTCGAGCTGGCAGATTGGCGCGCCCGACCTGGTGCTCACGTCTCCGGAGGTCGAGATCGCGGCGACCGCACCCGACTGGTGGGGTCCGATGGGCGAGGTCGAGACCGGTCTGACGGAGGACCGCTACGTCGCGGCGATCGAGATGCGCGAGGTGAATAGCACCGACGGCGAGCCGGAACGCGACACGATCGGTGGTCTGTACGTCATCCACCACGCGCTCATGACACCGGTCGGCCCGGACGGCGTCCCGGTGGCGTCGGCGGGGTTCTGGCCGGTCCATGAAGTGGGCCGCAATCCGGACATCTTCCATCCCGACTCCGGCAAGCTACTGAAGGCCGGGTCGAAGGTCCTCTTTCCGTCATCGCACATCCACTCGAACGGACGCCACACGCGCGCGCATCTGGAAATCGGCTTCAAGTTCCATCCGAAGGGCTACGAGCCGGAGCGGACCGTGCAGATCATCGGCCCAGCGACGCTCGATCTCGACATCAAGCCGATGGAGGCCGACCAGAAGTTCGAGGCGTTCAGCACGCTGATGGAGCACACGAAGATGACGGTGTACGAGCCGCACATGCACGCCGCCGGTGTGCGGATGTGCCTCGACGCGATCTTCGAGAACACGGTCGAGACCTTGAGTTGCTCCGGCTACAACCACAGCTGGGTGCGCGTTTACACCTACGAGGATCACGTGGCGCCGCTGCTCCCGAAGGGGACCATCCTGCGTATCACCGGCTACTTCGACAACACGCCGACCAACCCGAACGTCTCCGACCCGCGGAATTGGTCAGGGCTGGGTCACCGCTCGATCGACAACATGATGATCAACATCGGGCAGGCGGTCTTCATGGACGACGAGGAGTTCGCGCAGGAGGTCGCCTTGCGACGGGAGCAACTGGATCTCGCTCCCGGCGAAACCGTGACCGGCTGCCCCCTCTGCGGCTACAGCGAGATGCCGGCGCTCTCGGTGGCCACGGACGATAACAACGACGAGGGTCAGTAAATGCAGCGGAAGTCGACGCCGTCGGCACGAGGGATGGGTGCGTGCTTCGCCACGGTCGCAGGGCTGGCCATCCTCGTCGCCGGCGCACCGGCCGAGGCCGAGGCCCAGGTACGCTCGTCCGAGACCGGTCAATCCGTCGCCCTGGCGTATGAGGGATGGGAGCAGAACGACGACGGATCGTTCAACCTGCTGTTCGGGTACATGAACCGCAACTGGCAGGAGGAGCTCGACGTTCCGATCGGCCTGGACAACCGCATCGAGCCGGGCGGGCCGGATCGAGGGCAACCGACCCATTTCCTGCCGCGTCGCAACCGGCATGTCTTCA
Source organism: Vicinamibacterales bacterium (assembly GCA_965249175.1). Taxonomy (GTDB): domain Bacteria; phylum Acidobacteriota; class Vicinamibacteria; order Vicinamibacterales; family UBA8438; genus CAZYFH01. The sequence continues at coordinate 5,323,027 of OZ252227.1, forward strand.
GCATTCGTGTCCCCGACGACTTCGGCGACAAGGAGGTCGTCTGGACGCTGACGACGCATGGTGAGACAACGAGCGCCTACGCATCGCTGCACCCCGACTACTTCCTGGACGACATCGCGATCATGAACAACAACGGCGCCGGCGGGCCGGCCGGCGGCATGTTCAACATCTTCGGGAACGAACGGCCGATGCTCCAGGTTGACGGCGACGCGGCGGTGCACGCCACCGTCGGACAGACGATCACCTTGTCGGCGCGTGTCACGGATGATGGTGTGCCAAAGGCGCGGCCAATGCCGCCGCCGCGGCCGGGCAGGACGCGGAGCGCCGCGGGGACGCCCAACAGCGCGAGCGGGCTACGCGTCGCCTGGTTCGTCTACCGCGGCCCCGGCGATGTGGCATTCGACCCGCCGCAGTTCGAGGTCTGGGAAAACTACCGCGAGGGGGCGAATTCGCCCTGGGCATCGGGGTGGATGGCGCCGGAGGCCCCCGAAGACGGCGAGTGGGTGGTTCACGCGACCTTCAACGATCCTGGCACCTACGTGCTCCGTTGCCAGGCGCACGACGGCGGTCTCGCGATACACGAGGACGTCACCGTCACGGTGAGCGGCAACTAGCGGCGCTCGCGACCGAGCGACCGAACGGCGAGATAGAGAGTCCCCATCCGCGTCTCCTGCACTTCGTTCGCCACATAGGCGTGCGCGGCGAGCGTATCGAGCACCTCAACCGATTCGCCCGTACGGTAGGCCACATACCAGATACGTGGCGGACTCGCATCGCTCACAAACCTAGCGACGAGCGGTCCCGGCGCCGTCCTCGACGGCAGGTGCAGCGTCAGGTCCCGCACGACCTCTGTCTGCACCGCATTCGCGCGCGAGGTCGTCTCGGACAGCACCACCGGCCACTCCCCGTAGAATGCCGTCAGATTCGCACCGCTGGGTGAGGGGATGACGCCGTCACCCGGCGCCGCGGCGGCCGTGAGATACCTGACTAGGTGCACGTCGTTCACGGGCCAGTACTCGGCGCGGATGGGTTGCGCCAGCGCGAATGCCGCAGCGCTCAGGCCGATGACGGCGCGCGCGAGCGAGGCGCGGGGCAGCCACGCGGTCACGGCGTGAATCCCGAGCACAAAGAGACAGATCGCCACAGGGAAGGCGAAGATATCGGTGCGGCCGGTGCCGAGCGGATAGATCGCCAGACTGCTCGCGACGAAAAACGCCGCGTAGAAGCCGGCGGTGACGAGCCCGAACGGGCGGGTCTGACGTCGCGCGAGCATCCAGACGAGACCGAGGCCAACGAGCGGCAGCGGCCACGAGACGGTCTCGGGATTCCAGTTCTCCACCGCGCGCCAGCTCGGCAGGCTCGCTTCGATCAGGGCGCGACCTTGCTCAGTCAAGAACGCCCAGGCCGAGCCGACCGAGCTCACGTCGATGAAGCCGGCCCGAAAGTCCGCCATGACACGGGCGTTGCTCCGGCCGCGCAGCAACACATACGCCAGCAGCGTGATCGCGTTGTAGCCCGCCGCCGCCAGCAGGATCATCAGCGCGCGTCGACGGTCGCGCGACCACGAGCGTGCGGCAACGCCGTCACCGGGATTCCCACGAGCGCGCAGGCGAACGGGACGAGCTGCAGCGACCATTCGGGGTCGTCGAAGAGCCGATACATACCCCATAGCGCGGCGAAGACCCCCGGCGCCGCGGGGATCGGGACCGTCAGCATCGTCCAGAAGTCATCCCCGCGAATCATCGCGCCCCACACGAGGTCGTCGCACCAGAGCGATTCCGGGTTCCAGCCGTCAAGACGCGCGAGACACGAGCGCACCACGACCGCGGCGACAATCAGGAGGACACCCACGCGAGCGATACGGTCGTGCGGGAGACGCGCACCGATCCGTAGCGCCGCCACCCGGCTGATCCGCCACGACCGGAGTGCCAGCGGAAACAGCGCCAGCGCGAGCGGCGGGATCCACAACACGACGACGAGGGCGCGCAAGAGGGTGGCCGCGCGCGCCAGCCGAAAGTCGAGCGCGGATGGCCGCGTGTGGAACAGGTGGTCGCCGGCGAACGCCCGTTGCCGGCCGCCGGCCGGGGCCCAGCTGACGTTCAGGGCGTAGGCGCCACCGTGTTGCTCGAAGACGACGTCCAGCGCATGAGGTCCGGCTTCGAGGTTGAGTGTCCGGGTGACCGCATGCATGCCTTCCGCGGGATTGCGAAGCAGCACGACCTGGCCGTCAACACTGACCTCGACCTGGTCGTCCCCACCGGCGCGCACCTCGACCGTCTGCTGCCGGGGCAGGAACCAGAATCCACTCCAGTGCGCGCTGAAGAACCGCCGCGGCAGCTCCGGCCGCGCCTCCAACACATCGAGGCTCACCGCCGACGCCACATCGCGCGGGAGGATGTCGCCGCGCAGGCCGACCGCCGAGTGCACGGTCCGATTGAGGCCAGTCTCAGCGGCGCTCCGCCGGTGCACGATCACGAACGCGCCGGTGATCACGAGGGCGCCAACCAGATACGCAGCCATCCACCGCCGGACTCCGGCGCTCTGGGTGAGGAGGCTTTGATCGCCGGGCGGCTGGCCGCGACGCGCGGAACGTGGCATATTGTGGACGGACCGTGAGGGGCTCTCCCTATTGTGAGGAATCCGCCCCGCGCGATACAACACGAACACGATTGGAGGCGGCGATGAACGCTCGCGTCACGCGCCTGGTTGGCGCCCATGTGCTCTCACTCCTGGCCGCCGCGTCATTTGCGAACGCCCAGGATCTCCGCCTGGTGACCGCCGCGGCGGAGAACGATGCGGCGACCGTGCGCGCGTTGCTCGATGAAGGGGTCGACGTCAACACGCCACGCGCCGACGGCGCGACGCCGATGCTCTGGGCAGCGCACTGGGACGCGGTCGACGTGGTCGACCTCTTGCTCGCGGCGGGCGCGGACGTGAATGCGGCCGATGACCACGGCGTGACGCCACTCGAGCGCGCCGCCGAGAATGCGGGCGTGGAGATGGTCGTCCGGCTGCTCCGAGCGGGCGCCGACGCGAACACCGCGCAGACGAGCGGGCTGACGCCGCTCATGACTGCCGCGCGGACCGGCAACCCTGACGTGGTCGCCGCGCTGCTCGCTCATGGCGCGAACATCAACGCCGCGACGACGGCAACAGGGAGCACCGCCCTGATGTGGGCGGTCACCGAGCCCCATCCCGAGATTGTCGGCCAGCTGCTGGATGCCGGCGCCGACCCGCACGCGTCCACACGGAAAGGGTTCACGCCGTTGCTGTTCGCGGCCGGCAACGGCGACCTCGCGACGGCGGAGATCTTGATCGGCGCCGGGGTCGGCGTCGATGAGAGCGGCAGCGACGGCACGCAGGCGCTGGCGTATGCGATCGCGGCCGGCCAGGATGCGTTTGCGCTCTTCCTGCTCGAGCAGGGCGCCGACCCCAACAGCTCGATGGCGGGGATGCACGCGCTCCATGCCGCGGCTGGCAACGTCTCGACCTGGCTGAATGACTGGTCGCGAACGCATGGCCACGGCGGGCGATACCTCAGCGGTGGTTTCGGCCGCAACCCGCTGCCGCCGAGCCGCCGCCTGCCGCTGGTCCGAGCACTGCTCGAACGGGGCGCCGACCCCAACGTGCGCATCACCACGTCGGCGATGTTCATGAACTACATCGGGTACCCGACCAAGGGCGCGTTCGAGCCGTTTGCGTGCGGCACCGGCGATCTCCGCGGCGCCACGCCGCTCTGGGTGGCCGCGCACACGGCCAACGGCAGTTCCTACCGGTCGGCCACGGGTCGCGCGGAAGACCACGCCGAGATCATCACGATGCTGCTCGCCGCGGGCGCCGACCAGACGCTGGCCACCGACGACGGCACGACACCGTTCATGGCCGCGGCGGGGCTCGGGCTCCCCACGTTTCGCCCGCGCGAGCCGCGCGGGATCCGGTCACCCAGTGCCGAGGCGGCGGTGCGGGTGCTGCTCGATGCCGGCGCGGAGATCAACGGCGTCAACGAGGCCGACTTCACCGCACTCCACGGCGCCGCGTTCCGCGGCCTCAACGAAGTGATCGAGTATCTCGTCGCGCAGGGCGCCGACATCGACGCCCGCGACTTCCGCGGTCGCACGGCCTATAGGATGGCCGAGGGATCCAAGCAGTCGTTCCAGTTCCAGGCGTGGCCGGAGACGGCCGAGCTGCTCGCGTCTCTGGGCGCGAACACACGGCTCGGGATCCCCGGCACGGTGCAGGAGCGCCTGCGCGACGTGCCGGTCGACGCCACGCAGGACTAGTGCGACGGTGGTGCACTAGTGCCCCGCACGGGCCATTCGTAAACCTCCTTCCGATGGACGGCCGGCCGATCCGCCTGCTCCCGCGGCTTCTGGCGTGCGCGACGATCCCAGTGCTGGTCGTCTGCGTCGCGACCCTGTCGTCCGGCCAGGGGCGGTCCGACCCCGGTGACGCGACGCCGCCCGACATCCTGGTGTCGCGCCAGTTGGCGGCTTTGGAAGGACTTGCGCTCGGGGACATCGTGCGTCTGTCGGCGGATCCGTCCGGTGGCGACGCCCACGCGTTTCGCATCGTCGGCACCTACGAACCGACACCCAATCCAATGCGCGTGACCAGCACGCGATTGGAGGCGCGACTCCATCTCCCGGATCTGCTCGCGCTCACCGCGGACCCGACCGACCCCCTCTCGACGGAATCGGTGAACGCCATAAACGTGTCCCTCACTGACGCGGACGACGTCCGGGGCTTCGCCCGCGACCTGCACACGAAGGTCCCGGGTCTCATCATCCGTCCCACCGCACGGGACGCAGGTCCGTCGAGCCCGTTCGCGGTCATCGAGCGCTTTCATCTTGCGGTCGCCGTGGTGACGGTGATCGCCAGCTCGTTGTTCCTCCTCGCGCTGATGGTGATGCGTGTGGAAGAGCGCCGCGAAACGATCGGCCTTCTGCGGCTCATTGGTGTCAAGCGCCATCGCGTGCTGCTGAACGTCCTCGTGGAAGGCCTGCTCATCACCATCGGAGGCGCGTTCTTTGGCATCGTCCTCGCTGTGGGGCTCGAGGATGTCATCAACTGGTTCTTTCAGCGACGCTACGACACGTCGCTCGTGTTCGTTCGGATTACGCCGACGGTCACGTGGCGATCGGTCGCGCTTGCGGTGCCGATGGGACTGCTTGCCAGCGCCGCGGCCTCGTGGGCGCTGCTGCGTCGAAGCGTCCTCAGCCTGGTGCGACGATGACCTCGCTCGCGTTTGCGTGGCGATGCCTGGTCCGCCAGCCGGCCCGCGCCGTGCTCGCGATTCTCGGAGTGGCGGCGGTCGGCGCCTTGTTGTTCGACATGCTGCTGCTGTCGCGCGGGCTTGTGGTCTCGATGGAACAGCTGCTCGACGACGTCGGCTTCGACGTGCGCGTCACGGCGATGGACGGGATCCCTTTTGCCGGCCCCCGAGTGCCCGAGGTGTCACACGCGGTCGCCGCCATCGCCGGGCTCCCCGAGGTGGACCGCGTCGTGCCGATGCGACTCGGTAGTACGTGGATTCTCCATGATGAGCGGCGCAGCCGGCTCGCGACGGTCATCGCCGCGCCGGCCGCGGCGAACGCGGGATGGACACTGGTCGCCGGTAGCCACCTGGACCAGGTTCAGGTCGAGCGTGGGACCCCGCGACCCCTGCTCGTCAGCCCGGGGCTGGCCGAGATCTACGAGGTGGGTCCAGGCGCGGCGGTCACGCTGCGCGGTGCCTGCGACGAGTACCGGTCGGTGCTGCCGACAGCCGAGTTTCGCGTGGTCGGGATTGCCGAGTTCTCGTTCGACGGGGAATCGGAGCTCACGGTGGCGATGAGCCTCGACGACTTGCTCGAGACCTGCGGCGAGGAACCGCACGATGAGGCCGACGTGGTGCTGGTCGCCTCGCGAGGCGCCGGCGGCGCCGACGCTGCCGCGTCTGCCATTCGGCGCCGGGTACCAGAGCTGTATGCCTCCACCAACGCCGAGTCGATCGATCGGTTCGGCCAGGACGGCCTCAGCTACTTCCGACAGATCTCGACGGTGCTGTCGTCGGTCACCCTGTTCTTCGGCTTCCTGCTCGTCACGACCCTTCTGACCGTCTCGGTGAATCAGCGACTGGCGGAGATCGCGGCGCTCCGCGCGCTCGGCTTCCCCCGCCGGCGAATCGCCGCGGACCTGCTCTGGGAGTCGGTTGCCATCGTCGGCGCCGGAGGCGTGCTCGCCCTCCCGCTCGGCGCGGCGCTGGCCGTCTGGCTGGACGCGATTCTGCGTTCGATGCCGGGGCTCCCGGCCGGGCTCCATTTTTTCGTCTTCCAGCCATACGCGTTGGTCCTGCACGTCGGGCTTCTGGCCGCCACGAGCGTGCTGGCTGCGGTGTATCCCGTGCAGCTCGCTACCCGTTTACGGATCGCCGCCACGCTCCGCGACGAGGTGGTCTCGTGACGCCGCCCCCCCTGATCGACGCTCGCGACGTGACGAAGGTCTTCCCGATGGCCGCGCGGTCGGTCACGGCGCTGCGCAACGTGTCGCTACGGATCGAGCCGGAGGACTACGTCGCGGTCGCCGGCCCGTCCGGCTGCGGCAAATCGACGCTGCTCCATATTCTTGGATGCGTCGAGCCGCCATCACGGGGCGCATTGCTCTTCGATGGACGCGACGTCAGCGCGCTCTCGGACGCGGAACGGAGTCGCATTCGGTTGGCGAAAATCGGCTTCGTGTTTCAGCGGTTTTTCTTGCTGCCGATGCTGACGGCGTGGGAGAACGTCGAGCTGCCGCAGGGGGAAGCTGGCGCGTCGCGGTCGGCGCGCCGCCGTCGCACCGACGAGTTGCTGGAGTACGTCGGTCTCTCGGACCGCGCGGAGCATCGACCCGCCCAGCTCTCTGGCGGCGAGATGCAGCGCGTGGCCATCGCCCGCGCGCTCGCGAATCGACCAGCGCTGCTGCTCGCGGACGAGCCGACCGGTGAGTTGGATGCGGCCAGCAGCGCTCAGATCGCCGACCTGATCGACCGGGTGCACGCGGACGGCAGCGCGGTCGTCGTCGTCACGCACGATCAATCGCTCGCCGCCCGTGCCGACCGCGTCATTGCCATGCACGACGGTGCGATTGCGACGGCGGAGACCGCCGCCTGATGATCATCGGTCTCGCCTGGCGCTCGCTACGCACCCACGCCGTTCGCAGCCTGGTCCTCGGTGGGGGTTTCGGTTTGGGCGTGTCGGTGATCGCCATCCTCTTGGGCATCGGCGAGGTGATGCTGGAGCAAGCAGGCGCCCCTGCGCTCGCCGGTGGCGGCGATGTCGTGATTGCCGGCACGGTCGGCCGGGTGGCGAACGCGCGGTCCATTCTCGGCACGACACTCGACCTGGCGCCCCTCGGTGACCGGGTGATGGCCGCGTCGCCAACGACGCGCACATCGCTGTATCTCGTCCGTGACGGGCGGACCGTGCCGATCGCGGCGCGAGGCGGCATCCCCAGCCTCGAGCGCGCCCTGGACGACGACGAAACCGCAGGCGTCGCCGCCTGGGTCGACGCGCGAGGCGACACCGCATGGACCGCACCCGACCCGGGTGACGTGCTGCGCGCGATGGACCGCTTCCATCCGATCCCGGATATCCCGGAACGCGCCGACTCGTGGGCGGAGTGGCTGTACTTCAACGGCCGCGCGGGCGCGACGCGGTTCTACCTCACCTTTCTCATCGGCCCGGAGCGCGCACCCGGTCGTCGCGTCGCCGGTGTGCGTCTTCAGCTCGAGCACGAAGGCCAGCGTGAGTCGTACGGCGAGACGGCAGAGGTCGACGCCGCCCGCGTGCTCGCCGACGCGCCGGACATCACCATTGGAGGCAACCGTGTTCGGCTCGAGGGTGAGCGCTATCGGATCACGCTCGACCTGGCGCGGCTGGCCGATGCGCCCGGCGGGCGCGCCTCCGCGCTCGACGGTCGTCGCGCGGTGGCGGACATCGTGCTGGTGCCAGACGCCGGTCGGTCGCTCCCCCCATTCACAATTCGCGGCGCCCGCGGCTGGACGACCGGATACGTCGTACCCGCGATGTCGGCGACGCTGGATGGATCGATCGAGGTCGGCGGCACCACGCTATCGCTCGCGAACGGCAGCGGCTATCACGACCATAACTGGGGTCACTGGGACGGGGTGTCGTGGCAGTGGGGGCAGGTCGCGGGCGACGGCTTGTCCTTTGTGTACGGCCGCGTTCACCCTCCGGAAGACGCCGCGGATCCGGCACGGATGCCAGGCTTCCTCATCGCCCTCGGGCCCGATGGCCCGGTGGGGTACTCGACCAACGTGTCGATCGAGGAGATCAATGCGCCGGACTCGGTCACGCCGCGTCACATCACCGTTCGCGCCCGAAGCCGGGCACTGGACCTCACGATGGAGCTCGAGATCGAAAACGCCGTCGTGACGCAGATGGATCGCGTCGCGTTCGGCAACGAACTCGACTTTCACCAGCTCCGCGCGACGTATCAGGTGCGCGGCCAAGTCGGTGACCAGGCGGTGGACTTCACGGCCGCCGGCGCGGCGGAGACGTTCCGCGGACGCGAGGCTCAAGTGAAGTCTGATCCGGATTGAAAGCAGCGCTGGGCGCAAGAGAGTAAGCTACCGACGAGATCGCGCTGACGAGGAGTGACGAGTGACATGGTGAATCATGGTTTCGGTTTCAGTCGTGTGCTCTTGGTAGGGACGGGGTTGCTCGTCATGGTGTTGGCCCCCGTGACGGCCACCGCTCAACAGTCGGCAGGCGCCTGGACCGCTCCACGAACGGCGGACGGCCAGCCCGACCTGCAGGGCGTGTGGGATTTTCGCACCCTGACCCCGCTCCAGCGGCCGGAAGATCAGGCCGAGCAATCGGTGCTGACGCCGGAAGAGGCCGCGGAGATCGAGGCCAACGCCGTGCAGAGCGCCATTGACGCGGATGCCCCGAGCGAGGTGCGCACGGAACCGCTGCCCGCGGGCGGCGACGTCGGTGCCTACAACAACTTCTGGTTCGATCGCGGTGCCGGGGTCGTCGACGACCGCCGCACGGCGCTGATCGTCGATCCGCCGGATGGACGTGTGCCGTCCGCTCTGCCGGGGGTCTCGCAGCAGGGCGGCGGCGGTGATGACGCCTCGCGACCCGTGCGATTCCGTGTCGGCGGCATCGGGACGGACGGACCGGAAGACCGCGGGCTCGCCGAGCGGTGTCTCATCGGGTTCAATACCGGCCCCCCGATCGTGCCCGCGGGCTACAACCAGAACCTCCAGCTGTTCCAGGCACCCGGCTACGTGGCGATCCTCAACGAGATGGTGCACGACACGCGTATCGTCCCGCTCGACGGGCGTCCCCACCTCGCGGAAGACATCCGCCAGTGGATGGGTGACGCGCGCGGCTACTGGGACGGCGACACGCTGGTCGTGGAAACGTCGAACTTCACCGACAAGACCGCGAGTTTCAACCCGTCAGTGGTGAGCGCGGTGGGCAGTGGCACCACCCTCCGTCTGACGGAACGCTTTTCCCGGGTCGACGACGACACCCTGCTGTATGAATACACCGTCGACGATCCAACCACATTCACCCAGGCGTTCACCGTCGCCCTGCCGATGAAGCGGGGCGGAGCGCCGATGTTCGAGTACGCCTGTCACGAAGGCAACTACGGGCTGCTCAACATGCTGGCCGGCGCGCGAGCGGAGGAACGGGAAGGCGCGCCCTAAGTTTGTCCGCGACGGGTTGCTCAGGAGCCCTCGGACGACGACGGGGCGATGTAGCTCCGCCGGGCACGGGCTTCCCTGCCGCGGCCCGTGATGCGCACTTCCAGGTCGTGCCGTTTGCCGTCCCGAACGGATGGTGTGAACCCCAGCACGTACTGGCTGTGCAGCTCCTGCGAGACGCGGGTAAACGTCGGGCCAAGCTCGTCGGTTTCCTCGAGGAGGAAGTAGCCGCCGCCGGTTTCCTCCGCGAGCCGCCGCAGACTGCGGTCGGGACGGGTCCGGCGCACACCACGGCCATCGAAATACTCGACCTCGAGTCCAATCGAGTAGATCATCACTTCTTCGGCGACAGCGCGGTCGAGGACATCCCGCCATCCAAGCTCGCTGGAACTGTCCTGGCCGTCGGTCAGCAGGAGGATCACCTTTCGGCCGTCGACGTCGAGCAGGGCGTCGAGACTCGCCTCCAGCGCGTCGAATAGACGCGTTTCGTTGCCGAAATCAAGCCCGCTGAGCTCGTCGATCAATGCGTCACGATCACCGACAAACGTGGAGGGGACCACCTCGATCTTGTCGTTGAACGCGCCGACGCGAGCCCGGTCGTCGGGCAGCATCCGAATGAGGAACTGCTCGGCACCACCGAGAATCAGATGCATGACGTTGGTCGTGCTGATGCTGGTATCGAGCATGACGACCACGGTGATGGGCCGCACGTCGTTTTCGAACAGCGTGATCTCCTGCAGCTGCTCGTCATCGAAGATCGCGAACTCCTCCTGCACCAGATCGGGGACGAGTCGTCCCGAGGCATCGGTGACGGTGACGTAGAGGTCGACCAGTTCGGTGCCCGCTCGAAACAGTGGCGGCTGCTGCTGCCCGCCCACCAGTATCGGTACGGACGCGACGCCGAGCGCGACGACACCCGCCAGAAACGCTCTTCTCTCATTCACCTCTCTACCTTACCTCGGCTGCCATGCGGGCGTGCCCTCTTCCCACCGGTTGTCGGTCAGGGGTCGCTGCCCGGTCCCGTCAGCTCGCATGATGAAGAGCTCGCCGTAGGGTTGGGGAATGTCCGCGAGCGGCGCTTCGTCCTTGAAGCCGAGGCGCGAGCTGCTGAACAGGATGTGCTCGCCATCGGCCGACCACGCCGGGTGCGAGTCGTTGCCGGATGACACGGTGAGCTGCCGCACGTCGGTACCGTCGGGCCGGATCGTGTAGATGTCGAAATCGCCGTCGGCCAGCCGGCTGAACAGGATGCGATCGCCGTCCGGCGACCAGACGGGAAAGTTGTCGTATCCGGTCGTCAACGTGCGCACGGCGCCGTCGGCGAGGTCCACGACACGTAACCCACCCGCCGTGTCCGTCCAGAACCGATAGACGACCTGCGTCCCGTCGGGTGAAAAACCCGGGAACCCTGCGTTCCCGGGCCCCGTCGTAATCGGCCGCGCGTCGGAGCCGTCCGGCCGGACGACCATCACCTGCGCCGGCCGCACGCGATCGAGAAAGTAGTGCCCGGCGCCGAACACGATCCATTGCCCATCGGCCGACCACTGGGGCGCCATCGCCGAACCGCTGGCGCGATAGATACGCTGGGGACTCGTGCCGTCGGTGTTCCACACGGCCAGCTGCGTGCGATCGTCCGGCCGACCCCGCCGTGTGCGTTCGCTCAGGACGAGCCGGCGTCCATCAGGCGATACCGCCGGAAAGCCGCTCGCGTAGACCAGCTCGACGTTCGGATCCGAGCTGGCCAGCCGCTCCCCTGGTGAGCGCGGTTTGGCAATCGTGGCGATGGGTCCGGTCTGATAGACCACGTGCCGGCCGTCGCGCGACCAGGCGGGGTTACCGATATCTCCAGCCCGACCGGTCTCACCCGAGCTGAAGGCCAGCGTCGCGGTCGGCCCCGACTTCGCCAGGTAGCCGATGCGACCGGGTCCGAGAAACTGCGGTGACAGCTTGAGACCCGGCCCCGACGCATGCTCGGTGCGGGCACCGGTCGTCGCGTCGACAGACACGATTCGTGAATCGACAGACGCCTGCTCGGGGACCCAGCGTGCGCGAAACGTATCGGCGACCGCCACCTCGTAGAACACCACGCGCTGGCCATCCGGCGACCACTTCGGCGACCCGGCGAGCTGTCCTGCGGACGAGAGCGCGCGAGCATTGCCGCCGTCGACGTCCATGACATACACGCTCGCCGCATGCACGTGCTCCCATCGCCCAGCCGCCATCCGAAACGGCGTCCCGCGGTCGGACGAAAACGCCAGCCTCCGTCCATCAGGGGACCAGCTCGGCCGGAAGTCACCGCCCGACGCGTTCGTGAGATTGCGAATCCTCCGGGTCTGCAGGTCGAGGATGAAGATGTCAGTGGTGCCGCCGGCGCGCGTCGATACGAAGGCCACGCGGTGGCCGTCAGGGGACAGCGCGGCCTGGTCGTCGAACGCCTGGTGGCGTGTGAGGCGCTCCAACTCCATGCCGTTCGTCCGCACGCGAAAGATGTCCGCCGACCCATGGCGCTCCGACGTGAACACCACCCATTCGCCGTCGTCGGAGATCGAGGCGTTGTAGTCGCGCTCGAAACCGGCCACCAGCTTGCGCGGGTTCGCGCCATCAGTCTCGGCAATGAACAGCTCCGACTGCGTCGGGCTCCACTGGTCGACGAAGATCCGATCCTTCGCGCCCACCGTCGTGCCGACCAGGTTGAGGGCGAGCAGCACGACCGCGAGGCCGAGTCGATGGCGTGTCGTCTTCATAACGTTGCACTATCCTAATCCGGTCGAAGGTCAGCCATGAGCGAGTATCTGGCGAACATGTTGGTCGGGAGCGAGGCGCGCGAGCTCGCCGTGTACTTGCTCTCCAACGTCCCGGGCCTTCCCCCGATATCCCAGGCAATCCACATCCTGGGCATTGCGGTCGTCATGAGCTCCATCGTCATGGTCAATCTCAGGTTCCTCGGCTTGGCGGTGCCGAGCCAAAACGTCAGCGAGATGATCCAGCGACTGATGCCGTGGGTCTGGTGGGCGCTGCCGCTCAACGCCGTCACCGGTCTGTTGTTCGTCGTCGCGCGCCCTGTCCGCTACTTCTACAACCCGGTGTTTGGCATCAAGTTCTCGCTGATGCTGCCGGCCGTCGTCCTGGCGTTCATCGTCTATTGGCTCAACAGGCGAGACGCGGGTTTTTGGGAACGCACGTTGATGCGCCGCAACGTGGCGCGCGTCATCGCCGCGGTGTCGCTGCTCCTCTGGATCGGCGTCGTGCTGGCTGGACGGTGGATCGCGTACGCTGACTATCTCTTCGTTCCGGAGTTCTGAGGGTCTCGTCGTACTTGAGTAGAGGACCGCACAATGCCTTCTGCCGAGTTCTGGGAATGGGTGCAGGGATGGCCGCTCTCCGAGCACATCGGCTTCACCTGGTGGTTTCCGCTGCTGGAGTCGATCCATGTGCTCGCGATCGGGATCGTCGTCGGATCGATCCTGATGGTCGATCTCCGCCTGCTCGGCGTGGCCGCCCGACGCTATCCAGCGAGCAGGATGACTCGCGAGCTCGTTCCGTGGACGTGGGGTGCGTTGTGTGTCGCGGTCGTGACCGGCACCGGCCTGTTCATGACGCGTGCGACGGCGTATGTCGAAAACCCGGCCTTCCAGGCCAAGTTCCTCCTGCTCGTGCTGGCGTTCGCCAACATGGCGCTGTTTCAGTTTCGGACGTTTCGTTCGGTCGAGGATTGGGACACCGCCCCGGCCACGCCGCTCGCCGCCAAGGTGGCCGGCGCGACATCCCTCATCCTCTGGGCCGGTGTCGTCCTGGCCGGACGCTGGACCGGCCACATCCTCTAGTACCAGCCGTTATGCGGCCTGAAACGAGAGGGCGAAGCCCCGTCTAGATCAGGTCGCCGTCGCAAGCACGATCGCCAGGCCAACCGGCTCCGACCCCTCGTTTCGCCACGAGTGATCGGTTCCTCGCTCGATGATCAGGTCGCCCGCCTTCAGCCGCACCTCTTCCTCGTCCACCAGGAACATGACCTCACCGTTGAGGACGTAGCAATACGCCACCCCCGGTGTCTTGTGGAACCCGATCCGATTGGTCAGATCGGGCTGCGGGTCGGTCGACGGCGGCAACGCGGCGACGAAGAAACGGGTCTCCCCGGTCGGATGACTGAAGTCCGACCGCTGCTCTCCGCCGGGCGTGGGACCGAGCGGCTCATCCGCCGTTGTCGACCACACGTCGTCGATGGCGACCGTCTCGTCGACGGCGATATACGACTTCCCGGCCGCGTTCTGCCCGGTCGCCACCCGCCGGATCCGCCCGCTCGTGACCGGCTGCACCGCGCTCTGGCCCGCCACGGCGACTCCCGCGAGCGGTCCGAACACACCGGCCGCCAGCGCTGCGCCGCCGATTGCCGAGCTCCCGAGCATCGCCCGACGTCCGATCAACCGCCGCCCATCGTCGGACCCGTCTGCCTCACGCGTTGCCTTGGCCATCTCCGTCTCCTTGTCTTCCGCACCGCGGACCTTCACCCTCGAACCCCGGACACTGCCTATGCAGGAACGATGGCGTCAATCCACTCGGCAATCTTGCCGTCCTTGACATAGAACACGCCAGCGACGCGGAACGCGTTCCGCTCACCGTCGGCGTTCGTGAGGTAGTCGACCCTCAGGTTCGCGACCATCGGACCGGCCGCGAACGTCTCCAGCACCTCGAACTCGATCTTCCGCATCGTGCCGAAGCTCGCTTCGAGCTGCTCCCGCATGGTCGTCCGACCTGTCGCCGCGTCACCGTCCTGGGAGAAGCGAAAGACGACGTCGTCCGCCAGATAGGAGGTAATCTTCGCGGGATCGTGCGTCGCCCACGCGTCGGAGAAGTCGTTGACCACTTTCACGTTCGCCTTTTCGTCCATCGTCAGCTCGCGCGAGCCAGACTGCGCTCCCAACGCGAGGGCGAACGGCGCCGCGCCACCCGCCGCCAGAAACTCTCGTCTCGTCGCTGTCATCGTCTCTCCTTCAATGGCGGGCGTCGCACGTCGCGACGACGCCGCCTATTCCGCTAGCGGATGGGGCCGGACCTGGAACTGCACGATCTCGCTCGTCATGCCTTTCCCACCTTCGTTGTGCCAGTTGAACGCGTCGTAGCTCGCCCACACCCCGCGCCCCTTCCACCCGGCGCTCGGATCGTCGATCCGCCCGTCGAGGCCACGTGTGTAGAACCCGAGCGGATACGGCACTCGCATGACCACCCATTCGTCCGTCTCCGGCAGCAACGCGAGCAACGAGTCGGAGCCGGTGCCGTTCGCCATCGGGACGTTCGCGCCGAGGCCCAGCGTGTTGAACTGGTCCACCCACGCGTAGTAGTGGAAGTCCGCATTGGTCGCGCTCGTCACGCCGTTGATCTTCGGACCGGGTGACTGGTAGACCGTCCACCCCTCGGGGCAATGCTGCCCGGTCGCTGTCGGGCCGCTGGTGACCTGACACTTCGTGCGGTCGAAGCTGGCCAGGTGACCGCTCCCGCTCAGCGCCGTCCAGATCAGCCCATTGCGATCGACGTCAACCCCGCGTGGTGTGTAGCCCCACTGGCTTGAGTCGACTGCATCGTTCTCGAACGGCGGCTCGTACAGCTCGGTGATGCAGGTCTCTGGCGGGTTGTCACCCGGGTCGAGCCGGATCAGGTTGCCCGGCATCGGCCACGGCTTGGCGAACCAGACCGAGCCATCGGTCGGATGCGGAATGACGCCGTAGTTGAAGCTGGTGACCAGCGTGTCCCGGGTCGGATCGGTCACCGTCACGCTCGTGGGGCGCGTCACGTCGCGGGGGTCCGGCGGCTCATTCCACGGTTTCGTGATCTTGCCGTCGCCGTTCGTGTCGAGCACCGTCGGGCACCAACCCTGCGCGGCCCGCTCGTCACCGGTCTCGTCATACAGCTTCGTGTCCAGCCAGCCCACAACCGGCAGGTCGCCACTTGTCCAGAGCGTGTCGTTCGCGTCGTCGGCAAACTGCAGATGGTGTGTGCCGTAGCAGGTGTCGATCAACACAAACTTGTCCGCCGTCGTGTCGTAGTACGACAACTGGCGACGGGAGAAGTTCTGGGCAACGGGGAAGTACTGCGCCGAGGGATGATCAGAGCCCTCTAGACACCAATCCGGGTTGTCGCCTCCGGGCCGAATCGACTGGGTCAGCCAGACACGTCCCTTGTCGTCCATCATCGGGTTGTGGCCGCTGCCCCCGCCGGCGCCCGGCGGACGCGGCTCGTTGCCCCAGTAGAGGGAAGGGATCGCGTCCGCCGACCCGACATACGAATCACCCCTACGCGGCCGTGGTATGCGGCCCGGGAGGCTCAACACCGTCGAGTGGCTGGCGCCGGGATCCGTGACGCTGAGTGACTGCCCTCCGACCCCATAGACGGGTCCATTCGCATACAGCGTCGGGTTCCGCTTGTCGGTGACGATCTCGTCATGCACCATCCCGCGCGCCGTGCCCCACGCCCACATCGACAGCACGACGTTGCGCTCCGTGCCCTGCGGGCGCGGCGGCATCGGCGGGACTTCACCGGCCATGATCCTGTCGGTCCAGTCGGCGTACATCTGCAGCGCCCGCCCGCCCATCCGACCCAGCGCGTTCAGCATCGACGGCCCGCTGCCACCGGCCCGAATCCGATGCTGCCAGGCCGCCAGCGTCGAATCGAAGTCGCGCACGTCGAGCATCGGCATCTCACGCGTCGCCTTGTTGCCCATCTGATGGCAGAGCTGGCAGCCGTCCTTCAGACGGTCGATGTAGTGCGCCTGGGTCAGCATCCCCTCGTTGATGCCGTTGCCACGCGCCCCAGTGCCGGGGAACTCGTCAACGCCCGGGATCTCCAGCAGCGAGTACCAGTAGTTCGCCGGATACACTTCGGCCGCTTCCTGCGGCGTCGCGGCGGCCTTCGTCATCAGCGTCAGCTCGTCACCCGGCCGGGCATCGGTCTTGTCCGAGTCGGCGAGGCCATAGCCGCGGACCCAGACCTCGAACCCGACGGCGGCAAGATCGGGCACCAGGAATCGGCCATCATCGTCGGTGACGACGATCTTGCGGAACCCGGTCTCGAGCTCGTCGGTCTCGGCGATCACCCAGACACCCGCCTCCGGCCCGGTGGCGCTCCGCACCACGCCGCGAATATCGTCGGCGCCGGCGGCGACCTGTGTCTCCGATAGCCCAAACACGCCGCCGACAGCGATCGCCGCGACGCCAACCATCAGCACCAGTCGATGTGCCATACCCATGCTCGCCCCCCTCACCCTGTGAGACGTACTATCCGGATGTCCGTCAGTCTGTTGCGCGTGGCTACCGCCCACGACGCGGCGGGTCGAGACCCGCATCTCGCGATGCCGGATTCTCCCACGGGAGGGTGGCGGTGGCCAGCGATTTCGAGGTTGATGCGCTTACCGAAACGCCTGCCGCAGCTCCAGGATCGCCTCGACGGTTTCCCGCAGACTGGCGATCTCAGGCATGTCCAGATGCACCTTGGAGGCTCGGTCGAGCCAGTCGTGGGCCGCCTCGTAGCGCTCGAGGCGGATGAGGACATTGGCGCCAGCAATCCACGCCTCCACCCGACGTGGATCGATCTCGACGACGCGGGCGTAGTGCGGCAGCGACGCGTCGACGCGCCGGGTCAGCTGCAGACTGGTCGCCAGCGCCAGGTGCGCTTCGACGTAGTTGGGGTCGTGGGTCACGGCGGCCTCGAACCGTCTGACCGCGTCGCCCACGCGGCCCGTCGACTGGTGGAGCACGCCCAGACTGAAGTGCGCCCGTGCGAACTCCGGTGACCGCCGCGCGACCTCCTCGAACTGCGCGATCGCAGCGTTGATATCCCCCATCTGCGACAGTGCGGTCCCCAGCGTATGTCCCAGCGCGGGGTTGTCCGGCTCCAGCGCCAGGCCCTTCCGAAACAGCGCCGCCGCCGTCGCCCACTCTCGGCCCTGCATCGCCTCCATGCCGCGGTTCTGGTAGGCGAGCGCGCTTTCGAGCAACCCGTTGTACTCCTCTATCAACGGGTCGGAGAGCGTCGGTTCGCCACCGCCACGCTGCCGCAGGTGCGCGTCTGCCCTCGCCAGATCGCCAAGGCCCCGATACGCCAGGGCGAGCGGGTAATGCAGGCTCGTCGCCTGGGGCTCGATGGCCAAGGCCCGCCGTAGGTACTGCGCGGCGCCGGCATGGTCTCCGTGCGCCAGGGCCGCGCGGCCGGCTCCACCCAACGCCGCAGCCGACGCCGGCTCGATGGCGAGCGCGTCGCGGAAGATGCGCTGGGCGTCAGCCGGACGACCGTGGTCGAGGTACGTCTCGCCGAGCCGGACCAGGGTCGGGAGGTCGGTCGGACGGAGCGCGAGCGCACGCTCAAACGACTCGTGCGCCTCGGCATGCTCACCGCGGACCAGATGGAGCTGCCCGAGGTAATAGGGCCAGCGCGCGTCATCCGGCACCAGTGTCTGCGCGTTCACCAAGCTCGACAGGGCGTCGGTCTCGAACTCGGCCGCCATCAGAATCAGGCCGACCTCGCCGTACGCGCGGCCGAGGTCCTCGGCGGAGGTCGCCCCTCCGTCGAGACGTTGCGCGAGGACGGCATAGCGCTCGCGCACCTGATCGCGTACAGGGTCGGGAAGCCGCGACAGGTCGGGCATCGGTACCTGCCGCAGGGTCTCACGTGTCGACGCGGGCACGCCGGGTGATGCATTGCAGGCGCCGCCGAGGGCGGCGACGACGCAGAGGACGGAGGTCAAGGTGACCGGGCGACGTCTCGTCATCGGTCACCGCCCGGCTGGCTGGCGCGGCGTCGTCCTCATGGTCATCCGGGTCCGACGTCGCAGCGGTGATTGTCCCGGCATGACGCGGACCGAGCGCCGGCACCGACCCGCGACCGGTGGCACGGCAACCCACCGGGTGGCGCTACTGCTTTGTCAGCGTCGCGTCGCCCCAGGTCACCGAGTTGAAGAGCTCGTTGGGGAACGTGACGACGACCGGCTCGGTGAGGCTGAACTTGTCGTCGTCTCCGTCGTAGTCTCGGACGGTGAGACGGCCTTCCAGCTCGACGATGCCGTAGGTGCCCTCTCCTTCGCCCTCCGCGTCCTCGAACTCGAACGTGCCGTCGTTCTTGAGTGCGAGGGTAAGAGCGCCGTCTTCGCTCTCGAACTCGAGATCGTCGCGGACGCGACTCCCCGGCGGGGCCGCCGCCAGCTCGATCTCGAGCGGCCGTGCCCGGATGAGTCTGTCGCCTGAATCGAGCGTCACAGCCACCGCTGTCGGCTGGTAGCCATCGGCCCGAAACTCGACCACCCAGTCGCCGAACTGCAGGTTGCGAAAATTGAAGCGGCCGTCGTCGTTGGTCGTCTCTTCCCGCGGGTCGCCTGCCGCCGTTCGCTCATCACCCGTCAACTGTCCGGAGATGCTCACATCAGCGAGGCCGTTCCCCCACTCGTCGGTCACCTCGCCGCGTATTCCCCCCATCGTCTGCGCGCCGGCAGCCGAAGCGATGACGCCCGTGACCACCATCACGACCATCTGGACCGTCACATTCCGCCTCATCCAGCGACCCATGGGTGCCCCCTTCTCGACTCAGACCGGCCGCAGAGAACGCGCCGGGATGAGGCCATTCTACCCGCCAATCGCGATGACCGGAAGGCCAGCATGGGATTAGTCCGGGAGCGTGAAGACGTAGAGCGCGTTCCCGGTGCGAGGCCCGGCTTGAAGGTGTGACTACGGCGATTCGGTGATCCGGAACGGGCGATGGAGCCGGGCCACCTCCGTGGAGTCGCGCATGACGAGCGCGCGGGCCACATACCGGCCCGGCGGGAGGTGGGTGACCGATACGGCGGCCGAGACGGTGCGATGAGGGGCATCGGTCGGCCCGTCGAGGACCGCGTCCCCGGAGGCTCGCGCGGGGGCGGACTCGTCGTCGGCCACCTCGACCACGACGTGCGTCTGCTCGAAGATCGACGACGACGGCGCGGGCGCGTGTAGCTCCAGATACGCCAAGAGGTCCCCGCTCGCCACGCGCGCCTCGACCGGCGGATGAAACGTGGCGTCCTCCGAGGGCCAATCGGCCACCATCAGGTCGCTGACCGCGAGCGGTCGGTCCGGCACCAGGTCGGCGTGGAGGAGGTGCTCGACGCCGCCGCAGCGGCCCGCGGCGTCAAGCACGACAATCCTCAGCACATAGGTGCCCGGGGCGACGAACATCGACCGGGAGTACTCGAGCACCGGCCCGCCAGGCGTGTCCACCTGCGTGGCCGTGACTTGCCGCTTCCCGCTCGCGAGCACCGTGCCCTCGAGATCGCGCAGGGCGAAGGCCACCCAGACGTCCGAGGAAAAGTCTACTTCTCCCCCGACTTCGGCGGCGATCGTGACCCTCATCTGCCCTGCTTCCGGGTACGCATACGTCGCGACCCGGAGCGGCAGCTCGGTCGTGGGAACGGGCGACCGGAGCGCCCGCGCCAGGCGCTCATCGGCGCTCTCGTTGGCGAACGGATCCGTGAACCGCACTTCCCGCCGTGCACGCACGCGCGCGCCCGACCGCCGCACCGACACCTTGATACCCCGCCGTTCCTCGTCTCGGTCCGTGGGGCGCGCTTCTACGCCGAGCAGGTAGTAGCCGGACAGCTCCTCCTCCAGCCGGTCGAACAGCGGGCCGGGGTTGTAGTGCGCGCGAAAGATCTCCCCGCGCGCGAGCGCCGTCACCGCCTGGAGCCCCGCCTCCCGCATACGGGCATCTTCCTGGGGCGACGGCGGCGCCGAGGCCTCGTGGATGTCGGTCAGCGGCGCGTCGACCTTGATCACGTACACCGTCGTACGCGACGCGGCGGCCAAGTCCTCGATCTCCTTGAGAAAGGCCGAGTCGCGCGCGATCACGAGCCCACCCGAGATCCACACCAGCGCCTTCGGCCCCTCAATGTCGCGCAGCGCTCGCAGAATGGACTCGAGCCCACGACGGGTGTTCAGCGCGTGCTGTCTCACCTCGTGCACGATCATCCGAGTTTCGGTGTACACCCTCGTCGCACAGCTGATGTCCTGTGCGAGACCGGTCCCGCATTCGCGCGCGGTCACCCTCCCTCGCAGGTCCTGATCGCCGTACTCGGAGATCTGGAACGCCTCGAAGATGCCAATGTTGAGACTGCGCTGCACGCGCTCGCCGAGACCCGACATAGTCTCGACCTCGCGGCGGATACGTTCGTGGTCGTGCGTGAAGTCGATGTAGCGGCCGGTGGGCACCGCCATGAGGGCGACGCGATCGAAGGGCGTCAGCGTGTCGACGAACGCGCCGGCGGCGCGCGTCACATGGCGCCCCTCCCCGAAGAGCATGCTCTCCTCGTCGACCGCGATCACGATGAGGCGGCCGCGCGGCTGGCCGATGTTCGACGTGTAGAAGATCTCCTCCGACTCGAGTGTCGGCGGACGATCCTCCCGGGATGGTCGCAACGCGATGAACTGCGCCTGGACGACGCGACGGGACTCCCCATCGATGTCGACGCTGAACTCCTCCGCGTCGAGGTCGGTGATCGGGCGCCCGTTGCCGTCGATGACGCTGACATCGATCTCGATGATATCGACGCCGCTCCGAAACGTCAGTCGTTGTTGCGACGTCTGCCCAGAGGCGACCGCCGTTGCGATGACCACGACGAGACCGAGCCCGGCGAGCCGAAGGCGCATGACTACTCCCCTCGTTCCGTATTCCCGGACGGCGCGCTTGGGCACGTCCGAGCGCTGCATCGACCCCCCGGCTTCGAGGCGACGTGCGTGACGTCCACCTCGGACTGCTGCGTCACTCTACTTCGAACCAGGGTGGTTCGGGAGCCTTTCATCGCGGTGTCCGGTACGGCTGGTGCGCCAGATACAGCCCCACGCGCTGGTCGATTGCGGCGGCACGGGACCCGAAGCCGGGCGTCGCCCGGGCGCGGGCGGCGGCCCGACGGGCGGTCTCGATCGCCTGCTCGAAGCGGCCGCCGGACGCATACGCGGCCGCGAGTGCGTCGAGCACGAGCGGGTGATCGTCGCCCGCGAGCGCCCCGGCGCGCTCGGCCAGCGCAAGCGCCTCCAGGGGGTCGCGCAGACTCGACTCGGACGCCGTTGCGCGCAGCCAGGCGAGATCGAGGAGCGTCCCCGCCATGTTCGGATTGAGGTCGAGCGCCTGCCGGTACTCCGCGACCGCCGCCGCCGGCTGCCCGTCGGCGAGCAGTGCGGCCCCGAGGCCGTGGTGGGCCGCGGCGTATCCTGTCTGGAATTCGATCGCCTGGCGATAGGCGGCTATCGCTTCTACGACCGCCTCGCCCGGCTGCCCGCCGGCGAGCAACGCGGTCGCCAGGTTGTAGTGCGCGGCGGCGAGACGCGGCAGGAACTGGATGGCCAGTCGATAATGCGAGACCGCGTTCGCGCGGTCACCCACGGTTTCGAGCAAGGCGCCGAGGTTGTTGTGGGCCTCTCCGTAGCCCGGCTCGAGCTCGATCGCCCGGCGATAGGCGGCAATCGCCTCTTCAACCGCTCCCTGTACCTGCAGCGCGCCGGCGAAGTTGTAATGGGCGTCCGGGAAGTCGGGCGCGAGCCGAATCGCCTCGCGCAGCTCCTCCATTGCAGCCTCGACCTGGCCCACCTCGAGATACCGCACCGCCAGGCCTGTCCGGCTCTCGTGGTCGGTCGGGTCGCGACGCAACAACGCCTGGTAACCCAGAATCTCGTCGCGCGCCTCCCTCAACCGCAGGTTCCCCGTCAGCACGGCCTCATCGCCGGCGTGAATCGTGAGCACCTGGAGCAGGACCTGCGCCATCTCGTCGGTCGACCTCGGGCCAAAACGCACCGGCTGTGGCGGGTCGTGCGGGTTGCGCGGATTGGCGGCGGAGTTGTCGTAGACATACCGCATCTCGAGGCGCGTGCCCGCCGGCAGGTGCACCGCCTCGCGGTACCGGTACTCGTCTTGCCAGTTGAAGTCCCAGTCGTCGATGCGCAGAAGCGTCCGCTCCGTGCCGTTAGGGAGCGTCGCCGTCGCATGAATCTCCGTGCCGAGGTAGTGCGCGTGCGGATTGATGGCGAGCAGGTCGACCGCGACCGGGAGTCGATATGCGTCGCGCACGACATGCGCAGCGTCACCGGCCGGGATGTCGATTGTCATGGAGCTGAGCACAACGGCCACCGGACGCAGCGTAGCCGGGCTCTCGGCGAAGTACAGCCCCACCTCGGGCTGCACCGCGACTGGCGCCGCGCCGGGGATCATGTGGAGCTGCAGGACGACGTCGGTGCCGGGTGGGAGCGGCCACGAGAGGCTGTCCGGCTGGGCCGTCGGCGTCTTGCCGGGCGCCCAGCCGAGCACGTGCCCCGCGGGGAATCGAGCCGTTTCGACCATGAAGCCGCCGTAGCCCGGCAGCGGGTCGGCGGCGTCGAGGTCACGCGACCGACCGGTCGAATCGATCCTGATGGTCGCATGGTGAATCGCGCCGCTCGAGCCGGGCCGGATCTCGACGGCGTTGACCCACCGCAGCTCATCCAGCGGCACCGGCAGCACGAACGTGCGGTAGACGTCGGTTGTGCCGGCCGGCAGCGTGTACGGCTCGGGCAGCGGCACAGCGAGATCGGGCGTCCCCAACTGCCAGCCGTCGGCGATATCCGGTGGGTCAGGTCGGGCGTCGGGCGGTCCCTCGGGCGCGCCGGCCGCCGCCCAGCGCGCGATGAGGTCGATCTGCTCGTCGGTCAGCAGGCGTTCGCCCCGGAACGCCCCCGGCGGCGCAACCGGCTTCCACGGCGGCATCGCCCGGCGGCCTGTCGCCGAAGCCATGACCGCCGCGTGCTCGCGGGCCGTCTCGTAGTCGAGCACGCTGAAGGGGCCGATGCCCCCGGGTCGATGGCACGACACGCAGTGTTCGAACAGGATCGGGGCGATCGCCTCGGTATACGTGACCGATTCCTGGGCGGCGGCCGGCCAGGCGGCCAGCACGACCCCGAGGGCCAGCAGGCCGTGATGAAGGCGCCGCGTCGCTGGGAGCGCCCGCTCGGTCCAGGCCTCGGACCACCGTTTCACCGTGCGACCGAGCAGCATACGGGCAGTATAATGCGTGCTATCCTGCCGAATCGAGCGGGAACCCCAGACGAGCGGGGACGAAGAGAGAGAGGAGTCGGCCATGAACGCCATGTTGAGGCGAGCGACACTCGCAGGTGGAGGGCTCATCGCGGCTGGGGGTCTGCTGTGGCTGCTCGGCGCCGCGCCATCCGCGGCCGATGATGACATCAGCGGCGTCGTCCGGAGTACCACCGGTCCGGAAGCCGGGGTGTGGGTGATCGCCTCGACCGACGACCTCGAGACGGTCTTCCGCAAGATCGTTGTCACCGACAACGACGGCCGATTCCTCGTGCCCGATCTGCCCGACGCCCGCTACCAGGTCTGGGCCCGGGGCTACGGTCTGGTCGACTCCGCCGCGCTGTCGGCGAGACCCGGTGACAGCGTCGAGCTGAACCCGACGGCGGCCACCAGTCCGCGTGATGCCGCCGCGATCTACCCGGGGAACTACTGGTATTCACTCCTGGAAGTCCCGACGACGGATGAATTCCCCGGTACCGGGGAAAGCGGCAACGGCATCGGCCGCGAGATGCGCACGCAGGCACAGTGGGTCGACCGGTTGAAGGACGGCTGCCAGCTCTGCCACCAGATGGGCAATCTGGCGACGCGGGAAGTGCCCAACCTCAGCGACTACGACTCGACGCGCCACGCCTGGGATCAGCGGGTGTTGATCGGCTCGGCCGGCGCCGGCATGAACGCCGGGATCAACCGCATGGGCCGGGACCGATCGCTCGGCCTGTTCGCGGACTGGACGGACCGGATCATGGCGGGAGAGGTGCCGCCCGCGCCGCCACGCCCCGAGGGTGTGGAACGCAACGTCGTGCTGACGCAGTGGGGCTGGTCGACGGATCGTGGGTTCATCCACGATGAGATCGCCACCGACAAACGGGACCCGACGCTCTACGCCAACGGGCCGGTCTACGGTGTCGACATGATGGGCAAGCTCGTGATCACCGACCCCGTCGCACATCAGTCGTTCGACCTGCAGATTCCGACGCGCGTGCCGATGGACCGCCGGGGCACTGGGTACGGCGCGCCGACCGCCGAACCCGTTCCGTCGCCGTACTGGGGTACCGAGGAGGTGGCGCGCACGGGGCCAGCCAACCCGCACAATCCGATGATGGACGGCAAGGGCCGCGTCTGGATGACGTCGACGATCCGGCCGCGCGAGAACGCATCGTGGTGCCAGGATTCGGATCACCGATCCGTCACGCGCTTCCCGCTTCAGCGCGCCGGGCGACAGATGTCGTACTACGACACGGAGAGCCAGACGTTCGTCTTGATCGATACGTGCTTTGACACCCACCACCTGCAGTTCGCGGACGATGACAACGATACGCTCTGGATCAGCGGGGACAGCAACGTGGTCGGTTGGATCAATACACGATTGTTCGACGAGACGGGCGATGAGCGCGCGTCGCAGGGCTGGTGCCCGACCATCCTCGACACGAACGGCGACGGCAAGGTCGGCGAATACGTCGAGCCAGACGAAGCGCCGGACCCGACCAAGGACACCCGGATCAGCGGCTTTGCCTACGGGATCATCCCGAACCCGGTCGACGGCTCCATCTGGATCGCGCGCCCGTATCCGAATCCGGTACCGGGCCAACTGGTTCGGCTGGACCCCGAGAGCTGCATGGCCGAGATCTATGAGCCGCCGTTCGAGACCGAGGCGGTCCCGCCCGCGCAGTGGGGGCACGGCCCCCGCGGGATTGACGTCGATCGGAACGGCCTGATCTGGACGGCGCTTGGCGGGAGCGGCCATCTCGCGAGCTTCGACCGGAGCCAGTGCCGCGTGCTGAACGGTCCGGAGGCGACTGGCCAACACTGCCCCGAGGGGTGGACGCTCTATCCAACCCCCGGCCCGCAGATGCGGGGGGTCTCGGCGGCCGGGAGCGCCGACTTCCACTACTACATGTGGGTGGACCAGTTCGACACGCTCGGCCTCGGCGCCAACGTCCCACTCGTCAACGGCACCACCTCCGACTCGCTGATCGCGCTGCTCCCGGACAGCGGCAAGATGGTGACGCTTCGCGTCCCGTACCCGCTCGGTTTCTACACGCGCGGGCTGGACGGCCGCATCGACGATCCGACGGCGGGCTGGAAAGGCCGCGGCGTGTGGGCGAGCAACGACACCATCGCGAACTGGCACAACGAAGGCGGCAAGGGGATGACCAGCGAGATCGTACGGTTCCAGGTTCGTCCGCACCCGCTTGCACGCTGAGCCGAGCGGAGCTCGACGACCTGATCCTCGGTGACGGTCGTTCCGCCCCAACGTAGGGATTCGAGGGCTCAGCACAGGTGACGATGGGCACCGACCGGCCGACGGCGAGCAGGGCGGGTGCTGTGCGAAGACGGGCCTGGTTGCCGGCGGCGAGTCTGCTCGTCGGTTCCACGGTACTCGCCGTTGTCGGAGCCGAGGCGGCGGTGCGGCTGATCCTGCCAGTTGGGATGGCGGAAATCGCGTGGGGCACCGTGAGGTTGTCAGACAACCAGACGCTGATGTACGAGTTGCAGCCGGGCGTGTCGGACCACAATCGATTCGCATTTCGTGGGCGTGAGCCCTCGCGGGCGAAGCCGGAGGGCGCGTTTCGAGTGGCGATGCTGGGTGACTCGATCACCTACGGCCACGGTCTGGCCGGTCCGGAGACGATCCCGAGCCAGCTCGAAGCCATGCTCGACCACTCCTCCACGCCGGCGGAGGTGCTCAACTTCGGCGTGCCGGGGTACAGCATCATCCAGGAGGCGGAGCAGGTTCGCGTCAGCGTGCTCGGCTTCGAACCGGACCTCGCGATCCTCCTTGTGTGCTTGAATGACTGGGATGCCGTCACTCTCGAGTTTCAGGCGCTCCTCGCGACGCAGGATTCCCGGATGCGGTTTCTGTCGCTGTTCGACCGTCCGGACGCCTCGCGAGTCACACGTTGGCTGTATCGCTCTCACCTCGTCCGGTTGACGGAGTATCAGATCCGCCGTCACGTCAACGGGTTGGGACCCGGGTGGGGGCGGTATCAACTGGGTCCCGACAACGAGCTGCCCGCCATCCAGTCGTCAGTGCTGCGTCGGTACACCGACTCGTCGTTCTACCCAGCTCACTTCGAGCGGCTGTCCCGTGTGCTGGCCACCCAGGGGATCCCGTTGCTGGTCATGCTGGCGCCGTGGAACGTGGAGGGGGGCGACGAACACTATGCCGAGAGACTGGCCGAGTTGACGGCGCTCTGCACCGGCAGCCTCTGCACCCTGGTCGACTTTCTGGCGAAGGTGAGAAACGACCGCGGGATCCGGTTCGAGTCCGAGGAGGTCTACGGCGCTGACCAGGTCCACTTTACACCGATCGGAGCGACGGCTGTCGCGCGATTTCTGCGCCCGCACGTGGAGCGCTTCCGTTGACCCCTTGGCGCCCCATGACCAGCTTTGGGGTCCCAGGTGTTCCGTTGAATAACGCCCGACCCTGTTGTACGATCCGGTAACGACCGTGCCGGCGGAGGGCGCGGAGTCTGGCCGCGGATGTGGTGATTTGCTGGGGCCGCGATTGATGAATCCCCAGGCGAGGACTGGTACCGAAATATGCAGATTCAACGAGTCCCGGCGCTGACGCTTCTGCTCCTGTTGGTCGCAGCAGGTCCCGCTCTGGCTGCCGCCAAGAGCGAGACGCCGCTTCCGGACGCCGCGAAGATGGGTGATCAGGCGGCCGTTGCGCGCCTGCTACAGGGCGGGACCGACGTCAATTCGCCCGCGGTGGACGGGACCACCGCGCTCCACTGGGCGGTCTACCACGACGACGCCGACTTGGCCGGGCTGCTGCTCGACGCGGGCGCCGATGCCAACGCGGTCAACCGCAACGGTGCCACGCCGGTGACCCTCGCATGCACGAACTCAAACGCCGACATGGTCGAACGCCTGCTCGGCGCGGGGGCCGATGCCAACCTCGCGCCGACGGGTGAGCCGCCGCTGATGACCTGTGCGCGGACCGGCCAGGTGGCGGCGGTGCGGGCCTTGCGCGCCAGTGGAGCCGACATCGATGCGGCCGACGGCTGGCGTGGCCAGACGCCGCTGATGTGGGCCGCCGCTGAAAACCACGTCGGTGTGATGAACGTGCTGCTGGAAGGTGGGGCCAACGTCGATGCCTTTTCGACCGGCCAGTTCACCGCGCTGATGTTCGCGGTCCGGCAGGACGCCCGCGATGCGGTGCGTCTCCTCATCGCCGCCGGCGCCGACGTCAACCTCGTCGCGCCCGAGGACCCGGACGCCACCAGGAGCCGCCGGAGAAATCCGGTTGCCGGGAGCCTCCTGAGCATCGCGATCGGCAACCGCCATTACACGGTGGCCGGCATGCTGCTCGACGGCGGTGCCGACCCCAACGCGAGCAGCGCACGGGGCCGTTCGGTGCTGCACGATCTGGTGGCCTCACGGTCGCCGCAACGGCATCTCGGCAACGTGGTGGTCGCGTTCACCGGCGAGGATCCGACGCAGCTCGGAAGCCTGGAGCTCATCGAGATGCTCGTGGCGAAGGGCGCGGACGCCAACGCGCGGACGGAGCCGGTGCCGATCGTGCACGAGCGATGGACGGATGAGAACATTTACAGTGCCGGACGCCCACGCATGGACAACGCCGTGAATCTCGGCGGCGCGACGCCGTATCTGCTGGCCGCGCAGGCCGCCGACGTCGACGCGATGCGCCTCCTGGCGGAGCGCGGCGCCGATCCCCGATTGGCCACGTACGCCAACAACACGGCGGTCATGCTGGCCGCCGGCGTGGCTCACGTCGAGGGGTCCCGGCGCTTTCGACCCGAGCAGGAAGCCCTCGAAGCAGTCAAGCTGGCGCTTGCCGAAGGCGTCGACGTCAACGCCGCGAACGCGAACGGCCAGACGGCGCTCCACGGCGGGGTCTACCGGGCGGCCGACAGCGTCATCGCGCATCTCGTCGACGCCGGCGCGAGAACCGACCTCGCCGACGAGCTCGGACGAACGGCACTCGACCTCGCCGAGCAGGGGTTCAATCAGGTCGCGAGCCTGATTCGACGCGAGCGGTCGGCTGCCGTGCTCCGCGACCTCGGCGCCACCCCGAGCACACAGGACGAGCTGAATCGGTTCGCCAGCAACGCCAATCAGTGATCATGACGTCGAGACACGCGACGGAGCGTTCGATGATGACGGCATGGCGTGCCGGGTGGTGTCTGCTGGCCGCGTGGCTCGTCAGCGCCGCGTCGCTGTCGGCGGCTCAGGCGCCGGAACGCGGCGCGGCGTCCGCCGCTGCCGACCCCGCTTCGATGCTGCAGCGCTACTGTGTGACCTGCCACAACGAGCGATTGCGAACGGCCGGCCTCGCCCTCGACCAGCTCGATGTGGCGGATACCGCCGCCAACGCGGAGGTGTGGGAAAAGGTGGTCCACAAGCTTCGGAGCCGGACGATGCCGCCGGCGCGACGGCCCCGCCCCGACGACGCGACCTACGACGCCGTCGCCACCTGGCTGGAGACCTCGCTCGACCGCGCGGCGGCCACGCGGTCGAATCCCGGTCGCCCCCTGCTGCACCGGATGAACCGGACCGAGTATCGCAACGCCGTGCGGGACTTGCTGGCAGTCGACGCCGACGTCAGCGCGCTTCCGGCGGACGATTCGACATATGGGTTCGACAACATCGCCGATGCGCTCGGCATGTCGCCCGTGCTGCTCGAAAGCTATGTGACCACAGCGCGCAAGATATCCCGGCTCGCGGTCGGCAGCCCGGTAATCCCGCCGACGACGACCACCTACAACACCCCGTTGGACCTCACGCAGTCCTACCATTTGCGGGATCTACCGCTCGGCACGCGCGGGGGTATCCGGGTCGACGAGTATCTGCCGGTTGACGCGGACTACGAGATGGCGATCACGCTACGGCGCGGCGCCGGCGGATCTATCCGCGGTCTCGGTGAGGAGCACCTGCTGGAGCTGACGCTCGATGATGAGCGCATCGGCGTCTTCGCCGTTGGCGGCCCAGATGCCTACCGGCCACTGACCGACGGCGGGCTCGGCGTGAACAAGGCGTTCTTCGCCGACGAGCAGTTGCGCGTGCGGCTGCCGATCCCGGCCGGCGACCATACGATCGTCGCCGCGTTCGTCGGCAAGCCGGCGGCGCTGCTGGAGCAGGTGCGGAAGCCGTTCCTGCGCAGCTACGTGTCCGCGAACAGCCGGTCGGGGCTCCCCGAAGTCGATCGGCTGATGCTCACAGGTCCGTTCGACGCGGCGCGGCCACGTGATTCGGTCAGCCGGGATCGGATCTTCTCGTGTCAGCCAACGGGTCCCAGCGACGAGGCAGCGTGCGCCCGCGCGATCCTCAGCCGCCTCGGCCGGCTCGCCTATCGGCGGCCGCTGGAGGCGCCCGAGCTCAAGGGGTTGCTCGGGTTCTACGCCCAGGGCCGGCGCGACGGCGACTTCGAAGCCGGCATCGAGCTCGCGCTGCGGTACGTGCTCGCAAGCCCGCAGTTCATCTTCCGGCTCGAAACCGAGCCCGAGGCTCTTGCCGCGGGTGAAATCTATCCGCTGGGCGATCTCGACCTGGCTTCGCGGCTGTCCTTTTTTCTCTGGAGCAGCATCCCGGACGACGCGCTGCTCACCGCCGCCGAACGTGGCGAGCTGAGCGACCGAGACGGGCTCTCGCGCCAGGTGCGCCGGATGCTCGCCGACCCGCGGGCCGCCGCGCTCGTGGAGAACTTCGCCGGGCAGTGGCTGTATGTGCGCAATCTCGGCAACATCACCCCCGACCGGCCGACGTTCCCGGACTTCGACGACAACCTGCGCCGGGCGATGCAACGGGAGACCGAGCTGTTCGTCGAGAGCATCATGCGGGAGGACCGCAGTGTGCTCGACTTACTGACGGCCGACTATACCTATGTGAACGAGCGGCTCGCGCGCCACTACCAGATCCCTGGGGTCTACGGCGACCGGTTCCGGCGGGTGCCGGTCACGGATGAGCACCGACGTGGGCTGCTTGGCCATGGCAGCGTGCTGACGGTGACCTCGTATGCGACGCGGACGTCGCCGGTGCTGCGGGGGAAGTGGATTCTGGACAACTTGCTCGGGGCGCCGCCGCCGCCACCGCCGCCTGACGTGCCGGACCTCGAAGACACCGGCAGTGCCGAGGGGCTGTCGATTCGCGAGCGATTGACCCAGCATCGAGCCAACCCCGCGTGCGCGGTCTGTCACGCGCGAATGGACCCGTATGGCTTCGGACTCGAGAACTTCGACGCGATTGGCAGGTGGCGGGCGAGAGGCGCCGACGGGGTCGCGATTGACGCCGCCGACACGCTGCCGGACGGGACGGCGTTCGACGGCCCGAGCGAGCTGCGCGAGGCGATACTGCGACGCCCCAACGAATTCGTCAATACATTGACACGAAAGCTGTTAACCTACGCAGTGGGCCGGGGGCTCGAGTACTACGATGCCCCGGTGGTCCGATCGATCGTGACCCAGGCCGCCGGCGAGAACTATAGGTTCTCAACGGTGATCACAGGTATCGTCACGAGCGACCCGTTCCGAATGAAGATGAAGCGGCCGGCGACGGGCGAGACGACCGTTGCGACGGCGGCCGGGCCCTAACGCGAGCCTTGAGAGAAAGTTTTTACCCGAGGAGAGACGATGATCATCACGAAGATGGCGCTGCCCCGGCGGACGTTCCTGCGCGGTGCTGGCGCGACGCTGGCGTTGCCGCTTCTCGATGCGATGGTGCCGGCCCTGTCGGCGGCCGCCCGCACCGCAGCCGCCCCGGTGCGACGGCTGGCCTTCACCTATATCCCGAACGGCGCGATCAACGACAAATGGCGACCGGTGGCGGATGGCACCGCGTTCGATCTCCCACCGACGCTGGCATCGCTCGAGCGGCACCGCGACCGTCTGCTCGTGCTGTCCAACCTCGAATCTCGTCCGGCTGAAGCCGCCGAAGGTGAGGGCTCGGGCGACCACGCGCGCGCGAGTGCCGTCTGGCTGAGCGGCATCCACCCCAAGCGGACCGAAGGGGCGGACGTGCGCGGCGGGAAGACGATCGACCAATTCGCCGCCGACGAGCTGGGGCGCGATACGCAGCTGCGCTCGCTGGAGGTCGCCGCCGAGGACTTCACCGCCGTCGGCGGTTGTGACATCGGCTACGCCTGCAGCTACGTCAACACGTTGTCGTGGCGCACACCGACGACGATGCTCCCGATGCAGACCGACCCGCGGGTCGTCTTCGAACGCCTCTTCGGCGAGGGACTCGCGCCCGAGGCGCGCCGGCGCCAGCTCAGCCAGGACCGGAGCATCCTCGATGCGATCGTCGGCGAGGTTGACCGGCTACAGAAGCGTCTCGGGGTCGCAGACAGCGCGCGTGTGGCCGAGTACCTCGATAGCGTCCGCGAAGTTGAGCAGCGGGTGCAGAAGATGGAGGCGCGCGTTGGGGACCACATCGAGCTGCCCTCGATGCCGGTCGGCGTGCCCGAGCTCTACGACGACCACGTCAAGCTGATGTACGACCTGCAGGCGCTGGCGTTTCAGGCCGACATCACGCGAGTCAGCACCTTCATGCTCGCCCGCGAAGCGTCGACACGCACCTACAACCACATCGGCGTTCCCGACCCGCACCACGCCATCTCGCACCACGGGAACGACCCGAGTAAGATCGTGCGTGTGGAGAAGATCAACGCCTACCACGTGAGCCTCTTCAGCCATTTCGTCGACAGGCTGCAGGCGACGCCCGATGGCGATGGCACCCTGCTGGATCATTCGCTGCTCATGTATGGCGGCGGCATCGGCAACGGCAACCTCCACCAGCACCAGGATCTGCCGTGTCTGCTCGTGGGTGGCGCCGGCGGTCGGCTCAAAGGCGGACGACACGTCGTGTACCCGGAGAAGACGCCGTTGACGAACGCGCTCGTCTCGATTCTCGACAAGGTTGACGTCCACCACGACAGCATCGGCGACAGCACCGGCCGCCTGGACCACGTCTGAGGCACGGCGTCGCGCGAGACAAAATAAAGGGCGGGAGTCGCACGTGCGGCTCCCGCCCTTTTTATTTTGTCTCGCCGATCTTCGATCCCCCCGAATGGAGACGCTACTCCTCTCGCACCTCGATCGTGGTGTTGGCGGCGATCGGTCCGGGCACCACCTGCCGCGCGCCGGACGGCCACACCACCGCGATCTCGTCCACCGTGTCAGCATCCCCCAGCCCGAAATACAGCGGGATGAGGCTGTGCGACAGGTATCCCGATTGCCCATCGTGCACCTTCAGGTAGGAGGCCCCTGCGGCCTGCACCGTGACGCGGGCTCCCAGCCCGTCGCGATTGGATTCCGTTCCGACGAGCTCGACGACAAGATAGCGGACCGACGTCCGCTCGGCGAGGTTGCTGACCAGCACCATCGGACCGTCGTGGAATTCCGCCGTGACGATGTCCAGATCGCCGTCTCCCTCCAGATCGAAGATGGCCGACGATCGGGACCCGACAGCCCCCCACATCTCGGCCTCGCCTAGGATCCCAAACTCCTCGCAGTACCTATTGGCGCGGTCCGCCGCCAAGCAGTCGAGCGTGAACCAGGGTCGCGCCGTGCGCCGGTCCCGGCGCGGCTCCACGCCGAGGATGAACTCGCTGTCGAGGAAAACCCTCCCCCGGTTGTTCAGCAGCACGGAGTTCACGCCGTAACGGAACTCGAAGTTCATGCTCGACGCGATGAACACGTCGTCGAAACCGTCCGCGTTGAGGTCGCCGACGCTGAGTCCCCAGGGCCAGTAGTTCTCGGTCCCCAACTCGTCGGATACCTCGGTAAAGGTTCCGTCGCCGTTGTTGCGGAAGAAGGCGTTTCCGAAGATGCTCATCCCGCCCGATCGCAATGTCCCCTCCGGATACTGCATACGGGACTTGAGTTTCTCGCGGGGTGGACCGATGCCCTGGCTCATGTCGGAGTGCATGTCCGTGAGCATGATGTCCATGTCGGCGTCGTTGTCGTAGTCGAACGCCTTGATGCTCATCGCCCCCCACGGCGTCCGGGGGAACAGCTCGCGGCTGCGCTTCTCGAAGTATTCGCCGCCGACGTTCTCGTAGTACTCGTCGTGCCCCTGCATGTTCAGCACATAGAGATCCGGCCACCCGTCTGCGTTGGCGTCGAGGGCGGCCGCGTCGCCGGTCCAGCTC
Organism: Vicinamibacterales bacterium; assembly: GCA_965249175.1. Taxonomy (GTDB): domain Bacteria; phylum Acidobacteriota; class Vicinamibacteria; order Vicinamibacterales; family UBA8438; genus CAZYFH01. The sequence goes on from OZ252227.1 coordinate 5,356,905, forward strand.
TCATCGAGCAGCCTGCGCGCCTCGGTCACGTCAGCGAAGCGGTTGTCGCCCTGGTTCTCGTACAGGATGCTGCGCTCGGTCCGGTCCGGCTCGAGGTGACCCTCGAACGCGGAGGTGATCCCAACGTAGTATCCGCCCGGGCCTACCTCGTCGGTCGAGTAGACACCGATGTTGGAGAGAAAAAGATCCAGGAGCCCGTCGCGGTTGTAGTCGAAGAACACGCCCCCCGACGAGTGACCCACGTGCGTCAGACCGGCCGCCTCGGTGACGTCAGTGAAGCGGCCGCGCCCATCGTTGACGAACAAGTGGTTGCCACCGCGGGCGGTCGTCACGTACAGGTCGGCATCGCCGTCGTTGTCGGTATCGGCGAACGACGCAGTCACGCTGATCGCGTCGGGGAGACCGACGCCTGCCGTGCGCGTGACGTCGTCGAAGTGGCCGTCGCCGAGGTTGCGCCAGAGCTCGTTGGAGCCGACCTGGTTCGTGAAGTAGAGGTCTAGGCGCCCGTCGCCGTCGACGTCGGCGACGGCGAGCCCGTTGCCGTGGTCGTAGTGCACCGGCTTGTACGCCTTGCCGGAGTCGTCGGTGACCCGGTTGAGGAACGTAATACCGCTCTCGAGGACGCGATCCTCGAACCGGAAATCATGAAACACCTCGAACTGGTCCACCGTGGCGAGCTGGTCCAGCGCGCGCTGGTCAAGCCACGACGGATCGCGGATCTCCGCGGGATAGTAGACGCGCCGCTCGGCCTGCGCGGCGACGAGCTCGTGCAGCGCGCTCACGCCAAGCGCCGCGGCGGCCGCCAGCACAAGCGCGACCGTCAGTCTCCGTGTCCTCATCGTCCACCCTCCTGCCATGGCTGCCGTCGCGCCCTTCGCCTTGGCCTGTGGCCTCGCAGCCCGCTCTCGAAGCCCAGGCGGGTCTCGACCGAGCGGAATCGTGAAGGTCATCGTACCACCACGGAGTCCGGACGGCGGCAGTCAGGGAGCGCGGCGATGCGGCAACTAGTGCTTCGAGGCCTCGAGCAAAACAGGCTTTCCGTGAGGCGTGTGCCGGTAGGCGTCAGCCCAGGCCTCTTTTCGCTCCGCGAGTGACGCAGGATCGGTGAGTCCCTTCGATGCCGAGAGGCGCTCGAGGGCCGTCACCCAATGGTTGTAATACTGGGAGCCATCGTCCGGCTCTCCGCGGTCGGCCGCCGCCTTGAGCTCCGCCGCCAGCGCGGCGGCCCATTCCTTCCACGTGAAGTGACCGCGCTCGGAGAGCTTCACCGCAAGCGCGAAGGCCTGCGCTTGCCACGGCTCGGCGAACACCGGTCCCTCCTCGTCCCGCGGCAGCGGCGGCAGCACCTCGAGGCGTTCGGTGTCGAGTCGAGTCTCAGACTGGCTCAAGGTAGTCCTCCCACATATCGAGATAGACCGCATCGCGCGTCGAGGCTCGCTCGCCCCAGAGCTCGCGACCCTCGAAGCGCACGAGGTAGACGTGCTGCCGCGGTCCGCCGCCGAGGATGCGGCCGTCCACGTCGGTGTCCTGCAAGCGGGCAACGCCATGGTCCAGTTGCACGACACCCTGCTTGCCGCGGGCATAGCGCGGCAGCCGCGTGTGCCCGCGGCGATTCAGGTTACGCGCGCGCACCCGCTGCTGCGCCTGGAATCGCGGGCTGACCGGAGGTTCGGGGCTGTCCGCGCTCGCTGGCACCGGCAAGAGCACCGGGCTTGGCCGTGCGGGATCGGCCGTGCCGCTCTGGAGCTCCGCCTGTGTGACGAAGTCGGACCTCAACAGCCGCGCAACGAGCGTCACGAACCAGCGCTCGTAGTAGGTCATGCGCAGATAGTCGCCCGGGGGGATCTGCTCCAACTCGAACCGGAAACTTCCCCAGGTGCGGCCCACGCGCCACGGCCCGAACGTGATCGTCATGAAAAGCGCATGGACTCGGCCCTCCCACGGCTCGTGAAACACCGGTGCGTTCGGCTCGGGCTCGATGGGGCCCATGCCGTCCATACCGCCCATATCGTGAATGCCGTTCATGCACCGCCCCCGCGCGCGCTCGCCGGCGCGACCTTGGCGACACCGATCATCGAATCGCGGGTGACGATCTCCGCGAGCTCTGACTCGGACAGGTTCCCGGTGCCGGCGGGCCGTTCCGGCAGCACGAGATAGCGAACGTCGGCCGTGCTGTCCCAGACACGGACTTCCACGTCATCGTCGAGATCGAGGCCGAACTCCCGCAGCACCCCGCGTGGGTCGATGACCGCACGCGAACGATAGGGCGCGGACTTATACCAGACCGGTGGGAGGCCGAGGATCGGCCAGGGGTAGCAGGAACAGAGCGTGCACACGACGATGTTGTGCACCTTCCGCTCGTTCTCGACGACGTGCATGTGCTCTCCCTGCGCGCCGCCGAAGCCGAGCTCCGCGATCGCCCCCGTACCGTTTGCGAGCAGACGCGCCTTGTATGCGGGGTCCGCCCACGCCTTCGCCACCACCTGGGCCCCGTTGCGCGGGCCGATTCTGTTCTCGTAGGTGTCGACGATGGCATCCAGCTCCGCGGGGTCGACTATGTCTTTCGCGACCAGCACCGTTTCGAGCGCCTTGACCCGGAGCGCGATGTCCGCCGGCACCGTCTGATGCTCGTGGTCGGATTCGTCCTGCGCGGCTGCCGCCATGGGCACTCCTCCTACGGCCGCCGCCGCGGTAGTGGCTGCCGCATTCGTGATGAACGTTCGCCGGCCAACCGTCCCTTCGTCGCGTTTCACCATCCGGCTGACCTCTATGAAAAAGACGTGGAGTACGCACACGACGCGGCAGCGGGCTCGAAGGCGTAGCGAGTGAACTCGAATGGCGCCAAAAATTCATCGAGCGGTATGAACGTCCCGGCGTCCAGCGTCCGCTCCACGTAGTCGAAGATGGCTGTGACCTGAACCGGAGCGTCGATGGAGTGGAGCCAGACGGTGCGACCGTAGAGCACAAGCAGCACCACGTTGGCCACGGCGCAGGGCCCGAGGCAACCGGCGATCGTGAGGTGGACGCGCCGCCGAATCCCCCGACCCTTCCACTGACCCTTGAACGCCTCGAGCGGTACCGCGGGAAAGTCCCTCTCGACATTGCCGCAACAGCACCCGCGACAGACGAAGATCTGCCCGTCGAGTACCCGCACTTCGCGAGACTCGCCGTCGGGCCGTAGCACGTTGACGAAACGCTCGGCTGCCTCGCGCTGCATCTTGTCCGTCACGTCACACGGTCAGGCGTCTCCCGAGCACCAGCCGACCGCCGCGCCCGCCCGCCGCCGCAGTCAGCCTCACTGAGGCGGCGAGAATGACCCTGGCAACCCCGAGGCCCGTCCCCGCGAGAGAGCCGAGCGCAAGAGTCGGGGGCGCCACATCCCCGTGAAATGGCTCAGTGAATACGCCAAGAGCCCCATCACCACCAGGCCGAGAAGTAGCTCGAGCCCAATAACCGAATGGGCCAGCGCTGAGATGAGCCTCTCGGCGAAGGTCGTCGGTATGTTCCCGGCCGACGCGTGATGTGCATAGGCCGGCATGGGAGACAGGAGCGCAAGACCGCCGACCGCAACACTTTTGATGGATCTCATCGTTTCTCAATTGCGAAAGAGGAGGCGCGGTAGTCCCCGGAGCTTCGGCAGAAACTCCTTCAGGAGCTTACCAGCTTCTCCGTGAATACGCCCGGGTCCGTGAACACGCCCGGGCAGTGGGTTCTTTCGCCGGCGGTCAACGTGCCGCAGGTCTATCGAGCAGCTCGAGATCCACCGGGGGGCCAGGCCTGTGGTCCGGATCGTCGTCTCGCCAGGGGGTGCGGCAGGGCTGACGCCCCACATACAGGGCCAGGTTGGCCGACATCTGCTGCGCCACGTCCGAGCGCCCGGCGTTGGCCGCTGCCGACATTGCCAGGCGTTGCCAGTCGACGGCAAGATCGAAATGACCCAGCTCAGCGAGTGCCATCGCCGCCGTCTCGAAGACGGCCGGCTGCTGTTGCCCTTCCAGCAACGCTCCCATCAATTCCCAGGCGCGCTCGCCATCGCGCACCAGGTCGTCGGGTGCCGCCGCGAGCACGCGCGCCAGCGCGAGCCGGAACGCGGGTTGAGTGGGATGAACCCTGATGCCCATGCTCAAGCTGTCCCGGGCCTCCGCAAAGCGGGTCAGACGCACGAGCGCCATCGCCTCTCCGAACCGCGCGTCCTCTGCCTCGGGTCCGGTGATGGTCCGCCGCCGGGTGGCTGGTTCCAGCTCAATGACCCGCCGGTAATGGGAGAACGCGAGCTCGAGCCGATCGGTGCGGCGTAGCACGTCGGCCAGCTTGAGATGGGCTGCGCCGAAGTTCGGGTCCTGGGTCACCGCTGCGGTGTAGTGCTCGATGGCTTCTTGGTCTCGACCGGCGCGCTCGAGCAGCGCCCCCAGGCGGTAGTCGGCTCTTGCGAGCTTCGAATCGAGGCGAAGTGCTTCTCGATACTGTGCCAACGCGCCGCGCGCATCGCCCACGCTCTCGAGCGCCGCGCCGAGGTCCAGCCGCAGTGTCGTGGAATCCGGATCGGCCTCGACCGCGAGCCGATACTGACTCGCCGCCTCCGGCCAGTCCCGGTTCGCAGCGGCCTCCAGGGCGCGGTCCCGCGCACTGAGCTCCCCCTGCGGCGGCGCGGCTCGCGCGCCGACTCCCGCCGCGTCGTTCGCTCCGGCCAGCTCCGCCGCAATCGCTACCGCGAGGGCGACGACGCCACGTCTTATCCGAGGTGTCACGATCATGTGAGCGATACCAACAGACCCCTACCGTGGCTCCCGGCCGGTCCCTTCGGTCAGGGTCACATAGCGATCGATCTCGAGGTCTGTCCATTCCTCGACCCGACCACTCGGCCAGACCACTCGGATCCGCGGGACCGCCACGGTGTCGCCCAGACCGACGAGCACCCGCGGATCGTGGGCGGACGCGTAACTTCCGTCCGTCCGGGCGCGCCGCCACAGCGGCGGACCCTCGCCCCGAAAGACGGCGACGCGAGCCCCCAACATGTCACGTGACGGGCTTCCGCCCGCAAGCCGTAAACCGAGCCAGTGGTTGTGAGCGCCGATCTCGTTCCGCAGGAAGCGCACCGGGCCGGCGTTATTCGTGACGACGATATCGGTATCACCGTCGTTGTCCAGATCGCCGAAGGCCGCGCCGCGGCTGACCTCCGACAACGCGAAGACCTCGCCGGCGCGGTCGGTGACCTCCTCGAAACGCCCATTGCCCAGATTGCGGAAAAGTTGGTTCGGCTGGTGCAGCGGAAAGAGATCGTTGGCCGCAGCCAGCGCCGGGATGGTGGCGACCGCCCCGTTCGCCACGAAGAGATCGAGCCAGCCATCGTTGTCGTAGTCGAAGAAGCCAGTGCCGAAGCCCGTCGCCGCCAAGCTCGGCGGCCCCAGGCCGGACATCGTGCTCCGATCCTCGAACAACTCGGCGCCGCCGTTGACGTAGAGCGTGTTCGTTTGCGTGGCCAGGTGCGTCAGGAACAGATCCTCGTCGCCGTCGTTGTCGACGTCACCCGCGTCGACGCCCATGCCGGCCTCGACGGCCCCCGCCTGATTCAGCGCGACTCCAGCCAGCAGCGCCCCGTTCCTGAAGGTGCCGTCGTGCTCGTTCCTCCACAGCTGGTTCTCCTGTCCATCGTTGGCAACATAGAAATCGACCCACGCGTCACCGTCGACGTCGGCAGCCACCACCCCGAGCGCCGGCCCGTATTCGCTCGCGATGCGCGCCGCAGTGGTGACGTCGACGAACGTACCGTCGCCACGGTTTCGATACAGCCGGTCTGGGACCGGCGAGTAGAGCTCCGGTCCGCAGTAGTCGCGTGTGCCCAGGGCGCTACTCAGACATTCACGGTCGTCGTCGATACCGAGGTCGACGTAATTGCTCACGTAGAGGTCCAACCACCCGTCCCGGTCGACGTCGGCGAACGACGCGGACAGACTCCAACCTTGCTGGCTCGTGCCCGTCTGCCTGGAGACATCGCTGAAGGTGCCGTCGCCGTTGTTGTGGAGCATCCGGTCCGGCCCGAGCGTGGTGAGATACACGTCGACCCAGCCGTCATTGTCGATATCGCCGGTGGCGACGCCCATGCCGTACGAACGCACATCGAGGCCGCTCGCCTCGGTGACGTCGGTGAACCGGAGCGTGCGGGAGCCATCGGCATGCACGGCGAGGTCGTTCCGATACAGGCGATCCGTCAACGGCTGGGGCATCTGCGGCGGAACCGACGCGTCGGACACCGACTTGCCCGCACCAAGCATCCGACCCTGTGGGAGGTAGACGTCAAGGTCGCCATCGTTGTCGTAGTCGAGGAGCGCCACGCCGGACCCGAGCATCTCCTCGAAATAGTACTCACCCGACATGCCGTTGAAATGGACGAAATCGAGCCCGACGGCCTCGGCTCGCTCGGTGAACCACTCCCCAGCGGACTGGCTCGACGAGACCCCGCGTGCGGCAGGTCGACCGTTGCCCGGATCGTCCTGTGAAGGCGACCGAGGGCGCGCACGCGGCACGCTGGTGTGCAGCCAGAAACAGCAGACGACGGCAATCGCGCCTGTGACCCTCGTCCACCTGGCACGCGACGACAGCATCGGCGGCCGCGCCTCCCACCGACCCGGGTATCCCATTCTTGACGACCGTGATGCGCGCGCCGATCGCCATGCGATTGGACGCGGTGCTCCGCTCCGTGGCCACGAAGCGGGTACGAGCTGAGTCACCAACGCTACTGGAATCAGCCAATGCACGCAAACCGGTACCGGGGCAGCGCTCGTGCAGACTTGGGTCGTCGTCGACCGGCGACATCCAGCGCCCTCCAGTGGCCTTTGAGCCTGCCGGGTGCTATCGTGGATCCGCGAGCGTGAAGCGCTCGGCTTCCCGTGGCCGCCATGGCGTATGTGGAGAGCATTCGCCCGGTCACAGCCACGGCCGTCCCTTCGGTGGCACCAATGAGCATGCGCGGATTCGCACCGGTAGCTGTCGTCCTCGTGCTGGCGGCCTCGGCGTCGTCGGGGCGGCTGCACGCACTCGGGCGCGAGGCGCAAGCCGGAACCGGACAGGACGACCCGGCGGGGCAGCCGCTCCCGCCGGTGGTCTTGCCAGACCTGAGCGGCCTGCACGCCTCAGTGGAGCGGCAGCTCAGCGAGGCCCATGCGTCGCTGATGGCGACCGAGGGTCGCACCGACGCCTCCCCCCGCGAGCGCGCCGACGCGTTCGGCGAGATGGGCATGCTGTTCATTGCGACACGGTTCGCCGGCGAGGCCGAGCGCTGCTACCGCAACGCTCAGCGTCTCGCGGCCGACGACGTCCGCTGGAGCTACTACCTCGCGCACGTCCTCAACAACAGCAGCAACCCGACCGAGGCGGCGGAGCACTTCGAGCGCGCGCGCGAGCTGCGTCCCGACGACCTGGCCACGCTCGTGTGGCTCGGCCGCGTCTACCTCGACCTGGGCGAGCCGGCGCAGGCGACGGCACGACTGACCGACGCCCTGTCGCTCGCCCCGAACCAGCCGGCGGTGCAATTCGAGCTCGGCTGGGCCGCCCTCGCGCAGCAGGACTACGCGCGCGCGGTGGAGCACCTGACGGCGGCCGCGGCGCTCGACTCGGAGGCGACCGTCGTCCACTACCCGCTCGCCCTGGCATACCGCGGGCAGGGCGACCTCGAACAAGCAACGTATCACTTCGAGCGCCGAGGCGGGAGCTCGACGAGCGGCCGCAACCCCGGCGTCCCCTTCAAGCTGGAGGACCCGCTGCTGGCGGCGCTCGGCGGCGCAGTGCGAACCCCGCAGTTCTACCGCGACCGCGGGCTGGACGCCGCTGCCGCCGGGAACTGGCCCCAGGCGGTGGAGTACTACCGCCGGGCGTTGGAGGCCGAGCCGGACTACGCGGCGATGCGTGTCAACCTCGGCTCAGCGCTGGAGCGCGTGGGCGATGCGCGCGGCGCGCTTGATGAGTACGAGGAAGCGCTGCGTCTCGATCCCGGGCTCCACGAGGCTCACTTCGGTCTGGGCTGGCTCCTCGAGCGGGCGGGTCGCGATCAGGAGGCAATCGACCGCTACACGGCGGCCGTGACTGCGAACCCGACCTTCGTCGGGGCGCACCTGGCGTTGGCCGACTCGCTGCGCCGGACCGGACGGCTCGAGCAATCGCTGGCACACTACCGCGAGGTGATCGCGCTTCGGCCGGCCGACGTCGGCGCGCGGTTCGGGGAGGCGATGGCGCTCGTGCGTCTCGCGCGCTACCCTGAGGCCAGGGAGCGCCTGACCGAGGCAATGAGCGTGCGCCCCGACCAGATGATGTTTCGCGCCGCGCTCGCGCGCTTGCTCGCCGCCGCGCCCGACGATCAGGTGCGCGACGGCGTGCGCGCCTGGGAATTGGCGCAGCCGCTGGCCGACGGGGAGCAGCACCCGGCCATCTTCGAGACGATGGCGATGGTGCTCGCCGAGCTCGGCCACTTCGACCTCGCCATCGACTGGCAGCGCCTGGCAATGTCGTCCGCCGCGCGCGCCGGACGTGCCGACATCGCGGGCCGGATCGCCGACAACCTGGCGCTGTACGCACGCCGCCAGCCGTGCCGCACGCCGTGGCGCGACGACGACCTGGACCACCGACCCGGCCCGACGGTGGAGCCGGGTCTCCTCGATCCGCCGGCGTCGCGCTGACGATACTAGCCCCCGACTTCACACTCGCCGTAGTACTGCTCAGGCCGTGACGTGAACCCCGGCAGCGAGACGATCGTGTACTCATGACGCGTGTGGACCGCCATCAGCTTCCCGTCACGTGTTTCCCGGTTGAAGATCGTGGTCGAGTACAGCGGTCCCGCCTGGAACATCTGGAGAAAATGCAGATACTCGCCAGACAAGCGTGTGATGATGTGCGACGCGCCGAACGGACCGACCGCCTCGGCCGTGGCATCCTCGATATCGATGGCCTCGAAGCGAAACGACAGGTCGGAAGTGGTCACGTCGGCGTCCGGGTCTCCATCGGTCCATGTGCCGGTTGCAATCAGCGGAAAGGTACACGTCGCCGTTTTCGCGGTGGACAGCCGATCCTGCGCGCGCGCCGTGAGCGCGCAACCCACGAAGAACGCCCAAACGAGGACGAGGGCTAGCAGCCCGTGGTGTCGGTTCAAGGACATGTGAGCTCCTGCCTGATGGGTTGGCTCGCCACCGGTCTCGCCGTGAGCAACCGGATACCGGCATCATACTGCTAGCAACCGATGCGCTCGCGATTTGACGGGGGCTCTGCGTCACGGGATAATCGGCGTCCTCGGACCGGACCCACACGCCTGAATGAGAATCGCAGCCATCGCGGTGGCACTGGTTGTCAGCGCCGCCCTCGTGACCGGACGGCAGGCCGCACACGACGCGACCCGGATGGCGCGTCTGGAGCGGCTCTTCCCCACGGCGACCGCCTTCTCACCCAAGGGCGGCGCGCCACCGCATATCAAGGCGTACGCCGACGACGCGGGCGGCGACCGACGGCTTGCCGGGTATGCGTTCCTCACACGCGACCTCGAGCCCCTAGAGCGCGGATACGACGGCCCGATCCAGATCCTGGTTGGTATAGACACGACCGGCTCCCTCACCGGTGTCGTCGTCGTCGACCACAACGAGCCCTATGGCTATTTCTCCATCGAGTTGCCGGAGTTCGCGGCGCAGTTCGAAGCCAAGAGCATTCGGGACCGCTTCAGGGTCGGCCGCGACGTCGACGCGGTGTCGAGAGCGACGATGACCGTCACGAGCGCGTCGCGCGCCGTCAGGAACAGCGCGAGGCGCATCGCCCGACAGTTCCTCACGCCCCCCGTAGACTCGAAGTGACCAGAGTCTGGGTCCACCGGCTCGTCACCGTCCTGCTTCTGTCAATCGCTGCCTCGACCACGCTCGACGCGCTGTCGGAACCTGCGGAGCCGGGCACTGTCGGGGCCCAACCAGACGCGTCGCCGGTCCAGGACCAAGATCAGGACCCGTGGGGGTTCGACGACGAGGAGGACGAGGAGACGTGGGGCACGCTGCTAGCGGATCAGGCGATCGACCTGTCGCTGTTCGTCGCGTTCGCAACGCTCGCCATGGTGAGCTTCTTCCGCAAGAGCGTGGCCCTCAAATACGTCACGCTGGTGACCGCCGTGGTGTACCTGGGGTTGGCCAAGAGCCAGCTCATCTCCGTCGTCAACGTCTTCAGCCTGCTGGGCGGCAACCTGCCGGTTTTCAAGTACAGCCTCGCGTGGTATCTGTTCGCAGGCTTCACGGTGGTCTCGACCGTCCTGTGGGGCCGTCTGTATTGCGGCCGCATCTGCGCCTACGGCGCGTTCACGCAGCTCCTCGATCGGGTCGTACCCGCGCGGCTACGCGTCGACGTGCCCGCCTGGCTCGAGCGGCGGGCCGCCAAAGTGAAATACGGCCTGTTGGGCGCCATCCTCGTCTACTTTTTTGTGACCTCCGACATCTCCGCCTATCGCTACGTGGAGCCGTTCTGGATGTTCACCGGTCAGGCGACCGTCGGTCTCTGGGTCGGCCTGGCGCTGCTGCTCGTCGCCACCGTGTTCGTCAGAAACCTCTACTGCCGTTTTCTCTGCCCGGTCGGCGCCTTCCTCGGACTGCTGTCGAACCTAACGGTGTTTCGCATCAAGCGTTGGTCGGAATGCAACACGTGCAAAATCTGTGAGAAGGCGTGTGAATGGGGCGCGATCGAGGGACCGAAGATCCTGATGACCGAGTGTGTCCGGTGTGATGACTGTGAGCGGCTCTACCTGGACCAGGCGAAGTGCCCACACTGGATCATTCTCAGACGGAAGACGTCCTAACGAGCCGGGGCTTCGCCCCGAACCCCGAAAGCGCGAGAGCCGTCGGAGCCCGTCGATGCGCTGGTCGTGTCGTCGAGAGAACCGGTTGGTGGGGTCAGACCGCGCTCGTTTTCGAACACGCCTTTCGGCCCAGACGCGAACCGCGTGTCCGTTACCTGTCGCGACTACCGGGGCCGGACGGTCGGCGCCACGTCGAGCGGCTCTTTGGCACCGAGCGCACGCAGCAGAGTGCCGGTGCTGGTTCGGACCTGGACGTTGCCGCTGCCCGCCCGGAAGCGGTCGGCGAGCATCAGCGGCGTCTCGCCGCGTTCGTTCGCAACATTGATCGCGGCCCCCCGGTCGACGAGCAGCTGGATCAGCCGATCCGACTTGATGTGAGCAGCCGCGTGCAAGGCGGTGTGGCCAGCGCCGGTGGCCGCGTTGACGTCGGCCCCGAGCTCGAGCGCCAGTTCGACCGCCGCCAGCGTATCGGCCTCCGTGCGCAGGCTCTCAGCCTCGTACCGCCCCAGGCCGGCGGCCACCATCAACGGAGTCGTCCCGTCACTCGCCGCCAGCAGCGGGTCCGCCCCACCGGCCGCGAGGACCCGCATCACCTCGACGTCACCGGCCATCGCCGCCAGCAGGAACGGTGTGGCGCCGTCGAACACGTTGACCCCTTGCTTGTTGTGCTCGTATGAGATCTGGCTGTAGCCGAACCTGGGCGGGGTCTTCTTCAGGCGGGCGTTCGGATCGGCGCCATGCGCGAGCAGCGCCTCGACCAGCTCGAGCCTTCCGTCGGACGGCACGCCGCGAATGGCTCGCCACTCGCCGTCACGCTCGGCGTCGATGCCGTTTGGCCCCGACAACTCGGTCTGCCAGGCGCCCGCGGCCCAGTGGAGGGCCGTGTGGTCGGGTCCCTCCGGCTCGCGCTCTGCCACGGTCCCGTCGTCCACGTCGGCTGAGGCCCTCATGGGCGCCTTGGCAACGGGCCCGGTGTTGGGGTCGGCGCCCGCCTCGAGCAGGAACACGGCCACGGGGACCTGTCCGCGCACGGTCGCCACCACCAGTGCGCTTGTCCCGTCGGATGTCGCGTCGTTCACGTCCGCACCCGCCGCCACCAGCGTCCGGGCGACCGTTAGGCTCCCTTCGCGGGCCGCGAACAGCAGCGGGGTGAAGCCGTTCTTGGACCGGGCATCGACGTTGGCACCGCCCGCCAGCAACACCTCGACCACCTCGAGATGCCGCCTGGAAGCGGCCCACATCAGTGCCGTCTGCCCGGTGACCGGGTCGGCAGCGTTGGCCTCGGCGCCAGCCGCGAGGAGCGCGTCGACCGCGGCGCGATTCCCGGTGCTCGCAGCGCGCATGAGCGGCGTCTCTCCAGTCGCGCGGGCCACGTTGGGATCGCTGCCCGCGTCGAGGAGCACTCTCACCATCTCGACGCTCGCGTTGGCGGCGGCGAGCGACAGCGCGGTGACACCGTGTGCATTCGCCGCGTCCAGCTCCGCCCCGGCATCGATCAGCAGGCGCGCCGTTGCGACGTCGTTCCAGTGGGACACCCAATGAAGCGCCGTGGCGCCGTCCGGCTGCCGGACATTGACGTCGACCCGCGCCTCGACGAGAGACCGTACCGCGCGCGCGTCCTGCCGTCTGGCCGCGTCCACGAGCCGTAGATCCTCTGCGGCGGCCAACGCGAGACCACTCGCAGAGACGAGCGACAGGACCGCGCCGACCCAGACACCCCGTGTTGTCATGATCCGCATCAATGCGCCTCGTCTTCCGCCGTGCGCGGCCTTAGAGGTCGGACAGCTCCGCGAACGTCCCCGTGCTGTTACCGATCTGCTCGGCTGGCACGCCGAGCTTGTGCAGGACGCTGAGATAGAGGTTCGTCAGCGGCGTCGTGTCCGGAAACCGAAGATGGCGCCCACCCGCGATCTGACCGGCGCCCCCGCCCACGAGCAGGGCCGGCAGCTTGTGTGGATCGTGCTGATCGCTCTCGCTCATGCCGCTGCCGAAGAACACCGTCATCTGATCGAGCAGCGACCCGTCGCCATCGGGCGTCGCGTGGAGCCTCTCCAGGTAGTAGGCGAAGAGCTGCATGTGGTACGTGTTGATGCGCACCAGCTTCTCGACGCGTTCCGGATCCGACGTCGAATGGGTCACTTGATGGTGCCCACCGGCCACGCCGATCTCGGGATAGGTGCGACCGCTTATCTCCTTCCCGACCATAAAGGTGCCGACCCGGGTGAGATCGGCCTGATAGGCCAGCACCATGAGATCGAACATCAGCTTCGCGTAGTCCTCGAACGCCTCCGGGACGGCGCCCGTCGGCCGCTCGAGCGACGGGAGCTCGCGGTCGCCCTGCGCCTCGGCTTTCTGGATGCGCAGCTCGACGTCTCGAATGGCGTCGAGATACTCCGTCAGCTTGACCCGGTCGCGCGCCCCTAGCACCGCCTGGCGATCCGCAACCGTGTCGGTGACCGAGTCGAGGATGCTTCGGTTCTTGCGGAGCCGTGCGGCCTGCGCGGCTGGGTCCGTCGTATCGGCATCGCCGAACAGGCGTTCGAAGACCGCACGCGGGTTGTTCTCGACCGGCATCGGCGTCGTCGGCGTTCGCCACGACAGGGTGTTGACGTAGGCACAGCTGTAGCCGACGTCACAGGCGCCAGCCAAATCGGTCGCTTCGAGACCGATCTCGAGCGAGCGGAGCTGGGTCTCCCGGCCGAGCTCCTCCGCCGCCAGCTGGTCGACCGAGACCCCCGTCTGGAAATCGGCCCCCTCCGTCGGTTTGCCGTGCACGCCGGTCAGAAACGCGGCGCCGATGCGCCCATGGCCGCCCGCCGGCTCACCGGGGCGCGCGACCGCCGGCTCGTTGTCGAGCCCGCTCACCACCACGACCTGGTCATGCACCTTCGCGAGCGGCTGAAGGATCGGCGGCAGCGCGAACCCCGCGCCTTCGGTGGTGGGTGTGAACTGATCCATGATCATGCCCATTGGGACATAGACCACCCCGAACCGCTTCGTTGGCCGTGCCGCGGTGTTCCGAATGGCCGCAAATGCCGGCACCATGCTATCCAGCAACGGCAGGGCGATCGTGGCGCCCAGGCCACGTAGAACGGTGCGCCGCGGCAGGGCTCGCTTGGTCACAATCATGACGCCGCCCTCCTCATCTGAAACGGGATGCTCTCGACGATACCCAGGATGATCGACGACCACTGATAGTCGCTGGCGGCCGCGTCGTGCACGATTTTTCGAATGGCCGGCATGTCGTAGTACTCGACGCCCCGCCCCAATGCATAAGTCAACAGCCGGCTGGTGACCGTCGTCACGAACTCGATGTCGCGAGCGGCCAGCATCTCCCGCAGCCCGGTCGGCCCGTCGAACGACGCGCCGTCAGGCAGCTCGCCCGACGCGTCGATGGTGGTCCCGGCCTCGGCGGTGCGCCACTTGCCGATCGCGTCGAAGTTCTCCAGTGCGAAGCCAAGCGGATCCATGCGTGCGTGGCAGCTCGCGCACACCGGGTTCGCCCGGTGCTGCTCCATCCGCTCCCGCATCGAGCGGGGTTGCGCGGTCGTGTCGTGCTCGTCGAGCTCGGGCACGTCGGGCGGCGGCGGCGGCGGCGGGGCGCCAAGGACGTTCTCCAGCAGCCATTTCCCCCGCAGCACGGGCGAGGTTCGCGTCGCATACGATGTCACCGTGAGAATGCTGCCGTGTCCCAGGAGGCCGCGCCGCCCATTATCCGACATCGGAACGCGTCGGAAGTGGCTCCCGTAGACGTCTGGCACGCCGTAGTGACGGGCGAGCCGCTCGTTGAGGAAGGTGTGATCGGCCGTCAGCAGCTCCACCACACCGCGATCGTCGCGCAACTGCTGTTCGACGAAGAGCTCGGTCTCGCGCCCAAACGCCTCGCGCAGGTTGTCGTCGAATTCAGGAAACGCGTTGACGTCTGGCGCCACGGCGCGCATGTTACGCAGGTAGAGCCACTGACCGGCGAAGCTCGTGGCGAGCGTCGTCGAGCGCGGGTCGGCCAACATCCGTCGCACCTGCGCCTCCAGGACGCCGGGCCCGCGCAACCGCCCCTCTGTCGCGACGCCGAGCAGCTCGTCGTCTGGAATGCTGTTCCAAAGCACGAACGACAGCCGGGACGCGAGCTGGAGATCCGTCAAGCGGTAGGGAACACCGGCGGCGACGTCGACCGGGTCCGGCTCCATCCGGTAGAGGAAATCGGGGTCGATGAGGATGCGCTCGAGCGCCCACCGGATGCCCACCTCGAAGCTGTCCGCCTCGGCGCGGCCGGCCCGAAAGACACCGAGCAGCTTGTCGAGGTCGGCGTCGGTGACCGGCCGCCGGTAGGCCCGGTGCGCCAGTGAGGTAAGCAACTGCCGTGCGCACGGCTCGTCGCTCGTGGCCCCCTCGGGACGACAGATGAAGATGCGGCGACGACTCGGGGTGTCCCCCAGCGCGCTGGCGTTGAACGGGCCCTCGATCTCGACACGGCCGACGCGCGTTTCCGCGCCGCGCACGCCGCCAAACGTGATGTTGGCAACAGGCAGCTGCGCGGGCGCGACGCCTTCGGGCGCGACCATGCGCTCGACGAACGTGACGCCGAGCACGTGCGGTCCAGCTGTCGCCGCAAAGCGAACCTCGAGCGGCTGAAGCGGAACGCGCCGGCGGGGGCGGTCCGGGTCTCGCGGCGGCCGCTCGAGCGTGAAGAGTTGGACCTGGACACCGTCGAGACGCACCTCGAGCTGCTGCGGCTCAGGCCCCGGCCGTATGCCCTCGCCCAGGCGCGACGCGATCCGCACGATGTACTCGCCATCGACAGGGAAATGATGGCGAATCACCGTCCCGCCTCGAGTACCGAACGGGAGCGACTCGCTGGCGCGGGCGGCCTGCGTGTCCATGCGCGAGACCGCGTAGGACTGGATCCCTGGACGGACGCTCATATCACCGACCGCGAGCCGCGCGATTCGCGAGGCGGCCGACATGTAGCGCTCGAGTAACCCCGACGACAGTCGCTGCATGTCGGCGTTGTTGTCGAAGCCAAACGCCATGTCGTCGGCGGGCAGGAGCGCGGTCCCGTCCACCTCGACCGCGAGCAGGTCGCGTACCGCGTTCGCGTACTCGGTCCGAGTGAGCCGCCGCACGGTCGGACGACCCGGATCCGGCTCGGCGGCAGCCGAACGATCGATCGATGTCTCAAGCCATGCCGCGAACGCCCCGTATGTCTCTCCCGACGGGCGTGGCCGCGCCGGTGGCGGCATCTCCTGCGTGCGCAGCTTGAGCAGCACCTTCTCCCAGACCTCGGCATTCGCACCGACGTCTTGGAGATCCGCGGTCTCGAGCGAGAGACCGGCTGTCTGCAGGCGGTCGCTGTGGCAGGTGACGCAGTAGCGGTCGAGCACGCCGCGGAACGCGTCCGCTGACGCTGGCGCGAGTCGTGCGGACTGTGTGGACGACCGCGCGCGCTGGCGCGGTTCGGCCTCTACGAGGCCGGCCCCCATGACCATGATCAGGCCAAGGAGCAACGCGCGGACGCCGAGCAGGACTTTCGGCACAGAGAGCTACCTCCGACCCGCTATAGTACTCCACATCCCTTGCCCACGGTCGGGAGGGACCGCTCCAGCCGGGCATGACCCACACATCCAGATCGGCGCTCGCCTCGCTGCCGTTGGCGGCGTTTCTCGTGTCCTGCCAGGCCGGCGAGGACGGTACATCTGGGAATGCGCCGGCCCCACCCGCCGACGCCCCGCTCGAATGGTTCGTGGACCGAGCCGACGCGACGGGCCTCGACTTCCTGCACGACAGCGGCATGAGCGGCCGGTACTACCAACCCGAGATCAGCGGGTCCGGAGCGGCGCTGTTCGACTACGACAACGACGGCGATCTCGACGTGTT
Organism: Vicinamibacterales bacterium; assembly: GCA_965249175.1. Classification (GTDB taxonomy): domain Bacteria; phylum Acidobacteriota; class Vicinamibacteria; order Vicinamibacterales; family UBA8438; genus CAZYFH01. The sequence goes on from OZ252227.1 coordinate 5,373,589, forward strand.
GCTCGTGCAGGGTGGAACCCTCGAGGGGAGCTCGTCTGCCGCGCCCGCAGACCTCTCGGATCGCCTGTTCCGAAACGACCTCAAGGTCGGCGAGGACGGATCGGCATCCTGGCGGTTCACCGATGTGACCGAGGCAAGCGGGATCGCGCCCCGCGGATACGGCCAGGGCGTGGCCACCGGCGACATCGACAACGACGGATGGATCGATCTCTACCTCACCGGGTTCGGGCGCAACCAGTTGTTCAAGAACAACGGCGACGGCACCTTCAGCGACGCCTCGGCGCAGACCGGCACCGATAGCCCCGCGACGTGGGGCGTGTCGGCCGTGTTCGCCGACTTCGACCACGACGGATGGCTCGACCTCTTCGTCGGGAACTACCTGAGCTACAGCCTGGCCACACACAGGCAGTGCTTCAAGGAGTCCGGGCTGGAAGACTACTGCACCCCAGGTCAGTATCCTCCACAGGAAGACCGGTACTACCGCAACCGGGGCGACGGCACGTTCGACGACGTCACGACCGCGTCGGGCATCGGCGCAGCGTTCGGACCGGCCCTCGGCGTGGTGACCGCGGATTTCAACGCAGACGGCCGAATCGATCTCTTCGTCGCGAACGACCAGCAGGAAAACCAGCTGTGGATGAACCGCGGCGACGGCACATTCGACAACCGGGCGCTGGCATCCGGCGTGGCCCTGAACGCCGCCGGATTCGCCAAGGCCGACATGGGCGTTGACGCAGGCGATTTCGACGGCGACGGCGACGAAGACCTGCTCACCACCGACCTGAGCCTCGAAGGCAGCACGCTCTTCGTCAACGACGGCACCGGTCTGTTCGAGGATGGGAGCCGGGCGTCCGGCATCGGCGCGGCCAGCCGTCCGTACACTGGTTGGGGCGCCGCCTGGGTCGACGTCGAGAATGACGGCTGGCTGGACATCCTCGCGGTCAACGGCCTGGTCTGGCAGGATCTCGATGCGCTGACACCCGACAACCCCTTTCCGTATCAGCAGCGGAACCAGCTGTTCCGCAATCTCGGTGACGGGCGTTTCGAGGATGTCACAGACCGCGCCGGCGCCGCGTTCGAGCTGTCTGAGGTGAGTCGCGGAGCCGCGTTCGGCGACATCGACAACGACGGTGACGTCGATGTGCTCGTGGCCAACGTTGGTGGCCCGCCGCGTCTCCTCATCAACCACGTTGGCAACCAGCACCACTGGCTCGGCCTGCGACTCGTCGGAGCGAACGCGCGACGCGACATGGTCGGCGCACGGGTGGCGATCACGCGCGCCGACGGATCGACACTGTGGCGCCGGGCGCGGGCCGATGGGAGCTACGCATCGGCGAACGATCCGCGAGTGGTCGCAGGCCTCGGTGAGCCGGCGGCGCCCCCGCGCGTTCGCGTCGTCTGGCCCAGCGGGCGAGAGGAGGAGTGGACCGACCTACCGGTCGACCGATACACGACGCTGGCCGAAGGGACCGGGCGCCAGCCGTGATGCGCCCTGACCGTCTTCGCGCACACTGACGAGGGACCCGTGGTGGTACGATACGCTTGAGTTCCTGGGCGCAGGAGGGTTTTCAGCCATGAGACCGAGTGGCAGAACGGCGGCCGTACTCGCGTGGGTGCTCGGGCTCTGGGGAGCCGCCGCAACCACCGCCTGCGGTGGCGGCGATGCGCCCGCGGAGCCGGCGCCAGCCATGGAGATCCTCGCCGCGGAGGCGCCGAACGCTCGCGACCTCCTCGCCGCCGGCCACGTGCTCGAGGTTCCATCGTTCTCGCTGACCGATCAGACCGGAGCTCCCTTCGGCTCCGCCCAGCTCGACGGCCGCGTCTGGGTGGCCAGCCTCACGTCGACTCGGTGTGGCGATGTGTGTCCTGAAGTAACGGCCGAGCTGCGCGCGGTCCAGGAAGAGCTGCTGGGGTCCGCCACCTTGGACGACGTCCGGCTCGTCAGCATCAGCGTCGACGCCGAGCACGACACGCCGCAGGTCCTGACGGCTCACGCCAACGGGGCCGGGGCGGACCAGGACCGCTGGAAGTTTTTGACCGGACGACCTAATCAGATCCGGCAACTGGGCACGCACGGCTTCCGCCTGCCGATCGAGGAGCACGCTGCCGGCGCCGAGCCAACGTTCCCACGCCAGGAGGTGCTGCTCGTGGGCCGCGACCGGCGGATCCGCGGGGTGTTCGACGGCTCGAGCCCGGACGATCGCGCATCGCTCGTCGCCGAGCTGCGCGCCCTCGCCGATGCCCCGGCCCGGCAGCGATACGCCGACCCGGAGGAGGTGCGCGACCCGCCGTGGCTGCGCCAGCGTGAACAGGATCAGCTCGCGACGGTCGACCGGTTTCAGGTGTTTTACGACTTTCAATTCGAGGATCAGGTGCACGAGAGCGGCATCACCTTCCTCAACCGTGTGACCGACGATTCAGGCAAGGCCTACATCCCGGTCCACTACGACCACGGGAACGGGCTTGCGGTCGCCGACGTCGACGACGACGGGCGCCTGGACATCTACTTCTCGAACCAGGTGGGCGGCAACGAGCTGTGGCGCAACCTCGGGAACGGCGAGTTCGACAACATCACCGCCACGGCGGGCGTCGCGCTGGCGGACCAGATCAGCGTGACAGGGTCGTTCGCCGATACCGACAACGACGGCGATGCCGACCTGTACGTGACGACCGTCCGCGGTGGCAACCATCTCTTCGTCAACGACGGCAGCGGCCGATTCACCGACGTCACCGAGGCGGCCGGTCTCACGCATGTCGGTCACTCGTCGGGCGGGGTGTTTTTCGACTACAACCGCGACGGGTTGCTCGACTTGTTCCTGTGCAACGTCGGCGTGTACTCCACTGGTGAGATGGGGCCCGGCGGATACTACGTCGGCATCGCCGAGAACGCGTTCTTTGGGCATCTCCAGCCGGACGAGCGAAACGAGCGGAGCATCTTGTACGAGAACCAGGGAGACAACCGGTTCGTCGACGTGACCGAGGAGCGCCGGCTGGTCGACGAGAGCTGGACGGGGGACGCGAGCCCGATTGATGCCAACAATGACGGGTGGCCCGACCTCTACGTGCTGAACATGCAGGGGAACGACCAGTACTACGAGAACGTCGGCGGTGAGTACTTCGAGCGGCGGAGCCGCGAGCTGTTCCCCCGAACACCATGGGGATCGATGAGCATCAAGGCCTTCGACTTCGACAACGACGCCGACATGGACCTCATCCTCACCGACATGCACTCGGACATGAGCGAGGACGTCGGCCCGCCGCGTGAGAAGCTCAAGTCACGCATGCAGTGGGGCGAGGACAGGTTGCAATCCGGCGGGATGAGCATCTTCGGCAATGCGTTCTTCCGCAACGAGGGCGACGGCACCTTCACCGAGGTGTCGGACGAGCTCGGGACCGAGAACTACTGGCCCTGGGGACTCAGCGTCGGCGACCTCAACGCAGACGGGTATGACGACGTGTTCATAGCCTCGAGCATGAACTTCCCCTTCCGTTACGGGGTCAACACCGTCCTGATGAACAACCGGGGCGAGGCCTTCCTCGACAGCGAGTTCATCCTGGGGGTGGAGCCGCGCCGCGATCGGCGCACGGCGAGGCGCTGGTTCACGCTCAATTGCCTGGCCGCGGACCGCGGCAATTCGCGCTGCGAGGATTACGGGCTGCTCGGCGAGGCTGAGGTGTGGGCGTCGGTGGGATCGCGCGCCGCCGCGATCTTCGATCTCGAGGGAGACGGAGACCTGGACATCGTCACGAACGAGTTTCACGATGGGCCGATGGTGCTGGTCAGCAACCTCGCGGAGCAAACGACGGTCCGCTATCTGACCGTCGCGCTGGTCGGGACGGAATCCAATCGCGACGGACTGGGGGCCCGTGTGACGGTCCAGACCACCACAGGGTCCTACGTGAAGGTCCACGACGGACAGTCGGGCTACCTGTCGCAGAGCCTCATCCCGCTCTATTTCGGGCTCGGGGACGCCGACAGCGTGGCGGAGGTCGTCGTGGAGTGGCCGTCAGGCACCCGTCAAGTGGTGTCCGGACCGATTGACGTCAACACCACGCTCGAAGTCCGGGAAGAGTAGGCCACCCGGCCTAGCCTCGCCGTTCTCGGTGCGACGCGCGACTTTCACCACGGGCTGCTAGGGCTTGAGCTCCCGCCGGAGGGCGAGTACGGCCTCCGCGGTGTCGTCTATCCGGCGCAGCTCGGGGTGCCCAGCGTGAAACTCCCGGGCGTCCGCCACCCAGGACCGGGCGTCCGCGTAGCGCTCGAGGCGCACGAGGGCGGTCGCGCCTTCGATCCACGAGGTGGCATTGGTCGCATCGAGCTCGACCGCACGCCGCCAGTGCGGGAGCGACGCCGCCAGCTGTCCCATGTTGCGGAGCATCTCGGCCTGGCCGATGTGCGCGCCAACGCGGCCGGGGTCGTGCTCCGCGGCGGCGGCGAAGTGGACGAGCGCGTCGCCGAACCGTCGGCGCTCCGCGAGCAGCACGGCAAGGCTAAAATGGGTGTCGGTGTCGTCCGGTGACCGACCGAGGACCGTCTCGAACTGCTCGGCCGCTCGGTCGACCTCGCCCAACCAATACATCGCCAGCCCAAGCGAATGGCCGAGCGTCGGGCTGTCGGGGTCGAGCTCGAGACCCCGCCGGAACAGGGAGGCCGCCGACGCATATTCGCCGGCCTCCATCGCGAGGGCGCCCCGCTGGTGGTGCGCCTCGGCGCTCTCGATCAACCAGTAGTACTCCTGCATCAGCGGGTCGTACAATTCCGGCTCGCCGTCGCCGCGTCGCGCCAGGTGTGCATTGGCCTTGTCTTGTTCTCCAAGGCTGCGATACGCCTGCGCAAGCGGGTAGTGCAGTCGCGTCGCCTGCGGTTCGAGCGCCAGTGCTTGCTCGAGGTAGTCGACAGCCTGCGTCTGGTCGCCCCGCGCCAGGGCCGCCTGGCCCAGCCCTGCGAGCGCGGCCGCCGAGCGAGGCTCGATCTCGCGCGCCTGCCGGAACATCCGCTCGGCGTCTTCCTGCCGCGACTCCTCGAGGTACGCTTCGCCGAGCCGGACGACGGTCGGCAGATCTGTCGGACGCAGGTCGAGCGCTTGCTCGAAGAAGCCGGGGGCGTTGGCCCTGTCCCCGCTCACGAGCTTGAGCTGTCCGAGATAGTACGGCCAGCGGGGATCGCGTGGTGCCAGCGCCTGGGCGTTCCGCAGGCTCGTCTCCGCGCCCGCGTGAAGACCGGTGGCCATCAGAATGAGGCCGACGTCGCCATGAGCTCCGGCGAGGTCCCCGGACGGCGTGTCCGAAGCAGCGGTGCGTGCCGAGAGGGTGGCGTACCGCCCTCGCACCTGATCCTGCACCGACGCCTCCAGCCGCGAGAGATCGGGCATCGGGACTGGACGCACCTCCCAGCTGCCGGCGTCAGCCGCGCCGGCCCCTGGGCGGTTGGCCTCGCTATCGCCGGTAGGTGCGCAGGCGGTGCCCGCCGCGACCAGCGCACACGCCACTGCGGTCATCACCAATCGGTGGCATCCGGTCACCGGCCGCTGCTCTCCACGAGCGTCGTGTATTGGTCGATCGACACGTCGGTCCATTCCTCGAACCGACCGCTCGGCCACGTCACCTGGACACGTGACACCTCTGCGGAATTGCCGAGGCCGACGAGCACGCGGGGATCGTTCGCCGAGGCGTAGCTCCCGTCAGCGCGCACCCGACGCCAGACGGTCGAGCCGTCGCCACGGGTGACGACGACACGCGCCCCGAGCATATCACGTGCCCCATCGGTCCCGACGAGCCGCAACCCTATCCAGCTCAGTCGGTTACCGACCTCGTTGAGCAGGAGTCGGACGGGCCCCGCATCGTTGGCGACGATGACGTCGGTGTCGCCGTCATTGTCGACGTCGCCGAACGCCGCGCCGCGGCTCACCTCCGACAGCTCGAAGGCCGCGCCGGCGCGATCGGTCATGTCGACGAATTGCGCGTCGCCCGCGTTGTGGAACAGCTGGTTCCGCTGCTGCAGCGGAAACGGGTTGTCCGGCGCGAGGGCGTCGAGGTTCTGGGTGACGAAGCCGTTGACCGCCAGAAGGTCGAGCCGACCGTCGTTGTCGTAGTCGAGCCACGCAGCGCCAAACCCCGTGTAGGGCAGGCTGGCGAGCCGGATCCCCGAGCGCGCACTCTGGTCCTCGAACTGCCCGGCGCCATTATTGACGTAGAGGGTGCTCCCCTGCGTCGTCAGGTCGGTCATGAACAGGTCCTCGTCGCCGTCGTTGTCGAAATCACCGGCGTCGACCCCCATGTCGGCCTTGCGCTCCCCGGATGCGCCGAGCGCCGCGCCCGCGAGCAACGCGGCGTCCTCGAAGGTCGCGTTCTGCTGGTTCAGCCAGAGCTGGTTCTCCTGCTGATCGTTGGCAACGAAGATGTCTATCCAGCCGTCGGCGTTGTAGTCGGCCGTCGCCACGCCGAGCGCCGGCCCGAACGCGCCCGCCAACCCCGCGTCCACCGCGACGTCGGCGAATGTCCCGTTCCCGCGGTTGCGATAGAGCCGATCCGGTTCGGGCCGATGTCGCTCCGGCGCGCAGTAATCCAGATGCCCGGACTCGCCCTCGCAGGTGATGTGCCGGTCGAGGCTGTACATCAGGTAGTTGCCAACGAACAGATCGAGCCAACCATCCCGGTCGAAATCCAGAAACGCCGCGGGGACACTCCACGCGGGGTCGGCCGTCCCGCTGGTGCGCGACACGTCGGTGAACGTACCATCGCAGTCGTTGTGGAACAGTTGATTCGGGCCGAAGTGGGTCAAGTAGAGATCGATGCAGCCGTCGTTGGTGAAGTCCCCCGCCGCGACACCCATGCCGTACGCGCGTGCGTCGATTCCGCTCGGCTCCGTGACGTCGGTGAACCGGAGCACGGCCGCCCCGTCTCCGTCGACGCTCAAATCGTTTCGGTAGAGACGCCCGCCGTGTGGCGCCGACTCGGACGTGAGCGGCGCCTGCCCACCCGGGCCCAGCATCCGACCTTGCACGAGGTAGACGTCGAGGTCCCCGTCATTGTCGTAGTCGAACAGCGCGACACCCGGCCCCATGATCTCGGGCTGATAGAAGCGACCCGTCCCCCCGTTGACATGTATGAAGTCGAGTCCGACCGCGGCCGCCCGTTCGACGAACAGCGGGGCCTCGGTGCCCGGCGTCCCGGCCGTTGCCGTCTCCGGGTCCGGGCCGGGTGGGGGGGGGGATTCGGGTTCCGCGCGACAGCCGCTCACGCTGCCGGCCACGAGCAATGCGGCGAGCCACACGGCGCAGGTCGACCACCGGGACCTCACCGCGACTCTTCCGAGCGGCGCCGAGCGTTCGCCACGGGCTCCTACGGCAGCTCGTCCCATGTCCACGGCTGGCGGCAGGGCCGCCCCTGCTCATAGAGTCCGAGGTTCTCGGTGAGGCGTTGCACTGCGTCGTCGAGACCCGCCTGCTCGGCGGTGGCCCGCATATCCCGCTGCACCGCCACGGCGTCCCGGTACTGCCCCACCGCCGCCAGCGCCATCGCGTAGGTCTCGCCGACGGCCACGGTGTCCTCGGGAGTCGGCGGTCGCTCCTCGACGAACGGCTCGGCCAGCGACAGCGCGCGCCGCGCGTCTCGCACGTCGTCGTCGGCCGCGGTGGCGAGAAGCCGCGCCAGGCTCAGCGTGAACCTCGGATCATCGGGGAAGGCCCTGATGCCGTCCGTCAAACGGTCGCGCGCCTCGTCGTAGCGTTCCAGGAATACGAGTGTCATCGCGTAGCCGCGAGTCGCCGCGGCGTCGAGCGGGGCCATCTCGAGCGCCGTCGCGTACTGCGCCAGCGCCTCGTCCACCCGCCCGCTTCCGGCCAGCAAACGGGCCAGTGCTCGCCGCGCATCGAGATAGCCGGGCGTCGACTCCAGCACGGTCGACAGCCGGGCGATCGCATCGTCGCGCCGGCCGCTCTGCGCCATGATCATCGCGAGGTTGAAGTGGGCCTGCGGATAGCCCGGCGCGGTCCGGATGACGTGCTCGAAGGCGACTTCGGCGCCGCGCGCATCGCCCATGCGCCACAGCGCCGTCCCGAGCCGATGGCGCAGCGACGGGCTGTCGGGCGACAGCCGAAGCGCCCGGTCGAAGTAGTCGGCCGCCGCCGCCCAGTTGCCGGCGGCCATCGTCTCCCCCCCTCGAAAGTCGAGCATCAGCGCGCTCTCGAACCGCTCCTCGACCTCCACCAGCAGCGGATCGTCCGGTCGCGGCTCGACGTCCCCGTGTTGGGCAAGATGCGCCAGCGCCTGATCCACGTCGCCCAGCCGGCGGTACGCCATCGCGAGCGGGTAATGAGTCGCCGTCGCTTCGGGATCGCGCGCCAGGGCCGCTTCCAGCGCCTCGATGGCTTCGGCGTTCTCGTGGCGTTCGAGCGCCGTCCGGCCGGCCCCGAACCAGGCGGCGGCCGAGCCCGGATCCAGCGCGATGGCCCTGGCGAAGAGCGGCGCCGCCCGGTCGGGGCGGCCGAGGGCGAGATGGGCCTCACCGAGGCGCACCAGCGTGGCGACCGCGTCCGGATCGAGCGCGAGCGCGTGCTCGAAGGCGGCGGCCGCCTCGTCGAGAGGGCCCTGGATCCGATAGACGTGGCCGAGCATGTGCGACCAGCGCCAATCGCCCGGTGCGAGCGTCTGCGCGTTGCGGTAGTACCCTTCGGCCACTTCGAGCTCGCGCGCGGCGTAGAGCAGATTCCCCATCTCGCCGTACGCCGTGGCGAGCCCGGCCGGCGTCGCGTCGTCGTCGATCGCGCGCGTCAGCGAGGCATAGCGCTCGCGCATCGCGGCGGCGACCGACGTCCCCATCGCGGAGAAATCTGGCGTCAGGACCGCCTGCAACCCCAGGCCGTCTGGAGGGCGCAGGACCGGCGGGCCGGACGCCATCGGGCTCTCGGTCGAGGTGGCGCAGGCGCCGGCCAGCAGCAGGCATCCGGCAGCCGCCACCATCCCGCGTGCCGTCATCGCGCCGTGCCCTCTCCCTTCGTCAGGGTGAGCCACCTGTCGATCCCCAGACCGGCCCATTCCTCGACGTCGCCGCCGGGCCAGCGAACACGCACCAGCAGCGGCGTAGACGCGTCACCGAGGCCGACGAGCACACGGGGATCGCTCGCGGAGGCATAGCTGCCGTCGGCCCGCACCCGCCGCCGCAACGTCACTTCCCCGTCCCGGATGACCTCGACACGTGCCCCCAGCATGTCCCGTCCGTCGACGGCCCGGCCGTCACCCGCGCTCGCCGGCCGTGCCCCCGCCATCCGCAGACCCAGCCAGTGGAACCGATTGCCGACGTTGTTGATGAGCAGCCGGACCCGACCGTTGAGATTGCCGATCAGGACGTCGGTGTCGCCGTCGTTGTCGACGTCGCCGAAGGCCGTCCCACGACTTACCTCGACGAGCGCCAGGGCCGCGCCCGCCTGGTCGGTGATGTCGTCGAACCGGCCGTCTCCGGTGTTGCGCAGCACGAGGTTGCGCTCCTCGAAGGGCATCGGGCTGTCCGGCAGCCCCGGCTTGGCGTCGAGCGCGCCGTGGGCCAGCAGGAGGTCGAGCCAGCCGTCGTTGTCGTAGTCGATCCACGCGGTGCCCCAGCCGGTGTAACCCAGGGTCAGCCCGTGCACGCGCAAGGCCGCGCTCCGGTCCTCGAACAGGCCGGACCCGTCGTTGACGTAGACGTTGTGCCCCTCGCTGGGCATGTGCGTCATGATCAGGTCCTCGTCGCCGTCGTTGTCGAAGTCGCCGGCGTCGACGCCCATGCTCGCTTCCGGCTTGCCGTGCTCGCTGACCGACGCGCCCGACAGCGCGCCGAGGTCCCTGAACGTGCCGTTCCCCTGGTTCATCCAGAGCAGGTTGGGCCGGCCGTCGTTGGCGACGTAGATGTCCATCCAGCCGTCGTTGTCGAAGTCCGCGGTCGAGACGCCCAGCGCCGGCCCGAACTCCCCGGTCGCGATGAACGCCGTCCCGGTCACGTCGGCGAATGTGCCGTCGCCCCGATTGCGATACAGCCGGTCGGTCTGCACGTCGAAGTGCTCCGGGCCGCAGTAGCTCCGTCGATCCGTCAGGACGGTGCAGGGCCGCTCGACGTTGAAGTCGTACTGCACGTAGTTCCCCACGTACAGGTCGAGCCAGCCGTCCCGGTTGTAATCGACGAATGACGCCGAGACGCCCCATCCGGGATCGTCAGTCCCGCTCGATGCCGACGCGTCGGCGAACGTGCCGTCGCCGTTGTTCCGGAGAAGCCGGTTCGGGCCGAGATTGGTCAAATACAGATCGACCCAGCCGTCGTTGTCGATGTCCCCCGCCGCCACCCCCATACCGTGACCGCGTGCGTCGATGCCGCTCTCGTCCGTGACGTCCGTAAACCGGAGCACGCGGGAACCGTCTCCCGCCACCTGCAAATCGTTGCGATACAGCCGGCCCTTGAGCGGCAGCGGACCAACGGGCTCGAAGAGCGCGTCGCTGAGCGTCTTGTCCGCTCCCATCATCTGGCCCTGCGCGAAGTACGCGTCGAGATCGCCGTCGTTGTCGTAGTCGAACAGGCCGACACCGGCCGGGATGATCTCTGGAAAGTAGAACTCGCCCGACATGCCGTTGAAGTGGACGAAGTCGAGGCCCGCGGCCTCGGCCCGGTCGAGGAACCAGGCGTCCGCGTCGTCGGCGTCCGCAGCGCTAGCCGCGTCCGACGCGTAGCCGGCGTCGTCTGACGCCACCGGCGCGGGCCCCTCGGAGGCGCAACCAACGACCAGTGCCACGACTGGCAACAACGTCGCCAGTCGGCCGCCGAGACCGGCTCCCGGCGAGGGAAAGACCCTCCGGTCTAGCCGCGCGCTCACGTTCATGGAGAGCCCAAACCTTACTCTAGCAGCCTGTGGTGCAAGTCCCATTGCATTCGAGCGACGCGGCACTTTCACCACGGGCCGCAAGCACTCGGCCGGGACACGGCTCATCGGCTGATCGCGCGTAGCGCCTGCTGTGCCTGTGGCTGGGTGGGATTGATACGCAACGCTTCGCGAAACTGATCCTCGGCGCGGTCGAGCTGCCCACGATCCACATACACGAGCCCGAGATTGGTTCGCGCCCGGTCGTCCTCCGGATCGAGCGCCAGCATCCGATCCAGCTCCGCTTCGGCGGCGGCCAGGTCACCCAGGCGAATCAATGCGACGACGAGATTGTTTCTCGCATTTGCGTGGGTGCCGTCGCGCGCGATGGCGGTTTCGAACGCCGTGACCGCGTCCGGTAGGCGCCCGCGCCCAGACAGCACAACCCCCAGGTTGTAGTGCGTCTCGGCATCGTCCAGCTCCAGCAGGGCGTCCCTCAGCATCGACTCGGCCTCATCCAGGCGGCCGAGATCGATGAGCGCGCCGCTGATCTGCACCAGCGACTGTGGATCTTCGGGCACCAATTCGCGGCGACGCTCGAACATGGCCAGCGCCTCGTCGAACCGGCCGGTGCCGCGCAGGAGCTGTCCGACTGACAGGACCACGTCCGGGTTCTCCGGATCGAATTCGAGCGCCCGACGCACCAGGAACTCCCCCCACGTCGGGTCTTGCGCGACCTGCGCCGCTTCGTACTGCTGCAACAGAAACGTGCTGTTCCGCGAATCCGAAGCCAACAGATCGACGAACGGATCCACGTATGGCAGATACGGCGGCAGCCGATCCGCCCGTCTGAGGGCGTCCTCGGCGTCGGCCGGTCGCTGCAGACGCATATACACGTCACCCAGCAACCGGAACGCCCGCCCGTAACGCGGAGCGTCGACCGTGACCATCTCGAGGAGCTGGCGTGCTTCTTCCAGCTCCGCCTGCTGCATCGCCACGCGCGCCAGGCCCACACGGGCATACGCCGACAATGGGATCGGGATCGACCGCGTTGGCGCGTCTCCGGACGGCATCGACGGCCAGCGCGGATTGCCGGCCGGGAACGCCTCGAAATCCGACTCCCGCCACGACGCCGCCCGGTCCCATGCCTCCCGCGCCTCCTCGTAGCGCCCGTCCTTGAACGCGGCCTCGCCGAGGCGCCACCACGCGGGACCGTAGTCGGACACGGCCTCGATGACGCGCCGCATGCCCGCTGCCAGCTCCGCCTCCCGCCCCCGCTCTCCGAATGCCAGCGCCCGGTAGTACGTCCACCGCCACTCGGCGGCGTTCAGCTCCTCGACGACCGCGTAGCAGTCCTCCGCTTCCGAGTAGAAGAGGTCGGCGTGGTAGGCCAGGCACAACGCGCCGACCGCGGCGGCGTCCGCCGGCGCCATTCGGGCCTCGGCGTCGGCGTTCCGCAGATGCTCGCGCACGACGGTGGGATGGGACGTCAGGTCGGGGAGCGCGGGCAATCGAGCGGTCGCGATGCGAATCCCGGCCTGCGTCACGCCGAGGTACGCCAGCGCGGCCACGAGCCCGATCGCCGCGGCGGCCCCCGCCACCTTCGGCACCCGGCTGGACCGCGCTGCGCGACGCTTGGGGCGGCCCCGCCGGGACGCCGTCGAGGTCGACCGTGTCGGCTTGCTACTCTTGCGGCGGCGGGCCATCATTGGTCCACACGGTCACCCGCGACATCCGATCGAAGGGGCCGTTCACGTGCATGCCCCCGGTGACGAGATCCGGACGGCCATCGCCGTCGAGATCGCCGACGGCCACGGTGATGATGTGGGTGGGCACGCTCGCGATGTGATGCATCGCGAACTGCAGCCGGCCGTTGTTCTCGAGCCAGGCGAGGCTGGTCACCTCCGGATCGCGCCAGTCGTTGTATCCACTGCTGACGACGACGTCGAGATCGCCGTCGCCGTCGATGTCGGCGGCCTGCGGGCTCGACGCGCCCGAGAGGTCGGCGATCCGGTGGTATCTGAACTCGAGGTCCCCCGCGTTCTCGAGCCATTGGACCCCGTGCCACGGACGGCTATTGGCCGGCGCGTAGTCGAACGCGTCGCCGTTGCTGTACAGGATGTCCGGATCCTCGTCCAGATCCAGATCCACGAGCGAGATCCAGCTCGAACCGAAATCCGGATTCGACGAACCCCACAGCGAGCGGAGTGAGAACGCCCCAGGCGTCCCGGGCGTTGCGACAAACGCCCAGATCTCCTCCCATTCCTGGCTGACGAGGGACACGATGTCATTCCGATCGTCTCCATCCAGGTCGGCGACGATGGCGTTGATCGCCCCCGAGAGACGCAGCAGCTCGTGCCGTTCGAACGTCCCATCACCGAGGTTCTCGAGCCAGCTCGTTTCGCCGTTGTCGTATCCGAAGCCGGCGACGGCGACGTCGAGATCGCCATCCGCATCGAGATCGGCCGCTCGCGCGTCCGCCACCCGAGCCACGTCCTGGACCAGGACCTGGTTGCTAAAGCGTTGCTGGCCGTCGTTGTCGAGCAGGACGACGGACCCGATGCGTCTGTTCGTGGGCAGCAGGACGCCGAGGCTGGCCACGAGCAGATCGAGATCCCCGTCGCTGTCGAAGTCGACCGGCTCCACCGCGACAGGGGCAGCCACTTCTGCTCCGATCGGCCGCTCCGCGTACTCGCCGTCAGAGTTCTGGTTAAACCAGAGCACCTGATTTCGAAGGGCATCGCACGCGAGGATATCCGGCAGTCCGTCCCGATCGAGGTCGACGATGCGGACCTGCGCGATCTGCGGCCGCTCGCCGTCGTCCAGCGGGCTGATCGAGCGGGGCGTGAAGCGCGCCGACGGCGGCCCCGGCGGAAGCATGGCGTCCTCCGCGGCCTCGTCGGAAGGGCCAGCGGTGGGCGCGCAGGCGAGAGCGGCAAGCAGAACGATCGCCGCGGGCGCGTCGACAACGAAGCGGCGTCGCAACGGTGGGCACGATGAAACGCGTCGACGCCTCACCACGCGGGGCAGTCTACCATGGGCTCGGTGGGGTCCCCTTCCGCGTCGTGGCGCACGCTCTGCATGGCGATGGCTGCGCTGCTCGCTGCCGGGGCACTGGTCCAGTACAACGACCCGGACCCCGTCCGCTGGACCGCGATGTACGGCGCGGCCGCCTGGATCTCGTTCGTCGCGGGATGCCGGGGACGAGTCGCGCGGTTCTGGCCCGCCGCGATCGGGGTCATCGCGGCCGGATGGGGGTCGTCGGTGGTCGCGTTCGATGGAAGCCCGCTGGGCGCCTATCTCTCCATGTTCGATCGCTGGGAGATGACGTCGGCGGCGATCGAGGTCGCGCGCGAGGCAACAGGGCTCCTGCTCATCGCGGCCTGGATGGGCGTCGTCACCTGGCGCTCGGCGCAGGACCGCGAGTGGTCCCAGGGATCAGCCGGCGCAGCGGAATGAAGGTCCCCGAGCCGCGTGTGCATCGGCGCGCTGGCGTCACGTCCCCGTCGTGTCGCACACATGCTACTACCCTTGTTTCCACGAACGCACTTCCACGCTCGTTCGAGGTCCGTCGATCGCACACCTCCTCCATTAGCGGCTCTTCGGCCGCCGGGCGGTCCCCGGCTGTGTCTGCCCTTTCGGGCCAGTGTCTCGACCGAGCGGGCCGGCGGGTCCGGTCTACCGTGCCCTCTGCTGACTTCTGCGTCCCGGTCAGGTCATCTCACAATGTCCTCAGTCCCGTCTCGCGGGACGAAACGCAGATCTCCCGGGGTAAGTCTGACGGCCCCTTCACCGCACACCTGCCGGATCTACAGCCATGGCCCTTGAGATGGATGTGGACTTCGCGATGAGTTGCCCGCTCGTCCGACCACGGATGCCTCGTCTCCGATTTCTTTTCGTCAGGTCGCGGTTTTGCTCCACGCTTCCTTCAGACCAGGAGCATGGCTGGCGGAGAATCAGCCGATTCATACCTGTGCGTCAACGTCGTCTGGCGGGCGACCAGACCACCAGCGGAACAGGTCTTGCCAGCACTGCCGAAGGAGGCTACAGTCAATCGAAACAGAGCGTTACGTCTTTCGCGATAGCGCTGGCCGACCTGGGACAGTACCGGAGCGCGGGCGCGGCCGCGGTTCAGCGTAAGAAGATCGCCGCCGCCGAGCACCCCGGGTTGTAGGGAGGTCGTTCCGAACCTGAGGGAGAATCTCGGACGGTACGAGCGCGGGCGAGCCCTGCCGGACGCCGTGGGCCCCGCACGAGCTGCCATGAGCGCCAGAACGCAAGGCCCGCTCGGGTATCGTCGGCAGCCGCGCGGCCGACGCGTGGTGGCTTTGCTGGTCTTCCTCGGCACCTGCGTAGCCGTCGCCGTCATCGGCGTGCCGGTGCATCGCGTCCTCTCGGCCGGGGCGCCGTCGACCACGAGCCAGCCGCCGGACGCCACGGCCGAGCCGGACCCGGCAGCCGGTCACCAAAGGATGCGGGAGTTGCTCCGGCAGATCGCCGACGCGACCCAGGCCACCCATGCCTTTCTCGGTGATGGACCGACGCGGCGGGCGCGCGACGAGCTAAGGGTGCTTCCCGCCGACGCGCCGGGGTCGGTCCGAAGGCAGCACACGCTCACGCTGGCCGGCGAGGAGCTGCGGCTGGGCCACGATGCCGAGGCGATCAGGTACTACACACTCGCGCGCCAGCTCCTGACGGGTCAGACCGACCCGTGGGAACGCATGACCGGCCTGTACGACCTCGGCGTGGCTTACATGCAGCTGGCGGAAACGCAGAACTGCGCGCTCCAGCACTCACCGGACAGCTGCATTCTGCCGCTCCGCGGCGGCGGGATCCACACCCTACAGGGCCCGTCGCGGGACGCCATCGCAACATTTACGACGCTGCTCGACGCGCTGCCGGACATGACGGTGCTGAACCAGGCAGCCCGGTCGATGCACCTGGCAACGCGCTGGCTGCTCAACATCGCCTACATGACGGTCCAGGGGTACCCGAACGACGTGCCCGAGCCGTACCGTCTACCGCCTCGCGTCTTCGAATCCGACGGGGCGATGCCGCGGTTCGACAACATCTCGCCGTACCTCGGCCTCGATACGTTCGACCTGAGCGGCGGCGCGATCGGCGATGACTTCGACAACGACGGCTATCTGGATCTCCTCGTCTCGACCTGGGATACGGAGGGCCAGATGCGCCTGTTTCGAAACACCCAGGACGGGACCTTCGCCGAACGCACGGCACAGGCTGGGCTTCTGGGGTTCTACGGCGGCTTGAACATGGTGCAGGCGGACTACAACAACGATGGCCACGTGGACGCGCTCGTCCTGCGGGGCGCCTGGCTCGCGGAGGGCGGGAAACACCCGAATTCCCTGCTGCGGAACAACGGCGACGGCACGTTCACCGACGTGACGTTCGACGCGGGGCTCGGCCGGGTGCATTACCCCACCCAGACCGCGGCCTGGGGCGACTACGACAACGACGGCGATCTGGATCTGTATGTCGGCAACGAATGGTCCAGCGCCCTGCCCGCCCCCAATCAGCTCTTCCGCAATAACGGGGACGGCACGTTCACCGATGTCGCTGCTGCCGCCGGCGTCACGAACGACGCCGTCGCGAAGGCGGTCATCTGGGGCGACTACGACGGCGACCGCTGGCCGGATCTCTACGTCTCCAACGGCGTCGGCGCGAACCGCCTGTATCGCAACAATAGCGACGGGACCTTCACCGATGTGGCCGCGCGGCTCGGCGTCACGGGTCCGACGTTCAGTTTCCCCGCCTGGTTCTGGGACTTCGACAACGACGGCGCGCTCGACCTCTACGTCTCGGCCTACGACGCGGACATCGATGACCTGGCGGCGAGCGCGCTCGGTCTTCCGATCGAGGCCGAACTGTCGCGCCTGTATCACGGCACCGGTGACGGGGGTTTCGAGGAGGTGGCGAGCCGAACCGGCCTCGGCCGTCCCACCGCCGCCATGGGATCCAATTTCGGGGACCTCGACAACGACGGCTACCTCGACTTCTATCTCGGGACGGGATACCCGTCCTATCACAGCCTCATGCCAAACGTGATGTACCGGAATCGGCGCGGCACCGGCTTCGCCGACGTGACGTACTCGGGCGGATTCGGGCATCTGCAGAAAGGCCATGCGGTTGTCTTCGCCGACTTCGACAACGACGGCGACCAGGACGTCTTCGAACAGATGGGCGGCGCGTTTCCCGGCGACCGGTTCAACAACGCCCTGTACGAGAACCCCGGGTTCGGGCACCACTGGATCACGATCCACCTGGTGGGCGCGCAGACCAACCGGTCGGCCATAGGAGCGCGCATCCGCGCCGAGGTGATCGAGCACGGCACGCGGCGCGCCATCTACCGCCACGTCAACAGCGGCGGGAGCTTCGGAGCCAATCCGCTGCGTCAGACGATCGGGCTGGGAACGGCGTCGCGCATCGAATCGCTGGAGGTCTACTGGCCGACGACCGGCCGCACGCAGACGGTCGCCGACGTGCCGGTCGATCTGGTCCTGCGGATCGTCGAGGGCGAACCGTCCTACGTGCCCATCCCCCTCGAGACTCTCAAGTTGCGACGGGAACGCGGCGCGGGCCACGTTGAGCCGCACTAACCGACCCGACCTGCGCATTCCGCTGAAGCTGAACCCGGATTCCGAAGGTGAGCGCTCGTCGCAGCGAAGCGACGGTTGTCACTCAGGCTCTTGCCATGTCGGTCGTCACTGGTCCTGGATATCGTACTCCGTTGACGCCATGCTGCGGATTGGCTGCACGTTCTACAACGCCACCTTCGAGCAGATCTTTGCTGCCTATGTCGCTGCGCATCCCGCAGGCGACTCGCCATCGTGAACACACTCGGAGCTATCGCCGTGACTCGTGCGGTGGTTCCACCGGGCGCAGGCGAGACAAGCGGCTCGGGTGGTGGCCCGCGGGCGCGCGGGTCGGAGCTATCGCGGGGCGACGGGTGGCGGCTCGGGCAGCTCCTCGGCGCCGAGGGCGCGCAGCAGATCCCCGGTGCTCGTGCGGACCTGGACGTTGGCGCTGCCGGCCCGGAAGCGGTCGACGAGCATCAACGGCGTCTCCCCGCGCTCGTTCGCGACGTTGACCGCGGCGCCTCGATCCACGAGCAGCTGGACCCAACCGGTCCGACTTGATATGGGCCGCCGCATGCAAGGCGGTGTGGCCGGCATCGGTGGCGGCGTTGACGTCGGCCCCCAGCTCGAGGGCCAGCTCGACCGCCGCCAGCGCGTCGGCCACCGTCCGCAGGCTCTCGGCTGCGTACCGGCCGAGGCCGGCGGCCACCATCAGCGGCGTCGTCCCGTCCGTCGCCGGCAGCAGCGGATCCGCCCAGACGCCGCGAGGGTCCGCATCACCGCGACGTCACCGGCCATCGCCGCCAGCGGCGCGGCCTTGGTCCGCCGGAGCGAGGGCCCTTTCAGCTCGAGGCGCGCTCGGCACGGTCTTCGATGACTCCGCTCAGGTCACGCCGCTCGGCGTCGCCCAGGGGCGCGAGCAACCAGTCGTCGATCGCCGCAGGTCCAGCTTGACCAGTCGGGCGAGCAGGCGCGGATGGCTGAAGTCGACGGCCTCGAGGGTGGCGGTCGCGTAGCGCAGCGTCGCCGTCTGCAGACCTCGACCCCCCCGACGCCACCGGAAAGGAGCGCGGCGAGCTCTTGCAGTCGATCGAGAGGTGATCAGGGAGCCGACGATCACGAAGTCCACGGTAGAGATGCCGTCAACCCACGTCCGCAGACGTCACCCGCAAGCAACAAAAAAACGGGCGCCGGCCTCTGCAAGGCCGGCGCCCGTGAAGACACCGCGTGACGGCGCGACCGCTAGCCTACCACTCGAGCTCGAGGCCGAGACGGACGCGGCGGCCGTTCATGATATTCCTGATCTGCTGCCACCTCGATCCGTAGGTCGAGTTGATGCTCGTGACGGTGTTCGTATTGAAGATGTTGTAGATGTCGAACACCGGCGCGAGCTGGATGTTCCCCGCGTTGAACCGCCGCATCACCCGCAGGTCCACCTTCCGCTGGAACGGCAGGAACAGCGTGTCGTGCGGCAGCAGGTCGACGTTGATCGTCTGTCCCCCCGTGAGGGCGACGGGCGAGTTGGCGTTCGAAATGCTGAAGTTCGCGTCGATGTCCGGCCCGGGATACCCCTGCACGAAGCCGCTCAGGATGACGTCCCCCGGCAGCGGATACGCCGCATGCGCCTTGTAGAGCGTCTGCCAGGGCCGCGGCGAGTCGCACCAGAGCGTCAGGTTGGGGTTGTCGACGTCACAGGTGTTGACGCTGGTCCGCTCCGTCGTCATGCTCGCGCCGAAGAACGACCCGTTCGGGAGCCGCCCGTCGACGACGAACTCGAAGCCGTCGTAGATCCGATCGTTGATCAGTGACGTCACGACGAGGCGGTCCGACAGCCCGAACGCGTCCGGATTCAGGTTGAAGAGCGGCAACGTCTGCCCGCTGTTCGCCCCAAGCCGCGAATCCGTCGGCCCCACCATCGAGAACGGGCTGTAGTCGCCGTGGCCCACCGCGATGTTGTCCTCGTACCACGTCTTGTAGTAGTTCCGGCGGAACCACCCCACCGTGGCCGAGATCCCTGGATACACCTCGTGCTGCACGTTCAGCTGATACTCCCAGTGACCGTCCCGGTCGTTCGCCAGGTTGGCGATGCTGTTCGCCGTGCCCCAGTTCTCGTTCGGCGAGGGCCCGATCTCGGTGAACTGGACGCTCCCGTCGGGGTTGACGGCCGACCCGTTCCCGTCGAGGTCGCTCCACGACCGGAACTCCTGCTGCGCCGACCACGTGAAGCTCGCCAGCGGATTCCGGAACATCGCCTGCGTCGTCGACTGCGAGGCCAGATACTTGTTCGCCAGCGCCTTGATCGCCGTCCGGCCGTCGCCGAACACGTCATACGCCACGCCAAACCGCCCGACGACCGTGTTCCACGCGGGACCCGGGAAGGCCGGGTAGTTCCGCTCCGGCGTCCAGGCGCCCGCCGGCGCGAACTGCTCCTTCACGCCCGCGCTGAAGAAGTCGCCCCGCACCCCGAGATTCAACGTCCAGTTGCCGAGCGTCCACGAGTCCTGCGCGAACAGCGCCGTGTCGTGGTCGATCCCCCCGTTGAAGCCCCCGGCGCCAGTGGCGCCCAGCGGCGTCCCCAGCACCATCGCGCCAACCGGGATGCTGTTGAAGTGGAAGTAGGTCCGGATGTCGCCCGGGATCGCCCCGGGGTCGAGGCCGACGTTCCCCCACCGATTCTCGAAGCCCGCTTTGAAGTTGTGCGACCCCGTGACATACGATGCCGTCCCCTTCAGATAGCGGCTCTTCTCCGGCTGCGCGCCGACGATCCACCACGCGCCGCCCCAGGTGCCGTCCGCCAGGTTGTTGTAGGCCGAGTTCTGGCCCTGGTTCCATTCGAAATTCTCGCGGCGCCACTTGCTGTACTGCACCGAGAAGCCCGCCTCGACCAGCAACCGGTTCGACAGCGACGACGTCCACCGCGCCTGCGTGTGGTAGCCGGTCGGGATCGGAATCCGGTTCGCGTTCTCCGGCGGTGTCAACGAGGTGACGTTCTGCAGCGGGTGCGTCTCGTTCACCTTCTCGAACCCGATCCGCCACTTGTGCCGGTCGCTGACCTGATTGGTCAGCCGCAGCAGCCCCGACCACCGGTATACCCGGTTGAAGGCCTGCTCGCCGGACGCACCGAACCCGTTCTTGTCCCGCTGCGCCTGCGACCCGTTGTCCCCGTCGTTGTTCCCGGTCCTCCGCGCCGTCCCGAAGAACGCGCCCGCCGTGAGCGTCTTCACGTCGG
The DNA here is from genome assembly GCA_965249175.1 of Vicinamibacterales bacterium. GTDB lineage: Bacteria > Acidobacteriota > Vicinamibacteria > Vicinamibacterales > UBA8438 > CAZYFH01. Next base: position 5,394,237 of record OZ252227.1, read on the forward strand.
TGCGCCGCATCGACGCGAAGAACCACAGCTTGTCCTGGATGATCTTCCCGCCGACCGCCGGGTTCATATCGTAGTCGTACGCGATCTTGTTGGTCTCCCCGATGTCCTCCCGCTGCTCCGCCGAGGCGTTGTCGCTATTCAGGTTCTGGTGGTTGTAATAGGTGAACCACGTCCCCGAGAGCGTGTTGCCGCCTTCTTTCGGTATCGCGTTCTGGATGACGCCGCCAACCTGCGCCTCCGCCGGCGCGCCGCCGGCCTCATACGTCAGCTCGGACGTCGCCGCGTCGTTCATATACCAGCCCATCTGCCACTGCCCGTCGTCGATGATCACGTTCGCGCGCATCCCGTCGTTCTGCGTCTGCGCGTCGCGCCACGTCGAGCCGTGCACTGCCGGCCAGTACTGTCCTTCGCCCATCCCCGTGTTCCGCACGCCGGGGATCAGCAGCGCCCGCGCCGCGAACGTCCGCTGCGTCGGGAGCACGTCCATCATCGCCCGCGTCGCCACGAACTGCCGCCGCACCTGCTGCACGTCGACCACGGGCGACTCGCCCGACACCGTCACCGTCTCTTCCAACGCCCCCACCGCCAACTGGGCGTTGATTTGGACGTTCGCGTCACCGCTGAGGATGATGTCCTCGCGGACGAAGGTGTTGAACCCCGGCAACGTGAACGTCACCGTGTAGGTTCCTGGCCGCAAATTGATGATCGTGTAGCGGCCGGCGCCATCCGTAAACGCCGTCAGCGTCCCCTCGATGTTCACCGGGCTGTCCGCCTCGATCGTCACCCCGGGCAGAATCCCGCCCGTCGTGTCCTCGACCAAGCCCGCGATGGCCCCGCCCTGCGCCCCGGCTGTCGCCGGGAGCAGTAGTCCGATACCGACTATCCCTATCCAGACTGCAAGTCGCCGCATTTTCACTCTCCCCTTATCGAAGTAAGGAAGACCGACGTAGATTGACACATTTCATCACGCAACAGAGTAGCAGGAAGCAATTAGTGAGCCATTGGAATGACCGATAATGAGTCATGTGGATGAGCGTGCCTTGGTCGCGTTAGGTCTTCCACAGTTCCTTAAAGTCATACATAGTCCTTCAATTGGAGAGCATCAGATCCGCGGGATCGCCAGGATGGGCGTGAACGAACCCATTCTGTTGGATCCAAATGGTCGGATAATTGAGGGACGAACGAGTCATGGCGCTAGCGATCAATCTAGGACCTCAGCCGGCCGGATCCGGCAAGCGACTATGCTGATCGCTGGATGCGCACGGTCATGGGATGTCTGCTCGCGTTGCTCGGCTGCGCCGCGACGGAGGCGAATGGGCAGCCGGTGGCGTTGCCGAAAATCGACGTGTCAGGCGGCTACAGCTCGATCGATGGCGCGGGCGTCGTCGCCGATCGGGGCTCCGGGTGGGTGGTGGGGTTTGGCTGGAACGCCTTACCGCGCTTCGCCGTAGTCATGGAAGCCGGCAGCAACCGCCTCTTCCAGGACGCCGGACTCCTCGACGTCACCGCCGACTTTCACCAGCTGATGGTGGGCGCGCGATACACCGTGCCGGTCCGCCGGCTCCGTCCCTACGTGCAGGCGCTGTTCGGGGGCTCGCGGATCGATCTCGCCGTGTCGGCCGTCGTCCCGTTCGAGACCATCGGGATCTTTGACGAGACGCGTTGGGCCTATCAACTGGGCGGCGGCGTCGATGTCCCGCTGTCGCGGACGGACCGGGTCGCGCTTCGCGTCGGCGCTGACTACCGGCGCGTGCGGGCCATCGCCCCGTTCGGTCAAGGCCGTGTGCACACAATGGTCGTCACTCGCTTCTGGCAACGCTAGCAGCCCATGGTAGGTCACACGCCGAGACGACGCAACAGCTCCGTCAGCCGGTCGAGTCGCGCAAAGCCGTCCCAGGGATTGTGATACCCCACCGATCGTTCGTCGGCCGTCAGTCCCCCCCGCGGCCTCATCGGCTCGAACTGCGAGCCCTCGTGCCACTCGTTGAACGACGTGATGTACACGAGGAAGAAGCCAAGGTCGACGTTACCGAGCCACGGGTGCGTCTGCAGCAGCAGCGTCCACTCGAGCGTCTCGCCAATCCGCGCGACCGCGCGGGCGTGCGCCCGCTCTCGATCGTCGTCGCGTGACCAGTCGATCTCGCCGATCCGCGGCACGAATGGGCGCGGGACGAGACACGAGTCGGCTGGCAGCCCACGCCTGGCGATCTCGTCGAGCCCGGCGTTCGTGTTCATCGAGAACGGCATCCCGAGGCGTGTCGCAGCGAGGGCGAACCCTAGCCATGCCTCACGCTCGACCGATGAGTCGTAGACCGCGATCCCGTCGAGACCCGAATCGCGCGCGCGCACCGCGTTCCACGTATCCGACAGCAGCGTCACACGGTCGAACATCCCGTCGACCGCACGTTGCGCCCGTTCGATTGCCCGGCGCCAGACATCGTCCTGCACGTAGTCGGACACCGGCCGAACGACACCGTGGCAGTCGACCGTTTGCCGCGACAGCGTGGTCCTGAACAGCTTGAACACGGGCCCGGACGTGCCGTCGGCGCGTTCGTGCAGGAAGAGCGCGTCCCACCGCCGCCGTTCGCCGTAGGTGCGGATCAGGTACAGCAGGTCGTCCGCCAGCCGGTCAATCCGAGGCGGGCCGTACGGCTCGATGTGAAACGCGACGTGGATGTCGTGTGCGTGCATGACATCCATGACGATCGGCGTGACGCGGTCTTCGAAGCTATCGACTCCCCACCAGCTCAGGTTGATGACTCCGACGCCCGCCTCGGCCATCCAGCGCGCGTGCTGTTCGATGACCGCCGTCGCGCGCGAGTCGTACGCGCCGAGCAGCGGCATGGTGTTGGCCGCGACATCGACCGGCGGCACCCGATCCCATTGCTGCCAGTGCCGTACGGGGTGGGCGGCGTACCACGGGTAGTACTCGAACACGAAGTGCCGGCGGAGATCCCGATGTCGCCCGCGGAGCAGCCGCCCGAGCTCGTCCCAGGGCGCGGCGTCCGATCCAGCCGCCACGAGCCGTCCCTTGAGCTTCCGCCTGGCGGCACGCGCTGCCAGTTCCCCGCGCCAGAACGCGATCGGATCGACCGGCGCGCCGGCGGCCCCGCGGAGTGGGAGACCGCCACCCGCGAGGCAGGCCTGGAGAAACGCGCGGCGCGTGAGTTCGAGCACAGAAAGGATTGATGCTAACGGAAAGCCGCAGAACGGCGCGTGGGACAGCGCCCGGTGATCCGGACCAGAATTGAGGATGAGGTATAGGCCGACCCAGATTCTCGCGGGAGGGTTCGTCGGCCGGGCCCTGGTCATAGCCGGCAGCCTCTGGGTCGGCGGATTGATCGCAGGCTATTACCTCGGCTTTGGCGATACCGCGCGGTACCATCTCGAGACGGCCTGGATGTGGCTGCTGGGAGGACTGTGCACGTACGCCCTCGTCACCCACCGCGCCCCACCTGCCGTCGTTTCGTCGGCGCACGGCCTGGCGATCGTTCCGGTCTCGCTCGGCACGTTGGCCCTCGCGATGGTGCTCTTTGCGCCCTCGCTGTCGATTGGTTTGCTCTCAGACGACTTCGTGCTCGCCGCGCGAGTCAGCGACGGCAGTTACTGGAGCGTGGGGGGCACCGAGTTCTTCAGGCCGGGTCCGCATCTGTTGTGGTACCTCGTGTTCGAGACCGTCGGTCGTGCGCCGATCTATCTCCATGCCATTAACGTCGTCATCCATGCCGCCAACGCGATCCTCGTTGCGGTCATCGCTGCCCGGCTCGGCCTCCGCGCTCCGCTGGCCGTTGGCGCCGGGTGGCTCTTTCTGTGCATTCCATCGGCGGTGGAGCCAGTGGCTTGGGCCTCTGGCATCCAGGACGTCCTGATGACGTTTGGGTGTCTCATCTTCGCCGTCTGCGTCTCGAACCGAACGAGCCCATTCGTCCAGCTGACGGCGGTCGCGGGCCTGGTGATCGGTCTACTCACCAAGGAGACGGCGGTTGTCGCCCCGGCCCTGGCCGCGCTTCTCTGGTGGGGCAGGCCTGGTTCACGGAACGCGTTGCCGGGTTGGCCACTCCTCCTGACCGGAGCAGGGCTGTCGACGGCATACGGACTCTGGAGGCTCATCGTGACGGCGGTTCCGCCCGACTACGCGGTCGTGCCGTCGCGATACTTCCTCAAGGAATTCCTGGTTCGTCCGTTCGCAGCGCTGGCGGTGCCTTGGAGTGAATCAGTGCTCGAGCAGGCGGTATGGCTGGGGCCGGTCTCCGCCACGTGCGTCCTGGCAGTCCTCACCGTGACCGCCCTTCGCCAGCGAGCGCGAGCGGAGCTGTTTACCTTGATCCGCCTCGGCGTCTGGGTCGTCGTGTCGGTGATGCCGGTGTATGCCTACCTGTCCATCGCCGACGACATGGAAGGGGCCAGGTATGTCTATCTCGGCGCCGTGGGCTGGTGCCTGCTCTTGGTCGTGGGCGTCTCCGTGTCATTCGACGCAACCCGAGCCGGGCGAGCGGCCGCGGCCATCGTGCTCGGCTCAACGATCATCTGGTGGTCATGGGGAACTCGGGTGCATCAGGCGCCCTGGCGCCAGGCGGCGGAGCTGCGCGACCGAGTGCTGGTGGCGGCAACCGACGTGTTGAGCCAGACGACCTGCCGCTCCGCGACGTTCGACGACCTGCCCGATTCCGTCGAGGGCGCTTTCGTGTTTCGCAACGGATTCGAGGAAGCGCTCGCTGAGCGGATGGACGTCGACGTGCCCGCCAGGCAGCCGGCGGCCGATCGCTGCCGTTTCGGTTGGACCGGGACGGCGTTCGTCGCGGTCGAGTAAGCGGGAGGGAGCGAGACCGCCGACCAGTTGCGCGATAGACTTCAGGAGCTCGTGCTGAGCGTCCCGATGCACTCGCCCGGCCCCCCATCCGCCGACACCGGAGGACTGAAGATCGCTCTGGTCCACGACTGGCTCACCGGCATGCGCGGCGGCGAAATGGTATTGGAGGCCCTCTGCGAGCTGCTCCCGGACGCCCGGCTGTTCACGCTGCTGCACGAGCGGGGCAGCGTGAGCCCCCGTATCGAGGCGTGCCGGCCACGGACCTCGTTCATCCAGCACCTCCCGCTCGCGCGCACCCGCTACCGTCAGTACCTGCCGCTGTTCCCGATTGCCGTCGAACAGTTCGACCTGGACGGCTTCGACGCCGTCGTGAGCACGAGCCACTGCGCGGCCAAAGCCGTCGTGCCTACCGGCCGTGCCTGGCACCTCTGCTACTGCCACACGCCGATGCGGTATGCGTGGGACCAGTTCGATGCCTATTTCGGCGCCGCCCGCGTCGGCCGGGTCAGGAGCCGGATGTATGCCATGGCGATGCGGCGCCTTGCCCGCTGGGACGCCGCCACGGCGGGACGCGTGGACCACTACGTGGCGAACTCCAACCATGTGGCGACGCGGATCCGCCGGTACTATCGGCGAGAGGCGGAGGTCGTCTATCCGCCCGTCGACACGGACTTCTTCGTGCCGGACGGGTCGTCACCGGGGAGCTACTTCATGGTCGTGTCGGCCCTGGTTCCCTACAAACGCGTCGACGTGGCGGTTGTGGCATGCGAACAGGCCGACGTGCCGCTAGTGATTGTCGGGGACGGACCCGAGGCTGCGCGCCTGCGCTCGCAAGCCGGGCCCACCGTGACGTTCACGCACCATTGCGCGCGAGACGAGTTACGCGACCTCTATCGTGGAGCGCGTGGCTTTTTGTTGCCGGGAGAGGAAGACTTCGGCATCGCTCCGGTGGAGGCCCAGGCGTGCGGTCGGCCGGTGATCGCGTTGGCCCGCGGCGGCGCCCGTGAGACGGTTGAAGACGGCGTGACCGGACAGCTCGTTCAGGACGAGGGCCCCGAGGCGTTCGCCGACGCCATCCGCCACCTCGACGACGGGGCCTTCGACCCCCGGCGCCTTCACGTGGCGGCGTCCCGCTTCTCGCGGGATCGGTTCCATGCCGCGATGCGCACGGCGATCGAGACGCTCACGCGAGACGGCCGGCCCCGTTGAAGAGGGCGCACGATGGTCAAGAACGTCATGCTGTCCGCGGCCGTCCTCGTGCTCTTGTTCTCTGTCGGCGAGGTCGTCTACCGCCTTCATGGATCGGAGAAGCGCCGCGAGTTCCTGGGCGGGCGGGACCCTGGCAGTCTCGTGACCAGGGCGGCGGCCGCGCCCGCGTACTACGAGCTCGAGCCGGACTCCCCGGGTTTCACAAACGACGCCGGCTTTCGTGATCTCGCGCGGTCGCCCACCAAGCCGGCGGGGGTCTATCGGATTGGTGTCATCGGCGATTCGGTGACCATGCAGGGAGCGCTCGCGTTCGACGATCTCTATGTGACGCGCTTGCAGCGGCGCCTCGATGACGCGTTTCCCGGACGGGTCGAGGTCCTCAACCACGGTATCACCGGGTACAACGCCGAGCAGGAGGCCGCGCTCTTGGAGCGAGCCGCGCTCGACTACGACCCGGATCTCGTCGTCTGGCAGTTCCATGACAACGACGGCGCGTATTCGACATCGAACGCGACCCTGGGCTGGTATCACTACCAGCCGACCAGCTACTTCGCGCATCACGTGTCGAGCAAGCTGACCGATTTCTTGTGCAAGGCGCGAACGAGTCGGGGCGCCGACCGCGCGCTCACGCCTGACCAACGCAATCTCGTGTGCCGCTGGGATGCCGTCGTGTCGAGCTTCGAGCGCGCCGCGTCCCACCTGCGGCGGCTCGGCGTCGGCCTCGTCGTGCTGCTGTATCCGACCTGGCCGGAAGGAGACGACTGGCGGAATTACGGGAAGGCCGGAGTCGATCTGCACCGGCGACTCACCGCGCACCTCGAGTCGCTGGGCGCCACGGTCGTGGACCTGCTTCCAGTCTTCGAACGATTCGACCCCGCGCAGTATCGAGTCGAGCCGACAGATCCGTGGCATCCCAACGCCGAGGGGCATGAGCTCATCGCCAGGACGGTGTTCCCCCGGCTGGCCGAGATCGTTCGGTCATCGATGCCACCCGCTGGCTAGTGTGTCCCACCCCCATAACGGCCTAACGCGCGCCGCTTTCTTCCCGGCCGGTCCCTTCGGTCAGGGTCAGATACCGATCGACCTCGAGGTTTGTCCACTCCTCGACCCGTCCGCTCGGCCAGACCACCTGGACCCGTGGCACGGTCGTGGCGTCGCCGAGACCGACGAGCACACGCGGATCGTGGGCGGACCCATAACTACCGTCCGTCCGGGCACGCCGCCACGGCGGCCGGCCCTCGCTGGCAAACACACCGACACGGGCCCCCGACATGTCGCGTGACGGGCTCCCGCCGACGAGCCGCAACCCGAGCCAGTGGTTGCGATTGCCGACGTTGTTCTGCAGGAAGCGCACCGGGCCGGCGTTGTTCGTGACGACGACGTCGGTGTCGCCGTCGTTGTCCAGATCGCCGAATGCGGCGCCCCGGCTGACCTCGGAGAGCGCGAAGACGGCGCCGGCGCGGTCGGTGACCTCTTCGAACCGCCCGTTGCCCAGATTGCGGAACAGCTGGTTCGGCTCGTGTAGCGGATGGAGGTCGTTCGCCGCCGCAAGCGCCGTGATGGTGGCGACGGCCCCGTTGGCCGTGAAGACATCGAGCCACCCGTCGTTGTCGTAGTCGAGGAAGAGCGTGCCGAAGCCTGTGGTCGGCAGGCTCGGTGGACCGAGACCCGACATCGTGCTCCGGTCCTCGAACAGACCGCCCCCGTCGTTGATGTAGAGGGTGTTGGTTTGCGTGACGAGATGGGTCAGGAAGAGATCCTCGTCACCGTCGTTATCGACGTCGCCCGCGTCGACCCCCATGCCGGCCTCCACGGCGCCCGCCTGATTCAGGGCAACTCCCCCCAACAGCGCGCCGTTCCGGAACGTGCCATCACGCGCGTTGAGCCAGAGCTGGTTCTCCATCATGTCGTTGGCGACGTAGATGTCGACCCACCCGTCCCCATCGGCGTCGGCAGCCACGACCCCCATTGCCCGGCCGTACTCGCGGGCAATTTGCGACTTGCCGGTCACGTCGGCGAACGTGCCGTCCCCCAGGTTCCGATACAACCGGTCGGGCACCGGCATGAATCCTTGCGGGCCGCAATAGTCCCGAACGCCGAGCACCGAGAAGCACTCCCTGGTGTCATCGTGGTCCACGTAGTTGCCAACGAACAGGTCGAGCCATCCGTCCCGGTCATAGTCGACGAACGCGGCCGACACGCTCCACCGTGGCTGGCTCGTGCCCGCGCGCGTCGAGACATCCGTGAAGCTGCCGTCCCCGTTGTTGCGGAACATCTGGTCCGGTCCGCGACGGGTCCGATACAGGTCGACCCAGCCGTCGTTGTCGATGTCGCCGGTCGCCACGCCCATGCCGTACGAGCGGACGTCGAGCCCGCTCGACATCGTGACGTCGGTGAACCGGAGCGTGCGGGAGCCGTCGGCCTCCACCTCGAGGTCGTTCCGGTACAACCGGTCGCTCAGCGGCGACATCTGCGGCGGTATCACCGAGTCGGCGACGGTCTTGCCCGGACCGAGCATCTGTCCCTGGAGCACGTAGACGTCGAGGTCGCCGTCGTTGTCGTAGTCGAGGAGCGCGACGCCGGGACCCATCATCTCCTCGAAATAGTACTCCCCCGACATGCCGTTGAAATGAACGAAGTCGAGGCCGACGGCCTGGGCGCGCTCTGTGAACCACTCGGCGGCGGGCTGGGTCCCGCGCGCGGCGCCCACGGACAGGGCAAGCAGCAGGATGGCCGCGGCCGCATGGAGGCGAGGCTGAAGCCTCACCCACGCCGATGGCTGCACCGCGAGCGCCGGAGCTTAGGGCACGGGCGCCAACAATTGCGCCAGCACTTCGGGAGGAAACTCGAACGAGATTCGCTGGCCCGCGTATTCGACGTGGAACGGCACGCGAACGTCGAACAGCGTGTCGCCGGTGACGATGCCCCGGATCGGGTCCCCGGCAGACAGCGACTCGCCCGGCACGAAGTTCTCGATGTCGATGGTTCGCATTTGCGAATGGGTCCCCAGCTGTATGATTCGGAAATCGCCGTTCAGCTCGACGTCGCTGTCGGCGGCGCCCTGCAAGTAGAACATCGAAGATGCACGGGCCTGCGCGCGGAGCTGGTACTTCAGCGGAGGATCAAAGATCGCGTCGGTCGTCACGTCGTTGAGATGGACGAGGATGAAGCTAATCCCCGCGTTGGTCCCAGCCCTCCCCCAGTCAGAGAGCGCCGGATCGACACCTTCCAACTTCACGAGCGGCCGGTCGAATTGCGCCTCCACGGTAGCGTGCGGCGTGGCAACGAGCGCGAGCGCGACGAGAACGAGTCCTAGTTTCTTCATAAAGCTCTCCTTCACGACAACCGGCCACTCGAGTCAACCGGGACCACGGTCGCGATGCAAACGGATAAATGCTATTGGATTCAGACTGCGGACGCAAACCGGCGATACGATCGATACTATAGAGAGGAGGGCGGAACGGCAGTGCCGCCCGGCGGCGAGCGCCAGTCGCGCAGGACCCGCGGGACCTCGGGACCGCGGGAGCGCGCCTGATCGGCGACAATGCTCGGCCATTCAGGCGCTGGCGGCGTCTAATGCTCCAGGGGGCTTTTGCTATGATGCGTACGATGCGACGAAATACGGCACGAGCCTGGTGGCGAGGAGCGCTGCTCGCGGGAACAGTCGTGGTGGCGGCGCTGGGTGTCGTCCAGGCGCAACAGCAGGCGCCGGCGACGGAGCCGGCCGCGTCCGATCAGACCCAACCGACCGCGGTGTTCCGGTCAGGCGTCACGCTGGTGACGACCGATGTCATCGTCCGCGACCGGGACGGCGTGTTCCTGCCCGATCTGACGGAGCACGACTTCACGATCTTCGAAGATGATGCTCCGCGCGACGTCGCGTCGCTGGTGCTGGTCCATGGCGGGCGCGTCTTTAACCAGTTGCTGCCTCCGCCGCCGTCGCAGGAAGGGATCATCCTCCCGATGACGCGACCAGTGAACGACACCGCCGGCCGGATCTTCCTCATCGTCATTGACGACCTGCACATCGAGCCCAACAAGACCCCGAAGACACGGCAAGTGTTCGAGAAGATGGCGGACACGCTGATTCATGAAGGCGACATGTTCGGGATCGTCAGCACCGGACCGTCCTCCATCCGGTACGACATGACCTACGATCGGAGCCTGCTCACGTCCGCGATGGAAAAGATCGTTGGCGATGCCTTCGACGCGACCGAGCTGATCAATGAAGTGTCAGAAGGGACGCGCGGGCCTGAGGAGCTGCGGTGGAGGGCGCACGTGGCCTTCAAGACCGCCCACGAGCTCGTACGGAACCTCGAGTCGATACAGAACCGACGGAAGGTCGTGATCTATTTCAGCAGCGGCTACGACTTCAACCCCTTCGAGTACCAACGCTCCCAAGCGAGGGGCTCCCTCGAGGGCCAGATTGACGAGTCCCTCAGACGCGGCACGGTCGATCCCTTGCTCGCGCCCTACGTCAATGAGCTGGTGATCAATCCGTTTGACCGCCTCGAGCGGCAGGCTGTGGTATTCAGCGACACCGACCTCCAGATGGAGCTCGCCGAGCTGGCGCAGGCGGCGAATCGCGCGAACGCGTCCTTCTACACCGTCGACCCGCGGGGACTGTTGACCGGACCCGATGTCGACTACAACGGGCCGCTCCAGCCGTTCAATGAGTGGCTCTTCACGACGCAAAGCAGCCTCCGGGCGCTTGCCGAGCTCACCGGTGGGAAGGCGATCGTGAACAGCAACAACTTCGAGGGGCTGTTCAAGGAGATCGACGCCGAGACGAGTGACTATTACGTGCTCGGCTTCTACTCGGGCAACGCCGATCCGACGGCGCGGACGCGCCGGCTTCGTGTGGAAGTGGACCGCGAGGACGTCGAGGTCCAGTCGCGCACGCACTACACCTACGAGCGCAGCAACGTCGCACAGCCACCCCGACCCTGACCCGGAGCGTCGCTCACACCTCGGCCGGGCCGGACGAACGTCTATGTTTGTTACAATGCAGTCTTTGCTGCAGGCGCGTCTCTCGGTTTCATACTCGGTCGTCAGGAGGTGTCCGATGATCCGTCGATCCCCCACAGCCGTCGGCGTGCTCGGACTCATGTGCGTCGTCGTCGCCTTCGCGTCAACGAACGCGGCAGGTCAGGACGCGGTACCCCGGACGCCGGACGGCCAACCCGACCTGCAGGGCGTCTGGAACTTCTCCACGGCGACGCCGATGGAACGACCGGCGGAGCTGGCCGACAAGGAAACGCTGACCGCCGAAGAAGCGGCCGAGTGGGAGCAGACGCTCGCGGACCAGCGCGCCGGGCTCGAATCGGAGCTCGAGACGGCGCCGCTCGAGGCGCGGGTCGGCTACAGCCTTCGCGTCTGGTTCGAGTGGGGTGACTCGCTCGACGAGCGTCTGCGGACGTCACTCGTCATCGATCCGCCGAACGGACGCATCCCGGCCGTCCGACCGAAGGTCGAGGCGAACCGTGCGTTGACAGGCATCCTCCGCGGACGGCACGCGCACGGTCCCGAGGATCGCGGCTCCTCTGAGCGCTGCCTGCTCGGCTTCAACTCGGGTCCGCCGATGACACCGAGCGCCTACAACAACAACGTGCAGCTCTTCCAGACAGCCGACCACGTCGGCATCCTCAACGAGATGGTCCACAACGCGCGCATCATCCCGCTCGACGGACGACCGCATTTGCCGTCGGACCTTCCGCAATACGTCGGTGACTCACGGGCGAGCTGGGAAGGCGACACGCTGGTCGTCGAGACGCGCAATTTCCTCGGCGCAACGTCGCTCGGAGGATCGAGCTCGACCATGCACCTGACCGAGCGGTTCACGCGCCGCGACGCCGATACCTTGATCTATGAGTTCACTGTGAGCGACCCGACGACCTGGGCAGGCCCGTGGACCGCGCAGGTCCTCATGACGAAAAACGACGAGCCGCTCTACGAGTACGCCTGCCACGAAGGCAACTACTCCATGGCCAGCTCGCTCTCGGGCGCCCGCGCCCTCGAGGCCAAAGAAGCCGCGGCAACCCAAGACCAGGAGGAGAACTGACATGCGTCATCAAACCGTCGCGACAGTTGCCACCGGCCTCGGATGCGCCGTCCTCCTGCTCGCACCGTCGCTCGCGATGGGCCAGGACGCGGTGCCCCGGACGCCCGATGGCCAGCCCGACCTGCAGGGCGTCTGGAACTTCTCGACCGCAACGCCGATGGAGCGTCCGGCGGACCTCGCCGGGAAGGACACGTTGACGGCAGAGGAAGCCGCGACCTGGGAACAGGAGCGCAACGACCGGCGCGCGGCGAACGAGTCCGCGAACGAGGAGGCCCCACCCGGCGCAAAGCTCGGGTACTCCGTGCGGGTCTGGTTCGAGGACGGCGTCACGCTCTCCGACCAGCGGACGTCGTTGGTCGTCAATCCACCGGATGGACGCATTCCGGCCGCGCGGCCGAAGGTCGAAGCCGAGGCGGCGCTGCGGCGCATCCTGAGGGACAGGCACGCGCACGGGCCGGAGGATCGCGGCAGCTCGGAGCGGTGCCTGCTCGGCTTCAACTCCGGGCCGCCGATGACGCCGAGCGCGTACAACAACAACGTGCAGCTCTTCCAATCGGCCGACCACGTCGTCATTCTCAACGAGATGGTCCACAACGCACGCATCGTCCCACTGGACGGACGTCCCCACATGCCGGCCAACCTACGCCAATGGGTGGGTGACTCGCGTGCGAGCTGGGAAGACGACACGCTGGTCGTCGAAACCCGGAACTTCCTCGGCGCAACATCGCTCCGGGGGTCGAGCGCGAACCTTCATCTGGTCGAGCGCTTCACGCGCGTCGACGCCGACAACCTGCTCTACGAGTTCACCGTCAGCGATCCGACGACCTGGGCCGGCCCCTGGACGGCACAGGTCCAGATGACGCGAACGGACGAGCCGCTCTACGAATACGCGTGCCACGAGGGGAACTACTCGATGGCCAGCTCCCTCTCGGGCGCCCGCGCCATGGAAGCCCGAGAAGCCGCGTCGTCCCAGGAGCAATAGCAGGCGGCAACGGCGCGCCGCGCGGGCGTGGGGCCACGCCCTAACCCAGCGAGGCCGGAATCAAGAACCGCCGGCCAAGGCGCGCACCGCGCGCCTCGCGGCCACGGAGCGGGGCTCTCGGGCCCCCGCGTAGCCGTCGCGTGGGGCTTGGGGCGAAAGCCCCATCTACACGTCCGAAAGATGCTCTGGCTGGAACTCCAAGTGGCCGGTACTGTCGCCCAGGGTATCCGTCGGCACGCCGGTCTTGTCCAGGACCGTCAGGAGCAGATTCGCCATCGGGGTGTCCGCCGCGTACTGGATGTGGCGCCCGCTCTTGAGCCGGCCCCCCGCGCCACCCAGCAGGAGCAGCGGGAGCGGCGAATGGTTGTGGCGGTTGCCGTCCGACAGTCCACTCCCGTACACCAGCATCATGTGATCTAGTAACGACCCGTCGCCGTCCGGTGTCGCGTCCAGCTTGCCGAGAAACTGCGCCAATTGCTGCACGTGATACGTGTTGATCTTGGCGATCTTTTCCTTCTTCTCGGTCTTGTTCTGATGGTGCGACGTGGAGTGATGCGAGTCGTTGATCCCGATCACCGGGTACGTGCGGTTGCTCAGCTCCCGGCCGATCAGGAACGTGATCACGCGCGTGATGTCAGCCTGATACGCGAGCAGCTGGAGGTCGAACATCAGGCTGATGTGCTCCTCGAACGTGTCGGGCACGCCGAGCGGAACCGCGAGGTCACGTGGTTCCGATAGATTGCGTTGCTCCGTCCGCTGGATCCGGCGCTCGACGTCACGAATGGCGTCGAGATACTCGGTCACGCGGTCGGTGTCGGCCGGGCCGACCGTCTGCTTGAGTCGAGAGACGTCGTCCAGCACCGAGTCGAGGATGCTGCGATCCTCGCGCATCCGGGCAATCCGTTCCTCCGGTGTGCCGCCACTGCCGAACATGCGCCGGAAGACCTTTCGCGGGTCGGTCTCGACCGGGAGCGGCGTCGTCGGCGTGCGCCACGACAGCGTGTTCATGTAGGCGCAGCTGTAACCGCTGTCGCAGTTGCCGACCAGGTCAATCGTCTCGAGCGCGAGCTCGAGGGAGGCAAGCTGCGTGTCCTGGCCGAGCGCGGCAGCGGCAATTTGATCGGCGGTCACGCCGACGCGGACATCCGCCCCCTCCGTCCGTTTCGCGTGCACTCCGCTCAACCAGGCCGCGGTGCCGCGCGAGTGGTCGCCGGCGCCGTCGTTGAATGCGTTCGCCTCCAAGTGGGCCAGGCCGCTCAGGACGAGCGTCTGGTGCCGAAACGGCTCGAGCGGGCTGAGAATCGGTGAAAACTGGAAATCTGCGCCCTCCCCGACCGGTGTCCAGTTGTCCATCTCGGCGCCGTTCGGCACGTAGATGAAGCCTACGCGGCGGGCCGGGGTGGTCGCCATCGCCGACAGCGCGGGGACCATCGAGTCGAGCAAGGGCAGCGCGAGCGTCGCACCGACGCCACGCAGAAATGTACGTCGCGGAAGCGCCATCTTGGTGACGATCATGACTGCGTTCTCCTCATCTGGAACGGCACGCTCTCGACGATGCCCTGGATCAGGGACGAAAACCGGTAGTTATCGCGCGCGGCCGCGCGCCCGATCGCGCGAATCGCCGCGTGGTCATAGTACTCGACACCGCGCCCCAATGCATACGTGAGCAGGCGCTCGGTCACGACCTCGACGAACAGCGCCGGATCGCGCAGCAACGCCTCGCGGAGCTCGCGTGGGCCGTCGAACGGCACGCCGCTCGGGAGCGCCCCGGTCGCGTCGATCGGCGCGTCGGCGTCGGTGGCCCGCCAGGCCCCGACGGCATCGAAGTTCTCGAGCGCGAAGCCGAGCGGATCCATCACCTTGTGGCAGCTCGCGCACACCGGATTCGCTCGATGCAGAAGCATCTGCTCGCGCATCGACTGCGCGTGCCCGTCGCCGGATGACTCCTCGAGCGGCGGCACGTCGGCCGGCGGGTCTGGCGGAGGCGAGCCGAGGATGTTCTCGAGCAGCCATTTCCCACGCAGGACGGGCGACGTACGGTTCGGATACGACGTCACCATGAGAATGCTCGCCTGCCCAAGCAGCCCGCCACGCGGACTGTCGTCAGCCAGATCGATCCGGCGGAAGTGGCTGCCGTAGACGTTGGGGATCCCGTAGTGCCGCGCCAACCGCTCGTTCACGAACGTGTAGCGCGCGGTCAGCAGCTCGAGCGCGCTGCGGTCCTCGCGCGCGATCGTCTCGAACAGCAGCTCCGTCTCGCGCCGCATCGCCGCACGCAGGTTGTCGTCGAAATCGGGAAAGCGGCGGGCGTCGGGAATCGTGTGGGGCACGTTGCGGAGATAGAGCCACTGTCCCGCGAAGTTGGCCACCAGCGCCTGCGCGCGCTGGTCGCGCAGCATGCGCGCCACCTGCCGGTCGAGGACACGCGGCACGCGCAGCCGGCCAGCTTCGGCCGCCGCAAGCAGCTCGTCGTCGGGGGCGCTGCTCCAGAGGAAGAACGAGAGGCGTGAGGCAAGCTCGAGGTCGCTGATGCGGTAGATGCTGTCGGGCTCGGCGTCCGCGGGTTCATGCTCGATGCGAAAGATGAAATCGGGGCTCACCAGCAGGCGTTGCAGCGCACGCTGGACACCCGCCTCGAACCCGCGGCCGTCGGCACGGGCCGCCTCGTAGAAATCGACCAGCGTCGCGACCTCCGCAGTGGTCACCGGCCGGCGATAAGCGCGGCGCGCGAGCGTCGCGACGATCTGACGGACGCAGCCCGGCTCGTCCGCCTCGGTCGCCGGTTCGCAGACGAAGATGCGGTCGCGTGACGGCGTGTTGCCAACACGCGCGTCGTACGGCCCCGTGATGGTGACCGTGTCGATGTGCGGCACGCCTCCGCCGGAGGTGTCAGCGAGAACCGCGAAGCTGCGGAGATACGGGAGGCGCGTGTCCTCGACCTGCGCTGCCGGCCGGTCGAGAAACGTCACGCCGATCGACCGCTGCCCCGCGGCGATCGGGACGCGCACGTTGAGGCCAGCGTCCGCCGGGGCGTCGTCGACGACGTTGCTGGCTTCCGCGACGCGGTCCTCGTCGTCGTCATCGTCATCGTCGCCGTCCTCGTCATCGTCGCCGTCGCTGTCCTCGCCGTTGTCGTCGTCGCCGTCCTCGTCGTCGTTGTCGTCGTTGTCGTCGTCGCCGTCACCGTCCGCCGGCGCCTTCTTCTTCGGGCCCACGGTGAACAGCTCGATGCGTTCGCCGTCGATGGTGATCTCGAGCTCGTGTGGCTCGCGCAGCCCGGCAATGCGGCCACCGATGAAGTTGCGCTGCAGGCGTACCTGGACAAGGTATTCCCCGTCGACTGGGAAATACCGGTCGATCCGCGTTCCGCCGCGCGTCCCGAACGGCAAGCCCTCGAGGCCGTAGTCCTGCGTGAGATCCGGCGCGACGCGATGCGTGTGCTCCTCCAGCGCAATCGTCGGGTCGCCCACTGCGTGCGCGCTAATGACCCTCGCGGCGTCGAGATACCCCTCCAGCAGCGTGGGTGAGACTCTCAGGATGTCGCCGATGTTGTCGAAGCCATAGCTCGCGTCGTCGGGCGGGAGGAACGCGGCGGCGTCGACCTCCAGTGCGAGCAGGTCGCGCACGGCGTTGGCATACTCCGTGCGGTTGAGGCGATGCAACGACGGCGGGCGGCCGGGGTTCGGTGCATCGACCGCCGCACGATCGAGCTCGGACTCCAGCCAGGACGCCAGGCCGTCGTACGCGGCGTCTTCCGGCCGCGGCCGGGGTGAGGGCGGCATCGTGCGGGTCCGGAGCTTGCGCGCCACCTTTTCCCACGTCGCGGCGTCATCGCGCACCCGCTCGAGATTCGCGACGTCGAGAGCGAGATCGGCGGTTCTGAGTCGCTCGTTGTGACAGGTGACGCAGTAGCGGTCGAGGACGGCGCGGTGTGCCACGGCGGGCGTTTCGTGTGACGGCGCCGCCTGGGAGGCGCTGGGAGGGCGGTGCGCAGGGGTCGTCGCCTGCAGGCCGACCGACGGCAGCGCCGCGGCGAGAGGCGTGGCCTGGAGGCCGGCCCACGCCAGCGCCGCGAGGCCGATGCACGGCACACGCATACCGTCCGGTATTATCCCCTGAGCCTCCCCCGTTGCCAAGGGGAAACCGGGACCGCGAAAGGGCGAGCCGCCCCGGTTTGACGCTTGAGCCCGCGGGCACGGCGATGCTAAGGTTGGCGTACCCTAAAGATGACGACCAGGATCAAGACTGTCCGTGGTCCGAGCCTGCTGGTGCTCCTGGCATCGGTGACCGTGGCGCTGACCGGCGCGAGCCTGGCCGCAGCGCCCGCCGACGAGCAACTCATCCAGCTGGTCAAGGCCCGGGACGCACGCGCGGTCGCGGCGGTGCTCGCCCAGGGTGCTGCCGACGCGAACGCCGCGGAGGCCGATGGCACGACGGCGCTCCACTGGGCGACGCATCTCGACGACGACGCCACCGTCGACCTGCTGCTCGCGGCGGGAGCCGATGCAAGCGTTGAGAATCGATACGGCGTCGCCCCGCTGTCACTGGCGTCCACGAACGGCAACGCCGCCATCGTCGAGCGACTACTGGGCGCGGGCGCGGATGCGAACTGGGCGACGCGGGAGGGCCAGACGGCGTTGATGACGGCGGCGCGGACCGGAAGCGCCGACACCATCGACCTGCTGGTCGCGCACGGCGCGGTTGTCAACGCCGCGGAGACCTGGCGCGGGCAGACGGCGCTGATGTGGGCGGCCGCCGAACGTCACGTCGCCGCGACCAGGGCGCTGCTCCGATACGGCGCCGACGTTCAGGCGCGCACCGAGAAGGGGTTTACGCCGTTGCTGTTCGCCGTCCGGGCGGGCAACCGCGACGTCGTCCACGAGCTGCTGGAGGCTGCGGCCGACATCGACGGACCGGATGACGACGGCAACACGCCCATCGTCCTGGCGATCTACAACGGGCACTACGCGCTCGCGGCGTTCCTCCTCGAGCGAGGTGCCAACCCGGATATCGGTACACCTGGCGGCACGGCGCTGCACCACGCGGTGCGGTGGCGCACGTATGAGTTCGCCGAGTTCTACAGACCGCCGCCGCCGCAGACCGGCGATCTCGATCTCCTCGGCCTCATCGAGCGCTTGCTCGCGCACGGCGCCGACCCGAACGCGCCGATCACCGAACGGTTCCCGCGTGCGGGGGTATTCGACAACAACTGGGGCGCGCTGCCTTTCATCGGCGGCTCAGCGCTCGTGGTCGCGGCGCGCGCGGCCGACGTCACGGCGATGCGGGTATTACTGGCGAATGGCGCCGACCCCCACCTGCCAACGGACAAGTGCGTGACGCCGCTGATGGTCGCGGCGGGGATGGGGTTCACCTTCGAGCGGAGCATCGGCTCGGAGTCCGAACGCCTCGAGGCCGTCGAGTTGCTCGCGAGCCTCGGCGCCGACCTCCACGCCGTGAACGACAAGGGCGAGACCGCGATGCACGGCGCGGCACGCAGCGGCACGACGACCGTCGTGAAGTTCCTCTTCGAGCGGGGCGTCGCGATCGACGTGGAGAGCGACGGCGGGTGGACGCCGCTGGAGAACGCCGACGGCACACGGAGCCACTTCAGCGACCGTCCCGAGACCGCGACGCTGATTCGAGAGTTGCTGGCCGCTTCCCACGTCCATTGATCGTCCTTCAACGTCCTAACAACCGATAGCGCGGCAAGGGCGCGGCATGTGCGCGGCTGGCCCGACCTGAGCTAACCTGAAGTCGACGTGTCGATGCCACCTCTATTGCTGCGTTTGCTCGTGCCAGGCTTCCTCGTCCTGCTCGTCAACTCGGCGTATCTGGCCGCCCTGCCGAGCCCGTCGCTCTGGTACTTCACGAACGTCGCTTTGCATCCGGTGCTCGGCCTCGCGCTGGCGCTCTTAGTGGCGCCGCGTCTGCTCCGCCGTCGCTGGGTCCCCGCGCCTCTCTGCATGGCGGGCCTTGCAGGACTCGGCGTCGGCCTGCTGCTTGGGCTGGCGGTCGCGGTCGTGGGCGCGACGCGGTCAAACGCTCCGGTCCTCTACTCGCACATCGGGCTATCGGTCCTCGGCTCCGGTCTGCTTGCCGCGCACATGTGGCGCGCCGTGGAGGGCAGCCTGCGGGTGATCTGGGGCGTGCGGGCCGCGGTCGTCGTCGTGCTCATCGGCGGGCTGGCCGCGCCCATCGTTCGGGCGAGGGGAGAGGCCGCGTGGCGCGAAGCGCACCGCATCACGAACCCGAGCATGCCCCCGACATCGATGGAAGGCGAGGGCGCAGGCCCTGACAGCCCGTTCTTCCCGTCGTCGGCCGACACCAACGTCCACGACATCATTCCTGCCGACTTCTTCCTGACCAGCGAGTCTTGCGGACGGTGCCACACCGACATCTACGAGCAGTGGAACTCCTCCGCACACCACTTCTCGTCGTTCAACAACCAGTGGTATCGCAAGTCGATCGAGTACATGCAGGATGTCGTCGGCACCCAGCCATCGAAGTGGTGCGCGGGCTGCCATGACCACGCCGTGTTCTTCAACGGCAGGTTCGATCGCCCGATCCGGGAGCAGATCGATACGCCCGAGGCACAGGCGGGCCTGGCGTGTACCTCGTGCCACTCGATCGTCAAGGTGCGGAGCACGATGGGTCAGGGCGACTTCGAGGTGGAGTACCCGCCGCTGCACGACCTGGCGGCAAGCGACCACCCGGTGCTGCAGACCGCTCACGACCTGCTGTTGAATCTCGCGCCCGGTCCACACCGGACCACGTTTCTGAAGCCGTTCCACCGCGAGCAGAGCGCGGAGTTCTGCTCGGGCTGTCACAAGGTGCACCTCGACGTGCCGGTCAACGAATACCGCTGGATCCGCGGTTTCAATGAATACGACAGCTGGCAGGCATCGGGCGTCTCGGGCCAGGGCGCGCGGTCGTTCTACTACCCGCCCAGCCCGCAGACCTGTCGGGATTGCCACATGCCGCTCGTCCCGTCGGACGACCCCGCGGCGATGGACGGGCTCATCCGGTCGCACCGGTTCCCCGGCGCCAACACGGCGATCCCCTTCGTCAACAACGATGCGGAGCAGCTGAAGGTCGTGCAGGACTTCCTCCGAGACCGGCAGGTGTCGGTGGACGTCTTCGGCGTGACGCGGGTCGACGAGGCCCCGCCGCCAGCGGCGACACGCGGGCGCGCCACGGCCGAGCCGCGGCTGGAGAGCACGTTCGCCGTGGGCGAAGAGTCGATGCGGTTCGGGGCCGGCACGGTCTCGCTGACAGGGCCGCCGTCGGAGGTCCTGGCGCCGCTCGACGTTGTCCCGGTCGCCGTGCGGCGCGGTGAATCGGTCCGGGTGGAGGTCGTCGTGCGGACGCGCAAGGTCGGTCATTTCTTTCCCGGCGGCACCGTGGACGCGTTCGACGTCTGGGTCGAGTTCGAGGCAATCGATGAGCGGGGGCAGGTGCTGCTCCATAGCGGCGAGGCGGCTGACGACGGCGCCGGGCCGGTCGCCCCGGGTGCGCACTTCTACCGTAGCCTGCAGCTCGACGGGCACGGCAACCCGATCAACAAGCGGAACGCGTGGATGACCCGGTCGGTGGCCTATGTGCGGCAGATCCCGCCAGGCGCCGCCGACACCATCCACTACCGGCTGCAGGTGCCCGACGACGCGGGGGACCGCATCACGCTGCGGGCGAAGGTCAACTATCGCAAGTTCGCATGGTGGAACACGCAGTGGGCCTTCGCCGGAGTCCGCGACGCATCGGAGACGAATCCGCCGGTTGGCGCCGACTACGACGACGGCGTCTGGACCTTTACGGGTGACACGTCCAGTGTCTCGGGTCAGATCAAGGCGATTCCGACCATCCCGACCACGGTGATGGCCGAGGCGGAGGCGTCGGTGGCGGTCATCGACGCTGACACCCCGCTGCCCGACGTGACCTCCTCGCTCGACCCATCCGTGCGCGAGCGCTGGAACGACTACGGTATCGGTCTTCTGCTGCAGGGCGATCTGAGAGGCGCCGGGGCGGCCTTTCGGCACGTCATGGCGGTCGATCCGAGTTATGCCGACGGCCCGACGAGCCTCGCGCAAGCGCTGCTGGAGGAGGGCGACGTCGACGCGGCGATTCCCGTGCTGGAGACCGCCCTTGACGTCGCGCCGGATCTCGCGAGGGCGCACTTCTTACTCGGGACGGCGCTCAAGACGCTGGGGCAGTACGATGAGGCGCTGACACATCTCCAGGTGGCGCACGAGCAGTATCCGCGCGACCGCGTTGTGCTCGGCCAGATCGGCCGCATCCAGTTCCTTGACCGGCGCTTCGTCGATGCGATCGCGACCTTTCAAGAAGTGCTGGCGATCGACCCCGAAGATCTCAACGCGCACTACAACTTGATGCTGTGCTACCGCGGGGCAGGCGACACGGCGATGGCCGAGCGCGAGCAGCTCCTCTACCAGCGGTTCACGGCAGATGAGGCGTCGCAGGCCATCACCGGATCGTTCCGGCGCGCGTCCCCGGAGGACAACAACGAGCGGCAGTCCATCCACGAACATCGACACCCGGCGCCGGCCACGTTGTCCGATGAACAGGCGCGGGCCGCCTCACAGGACTAAGCATGGCGCGCGTCGTCGCCTTCGTGGGTCTCACCTTCCTGCTCACCGTCGCTGCGGGAGCACAACCAGCGGAGTTCGTCGACGTGACCGCCTCCGCTGGCATCACGTTCGTGCACACGAGCGGCGCCTTCGGCGAGAAGTACCTCCCCGAGACGATGGGCGCCGGTGGCGTGGTGCTCGACATCGACGGCGACGGGTGGCAGGACCTCCTCCTCGTCGACTCGTCACACTGGCCCGGGCGCGGCGGCGACGCGACCCACCCCGTGCTCTACCGGAACGATGGCGACGGCACGTTCACGGACGTCACCCGGGGATCGGGCCTGACTGTCGAGATGTACGGCGTGGGCGGCACGGCGGCCGACTACGACAACGATGGCGACGTCGACATCTATCTGACTGCGCTCGGCGACAACTGGCTGTTCAGAGGGGCGGGCGACGGCACGTTCGTCGACGTGACCGCGGAGGCCGGTGTCGCTGACGGCGGGTTCTCCACCAGCGCGCTCTGGTTCGACTACGACAAGGACGGCCACCTCGATCTCTTCGTGGCGAACTACGTCGAGTGGACCATCGAGACGGATCTGTTCTGCCCAGGGCCACGCGGCGGCGAGAGCAAGTCCTACTGCACGCCCGAGTCGTATACGGGTCAGAGCCCGACGCTCTACCGGAATCGCGGCGACGGAACGTTCGAGGACATGACAGAGCGCGCAGGACTGTCGAACCCGGCGTCCAAGGCGCTCGGTGTCGCGATGCTCGACTTCGATGGCGACGGCTGGATGGACCTGTTCGTGGCGAACGACACGCAGCCCGACCAGCTGTATCGTAACGGCGGCGATGGCACGTTCGACGACATCGGGGTCGTCGCGGGCGTGGCGTACAGCGAGGCAGGGGTTGCCAGGGCGGGGATGGGTGTCGACGCGATCGACTACGACGGGTCCGGCCGACCCAGCCTCATGGTCGGCAACTTCTCCAATGAAATGATCGCGCTCTTTCACAACGAAGGTAACGGCCTGTTCATCGACGATGCGCCACGGTCCGCCGTCGGCCGAGGATCGCTACTGGCGCTCACGTTCGGCTGCTTCTTCTTCGACTACGATCTCGACGGTCAGCCGGATATCTTCGCGCTGAACGGCCACGTCGACGACCTCGTCGAGGAGGTACAGTCGCGCGTCACCTACGCGCAACCGGCGCTGCTGTTCCGCAATGTCGGCGAGGGGCGCTTCGAGGACGCCACGGCCTCGGCGGGTCCCGCGCTGGCCCAGCCGGTGGTTGGCAGGGGCGCCGCCTACGGCGACCTGGACGGCGACGGCGACCTCGACGTGCTGGTCACGGAGAACAACGGTCCCGCGCGCCTGCTCCGGAGCGATACCCGCGGCACGAACAACGTGATCCGCGTCCGTACCATCGGCGTCGACTCGAACCGCGACGGCATCGGCGCCCGGGTGGAGGTGACCGCCGGCGGGCAGACGCCCTGGCAGATCGTCAAGACGGGATCGAGCTACGCCTCGCAAAGCGAGCTCGCGGTGACGTTCGGTCTGGGGCGCTCGACGACGGTCGAGGCCGTGCGCGTCCTCTGGCCCAGCGGGACCATCGACCGGGTGGCGTCTCCGGACGTGAACCACCAACTCACGATTCGCGAGGGCGACGGCCTGGTCGACGCCACGCCACTCGCGCGCGGAGGACGATGATGATCGACCGACACGCCGCGCGGCCGCGGGGGACGATGATCGACCGATACGCCGCGCGGGCGGCGATGATGCTGATCCTGGCCGGCGTCGCGTGCGGCGGTGACGACGCGGTCCAGCTCGGACCGCGTGAGGACGCCCATCGCGCGAACAATCGCGGCATCGCGCGCCTCGAGCAGTTCGATTACCCCGCCGCGGCGGTAGCGTTTCGCGACGCGCTCCGCCTCGACGATACCCTGGCCATCGCACGCATCAACCTCGCCCTCGCGCTCTATTACGACCAGGACTTCGAGGACGCGACGACGGCCGCGACCGAGGCCGCCAGTCAACTGCCGTCGTCGCCGCAGCCGCCGTATCTGCTCGGGCTGATCGCGCGCGATGAGAACCGCACCGACGACGCGCTCGGCTGGTTCGCCGAGGTCCAGCAGCAGGATCCGGGTGACGTCGGGACCAACGTCAACCTCGGACAGATCCACCTCGAGGCGCGCAACTACGTCGACGCGATCGAACGGCTGCGCCTCGCCTTTGCCGATGAGCCGTACAACGTTACCGCCGCTTACAGCCTCGGCCTCGCCCTCGCGCGGAGCGGGGAAACCGTCGAAGGCCAGCATTTGTTGGAGCAGGCGCAAGCGCTGCGCGCGACCGGATACGCGGTGACGTTTGGCGCCGGGTATCTCGAGAAGGGCCGCTACGCCGAGGCGATCGCGTCGACCGGCGCGGAACCGGAGCTCGTCGACCGCGCACCGCCGTCCGCCGCCTTTGCCGCGACGCCGATCGCGGCCGACCTCCCCCGCGGGTCGGCCGCCCCGTCACCGTTCGGGCGCCGTTTCGGGGCCGGCGAACTGACGGCGGCGGGGTCGCGCGCGCTCGCCGCCTCCCTCAGCGGCGGGGTGACCCCGATCGATGTGGACACCGACGGCGATCTCGATCTCTTCCTCACCTCGGCGGAGGGGCAGCAGCTCCTCCGCAACGACGGGGCGGAGACGTGGACCATCGTGACCGCGGAGGCCGGCCTGGGGAGCGCACCGCCGGACACGGTACCGATCGGGGCGATCGCAGCGGACTTCGACAACAACGATGCGCCCGACCTGTTCGTGCTGCGTTACGGAGGCAGCAGCCTGTATCGGAACGACGGCAACGGCCGCTTCACGGATGTGACGGACACGGCGGGCTTCCCCCCGTATCCGTATCTCCCGAGCTCCGCGGCGTTCACCGACATCGACCACGACGGTGATGTCGACATCGTGATCGCCGGCTGGGCGGACCTCGCCGCGACCCGTGACGCCATCGGGGACGCGGGCGCCGTCTTTCCTGGCGAGTTCGCACCCGCACCGCTGGCGCTGCTCCGGAACAATCAGGACGGCACCTTTTCGGAGATCACCACCGACGCGCGGCTCGAGTCGCGCGGTCATGTCGCCGCCCTCGTCCCCACCGACTTCGACAATCGCCGCGACATCGACCTACTGATCGTCAACCGCGATGCGCCGCCGCGGCTCTTCACGAATCTTCGCGACGGAACCTTTCGTGACGTGGCGGCCGAGGTCGGGCTGGCAGGCCTCGACGGAAGCGACCCGTTCGCCGCGGTGGCGGCCGCCGACGTCAACAAGGATGACTACCCGGATTTCTTCTTCGCCCGCGCCGGCGGCGGGGTGTTTGCGTTGAGCGATGGACGTGGCGGCTTCACGACGACCCCCGCACCCGATGCCACACGGGCGGCGACCGCCGCGCAGCTGCTCGACTACGACAATGACGGCCTGCTCGATCTGCTGACCTGGTCCGCCGACGGTCCTAGGCTCATGCGCAACCTTGGACAGGAGTGGACGGACGTGACCGACACCGCTGGGCTCGGTCCGATCGACATCGCGGTCTTCAGCTCCGCGCATACGCTCGCGTTGTCCGACCTCGACGCCGATGGCGACACGGACATCATCGCCGCCGGACCGGAGACGCTGTCATGGCTCAGCAACACCGGAGGGCCGCCCAACCGATCGCTGCGCGTCCAGCTCGCCGGGCTGGCGAGCAACCGGCTGGGCGTCGGGGCGAAGATCCAGCTGCGCGCCGGCAGCTTGAGCAGCAGACTCGAGACCTCGGCGGCCGCGCCGGCCGTCGCGCCCGCCGACCTCGTGTTCGGCCTTGGCGGGCGGCCGGGCGCCGATGTCGTACGCCTGCTCTGGCCGTCCGGCACCCTCCAGGCAGAGGTCGCCGAGCTGCCCGAAGGCGGCAACCCCGCTGGGCCAGCGGCGGCGCCCTCCCTCCTCGCGTCGCCGCTCATGGTGCGGGAGCTCGACCGCAAGCCATCCTCGTGTCCGTTCCTCTATACATGGAACGGCACGCGGTTCGAGTTCGTCACCGACTTCCTCGGTGGCGGCGAGATGGGGTACTGGCAAGGCCCTGGGGTCTACAACACGCCCGACCCCGTGGAGTATGTACGGATCCGCGGGGATCAGCTGGGGGCGCGAAACGGCGTGTTCGAGTTGCGTGTCACGAATGAACTCGAAGAGGCATTTTTCCTCGATCAGGTCGAGCTCGTGGCGCTCGCGCATCCGCGTGACCTGGAGCTGTTTCCCAACGAGGGCATGACGGCTCCGCCGAAGGCGTTCCGGTTGCACGCCGTCCAGGACCTGCGCGCGCCGGCCGGCGCGATCGACGACCGCGGGCACGACATGACCGAACGGATCGCCCAGCTCGACAGACGCTACGCCGATGGCTTCGCGCTCGCGCCGTTTCGCGGCTACGCCGCGCCGCACGCGCTGACCCTCGATCTGAGAGGCGCCCCACGACCCGCCGTGCTGCTCTTGACCGGGTGGACCGACTACGCGTTCTCGAGCGACAACGTCGCGGCACATCAGGCGGGCGTGACGGCCGCGGCGCCGTCACTCGAGATCAAGGACGGCAACGGACGGTGGCGCGCGGCCAACGCCAGCATCGGCATTCCGGTTGGCCGGCCACAGACGATCGCCGTCGATCTCTCCGCTGACCTCAGCGCCGGCGAACACGAGGTGCGCATCGTGACAAACATGCGCATCTATTGGGATCAGATTCTCGTCGGGCGTGGGATGTCCACCGACCAGGTGCGCATCACCCGGTTGGAACCGCGCGCCGGCGATCTGCGTCGGCGCGGGTTCTCGGCAGAGATGCGACCACACGACAGCGAACCGCCCATCTACGACTACGCGCGCGTCACGCCGGCCTCACCGTGGAAAACGATGGCCGGTCGCTACACACGCGCCGGGGACGTGCTCGACCTGCTGACCGGCTCGGACGACATGTTCGTCGTGACACGCGACGGCGACGAGGTGGCGATCGAGTTTTCCGCGACAACGCTCCCACCACTCCCGGACGGATGGACGCGCACCTTCCTCCTGCGCGCGGACGGCTTCAGCAAGGAGATGGACATCAACTCGGCGAGCCCCGATGCCGTCGAGCCGCTGCCGTTCCACAAGATGACCGGGTATCCGTATCGCGAGGACGAGCGCTACCCGGACACGCCCGAGCACCGGCGGTATCAGGAGACGTACAACACGCGGACAATTGTCCGCTCGGTGCCGCTCGTCGAGACCGCGCGCTAGCAGGAGCAAGTGTGGAGCACATCCGATACGCCGCTGCCGCTTGCCAGACCGACCTGGTCAATCCGGTCGACCGGCGCCAGATGCGCTCGAGCACCGACCGCATGTTGAGCATGGTCGACTCGGCCGTCGGCGGGAGCGCGGCGTTTCTGCCGGTGAAACTTGTCGTCTTTCCGGAGTTCGCGCACGCCGCGCCGGTATTCCCGACCGTCGCCGAGCTGCTGCGCACGCTGAGTGTGCCGGTCCCGAACGAGCATACGGAGCGGTTGACCGAGAAGGCGCGCGAGCACGGCGTCTATATCCAGAGCGGGTCGATGCTCGAAGAGGACCCACAGTGGCCCGGCGCGGTGTTCAACACGACCTGCCTGATCGGCCCGGGCGGCATCCTCAATAAGTACCGGAAGGTGAACACCTGGATTCCCTACGAGGTGCACACCAGCCCGCACGACCTGCCGGACTACGACGAGCCGCTGTTCCCCGTCGCAGAGACACCGATCGGTCGCATCGGTTGCGCCACCTGCTACGACTGGCTGTTCCCCGAGGTGCTGCGCCAGTTGACCGCAAACGGCGCGGAGATCCTCGTGCGGGTCTCGGCCTACATGGATCCGTGGGGTGCGACGGAGCCGATGGCCTGGTGGACGCTCGTCAACCGCACACGCGCACTCGAGAACATGGCGTACGTGGTGGCGGCCAACCAGGGCGCCAGCCTTCGCCACTACCCGCCGTATTCCTGGCCGGGCGGGTCTCAGGTCGTGGATTTCGACGGCCGCCTCCTCGCCGAGGCGTCACCGGGACCAGGTGAACGGATCGTCGTGGCGCCGGTGGATGTCTCGGCACTCCGTCACGAACGGGAGACGCGCGCCGGACATCACATGCTGGCCCACCTCCGGACCGAGGCATACGAGGTCTATCGCACGCCGTCATATCCGGCGCGCGACAGCCAGACCGTGCCGCTGTCGTATGAGGAGAATGGACGGCGGATTCGATCCGCGAAACAAGCGCTGTCCCGCCGGTGGCCATCCAGCGCACCGACGAGCCCACTCCCGAAGTAGCCCGACATAGGAGGAGTCCAATGGTCCCGATGCTCGAATCCGTGGCAGCCAGCCTCGGCACGACCGACATGCTGATGCCGCTGGTCCTCGGCGACGTGTCGGACGCGCAATCGCGCCAGCGCACCCGTGACGGCGAAGGACCGTCGATCGCCTGGGAGGTCGGCCACATGCTGGCTTACCGATGCCAGCTCATGCAGCTCCTCGGCACACCGAAGGAGAGTCCCTTTGTCGCGGCGTTCTCGACGACGAGCGCGACCGATGGATCGGACTACCCGACGGTAGCGGAGTTCCGGGAAGGATGGGAGCAGACCCGATCGGAGCTGCAGCAGGCTCTGGACGTCGCGACCGAGGCAACGGTTCGCGGCGCGGCGGCGGGTCCCGGGCCACACGCGGGACGTTCAGTACTCGACGCCGTCGCCTTCTTCGTGTTTCACGAGGCGTATCACATGGGCGGCCTCGGGGCGATCCGCAAGTCGATCGGGCTCCCCGGGCCGGCCGAGCTGGTGATGGCGCAACGCGCGAGCTAAGTTGCGGGTCGAGCAGGACTCGAGTCGATCGCGAAGGCAGCGCCCTGCGGGTCCATGCACTGGGCGATACGATCCCCGCCTGGCACGTCCATCGGTCCGTTCAGCACCTGGCCGCCGAGCTCTTTCACCTGGCCGACTTTCTCGTCGACGTTGTCGACGTGGATGTAGTGCAACCACGCCGGCGGACCCGGCTGCCCGGCCGGTTTCTTGAAGATGCCCCCGATGGAGCGCTCCGTCGAGCGTCCGAACATCTGATACGCGCCGTCTGGGCCCATGTCCATCGAATCGGTCTTCTCCCAGTCGAACAGGCCGACATAGAAGTCGCACGCCGCCGCGGGATCCGTCGTGCCGAGCTCGTGCCACGAGAATTCCCCGACCTGCCACGGCCCGTCGTGTCCGAGCGGCTCGATCGCGGTGTGGCCCCCGAACATCGCGCCCTGCGCGTCGCCGAGCACGGCGATCCGTCCCACAGTTGGGATGTCGGTCGGTCCGAACGCGACCCGACCGCCGCGGTCCGCAATCTGACGCGACGTAGCGTCCACGTCCGGTGTGGAGATGTATCCCAGCCAGTTCGGCGGTGCGCCCTGCTGTTTCGCTTCCTCGGCTAGCTGCGTGACGCCGCCGACCGGCATCTCGCCGTTCATCCACAACGAGTAGGGCGCCGGACCGCCCTCCCACGACTGCGTCTTCCATCCGATCAGCTGCGTGTAGAAGCTCTGGGCAGCGCTCGGGTCGGTCGTCATGAGCTCGTACCACACGAATCGGCCACGCGGAATCTCGGGAGACATACTCGAACTCCTTGTCACAAACTAGTCGTTTGAGGCACGCAGGACGGCCATACTCCCCGTTCCCACGCGCCGTGTCAAGACCAGGCTGCTCGCTAGCCGACCAGCAGTCCGCGGTTGCCGCCTCCACCAGGTCGGTCTCGAGCATGACCCAGTCATACGCCTTGCGCTGTTTGGGCGGGAGGAGCGATGTGGAGATCTGACCGAGTGTGCGATCGATGAGGCGGATGGCCTGACGCAGGTCGCACGCTTCGACCGCGGTCGCGCCGCGTTCCGCGGCCAGCGCCTTGGCCGTCCAGATGGTCATCGGCACCGTGAGGAGGAACATGAGGGTCGCCTCGACGAGCGGCAGCTCGTCCTCACCCGCGATGAGGAACTTCTGCCCGACGATCTTGGCGCAGAGGAAATCCCGCAACGGCGCGCAGTCATTCTCGGCGAACACACTCGTGTCCACCGCGGCGATGCGCCCGAAGTCGACCGCCAGCTCGTTGCCATCCACATGTGGCCGGCCGGCACGATCCCGATAGCGACGCCCGGCCCGTTCGCGCGCGTCGCGCACTTGCGCCTGCTCCACGGACGACAGCGTGTCGAACGATGGGGGCGCGGGGTTGAGCGCAAGGTGGAGCCACTGGTAAAAGATCGCCCGCTGCGTCTTGTCCATGGTCGCCTCGAGGGGCGCGCCGCGCACCTGCAGCGGGATGCCTTTCGCCATGGCGGCTCGCAAGGCCGACGCGGTCGGCTGATCCGGATCCCCCGTCGTCGCAAGCCGCACGAACTGCAGGACGCAGCGCACGCGCTCGATCAACGTCAGCGAGTCGTCCTTCACGAACTGCAAGAGGTGGTGCTCGACCTCCCAGACCAACGCGCCGTCGACCCGCACATTGGCGCGCAGCTCATGTTGGCGCGTGTCGGTCAGGTCCCGGGACGCGAGCAGACGGGTCCACTCTCCGAGACGCGTCGCGATCGGCGCGCCATCGCCCTGGCTGACCGAGCGGCAGTAGAACGACACGTCGACCGACGTCCGCTCCCCCATCGCGTAGAAGCTGAAGGGATACAGGCGACACAGGAGCGGCTTCGCCGCTTCGCCGAAGTGCTGGTGAATGCGACACTGGTTCTCCGCGCCGAGGTAGACGCTGGCGCCGTCGGCTCCGCGAGCCAGACGCTGACGCGGCGGACCCGCCTGGCTCGTGGCCAGACGCTGACGCGGCGGGGCCGCCTGGTTCGTGGCCAGACGCTGACGCGGCGGGGCCGCCTGGTTCGTGGCCAGACGCTGACGCGGCGAGGCCGCCTGGCTCGTGGCCAGACGCTCACGCGGCCGAGACGCGCCGTCACCGACAGGTTCCACCACCCGGGCGCCATCCAGGTCCGCCTCACGCCCGTGCCATTCGAGGGCCGCGAGCAGGTCGCGCTCCCCAGGCCCGACCAGGACGTCCCAGGATCGACAGCAGTCCCCGCATTCGGTGCAGGAAAAGCAGACCTCCTCTGGATAATCGACTGGCAGCGGCATGGTCTCTCGACGGGATGACCGCTCGATCGACGACCTCCGATCGTACGTCGGATCGCAGATCCTGGACCATCCGCTTTTGGTACAATTCGTGATCGTGCATCCCTATATTCGGTGCCTGTCTGGCACGGCGCTCGCGCTACTGCTCTCCGTCGCCGGCCTGTCGGCCGGCGCGCGCGACCTCCCCCTGATCGCGGCGATCAAGGCCCTGGACGCCGAGAGCGTGCAGACTCTGCTGCGGGAGCCGACGGACGTCAACGCCGCGGAGCCCGATGGAGCGACGGCGCTGCACTGGGCCGCCTATGTGGATGCGTTGGCGCTCATCGACCTCCTGATTGCGGCCGGCGCCGACGTCAACGTGACGAATGACTACGGCGTGACCCCGCTCGCGCTGGCGTGCGCCAACGGCGCCGAGGCGATGGTCACCCGGCTGTTGACGGCCGGTGCCAATCCGAACGCGGCGCGCGCGACCGGAGAAACGCCGTTGATGACCTGCGCGCGCACGGGCAATGTCGACGCGGTGAGGGCGTTGCTCACCGACGACGCCGACCCGACGGCCGCTGAGTCGTGGCAGCAGCAGACGGCGCTGATGTGGGCCGCCGGTGAAGGGCACACGGAAGTGGCACGCGCGCTCGTGGCACATGGGGCCAACGTCCATGCTCGGTCGCGCGGCGGCTTCACGGCACTGCTCATCGCCGCACGACATGACGACCGCGACCTGACCCGGCTCTTGCTCGACGCCGGCGCCGACGTGAACGACACGACGCCGGACGGCACCACGGCGCTCCTCGTCGCGACCGTTCGCGGCCATGCGCCGCTGGCGCTCCTGTTGCTGGAGCACGGCGCCGATCCCGACCCCGCCGGGCCTGGATACACGCCGCTCCACTGGGCCGCCGGTTCCTGGCATACGGAGTTGACCGGCAGCGTCCGCGGTATCGCGACGAACCGCGACAAGGAATGGCGCGCACTCAATGGGCTGGATCACGGGAAGGCGGACCTGGTTGACGCGCTGCTGTCACGCGGCGCCGACCCGCACGCGAGGCTCGTGCGTCACCCGCCGCAGTTCGGCTACGCGAGCCAGCGTTTCCGTGTGAGCCTGGTCGGTGCGACGCCGTTTCTGCTCGCGGCAATGGATGGCAATCTCGCCGTGATGCGGGCGCTGGCGGCCTCTGGTGCCGACCCGCTCGTGGGCACGGAGCAGCACACGACGCCGCTGATGGTGGCCGCCGGGCTCGGGCAGGTGCCGGCCGAGACCCGGGTAAGCGCTCGCGCATCGCTGGACGCGGTCCGGTTGGTCCTGGAGCTTGGCGCGGACGTCAATGCGACCAACGATGCGGGCCGCACGGCGTTGCACGGGGCCGCGCACATCAGATCGGATGCGATCGTCCAGCTCCTCGTCGATCACGGCGCACAGGTCAACGCCGAGGATCTACGTGGGATTACCCCATTGATGATCGCAGAGGGGGGCGGCCACGTCCTGCTGCCCGGTCTCGGTGGGGGGACGACGGCCGATCTCCTGCGCTCGCTCGGGAGCGACGCCACGTCGCCGTCGAAAGCGATCGAGGTCTTCAAGCAGGGACCGATCCGGTGACGACGCTCTGTCTCGCGATGGCCCTAGTGTCAGCCGGCGCCGGCTTTCCGCCGGCCGCGACGGCGCCGCCATCGAGCCACGAGCATGCCACGGTCCGAGCCCCGGCGCACGCGCAGGCTGTACCGCAGGGCGCGCCCGACCCCTCAACGTATCGCGCCGTCCTCGATCGCTACTGCGTCACGTGCCACAACGACCGTTTGCGAACCGGCAACCTGTCGCTCGACGAGCTCGGCGTCGACACGGTCGGCGAAAACGCCGCGGCATGGGAGAAGGTTCTTCAGAAATTGCACACGCGGGCGATGCCGCCACCCGGGCGTCCCCGACCGGACCACGCCACCTACGACGCGTTCGCTGGGTGGCTGGATGCGGCGCTCGACCGCGCCGCGGCGGCCAACCCCAATCCGGGGCGCCCGACCATCCATCGCCTGAACCGGTTGGAGTACGCGAGCGCGATCCGCGACCTGCTGGGTCTCGAGATCGACAGTCAGGCGCTGCTACCGGCAGACGACCTGGCCTACGGTTTCGATAACAACGCGGACATCCTGACCGTCGCCCCGGGGCTGTTGGAACGCTACATGTCGGCCGCACGGAAGATCAGCCGGCTCGCCGTCGGGGACCCGACGATCGAAGCCGACGTCGTCCGGTACCAGCTGTCATCGCTCCTCGTGCAAGACGACCGCATGAGCGAGGACTTGCCGTTCGGGTCGCGTGGTGGCACCGCGGTGCGGCACTATTTCCCGCTCGACGGCGAGTACGTCCTCAGGATCCGCCTGCAGCGCAACGGCGTCGGCGGGGTTCGCGGCCGCCGCGAACCGCAGGAGATGGATGTTCGCGTGGACGGCGTGCGGATCGCGTTGCGCCGCATCGGCGAGTGGCCGACCGACGGCGAGACACCGGACGCCGATAGCCCAGACCACGTCGAGGACCCCCTCGTGGTCCGCTTCCCGGCACGAGCCGGGACACGTGTCGTCAGCGTCGCGTTCTCGCAGCGGACATCGGTGACCGAGGGTGTGAGGCCGGACCATCTCCCAGTGTGGACATTCTCCACCGGCGGTGCTGCCGACAAGGTGGCCCTGGACAGCATCCAGCTCGAGGGTCCCTACAATCCGGACACACTCGGTGGCGGCCTCGCGAGTGACGACGAGACGCCGAGCAGGCGTCGCATCTTCGTCTGCCGGCCGGCGAGCGGCCAGGACGAGACGGTGTGCGCCACCAAGATTCTCACCGGGCTCGCCCGCCGGGCGTTCCGCAGACCGGTCGCCCCCGACGACCCCGACCTCGAGGTGCTGCGTGGCTTCTTCCTCGACGGCCGACGCGGGGGGAGCTTCGATGCCGGCATCCAGCGGGCGCTCGAGAGCATTCTGGTGGACCCGGAATTCCTCTTTCGGCTCGAGCTCGACCCGCCGCACGTCGCCCCGGCCACCGCCTACCGTCTGAGCGACGTCGAGCTCGCCTCGCGTCTGTCATTTTTCTTGTGGGGCAGCATCCCGGACGACGAGCTACTCGACGTGGCCACCGCGGGACGACTCAGCGACCCCGCGGTGCTGGAAGCGCAGGTCCAGCGGCTGCTCGCCGACGAGCGCTCGCAGGTGCTCGTCTCGAGCTTCGCGACGCAGTGGCTGCATCTGCGACGCATGCGCTCGGTGACACCGGACGTGAACGCGTTCCCGGCGTTCGACGACAACCTGCGCGAGGCGTTCGTGCGAGAGACGGAGCTGTTTCTCGACAGCCAACTGCGGGAGGATCGCTCGGTGGTCGACCTCCTGACAGCCGACTACAGCTTCGTCAACGAGCGACTCGCACGGCACTATGGGATTCCCAATATCTACGGTTCGCGCTTCCGGCGCGTGGCGCTACCCGGAGACGCCCGGCGCGGCCTCCTCGGGCACGGCAGCATCCTGACGGTGACGTCGCTGTCCACCCGAACGTCGCCGGTCGTCCGCGGGAAGTGGGTGCTCGAGAACATCCTCGGCACACCGCCGCCACCGCCGCCGCCCGATGTCCCGGAGCTGCCCGACCGCGCCGACGATGGTCGGCTGACATCGATGCGCGGGCGGATGGAAGCACATCGGGCGAATCCGGTCTGCGCGAGCTGCCACGCGAGGATGGACCCGCTCGGGTTCGCGCTCGAGAACTTCGATGCCGTCGGCAAGTGGCGGGCGATGGAGGCCGATACGCTCATCGACGCGTCGGGTCGCTTGCCAGACGGGACCACATTCGACGGGCTTCCAGCGCTACGGGACGTGCTCTTTGCCCGTCGCGACGAGTTCGTGACCACGGTCACCGAAAAGCTGCTGACCTACGCGTTGGGTCGAGGGGTCGAGTACTACGACCGGCCGGCCATTCGCGCCATCGTGCGCGAGGCCGCATCGAGCGACTACCGCTGGTCGTCGCTCATTCTGGGTGTTGCCCGGAGTCTGCCGTTTCAGATGAGGAGATCGGAGCCATGATCATCACCAAGAAGGCGCTCCCGAGACGGGCGGTGCTCCGTGGCCTCGGCACGGCTGTGGCACTACCGCTGCTGGACGGCATGGTGCCGGCGCTCACGGCGCTCGGCAGAACGGCGGCCCGACCGAAGCCTCGCCTGGGCGTCGTGTATGTGCCCCACGGGGCGGTGATGGACAACTGGACGCCGGTCACGGACGGTGCGGAGTTCGAGTTCACGCCGATCCTGCAGCCACTCGAGCGCTTTCGGGACCACCTCAGCGTCATGACCGGGCTCGACCACGCCCCGGCGGCGCAGCTGCCGGGCGACCCCGCGGGCGGACACGGACGGATTAGCGGCGCCTTCCTGACGGGTGTCCACGCAAAACCCACCGAAGGCGCCGATTTCGAAGCGGGGATCTCCGTCGACCAGATCGCGGCGGCGCAACTGGGCCAGCAGACCCAGCTCGCGTCGCTTGAGCTGGGCATCGGTCTCCCCGAGTTCGGCGGCGCCTGCGATGCCGGGTTCAGCTGCGCTTACATCAGCACGCTGTGCTGGAGCACACCGACGACGCCGCTGCCGATGGAGAGCAATCCACGCGCGGTTTTCGAGCGTCTGTTCGGTGACGGCACGAGCACGGACCCCGCCCAGCGCCGCGAGCGGATGCAGCGGGACCGCAGCATTCTCGACGCGGTGACCCGGAAGGTGGCGCGGATTCAGGATCGGCTCGGTGCGACGGACCGGGCCAAGCTCAGCGATTATCTCGCGGCGGTTCGCGACGTTGAGCGACGGATTCAGCGAGCCGAGGCCGAGGGCGACCGTGAGCTGCCGGTGGTGGAGCGACCTTCCGCGAGTGTCCCGGCGTCGTTCGAAGACTACGTCAAGGTGATGTTCGACCTGCAGGTGCTGGCCTATCAGGCTGACCTGACGCGCGTCATCACGTTCATGATGACCCCGGAGCTGAGCGCCCAGACCTACCCGCAGATCGGCGTGCCCGATCCGCACCACGCGCTGTCACACCACGAGAACAAGCGCGAGAGCCTCGAGAAGCTGATCAAGCTGGGCACCTATCACACCACGCTCTTCTCGTATTATCTCGAGAAGCTACGCAGCACCCCCGACGGCGACGGCTCCCTGCTCGATCAGGTGATGGTGCTCTACGGAAGCGGCATGAGCAACAGCAACCTCCACAACATCCAGAAGCTGCCGATCGTGCTGGCCGGGGGCGGTGCGGGCCAGCTCCGGGGCGGTCGCCACATCAGATATCCCGACGAGACCCCGTTGACCAACCTCTATATGACCTTGCTCGGCAAGCTCGGTGTGCCCATCGAGCGCGTCGGCGACAGCACGGGCGAGCTGCAGCATTTGTCCGACGTGTAGCTCCGCGCGCCGCCACGTCCAACATAGGAGGCTGCAGACACATGTCGCTCGATCTCTATGTCACCCTCGGACGCTCGGGTCTTCGGGTCAGTCCGTTCTGTCTCGGGGCGATGACCTTCGGAGACGATTGGGGGTGGGGGGCGGATGTCGAGACCTCCGAAGCCATTCTCGACCGCTACCTCGAACGTGGCGGCAACTTCATCGATACCGCCAACGCCTACACGAAGGGGCACTCCGAGAAGATCATCGGCGATTATCTTCGGACCCGCGATCTCAGACGCGACCAGATCGTGATCGCGACAAAGTTCTTTGCCAACCTCTTCCCGAGGGATCCGAACGCCGGCGGCGCCAGCCGCAAGTCGCTGACCGCGGCGTGTGACGAGTCGCTCCGCCGTCTGCAGACCGACTACATCGACCTCTACTGGATGCACCTCTGGGATCGGTTCACACCCATCGAGGAAACGATGCGGGCGCTCGACGATCTCGTCAGCGCCGGCAAGGTGCGGTATGTGGGTTTCTCGGACACGCCGGCATGGAAAGTGGCGCAGGCGCACACGATCGCGCACTTCCGGGGATGGGCGCCGCTGATCGCGCTCCAGATCGAGTATTCGCTCATCGAGCGGACGGTCGAGGGCGAGCTGATCCCAATGGCGCAGGAGCTCGGCCTTGGCGTGACGCCGTGGTCGCCGCTGCGCGGCGGGGTGCTCACCGGCAAGTACACACGCGAGAACGCGCGGACGGCTACGCCGGGCCGGGGCCAGAGAGTCACCGCGTATCTCAACGACAACACGTTCGCGATCATCGACGAGCTGGTGCGCATTGGCGTGACGCACGACGCGTCGGCGGCGGCGGTGGCGCTCGCCTGGGTTCAGGCACGACCCGGCGTCGACTCCACCATCATCGGCGCGCGGACACTCGACCAGCTCGATCAGAATCTGGCGGGCCTCGACGTCCGGCTCGACGCGGCCGAGGTGGAGGCGCTCGATGCACGCTCCGCCGTGACGCTCAGCTTTCCGATGTCGTTCCTCGAGATGGCGCCGACGATCATGCACGCCGGCGCGACCGTCAACGGCGTGCCCTCCGAGGCGTGGCCCATGGCGCCGACGACCGACGCGGAGCGCTTTTGATAGTCGGACGGGGCTACGCCCCAAGGGCCTTGCGTGCGGGCGGCGTTCGGGGCCATGATGATCACGCACCGTTAGACCGTTATTATCGCGAGGGGGATCAACATGACTCATAGACATCTTGCCGCTGCATGCGTGGTGATCGCGGCCCTGGCGCTCGTGCCCGTGTCGGCCGCCGGCCAGTCGACTGACGCCCCGCGTCTACCGTGGGGGCAACCGGACCTCCAGGGCATCTGGGATTTCCGTACCATCACGCCGCTCCAACGACCTGAGGACCTAGGCGACCAGGCGTTCCTGACCGAGGAAGAAGCGGCGAGCGCCGAGCAAGAGGCGGTGGACCGCGCGATCCGCTTGTTCGAGGCGGACCGCCGGACGACCGAGGCGGGCGGGAACGTCGGCGGCTACAACAACTTCTGGATGGACCAGGGGACAAAACCGATCGAGACCCGACGCACGTCGCTGATCATCGAACCGTCGAACGGAAGACTCCCAGCGCTGACACCTGAGGGACAGCGGCTGGCCGACGCGCGCCAAGCGTATCTGGCAGATCATCCTGCGGACACCTACCTGGATCGGAACACGTCCGACCGGTGCATCGTGGGATTCAACGCCGGACCGCCCATCACGCCGCTCGCCTACAACCAGAACATGCAGCTCTTTCAGACCGAGGATCACGTCGTGATCTACACGGAGATGGTGCACACGCCGCGCGTCATTCCGCTCGATGGTCGTCCGACGCTCGACCAGTCCATCCGCCTCTGGGTCGGGGATTCGCGTGGCCACTGGGACGGCGACACGCTGGTCGTCGAGACCGCGAACTTCAACAAGCAGCGGGAGTGGATCCCGCTCGGCGGGGCGGGGGCCCCGGGCACGAAGTCGACGGAGAACATGACGTTGGTCGAGCGGTTCCGGCGCCTCGACGACGACACGCTCGAATACACCTTCACGGTGACCGATCTGAACACCTGGGCGGATCCGTGGACCGTCGAGCTGCCGATGCGGCGCACCGACGCGCCGCTGTTCGAGTACGCCTGCCACGAGGGGAACTACTCGATGCCGGGCATCCTCGGTGGCACGCGGGCGGACGAGGAGAAGGCCGCCGCGGGCTCACAAGAGTAGGGACAGACCCCACCCAGGCGTTGCGGTCCCCACCGGCGGCCGCCCGAGCATTACAGCCGACCCCGACCACTCGGGGCCGGCTTTCTTTTTGTGCGGCGGTCGTCGTCAGGGTCAGGGTCCAGGGGTCCCAGCGCCGCGCGTGCCGGACGCGTGCTGTCCAGGCACGTCCAACCCCAACGGCTTCACATAGTCTCCCAAGATCAACCGTGCCTGGCGCACCCGGCCCAGCGCGGCAACCCGACGCCGCATGCCAAACGCGAACACCGCACCCATGACGACCCAGAGCAGGACGATCGCCCACTCTTGGGGCCAGACCAGTGACGACGGACTGCCCGGCATATAGAGCAGGATGAAGAACGCGGTGGTCGCCACGGCCAGCCATCCGACGAGGGTCGGCGCCGGCGTTCGATAGGGCCGGTGCAGACCCGGATGCCGGCGACGGATGACGAGGAAGGACACAGCGACCAGCAGATAGGCCACCACGGTCGCCAGAGAGCCGGCGTCGGTCAGCCAGACGAGCGCCGGGCGCCCAAAGAAAGGCGCCGCCGCCGTGACCGCGGTCAGCAAGACAACGACCGCCACCGGCGAGCCGTATCGGGGGTGCAGGCGCGCGAACACCGACGGCAGCATGCCGCCGCGAGCCATGGCGAACAGCAGCCGTGACGCGCCGATGAAGAAGGCGTTCCAGCTCGTCGCGATGCCGAGCAGTCCACCGAGCACCAGGACGCGCCCGGCCCAGGGACTGCCATACACCGCGCTCATGGCGTCGGCGGTCGGCAGCGTGCGGTCGGCCAGCGTCGAGGAATCCAACGAGAGCCCGACCGTCCACTGCACGAGTCCGTACCAGGCGAACGCCATCACGATCGACAGGATGATGATGCGACCGACGGCATGAAACGGCACGTCGATCTCCTCAGCGATCTGGGGGATGACGTCGAACCCGACATACAGGAATGGGGTCATGATGACGACCCGCAGCACGCCCTCCCACCCGGTCAGATACGGCACGAGGTTCGCGGTGTCGCCGCGGACGGTGCCGGGCACGAAGAACGCCAGCCCGACGAGCAGGAGCGTGCACGCCGCCACGGTCTGCGCGAACGCAGCGAAGCGAATGCCCCGGTAATTGACGACCCCGATCACCACGGCCCCGGCCACGCCGACCAGCACCCAGGTCAGGTGCACGTCCCACCCGGCCACCGTGTAGAGATAGCCCGCCTCAAACCCCGGCGCAATGTAGCCGGCCACCGTCGGCAACGCGACCGCCTCGAACGCGCAGACCCCGACGTACGCAAGCGCCAGTGTCCAGCCGCAGACAAAGGCGCCGGTGGGCCCGATCCCGACGTAGGTGAAGCTGAGCTCGCCGCCGGCCCGTGAGAGTGCGGCGGTCAACTCCGCGTAGGTCAGCCCGACCAGCCAGACCATCACGGCGCCGACGCCGAACGCCAGGATCGAGCCCAGTGCTCCGGCTCGCTGGATCATCTCGCCCGCCAGCACGACCCAGCCCCAGCCGACCATCGCGCCGAACGCGATGGCCAGCACGTCGCGCCGGCCGAGTATCCTGCGAAGCTGAACCGGGACGTCGGTCATGCCGACACGCATTATCGTCCCTGAACGCGGAGTGCGGTCATCCTTGCGCTCATCCGGCGGCACGTCCTTGCGCGCACGGTGATCACAGGTCCATCATGGGCGTACATCAGCCGCCGACGGGCGAGCACGCCAGGAGAAGCAGATGAGCCATCGATGTTCCGCGACGGTAGGCGCCGCGATCGCGGCCGTAACGCTGATGCCGGTCTTCGCGGCAGCGCAATCGGCAAACACGACGCTACCCCGCACACCGTGGGGTGATCCGGATCTCCAGGCCGTGTGGGACTACCGCACCCTGACGCCCCTCCAGCGGCCCGAGGAGCTCGGGGACAAGGCGTTTCTGACCGAGGAAGAGGCCGCCAACCTCGAACAGGAAACCGTGGATCGGAACGAACGGCTGCTGAATCGCGCCCCCGAGAAAACGGCCGCGGCCGACAATGTGGACCGACGAGAGGACGGAACGCCTGGGTTCTACAACAACTTCTGGCTCGACCGCGGGACCACGCACGTCGGGACGCGGCGCACCTCACTCGTCGTGGATCCACCCGATGGGCGACTGCCGTCCTTGACGGCCGCGGCGCAGCGCCGGGCGGACTCGAAAGAGGCACAGCGCATCGCCGACGTGCGCCGGGGCCGACGGCCAGCCGCCACATACGCGGACCTCGACGCGGGGGATCGGTGCATCCAGCACGCAAAAGCCGGCCCGCCCATCAGCACCGGGGGCTACAACAACAACGTACAACTGTTTCAGACGCCCGACCACGTGGCCATACTCAACGAGCAAAACCACGATGTGCGCATCGTGCCTCTGGATCGGCGACCGCACGTCGGGTCCCAGATACAGCAATGGATGGGCGACTCGCGTGGCCATTGGGACGGCGACACCCTCGTCGTCGAGACGATCCACTTCAACGGGAAGCACGACCAGATCGCGCGGCCGCTGCTGAGTCCCGGTGAGCACCTGTCCCTGGTCGAGCGCTTCACACGCACCGATCCCGACACACTGCTCTACGAATACACGGTCACCGATCCCACCATCTGGGTGCAGCCATGGACCGCGCACCATCCCATGAAGAAGAACCCGGATCTGATCTACGAGTTCGCCTGCCACGAGGGCAACTACGGTCTGACCGGCATTCTCGCCGGGTCCCGGGCTGAGGAGGCCGCCGCGGCGGAAGCCGCACAGCGATGACCGAACGCATGTGGCAGGAGGCGCACCGATGAAGCTGAAGCCCCTCGTCATCGTGGTCGCCTGGATCAGCCTCGCCGGGGCATCGACCTCTGTTGCGGAAGTCGGCGTGCAAGTCGAACGCCCCTTTGTCTTCTATCGCGTCTGCAATATCGAGCCGGGCCAGGACGATGCCGCCGCGGCCCTGGCCAACGACATGGTCGACGTCGCCAGCAAGAAATACCCCGCCGCCGAGATGTCGGTGTCGATCGGTCGGTGGATGACCGGGTTTCAGAACGTCTCGGATCCCGTCAACCAGATCCGCTTTTCGGAACAGCACGTCGATCTCGAGACACGGGACGCTTTCACCGATGTGCTCCAGGCCGATGAGGATTTCCTCGTCCTGCAGGAGAAGACCCGGGGACTGATCGACGTCAGCAGTTGCGTCGAATCCCGGTTCCGCGGACGTCCCTAACCTTGATGCATTCCCCGCGCCAGTGCTCCTGAACCAGATCGTCGAGGTCTCCGACCAGCTCAAGGCGACGCGGTCGCGGTCCGCCAAGATCGGAGCGATCGCCCGCCTGCTGCAGGACCGCACCGCGCACGAGCTCCGGACCATCGTCGCGTGGATGTCCGGCGATCTGCTCCAGGGCCGCGTCGGCATCAGCGCAGGACGCGCGCATCAGTACGGCCAGGGCGTGGCGGCATCCAAGCTGCCCGGCCTGACGATCGAGGACGTGGACCGCGCCCTCATCGCCGTGCAGGAGGCCACGGGGCCGGGGTCGCTGGGGGTTCGGGAGCGGCTCCTGCACGACCTCCTTGGGAAGGCGACCGAGGCGGAACAAGCCTTCCTCTTGCGGTTGCTCGCGGGCGAGTTGCGGCAGGGCGCGCTGGCCGGCGTCATGACCGAAGGGATCGCGACCGCGGCCGGTGTGCCGGGCGATGTCGTCCGACGCGCCGCGATGCTGTCGGGAGAGCTTCCGGCAGTCGCCCTCACAGCCTTCACGGGCGGGAAGGCAGCGCTTCGGCAGATCGATCTGCAGCTCTTTCGACCGGTCCTCCCGATGCTCGCCCAGACCGCCGACGAGCCCGCCGACGCGCTCGAGAAGACGTCGCCCCTCATCTTCGAAGAGAAACTGGACGGCATGCGCCTCCAACTGCACCGGCACGGCGATCGCGTGGAGCTGTACAGCCGATCGTTGCGCCGGATGACGGCGTCGCTACCGGAAATCGTCGCCTACGCACGAGCCCTCCCCGTCGACGGGATCATCTTGGATGGCGAGACCATGCGATTCGCGCCGGGCGGCGCGCCACTGGGTCTCGGGGCGGCGATGGAGCGTTTCGCCCGGACGTCTGACGCCCCGGTCGTCGAGCCCGGCGACTACCCCGCCGTCACCCCGGTCTTCTTCGACTGCTTGATGGCCGACGGCCTCTCGTTCATCGACCGCCCCCTCGAGGTCCGCCTGGCGGCGCTGGACCGGATCGCGGAGCCGCCCAACCGCGTGCGCCGACTCCTCACGAGAGACCCCGAGAAGGCGTCTGGGTTTCTCACGGAGGTCCTCGACCGCGGCCACGAAGGGGTCGTCGCAAAGGACCCCGAATCGACGTACACCGCCGGCGGCCGGGGCGCCCATTGGTTCAAGATCAAGCCGGCTCACACGCTGGATGTCGTCGTGCTCGGAGCGGAGTGGGGCAGCGGGCGGCGGAAGGGACTGCTGAGCAACCTCCACCTCGGCGTCCTCGACGAGGCGACGGACGCCTACGTCATGCTCGGCAAGACCTTCAAGGGCATGACCGACGAGACGCTCGGCTGGCAGACAGCCCGGCTCCTCGAGCTGGAGACGCGTCGGGATGAGACCACCGTCTACGTCCGACCCGAGGTGGTGGTGGAGGTGGCGTTTGCCGAGCTCTTCACCAGCCGCCGGTACGACAGCAAGCTGGCTTTTCGCTTTGCTCGCGTCTTGCGCTACCGGACCGACAAACGCCTGGAGCAGGCCGACACGCTGTCGACCGCC
This sequence comes from Vicinamibacterales bacterium, assembly GCA_965249175.1. Lineage (GTDB taxonomy): Bacteria > Acidobacteriota > Vicinamibacteria > Vicinamibacterales > UBA8438 > CAZYFH01. The sequence goes on from OZ252227.1 coordinate 5,437,424, forward strand.
CAGGCCATCAAGGACGGCCGGATCTCGGCTCGGGTGGGCGCCGCCCGGCGTGTGCTCGCGAGGCCCGCGCTCAAAGTCTCGAACGCGGACCGCGTGCTCTTCCCGAAGGCCGGCGTGACCAAAGGCGACGTCGTCGCGCACTACTACCGGGTCGCGCCGCACATGCTCCCCCACCTGCTCGACCGTCCCCTCACCCTGGTCCGCCACCCGCGCGGCATCGCCGCGAAGGGGTTCTTCCAGAAGAACGTCGCGGCGCACTACCCGGAGGACCTGATCGGACGTATCGAGATGCCGCGCCGCGAGGGAGTGACCGTGCACCCCGCAGCCTCGACGGCCGACGCGCTGGCGTATCTCGCAAACCAGGGGACGATTGAATTCCACGTCCCCCTCGCGACGAAGCATGACCGCTGGCGGCCCGATCGTCTCGTGTTCGACCTCGATCCAACCGACGGCGGCGGGTCTGGCGCGCGCGAAGCCGCGTGGGCGTGCAAGGCGCTGTTCGATGAGCTCGGCATCGAGACGACGCCGATGACCACTGGCAGCAAGGGCTACCACGTGGTCGCGCGTCTGCTCCCCACGGAATCGATGACTCGGACGGCCCACAAGCTCGCCGCGATCCTGCTGACGCGACACACGGACATCCTGACAAACGAGTTCCTCAAGGAGAACCGACGGGGCCGGGTGCTCATCGACTGGATGCGCAACACGGGTCTCGCCACGGTCGTCGCGCCATGGTCGCTGCGGGCCCGCGCAGGCGCCCCGGTGGCGATACCAATCACGTGGGACGAACTGAACGACACCGCATCCGACGCCTTCACGATCAACGATGACCTGGACCGGCCCGATTACCTGCTCACACTGACGCCTGTCGATCCCGCGCCGCTCATCCAGACGGTGGACCGGATCATCGACGAGCAGGGCATCGAGCTGGAGTACATCGACCGGTTCGGTCGCCGGAGGTAGGTGATCGCGGTGCTCCCGACGCTGCAGGCGCCGGCACAATCTACGCGACTTGAACCTCCAGGACTCGGGACGTGCCACCGTCGCCGGTTTGAGAGCCAGGCCGAGGCCCGGATGGCCATCTTCCGGTGGCTCGCTGGTACAATCTGCATCGGCGCCAGTCGTCCCTCGGCTAACTGTTGATCGTGCCGGTCGCGGCCGCGGAAGGGTGTAGCGCCGGGCCCCTGCGTGTATGAGCGAGCACCTCTCACGGCGATCGTTCTTGACCGGCCTGACCGCGTTCGGCGTTCCGACACGGGGCGCGCAGGGCCGCGCTGTTCCGGGCCTGGTCCTGCCCCCATTCCTGGCGCGGCCCACGTCGACCTCGCTGCTCGTGAACGCCAGGAACGGCGCCTCGGATGCGACGTCCCGCCTCATCACCAGGCCCGTTGGCTCTCCTGAGTGGGCCGCGGTCGGCGCCGATCGCGTGGTGCCCGCGGGCGATTTCGTGACCTGGCGCGTTGAGGGGCTCGACGCCGCGACCGCCTACGAGTACCGGCTCCTCCTCGCAACTCCGGGCGAGGCTCCGACGACCGCGGCGGCCGCTGGGAGCTTCACCACACAGCGCCGCGGCGAGGTCGGGTTCACGGCAGCGCTCACCACTGACGCGCACACCGGATCGTTCCGAGAGGACACCTTCCCGGTCGCGACCCTCGACGACGTCGTCCGCAACGTTGCCGCAGACCGGCCCGACTTCATGATTGCGCTAGGGGACAACGTCGCCTGGGCCACCTCTCGGGAGCAGGCCCAGCCGACCGACCGAGGCGCTCGGTTCGCCTACGACATGTACCGACGTCACCTGGGGCCGCTCACCGCGGCGTGCCCGCACTTCGGTCTGATCGGAAACTGGGAGGGCGAGTCGGGGAAGTTCCCCGACGAAAGCCAGAACCTGGTGGCGGCCGTACGGCGCCAGTTCACGCCGAACCCCGATCACCGGACCTATCGGCAGGGGGGGAGCCCGAACGAGGACTACTTCGCTTTCGACTGGGGTCCCGTGCTCTTCGTGGCCCTCAACGTTCAGACGTACTCGGAGCCGGCGGGGCCGCTGCCGGGCCCGCTGGACGATGTGACGCGCATCGAGGACTGGACGCTCGGAGCCGAGCAAATGTCCTGGCTCGAGCGGGTGCTCGCCGGTGCGGATCACCCGTTCAAGTTCGTGTGCATCCACCACGTGGTCGGCGGTAATGCGGGTAACGCCTTCGAGACCCTCTACGGCCGGGGCGGGCCGGCGGCGGCTCGCGTTGGCGAGCAGGCGGTCCTCCACGAGATGATGCGCGAGTTTGGCGTGCAGATCTTCTTCTTCGGGCACGACCACGTCTTCCTCGACGAGGTCGTTGACGGCATCCACTACGCCCTGCCGGGCAGCTGCGGCGCGCCATGGAAGTTCGGCCCGGAGATCACCGGCTACCGGAGCTACTGGCCCGACTCGGGGCACGGGCGCCTGACGGTGAGGCCGGACCTGGTGACGGTGGAGTTCGTGAGCCAGCAGGGCACCGTCTTCCACCGGTTTACGGTGGAGCCTGGTTGACGACCGGCGAGCGCGCGTCGCTATCCCGTTGCACGCAGTCGGGGTCCAGGTCCATGATGGACGTACGTTGACGAGAGCGAGGAGGATCAGATGAGCCATCGATGTCTCGCTTCGGTGTTTACCGTGATCGCGGTGGTGTCGCTGTCAAGCATTTCTCTCGTGGCCCAGGCTCCCCGCACGGCCTGGGGGCACCCGGATCTGCAGGGTGTCTGGGACTACCGCACCATCACGCCCCTTCAACGGCCCGAAGAGTTGGCAGACCGGGAGTTTCTGACGGAGGAAGAGGCGGCCAATCTCGAACAAGAAACCATTGACCGAAACGAACGACTTTTGCATCAGGCAGCCACGCGGACGGAGGCAGGCGGGAACATAGGCGCCTACAACAACTTCTGGATGGACCGTGGGACCAACGTCGTCGGGAATCGGAGGACGTCGCTCATCGTGGACCCGCCCAATGGGAGGATTCCTCCCTTGACGCCGGAGGGGCAGCGCCGTGTGGATGCAAGGGCAAAGGCTCGAAACCGCTCTGCCGTCTCATGGGAGGATCGAAGCCTGTTCGAACGGTGTGTCACCCGTGGCCTGCCAAGGCTTCCGGGTGGCTATAACCAGAATCTCCAGATTCTGCAGACTCCTGAACAGGTTGTGATCCTCTACGAGATGATGCGCGAGGTTCGCGTTATCCCGCTGGACGGACGACCGCATCTCGCAGACAACGTCCGCCTGTGGCATGGGGACTCGCGTGGCCGGTGGGAAGGCGAGACACTGGTTGTCGAGACTACGAACGTCTCCCCCAAGGCTCACTTCAGGGGATCCGGCGACGGACTGCACCTGGTCGAACGTTTCACGCGTATCGACGCCGACACGATTGACCACCAAGTCACGATCGAGGATCCAACGACGTTCACCGACACATGGACCGCATCGATTCCGCTACGGGCAACACAGGATCAGATGTATGAGTACGCCTGCCACGAGGGCAACTACTCCATGGAGAGCACCCTGACTGGAGCGCGGGCCCAAGAGACGGCCGCCGCAGAAGAGTCACGCTAGGTCTTCAAACGCCCCCTCGCTGTGGGGCATTCTCGAAGCAGTTCACAGCCGACCTCAGTAAAACGGGGTCGGTTTTCTTTTTGTGTGGCTGATTGTCGCCGTCTGTGGCGCCGTGTCCCCGAAAATGTTGCACAACGTTGTACAGGGCTAGATATCCTATGCGCTGGGCTACGATTCTTGAAAATCGCCTGCCCGTGGGAAGCCCATTCTGATATAAATGGCGTCGTAATCCAGGCGGCGACACCGGCACAGCGGCAGACCGCCGATTCGACAGGAGACTATATGGCGACAGTGAACGGGACCATCAAGCGGCTGGTGTTTGGTAAAGGCTTCGGGTTCGTATCGTCGGGAGACGGGCCTGAATTTTTCTTCCATCAGTCGGCGTGTAACGGGGTGGAGTTCGACGACCTTCAAGAGGGTCAGGCCGTGACCTTCGAGGAGAGCGAGGGACCGAAAGGCCCGCGTGCGGAGAACGTTAGGTTGGCTTGACGAAACATTTCTTGGACTTTCTCAAGGCTTCACAATATGAGTGACATTTCCAAAGCCATCGCCGCCAAGCAAGCCCAGCTGACCCAACTTCAAGCCGACCTTGACGCCCTGCAACGGGCCATCATCATCATTGGGAGCAAGCCACCTGCCAAGAAGCGCAAGCGCCGGGGCAAGCTGTCAGCGGCTGCTCGAAAGCTCCTGTCCCAGAAACTGAAGGCGCATTGGGCCAAGAAGAAAACAGCTGAGCCTACGCCCAAGAAGAAACGGCGCAAGATGTCAGCTGCTCAGCGGAAAGCGGTGGGCAAGCGCATGAAGGCGTATTGGGCGGCCAAAACGAAGGCGAAGAAATAGACTCACGCTAGTTGAAGTGTTCGCGAACATTTCTGCCGCAGGCTGTGTATACGGCTACGAACCCTCCAACGATCGCACCGGCTCCATTGCTCTAGCTAGGCGCTCGGCTCATTAACGATAGTCAAGTCAGAGTGGATCAGTAGGACACCCATGAAAGCAGTCGTATGTACACGATACGGCCCACCGGACGTTCTTCAGCTCAAAGAGGTAGAAACACCTACTCCTAGAAACAACGAAGTATGTATCAAGATCTTCGCGACAGCAGTAACAGCAACTGACTGCATAATCAGGGGTTTTAAACTTCCGATGAACGGGACGGCGGAGGGGGGCGGCCGATTGGTTCGGTGGCACCCGATGGGACTAACGATGGGACTGATGTTGGGTTTTAGAAAGCCGCGACAACCCATACTGGGCCTGGTGCTGGCAGGAGACATTGAATCAGTCGGCAAGGAGGTAAAGCGATTTAGGACAGGTGACCAGGTGTACGGTTTTACCGGGCTCGGCTTTGGCACCTATGCCGAGTACACATGTATGCCCGAAGCAGAGTCAGCGCAAAGAGCGCTGGGACTAAAACCTGTCAACGTGCCCTATGAGGAAGCCGCCGCAGTGCCGTATGGTGGACTGTTCGCATTGCACTATCTGAAAAAGGGAGATATCCAAAGCGGACAGAAAGTGCTTATCTACGGAGCGTCCGGAGCGATAGGGACGAGCGCGGTGCAGCTTGCTAAGTACTTTGGCGCGACAGTTACCGGGGTATGCAGTACGACGAATGTGGGATTAGTGACATCTCTAGGAGCCGATACGGTAATTGATTACACGAAAGAGGCTTCTATGAGAAGAGGAGAGCGTTACGATTTAGTTCTTGATGCTGTTGGACAAAGAAAAACCTCGCAATTGAAAGTGCAGTGCAAAACAGCACTTACTCAGAACGGGAAATACGTATCAGTCGATGATGGTCGTCCAAACGGAGAACGTTCGTTGATTGCACTCAAGGAAATAGTTGAAGCAGGGAGAGTCAAGCCCATTCTTAGTTGAAACTCTCCACGGCTCCCGATGGCTTACGCGGCCTGCTTCTTCGACGTCGTCGTGTCGATCTTCAGTTCTCGCTTCAATGCGGCCCGAAGCGTGGGAAGGTGGCGGTAGCCCCTCACCCTTCGTAAGCGCGGTTCGATGTCCAGGAGGGCGGTCGCCAGCCAGCGGTGGCGTTGGCTCGAGCTCTGCCAGTGATCTACCTTCGCGCAGCGTTCCTCGACCAGCGCATTGACCGACTCCAGACAGTTCGTCGTCTTCAGCGACCGGCCCAGCACTCCGTACACGCCCAATCGATGTCACGTCAGGGTTTCGTCCAGGCCTTCCGCCAAGCTGTCAGCCGCCGACTGGTTCCGCTCGTCCAACTCGCCGTGGAGCGTCTCGAGCGCACCGAGGGCCTCGTCGTAGTCCGGCCGGTTGTACGCTCGCTGGAGACGCTGACGCCACACCGCCTGCTCGTGCTTGGCCAGGTAGCTCACCACGTTCTCGCGCTTGTGCCACTGGCACCGTTGGACCAGGGCCCGGCCCCGGAAGGCCTTCCGGACGGCCGTGCGGAGCCCCTTGCCGCCATCGAGGATGACCAGCACACCCTGGGAGAGGTCGAGGCCCCGCTCGACCAACGACCGCAGGAACGGTGTGAGCACCGTCGCGTTCTCCGTGTCCGTTTCGACGAAGCCCAGGAAGCGTTTCTCCCCAGACAGCGTGATGCCTAGCGCGATGACCATCGTCGCGTCAGCGAACGTCTTGCCGTCCAGGAACACGGCCACCACGTCCTCATCGGATAGGTCCCGCTCCTGGAACGCCCGTAGCTGCGCCGCGCTGGCCTGGATGAACCCCCGGGACACCGTCGAACTCGACAGCCCGATCGCCCCGGGAATCGCCGCCGCGGCCGCCGCGTAGTTGCGGCACGAGATCCCGTAGAGCACCCGTCGCAGCAGCGCGTCGTCCACCTCGCGGTCGTCATGCAACGCCTCATACGACCGCAGCGGAATCTCGCTCCCTGCGAGGCGACGAATCCGGGGCACGCGAATCGGCACGCGCTGCCCCGCGAGACCCACCGTCCCAGGGTTACTGCCGTGACGGCGTCCACCGACCGACGCGTCCTTCCGGACGTAGCGCTCGCTCGCCAGCGCCGTCACCTCCTGGTCGAGCAACTCCTGCACATGCATCAGGCCCAGGGGCACCAGCGAGCGGATCAGCTCCACCTTCGCGTCCAGCTCCAGATCCGCGTAGGCCTCGCGGTGAATGATGTTGACCGAGCCCAGCTTGCGAACTTTCTTGCGCTTCCTGACAGCACGTAGGACACTCATCGTGGCTCCTCTCTCTCGTGGGGTGATGTCCGTCTTTTGCAACGTCATCACACCACAGGGTCTGGAGCCGTTTCAATTTTCAACTAAGATTAGCTCACCCTCAGCAGGGAAGCTAGTACCAGTCATCGATAGACGCTATCCGTTGGAACAGATGGTCGACGCTCACAGGTATGTAGACATGGGACACAAAAAGGGAAACGTGGTCGTATCTGTTGCAACAGAATAGCACCACGTCAAGACGACGGCGAATGACGTTCTTTGTTGGCCTCAATTGCCATGCTGTCACGGACAGCCATAGGCGCAGTTGCAGTTGCCATACTCGACACCGTGGATCTCGAAAGGTGTAGTTGCCATCAGTTGAGAACGGTCGCGTCGTAACGGGCGAGGCGAGAGCCGACGATGAGAGCATGGTGTCTACTATTTACTCTTCTTGTCCTTTTTCACTCTTCGCTTTTCCTTTGGACTAAGCTTGGCCTTTTTCCGCTGTTCCCTTTTCCCCTTATCCTTACTTCCTCCTTTATCACCCATATCTGTTTCTCCTTAATTGAAAACGAGGGTTCTTCGCGGCTTCGTCAGACCGGCGTGACATGTTCGGCTCTTGGCCCTTTCGGTCCACGTCCTTCGGTGTATGACACTCGTTGCCCTTGTTGAAGTTCTTCGTAGCTCACCCCTTCGAGATCTGACGAGTGGAAGAATATGTCCTGGTCGCTCCCGGTGTCGATAAACCCGAAGCCCCTGTCCGTCAGTCGCTTAATCGTGCCTTCTGGCATTTTTCCTCACAAATGTGTCGCGCAACCGTGTCCGAAGAACACCGTGGTCAAGCTGCCCTACTGCATCTGCGCCGTTCTTGCCGAATGCAGCCGAGTTTCTGCTCCTCCTGCTGGGTGGAGAACAGGCCTATGGTAGTTGCCCAGCCCGCCTAAATCCAGATGCGAATTGATCCCGCGATTCCCGCCCCTTTTGCCTCGCCCGAAAGTAGTTCGCGAGTCGCTTCCTGGCGAGCGCACCGCCGACCGGCACGGCTATCGCTCGGGGTACTACACGCGGGGTCTAGTGACCCGGATCGGGACGTTGGAGCTGCGGGTGCCGCGGGACCGCGAAGGCCGGTTCTCAACCGAGCTCTCTGACCGCTATCAACGGTCGGAGAAAGCGTTGGTAGGCGCGCTGGCGGAGATGTACGTCCAAGGGGTGTCGACGCGAAAGGTCAAGGCCATCACGGAAGAGCTGTGCGGGCACACGTTCGTCGTGCCCTCAATCCCCGAGCCGCAGAACGCGGTGAGGCGCCTGCACTCGATGGGAGGGGCACAAATGTGGGCACAATGCGACCGTGTTTTGGAACGCAGCGTCAGTAACTTCTTGAAAAGATTGGCTCCTCAGGCTGGACTCGAACCAGCAACCCTCCGGTTGACAGGTTAAAGCAGGTCTTCCCTCTCGTTGGTTCTTCGGTGCGCCCGGCTCGCCCTCACATGAGTCAGCGCCGTCCCCCGTCCTCACGGGTGGTGTCGAAGTGATCTCGCATTGCCACTCGCCACTCAGTCGCTAGCCTAAGGAAGAGCCAGCGCGACCCACTCTGGAGGATGCTCGCGCCCCGCGATCGATACCACGATGTACTGCTCGTCCTGGAACGTGTAGGTCATCGGAGCGCCGGTGGTCCCGGACGCCAGCTCGGTCTCCCAGACGACCTCCCCGGTTCCCTTGTCGTAGGCGCGGAACTTCTTCCCCCACCGCCACGACTGGTCCTGCCCCGGATCCGTGCCGTCGCCGGACCCGCGAAGGGTCCCGACGATCGCATCGCTCCCCTCGCCGAGAAAGAGCAGCGTCTTGGTGACGAGCGGGGCTGGCCGGTTCGGAATACCCAGCGGCGGAAGATTCAGGTGCCTCAGCCGTGGATGGTTCCGAGGACCATCGCCGTTGGCCACCATCCAGGCCAAATCGCCCCGGTTGAGATCAAAGGCCGTGATCCGTCCGTAGGGAGGTTTGATGATCGGCAGACCATGCGGACGCGGGGTGTTAGGGCCAGCGCCCCCCTCCGGGCTGGCCCACGCCAACGTCGCGTTCGACGACGTCGGCGGAGCGACGCTCCACACGGAGGGCATCGTGTGAGAGACCGCATAGTAGAACCCGGTCTCGGGGTCGAACGCTCCGGTGTGCCAGTTGCCCGCTCCCCACGCTCCGGGCGCCGTCAACGCGCCCTGTTTCGCCGACGGATCGGCGCTCATCGGCCACGGTGGCGTGAAGAGCGGCCCGAGAACCAGCGATTCGACCGCCTCGATCGCTTCGGCGCGGAGTTCCGGCGTGAAGTCGATGAGGTCGTCTTCGGTGATCCCCTGGAGGTCGAACGGCGGCGGCTTCGTCGGAAAGGGTTGGGTGGGCGACGTCCGCTCCCCCGGCACGATCGACTGGAGCACCTTGCGCTCCTCGATCGGCCAGACCGGCTCACCCGTCTCCCGGTCGAACACATACAGGAACCCGGTCTTGCTCGGCTGCATCACCGCCCGGATCCGCCGGCCGTCGACCGTGATCTCGCCCAGCGTCGCCGGCCCCGCCGTGTCGTACTCCCAGACGTCGTGGTGAACCATTTGAAAATGCCACACCCGCTCGCCGGTCGCGGCGTCCAACGCCACGAGACTGTCGGAGAAGAGGTTGTCGCCCGGCCGATGTCCGCCGTAGACCATCCCCGTTGGTGCCGAGAGGGGGACATAGACGTACCCGAGTTCCTCGTCCGCCGTGAGACAGCACCAGGAACCTAGGTCTCCGGAGTACGCACCCGAGCCGTCTCCCCAGGTGTCGGCCCCGAACTCGCCTTCCTGCGGCACGACGTGAAAGGTCCAGAGCAGACGGCCGGTGCGAATGTCGAAACCGCGGACGTCCTCCGGCGCCGCTTCGCGCACGACCCCGCCGTCACCGGCCCCACCAGTAAACCCAGCTACGACGACGACGTCGCCCACCACGATGGGCCCGGCGGTCCAGATGAGGTTTCCCGCGTTCGGCGCGTCGAAATTGAGATCGACTCGCCCCTGATCGACGAGGCCGAAGTTCTCATACCGGCCGCCGGTCTCCATGTTAATGGCATAGAGGTAGTGGCCCCGGACGAGAAACAGCCGCCGGTCGGTACCGTCGGCCCAGATGTCCAGTCCCTTGGTGCTCGAACCCGACACTTCCTGTAACGTCGCTTCGACCGGCTCCTGTACCCACAGCGTCTCACCGGTGCCCGGGTGGAAGGCCTCGACGAACCCCAGCGCGTTGGAGGCGTACAAGACGCCGTCGACCATCAACGGCGTCGACCGGAGGTAGTGGTCCGGGTCCAACTCTGGAAAGACCTCCTCCGTCCACCGAATGGCAGTGGCCGACCGGCGCCAGACGACCTGCAGATCGTGAACGTTGGCTCGGGTGATCTGATCGAGGGGCGAGTAGCGTGTGAAGGCACGGTCGCCGCCGAAATAGGGCCATTCGCCACGCGCCGTCTCCTGGGTGTCGACCAGCGCCACTCCGAAACCGATGAGACCGAGAGTGGCGAGAAAAGTGATTCCACAGGCTCGTGTCATGACTCCCTCCTGTGACGTTCGGGCGTGAGATCAAGTTTCTTTTGAATCCCCTTACCGCTACTATGCTTCGTGTAAGTACTATGTCGTTCGCGGAGCCACCGTCCACCAAAATCGCGGTGCTCGCCTTTCCGGTGATCGCCTCCACCTGAATCGTCGATAGAGGATCCACCCATGAATAGACAAGCCCTGATCATCCTCTGTGCAATTGTCATCGCGGGATCAATGATGGCAGCAAGCGACGAAACCGTTGCGCCGGCGAAGATCAGCAAGACAGATCTCAGCGGAAAGATATTCGAGCGGCCAGACATGGTCGAGAGAACCCACGCCGATGGGCACGTGACGCAATCGGTCACGACACTGCTGTCAGGCGACAAGAACTTCTCCTCCGGCATGTACAAGTCCGGGAAGGTACGCATTGACATTACCGAGCCGTACGGTGTCGACGAATTCATGTACTTCCTCGAGGGCGGTGTGACTCTGACGTCTTCTGACGGAACAGAGCGTGTGATCAACGCCGGAGAAGCTGTGACGGTCCCGAGAGAGTGGACCGGCGTGTTCGAAACAGACGGCTATGTGAAGATATGGGTCATCCACTCCCCGCGTGAGTAGACGGTCACGGTAGACCGAAGGCCACGCACTCCGTACCTCCGATCACCAGGTCCGCGCTCATGTTCCGAAAGGGGAGCACGGCGATGGAGCCGACGACACCGTTCAGCGCCGTTGTCTCCCGGGTTAGTGTGGGCGGCGGGTCTTGCTGAATGGCGCCCGAGATCGCCAGCGGGTTCCCCCCTGAAGATGTTCGGCTGCTGCCGGGGCGTCCGAATCCTGACTTCGAGCCTGGCGATTTCCAACTCCCGCTCCCGGATGGGCGGTCATGGGGGCTTCAGCCTGGAGGAGAGCCGTTCGGCCTTTGCGGCGATTCGAGGGTTCTTGGACGAGTAGGGGCTCTTGCCCTAGCCTGGACGACCGGGGCGGTGCGCCGGCACACGCCACGGGGACGTTGTGGGATGGCGCGACGATCTGCCTCGATAATAGATATCCGCCACGGCTCGAGGCGGCCATCGTCGCAGAAGGGAGATTCTATGTTGCGTCCTCGCCCGAGTGTCATCGCAGCTCTTACCCTCGGATTCCTGGCAACCGGCACGCTGAGGGCTGCCGCCCAGGAGGGATGGACACACTACGCTGGAGACACCTTCCAGAGGTATTCGGCGCTGGACCAGATCGACGCCGGCAACGTGCGGAGCCTCGAGGTCGTGTGGCGGCGCCCGGGGCTCGACCCGGTGTTCACACGGGACTACCCGGACCTGGAGCCCAACAATTACCACAAAACCACCCCGATTCTGGTCGACGGCGTGCTGTACGCGTCGAACGCCGTGGGCCTGGTGGAGGCCTGGGATCCCGCCACCGGCAGGACGATCTGGCGGCAACCCCCGCGCTCCCCGGAAGAGGTCGGTGGACAGAGCACCCGAGGCGTCGAGTACTGGAGCGACGGTAGGGACCGGCGCATCATCTCGGTGCGCGGTGAATACCTCTACGCACTGGACGCGATCACGGGGGAGCCTTCCCGCGGCTTCGGCATCGGCGAGAGCGGAAGAGTAGAACTGACGCGGGAGGAACCCGACGCCCTCCCCTTTGGTTGGGGGTCCGGCCCCGTCGTGGTGGGTGATGTGATCGTGGTTGCAGGGCTCCGGGGTGGGGCCGGCGACCGCTCCTTGGTGATGGAGCGGGAGCCGGAGGACATCACGGGCTACGACGTACGGACCGGCGAGCTCCTTTGGACCTTCCATGTTGTGCCCAGGGAAGGAGAGACGGGACAGAGACGTGGGGCAATGACTCCTGGAGGTTCGCGGGTGACCTCGGATCGTGGTGCTGCCTAACTGCGGACCATGAGCTCGGCTACGTATACGTCCCCCTCTCGGCGAACAGCGGTTCCATGTGGGGCGGCTTCCGTCCGGGCGACAACCTCTTCACGAACAGCCTCGTCGCCCTCGACGCCAGGACGGGAAGGCGGGCATGGCACTTCCAGATGATCCACCACGGTGTCTGGGAGTTCGACAATATGGGCGCCCCTGTGCTTGGCGACTTCACCGTCGACGGGAGGCGCGTCCAGGCCGTCATGATGACGAACAAGAACGCGTTCTTGTACGTGTTGGACCGGGTGACCGGCGAACCCGTCTGGCCCATCGAAGAGCGAGCGGTTCCGCAGAGTCCAAGGGTACCGGGGGAGCAGCTGTCGCCCACACAGCCCTTCCCCACCAAGCCCGCCCCATTCGATCGCCAGGGCATCACCGAAGACGACCTGATCGATTTCACGCCAGAGCTCAGGGCCGACGCGCTCGAGTTCGTGCAGGATTATGTGCTGGGTCCCCTCTACACTCCGACGACGCTCGTCGGCGACGAGCCAGGGGAGAAGAGAGGGACGATTCACGTGCCGGGATCGTGGGGGGCCGCCAACTGGCATTCGGCGGCCTTCGATCCGGAGACGGGCATGTTCTACGTCGTGTCCCACACGCTCCCGGGGGTCGCCGGCGTGGCCGCGCGGGCGGACGACGTGGACGGGACGATGGAGTACGTCCGAGTCGCCCCCTCCCCGATCTTTGGCCCACACGACCTTCCCCTCACCAAACCCCCCTACGGGCGCATCACGGCGATCGACCTGAAGACCGGAGAACACGCCTGGATGGTCGCTAACGGCGACGGACCCAGGAACCATCCGATGCTGCGGGACCTGAACCTGCCCCCGCTCGGATACTCGAGCCGGCCCGTGCCGCTCGTCACGGCCTCGCTCCTCATCCTCGGAGAAGGAAGTAACGTCATCGGAGGGACCGACGGGGAATACCAGTGGGGGACGAAGTTCCGAGCCTACGACAAATCGACCGGTGACGTGATCTGGGAGACCGACCTGGGTCTGGGGACCACAGGCGGCCCGATGACATACATGCACGACGGAAAGCAGTACATAGTCGTCCCGGTGGGGGACCGCCAGCACGCGCCCGAATGGATCGCCTTCGGGCTCCCGTGACGTGTGGCGTCTCGAACGCTCGATCCGGGATTGCGTTCGGCGACACTGACACTAGTTCCTGTCGCTTCCCGTGCGGGAGCTCGCGGGAGCCGCCAGCGCGTTTGCGGTTGCCAGTGCCTTGAGGGCGAACGTCGTGCCGGCGTGGGTAAGGAAGTTAGGCGTTGTCGGGCCGTTGCGTAGCGATTGGGTCCACCAGTGACCCTCGGCCCGCTGCTGAGTCTTGAGCCACTTGATTCCACGCTGAATCCGCTCGTCTGTTGCGACCACCCCTCCTTGCAGCAAGGTGTAGATCACGAATCCGGTGCCGTACCCGTCGCTCTCGATGTTGACCACTGGGTTGGTCGGATCGCCGTCGCCCTGTCTCCAGCGGCCTAGCAGCCCGTGGTGAAAGTCCCTATTAGGGATCGACACGATCGATCCCGCGTACTACACTGTCGCGCATGGCGATGGGCAAACGACGACGCCGGGCGCGGCAAGCATCGATGTGGGTTCCCACCAGCGACCTGCCTCGCAGTGCGGCGCATCCGTTCTATCAGCGATTGAATCGGATCCTCGATGACACGGGCTTCGACGCGTTCGTCGAGGCGCAATGCGCGCCGTTCTACGCGGACGGCGTCGGTCGTCCGAGTCTGGCGCCGGGGCGGTACTTCCGGCTGCTGATGCTCGGCTACTTCGAAGGGCTGGACTCGGAGCGGGCGATCGCGTGGCGGGCGGCCGATTCGCTGAGCATCCGGCAGTTTCTGGACCTCGAGCTGCACGAGGCGCCGCCGGATCACTCGACGCTGTCGCGCACCCGGCGCCTGATCGACGTCGAGACCCATCAAGCGGTGTTCACGTGGGTGCTGCAGCAACTGGCCGACGCCCAGCTCGTGACCGGGCGGACCCTCGGCATCGATGCCACGACGTTGGAAGCGAACGCCGCATTGCGGAGTATCGTGCGCCGGGACACGGGCGAAGGCTACGAGGCGTTTCTGACCGGGCTGGCCGAGGCGTCCGGCATCGTCACGCCGACCCGCGCTGAGCTGGCCCGGTTCGACCGGAAACGGAAGAAGAAAGGCTCCAACGACGACTGGACGCATCCGCAGGATCCGGACGCGAAGATCACGAAGCTGAAGGACGGGCGCACGCACTTGGCGCACACCGCGGAGCATGCGGTGGACCTGGAGACGGGGGCCATCGTCGGCGTCACCGTGCAGGATGCCGACGACGGCGATACGACGACGATGGTCGAGACCCTGATCACGGCGGCCGACCACGTCGAAGCCGTCCTGCCGGCCGGCGCCGGTATCGCCGAGGTCGTCGGGGACAAGGGGTATCACAGTAACGAGACGATGGTGGCGTTCGCCGCGCTCGGCGTGCGCAGTTATGTTTCGGAGCCGGACCGCGGGCGACGCAACTGGACAGGCAAGGCGGCGGCGCGCGACGCCGTGTACGCGAACCGTCGGCGCATTCGGGGCACGCGTGGGCAACGGCTGCTGCGACGGCGGGGCGAGTTGCTCGAACGCCCCAACGCGCATCTCTACGAGACCGGGCGGCTGCGCCGGGTGCATCTGCGTGGGCATCCCAACATCCTCAAGCGCGTGCTTGTGCACGTCTGCGGGTTCAATCTTGGGCTCCTCATGCGGCAGCTGACGGGCGTCGGCACGCCGCGGAGCCTCCAAGGCCGCGCGGTCGCCGTCTTCGAGGCCTTGATCGCTGATCTTGGCCGCCTCTGGACCCTCGTATCGCCCGCGTGGGCGCGAGATGCGCAAGATCTGCCGCACTCGTCGTTTCTCGACCTTATGACACGGTGTCACGAACACATGCCCCTCGACCTACGAAAGGGCGTTTTCACCACGGGCTGCTAGAGGTCTCCGGATGCCCAGCCGCCATCCGCGCGCTGCCGTTCGAGTAGCTCCACCGCCCAGGCGGCGTGCTCGGTTTCGCTCACGAGATCATCGTTGTAGCGACCGGCCCACAACAACATGCCTTTGTGATGGAGATGCTGCGGTGGGTGATTGGCCAAGTAGTCTCCAATGCGTTGCAGCCCGACCTGCGCGGCTTCTGTCTGCTTGTAGGTGTCTGGCGTCATGCCGATCGCGATCGCCATCAACGTGACACCGAAGTGGTCGTCGCTCTCAAACGGCGGGCAGTTGCATTTGATCCAGCCAGGCCAATGTCCGGCCTGGTCTTGGATCGCCCACGCGCGGCCCAGCGCCGTCAATGTGTCGTCCGCGAGCGCTCTGCCTGCCTGGGCGTCGTTGATCGTCAAGAAGGCGGCGGTGGCCACTGTGTAGGTGTAGATGCTGTCCACCCTCTCGCCTTCATGCGCAGGAATCGCTGGTAACGCCGCATCCCAGGACTCTACGAACGCCCCGGCCTGTTGACGCGCCACGCGGAAGGCCGGCCTTTCGCCGAAGATGGCGTTCGGCGCCGTGAGGTAGAAGCCGTTCGTGTGGCAGGTCACGCAACGGAACGTCTCGCCCCAGCCGACCGCGACGCGGTCGAGAAACTCGGACGCGCGCTCTACCGAGAAGCTGTCAGCATACGGATCCTCGCGGGCATAGGGCGTGACGTTCGCCGCGTCGAAAAACCGCGCGTAGCGTGGGTTTTCCAGCACGCGTGAGGCGGACTCGGAGAGCTCTGCCGGCGTCTGTGTCTGCCCCGCAGCTCTGGCCAACGCCCGGCTCGCACCATTCGCAGAGGTCATCGTTAACGCCATGACTACCGCACATGAGACGACGGCCGCGAGGCCGAGTCGCCAGCGACGACCCAAGACGCCTCGCAGTAACCCTGATGGTTGATCAGTTGGATTCATGATGCTCTCCCACGGGCCCGGAGGTTGGATGCCGACGACGTTCTCGCTGTCATCGAACGCCTGCGAAGACGCTACCACACTCCTGCCGGGCGCCAGACCCGCCCTTCGCCGATGAGGCGGTCACGTCGTAGTGCCCGAGGCGGGAGCCGACGGTGAGGGCCATGTGTGATCAGCGTTGATACCTGGTCTCATAGGTCGTACCGACAAGAATGTCGGGCAGGCCGTCGCCCGAAACAACGGAGTGCGCGGCGCCACCTGTTCCCGCGTTGATCAGATCGACTCCAGTAGTGGCGAGGATACGTCGAGCCGTTTAGAGTGTCCTCCGCTCCATCCAGGGCTCAACGGGTCTTTTGGTACTCGAAGCTGAGGCTGTAGGCGATTTCGTCCACCTTTTGCGACGCCCGATCGCCCATGGGGTCCGTCCAGGTGACTTGGACCTGAACAGTTTGTGCCCCCCGCGACGCGAACAAACTCAGGCTCTTGACCGGGAATCCCTGCACCGTGTACGCGACGACGGTTTCCAGCGCCTCGGTTACTCCGTCTTCGAGCGTCGTCTCCCTGGCGGACTCGGTCTTTACTTCCCCCCCGCTGAGCGCGGCATAGACGGCCTCGATATCCCCGACCGATTCCAATGAGACCGACCCCGGATGCACGAGGATGGCGACATTGGGCAACAGTTGCGGGGAATTCGCCAAGAACAACACCTCCGATTCGGGCAGCCCAATGTCCGGGAGGTCCCCGGATGGCGCCTCCCCTTCAATGAATGTGGCCGGATAGTGAACAGTAAAACCGAGTTCAGAGTGTTCGTACGTCTTGGACTCGAACGACGGTTGGGCCTCAATACCTGCAGCCAATGAACCGAGAACGACGATGGCAACCGTGGCGATGAGAGTTCTGCGCATGGCGTGTCCCTTCGTGTTCGGCAAGTCGGCTCCCGTTAGCTTACGACCCTTAGCAGCCCGTGGTGAAAGTCCCTATTAGGGATCGACACGATCGATCCCGCGTACTACACTGTCGCGCATGGCGATGGGCAAACGACGACGCCGGGCGCGGCAAGCATCGATGTGGGTTCCCACCAGCGACCTGCCTCGCAGTGCGGCGCATCCGTTCTATCAGCGATTGAATCGGATCCTCGATGACACGGGCTTCGACGCGTTCGTCGAGGCGCAATGCGCGCCGTTCTACGCGGACGGCGTCGGTCGTCCGAGTCTGGCGCCGGGGCGGTACTTCCGGCTGCTGATGCTCGGCTACTTCGAAGGGCTGGACTCGGAGCGGGCGATCGCGTGGCGGGCGGCCGATTCGCTGAGCATCCGGCAGTTTCTGGACCTCGAGCTGCACGAGGCGCCGCCGGATCACTCGACGCTGTCGCGCACCCGGCGCCTGATCGACGTCGAGACCCATCAAGCGGTGTTCACGTGGGTGCTGCAGCAACTGGCCGACGCCCAGCTCGTGACCGGGCGGACCCTCGGCATCGATGCCACGACGTTGGAAGCGAACGCCGCATTGCGGAGTATCGTGCGCCGGGACACGGGCGAAGGCTACGAGGCGTTTCTGACCGGGCTGGCCGAGGCGTCCGGCATCGTCACGCCGACCCGCGCTGAGCTGGCCCGGTTCGACCGGAAACGGAAGAAGAAAGGCTCCAACGACGACTGGACGCATCCGCAGGATCCGGACGCGAAGATCACGAAGCTGAAGGACGGGCGCACGCACTTGGCGCACACCGCGGAGCATGCGGTGGACCTGGAGACGGGGGCCATCGTCGGCGTCACCGTGCAGGATGCCGACGACGGCGATACGACGACGATGGTCGAGACCCTGATCACGGCGGCCGACCACGTCGAAGCCGTCCTGCCGGCCGGCGCCGGTATCGCCGAGGTCGTCGGGGACAAGGGGTATCACAGTAACGAGACGATGGTGGCGTTCGCCGCGCTCGGCGTGCGCAGTTATGTTTCGGAGCCGGACCGCGGGCGACGCAACTGGACAGGCAAGGCGGCGGCGCGCGACGCCGTGTACGCGAACCGTCGGCGCATTCGGGGCACGCGTGGGCAACGGCTGCTGCGACGGCGGGGCGAGTTGCTCGAACGCCCCAACGCGCATCTCTACGAGACCGGGCGGCTGCGCCGGGTGCATCTGCGTGGGCATCCCAACATCCTCAAGCGCGTGCTTGTGCACGTCTGCGGGTTCAATCTTGGGCTCCTCATGCGGCAGCTGACGGGCGTCGGCACGCCGCGGAGCCTCCAAGGCCGCGCGGTCGCCGTCTTCGAGGCCTTGATCGCTGATCTTGGCCGCCTCTGGACCCTCGTATCGCCCGCGTGGGCGCGAGATGCGCAAGATCTGCCGCACTCGTCGTTTCTCGACCTTATGACACGGTGTCACGAACACATGCCCCTCGACCTACGAAAGGGCGTTTTCACCACGGGCTGTTAGACACCAACACAGCGTCGGCTGATTGTGGCCGTCTGCGGTGCCGTGTCCTGGATAATCTTGCGCAGAGTTGCACACGCGAGATGTCCTATGCTGCGTGGGTCTGATGACAGTGTTCCGCTGCACCCAGCGTGTCCTTCGGCGATTCACGCTGACCGCCATCGAGCCTGAGACAGCATCAACCGGCGTGCTCGGCGATTGGTATGCGAATCTGCTCAACTTCGGGCCAACGCGACTTGTGCTGTGCCAAAGCGAGCGGTCCTTGCTGCCCGTGATTCTGCCTGCCCGGAACAAGGTGTTTCCGGCTGCATTCGGTAGCGCCCTGAGCCGGGTGTTACTGGCGTTGGGGATTCCTGGTCCATTGGTGATTGCCGAAGTTGAAGCAACGCGGGACATCCAGTTGAGATATAACCAGAAGTTGTGGATCGGCAGTCTGAAGAAGGCGGCGTATCCTTTCGCGTGAGCAACGCGAAAACTCCGGCTGGCAGGCCGGTGAAAGGAGCCGCCACCCATGCTGAAGGTACTCGACAACGATGGAGCAGACAACGAAGTTCCGCCGGAAGAGCGCGGTGCGCAGACGGTGGACGAGCTGGCCCGGGAGGGAGCCCGGCGGATGTTGATGACGGCCCTGGCGGTGGAGGTCGGGCAGTACATCGAGGCCCACGGCGAGGAGCGGGACGCGCGGGGACGCCGGCTGGTCGTTCGGAATGGTCGGGCCCAGGCGCGGAAGGTGACGTGCGGGGCAGGTACGCTCGAGGTGCATGCTCCTCGGGTGAACGACAAAAGGGTCAACGGCGCGGGCCAGCGGGAGCGGTTCACGAGTCGGATCTTGCCCCCCTACATGCGTCGCTCGCCCAAGGTGGCGGAGGTGCTGCCGATCCTCTATCTGCGCGGTCTGTCGACGGGCGATTTCCGCGAAGCGCTGCCGGTGCTATTGGGGGATGACGCGGCCGGCCTCAGCGCGACCAACATCGCGCGCCTCACGGCGGTGTGGGAAGAGGACTACCGGCGGTTCCGCCAGCGGGACCTGGCCGATCGTGACTACGTGTACGTGTGGGTCGACGGCATCCATTTCAACATCCGGCTCGAGGACGATCGGCTCTGTACGCTGGTGATCGAATTTGCCACCCCGAAGGCCCGGGTCACGCGCCGCTTGCGCCAGCAGATCGGCCTGGATTGCCAGTCGATGCCGACCAGCCACGCCGCCGTGCGGCACCGCGTCAGCTGGGGCAAAGCCCGGCGCGCCGAGACGGCCTTCTTGACCGAGTGGGATCGCACCCGCCGGAAACGGCGACCGCGGCACATCGGCCTCGATGAGGTGCAGCGCGGGAAGGGCCAGCGCTTCTGGACTGTCCTGTCGGATGTGGTGCGCGGCGAGGTCATGGGCTTGCGTCAGGATCGCACAACGACTACCGCCACGACCTTGCTCACGGAGGATCTCGACCCGCATCAGCGGGGCGCGATTCACGCGGTGTGTACCGACATGCACCGGCCCTATCTCAATGCGGTCACGCAGGTGCTGCCGCAGGCCGACGTGGTGTTCGACAAATTCCATGTCCTCCAGCATGCGAGCGCCGCGCTCGACGAGGTCCGCCGCCAAGAGTTCTTCCGCGCCGGGGCCGTGATGCGTGCCCATGGGCGCGGGAAACGCTGGTTGCTGCTCCGGCGCTGGAAGACGGTCCGCGGCTCGAAGCGCCGGGAACTGCAGACGTTGTTTGCCGCGAATCGCCGGCTGTTCAAAGCCTGTCTCCTGCGCGAACAGCTCGACCGCCTGTGGACGTATCGGACGCCGATGGGCGTGGGGCACTTCCTCATCGGCTGGGTGACCGCGTTGCGCTGGCAACGGCTCCCCGAGATGGAGCGCCTCGGCGCGTTCCTCGTTCGTCATCTCGAGGGCATCGCTGCCTACTGCTTCCACCCTGTTCGCTTCGGCGTGGTCGAATCGATCAACACGACCATCAAGGCGGTCCTCCGCCGCGCACGCGGTATGCAGAATGAACAACTGCTCTTGCTCAAACTGAAGTGGGCCACGGCTCATCCGATTCGATCGTCTCGCGACCTGGCGCGCTTCTTGAGCCTTCAACCCTTGTACTCAAATCGGTGAAGAGCCGGAAAAAGCCACGCCGCCCACATGGGCCAGCAGCCAGCCCCGCCAGCGTTGCCTGGCAGCCAGGTAGCCCAGGAGCGCAAGAGCGAAGGTCACTACGCTGATGAGGAAGAACAGTCTGAGTTTCTCCCATTCCATGATGGCCAGTGCCCCACCAGTGGCACAAACCGCGCCCACGACCCAGAAGTACATCTCGCCGGTTCGGGTATGTAGGCCTCGCCCCTTCCGTGCCCGCATGGCGACAGGCCCAATCAACAGGGCTGCCGCCGCAACGAGGACATGAAACGAGAGCAGCGCGTCATGCCCAGACCAGCGCATGGCCCCTCCAGTGATGTGAGAACAGGCCCATCCTACGGGCCAAGCAGTTTGAGATCCAGAAGCGAGTTGACCCCGCAGTTTTCGCCCTTGCTGCCTGGCCCGAAAGTAGTTGGCGAACCGCTCAACGCCCTGAATATCGCCATCCACGTACCACGTCCGGACAGTACTGAGACCGGTCCTCGGCCAAGGTGCACCGGGCAATCCGTCGTCGGGGAGCTGGTTGCGCCAGAGTTCTTCAAGTGGGGCCATCAGCAGCCCGATGTGCAAGCGGAATGCCCAGTGATACTCAGGGGATTCTTGGTGATTCCTTTCCCCCAAGGCGGCCATTTCTGCACCTGGCGCTGATGGTCCCTATGGCAGATAACGCCAATCAGGAAGTGGGTGAACAACTACTGTCGGACACTTTGGGGAAGTTCGGTCGCACATACCTGGATGGGACCGAGAAACCGTACGTGGGTGAAGCGTGAACGCACTCGATGCGCTGGTCTCTGTCCCTGGATCAAGCGGGAGGCGGGAAGGTCAAAGGGCTGAGGAGCAGGGCGATGACGGCGAGGCTGGGATATCGCGTCACGAGGTCCCCAGAGTCAAGATCCAGCATAGCACTCGGAGCACCTCACAGATAGCTCCACGCCGGATCGGCCATCACGAGAACAGCACTGCTGCCCGCAGACAACCGTGGGACTGCAACGGCGCGATTACGTCTCCTCTTCCCCGACCTGTTCTCTCAGCGTGCTCAGAGCATTACTCTCGGCGCGGTACATGACCGGCATCTCGTTTCTGAGCATGTCTAACATTACGGTGTAGCTCTCAAAGTTCAGTCCTCCGACCGAATCACGTCCATCACTGTAGTTCACAATGATCCTCCCCAGGCTCGTGGCATGATTCCATGTAATTTGATAGCTCTCGACAGTTTTCCACGGCACTGTATCGCCCCCTTGGCTGCGTTACCGTACTCGAATAGTGAAGCCAGACCACGCCCATCCCGCCCCTGCCCGTCTCGGCCAGCAGGGCAAATCGGCCCAGTTGGGTGCCTGGAGCAATGGCCATCAGAGGGGGCGATCATACTGTGCACCGCGAGTCGCTGAGACCGAGGATCGGAATGCCGCAGTAGCGACGCTGTGTTCGGTCGCCAGACGGGCAACGTTTGTACCAGATGAACGGCGCTGGTGCACGAATAGAAAGGCGCACGTCACGGTCCCACCCACCGGTGCTTCATCGACCGATGGCATAAGAAGCTGGGCGACCCATCTCGGTCATCCTATTCAGCATGTTGCACGCGAGCAGCGCTTCGACCGTTCGCCCGCCTGGTGTCCTGGCTCGAAGAGCATCGCCGATGATCGACTTGTACCGGAAGAATGCGTTCTCGACTCGCGCTTGCTGATGGTAGCGTGACGTCTTCTTCCACCGTCGCCGTCCCATGCTCTGCACGTCGTTGATCGTGCGATCACGAGCGCTCGACCGCGGCCTGCGTCGGGACAGTCTGGCCGTCTTGGCCGGCGGCACCACGACGGTCGCGCCCCGTGCACCGGCAGCATCGTAGAAGGCGACCGTGTCGTAGGCCGCGTCCGCGGTGACGCGCGTGACGTTGTCGTTGACGGTCTCGATCAGCACGACGCCCGTCGTCGCGTCATCGACCGTCGCGTCCGTGAGCGCGTGAGCGCGTGAGCGACGATCACTCCCGTTTGATCGACACCCACGTGGAGTTTCTTCCACCCGCGGGTGCCACGGCCTCCATGTTTCGTCGCGCCCGAGCTGGATCCATCCCGCGGGCGAGGAGGGGGCGGCCCCTACCTCGGCCTGACGCCGCGGCGCTATCAATCGGGGGAGGTCGACCGCTCCGGCCACATCTCGAAGTGCGGGGACCGCCTGACACGGAGACGGTGCGTCCTTTGTCGGAAAGTGCTTGAAGATGGTACCTTCGCTGACGCCGGCAGCCTTGGCGAGCGCCTTCGTGGTGGTGCCTGAGCCCGTGCCGGCCGAACAGCGCGATGGCGGAGTCGATGATCTGGGCCTTCGCTGCTCGCCCGTCATTCGCTTCGCGCCGTGTGGCGGGGGGCCGATTCCGCGTCGAGGGTCGACCTTTTCAAGATCCCTCGCACGCCTGTTCGGTGATTCCCTGAGTTGCTAGCCTCTCTTCGTCGCACGTGCGGCGGACGTCGCCCAGGTTGCACGCGGTTACCGGAACATCGACAGAGTCGGCGACGTCTGACGAATAGACGATGTCCGAGGGACGACACCGATCGGACGCACCGACTCGGCGGAAGCCGCTCCGGCTGTGGCCCGGCGTGGTCATCGTCGCGCTCCAGTTGCTGGTGTGGTTTGTCGCGACCATCGTCGTGCCCGAAGCCGCGCTCGTGGGGGTGATCGCCGGAGTCCTCGGCGGGTTGGGTGTCGCGGTGTGGTGGGCGTTTTTCAGCCGGGCGCCCCGAACCGAGCGCTGGGGCGCCATCGTCCTGATGATCGTCGGGCTGGCCGCAACACGGCCAATCGTCGACGTGTCGATTGCGACGGCGGGCCAGGGTGCGATGTTCTTCGTCGCCGCCATCCCGATCCTGAGTCTCGCCTCGTCGCCTGGGCCGTGGCCGGCCGTCGTCTCTCCGACCGACTGCGGCGCGCGACAATGGTCGCGACCATCCTGCTCGCGTGCGGCGTGTGGACGCTCGCCCGGAGCGATGGCATCACCGGCGATGGCGCTGCCGAGCTCGCGTGGCGGTGGGCGGAGACTGCGGAAGAACGGCTCATGGCCCGCGCCGACGATGAGCCAACGGCGCTTCCGTGGACGCCCGCGGCAACCGAGACAGCGGCCGAGTGGCCTGGCTTTCGCGGACCCGATCGCGACGGCGTCGTCGCCGGCGTACGGATCGAGACCGACTGGGACTCGTCGCCGCCGGTCGAGCTGTGGCGTCGTCCGATCGGACCGGCTATCTCATCCTTCGCCGTCCTCGGCGACCTCCTGTACACCCAGGAACAGCGCGGGGACGATGAGGTCGTCGCCAGCTATCGGGTGACCAGCGGCGCGCCGGTGTGGAGACACCGCGACAGGGCCCGGTTCTGGGACTCGCATGCCGGCCCGGGTCCGCACTCGACGCCGACTATCAGCGGCGGGCGCGTTTACACGTTCGGGCCAACCGGCATCGTGAACGCACTCGACGCCCGTGACGGCGCCGTTGTGTGGTCGCGCAACGCGGCGTCCGACACCGATACCGAGGTCCCCTACTGGGGATTCTCGAGCTCGCCGGCAGTCGTCAATGACGTGGTCATCATCGCCGTCGCCGGCGTGCTCGTTGCGTATGACCTCGCCACAGGCGATCTGCGCTGGGTGGGCCCGGCCGGCGGCCTGGGTCACAGCTCGCCGCACCCACTGACGATCGACGGCGTCGCGCAGCTCCTGTTGCTGAGCCAAGCCGGCGCGACCAGTGTCGCGGCGGGCGACGGCAAGGTGCTGTGGGAGCACCCTTGGCCAGGTTTCCCCATCGTGCAGCCGGCCATGACCGCGGACGGCGACGTTCTGATCAGCGTCACCGGAGACATCGGTGGCCTCGGCATCCGTCGCCTCGCGGTCGCGCGCGGGCATGGCGGATGGACGGTCGAAGAGCGCTGGACGTCGACTCGGCTGAAGCCGCACTTCAGCGACTACGTCGTGCATGACGGCCATGCCTTCGGCTTCGACGGCAGCATCCTCGCATGCATCGACCTCGAGGACGGTGTGCGCAGATGGAAGGGCGGACGGTACGGCCATGGCCAACTCGTCCTGTTGCCCGACCAAGATTTGCTGCTGGTGCTTTCGGAGGAGGGTGAGCTGGCACTTGTCGGGGCGACCCCCGGTCAGTACACGGAGCTCGCGCGGTTCCCGGCGCTCGACGGCAAGAGCTGGAACCATCCCGTGCTGGTCGGCGATGTCTTGCTAGTGCGCAACCGGCAGGAGATGGTCGCGTTCCGGCTGTCCCTCGTGGACGGCTGACGTCCTTAGAGCCCGCGATCGTGAACCGGCTTCTGCAACGGCCCTCCGGAAACGGCCGTACATACACGTCGAACGCGACCCGCGGGAACTCTGTCGGGGCCTCTCCCGCCTCGTTCGACGCGTACGCCAGCCTCCGTCCGTCTGGGGAGAACCCGTTCCGCCCGCAGACGTCAGAGTTGGAATGTCGACAACCGAGCGTCTGCGTTTCCGTGTCTTCAGGATTCAGCAGCGCATGATGCCGAGATGGTAGCACAAGGGCGGTCGACGCCTGACCTGTAGGACGCGTTGGCTCCCGTAGTGTCCAAAAACTCGAGCGCCCCCTAACTTCCTGAAATCCAGTAGCTTCTGTCTGGCGGCAGCCCCCGATGAAACGGCTGTTGGACACGACCTCTGGTACCCTCGGCCCGTATGTGCGAGCTTCCGCACGCGCTGCAGTTCCTCGTCGTCGCCGTGGCAGGATGGATCAACCAGCAGCAGCGCGACGTCATCGACTATCTCCAGGAACAGCACCGCGTCCTCCGGGAGCAGCTGGCACCTCGCCTGCTCCGATTCACGGATGAGCAGCGCCGCCGCTTGGCCGCGAAGGCCAAGGTGCTCGGGCGCAAAGCCCTCGCAGAGCTCGAGACGGTAGTCACGCCCGCCACCCTGCTCGGCTGGCATCGACGACTCATCGCGCAGAAATAAGACGGCAGCCGGCGGCGCGGGCCCGGACGCCCGTCCGTCACGCAAGAGATCCGGCAGTTGGTTGTGCAGCTGGCGACTGAAAATCGGGACTGGGGCTACACGCGGATCCGCGGGGCCCTGGCCAATCTGGATCATCACGTGGCCCGGGGCACGATCGCCAACACCCTCAAGCAGCACGGCCTCGAACCAGCACCCGAACGGACGAAGCGAACGACTTGGCGGGAGTTCCTCGCCGCGCACTGGGATGTCCTGGCCGCCGCCGACTTCTTCACCGTGGAGGTGTGGATGCCTCGCGGGCTGACGCGGTTCACCGTCCTCGTACTGATCGAGTTGTCCACGCGTCGGGTTCAGGTCGCCGCGATCACCGCCGAGCCGGATGGGGCGTGGGTGACCCAGCTGACCGGGAACGCCACCGATGCCGTGGACGGCTTTCTGCTGGGCACCCGCTTTCTCATCCACGACCGGGACCCGCTCTTCACGTGTGCCGTGTGCGACACGTCGCGGCAGGTGGGGTGGAAACGATCCGCCTGCCCGCGCGCTCCCCGAGCCTGAACGCGTTCGCCGAGCGCTTCGTCCGCACGATCAAGGAATCCTGCCTGGAGCGCCTGCTCCTTATCGGGGAAGGCTCGCTGCACCGCGCGATCCGCGAGTTCGTGGACCACTACCACCACGAACGGAATCATCAAGGGCTGGGCAACCAGCTGATTCTGCCGCCACCAGCTCCGGGACGACCGCACGGGCCGATCAGGTGTCGGCAGCGGCTCGGCGGGATGTTGAAGTACTACTATCGGCCCGCCGCGTGACCGGCAGACGACTCATCTCCCGTGCCCTGCCGTTCTTGCACTGTGCTCAGTGGGCCGATCGTGAGCGCCAGCGGCGGCTCTCTGGCCTGTCGTCTCCGGGGCTGCGCCGTCGAGCCAACTCCGTCCCAGCCGGACCGAGTTCAGCCGCATATCCGCCGGAACCGACGTCCGTCCGAACCCGATCGGATTCTTGGACACTACGGGCGCTGGCGGCGGACGAAGAAGCGCGGTTGCTCAGGGCGTGCGGTGAAAGCCGGTCACGCTCGCTGCTGCCCGCTTTCACGCTGGCGCTCAATACGGGGATGCGGTATTCAGAGATCCGCCTGTTGCAGTGGTGGCAGGTCAATCTCGTCGTACGGCGGCTCGAGGTGGGCGTGGCCAAGCGCGAGGCAGACGTCTCCTGCCGCTTTCACGACTTGCGACACACCTGCGTTGCTCGGATGCTTGAGCGGGGCGTCCCCTTGGCCGTCGTCGCGTCGGTACTCGGTTGGAGCACCGCCACAACCGTCAGGATGGCACGACGCTACGGACAGATCGGGCACATCGCGCAGCGGCAGGGTCGCGGTGCTGGATCGTGTCGAAATTGAAGGTGATGGGGCACACAATGAGGCACAGTTCGAGGATGAGCGGAACGCGCGGCTGGGCTAACTAGTTGAAGAGATTGGCTCCTCAGGCTGGACTCGAACCAGCAACCCTCCGGTTAACAGCCGGATGCTCTGCCAATTGAGCTACTGAGGAACACCCAGGAGCGTACGGTCAACTCGATGAACGACGCGTGAAACGGACACCGAATCAGTTTCGATTCTATCACTTCTTCGTCGTCTTCGTGCCTCCCGCGGCCCGCGCGCGCGAGCTCGCGGTGGCCCTGAGCTGCACGAGCGCCGCTACCAAGCCGAGCGCGACCCAGCCGACGGCGAACTCCACCTGACCCGTGATGGGCGCCAGCGGAAAGACGAGTGACATGTCGCCCGTCGCGGCCGCCACCGCCGCGCCGTTTCCGGCCAGCGCCATGCCGCCGACGACGGCGGTCCACGCCCCGATGAACGATGTGCCGACGATCAGCACATAGCGGCGGACCAGGAGCGCGACGAGCGCGCCAATGACGGAGGTTGCCAACAGCACCCAGAGGTGCGGGTCGGCATCCAGGCTCAGGTTGAGCGCGAAGGCGGCGATGCCGGCGCCAAAGAGGGCCACGCCCGCCAGGTAGATCGCAATGGCGAGCACCGCGCCGACGAGCCCGGACCCGAGGGTCACGAGCACGGCTTGCCAGGTCTCGAGCTGTTCGACGAAGAGCGTGGCGAGGATGACCCCGCCGACGAAGCCGTAGACGGCGAGGAGCGTGCGCAGCAGCCGATACCCGAGGAAACATGCAAGCAATCCCCCGCCGAGTAGAATGATGGCCACGGGAACGTGGAGGGAGACCGCCGGCATGGCTGGCTGATTATGCCAGCGTCCCCTCCCGCGTGTCGTGATCCTGCCTGATGAACCCGCCGCCTCCGCCGGCCGCGCGTCGCCCCCGCCTGGGCGGCGTCCTGTTTGCCCTCGGCGGCCTGGCGCTGTTCGTCTACTTCGTGGAACGTGCCGGCATCGGCGACGTCGCGGAAGGGATCCGGCGAATCGGCTGGGGGTTCCTCCTCATTCTCGGCCTGTCGGGTCTGCGTTTCGCCGTGCGTGCCGCAGCCTGGATCGGCTGCATGCCCGCTGGCCACGGGCTCACATTGCGCCACGTGGTGCCGGCGGCCCTGGCGGGCGACGCGCTGGGCAACCTGTTGAACGTCGTGGTGGGAGAGCCGGCGAAGGCGCTGTATCTCCGCCATCGAGCGCCGCTTGGTCGCACGTTGCCGGCCCTCGTCGTCGAGAACCTGTTCTACACGCTGTCGACGGTGGTCGTCATCGGGGCGGGCGGCGTCGCGCTCGTGCTCCTCGTCCAGGTGCCGGGCGGCGGCTGGCTGGCGACGGGGATTCCGATCGCCACGCTTGCTGCACTGCTCGTGGGGGCCGCGCACTGGATCATCTGGTCCGACAGGCGGGTCGTGAGCGCCGGTCTGTCGTGGCTGGCGGGACATGGGATCGCCGTGCGCGTCCTGGCACGCGCAGCGGCGCTGGCCCGCGAGGCGGAGGAGCGTCTCCAACGCGATTACCCGCGAGAGTGGGGGCGCCTGCTGGTCGTGGCGGCGCTCGAGCTGTCGTTTCACGTACTGGCGATCGTCGAGGTGGCGCTCGTGCTCGGACTCATCAGCGATCGACCGGTGACGCTGATGGACGCGTTCGTGCTCGAGGCGGCGAATCGCTTCGTCAACGTCGTCTTCAAGGTCGTGCCGATGCGTCTCGGCGTCGATGAGGCGGGCACCGCGATGGTCGCCGACCTGCTGGCGTATGGCACGACGGTGGGCGTCACGATGGCCATCGTCCGGAAGAGCCGCATGCTGTTCTGGGCCGCGATCGGCGTCGGCGCGTTCGTGCGCCGCGGTCTGTCGGTCGCCGACGTGCTGAGCGCGTCGGCCCGAGAGGTGGCGATCGTGGTGATGGCACGGGCACCGCACGGGGCGCGTCCCCCGAAGTCGCGGCTCGCTCCGACCATCACCGGCGACGACGACCGGCGGCGCCTCTATACGGCGTTCCTGCGCGACACGCTCGCGAAGGCGCGGTCACTCGACGGCGTCTCGCTCCGCGTCGCCTTCACCCCCGACGGCGGGGGGGACGATGCGGAGACGCTGGGGATTACCGACAGCGAGCTACTGTTCCAGCGGGGTGACGACCTCGGCGCGAGAGAGCGTGGCGTGTTCATCGACCTCTTCGCTGCCGGGTTCTCGCAGGTGGTGATGATCGGGTCGGACCTGCCCAGTCTGCCGGTGGATCATCTCGCTCGCGCGATCGAACTCCTCGAGGATCGCACCGTCGCCATCGGACCGGCCCGGGACGGCGGGTATTATCTGCTCGGCTTGACGGCACCCGGCGACCGGGCCGTCCCCGACCTTTTTGATGGGATCCGGTGGGGCACCGGATTCGCCTTCGACGACACGGTCGCCGCCGCGGGCCGCGCCGGTCTGACCGTCGCCCTCGTACCGCCCTGGTACGACGTCGATGACGAAGCCGGACTCGAGGCCCTGCGACGCGATCTCGACGACCCCGGACGCGAGGCACACGCCCCGGCGACGGCGGCGGTGATCGACGAAATCTTCAAAGGCGGGGCGCGACGGCGGGGCTGAAGCCCCGCCCTACGTACGTGAGGGGGCGGGCTGAAGCTCCGCCCTACGTACTACGTTGCGTGAACAGGGCCGCGGACTACACCTCACGGCGGCCTTCCATCGCCTTGTGCACCGTCACATCGTCGGCGTACTCCAGGTCGCTCCCGACGGGCAGCCCCATGGCGATACGCGTGACACGGGTGCCGAACGGCTTGAGCAGCTTCGCGAGATAGATGGCCGTTGCCTCGCCTTCGACGTTGGGGTTCGTCGCGAGGATGACTTCGGTGATCTGTCCGGCGCCAACACGCTGGAGCAGGCTCTTGATCTTCAGATCGTCCGGACCGACGCCCTGGAGCGGGGACAGCGCCCCCATCAGCACGTGGTAGACACCGTTGAAATCGTTGGTCTTCTCGATGGCCGTCACGTTGGGCGGGTCTTCAACGACGCAGATGACACCACGATCGCGACCGTCGTGGGTGCAGTAGTAACACGGGTCGGCGTCGGTGATGTTGTAGCAGACGGAGCAGTACGTGATCTGCTCCTTGACGTCACGGACGGCATTCAGGAGGGCGTCGACTTCATCGCGAGGCTGGCGGAGGAGATGGAAGGCCAGTCGCTGAGCACCCTTGGCACCGATACCCGGGAGCCGCTGTAGCTGTTCGATCAGCACGGCGAGCGGCCCGAGCTGCGTCATCCCGTCAACCCGGGGATCTTGAGCCCGCCCATCATGCCCCCCATCTTGCCGGCGACCGCTTCATCGACTTTGCGCTGCGCGTCGTTGATGGCCGCGACAATCAGGTCCTGCAGCATCTCGACGTCGTCCTTCGAGACGACGTCCGGGTCGATCGTGATCCGTCGTATCTGCTTGACGCCGTTCATCACCACCGTCACCATGCCGCCGCCCGCCGTCGCCTCGATCTCGGTGTCGGCCAGCTCACGCTGCAGCTGCTCTTGCATCTGCTGCGCTTGTTGCATCATCTGCTGGATGTTCATTGGGCTCTAGATCTCCTCCACCTTGTCGATCTCTGCAGGAAAGACCTCGAGCAACGACTGGACCACCGTGTCGCTCATCACGCGGGCGCGCAGCTCCGCGGACCCGTCGACCGCCGGGCTTGCCGGCGGCGCGGCCTCCGCCACCGGCGGCGGGTCTGCCTCCGCGGGTGCCGTTGCGACGCCGGTCTGCTCGGAGACCACCGCGACCTTGCGACCAACGAGGTTGGCGATGGTCGCCTCCAGCCACGGCTGGTTTTGCTCGAGCTGACCGGCGAGCGTGCGCTGGCCGCTCGTGAAGGTGAAGACCATCCGGTCGCCTCGCAATTCGATCTGCTGCGCCTGCGCGACCACCGTCCCGTAGAAGAACTTCTTGGTCCGCTTGATCTCCGCCAGCACCGCCGCCTTCGGATCACCGCTCGCCTCGCCGGAAGCGGGTATGGGTGCAGCCGACGCCGGTCTCGCCGCCGGTGCCGCCGTCGCGCGCTTGACCGGCGGCCGGCTGGCGGCAGACCGCGCCGGCTGGCGAGTCGAGGGCGTCGGACGGTTCACCGGCGCCTCGCGACCACCCCCGCCGGTCTGCCCCGTCGGAGCGACGACGGCGGCTCCCTGCAGCAGGTCGGTCAGCGGCACGAGCTTACGGAGATGCATCCACCGGAGCAGCGCCATCTCGAGGTGATACCGTGGCATCGCTGCGGTGCGAATCTCGAACTCCGCGCGCGTGATGACGTCGAACGCACGGAGCAGATCCTCGCGCGAGAACCGCCCGGCAAGCGCCACGAGTCGATCGCGCTCTCCCTCGGCCGCGATTTCCGGGTCACCTGCGCGAGCGGGATCGATGCCGATGGCGAGCAGGTCGCGCACCGCGCGTGACAGCTCGCGACACACCAGCCGCAGGTCATACCCCGCCTCGATAAACTGCCCAGCCAGATCGAACACCACGCTGGCGTCCTCGTTCGCCACCGCCTCGACGACATCCAGCACCGGGTCGCGCCCGATGAGACCGAGCACGGTCGACACGTCCTCGACGCCCATCGCCTTCCCGGCGAACGCGATGACTTGATCGAACGCGCTCTGCGCATCGCGCATGCTCCCATCGGCCGCACGCGCGATGAGACCGATGGCCGCGTCGTCGATCGTGATCGACTCTGCGGCGGCAATCTTCGCGAGCTGCTCGGCGATGAGCTGGCGGCCAATGGTGCGAAACTCGTACACCTGCGATCGGGACAGAATCGTTTCCGGGATCTTCCCGAGCTCAGTGGTCGCCATCATGAAGGTGACATGCGGCGGCGGCTCTTCGACCGATTTCAGCAGCGCGTTGAAAGAGTGGCTCGACAACTGATGGACTTCGTCGATGATGAAGACCTTGTAGCGGTTCCGTACCGGCGATGTGGACAGCCCGGCAATGATGACCTCGCGGACATTCTCGACCTGCGTGTGCGTGGCGGCGTCGATC
Organism: Vicinamibacterales bacterium; assembly: GCA_965249175.1. Classification (GTDB taxonomy): domain Bacteria; phylum Acidobacteriota; class Vicinamibacteria; order Vicinamibacterales; family UBA8438; genus CAZYFH01. Next base: position 5,469,475 of record OZ252227.1, read on the forward strand.
TCGAGGACGTCGATGTCGCGTCCTTCGGCAATCTCCGTGCACGCGTCGCAGGTGCCGCAGGGTTCGGGCGTCGGCCCGTTCACGCAGTTCAGCGCCCGAGCCAGGATGCGCGCGGTCGTGGTCTTTCCCACACCGCGCGGGCCGGCGAACACGAAGGCCTGCGCGAGCCGGTCGTGCGTCAGCGCGTTGCGCAACGTCTGCGTCACGCCGCGCTGGCCGACAACGTCCGCAAACGTCTGTGGGCGATACTTGCGCGCGAGCACCTGGTAGGTCATGTCGACTGCCTGACGTCACCGCGAGACGCCGAACCTGTGTATTGCACGCCACCCTCTGGTGCGCCCACAGCCGTGTGGTCGGTGGCGGACCCCACCGCGACCCGGAAGAGCCTGCGGCACATGTCAGTGACTACTTAGCGCTGCTGCCTTCCGGCCCTGACGCGGTTCGTAGGCTGAGATTGCACAGGGTCCGGGCCGCGGCGCGACCCGCCAACGGGCTCGGCGAACGTCCAGTCTAACCCCAAAGTCGCGCACGCACGAGTGGTAGACTGACGTGAGACCGCTGCACGGAGAGATGTCCGAGTGGTTGATGGAGCACGCTTGGAAAGCGTGTGTAGGGGTGACCCTCCTACCGTGGGTTCGAATCCCACTCTCTCCGCCATTTTGTAACCCCAACGCTCGTTTACGGTAGGTCGCCTGACGCCCGAGCCGCGTTCGTGAAGAACGCCATGCTGCCTCGCGTCTCGCAGGCCAGTGGCGGCAACGCGTCGTTCGCCGCGAACCGCGACGCGAGGTCGCCAGCGGTCCGTGGCGCGGCAATGAGCCCGCCTCGGTGGATCTCCTGAAGATAGCGGTTGGCAAGCCGCCGGCCGGGAGCCGCAACGAGGCTGGTGACGAAGAACGTGCCGTCCGACGCCAGCACCCGACGCAGCCTGGTGAGCGGCTCGACGGGGTCGCGGAACTCGTGCAGCACCGCCGGGCACGACACGGTCGAGAACGCGCCGTCGCGAAACGGCAGATCGTGGATGTCCGCGTGGAGCAGGGTCAGATGGCTCGGCACGCTCCCGCAGATCTGCTCGAGCCGCCGGCGCGCGCGTCGCAGCATCCCGAGCGAGTAGTCGAGGAGCACGACCTGACGCGCACGATGGACGGCAAACAGGTTGGCCGTGAATGCGAGCGAGCCGCAGGCCGCCTCCAGCATCACCCCGTCATCACGCGAGGTGATCGCACGTCGTTCGAACTCGACGTAGGCGGCGGGCGTCGTGCCCCAGATCAGTCGGTTGTACGCCCGCGTCGCCACCACCGCATCGTAGAACGCCGCCACCGCCCAACGGTCGTAGGGCCGCCGCGGGCCGGCGTCGGGCAGCGCGGACACGATTCCGCGGTCCACGTCACGGAGCGTGCCGCCGTCACTCAGGAGCGATGCGATCGACATGCCCTCACCATCCGGCCCGGGATTCCGGTGGCGCGACGCCACGGCCGGCGGGAGGTCCGGCGGTCGCCGACGCCACGAGTCGGGCGCAACATGGGATTGGTCAAACCGAATTCCCATTTCGACCATGCGTGCGTCGTCGCGCCACGTGAGGCGCTCGGGCACAAGGCGCGCATGACGTCGGGGAGCCCCCCGAGCGGCGGGCGTTTGCGGCTAGAATGACCCTCCACGGTGGCTGCTCCGTTCGCGATTCGCACTCAAGGAGCCGATGTCATGAAATGGCTGTTCAAGGAAGAGCCGACCCAATATCCCTACGACGAGTTCGTCGCGGACAAGCGTACGGTCTGGGAAGGTGTCCGCAACCCGGTCGCCCAGAAACACCTGCGCTCGGTCAGCAAGGGTGACGCGATCTTCTACTACCACACGGGTAAGGAACGGGCAGTCGTCGGTATCGCGAAGGCGGTGACGAGCGCCTACCCCGACCCCAAAGACGAGACCGGCCGGCTGCAGGTCGTGGACATCGTGCCGCAAAAAAAGCTGAAACGTCCGGTCACGCTCAAGGAAATCAAAGCGAGTCGGGCATTCGCCACGTTCGTCCTCACGCGCGTCCCGCGCCTCTCCGTCATGCCGGTGAGCGACAAGGAGTGGAAGGAGATCGAGCGGCTGTCACGCACGGCAGCGCTCTAGCACACGCCGGTAGCGCAGCTCACCACGAAGGCGCCTCCCACCATGGCAAACCCTCCGAGAACCTTTCCCTTGCTATTCGGGTCCTCCGACAGACCGTCGATGGCGATCGCAAGCCCACTGAACAGCAACCCGTAGAACGCGATCATTGAGGCGTTCCCCCCGCGTCTCGGTGGGCCCGTTTGCTGGGACAGCGCGGCTGTTTGGAGGCGCGAGCGGTCGGGATGCGACGCGACCAGATCAGGGGCACGACTCAAAGGGGCCAGCACGGAGGCCTCTGGCTCCTGCAGCAGCTTGCGGATTCTCTCCAGACTGGGCGAGTCATTGAATTCAGCACGCTGGGCCAGCAACGGTGCCGTGCCGGATAGGGAGATGATCACGGCTAGCGTAGCTGCGGTGGCACGATCCATCTGAACCTCCTCAGATCAAGAACCGCAGGCGAGACAACGCACGGGCCATGCCAACTGCCTGTCGTTCGGACAAGCCCCTATGGCGCCGTGAGTTCGGTCGGTTAGAGGAGGAAGAGACGCGGTCCTCCCCGGCCACGTCGGACACTGGGTGCCACCCAATGTGCTTTGGATGTGCGGGCCGACCGCCCGAGAGTAATGGCGGAGAGGGTGGGATTCGAACCCACGTGCCGGTTACCCGACAAGACGCTTTCGAGGCGCCCCCGTTACGACCACTTCGGTACCTCTCCGTAAGGTCGAGAGCTGAGCGTTGCCGCCCTGCTCATCTAGAGTAGCCGGTCCGCGTCGTGGACGGCCAGCCCTGGGCGATGCCCCGTCATCGCTCCCGAGCGTGGCGCTTTTCCTCGAAAAACGCCTGCATCACACGCCGACACTCGTCTTCTAGCACCCCCTCGACCACCGTCACGCGGTGGTTCAACGCGGGATGGTCGAGCGCGCGCATCACGGACCTCACAGCGCCAGCCTTGGGTTCGCGCGCGCCGAAGACCAGTGTCGGGACGCGGGCATGGACCAACGCGCCGGCGCACATGAGACAAGGTTCGACCGTCACGTACAGGGTCGCGCCGACCAGCCGATAGTTGCCACTGGCGCGCGCCGCGGCCCGGAGCGCCACCATCTCGGCATGCGCCGTCGGATCGGCGTCGCCAATCGGGCGGTTGAGGCCCGCACCAATCACCCGACCGTCGTGTACGACCACCGCGCCCACCGGCACCTCGCCACTGCGCGCGGCCTGGGCAGCCTGCGCAAGCGCGGCGCGCATGAAGAGCTCGTGTTCCTGCACAGCGTACTCAGTATCTGGAGAAGGAATGACCGGCGAACGCGGCTAGCGTGGCCAGGTCGGTGGATGTGCCGTGTACTCCGAGAACGACTGAGACCCCGTGTCGCGATCCGACGCAACCGGATTGTCCACCGGCCACTCGATGCCCAACGATTCGTCGTTCCAGCGGATCTCGCCCTCCCCGTCGGGGGCGAATGGGGCGTCGACCTTGTAGAGCACGTCGGCCGGCTCGTCGCCGAGGACACAGAAGCCGTGCGCGAAACCGGCCGGCATCCAGAGGAGGCGGCCGTTCATGTCACTCAGCTCGGCCGCCACGCTGCGGCCCAACGTCGGGGAGCCGGGCCGGATGTCGACGGCAACATCCCAGATCCGGCCACGGGTCACGCCAACGAGCTTCCCCTGAGGGGGCGCGTATTGATAATGAAGCCCCCGAATCACGCCTGGCGCCGACCGCGAGTGGTTGTCCTGGACGAAGGCGGTGGGGAGCCCATGCTGCCGAAAGCGGTCGAGATGAAACCTCTCCGTGAAGAAGCCGCGCCGGTCGCCATGAACGGCGAGCTGGACGAGTACGAGCCCGTCCAGCTCCAACGGTGTTGCCGCGAACGCCGCCGTGGATGCGCCGCTGGACGTCTCGCGCGCCGGACGGCCGTGCGTGAGGGTCGACTCATGTGTCATCGCGACGGATCCATCCCCCTTCCTCGCTCAGCGATCCGGAGAGGGCTGGAGGTCCAAGGCGTCAGTCGATGGCGTGTCCGGCGTCTGGCGACGCGATGCGAGCTGATCGGTCAACGCGGCGGCGGGCCGGACGATAGGCCGCCGGGCATGATCGCCCTCGGGTCGCGACATCGACATCCAGCCGTGTTCCTCGGCAAGCTCCTCGACGACGGCGCGCACGCCGGTGTCGACGCGGCCGAGGTGGTAGAACACTCTGGCCAGCCAGACCGCCCCGATCGCAGCCCCGAGACTTGTCGCCAGCACCGAGGACAACGTGAAGGCAAATCCGACTCCGCCGACCCACGCGGCGACCTTGACGAGGCCGGTGGCCGTCATGCGACGGTGGGCAGCGACGCGCAGGAGACACCGGCCACGGACATGCTCCTCGACGAGGGTCCGCAGGTCGAGCCATTCCCAGCGACCGACCGCCACGGCGATGTCTCGGTCGTGTTGCCAGCCGTCGTGCACATCGACGGTGCGTCCGACACCGCTGGTCCGCAACCGGCTGGTGAGCTCGGTCAGGAACTCGGTCCGGTCGACCCAGCGCTCGCTCCAGAAATCGAGTCGGGGGCGGCCCCCGCGGAGCAGGGAGAGGGCGCGCCGAACATCGATCGGCCGACTGATTGGCGCACGCGCGCCGGTCGCGCCCACCTTGCCCGCGCGTCGCGTCTGCGGGGGCGACAAACGGCCGCGCAGGCGGCCCCAGGCCCGCCCGATGGGCTGCACGAAATGCAGACCCGCGATGCCGAGCCGGTAGAGGACCCGACTCGGCGCGGGTGGCAGCCGACCGATGTTCGGGAGTCCTCGTATGTCGGTCTGCCAGCCATACATCAGACACCGACCGGCGGTTGTGGCGAGACCACCCGCGGCGGCGGCGAGCAGACTCAGCGCCAGACCGTCGCGCTGTGCCAGCAGGCCGATGCCTCCACCGACGGCAAGCAGCACCGAGAGCAACTGCCATTGAATGAGATGCGGAAGCGACGCGAGCGACGGGATATGCGTCGAGTACACCGAGGGAAACGCCGCCGTGCCCCACGGACCGGCGTTGACGCGCACGCGGGAGACGGACTTGATGAACGGCAGCTGGCTATAGATGCGCCCGCGCCACCGCGCGTGACCGTCGAGAAATCGTTCCGGATGGTGGTCCATCAACCACGTCTCGGCCTCACCGTATCCCGCCTGCTGACGCCAATAGGCCCGCACCGTCCGACGGTGGTGATGCCAGACCAGCGCGCACGGCGCGAACCCGATTCGCTGACTCCGCGCTTGCAGCCGCCAGCAGACGTCCACGTCGTCGCCGGCTGTCCGGTACGTCGAATCGAATCCCCCGATCGCCTCCAGCGCCTCGCGTCGATAGGCCATGTTGCAGCCCGGGACGTGCTCTGCGATCTGATGGTCGAGCAACACGTGGGTTGGCCCGCCGGGCGACCGTGCGACGCACTGAGCCATCCAGGGATCATCGGCCGGCACCACATTCGGCCCGCCCGCGCCCACCACGTCTGAGCGCAGAAACGGCTGAATCAGATAGGTCAGCCACTCGGGATCCACGCGGGCGTCCGCGTCGGTGTACGCGACGATCGCGCCGGTCGCGTGCTCGAGGGCGGTATTGCGCGCCGCGCTGAGCCCGCAGTTTGCGGTGTCGATGACGGTCACGTGGGGGTACCCGCGCGCGATGGCCCCAGTCTCGTCAGTTGATCCATCGTTGACGACGATCACCTCGTAGTCCGGGTAGTCCAGCTCCGCAAGCGACACGAGACACTCGTCGAACGTCGCGGCCGCGTTGTACGCGCAGACGAGCACGGACACCTTTGGCCACCCACGGCGGCGCTCGTCCGGGAACCCGGCCTCCGCGTACTCGCGCGACACGCCGAGCAGCGCCAGCTTCGGTCGCCGCGCGGCGTCGGTCAGTCCGAACTTCCAGTCGTCGATGGCGTGACCGCCGCGCCACCATTCGTCCGTCCACGAGAACGCCACCGTGCCGCACGCGCCTTCCTCGAACGCGGTGCGGATCTGCATCGTGGTGAGATCGGCCTGCCCCTCCTCGCCTTCCCGCATGCTGTCCGCGCCGGTCTCGGTCAGCAGCAACGGGCGGTTGCCGGCGACGAGCTGCAGGTGTGCCAGATACGATCGCAATCCCGCCTGCCGGTGAAGATAGAGGTTGAACGCGCAGACATCGAAGAACGGGAGATTGAGGAACTCGGTGGGTGGGTAGTTGACGTAGGTGAGCAGCACCTCCGGCGCCACCGACTTCGCGGCGTCGTAGAGATCTCGCAGGAAACGTTCGATTCGCTCGGTGCCGTGCCAGCGCACGACGCCGGGTGGGATTTCGTTTCCGACCGCAACGAGCAGTGTCGCGGGATGCCGGGCGAGCTCTCGCACTTGCCGGACGACGTCGTGACGAATCGCGCGCGTGAGCTTCGCGTCGTCCAGGAACGCGACGTGCTGCGACCACGGCACGCCGGCGAACACACGGAGCTCGTGTCGGGCTGCTGTGTCCAGCACGTCACGGCCCGGCACCGTGTAGGTGCGGACGGTGTTGAACCCAAACTGCGACATCAGCTCGAAGTCGTCCGCCACCTGCTCGGACGCGGGAAACTGGTACCCGGCCGCGTTGGGCGCGAACGTGCCATAGGCAACGCCCTTGATCAGGTATCGGTCGTCGCCGACGTGAAGGAATTTCCCGGAGACGCCAAGAGGACCGCGGGGGGCTGTTGAGCCGGGCATCTTCGTGCGCGGACGGACCGATCGCCGAAACCGCCGCGTTCGAACGGCGACGCTCAAGCGACCTGTATTCTAGCAGCCCGGGGTGCGATAGCTGGAAGGAGCGTCAGGAGCCCGTGGTGAAAGTGCCGTGTCGCACCGAGACCGGCGAGGCACCTGGCTGACAAGGCGCGACGAGGGAGAATACCGGGAATACTTGACCCGCGGAGCAATGGTCCAGCGCCGGCCTTCGCGAGATGCATCGCCGGTCGAATGCAGCGGGACTCTCACCACGGGCTCCTAGGGCTGCGCCACCTCGTCGATCCAGACGCGGATTTGCCGATCGTTCTCGCTGACGCGCACGATGTCGCCACGCAGGACGCTCAGCTGCTGGATGGCGGCGCGGATGTTCAGCTTGTCGCTGTCACCCGAGAGCAGGGCATCGACGACGGCGACCGGGATCTGGACGTCGACGGTCTCGTCTCCATCGCCGTCCCGGTCCTCGACGCGAATCTCGATGTTGTCGCCGGCGCGTGCGACCCGCACGGTCTCGTCATCCTGCTCGATCGTCACGAACTCGGTGTCGCCGACGGCGACGAGCTCCTGCCACACGCCGCGCAGGGCACTCACGCTGAACGGTACGCCGTGCTCCTCCAGCCTCAGCTGGCCGTCAGAGATCACATCGTCGGGAACCAAGGCAAGCAACGCCTCGGCCGCCGAGAGCGGGAGGTTGAGGTTCATATTCTGGGTGTCCGTGCCGTCTCCCGTGATCTCCACGTGAATCCACGGCTGCACCTCGTCCTGTGCCCCGGTCGCGCCGACCCCAAGGATCAGGACGGCGACGACGACGAGCACCGCGCGCGATGCGCGAGCGCGGAAGGTCCCCCACGAATGGCTTGCCAACATACGATCCTCCCAGGGTTCCGGGTCTCGTGGCGCCGGTCTTAACCCCAGAGCTGGGGTTAGTGCCGGCCCTGCCAAACTATACGGAACACGGTGGACCGAGGTTCAAGAGTGAAGGCCGGGAGTATAATCCGGCCTCCCATGCGACTCGTGCGCGGGCTCGCTGCGCAGGTCGGCGTCGTTGCGGTGATGCTCGGTGGCCTCGGCGCACCCGCCGGCGCCCAGGAGCGCGTCACCCTCCACACCGACGTCACGTTCTACGGCGACAACACCGAGTTCTCCAATCCGTTTCGTGACGGCGAGACGCTGTTTGGCACGGCGGCGACCGTCGCGGTCGACGTCGAGCTGAACGATCGCGTCACGTTTCGCGGCGGCCTCTTCACCAATCATCGGTTCGGTTCCGAGCGGTTCGCGGAGCAGGTGCGCCCCGTGTTCAGTCTGACCGTCGATAGCGGGCCGTCACGATTCGTGTTCGGCACGCTGGACACCATGCCGGAGCGCGATGTGATGGGCCCAGATCTCCTCGGCCCGCATCGTCTCTTGCCGCCGTTGCAGCGGGAGACGCTGGCGTTCACGCGACCCTACGAGGCCGGGCTCCAGTGGCAGCTCGCCGGCCGCCGTATCGAGCAGGACGCCTGGGTCAACTGGCAGCGACTGAACACCGACGAGCATCGGGAACGCTTCGACGCGGGGCTCACGGGACGGCTGCCGCTGGACACGCCGATCCCGATGGCGGTTGCGTATCAGGTGCACCACGTGCACGAGGGCGGTCAACTCTTCGATACCGGTCCGGTGAGTGACAGCTTCGCCGCCGGACCCGGGTTCATCATCGAACCGCCGATCGGACTCTTCGACAGGACGACGGTCGAGAGCTACATGATGTGGTCGAAGCAGGTGGCCGATCGCGCAGTCGAGGACGGCGCGAGCCATGGGCACGGCCTGTTCGTCCGGGTCGCGGCGGTGAAGGAGCGCTGGCGTGGCCACGCCGTGTTCTGGGGAGCATGCGCGTGGCTCAAGGTGGAGGGTGACGAGAACTACGGCTCCCGGCTCCAGGACGGCACGGTGTTTCGGCCGACGCGGCATTATGGGGAGCTCGGGTTGACGCGCATGCTGTACGAAGACGAAGGCGTGACGCTCGAAGGCTCGATGCGGCTCCATCGCGTGGAGCGCGACTACAACTATTCCTTCCGCGTCCTGGCGCGCGTGAACTTCGACTTCCCGCTGCTCACGCCCTAGCGACTCGGCTGGACGACCGGGTGCTACGCTATACGCTGCAGTCGTGCCCCGGGATACGCCAGATGCGAACCGCCTCCCCCGTGCCCATCGTCGCGCTGACCCTCATCGCATGTGCGATTCCTACCTCCGTCGCCGCGCAGCGCCGCGTGGCATCGCTCGACGCCCAGCGTGGCATCGACGCGAACCCCCACACCACGACCGAGGACATCGCGGCGGGCGCACGCGCGTTCGCGTCGCGCTGCTCCGTCTGCCACGGCCCCGACGGCGCGGGGAACCGCGGCCCGGACCTCACGCGTGGGCGCTTCCGTCACGGAAACACCGACGGCGCGCTGTTCAACAACATCCTGAGCGGCATCCCCGGGACCGGGATGCCGTCGGTCCGGTTGTCGGATAAGGAGATGTGGCAGATCGTCGCGTTCGTGCGGACGCTGAGCGGCGCGTCCGACGAGCCGGTGGTCGGCAACCCCGCAGCGGGACGGCGGCTCTTCATACGCGCGGACTGCGGACGTTGTCACTTCGTCGGTGGCGAGGGCGGACGCCTCGGCCCCGACCTGAGCGAGGTCGGCTGGATGCGGTCCATCGCTCACCTGCGCGCCTCGATTCTCGAACCGAGTGAGGACATCGAGGCACGGTATCGTCAAATCGCGGTGACCGAGCTCGACGGGCGCGAGACGCGGGGCCTGCTCTTGAACGAAGACGCCTTCGCGCTCCTCATGATCGACAGTCGCGAGCGGCTGCGGTCGTTCTCCAAGTCGGAGGTGCGCGACATCGAGCGGCCGGTCGCGTCCCTGATGCCGAGCTTCGCCGGCCGGTTCGGCGACGGCGAGATCGACGATCTCGTCGCCTACTTGTCCTCACTCGGACGGTGACATTCATGCACCATGCTTCCGCCCATCGTTGTCTCTGTATCCTGCTCGCCCTGGCCCTGTGGCCGACTGTCGCGCGAGCGCAGGTCACGGCCGCGCAGCTCGCCGACGCCGACGCCGACCCCGCGAACTGGCTGATGTATTCCGGCCAATACCACGGCCAGCGCTTCAGCCGGCTCGATGAGATCAATCGCGAGACCGTGCGCCGACTGCGCCTGCGGTGGGTCCACCAGATTCCGACACTGGGACAGGTCCAAACCTCGCCGCTCGTTGTGGACGGCGTCATGTATCTCACGACACCCGACAACGAGGTGCACGCGCTGGATGCGGACACGGGGCAGGTCTACTGGACCCATCGCCACCAGCTGGACGAGACACTGACGCTCTGCTGCGGCAAGCAGAGCCGGGGCGTCGCGATTCTCGGCACCACCCTGTTCATGGCGACGCTCGACGCCCATCTCGTCGCACTCGACGCGACGACGGGCAACCGGCTGTGGGAGGTCGAGGTCGCGGACCATCTGGCGGGCTACAGCATGACCTCGGCTCCCTTGGTCGTCGGCGACACAGTCGTGGTGGGCATCGGGGGCGGTGAGTACGGCATCCGCGGCTTCGTCGATGCCTACGACGCGGCGACCGGCGAGCGCCGGTGGCGGCGATTCACGATTCCCGGACCGGAAGAGCCCGGCCACGAGACCTGGGCGGGCGATTCGTGGCGGACCGGCGGCGCGTCGACCTGGATGACCGGCACGTACGACCCGGCGCTCAACCTCATCTACTGGGGCGTCGGCAACCCCGGGCCCGACTGGAACGGCGAGACACGGATCGGCGACAACCTCTACTCGGACAGCGTGATCGCCATCGACGCCGACACGGGCGAGATCCGGTGGCACTTCCAGTTCACCCCGCATGACGTCCACGACTGGGACGCATGCCAGATCCCGGTCCTCGTCGACACCGTCTGGCGCGGCCGACCGCGCAAGCTGATGTTCTTTGCCAACCGGAACGGCTTCTTCTACGTCCTCGACCGCGAGACCGGTCGCTTCCTGCGGGGCACGGAATTCGCGACGCAGACGTGGGCCCAAGGACTCGACGACAGCGGCTACCCGATTCGCGTGCCTGACATGGAACCGTCCGAGGGCGGCACGCTGGTGTACCCGGAAGTGACCGGCGCCTCGAACTGGTGGTCGCCGTCCTACAGCCCCGACACCGGCCTGTTCTACACAATGGCGTATGACGGGGCCGCGCTCTACTACACGGCTGACGCCGAGTACGAGCCGGGCAAGCTGTTCGTCGGCGGCAGCTACACGCGGGACCGACCTGTCGACGAGTTCGTGAGCGCGATCCGCGCGATCGATCCGACCACGGGACGTCGCGCGTGGGAACACCGCGTGCAGCCCAAATCGATGGCCGGTGTCCTGTCGACTGCCGGCCAGCTGATTTTCGCCGGCACGGTGACCGGCAACTTCCTGGCGCTCGACGCCGAGTCGGGAGAGGACCTGTGGCGTCTCGACCTTGGCGGTGAGATCATCGCGGCACCGATCACCTATCGCAGCAATGGCCGCCAGCAGGTCACGATCGCCGCGGGCCACGCCATCTTCACCTTCGCGCTGCACGACGCCGACGCCGATTGATCCCCGTGCGCGTCGAGCGATGGCGGCTGCGGGGCCGTCTCGTCCACCGTGCGTGGCGTTACCGACTCAGAACCGAAGCCGCGGAGGTGGCCTTCTCCGCGCCCATGTGTCCGCCGGCCAGGTGGCGGTCGACGTGGGCGCGCACCGCGGTGCCCTCACGTACTGGATGCTCACGGCCGTCGGCCGCACGGGGCGCGTCGTGGCGATCGAGCCGATCCCGGACCTCGCGGCATATCTGCGACGGCTTGTCACCCAGGGTGGTTTCGACCGGTTGCGCGTCGTCGAGGCGGCCCTGTCGAGCGCGAGCGGCACGACGACGCTCCACGTCCCGTCAGCCGGGTACACCGGTACGGCGAGTATCGTGGCGCAGGCTGACGGACACACACCGGTGTCGGTCGACATGACCACGCTGGATAGTCTGTGCGCGGGCCCGGACGCACGGCCGGTCGGCTTCATCAAGTGCGACGTCGAGGGACACGAGCTCGACGTGCTCGTCGGTGCGGAGCGGGTGCTGCGCGAGGACCGCCCGGTGCTCCTGGTGGAATCAGTCGACGACCGGCCGACCGCGGGACAAACGGAGCGGGTGTTCGACCACCTGCGTGGACTCGGGTACGACGGCTGGTTCTTCGAGCGTGGGCGACGCCGCTCGATTGACCACTTCCGCGCCGGCGTCCATCAGGCTGCCCCCGAGCGAGCGTGGCACGTCAATTTCGGGTTCGTGCCGCGGCCCTGACAACCGCTCGATCTGTCCCTAGCTCTCCGCCCCGCTCTTGAGCTCGAGAAACCGCGCGGCCGAACGAGGCGGTACCGCCTCGCTTGCCGCGCGATGGCGGACGACCTTGCCGAGACAGGTGAGCTGGCCCGCCGGCAGGTTGCCGAGCTGCTCCGGGAGATGAAAGGTCAGCTCGATGATGCTTTCGACCGGCACCTGTTCGCCGGATTCGAACAGGACCCCGGTGTCGCTGACGTCCTTCATCACACCGCGCTTCCATCCTTGGTCACCGGAGCGCCGATACAACGCCGGGAGCGCAGTCACGAAACGGGTCGCGCGTGCCGAGTGCAAGCTGCTCATGACGGTCCCCCCTCCGACGGACGTCCCGTGCCAATTGCGGGATCGGCGGATTATGGCCCTCAAAAGCGGAAGAGGCGGTTGATCTTGACGATGAACGCCCTGTTCTCGAGCACCGGGGCGCCACGCAACATCGTGTCACGCTGATCGGTGTAGACGACGAACAGCTCGCTGCCCGGCGAGTACTCCCAGCGGAGTCGCAGGTTGGCGCTGAGCGTGTCGTTGCTCGAGTTGTACTGCAGCAGGCCGCCAAAGAACATCCGTGGCGTGAAGGTATAGGTCGCACGGGTCGTGGCGAGCGTCGCGGTGAACCGGCCCTCGGGCAGCTCGATCCGATTGACGGAGATGCCTGGCTCCACCGACAGTTGCGGCGTGACCTCGATCCGTCCCTGGCGATAGCCCGCCGCGGTAATGGAACCGTTGAAGAACGCACCTCGCTGGAAGGAGAGGCTACCCGAGACCCGGCGTTGCCCGCCCATCGAATACGACAAGAACACGTCGCTGAAGCCGTAGCCGCCGATCGGAATCGCCACATCCGACGCGATCTGGAACGGATCCAAGAGCAACTCGTAACTCTTCTGGACGTCGACGCCGATGCGATCGCTGTTCTCCAGCTCACTGTTGAAGCTCACCTGCGACGTGCGGGTCTCCAGCTCCCCGGCGCCGTTGAGGATGTAATCGACGCTGCCGCTCAGCCTGAACTGCCGCACCGCGTCGATCGAACTCGGTCTCGGACTGTATTGCGCCCGAACGAACGTGCGCCGGAAGTCGTCCCGGCGCAGGAAGCCGATCTCGGGGTTGAAGTTGTCGCCGACCAGCAAATGGTCGACGCGCACGCCGTAGAGGTCGCCGTTGTAGCTAAACGCCGCCTGGTAGCTCGCGTCGTCACCGACGAGACCGGGCGTACGCGTGCGGGCGTAGTAGCCGCTGAAGTTCACATTGTCATAGAACGAGAACGCGGCGTCGAGGCCGTAGACTGCGTTCGAGCCCTGCCCGAGCGTGGACACGGACCGACTGGTGAAAATCCCGCCGATGCGGCTTCGGCGCAGGATGTCGCGCTTCACGCGCAGCACAGTGAAGTTGGTCGATTGCGCGCCAATGCTGGCCGCCTCGTCAGTCTGGATATTCACGGCGCCGACGCTGAACTGGCCGATCTTCCCCGTGAGCCGGCCGCCGCCCAGAATCGGGACGGTCTGCCCACTCTCCAACCCGATACGACGGCTGAAGAACACGATCGGCGCGTTGCCGCCGCCAAAGAACCCGCCGCCGCCTGAGGGGCGCCCGCCGCCACCTCCGCCACCAAAGCCGCTCCCGCTCCCGAAGTCGAAGATTCCCCGGCTCTCGAGGAAGAACTCGCGCTTCTCGGGGAAGAACAGGCTGAACCGCGTGAGGTTGACCTGCTGCTCATCCACTTCGACCTGGGCAAAATCGGTGTTGTAGGTGAAGTCGGCGGTCAGGTTCTCCGTCACGGCGTACTTGGCGTCGATGCCGAAGTCGCCGGCGCCGGCATTCGAGATCACGGGCGCGGCGTTGAGGTCACTGGCCACTGACGAGATCGCATACGGCTTGACCTCGAGGTTGCCGCCGGCGGCCGGGACCTCGAGACCGACCAGCGTGCCGGCCTCCGAGAGGCGCAGGATACCGGGAAACGCGTTGATCGGCAGCAGCGTGAGATACGACCACTCGTTCATCCGCATCACGTAGCGCTGCAACTGGATGCCCCAGACCTGCGACGCGCCCGGGCTGTAACGGAGGGATTTGAAGGGGATCTCCATCTCGACGGTCCAGCCGCCGTCGAAGCGTCCGGTCCGGCGATCCCAGACCGGATTCCAGTCGCTGTTGGGGCTGCTCTCGTCGGTGATCTGATAGTCGAAGAAGCCGGCGATGGGGTTCACCATGAAGCCGACGCCGTTCCGCCGATCGTAGAAGGTGTCGAACACCACCTGGAAGTTGTCGTTCCTGATGATCGTGAACGAGTCGCGCCGCATGTCGTTGGCGACCAGCGACTCCGGCTCGGAGTCCCAGCACCGTGCCGCGACGTAGATGTTCTCGTCGTCGTAGAAGATCCAGACCTCGGTCAGCTCCGTCGGGGCCTCACCGTTGTTGGGCACCTGCTGGATGAACCCACTGACGGAAGCGACGTCCTCGTAGACGCCGTCGTCAAGCGCTCCGTCCAACCGTAACGGCGCGTCAATACGCACCGCTCGTATCGTGGCGCCGCCGTCGGCGTCGCGTGCCAGGGTCGACGGCGCCATCGGCGGCGCGGGACCGTCGATCACCACGGTGGACGCCAGCGGTGTGAACTCGCCAGTGGCGGCACGAGCGGCTTCAACCGGTGGACGCGGTGGCGTCGGATCGGCCTCCGGGGAACGCTCGCCAGCCGTCATCGTGACCGCGAGACCACCCCCTGACAGCCCGCCGGCGAGGTCCGCCGCAACGCGGTCCTGCAAGGCGAAGAGCTCGCTCTCCTGGCCGTCCACCCTGGCCGCCCGAACGACCGTGGCGGTCTCGACCTCCACCAGGCGGGCCGTGATACGGAGGCGGTCGCCCATCCGCTGGTACCCACCGGAGACGACCCACCGCGCCCCGACGAGACGACCCGCCTCCACCGCAAGCCCGTCGGCGGCGGAGCGATCCCCCGCGGGCAGACGATCGAGCGCGGCCGACACCGTCTGATATGCCGTCACCGACACCCCGCTCGCCCGCTCGAGGTCGGTCGCCAGGGACTCCGCGATCCCCACCCCGATCCAGTCATCCTCGGGCGCCTCGGTGATGTTGGTGAACGGGAGGACCGCGACGCTCTCCGTGTCTTGCGCGGTGTTCGCTTGTCCGCTCACCGTAGTCCCGAGTCGAACCGCAGACAGCGCCTCCGCGGCTGGAATCGTCGCCGCGAACAGGCCTGCCGCCGAGAGGATCGCAAGAGCCCTTGCGATCCGGCCCAGTTCACTCCTCGGTGTCGTCAAATAGATGCGCTCACCAGACTGCCCGCTAAAATTGTCGAGGCGGACCAACAATAATACGCTGCCGGCTAAGAGGCCGTTTCTCACGGTGCGGCAGATCTGGTGTTCTGACACGAACAATGAGCAGTCGGGCGCGCGTGGTCGTCATCGGCGGCGGTATCAGCGGGTGCAGCCTCCTGTATCACCTGACGAAGCTCGGGTGGACCGACGTGATGCTCGTGGATAAGAACGAGCTGACGTCGGGCTCGACCTGGCTCGCCGCGGGCAACGTCGTGCAGTGGACCGCGAATCGCTGCAACGCACGACTGCATCGATACAGCATCGAGCTGTATCAGCGACTCGAGGCCGAGACCGGTCAGGAGACGGGCTGGCGGACGACGGGAAGCCTGCGCCTGGCGACGACGCCTGACCGGATGGACGAGTACCGTCACGTGGCATCGAAGGACCACGCACTGGACATCGAGTGCGCGCTCGTGGCGCCTGCGGAGGCACGGCGGATTTTCCCGTTCATGCAGGGCGACGGTCTGGTCGGGGCGATGCATCACCCGCACGACGGCCACTGCGATCCGGCGGGCACCACCACCGCCCTGGCCACCGGCGCGCGTCGGGCGGGTGCGGAGATCAGCCGCTTCAACCGCGTGACGGACCTGTCGCGCACCCGGGGCGGCGAATGGCACGTGCACACGGAGCAGGGGGACATCACGGCGGAGATCGTCGTGAACGCGGGCGGGCTCTGGGCCGACCGGATTGCCGCCATGGTCGGTGTGTCCCTGCCGACGACGTCGATGGAACACCATCACATCCTGTTCGAGGACCTTCCCGAGATCGAAGCCCTCGACCGCGAGTTGACATCACTACGCGATCCGGACGTTCCCTACTACCTGCGGAGGGAGGGCAACAGTCTGCTCGTGGGCCCGTACGAGGCGGAGTGCAAGGCCTGGAGCATCGACGGCGTGGCGTGGGAGTGGGCGCAGATGGATCTGCCACCGGACCTCGAACGGATTCAGCGCTACATCGTGCGCCTCATGGAGCGCGTGCCGATGCTCACGGACGCCGGGCTGAAGCACATCTCGAACGGCCCCATCACATACACCCCGGACGGCCAGCAACTGCTGGGACCGGTGCACGGCGTCCCGAACTTCTACTGCCTGGCGGGATGCAACTTCGGCATTACCCAGGCGGGCGGCGTCGGCAAGTACCTCGCCGAGTGGATCGTGGAGGGCGAACCGAGCATCGACCTGTCGAGCCTCGATCCGCGGCGCTTCGGCACCTGGACCACCAAGGCGTATACCGTCGCCAAGGCCCACGAAGCCTATCGACTGCAGTATCAGCTCTCGATTCCGGACACGGAGCGCGACGCAGGACGGCCGGTCACGACACCTCCGGTGTACGAGGCGCAGAAAGCGCGCGGTGCCGTGTTCGGCAGCCGATACGGGTGGGAGCGGGCGAACTGGTTTGCCCCCGACGGGGTGGAACCGGTGGACCGGCTGTCGTTCCGTCGGAACACGAACTACTTCGAGCACGTCGGCGCCGAGTGCGGCGCGGTCACCAACCGCGTAGCCGTGTACGAGCTGAGCGCCTTCGCGAAGTTCCTGGTGTCCGGACGTGACGCGGCGGCGTTCCTCGACCACTTGACGGCGGGCCGCCTCCCGCGAGCCCCGCGCGTGCGCTACACCCTCATGCTCACCGCGGCGGGTCATGTGGCCGAGGACATGACGGTCACGCGCCTCGACGACGATCGTTTCTACATCGTCGCCCCGGCGGCGTCGGAGCTGCGGCTGTTGCAACACCTGGAGGACCATCTCCCGCGAGACGGCGCGGTCGCAATCGAGAACGTGACGAGTAACCACGGCGTCCTCTCCGTCGTGGGACCCCGATCGCGAACCCTGCTCGCCAGGCTGACGGACACGGACTGGTCCTCCGCGCGGTTCCCCTGGCTGTCGTGGCGTGACGTCCGTATCGGCACGTCGCCGGCGCGGGCGCTGCGCGTCAACTTCGTGGGCGAGCTCGGGTGGGAGCTACATCACGAGCTCAGCCAGCAGTCGGCGATCTACGAGCGCATCCTGGAAGCCGGGACGGATCTGGGCCTCAGCGACTGCGGCATGCGCGCGGTGCTCAACTCCTTGCGTCTGGAGAAGGGCTATCTGATGGCCGCCGACCTCTGCGGCGAGGAAACCCCCTTCCAGGCCGGGCTCGATGGCTTCGTGGCGATGGACATGGATAAGGGCGACTTCATCGGCCGGCGAGCCCTCGAGGAACTGTTGCAGCGCGGAGTACCGACGCGACTCGTGACGCTGGTCATCGACGCCGGCGACGCCGACGCGTGCGGCGAAGAATGCATCTGGAGGGGCGAGGAAGTCGTCGGGCGCGTCACCTCCGGGGGCTGGGGACACCGGGTTGGGCGCAGCATCGCGCTCGGCTACGTTCGAGCCGCGTGGTCGCAGACGGGCACGAAGCTAACCGTCGAGATCCTCGACGAGCGACGACCGGCCACGGTTGTCCCGACGCCGTACTACGACCCGAAGAACGCGAGGCTTCGCGCCTGAGCTACAGTTGCGCGGCAGGGTGCGTGCCGCGAACGACCGCGACCCATCCCCGTGGAGGACGAACATGAGACCGCGCATTGTCCACGTCGTCCCGTGCGCGCTGTTCCTGTGCGTTGTGACCACCGGTCGCGTCGCGGCTGACGAGCTCACGGTCTTCCCGGCGCGACGGATCGTCACCATGGATCCATCGATGCCCAGCGCGACGGCCGTGGCGGTGCGAGACGATCGGGTCGTGGCCGTGGGCACGATGGATACGCTCAGGCCGTGGCTCGACGCGCACGAATACGAGATCGACGAGCGCCTCAAGAACAAGGTCCTCCTCCCGGGGTTCATCGACCCGCACCTGCATCCGGGATTGGGCGCCTCGTTGTTGGGGCAGAACGAGATCATCGCCCCGGAGGACTGGTTGCTTCCCGATCGCCTTGTCAAGGGGGTGCCCGATCGGGTGAGCTATCTCGCACGTCTGCGGGAGCTGGTCGCACGGGAGCCCGACACCGACTCGGCGTTCTTCACCTGGGGCTGGAACAGCTATTGGCACGGCGCGCTCACCCGCCACGATCTCGACGCCATCTCGGCGACGCGTCCGATCGTCGTGACGCAGCGCTCGGCCCATGAGGTTGTACTAAATACCGCCGCCCTCGAGGCGGCGCACATCAGTGCGGAGATCGCCGCCACGGTCCCCGACGGCGTCGACTGGGACGCGGGCCGCTTCTGGGAGCGGGGGCGGACCGTCGCAACGGCCGGCGTCAACCGCTACCTGCGCGACCCCGCGACGGCCGGCGATGGTCTGGCGCTGGTGGCGGACCTCGTGCATCGCGGTGGCGTGACGACGATCTCCGATCCCGGGCTGGCTCCCGCAGCCAACACCCCGCAGTGGGCGCGCTTCAAGGCGGCGTTCGACACCGATCGGACGCCGTTTCGCACCTTGCTCGTGGCCGGTGCGCGGGGCTACGACGCCCGGCCGGGCGCTACGCTGGAAGCCAAGTTCGAAGCCGACCGCGCGGCCAATACGCGGCGGCTGATCTTCACGAAGGGCATCAAGCACTTCGCGGACGGCGCCATGTTCGCGCAATACATGCAGATGGGAGAGCCGGGCTACATCGACGGCCATCACGGCGAGTGGCTCACGCCGCCGGACCAGTTGAAGCCGCAGATCGAGCCATTCTGGGAGGCGGGCTTCGACGTCAACATTCATGTCAACGGCGACCGAGGGGTCGACGTCACGCTCGACGCGCTGCATGCGCTGCTCGAAGAACATCCGCGCCCCGACATTCGCTACATCCTGCAACACTTCGGCTTCTCCCGGCAGGACCAGGCGACACGCATCGGCCGCCTCGGCGCAACGGTCTCGGCCACCGGCTACTATCTCTGGCTGCTCGGCGACAAGTGGGCCGAAGTGGGCATCGGGCCCGATCGCGCCGACAGGATGATCCGTCTCGGATCGCTGGCGCGAAACGGCGTCACCGTCACCCTCCACTCCGACCTGCCGATGGGGCCGGTGCGGCCGCTGCTGGCCGTCTGGTCGGTGACGACGCGGAAGACCGCCAGCGGCACCGTTCGGGGCGCCGAGGAGGCCTTGACGCTCGACCAGGCGCTACGCGCCGTGACGGTCGATGCCGCCTGGTCGCTCCGCATGGATCACGAGATCGGCAGCATCGCCGCGGGCAAGAAAGCCGACTTCGTCGTGCTGGACGAGGACCCGTACGCGGTCGCACTCGACCACGTCAAGGACATCCGCATCTGGGGCACCGTCTTCGAGGGTCAGGTGTTCCCGGTGGAGACGCCGCCCCGCACACCGTGACCGACACATGGATGACGTGACTGGCCGCGCGGTGCTGCAGCGGCGCCTGAGCCTGTGGCATAGCGGCGCCCTCGCGCTCGGCTGCATGATCGGGTGGGGCTGCTTCGTCCTGCCGGGCGATTTCCTGGTCCGCGCCGGGCCCATCGGCGCGACGATCGGGATCGTCGTCGGCGGCCTGCTGATGGTGCTCATCAGCTGCAGCTACGGCGTGATGGTGCCGCGCTTCCCCTCCGCGGGGGGCGAGTTCGTCTACGCGTACGCCACCAAGGGGCCGCATCACGCCTACATCTGCGGCTGGTTCCTGACGCTCGGCTACCTCGCGATCGTGCCACTCAACGCGACGGCGTTGGCGCTCCTCGGCAAGTTCATCTTCCCCGACCTCTTCGCGCGAGGCTATCTGTACTCGATCGCCGGCTTCGACGTCTTCGTCGGCGAGATCATGCTGGCATCGGCCGCGATCGTGGTGTTCGCCTGGTTCAACCATCGCGGCGTCAAGGTCGTCGGCCAGGCCCAGCTGCTGTTGTTGTTCGTCATGGTCGCGGCGGTGTTCCTGGTGGCGACGGGGAGCGCCATCGACACCGGAAGCTCGCTGGCGAACATGCGGCCGCCGTTCGCGCCCGACCGGTCCGCGGTGAGCGGCGTGCTCGCGATGGTGGCCATCGCCCCGTGGATGCTCAGTGGGTTTGACACACTGCCGCAGGCTGCCGAGGAGTTCGCGTTCTCTCCAGCGCAGGCGTTCCGCCTGATGCTGTTCTCGATCGTGGTCGGGGTCCTGCTCTACGTGACGGTGCTGCTGGCGACCAGCGTGCTCATGCCGTGGCCCGAGCTCGTCGCCGCGGCTCCCGAGTGGGCGACGGGCCACGCCACCCGAAGCAGTCTGGGTGGGGTCGGCCTCGCCATCTTGACGCTGGCCGTCCTCATGGGCATCTTCACCGGGATCAACGGGTTCTTCATGGCCTCGAGCCGCCTGTTGTTCAGCATGAGCCGCGCGAAGATCCTGCCCGGCTGGTTCGGCCGACTCTCCCCGGCGCACGGCACGCCGTCGAACGCCATCCTGTTCGCGGCCGGGGCCTCCCTCTTGGCACCGTGGTTCGGACGGCAGGCGCTGCTGTGGGTCGTAGACATGTCAGCCGTCGGGATCGCCATGGGTTTTCTCTACACCTGTCTGGGAGCGGCAGCGATAACGCGGAGACAGCCCACGAGCACACCAGCCTGGGGCCGGCGCGGTGTCGCGGTAGCCGGGGCCGTCGTGTCCGCGGGCTTCATCGCGCTGCTCACCGTGCCGGGGACACCGGCGTTCATGGCCGCGCCATCGTGGATCGCCCTGGCGGGATGGGTGACGCTCGGGGGCGTCATCTATGTGATGCGGCGCGCCGAGCTCGAGCGGATGAGCCGCGCAGAGCTCGACTATTTGATCCTCGGCGACGGCAGTAGCGACACAAGAACCCGATGACCGGGGCCAGGCTCGAGGCGCTGCTGCCACAGCTCGTGTGGGCTAATGTAGCAATTGACTTAGTTTACTTTGGACATGACACAAGTGACCGTTCACGAGGCAAAGACCACCTGTCCCGTCTCCTGAAGGAGGCCGTCGCCGGAGAGGATGTTGTGATCACCCGGTCGGGCACGCCTATCGCCCGACTGGTCCCAATCAAGCCGGCCACGCCGCGCGAGCTCGGACGCGACCGGGGACGCTTCGAGGTGCCCGACGACTTCGATGACCTGCCGGCCGAGCTCATCAGGGACTTCGACGCGTGAAGGTGCTCGTCGACACGCACTGCTGGCTGTGGATGCAAACGGCGCCTGAGCGCTTCTCCGAACAGAGTCGACGTCTGCTGCTGAATGCCTCGAACGATGTGCTCTTCTCGGCCGCGAGCTCTTGGGAAATCGCGCTCAAGTATGGGCAGGGCAAGCTGGCCTTGCCGGACCCCCCGGCAACGTATGTGCCGAGCCGACTGCAAGGAAGCGGCGTGACACCGATTCCGGTCGAGCACACGGACGCCCTCCGCGTGGCAGAGCTACCGCTTCACCATCGAGACCCGTTCGACCGGCTGCTGGTCGCGCAGGCCCAGCGGCGACGCGCTGCGCTGATGACGGTCGACGAGAAGCTGCAGGCGTACGACGTCGAGGTGATCTGGGCGAGTTGAGCGGCGTGGGCAGCCTCGTTCCGCCTCCTTCAAGATCAGGACGCCAGCCCACGCCGAAGCGGCGGGCGGACTCCGTAGGTGAGCGAGCGCCAGACCCACTCTGCGGGGCCGAAGCGGAAGTGCCGCAGCCAGAGCGGGGACACCACCAACTGCACGAACCAGACACCGATCACCACGCCGAGCTGGCCCAGCCGATCGACCGATCCGTAGTAGCCCAGCCCGTGCCCGTAGAAGATCATCGTGCAGATCACCGAATGCAAGAGGTAGTTCGACAGCGCCATCTGGCCGACGGCGGCGAACGGGCGGGTCAGCAGACGAAGCGCCGCCGACTGACAGACGAGCATGACGAGGCCGACATACCCGAGGCTGACGGCGACGCTGGGCCAGTAGTTGAACTGCTCCCCGTGGAAGAACGACCAGGTCGCCGCCCATCCCGTCCGGAAATCGAGCATGACGCCGTAGGCCTCTACGGGGATGCCGATCAACAGGGCCCCCGCGATCAACCCGCCGTAGAAGCGCCGTGAACAGGTCGCGTTGAACACGCCCATCTTGTAGAGCGCCATCCCGACCAGCATGAGACCGGCGGTGCGCCAGCCGAGCAAGAGCACGATAAACGTCTCGAAGCCGAGTGCCGTGGTCGAGCGCACAGGTGCCTGGTCGAGCCAGCTCCCGCGGTAGGCCACCAGCGTGTCGTCGATCATCGCCTGGGTCGGTTGCCACGCGCTGACCGTGAACTCCGCGACCGCCTCAGGAGGCCAAAACGGCATCGACGTCCCAAACAGGTAGAAGAGCACCGACGGTACTGCCATCGACGCCACGCCGAGCCGGAGCAGCAGGCGGCGCGGCTTCGTGCGCAGCCGGTAGACCAGCATGCCGCACACGGCGTAGAGGAACAGGATGTCGCCGGCCCAGAGCAGATGGGCGTGAAGCAATCCGATGACGGCCAACCATCCCATGCGACGGCGATGCACGCCGCGACTCTCACCGCGCGCCTCCGCGCGCGTGGTCATCAGCACGATCCCTGCACCGAAGAGCATCGAGAAGATCGTCATGAACTTCTGGTCGGCGAACATGCGACTCCCGAGCCAGACGTAGTAGTTCGCGCCCATCAGATCGCCGTAGGCCGTCGGGTTGAGGTAGGCCGCGTCCGGCATCGCGAACAGCTGGATGTTCATCAGCAGGATGCCGAGCAACGCGAAGCCGCGCAGGACGTCGATCGAGTCGATGCGCGTACTGCCGGGGACGGGGCCGGTCTCGGGACGCGGGTCGGTGTCGTTCATGGTATATACCGGACGCGTTGAGGAGCCCGTCCTACCCGAAGGCGTCGGTGAACGCCCGGCGCTGTGCGACGCTGCCGAGCATGATGAGCTCTGCGCCGGCTTCGAGCTGCATCGATGACTGGAGGCTCGTCACCAGCCGACCATCCTGCTGCACCGCCACCACGCTCAGACCGGTGCGAGACCCTATCCCGCTCTCCGCGAGCGTCTTGTTCTTCAAGGACGCCGGCAGATGGATCGAGAACAGGTCGACGCCCTCACCCAGGATGACGAGCTCGTGCCCTTCGATGAGCGACATCACCGCTTCGGCGCCAAGCGACGCATAGCTGAGCGCCAGGTCCGCACCCGCACGGTGAATGGCCTCGAGGTTGCGGCTGTGAGTGATCCGGCTGACGATGCGCAGATCGGGCTTCAGCCGCCGGCAGTAGACGGTGAGATACACGTTGACGGCATCGTTGTTCGTTGTGAGCAGCACGGACGGCGCATCCTCGAGCCCAGCCTGTTCGAGCGCCTCCCGCGCGTTTGCGTCGCCGACAAAGACCTGATCCGCGACGTCGCGCAATCGCTCCAGCGTGGAGGGGTCCCGCTCGAGCACATGGACGTGAAGGCCCTTGCGTTTGAGCGCCCGGGTCGCGGCCGCGCCCACGACACCGGCACCGATCACCAGTGTTGGCCCTTCTGGCGCGGACGCGGTCTCGAGCAGACCGTCGAGCGCGGTCAGCTGGGCCTCGGTGCCCACGACTACCACGATGGTCCCATCGCTGATTGCCGTATGGGGAAACGCGGGCATCAATCGCCCGCGCTGCCACACGCCGACCACGTTCAGACCGGTCCTCTCCCGGAGCCGAGTGTCACGAACCGGGAGGCCGGCGAGCGGCGTATTGCGCGCGGAGAACTCGGCAATGGTGAGCCCTTTGAAAGTGCCGATGACGTCGGCGTTGCCAAGGCCGGCGCTGACGCGATTGGCCAGGTACTCGCCGAGACGAACCTTGAGTGGCAAGACGTGTGTGCACCCACTGAGCTCGAGGATATCGGTCGAGTCCTCGTGCTCGACGATGCCGACGATCGGCACGTCGCGCGACACTTCGCGGACGGTCAAGGTGATGTTCGTGTTGGTCGTGTCCTCTCTGTTGGCGAGCAGCATGCGGGCCATGGGCGCCTGGACGCCCTCGTAGGTCGCACGACTATCGAGCTCGCCGGTGACCACCGTCAGCCCCTCGCTCAGCAGGTGTGCCGCCGCCGTGGGGTCGGGCTCGACGATGCAATACGGAATCTGCTCCGCTTTGAGTCTCTCGACGAGACTCCCGGCAATCTCGTCATAGTGACCGATGATCACGTGATCGCGGACGGACGAGGGCAATCGACGCGGTGCTCGGAGCCGGACTTGCGCCTCGAGCCACGGCGCATAGAAAAAGCGGATGAAGGTGAACGGCAGGACAACCAGGAGCAGCACGACGCCCGAGACGAGCACAACGACACTGAACAGGCGGCCGGTGTCGCTGTAGAAGACCACGTCGCCAAATCCGAGCGTGCTCATCGTGATGAGCGTCCAGTAGATGCCGGTGATCCATGAGTGAGACTGCCCTTCCACCTGCACCATGATCAGCTGGAAGATCGCGGCGTACAGGAGGATGAGCCCTACAAGAAATACCCCGTAGCGAAGAAGCGCCAGGAGGTCTCGGCGCATTTCTCCCTCGCGGAAGATATACGCGAGCTCGCCCGGGAGGAATCTCATGTCGAACCCCGCAGTATAAGACCCATCGCACGAACGCGGCCAAGCACCGAGCTGACCGCGCGCGCGGGGTGAGCGGAGTCAGGATGTGCCGCGGCGCGTGACGAGGTAGGTGGCGAAGCTGCCGAGCCAGTGGCCCCCCTCGTAGTGCTCGCCAGTGACGGCAGCGAGACCGGCGGCCGCGTGTTGCGCCGCAGCCAAGAGCAGCGCCGGTCGACGCCTGTCGCCTTCCGGCAACCCGGCAGCCATACCCTCCAGCATCCACGCGCGGCTCAGATTGAGCCCATCGAGGTGCGCCAGCTTGCCGTCGCTCCGATCGGTGACGACCGCGGGTGGCAGCCAGGCCGACGGCGCAGCCTGGCTCGTCGGGATCCCCGGGAGAAAATCTCCCAACCACTCGGCGTAGCGCGCCGGCGACATGACGCGACGCAGCAGATCGGCCTCGGCGAGACAGGGGGAGAGGAAGTCCTGCCCGGACGGTTCATAGGCGAGGGGACACGCCGTGTCGCCGCTGTAATAGAGGTGGAGTCGGCGTTCCAGGAGGCCGCGGAGACGGTCGTCCCCAGCGACGCGCGCCCGGTCGACGATCAGGCCGAACGCGAACGCCGTCTGCGAATGCTCGCCGCTCCGGATCGGATAGGTCAGGTTCGGCAACCACGCGGCAATCCGATCGGCGGCCACGGCAGCCAAGGGCTCGAGCGCGGCCCTCCAGCGGGCGGCGTCGGCATCAGCATCGTCGTCTGTCCATTCCCGAAGCTCGGCGTCGAGCTGGAGCAGCCAGGCGAGGCCGTATGGCCGCTCGAACGTGGTCCGGCCTTCCCCTTCGAGGTAGGTCACCTCCGCCGCGACGTTGGTCCGGGTGAGGCTCCGGTCGAGCGCGGCGCGAGCAGCCGCGGCGAAGGCCGCCTCGGGGTAGCGCCGTGCCAGTCGCGCGAGCAGCCAGTGGCCGTGGACCGACGAGTGCCAGTCATAGCACCCATAGAAGGCGGGGGTCAGCAGGCGTGGCGGCTTCGCGTCGCCATCCTCGGTGAGCACGTGCGCGATCTTGTTCGGGTACTCCTGGTGGACACAGGCGAGCGCCAGATCCGCGAATCGCCCCGCGGTGTCCTCGCCGAACGACTGCGCGTGTGTCGCCGCGGCAGGCGAGATGACGGCGACGACAACAGCGATGGAGGCGACTCGCGTCCGCACGCTCGACCACGTTAGTGTTCCGCAACCGTGATTCGCAACATAAATCCCCATGCGGCCGCACTTTCACCACGGGTTGCAAAGGTCCTACACTTGGCGGACGGTTGAGGAGACAGACCCATGACCACGCGCCCGCCTCGTTCCCTGCCATTCACGCGCCGCGGCGCACTGCGGCTTCTCGGCGGCGCGGGGGTCGGGCTCCTGGCGGCTCGATGCGGTGCTCCCGAGGGACCAGCGACACCGGTCGCAGATTCGCCAGTCGAGGCACCGGGGCGCAGTCCAGTGACGTTCCCCGACGGCGCGATCATTCGCACGGTGCTGAGCGACGTCGACCCCGAGGCGCTCGCACACGGCGCGACCCTGTTTCACGAGCATCTGTCGTTGTCGGATCCGGTACCGCCGTGGATCCCCCAGTCCGGCGACCCGATAGCGGCGCTGGGGTCGTTCACGACCGACCTCGACCTGATGGCCGACGAGGTGAACGCGACCGCGCAGGAGGGCGTGAGCTGCATCGTCAGCGGCGGCACCAGGGATCTGGGCCAGAGCTTCGAGCGGTTGCAGACGCTGGCCGGACGGACCGACATGCACATCGTCGTGGCCAGTGGCCTCTGGACGCAGCCGCGCTATCCGCCCGATATCGCGGACAAATCGGAAGATGAGGTGGCCGAGGACTTTCTGCATGAAGCCGAGGCGGAGCGGTGGGGCGCCATCGGTGAGATCGGGTCGTCGCTGACGATGCACCCCGATGAGCAGAAGGTCCTGCGTGCGGCATGTCAGGTGCATCTACGGACCGGGCTGCCGCTCTTCACGCACACACCACACGAGGGCTGCCAATCGTGCGCCGTGGAGCAGCTCGACATCATCGAGTCGATGCAAGTCGATCCGCAGCTCGTCTGCATCGGCCACCTCGCGGACATCACCGACGATCCGACGGCGGAGTCACACAAAGCGCTGGCCAGACGCGGCGCGTTCCTCGGGTTCGATACGGTCGGCCACCAGATCACGCAGGGCGACGCCAAGAAGGTGGCGATGATCATGTCGGTCATCGACGCGGGGCTCGAAGATCACGTGCTGCTGTCCGCGGATTTCGCCGCCGAGCAGGAGCTCAAGGCGAACGGCGGGGCGGGGTACTCCTCCGTGGTGACGGTGTTCGCGCCGAAACTCCGGTTCGCCGGCGTGCCAGAGGAGACGATTCAGAAGATCCTCGTCGACAACCCACGACGGTTTCTCGCGTTCGTGCCACAGGACGCGTAAGAACCCTCCCCGGACGCGCTAGGAGAGAGAGCGACGATGAAACGCACCTTCTGTCTCGGAATCCTGACCCTCCTCGGCGTCATCCTGACCATGACGAGCCACGAGGCCCGGCAAGATCGCGCCAACCTCACGCTCCAAGAAGTGGCCGACAACCTCTACATGCTGGGCAACGCCCCTGCCGTCCAAGGCATGGGTGGCGGTGGCAACACCGCGATCTTCGTGACTGACGACGGTGTCGCTCTGGTCGACACCAAGATCAACGGCTACGGGCAGGACATCATCGCCGAGGTTCGGGGGATCACCGACAAGCCGATCACGACCATCATCAACACGCACACGCACTTCGACCACAGCGGCGGAAACATCGAGTTCCCCGACACGGTCAACTTCGTCGTACACGAGAACACGCGAGCCCAGATGGCGCGCCGGCGCTGCGAGCCGGTGACCAACTGCGACGCCTTCAAGGGCGTGAACGCGAAGTATCTGCCGAAGACGACCTACGCCGACAGACTGTCGCTCTTCAGCGGCGCCGACCAGATCGATCTTTACCACTTTGGGCGCGGTCACACCGACGGTGACACGTTCGTCGTGTTTCGTGAAGCACGGACGCTGCACACGGGCGACATGTTTCAGCGCAAGGGCATCCCGTTCATCGACGTGCAGAACGGCAACGGGAGCGCGACCGAATTCGGAGAGACGCTGAAGCAGGCGGTCGCCGGCATCCCCGGCATCGACACCGTCATTCCGGGGCACAACCCCGTGCCGGTGCCCTGGGGTGACTTCGTCGATTTCAGCGGCTTTTACAACGACGTCGTGATGAAGGCCCAGGAGGGAAAGGCGTCCGGTCGCTCGGTCGAGTCCGTCGTGAGCGCGTACTCCGTCCCGAGCCAGTACGACGACTTTCAGGCACCGGAAGCCAGCCTCGAAACGACCGTGCAGTACATCTTCGACGGACGTTAAGTCTCTGCGGCGACGCGCGAAGCTGCCGCACGTAGCGCGGGGCTTTAGTCCCGCGACAGCCCCCGCGACTCACAAGCTCGTCACAGAATCCCCCAACCGCCGAGGAGCACCAGCGCCACGGCGGCCGGCACGATGAACTGGACCAGCGGTCTCCACGCGTCAGTGACTTTGATGCGGCCGCTGCCGATGTTGGTCTCGTCGCGAAACGCGGTCCACCCCCACGACATCGCGACGTAGAGCGCGAGAATCAACCCTCCGACTGGCACCAGATAGCTGCCGACGACGAAGTCGACCGCCGAAAACAGATCCCGTCCCAGCACTTGGATGTGAGACCACGGTCCTTGTGAGAGCACGACGGGAACCGACATCACGAACCACAGCGCCGCGACGATCCCCACGCCGCGGCGCCGACTCCACCCGAGCGAATCGCGCGCAACGGACCCCATCACCTCGAGCACCGCGATCACCGTCGTCAGCCCCGCAATCAAGAGCAGCACGAGAAAGACGGCGCCAAACGGCAGGCCTCCCGGCATCTGCTCGAAGAGCGCCGGCATGGTGATGAAAAGCAACGTGGGACCCGAGTCGGGCGCGATCTCGAACGCGAAGAGCGCGGGGAAGATCGCGAGCCCGGCGACGAACGCGACGGCCGTGTCACAGGCGACCACGATGGACGCGTTGCCCGGCACGTCACTCTGGCGTGGATCCAGATAGCTGCCCAGCCCGAAGGCGGCTGCCGTGCCGACACCGATGGAAAAAAAGGCCTGCCCGAGCGCGGTCAGAACGGCCGCGCCGGTCAGTTCCGAAAAGTCGGGCTGCAGATACCAGGCGACTCCCTCGCCGGCCCCCGCAAGCGTCAATGAGCGCACGACCAGCAGCATCAGCATCACGAACAGCGCCGGCATCGCCACGCGCGCAACACGCTCCAAGCCCCGTGTGAGGCCGCGAGAGACCAGCAGGGCAGCGAAGCTCATCAGGAGGCCTGCGCACGCGACGACCGGGATGGGATCGGAGACGAACGCCTCGAACGCCGACGCGATCTCCGGGGTCGTGCCGCGCGGAAACGTGCCCGACACGACCATCCCGAAATACCCCGCGACCCACGAGAGCAGGACGAGGTAACTCGCGATGATCACGAACGTGGCACCGACCCCGAGCCAGGCGAAGATCATCCATGGGCTCCGCCGCCCTACCACCTTGGCCATTCCGGCGATCGGTGAGAGCTGGGCCTTGCGGCCAAGGCTGATCTCTGCGGTCAGGAGCGGGATGCCGATCAGGACGGCGAAAGCCAGGTAGACGATCAGAAACGCCGCGCCGCCGTTCTCGCCTGCCACGTACGGAAACCGCCAGATGTTGCCCAGACCGACGGCAAGGCCGACGGCGGCCGCGATGAACCCGAACCGGCTTCCCCACTGCTCGCGGGTCATCGCAGCCACGCGGTCGTCCTCCCTCCGGGCGTATCATGACTCGGACGTTCCAGTAGCGCTGGGTTGCGGCTCCAAAAATGGGAGAGGGTGCCGATCATGAGGCAGGTGCTGACGGTCCTCGGGTGCTTGGCGGTCTGGTCGTTCTCGGTTGCCGATCCCGCGCTGGCGCAGGCCGATGGTCCCATCATCGTGCGCGCGGCGCACATGCTCGATGTCGAGAGCGGACATCTGACCGACGACGCGGCAGTGGTAGTTGAGAACGGGTTGATTGTCGCCGTCAACCCACCCACCTTCCCCGAGGAGGCAAGAGTCGTCGACCTTGGCGATCTCACGCTGCTGCCCGGTCTGATCGACGCGCACACGCACCTGGCGGGCCAGATGGACGCGAGCTCGTTCACGTCTGGGCTGCGCGAGACCCTCGCGGACCAGGCCTTCGACGCGGCGCGCCATGCGCGGACGACGGTCCTGGCGGGGTTCACGACGGTCCGCGATTTCGGCGGCGACGTGACCGTCGCCCTCAAGCGCGCCGTTGAGAGTCGCGACGTGGTCGGTCCACGCGTCGTCCCGTCGCGCCATTCGCTCGGGATCACCGGTGGTCATTGCGACGTGACGGGATACGCCCCGGGGATTCTCGAGCAGGGCATTGAAGCAGGTGTCGCCGACGGGCCCTGGGAGGTGGTCGAGGCCGTGCGCTATCAGATCAAGCACGGCGCCGAGGTGATCAAGGTGTGCGCCACGGCGGGCGTACTGTCGTTCGAGGGCCCCGTCGGAGCGCAGCAATACAGCGAAGCGGAGCTCGAAGCGATTGTCGCCGAGGCCACGCGTCACGGGCTCAAGGTCGCCGCCCACGCGCACGGCACCGAGGGCATCAAGGCCGCCGTGCGGGCGGGCGTGGCATCCATCGAACATGGCTCGATGCTCGATGCGGAGGCGATCGCGCTCATGAAGGCGCGGGGCACCTATCTCGTCCCGACCGTCTACCTGACCGAGCGGGTGGACGTGGATGCCCTCCCTCCGCCCATCCGACGCAAGGCGATGGAGGTGAAGCCACTCGCGCTCGACAGCATCAGGCGAGCGATCGCCGCGGACGTGAAGATTGCCTTCGGCACCGACGCGGCCGTCTATCCGCATGGCGAGAACGCCAAGGAGTTTGGTGTCCTCGTGAAGCTGGGGATGGAGCCGTTGGAAGCCCTCCGCTCGGCGACGCTCTACGCCGCAGACCTCCTCGGGAAGGACGACCGCGGCCAGATAGCACCTGGCCGCGTGGCGGATCTGATTGGCGTGTCGGGGAATCCGCTCGATGACATCACGGTGACAGAAGAGGTCAGCTGGGTCATGGTCGGCGGGGAGATCATCAAGGCGGCGCATCCTTGATGCAGCGGCGCGTCGCCGCCACGGTGGCCTGCGGCATGGTCCGTGGCGTGATACGCTAAGCCGTCCGTTACGGTCGCGCTTCGGGCTCATCGACCGACCGCGCACTCGAGATGGCGCCGCTTCAGCTTGCGCTTGACGTCACGCCTCGGGAACGGCTTGCGCTCACCGACGTCCGCGGACACGCCGCGGCTATGGTGGGCGACGAGCTCGACCGCTACTCCCGTTGCCTGTACAGCTCGCTGCACACGACCGCGGGATACCTGCCGCAGAGCCTCCACACACGACTCGCTGGCGGACCGCGCGGCATTACGTCCTATCTCGACGTGTATCGCGCGCTCTTCCCGGAGCGCGGCGGTTATCGCCACGACCAGCTCGGCGAGCGTACGGAGCTCACAGCGGCACAGCGTCTCAGCGAGCCACTGAACGGCGATTCGCATCTCAGGTTCATCCTCGGCCGGTTGCGGGCCTGTGTCTCGTATCGGGCGACGCCCGACCCTGTGTACTTCGTCGATCTCGACGGCGTGTGCGGTGGCACGCCGAGGCGTCGCACGACGGTGCTGGTGGGCTACGACGACGAAATCGAGGTGGCGCGCACCAGCCTGCCGGTCCCGGTGTCCGCGCACCCTATCGAAGCGGTGAGCTTGAAGGATCCCCGATACGGTCTGCAGGAGCACCTCAGCGACTTCATTGCCGAGCACGGGGCCGGGAAAGGGCGACTGAGGCTGGAGCTGGCATCGGGCGAGCGGCACGCGTGCCTGACGGTCAATGAGTACGAGACGCTCCTGATGCGCCATGACCTGACGGCCGTGCTTCGTGAGCCGTTTCGGTTCGCGGCGGAAAAGGCACGCAATGTCTGGAATGACCCACGCGCCGTGCCCCAGAAGGCGTTTGCGTACGCCAGATACGATCTCGTGCAGGCACTGAATCAGCTCGTGGACGTCCTGGGACTCCCCACGTCCCGCATCGAGCAGTGGGTGGCCCGGGCGCTGGCGGTGCCGGCCGATCGCGTCTTCGGCGTGAAGCGATCGATCGACCTGCTCGTCTCGGACGAAAACCCCACCGGCCGGACCGCGATCGTCGAGGGCACCTACCAAAGCCCCATCCTCATCCAGTGGCGTGCGGCGGCCGACCGCGAGCGAACGGTCAACGTCTCCCTCACCCAGTTCACCTGACGCGGGCGCCAGCGTGGGTGTTCACCTGACGCGGGCGCCAGCGTGGGTGTTCACCTGACGCGGGCGCCAGCGTGGGTGTTCACCTGACGCCGGGGCGCCAGCGTGGGTGTTCACCTGACGCCGGGCGCCAGCGTGGGTGTTCACCTGACGCCGGGCGCCAGCGTGGGTGTTCACATGACGCCGGGCGCCAGCGTGGGTGTTCACCTGACGCCGGGCGCCAGCGTGGGTGTTCACCTGACGCCGGTCGCCAGCGTGGGTGTTCACCTGACGCCGGGCGCCAGCGTGGGTGTTCACCTGACGCCGGGCGCCAGCGTGGGCGTTCACCTGACGCGGGCGCCAGCGTGGGCGTTCACCTGACGCGGGCGCCAGCGTGGGTGTTCACCTGACGCGGGCCGTCAGTGTGGCCGGTCATGACCCGTCAGCTTCGTGAGGAATTCGACGATCGAGTCGAGGCCCTCGGGCTTGTAGAACAGGTGCGCGCGATGGCGAGTGACCATACCCGTCTTGCCCCCCACCGGCCACGCGCTCAGTTGTTCGTCCTCTGTCAGGACACCACCGGTCAACACGATGGCGGGTATTGTCGCGAACTCGGGGTGTCCCCGCAGATGCTCCAGCACCTGGAGTCCGGACCCGCTCCCGGGCAACCTGACGTCGAGAATCACGGCGCCGAGGTGCGTGCGCCGCATCAGATCCAGTGCTTCGGTCATCGTCCCGGCGGCCACGGACTCGTACCCGTGCGCAGCCAAGAAGCGTCCTAGCAAGTCTCGCGCAATCGCTTCGTCATCGAGCACAAGGACGCGCAGATTGGACACTGTCTGACCCTCGACGACGCCGCGAGGCGCGGCAACGTCGTCACCAGGCAGTATGCCACGCGCAGCCCGAACCCCTACCGCCGAGACGCGCCTCAGAGCTATGATGGCGCTCCCGCGGCCGACCCGGGCAGAAGCGGACGCATGACGATCGAGCACCTCCCCGTGCCTCCGGAACAACGCCTGCGCGTGTTTCTGGAGGCGACCGCCGCGACGACAGGGGAGGCGTTCTTCCGGGCGACGGTGCAACATCTGGCGACGGTGCTTGATGTCACGCACGCCTTCATCGCGCAGTGCGCTGACGAGCACCGCACGCGGCTTCGCACGCTCGCCTTCTGGCAGGAGGACGGCTACGTCGACAACTTCGAATACGACGTGGCAGGGACCCCGTGCGAGGCCGTCCTGCGCGACCAGACCGTGTGCCACGGGGACAACGTCCAGGACCTATTTCCCACCGATGCCAACTTACGGATGCGACGGGTCCGCAGCTACGTCGCCGTGCCGGTGCACGATGCGGCGGGAGCGGTCGTGGGACATCTCGGGGCTCTGAACCGGAGCCCGATGTCGCGGAACCAGGACCACTGGGTCCTCCGCATGTTCGCGGCGCGCGCCGGCTCGGAGTGCGAGCGACTGCGGTCCGAACAGCGACTGCGGGAGCGCGAGGCGGAGGCGCGGAACCTGTTGGACTCCAACTTCGACGGGATCGTCCTCGCGATAGACGGCAAGATCGCCTACGCCAACAGGGCCGTATGGAAGCTGGCTGGCTGCAGTTCAGCGGATGACATGATCGGGCGCTCACCCGCAGATCTCATCGTTGCGGAACAACGCGAGCAGGTAGTGAACCAGATGACCGCGGCTCTCACCGGCGATGGGAGAGTCGAGCCGACGGAATACGTAGGACGGAAGATCGATGGCTCGACCCTGGCCGTGGAGGTGTTGGGGCAGCGCATCATGGTGGGGGGCCATCCCGCCATCCTTGCTGCGGTTCGTGACATCACGGCGCGACAACTCGCGGAACGCGCGCGTTCCCGTGCGGAGGCGGAGCTGAGACGCGTCTTGGATGCCGTCCCTGATCTCATTTGGAGTGGGGAGATCACGACGGCGGGCGTCATTCGGTTCCGGTGGGCCTCCCCGGTCTTGGAACGCGTGACGGGTCGTCCGCCGGCGTTTTTTGAAGGCGACCAGATCCCATGGCTGGCGATCGTGCACCCAGCCGATCGGAAGCAGGTCAAAGACCTCGCGGATCGGCTCATCAGCGGCGAACGGCACCACAACGAGCAGGAGTACCGGATTGTGCGTCCAGACGGCACGATCCGGTGGGTGCGTGACAGCGCGGTCGTCACTGAAGGCCCTGACGGCATTCGGCATATTCAGGGGGTAGTCTCTGACATTTCGGACGCCAGGGCCCTGAGCGAGCAGCTCGCGCGTGCCCAGAGGCTGGACAGCGTGGGTCAGTTGGCGGCCGGGATCGCGCACAACCTCAACAACGCCCTGACGGCCATTAGTGGCTACTCCGAGCTCCTGTTGCGCGATCGCGATCAGCACGACCCCGCTCGCCAGAACCTCGAGGCGATTCAGCGGGTTTCGGAGCAGGCGGCACAGCAGATTGGTCAGCTGCTCACGTTCAGCCGCACCTCGTCATTCGAACGCGTGGAATTCAGCCTCAACGACGTCGCCGAAACGACACGCGGCCTTCTGGGTCCGCTCATGGGCGACACGAGGCGCATCGACCTTCGGCTCGATGAGGCTCGTCCGACCGTACGCGGCGATCGAGCACAAATAGAACAGGTCATTACCGACCTCGTCCTGAACGCGCGCGACGCCATGCCTGATGGAGGGGTGGTCACCTTCCAGACCCGCATAGTGACCGTGGATGACGACGCGTGCAAGAGTCAGCCGGCGGCACATCCGGGTGCGTATGCGCTGCTCCGTGTCGCGGACACTGGAACGGGGATGGACGCCGACACCGTCGCACGTGTCTTCGAGCCATTCTTCACAACCAAGGAGCCCGGCAAGGGCGTCGGACTTGGTCTCTCCATGGTGCACGGCGCGGTGGCCCAGAATGGTGGGTTCGTCACGGTCAGTAGCGCGCCGGGACAGGGGACCACCTTCGACGTGTACTTACCCACGTCGTGAAGAGCGGCGGCGGGAACAGCGCACAGTGCTAGGATCGTGCCTCGACATCGGGACGCTCGCGTGCAAACGGCGGAAATGCCAGGGCTTCATCTGGACGAAGGGCGTGTGCGGTCAGGGCACGTTCAGCGAGCACCACCGGCGTCTCGGTCGCCTCGAAGAACACCAACTGGATCCTGTACGGCTTCGATTGGTCGAACGCCTGAGCACGCACCACCCCGAACGCGTCACCCGTACCGAATCGCGAGAGGCCATCAGGTGGAGCCGGCGACGACCCTTGAGATCGTCCTGCGACGGGATCGCGCGATCGTCACCGTCGGCCTCGTCGGGGTGGCGGCGCTCGGCTGGGCTTACCTCCTGTATGTGGCCAGCGACATGTCCGACATGAGCATGAGCGCCGACATCGCCATGCCCTCGACCGAGACGTGGGGGGTGGTCGACCTTGCGCTGCTGTTCGTCATGTGGGTCGTCATGATGCTGGCGATGATGGTGCCCGCGGCCTCGCCCCTCATCCTGATGGTGGCGTCCATCAACAGGAAGCGCCGCGAACGCGACGACCCGCTCGTGCCAACGGGACTCTTTCTGGCTGGGTATCTACTGGTCTGGACCGCCTACAGCGCCGTCGCCACCGGCGCGCAGTGGGGATTGCACACGACGGCGTTGCTCTCACCCGCCATGGTAGGCACCAGTCCGGTGCTGGGCGGCATACTGCTCCTGACAGCCGGGATCTTTCAATTCACCTCACTCAAGCAGGCCTGCCTGAGTCACTGCCGCTCGCCCGTGGCGTTCGTGCTGGGCCACTGGCGAGAGGGCCGCGGCGGCGCCCTGCGCATGGGCATGGAGCACGGCCTGTTTTGCGTCGGCTGTTGCTGGGTGTTGATGGCATTGCTGT
The DNA here is from genome assembly GCA_965249175.1 of Vicinamibacterales bacterium. Lineage (GTDB taxonomy): Bacteria > Acidobacteriota > Vicinamibacteria > Vicinamibacterales > UBA8438 > CAZYFH01. Next base: position 5,505,617 of record OZ252227.1, read on the forward strand.
TCGTCGCAGGCGTGATGAACCTGCTCTGGGTGGCCGTCATCAGCCTCTTCGTGCTGGCTGAGAAGGTGCTGGCGAAGGGCGAGCTGGTCGGCCGACTTGGCGGGGCGGCACTGCTGACCGCGGGCGTGGCCGTACTGATCGCAGCGGTGTGACGGACAGCGTGGCACGCCATCACCGACGTTGAGGCGCTTGGATAGCCCCCGGGGCACGCCCCTCGGATCACCAGTGCCAGCCCCAGGAAACCTGGATGTAGTCGTCGTCACGGATCCCGTAGAGGAACAGATCGTCCCGGGGGACGTTGACGAAGCCGCGGATCTCGACGTCGAGCGTCCAGCGGTCGCCGATCCGCCGGCTGGCCTCGACGTTGAGGAAGCTCGCCCCGCTCTGGGACCGACGCCAAGATCGTGTCGGCTCAGATCGGGACGGCGCCGATGAAGGTCGCTTTGCTGGTGGACAACGGGGGCCGCATCAATGGGCTCCAGGCGCTGAATCCGCTCCGTGCCGGCCTGGTCGCGTTCCTCCAGACGTTGCCGCCCCAACACGTCGTCAGCTTGTTCACGATTGGGGGCCAGATCCGATGGCTCGTCGATTTCACGACCGACCGTGCGGAGCTATTAGAAGCGGCCCGCGCGATCTTCCCCGATTCGGGCTCGGGTGTCCTTGTGCTCAATGGCGTCAGGGAGACGTGGGCGCGATGGTTCGACGGTGACGAGGCGTGGCCGGTGATCGTGCTGGTGCTGGCGGACGGGCTCGAGGCGAGCGCCTTCCTGAATGACACTCGGTACCTCGCCTTCATCGACACACTGATGAACGCAGGCGTGACCATCCACGCCATCCAAGTGAACGCCTCGTCGTCGGTGACGACTGGAGCCAATCGGTCCCTCCGCAGACGTGGCGGGAGCCCGGTCACCAACCTCGCGCTGAACCTGACTGGTAATACCGGGGGACGGTATGCATCCATCGTGTCTCCGACGGCACTGACTGGCAAGCTGTCGACGCTCGCGAGAGACATGGGCATTCTCCACGAAGAGGTGGGGCACCGGTACCGGGTGGTCTGGGAACGTCTGGACCCGGACGGTGCCCGCCTGTCGGTCGACGTCGCGCGGCCGGCCGTCGGTGTGCGACTGTACGGCCACCGGCGTCTGCCATAGCATCCGTAACAACCCATGGCCCTAACCGTCGGCTCCCGCCTCGGGCATTACGACGTGACCGCCTTCATCGGCGAAGGCGGTATGGGCCAGGTCTATCGCGCCACCGACACCCAACTGGGCCGCGATGTCGCGCTGAAGATCCTTCTATGAAGCGGCTTGTCAAGTCACCTCGTTGTTCGTCGAAGCTCTCACGCTCTCCGATACACCCTCCAGTGAGCGCGCCGTCCCCGCACCCAGCTGGGGGGCGCGCGCGAACGGGTCGGCAGCTCGGTGTGCTGTCCACGGGCCCGGATTTCGGTCGCTAGGGTAACAACCTGCTTAGACGCGCCGGGCTGAAGCCGCGAGGTGCGTCATCCTTCTATTCGCGCTCGACAAGGGCGATCTCTGATCGCCGGCGCAAGAGACGATCCGAATGGGGGGCGGCACCATCTCCCTGCCGGCCTCGCGTGCGACCAAGGATCTTCACGTGCTCACCCACCAACCCTGCAACCCCGGACCTCACTCAGTGGCCCGACCGCACCACCAAGGACTTACCCGCTCATCCCGTGCGGCACTGGGACCCCGACGCGGCGCCCGTCATAGACCGTCTGGTCCCGCCACATCGCAAACAGGATCCCCGCCAACCGGCGCGCGACGGCCACGGTGGCGATGCGCCGGCCGCGGCGCGTGGCCAGTTGCTCGGCCCAGGCGCGCAGGCCCGCGGCCTCCGCCCGGCGAGACCGGAGCGCGGCCCACGCGGCTTGCACCAGCAACCAGCGCATGCGCGGATTGCCCGCCTTCGTAATGTGGCCCCGACGGTGGCGGTCCGCAGAGCTGTCCTCGCTGGGCACCAAGCCGAGAAAGCTCTCGACCTGGTGGGCCCCGCCAAAGCGCCCCGCCTCATCCAGCGTCGCGACGAATGCCGTCGCGATGAGGGGGCCTACCCCGGGGGCGGTAGTCAACCGCTGTACCACCGGGTTGGCCGCCGCCGTCTCGATGACCTGGGCATCGGCCACGGCGAGCTGCGCGGTCAACTGTTCCCACAGGGCGAGCAGCGGCTGGAGCGCCGCCTGTAACTCGTCGGGGAGCTCCAGCTCCGTCACATACGTACCGAATCGGTCGGCATCCCCGGCCCGGACGCGCAGTCCCTCCCGCCGCACCAGCGCCCGCACCAAGGCGATGGTGCGCCCGCGGGTCCGCACGAGCAGGTCGCGCACCCGGAGCTGGCGCCGCACCCGATGCTGGGCGGCCGACACGCGATGCGCCGGGCGATAGGAACCGAGTCGGGCCGCCTCGGCCAGCATCCGCGCATCGCGCCGATCCGTCTTCACACGCCGGCGCCGTTCGGGATACATCGGGGCGTAGTTCGGATCCGCCACGATGACCTCGTGGCCGCACTGCTCGATCGTCTGCGCCACCCATTCGCTTTCCGTCGTCGCCTCGAGGAGCACCCGGGCACACGGTCGGCTCCCGAACATCTTCGTGAACTGCTGCCGCGTACTCTGAATCCGTCGTTCGATGATCTCGCCCTCGGACGTGAGGATGCAGATTTGACTTTCTCTCTTATGGACGTCGATGCCAATATGCTCCATGGCTGGTCTCCCTCTGTGCGCCTTGAGCGCGTTTGAAAAATGTGGAGCGCAAGCTACCACGTGGGGACGACCAGCCGCTTCATCCTATCTCCCCGACGCCTTCGCGGCTGACCCGGATCGGCTCGCCCGGTTCCAGCGGGAAGCGCAGGTCCTCGCCAGCCTCAACCACCCTGGCCTCGCCGCCATCTACGGCATCGAGAAATCTGACGACACCCAGGCACTGGTTCTGGAGCTGGTCGAAGGCGCCACGCTCGCCGACCGAATTGCCAAGGGGCCGATCCCGCTGGATGAGGCGCTGAAGAGCCTCGTCCTGACTACTCAAGCCTGACGAACGCGAGCGCGTAGTTGCTATTCAACGGAATGACCAGCTGGTTCTGCATCGAGTCGTAGCACATCGATGCCGCGCTCGGTATGCCCGAGGCAATGATCTCGGCCTCTTGCCCAGGGCGGATCCGGGACACGCTGCCATACCGGACGCTGCTCACGTACTTCGTGCCGTCCGCAGTGATGATGATGCCATCGTTCCCGCCTTCGACGGTGCGCTCGGTTCGAATGCCCGTGCCGTCGGGGTTGTAGGTGATGACCGCATTGTCACCGACATTGATCACGACCACGTTGCCGTCCCCGTCGATCGCGACGCCGTTGGGGGCATTTAGCGGGGCACCGTCGGCGAACAGTGATGCCTCGCCGTCCGCAGTGACTTTCCAGAGCTGCGACACGGGCCGGGTGTTGGAGGCGTAGACGGTGCCGTCCTCCGCCACAGCAAGGCCATTTAACAGCGTAGAGCCCGGTACCGGGATGGACCGCTGCGGGCGGCCCGTGGCCAGATCGAAGAGACGGACGTAGCCCGAATCGACGGTGTAGAGCACGCCGTTGCGGACGGCGCTGCCCAACGGGTCATGGAGCTCCAGGCCGTCGCGCGTGGCGCCTATCCACTTGGGCGTATGCACGCTCCCATCGGGATTGATAAGAGAGACATAGCCATCGTCGGCACCGCCGTCTCCCCGGTTCCCGGCATTCATGGCCAGGATCAGGTTCTTGTCGGGATCGAACGTGCAGCTTTCCGAAAAATGAAAGCTGCCGTAGACCGTGACGTTGTCCGACATCGGCCGCCACTCGCCCGCCTCACTCACTGCGCCGATCGGCTCACCGACCGCGAAGTCCTGCGCGAAGGCGGGGGCCGCCGAGACGGCGGCGATCACGAGCGCGGGGAGCATTCTTCGACTCATCAGTGGTGCGTACATCATCCGGCTGATTGTACCCCCGCGCGGTGCCATCGCCGCTTTTGGCGCCCAACGCGAGCTGCTTGGGCAGTGGGCGATCACCGGAGGTGCGAGAGGATCCCTTGAACAGCGCGCGAAGACCGCCGGCCGACCCTCCGGGTTGAGCGCGCCGGCCTCTCACGGATCGGCGAGGTGGGGACGGTCGATCGCCAGACGCTGGCGGCGGCGATCCCGCAACGGGTGGAGGAGTGGCGCGGATTGCTGACGCGGCGGACCAGCCATGTGCGGCAACTGCTCCGCAAGTTGGTCGACGGGCCGATGATCTTCACGCCGACGCCCGACGATCCCGGCGTCTGGGAGTTTCGCGCGACGGGTCGGATCGACCGGCTGCTCGCGGGGATCGAGAACATCGGCGCGAAGCAGGTGAATGTCGCCGGCGGGCGGAATGCCGCCGGAGGATTAGGCGCCTAATCTCGGCGCGGGCAGGCGGGGAACACCGCTCTGGGACTATGATCGGCCCCTCGCACGATGGGGTTCGCTTCCGGCTCGATGCTAGTGGATTGAGGCCCGCCTGAGGACTATAATCGGCCCCTTCCCGATGGCCCTGATTCCCGGCTCAACGCTCGGTCCGTATGAGATCCGCTCCCAGCTCGGCCAGGGCGGCATGGGCGTCGTCTACCTCGCGCAGGATCCCCGGCTCGACCGTCGGGTGGCGATCAAGGTCCTCCCGCCCGACCTGACCCGGGACGACACCGCGAAGCAGCGGTTCCTCCAGGAGGCAGGAAGGCCTCGGCACTCAAGACAGGGCTCAACGTGGCGATAAAGCTCAAGCAGGACGCGGAGCAGCAGGCGGTCGCGTCGATCAAGCAGTACTTCACCAAAAACATGGACGAGGATGTCGGAGACCTCAAGGCGATGCTGCTGCTGGACTTCTTTCTCAGCGAGATCGGCCCGACCGTGTACAACGGCGCGATTGCCGATGCACAGGCCTACTTCCTAGGCAAGGTCGACGACCTCGATGGCTCCTGCCATGAGGCCGAGTTCTGCTACTGGCGGTGATCACAAGCAGTCCTGGGGTTGTCTGAGCGGGGCTGGCGCTGGTCGGCGTGACCGCCATTTCTCATGCCGATGTCCCGCTTGCCCCGATTACATCCCGCGATGGACCGACAACTGAATGGCGGGGCGCGGCAGAGGGCATGTTATGTGACCCCACGTGCGCCTCCTGTCCGCTCGTTGCACACCGTCTGCCCCTCCGAGGCCGTGGTCAGCCCCGGCCGGTGGCATAATCAGCGGGTTTCACACGTGTCTACGAGCTGGGACCGGAACCGCCACCCGACGACATCGATGGTCGCAGCGCGTCACACGGCACGTCTCGTATGAGTCAGTGAGCCCCGTCGGATGTGACCTGAGGTCATACCGAACCGCTGCGACACGAACGGAGGCGTAACATGAGCGAGCACGCTGCGACGTTACCGACGCCTGGCCGCCTGGGTCGGGCCATCCGGCTCGCCGTGGGCCTGGGGGAGCTGAGTCTCCTCATCCCCCTGTTCACCGACTTGCGTGCATCGATGTGGGCCGGCGAGCTGCCGATCCGACACGTCGTGTTCTACATGCTCCTCGGGCTAAGCCTGTGGTTGAGCAGTTGGGTCGTTCGCCTCTTGGTCAATCGCCCCTGGCGGCAGACGCCCGTGCTGCTGCTGCTGGCGGGGGCCGGTGTAGCCGCCGGCGCGGGATACGCGACGGCCGGGACCTTGGACGCCCTGCCGCTGACTCTCTATCTGTGGACGTGGTTCGCGGCGTTCCTGCTCCTCCTCGGCCCCGCCCATGTGCTGTCGGCGATCTTCTCGACGCCGGGGTGCGAGATGCGGGTCTATGCGCAGTTGCTCGCCCGGCGGGGGAACGAGGCTACGCTGACGGCGTGCCCCGGTGGTATCGACCGCCTCGACCACATCGGGTCGCCTGACACCCAGCCCCCGTCGCCGTAACGCTCGCGGGGCGGCCAACGATCCCTTGTGAGAGCATTGTCACGTTGAGGTCGAGCGAAGCAGAGTTGGGGCATGATCAGCCCCGCACCCGGCTACCACGGCTATCGATTCCCGCCAGACATCATCGCTCACGCCGTCTGGCTGTACTTTCGCTTCAGTCTCAGTTTCCGTGACGTTGAGAACCTCCTGGCCCAGCGGGGCATCACGGTCACCTATGAGACGATCCGACGGTCGTGTCGCACGTTCGGCCGCACGTATGCCCGCCGGCTCCGGCACCGACGCGGGCGCCTCGGAGACACGTGGTATCTCGATGAGCTGTTCGTCACCTTGAATGGACACCAGCAGTACTTGTGGCGAGCGGTCGACGAGGACGGTGACGTCCTCGACATCCTGGTCCAGTCGCGGCGGAATCGGCGCGCCGCGGTTCGATTCTTCCGCAAGCTGCTGAAGCGGCAAGGCTGTGGCCCGCGCCGGCTGATCACCGACAAGCTCCGCAGTTACTCGTCGGCGTGCCGTACGGTGATGCCGTCGGTCGTCCACTGCACGGATCAATACGCGAACAACCGCGCCGAAGTCTCGCATCAACCGACCCGACAGCGCGAGCGTCAGATGCGGCGCTTCAAGTCAGCCGCCCATCTCCAACGGTTCGCGTCGGTCCACGGTGTGGTGCAGAATCTGTTCCGCGTGGGCCGCCATCTGCTGCGGGCGACCCATCATCGTGTGTTGCGAACGCGGGCCTTCGTCGAATGGCAAGCGGGTTACGTATGCCTACTAATAGGGATGACGGGAGTTCGTCATCCCGCCCAATTATGCGCTGCGCTCGTCAACTTGACAGTGCCCGGCAGGCTCCTCGAGCGGGGGTTCGCTTCTACGGAAAAGGGTTGGCGCGCCCTGCAGGATTCGAACCTGCGGCCTCCTGGTTCGTAGCCAGACGCTCTATCCAGCTGAGCTAAGGGCGCGTAATCGGTGAGCAGTCGAACGGCGATTATATCGCGAGCGGGCCGCGTGTTGCCCGTGCGCGGCTACCGCCCGCGCCCGCGTGTCAGGCCGTGACCCACCGGAAACGCCTCGCCCATCGAGACGGGCAAGCGGCCGCCGATGGGGATCTCCCCCGCGAGCGCCTTGACCGCCGATTCCTCGGCCAGGTCGCGATAGTCGTAGGTGAGGAGCATCGCGGGCACGTCGGGGAGAAACGTCGCCGCGTAGGGGTTGCCGAAGAACGTCGTCACGAACGGCTGCCCGGCGCGAGCCGCGTCGCGTGCAAGCGCCTGGAGGAGGTCCGTCAACGCGTCCGCCAGGTCCATGCGGCCGCTGAACGACGCGGTGCGCACGAACACGCCGGCCACGATGGCGTCGTAGCGACCGGCTGTCTCCCGCACGAGCTCGATCTCGGACCGCGACGAGCGGTCGGAGAGCTCGACCGCGGTAACGTTCGGCCACCGTGCTTCGAGCTCAGGAATCACCCGCCGGCTCGGGGCGCCGAGGCCCCACCCGGAGGGATAGTCGAGCACCGACAGATAGAGGATGGATCCGGACCGAGGGATCCGCAGCGGCACCTGGTCGTGCGCATCCTTGATCAGCGTGAGCGATCGCTCGCTCACCTCGCGCGCGACCGCCCGGTGCGCGCGGCCGCCGACGACGAGGGGGATCGTGTCGAGGCTGACCCTGCGCGACCGATGGAGGCCGAGCCGCGCCTTCGCGGTGAGGATGCGTCGCACCGAGTCGTCGAGCTGCGACTCGCGCACCGTGCCGTTCGCGACCGCCGCCGTGATGCCGTCGAACGCCGCAGCATCATCAGGCGAGTGCAGCACGACATCGTGCCCCGCGGCCACGGCTCGCGCTGCGGCCTCGCCGGCCGGCATCAGCTCGCTCACCGCGCGCATCCGCATCGAGTCGGTGAACACGAGGCCGTCGAAACCGAGCTCCTCACGCAGGAGCGACGTCACGATACGGCGGCTGAACGTGGTCGGCCGCCCGGGAGCCGGCTCGAGTGCCGGGAGCTCGATGTGCGCGGTCATGACGGCGTCAGCACCCGCGCCGATACTCGCCCGGAACGGCGCAAGCTCGATCCGATCGAGGCGCGCCCGGGAGTGCCTGATGGTCGGCAGGCCGAGATGCGAGTCGACATCGGTGTCGCCATGTCCGGGAAAGTGCTTCACCGAGGCGAGCATCCCGCCGGCCTGAAGCCCCTCGACATACGCCGTGGCGAGTGCGCTCACGCGAGCGGGATCCTCGCCAAACGAGCGGGTGTTGATCACGGGGTTGCGCGCGTTGTTGTTGACGTCGACCACCGGCGCGAAGTTGACGTGAACGCCGATGGCCCGGGCCTCCTCCGCGGTGATGCGTCCGGATTCACGTGCAAGCCGCGGATCCCCCGCCGCCCCGAACGCCATCGCCCGCGGAAATGTCGTGGCGCCGGCGATCCGGAACCCGACGCCCGTCTCGAAATCCGCCGTGACGAGGAGCGGCGTTGGCGCGATGGCCTGGAGACGGTTGATCAGCGACGCCGCGGCAAGCGGCTGACCGAGACCGGTGCGCGCGTAGGTCGGGTTCAACAACACGTCTGGCGCGGCCTGACGGGCGCCGAACAGATGCACACCGCCGACGTATTGCTCGTGGACGAGCGTCACCAGCGCGTCGTACGCCTCGCTGTCGCTGCTGGTGTAGACCGAACGGAAGGACGGCAGGATCAGCTGGCCAACCTTCTCGTCGAGCGTCATGCCCGCGAGGGTGTCCTCGACCCATCGGCGATCCTCCGGCTCGAGCACATGCTGGGCGGCGGGACCGGCGAGGAAAAGCGTGCCGAGCGACAGCGCCGCGACCGTTGAGCGCAGCCAAGGGAAGCTCCGAGACACGGACGAATCGTAAGGGCTCGGGGGCTCGTGCGCAATCATGGTTACGTGCCACGGTCGCTATAATCGCTGGCGTGAGTCATGTCGCTCATCGTGCCGCGTCGCCGGCCACGACGCGCTGTTTCGTCCTCACCATCAGCGACACGAGGACGGACGGCACGGACAGCGGCGGGCGCGCCATCGTCGACCTGCTCGCCAGCGGTGGCCACGAGGTGGTTGGCAAGACCATCGTACCGGACGATCCCGAGCAGGTCCGAGGCGCGTTGGAGACGCAGCTGGCCGACCCCAGCGTGGATGCCGTCATCGCGACCGGAGGCACCGGCATCAGCCGGCGCGACGGGACGTATGAGGTCGTCACCGGACTGCTCGAGAAACGGATCGACGGCTTCGGAGAGTTGTTCCGGGCATTGAGCTACGAGGAGATCGGCCCCGCCGCGATGCTGAGCCGGGCCTGCGCCGGTCTCGCGCGGGGCACGATCGTGATTAGCGTCCCCGGGTCCGAGCACGCGGTGCGGCTTGCGATGACGAAGCTGGTGCTGCCCGAGCTCGGCCATCTGGTACGCGAGGCGACACGGTGACCCAGACCAACGACACCACCGACACCAAGGCCACGCGACGGGCCACGATGCGGCCGATCCGGGACACGATTCCGCTGGACGAAGCGCTCGCCCTGGTCGTTGACAGCGCGGCACCCATCACACGGACGGCGCGGATGCCCCTCGCGAGCGCCACGCGTCGCGTGCTGGCCACCGAGATCGTGGCCACGCGCGACGTCCCGCCGTTCGATCGCGCCGCGATGGACGGCTACGCGGTCGTGGCCGAGGACACGTTCGGCGCCAGCCGCCAGCACGCGTTGACCCTGCGTTGTGTCGAGACCGTGCATACCGGCGAGATGCCGTCCCGACGCCTCGAGCGGGGTGAGTGCACGGAGATCGCCACAGGCGCGCCGATGCCGGAGGGCGCCGACGCCGTGGTGATCGTGGAAGAAACCGACAAGGCGGATGACGACGCCGTCAAGGTCTTCACCCCCGTTTACCCCCGGCAGCATGTCGGGCGGCGCGGCGCCGACATCGCGGCGGACCAGACAGTGCTCCGGCCGGGCGACGTATTGACGCCGAGCCGGATCGGCTCGATCGCCGCCCTTGGCATCGCCGACGTCGAGGTGTATCACCAGCCGCGGGTCGCCATCCTGTCGACCGGCAACGAGATCATCGAGCCCGGGCAGCCGCTGGCGCCAGGACAGATCTACGACGTCAATCGTTTCACGCTCGGCGCCGTCATCGCCGAGCACGGCGGCACGGCGGTCACCTATCCGACCGCCCCAGACTCGCTCGAAGCGCTTGGCGCGGCAGTCGACCAGTGCCTCGGCGACGACGTGCTGGTGTTCTCGGGGGGAAGCTCGGTCGGCGAGCGCGATCTGACACTCGACGTCCTCCAGCAGAAGGGCGAGGTGGTGTTCCACGGCATCGCCGTCAAACCGGGCAAGCCGACGGTCTTTGGCCGCATCGGGACGACGCCGGTGCTCGGCATGCCGGGCTATCCGACCTCGTGTCTCTCGAACGCCTACATGCTGCTCGTCCCGCTGCTCCGGCGCCTCGCGCATCTGCCGTCGCATCATGTGCGGACGGTCACGGTCCCGGCGGCGCAGCGGTTCGTCTCGACGACCGGACGTCACCAGTTCTACACCGTGCGGGTGGTCGACGGCGCGGCCGTCGGTGCGTTCAAGGCGTCGGGCGACATCACGAGCATGTCGATGGCCGACGGCTACATCGAGATCCCGGCGCAGACCGATCTGGTCGAGAAAGGCGAGTCGGTGGACGTGAAGCTCTTTTAGCGCCGACGGCTAACGCTTGCCGAGCTTCCGCGCCCACTCGAGCTCCAGCTCGTCGGCCGTGTGCAAATCGAAGGCCTCCGCGGTGCGCGGGTAGCCTCCGCGGAACTCGGCGTGGCACCGGTAGCAGACGGACAGATCCTTGAGACGACCGTAGACGAACAGGTCGAGCAACGTCGCCCCGCCCAGCACCCCGTAGGCCACGAGGTCCATCCCGTACCAGTAGAACCCGGCGCTGACGAGCGCACCGACGATGATCACGGTAAGGCCGAGCGCCGGGTCGAAGTCTTTCCGGAGATAGACCTCGCGTCCCTCGCACACGGGACAGCTGTCGAGTCCCGTGTCGTCCCGGAGCGCGTCGCTCACGGCCAACGCGATCGCGCGGTCGCATCGGCCGCACCGAATGGCCATCGGGGCGTCGGCAGCCGAGACCGGCAGCCGGCTCTCACAGTCGGGGCAGATGATCGTGAGCTGCATCGGCTCACAGCGGAACGCGCTGGGCCACGAGCAGGTACTTCGCCAGCATCTCGCCGACGATCACCGCGAAAAAGTCCACGTAGAGGATGCCGGTCGCGGACTGCGTCGACTGAATCTTCGCCGTCTCCCACGTCAGGTAGGCGAGCACGACCGGTCCCGCCAGCCCGAAGAGGACGCGCTGCCAGAGGAACACCCCTTCGACCGACAGCGCGTAACGGTCGAACCCGGCGCCGCCGGGCGATTGCCAGCTGGCCAGCGCCGCCGCCACGACCACGGCGACGACGACGATGCGTGCCAACGCGGAGCCGAAGTGGAACTTCACGACGCGCTTCAGCAACGAGACGTCCATCGACGGCAGGACCAGATACCAGTGACCGAGGATCATCGCGGTGCTGGTGCCCCCGAGCAGCGCCGCCGACGAGACGAAGCTGGCGACGGTCAACGCCGTCGCCGCCGGTCCCATCTCGGCTGAAGACCAGATCGTCGCCTGCGAGACGAGCGCTGTGGCGCCGCCGGCAACCGCGAGACCTAACCACAGCGGGCGCAGGCGGGCGAGCACCCGTCCGATCGTCGCCCAGTAGACGAGCAGGCCGCCGGTAGCCACGACGAGCGCGACCAGCGCGATGCGGTCCGGCATCGCCGCATCGGGCGCCTCGGGCCTCACCGCAAGCGCGGTCAGCAGGAGAAACGACCCGAGGCCGGCATTGAACCGAAAGAACCCAACGCCCGCTGCGCGCGACACGAGCAAGAGCGAGCCGGCAATGCCGATTCCCAGATGCGCCAGGAACAGAAAGAGGACAGCGGACATCGAGCGGAATGCGCGGCTAGCCCAAGCGCCGGTTCACCTCGTCCCAGTTGATGGTGTTGAACCAGGCGGCGATGTAGTCCGGCCGCCGGTTCTGATACGTCAGGTAGTACGCGTGCTCCCAGACGTCGATGCCGAGGATGGGCGTCTTCCCCTCCATCAACGGCGTGTCCTGATTCGGCGTGCTCTCGACGCTCAGCGTGCCGGCCGTGTTGATCACCCACGCCCAGCCGCTGCCGAAGCGCGTCGCGCCAGCGCCGGCGATCTGCTCCTTGAGGGCGTCATACGAACCGAACGATGCGTTGATGGCGTTCGCGACGTTGCCGGTCGGAGCGCCGCCGCCGTTCGGACCCATGATCTGCCAGAACATCGTGTGGTTGGAGTGACCGCCGCCGTTGTTGCGCACGGCGGTCCGAATCCCCTCAGGGACGCTCCCGAGGTCGCCGATGAGCTCGTCCACGCTCTTGCCGGCGAGCTCGGGGTGCGGCTCGAGTGCGGCGTTGAGCTTCGCCACGTAGGTCGCGTGATGCTTCCCGTGGTGGATGCGCATTGTCTGCTCGTCGACGTGGGGTTCGAGCGCGTTGAAATCGTAGGGCAGCGGGGGCAGCTCATGGGCCATCGGGAGTTCTCCTTCTATCGAATCGCCCCGGTGAGTCGGGGCACTGGCTCACGGCGTCGGCGGCGCGATCTCGCCTCCGCCAGAAGCCGGGACAACGTGCAACCAACGAGTCTAGTGTTCTCGTTAATGGATTGACAACATGCGGTCGAGGGCCACCCGCGTCCAGTGCGTCTCGCGATCGGGGACGGCGATCCGGTTGTGGACCCGTCCGTCCACCAGGCCCTCGAGCACCCACAGCAAGTGGTTTGGCGAGACGCGAAACATCGTCGAGCAGAGACAGCCGATCGGGTCGAGTGTCATGACGGTCCGCGCAGGTGCCACGTCATCCGCAAGTCGATTGACGAGGTGCACCTCCGTGCCGACCGCCCACACCGAACCGGCCGGGCTCGTCGTGACAGCGTTGATGATGGCCTCCGTCGACCCGCTCTCGTCGGCGGCCTGCACCACCTCCCACGTGCATTCGGGGTGCACGATGACGCGCACGTCCGGATGCATGCGCCGTATGTGTGCCACCTGTGGAACGGTGAACCGCGTGTGGACGGAGCAGTGCCCTTTCCAGAGGATGATGCGTGCGGTGCGCACCTCGTCGGCCGTCAAGCCGCCGTCGGGCACATCGGGATCCCAGACGACCATCTGATCGAGTGGCACCCCCATGGCGTACGCCGTGTTCCGGCCGAGATGCTGGTCGGGGAGGAAGAGGATCTGATCGCCACGTTCCCAGGCCCACCGCAACGTCGCCTCGGCATTGCTCGACGTGCAGACGACACCGCCCCGCTCACCGCAAAAGGCTTTGATCGATGCGGCCGAGTTTATGTAGGTCACCGGCACGACGTCCGTCGCGCCCATCCCCTCCAGATCCGTCCAGCACGCCTCGAGCTGGTCGGCCGCCGCCATATCGGCCATCGAGCAACCGGCCGCGAGATCCGGGAGGATGACCCGTTGATGCGACCCGCTCAGCACGTCCGCGCTCTCCGCCATGAAGTGCACGCCGCAGAACACGATGTAGTCGGCGCTTCCGCGCTCGGCTGCCTGGCGGGCAAGGCGGAATGAATCACCGGTGCAGTCGGCGAACTTGATCACCTCATCGCGCTGATAGTGATGACCCAGGATCAGCACGTGCGTGCCAAGGGCTGCCTTGGCCGCGATGATCCGGTCATCCATTTCGGCATCCGCCAGCCCAAGGTAACGGTCGGGAAGTGGCTGGCGATCACCAGCGTCGTCTTGCTCGAACCGAGTCGGCACCTCGATGGTCATCATCGGCGTCCTCCCAGCGAGCCACAGCTTGTGAAATATTTCTCAAGCCAGCGCTATGAAAAAGGCCAGACCCCTTGGGGAGATCTGACGCTAAGTGATCTTATCACGGCATGGGAGGCCGGCGTCGTTGCCGCACGCCAGAAGGCGGGCGGGCGAGCGGGCGGGGCTTGAAGCTACGCGGGATGTGCAACGACGTTGTAGAAGGTGTCGCGCTCGACTGGCTCGCGTCCGGCGTCGCGGATAAGTCGAGTGATCTCTCCCGGGGTCATCACCTCGGGCGTCGGGGCACCGGCCATATGGTAGATGCGCTCCTCCTGTACCGTCCCATCCAGATCGTCGGCTCCGAACCATAAGGCGGTTTGCGCCACCTCGACACCGGTCGCGATCCAAAACGCCTTGACGTGCGGGACGTTGTCGAGCATCAGCCGCGCGACAGCGTGGACGCGCAGGGTGTCGGCGGCGGTCGGCGCTGGAAGCTTGCGCATCTGGTTGTTGTCGGGATGGAACGCGAGCGGGATGAACGCTTGAAAGCCGGAGGTCTCGTCCTGCAACGCACGCGCGCGCAGCATGTGGTCGACGCGCTCGGCGTCGGTCTCGATGTGTCCGTAGAGCATCGTCACGTTGGACCGCATCCCGAGACGATGCGCGAGACGGTGGATCGCGAGGTACCGGTCGGCGTCCGCCTTGTCGTGGGCGATCTTGCGACGCACCCGCTCGGAGAACACCTCGGCGCCGCCGCCGGGCAGCGAGTCGAGGCCCGCGTCCATCAACTCGCGCAGGATCTGCTCGTCGGTCTTGCCATACAGCTCGGCGAAGAACGCGATCTCGACCGCGGTGAAACACTTCAGGCGGATATCCGGCCTGATCCGCTTGAAGCCGCGCAACAGGTCGAGGTAGTAGTCCCACGGCAGATCGGGATGCAACCCGTTGACGACGTGCACCTCCGTCAGCCCCTGGTCGGACCGCTCGCGCAGCTTGTCCCAGGCCTGCTCCAGACTCATCGTGTAGGCGCCCGAATCGCCCGGACGCAGCCTCGCGAACGCGCAGAAGAGACAGCTGGCGACACACACGTTGGTGGCCTCGAGCCGGATGTTGTGATTGAAGAAGGTGCGGTCGCCGTGCCGCCGCTCACGCTCCCGATTCGCGAGCCACCCGACCGCCAGCAGGTCGGGACACTCGAACAGCCGAATGCCGTCATCGAGGTCGAGACGGATCTCGGAATCGAGCTTGGCCGAAATGTCGTCGAGTCCGGCGGCTGTGAGGCGAGCGTGCATGGGTCGCGGCGACCGGGAGGCGGAGCAGATAATTCCGGGAACGACTCTGTACCCTACTTCATTCGGTCTTCCCTGTCGTCGACCCACGGGCCGAGACGAGCCGTGGGGATGGGCTGCTATACTCAGCCACCGTTCGACGCTTCCCGATGATCTTGGGAAGTGGGTGAGAGTCCCACACGGTCCCGCCACTGTAAGTGGGGAGTGGGGCGGCCCGCCGGTGCCATGGGCACCCGTCACTGCGCTCCGTCGAGCGTGGGAAGACGCTGCCGCTTCACGGCGAACCACAAGTCAGGACACCAGATCATAGGGCGGCCTCTTCCCCGCTCCGGTTACCACCGGGCGCGGGCGGTCGGCGCGTGGTCACGCCGACGCGAGGTCTCATGTTCGGTCGTTTCTCCTTCCGCGACCTTCGGTCGCCGCCACGGCGGTCGCCCGACACCCTCGCCACCGCTACCCGCAGCCGCCACGGCCAACGGACGATCGACCCGGCCCATCCCAGCCCCCGCGCGACGATGCGCCCCTCGGTGGCGTCGATATGAGAGGAGTGCCGGTTGCTTCGCGCTGACGCCGTGTCGTTCGCCTACGGGCAGTCGCCGGTCCTCGAAGAGGTGTCTCTCGAGGCCGGAGGTCGCCAGCGGCTCGGCATCATCGGACCGAACGGCTCCGGGAAGACGACCTTGCTCCATCTGCTCGCGGGACTGCTCGAGCCGACGAGCGGCGAGGTGCGCCTCGCGGACGAGCCGATGCGGCGTCTGGCACGGACGGGCGTCGCGAGACGAATGGCGCTGGTACCGCAGGAGACGCAGCTCGCGTTCGACTACTCGGTGCTCGAAATCGCGCTCATGGGGCGGCACCCGCACCTTGGCGCGTTCCAGCTCGAGGGCCCCGACGACCTGGCCATCGCGCACAACGCGCTCCGGGCGACCGGCACCGACCATCTCGCGGCGCGCCGGTTCACGACGCTGAGCGGTGGTGAAAAACAGCGGGTCGTCATCGCGAGCGCGCTGACGCAACTGATGCCCGCACCCAGTGCGCAGACGCCGCCGGGCGACGTCATGCTGCTGCTGGACGAGCCGACCGCGTCGCTCGACCTCGGCTACCAGCTCGAGATTGCGGCGACGTTGCGGTCGCTCAGCGACCATCGGAACATCACCCTGGTGGTGTCGACGCACGACCTCAACTTCGCCGTTGCCGTGTGCAGCGAGCTCGTGCTGCTGCGGGCAGGTCGCGTCATCGCCAGCGGCCCAACAGACCGCGTGCTGACCGCGGCCAACGTGCGCGCGTTGTATGGCGTGGAGGTCGACGTGACGCGCCACCCGGCTACCGGTCGACTCACTGTGGTGCCCGTCGGACCCTGGGTGGACGACGCGTCTCGAGAGGGTCGCCGGTGACCGACCACCATGGCACACGTGCTGTTGTCGGTGTTGGCCACCCCACCATGCGGCGGCGGGTGCTCATCGTGCAGCTGCTGTTTGGTCTCGTCGCGCTCGCGGTCTGCCTCGCGGCGCCGCTCATCGGCCCGACACCCCTGCGGCTGGGCGCGGTGTTCGACCGCGGCGTGCCGTTCGCCGACAACGTCGACGCACAGATCTTCTTCATCGCACGTCTCCCACGGGCGCTCGCAGGTGCGCTCGTCGGCGCGGCGCTGGCGTCTGCCGGCGTCGTGCTCCAGGCGCTGCTGCGCAACCCACTGGCGACACCCTTCACGCTGGGTGTGTCCGCTGGAGCGTCACTGGGCGCCATCCTCGTCATCATTCTCGGCGTGCCGCTGTCGGTCGTCGGCGTGCCGGCGGTCCCGCTCGCCAGCTTCGCCGGAGCACTCGGCGCGATTGGCATCGTCTACGCGCTCGCGCGACTCCGCCGGCATGGGCTCTCGACGTCGGTCCTGCTGCTTGCCGGGGTCACGCTCAACTCGTTGTTCTCGGCCATCATCATGTTCGTGCAGTATCTGGCCGACTACACACAGAGCTTCCAGGCCATTCGCTACCTCATGGGCAACCTCGACGTCAGTAGCTACAGCCCGATCCTGTGGGCACTGCCGCTGCTGGTCGCCGCCGCCGCGGTGTTCGCCTGGCTGCCGCGTTCGCTCAATCTGCTCACGATGGGGGCGGATGGCGCGGCGGCCCGCGGTGTCGACGTCGTGCGCGCCCAGCGCGCCGCGTTTCTGAGCGCGTCGCTCGCCACTGGCGCGGCCGTCTCGCTTGGCGGCCCCATCGGCTTCGTCGGCATCATCGTGCCCCATATGGTGCGGCTCATGGTCGGATCGGACCACCGGCTGGTGCTGCCGGCGTCGGCCTGCTTCGGCGCCGCCTTCCTGGTGACGTGCGATGTCGCCGCACGGACCCTCATGGCGCCGCTCGAGCTCCCGGTCGGGGTGATCACCGCGATGCTCGGCGGGCCATTCTTTCTGTGGTTGCTAGCGAGGAAGAAATGAACGCAACTGCGCGGGTTCTAGCAGCCCGTGGTGAAAGTCGCGCTTTGCACCGCCACATCGTCGCGGCATCCGTATTCCTGCTCGCGCTCGGCGCCGTGCCTGCCCGCGCACAACAAGAGTCGGCCCCGCATCGCATCGTTTCGGTCGTACCGGCGGTCACCGAGATGTTGTTTGCCATCGGCGCCGCCTCGCGCGTGGTGGGGGTCAGCAGCTTCGCGCGGTTTCCGCCAGCGGTGAATGCGCTACCCCGCGTCGGTGCCCTGCTCGACCCCGACGTGGAGGGCATTCTTTCGCTCCGGCCGGAGCTGGTCGTGCTGTACGGCAGCCAAGTCGATGTGGTCGAGCAGATGACGCGCGCGCGCGTACGGGTGTTCGACTACCGGCACGGCGGCCTCACCGACATCACCGAGACGATGCGTCGCCTCGGCCGCGAGACGGGTCACGCGGCCGGGGCAAACCGCGCCGCAGCGAACATCGAGTCGGCCGTGACCGCCGTCCGCGCGCGGGTGGCCGGCCGCCGGCGCCCGCGCGTCTTGCTCGTGATGGGGCGCGACCCCGATGCGATCCGGAACGTCTACGCCAGTGGCGGCCGTGGGTTCCTCCACGACATGGTCGTCGCTGCTGGTGGAGACAACGTCTTCGCGGACATCGACCGAGAAGCGGTCCAGCCGTCGTCCGAGGGCATCCTCACCGCGGCGCCCGACGTCATCCTCGAGATCAGAGCCGAAGGCCTCCTCGCGCCCGCCGAGGCGGCACGCCAGCGTGATGTGTGGCAGCAGTTCTCGACCATCCCGGCGGTTCGCAACCGTCGCGTTGTGGTCCTGACCGGGAACGACCTCATCGTGCCCGGGCCCAGGGTGGCCGGTGGGACCGAGCGCCTGGCACGGGCGCTCCATCCGGACGCGTTCTAGCCGGGAATCCTGACCCCGGCGTCGCGGCTACGCCACGAATTCGACCGGGACCGGTTGTGGGATGAGCTTGCAGTCGTAGGCTTCTTGGTAGAGGCGTGCGACCGCAGCGCGGCCGCGCTCGCCGTAATCGAGCGTCAGCTCGTTCACATACATCCCGACGAACGTATCCGTGCGTTCCTGGTCGAGGCCGCGGCCGAACTCGAGCGCGTACTCGATGGCCTTCGGGCGGTTGTCGAGCGCGTAGGCGATGCTGGCCCGCAGCAACCGGGACACCTCTCGCATCACGCTGTCGCCCAGATCGCGGCGAATGACATTGCACCCGAGTGGCAGCGGCAAGCCATCCGTGCGATCCGACCACCAGCGACCGAGGTCAACGAGGCTGCGCAGTCCATCATCCGCGTAGGTGAGCTGGCCCTCGTGAATCAGTAGCCCGGCATCGACGCGGCCGTCGAGAACAGCCGCCTGGATGTCGTCGAATGGGACCACTTCATAGGCCACTGCCGGATGGTAGAGCTGCAGCGCGAGATACGCCGTGGTCAGTGTCCCGGGGATCGCCACCGTGATGTCGTCGAGCGTCGTAGGGCCATCGGCCCGCGTCACCACGATCGGACCGTAGCGATCACCCATGCTCGCCCCGTGCGGCAACAACGCATAGCGGTCGTGGAGGTGTGCGTACGCGTGGAACGAGACGGCAGTCACCTCGTAGGCGCCGTCGAAGGCGGCGCGATTGAGACTCTCGATGTCTGCGAGCACCTGATCGATTTCGAAACCATCCGAAGCGACGGCACCGGCAGCGAACCCGTAGAACATGAACGCGTCGTCGGAATCAGGGCTGTGGGCAACGGTGATGCGCATGACTCACTCGTCGTCGTCGTCGTCCGGCACCGCGTATGGGCCGGCCAACCGGACGACCATCGTCAAGCCGAAGAGCGTAATGACGGTGGCTGCCGCCAAGGCGAGATACCCCCCGGGCGCCATGGTCGGGCTCGGTTGTGTTTCGGCCGCCCCGCCGACCACGATGGCGCGCGCCTCGGAGCGGGCCCACGCCTGGTCGGCCGCCGAACGCTCCATCAGTTGCTCGCTCAGCAACACGATGGCGAACGCCGCGAGCCCGACGAGCAGCAGTGGATGACGCGAGTTCTTCCGTGTCGTAACGCTGAGCGCGGCCAGGACCACGGCCACGATGCCGAGCCCGAGCACCCACAGGCCGGCCACATCGGGCACACCGCCCAGCCGCTGCTCCCCCATCAACATCCAGGGCATGAACGCGCTTGCGGTGAGCGCCACCCCAGCCACGAGCGGCATGTAATACGCGCGCATGCTGTGCGCGAGCGCGCGACCCACGCCGCCGCGCAGTGACATAGACGGCGAGCATAGCACGGGCATGATCCTCACTCCGCCAGGACCAGTGTCCTAGCGCCCGGAGCACGCCTGCGTGTCTCGCGGTGCGAGCCGACCTGTTATGACGGCTTGGCCTCGGCCGACGTGCGCGCGCGTTTCGCGTGCTCACGCACGTGGCCCAGCTGGGCGCGACCGGGAACTGGCGGCAGCGCGCGCGGGTCGAGGCGTTCGAGGTCTTCAAGGATGTCGGACGCCCATCCGAAGATGTTTCGGCCCGCCACGATGCGCCGCATCGCCTGCATGCGGCGCCGTCGCTCGTCGGCGGGCATGTCGATCGCGCGTTCGAGCGCGTCGGCGAACCCCTCGACGTCGTACGGGTTGATGATGACCGCGTCGTGCAGTTGCTGCGCGGCCCCGGCCATCTTGCTGAGCACCAGCACGCCATCGTCGTCGTCGCGCGCCGCGACGAATTCCTTGGCGACGAGGTTCATGCCGTCGTGCAACGAGCTGACGATGCAGAAGTTCGCCAGCCGGTACAGGGCGAGGAGCCGCTTCATTCGATACGCTGACTTGCGATACCGGATCGCACCGCGGCCCGCGCCGAATCGTGCGTTGATGTCGGCAACCCTGCGGTCAATCGCCTCGACCACGTCGACATAGCTCCGGATCCGCGATCGGGACGGCACACCAATCTGCACGAAGGTCATCCGATCGCGCACGTCCGCACGACGCTCGAGGAGACGGTCAAGAGCGTCGAGGCGCTCGAGCACGCCCTTCGTGTAGTCCAGCCGATCGACACCGATGCCGATCAGCTGGCCCTCGAGCCCGAGCTCCTGCCGCAATCGCTGCATCTCGGTTTCGATCGCCTTGTCGCGTGTGATCTGCTGGATGCGGTCGTAGTCGACGCCGATCGGGACCGCCTTGACCGCGATGATGCGATTGCCGATGCGCACCGTGTTCCGGGTGACGTCGAGCCCGAGCTCGTCGCGGGCCGCCGTCACGAAGTTTCGACGGTCGCTTTCGAGCTGAAACGCGATCAGATCGTTGCCGAGCAACCCGGTGAGCAGCTCCCGGCGCCACGGGCAGATGCGGAGCCGGTCTGGGTGCGGCCAGGGAATGTGCCAGAAGAGCGCGGTCTTGACTCCCGGGCATCGTTTGCGCAACTTGGCCGCCACCAGCGCCAGGTGATAGTCCTGGATGAACACCGGCGCCGACAGGTCCGGGAGCTCCTCCTCGATGGCCTCGGCGAACTGCGCGTTGACCTCCTGGTAGTGCGCCCAGTCGGTCGCGCGAAAGATTGGCCGAACGTGCGCCTCGTGGCACAGGGGCCAGAGCGCCTCGTTGGCAAAGCCCTCGTAATAGTGCGACGCCTGGTCGGCGGTCAGCCAGAGGCGGCGTAGCGCGTATCTCGGATTGTCCGGCGGCACCAGCAGGCGATCGTCCGTGTCGACGACCGCCCGGTCGGCGTCACCCGCGCCGTGTGCGATCCAGACGCCGCCCCGATCACGCATGAGCGCGTCGAGCGCGATCGCGACGCCGCCCGTCGTGGGCGACCACCGGATCGATCGGTCCGCGTCGTAGGTATGTTGAAACGGCTGGCGGTTGGACACGACGACGAGCGGCCGGCGGAGGCGGTCGCCGTCGCCGGCGCCGTCATCGTCATCGGGCAGATGGGACATCGCCATGGCGGTTGAAGGACAGTCGCATCGCGTCCTGTCCGGGAATGATGCTACGGTCGCCGGCGATCCGCGAGCGAATGGGGCCACCGGCCAGGGGCCCGTGTCAGGCCCTAGCAGCACGCTAGACGTCGAACGACAACCCGCACCCGCATTCGCTCTTCGCGTTCGGGTTGCGGAAGATCAAGGACTGCCCGAGCATGTTCGCGTCAGCGTCCAGGACGGTGCCCTGTAGATACTTGTAGCTCTTCGGGTCGACGAAGATCCTCATGCCAGCGGCAGCCTCGAACACTTCGTCGTCGGGGCGGGCGGCGCTCTCCCAGTGAAAGACGTAGCTGAAACCAGAGCAGCCGCCGGCTTTTACACCCACGCGCAACCCGCCGTCCGCGACGCCTTCGTCGAGCATCGCCTCGCGAATCCGCTTGACGGCCGCTTCGGTCACTTCGATCATGATTGAGATGGGGCTTCGCCCCAAAACCCCCGCGACCACTACGTGGGGACCCCGAGTGCCCCACTCCGCGGCCGCGAGGCGCGCTGTGCGCGCCTGACTTTCAGTGTACTTGATCGGCCTCATCCACGTCCGGGCGTACGGATCGTGGCCGGGCGGCGACAGCTCGCGGAGACGACGTTTCTAGTGGTCTGCGGTCGACGCGAGCGCCGGGGACTCGGGTCGGCGCGTGACCGACACCGGGTATGGCTCGAGCGCGTCGTCGCTCACCAGCTCGTTGACGGTGAACGCGGCAAGCGCCTGTACGATGCGATCCTTGAGGCGCCAGAGCGGATCGCGCACATTGCACGTGTCGTACTGCTCGCAGCTCTCGTCCTCGTCCGAGCACGCGGTCACGAGCACCGGTCCATCGATGGCCTGGATGACGTCAGCGACCGAGATCTGCGTCGCCGCGCGAGCCAGATGGTAGCCGCCGCGCGTGCCCTGGTGAGAGGCGACGATGCCCATTTTGGCGAGACGCTGCAGCACCTTCGCCATCAGCTCGACCGGAATGGCGTAGCGCTCGGCGATCTCGCGGGCGCTCGGTGCGTCGCCCTCGGGGCGGGACGCGAGGTCCTTGAGGGCGATCAGCGCGTAGTCGGCCTTCTTGGAGAGTCTGAGCATGGGCCACTCGCCCGCGAGCCGGAGCTACCGTGACTAAGGGCAAGTATAGACGCGCGCCCGGCGTGGTTCAACGTCCGAGGGGGCGGGGCGGGAAGCAGCTCCTCTCGCACTTCTAGTACTTCGGCAACGTCGGATCGATCTGATCGATCCAGCGAAGAATCCCGCCGCCGAGGTTCCTGGCCTTCTTGAACCCGGCGTCGTGGAGGATCTTGACCGCCTTCGCACTGCGGACGCCAGACTTGCAATGGACGACCACGTCGTCTCGACCTTCCAGCTCCTGGAGACGCGCAGGAAGGTCGCCAAGTGGGATCAGCGTCGAGCCGGGAATGCGACAGATCTCGTATTCCGGTGGGTCGCGCACGTCGAGGATGAACACACCGTCCTGATCGTCGAGCCGCGCCTTGAGCTCTTCGACGGTCACGTCGGCCCCATCAGTCGCCTCGGCGGTCGTCGTCGGGACGACGCCGCAGAACTGCTCGTAGTCGATCAGCTCGGTCACCGTCGGATGGTCGCCACATACCGGGCACTCGGGGTCGCGCCGCACCTTCAGCTCGCGGAACCGCGCCTTCAACGCATCGTAGATAACGAAGCGGCCGATGAGCGGCTCGCCGGCGCCGAGGATGAGCTTGATCGCCTCGGTCGCCTGCAGGGTGCCCACGACACCCGGCAAGATCCCCAGCACGCCGCCCTCGGCGCAGCTCGGCACCAATCCGGGCGGCGGCGGCTCCGGGAACATGCACCGGTAGCAGGGACCGTCCGCCGTCGCGAAGACCGACACCTGACCCTCGAACCGGAAGATGCTGCCGTAGGCGTTCGGCTTCCCGAGGATGACGCAGGCGTCGTTGACCAGGTAGCGCGTCGGGAAGTTGTCGGTGCCGTCGACGATGATGTCGTACCCACCGAGCAGATCGAGCGCATTCTGGGACGAGAGCGCCGCGTTGTGCAGCTCGACCCGCACCTCGGGGTTGATCTCGGAAAGGCTGTCGCGCGCCGACTCGAGCTTGGGCCGCCCCACATCCGTCGTGCCGTGGATGATCTGGCGCTGGAGGTTGCTGAAGTCGACCACGTCGAAATCGACGATGCCAATCCGTCCGACACCGGCGGCGGCCAGATACATCGCGACCGGGGAGCCCAGCCCCCCGGCGCCGATGCAGAGCACGCTGGCAGCCTTCAGCTTCAGCTGCCCCTCCATGCCAACCTCCGGCAGGATCAGATGACGGCTGTAGCGAGCGACCTCGTGATTGGAGAGCGCGGCCGGGGCCGTTGCGGTCGTCATCCCTGCCTTCCCCCGGCCACCGATGGAATGATGCTGACCGTGTCGCCAGGCTTCACCGGCGTCTCTTCCTTCTCGAGATATCGGATGTCGTCGTCGTTCACGTAGATGTTGACGAAGTGCCGCAGCTTGCCGTCTTCGGTATAGAGGTGCTTGCGCAGGTCGGCGTATGTCGTCGTCATGTTCGCCAACAGCTCGCCCACCGTGCCGCCCTCGGCTTCGACGACGTCCTGCTTGCCCGCATACGCGCGCAGCGGCGTCGGAATCAGGATTCTGGTTGCCATGAATAGTGTCTCGCTACACCGGGACGCGCCGCGCCACGCCGGTTCCCCCATGCCGCGGGTCAACCGCGACAGACTCCCCGTCGAACGCCGACCGATCCTCGCGCAGGCGCCACGAGGTCATCGCGCCCGGCTCGCCGTCATCCACAGAGACGATGACATACGCAAACGTCGGCCACGCGTGGTCGAGATCGTATCGAGACGGACGGGCCGGATGGTCGGGGTGTGAGTGATAGAACCCCAGCAAATCGGCGGCCGTCGCGGTCGCCCTCCGCTCGGCCGCCCGGTAGTCAGCCGGGCGCACCAGGAACCTGCGTCGCGGGCCCTCCTTGGTGGTGTTCGGCAACGCCATCGCCTCGGTCACCACCCCGTCTCGTCCAATGAGCGCACCACAGCACTCGTGCGGGTAGGTCTCCCGGCCGTGCTGCCGAATGACGCCCTCGGCCTCCGCCCGCATCGTCAGCATGGGGTCGTCCCACGACTGACCCCAGAACTCACGTGCGTTGCCGTTCTGGGGTTAGCCCTCATCGGTGTCATACCCCTTCTCTCGCCACGCGAGCGTCCCGCCGGTGATGCTCCGCACGTCGCGATACCCGAGCGACTTGAGAAACAGCACGCCGGAGAGTGAGGCGTTGCCGCGCTGGCACACGCTGAGGATGGGTGCGTCACGGTCGGCGGGCAGCGCCGAGTGGTCATCCGCGATCTCCGCGAGCGGCATGCTCACCGCTCCCGGGATGTGCACCTCTGTGTATTCGTCCCTCGGCCGCACGTCCATCAGGAACGGCTTGCCGTTCTGCAGTTGCGCGCGGGCCGCATCGACGTCGATGGTGAGATCGGCGTTGCCCCGCACGTTCTCCACCATCTGATCGAGCAACGCGTTGCGCGGCGTCTTCGCCGGCCCCGCCGCGAGTCCCGGGAGATGCTTCACGACCGACGACGCGTACTTGAAGGCGCTGTCCGGAAAGATCACGACGACCAGATGGCCCGGCTCGTCCGGCACGAGCTCGAACGCGCCCCAGAGCGCCATGGCCGAGCTCGGCCCCGCGATGATGCTCTCTTCCCGATTCAAGCGGAGGCACAGCTCGAACGCATCCTGGTTCTGGACTTCGACCAGCGCGTCGTAATCATCGGGCACGAACAGCTGCGTCTGCTGAAGCTGGCGGAGGCTGCGCACCCCCGGGATGTCATGCCCCTCGCCCGGGTGCACACCGAGCACTTGTACGGTCTCGCGCTGTTCCTTGAGAAACCGCCCCGTCCCGGTGATGGTGCCGCAGGTGCCGAGGCCGGCGACAAAATGCGTCACCCTGCCCTCGGTCTGGCGCCAGATCTCGGGGCCCGTCGTCTTGTAGTGCGCTTCGGGGTTCGCCTCGTTGACGTACTGGTTCAACATGTGGAACTCGGGACGATCGCCGATTTCCATGGCCTTTGCGATAGCCCCCTCCGGCGCGCCTGGCGCTGGGCACAGGGTATCGTCGAGCTCCAGCACGTCCGCGCCGAAGAACCTGAGCATGGTGCGCTTCTCGAGCGGGATCGCATTCGAGAGCGGGGTCGTCAGTGAGTAGCCCTTCGCATTGGCGATCATCGCCAGAGCCATGCCGGTGTTGCCCGACGTCGGCTCGACGAGCTGCTGATCCGCCTGGACCGTGCGACGCGCCTCGCCATCGGCCACCAGATTGGCCGCCACCCGGTCTTTGACCGCCCCGAACGGGTTGTACCACTCGAGCTTGGCGTAGACCTGCGTGTCCTTGAAGGGCGTCACCCGATTCAGGCGTACGAGGGGCGTCGGGTTGTCCGCGCTCGAGAGGAGCCCGAGAATCGAGTCGTACATGCGACGCGCATGAACATCCATCGTCTTCGATCCTATATCAGGCAGGCCTTGACCTCACCTGTCATAGCGGACTGTTAACCCCAGAGCTCGCTTGGGTTGACACACCTCTCGCGCCGAGATGGGCGACAAGGGCCAGGCGCGCCGAAGGAATGTGGCGGGTCCACATGACTGAGGCGCAACGCCGCCCTCGTCGTCCAGAACAAGCGAGAGTGGCGACCCAAGTGGGGATGTCCCGTGCGCTGTTGAAACTCAGCGGCGGCTCGGTTCACGACTACGCAACCATCGCTGACGACTCCCCGAGGCCCAGCCGCGCGTCGCGCGCTCGGAGGGCCGCGACGAGGGCCGGCATATCTTTGCACCCTTTCACCCGACGGAACCCCTTCGCCGCTTCGAGCACCCCGGCGGCCACCCAGCGCAGCACCATCGTCCCACCGCGCCAACGCTTCACATTCCGTTTCACATGGCGGGTGCGGCTGAGCAGACTCTCAATGGCATTCGTGGTGGCGAGCGATCGTTGGAGGCGCTCCGACAGCCCCAGGCCGAGCACGGTCAGGGTGTCGTCGAGTCCTTCCCGCACGCTGGCGGCTGCACTCGGGTAGTCGGTGTCCAAGCGACGCGCGAGGTCCTGCAGCAGACGCGTCGCCGTCTTGACGTGGCGGTTCGTATAGGCGCGCGTGAGGATCGCCTGCACCCACGGCCGCTGCGCCTCGGGGAGATGCTCCAGGATGTTCCGGCCCTTATGCACTTGACACCGTTGCACGACGGCCGCCCGGCCGAACGTCTGGGTCACCGCGGCGTCGAGGGCCTTCGCCCCATCGACGATCACCAGGAGGCTCCGGTCGGTGCGAAGTCCGCGGCTCATGAGATTGGTCAACAGCCCCTGACAGACCGTCGCATTCTCGGTGGCCCCTTCCCAGAGGCCAAGCGGATGTTTGGTGCCCGATTTATCGATGCCCAGGGCGACCACGATACAATGGCTGCCGACGTGCACCCCATCGATCAGCAGTACGGCCAGGTCGAGGTTGTCGAGCGGCGTCGCGCGCCACGCGTCCAACTGCGCCTGGGTCTGCGCCACAAAGCGTCGACTGACCGCACTCTTGCTCGTGCCCCGCGTGGTGATCTCCGCGCCGAGCGGCTCGAGACTCCGCGCATACTGGCGGGTCGCGACGCCGATGAGCCTCTGGTCGACGACCCGCCGGTTCAGCGGGTCCGCATCCGTGAACGCCCGCACGGTCGGCAGCGGCACCTCCGTGCCGGCGCGGCGGGCACGCGGGCGCCGAATCGCGACCTTGCGCCCGCCCAACACGACCTGACTGGGGGCATGCCCGGCCCGGTACGCCCGTCGCGCCGCTTGATGCGCATACCGTGGCCCACACACCGCCGCCCGATCCTCTTCGAGCATGGCCTCGAGCACCTTCAGGCCCGAGGCCACGACCAGCTCCTGGAGCTCAGCCTCGGTATCCATCAGGATCTCGACCAACGGGAGGTGGCGCACCGACGGGGATTCCGATTGGCGACGACGAGTGACTGTGCGAGACTGCTGCTTCATGGCGGCTCCTTGCTGGGAGGCTTGCACCTCGGTTTAGTCACCGGTCGTATAGCACGACCAGTGAAGAGCCGCCGCTTCAAATTTCAACAGCTACTGGGACATCCCCACCCAAGTGAGCTCTGGGGTTAACATCGTCGGCGTGGAAGTCGTGTGGGTGCTCGTCGCGCTTGCCGGGGGGGTGGGGATTGGCGCCGCGACGGGATGGTCGGTGGCGCGCGCCCGCGCCGCACGCGAGGCGACCGATTCCGCGGCCACGATCGCGCGTCTCACGGCCGAGATCCACGCCGAGCGCTCCGCGTCGGATGCGCGGAAGACACTCCTCGAAGAGGCCGACACACGACTCCGCGACGTGTTCGCCAGCGTGTCGGCCGAGGCGCTCAGGGCCAATAACCAGTCGTTTCTCGATCTCGCCAAGGCGTCCCTCGGCAAATTCCAGCAGCAGGCCACGGACGACCTCGAACGACGCGCCCAATCGCTCAGTCAGCTGGTCAAGCCAATCGAAGCCTCGCTCTCGAAGGTCGACGCAAAGCTCTCGGAGGTCGATAAGGACCGTGCCGGCTCCGAAGCGCGGCTCGACACGCAGCTCCGAACCCTGGCGACGTCCGCCGCGCGTCTGGAACAAGCGCTGCGGACTCCCAACGTCCGAGGCGGGTGGGGGGAGATCCAGCTCCGTCGCGTCGTCGAGATGGCCGGCATGCTCAACCACTGCCATTTCGTCGAGAAGCGTGCTGCGACATCCGAGGACGGCCGGGTCATTCCGGACCTCATCATCCAGCTGCCCGGCGGCCGCCACATCATCGTCGACGCCAAAGTGCCGTATGTGGCCTATCGCGAGGCGGTCGAGGCGGAGGACGACCAGGAGCGGGTAGCCAGACTCAAGGATCACGCTCGTCAGGTCCGTGAGCACATCACGCAGCTCAGCAGCAAGCGGTACTGGGACCAGTTCCAGCCCGCGCCGGAATTCGTCTTCATGTTTCTGCCGGGCGAGGGGTACTTCAGCGCAGCACTCCAGCATGACCCCGGTCTGATCGAATTCGGCGCAAACAAACGCGTCATTCCTGCCAGCCCGTTGACGCTCATCGCCTTGCTTCGTGCGGTCGCCTATGGATGGCAGCAGGAGCGAATGGCGGAGAACGCCGTGGCCATCAGCGGGCTCGGCCGAGACCTCTACGAGCGTCTCCGTCGCATGGCCGAGCATTTCGAGGAGCTCGGGAAAGGGCTGAACCGGGCCACCGAGGCCTACAACGGCGCCGTCGGGACGCTCGAACGGCGTGTGCTCGTCACGGCACGCCGATTCCGGGACCTCGGGATCAGCGCGACAGACGACATCGTCGAGCCGCCGCTCGTCGAGCGCACGCCACGTGGACTCCAGGCTCCCGAAATGGCCGACCTGTTCGGCGGACTCGACGACGACGATGCGGTCGACGAAGAAGAAGAAGAAGAGGAGCCGCGCCAGGGCGTGCGAGGGCCTCAGTAGGCAATCCGAAACCCGATGCTGTAGGCGTACGTATCCACGGGCACGCGGTGCCGCCGGCAGCACCGGAGCGCGCTGGGATCGGACGCGACCCACCCACCCCCGCGCACCACGCGAAACCGACCATCGCCTGGCCCCCGCGGGTTGCGCCGCGGCGAATGCGCGTAGTACGACTCGTCGTACCAGTCGGCAACCCACTCCCACACGTTGCCGGCCAGATCATGCAGCCCTTCCTGGTTGGGTGATAGGAACCGACCGTCTTCGTACCGCCGGCGCGCTTGAGGCTGGGCGCGTCGAGATAGTTGGCTCGCGTCGTGTCGATGGCATCACCGGTCGGATACTCGGCGGTCCCGCTGCCGCGGGCCGCGCGCTCCCATTCCGCCTCGGTCGGCAACCGCACCGGGTGCCCGGTGCCCTCGGCCAACCACTGGCAAAACGCCTCCGCGTCGTTCCAGCGGACCAGCGTCACGGGGTGCGTCCGGCGCTGGTTTGGCGGCCGTCCGTCGGACCAGACATAGCCCGCGCACATCTACCGGAACGCCCGCTCACCGTCACGCCCGAGTGTGGCGATGAGCGGCAGCTCGTGCACTCCGGGCGCGTGACGGCTGGTGTCCCGGACGAACGCTTCGTACAGGGCGTTGGTAATCGGGTGGGCACTCAGGTGAAAGGCGTCGAGCTCGACGACGTGAGCGGGCCGTTCATCGGCACCGCCGCCGTCCGCACCCATCGTGAAGGGCCCGGCGGGAATCCGCACCATCTTCGGCAGCGACGCGTGCGCTAACATACGAGGCTCCGCGAGTGGAGTGCGGGTCGGACCACATTACCACTTGCGAGCGGCGCGTTCGCCGTCCACGCGCGCCGCGACGGACGTCCTGAACGGTCATGAAGATCACCCCCTTCGAGCTCGAACGCTGGCAGTCGGTCCACGAGCACCACGTCGAGATCAACCTGTCGGAGAGCGGCGTGGAGCCGTTGCGCGTGAGCGAGCTCCTCGGCGCGCGCGATGTCAAGGACGTGCTCAGCCAACCCCTCGCCTATACCCAGACGAACGGCACGGCCGAGCTCCGCAGCACAATCGCCTCGCTCCTTGCGGACGCCTCATCGGACAACGTACTCGTCACCAGCGGTGGTGCCGAGGCGAACTTCCTCTCGTGCTGGCATCTGGTCGAGCGCGGCGACGACGTCGTGATGATGCATCCGAGCTACCTGCAGACCGAGCACGTGGCGACGGCTTTCGGGGCACGGGTCATACCGTGGCGGCTGCGGGAGCACACGTCGGGCGGGACGCCGCGCTGGGCTCCGGATCTCGACGAGCTCCGGCGGCTCGTCACGAAGCGCACCAAGCTCGTCATCGTCTGCAATCCGAACAACCCAACAGGCGCGCGACTGACGGATGCCGAGTTGGACGATGTGTGTGCGGTGGCCGACCGGCACGGCGCGTGGGTGCTGTCGGACGAGATTTATCGCGGCGTCGAGCGCGACGGTCGATTGACGGCCTCGGCCTGGGGTCGATACGAGCGGGTCGTCGTCACATCCGGGCTGTCCAAGTCCTACGGGCTGCCCGGCCTCCGGATCGGCTGGGCGGTCGCGCCCACGGCACTCTGTCGAACGCTGTGGAGCTACCGCGACTTCACGACGATTGCCCCCGGGGCGCTCGGTGATCATCTGGCGCGGGTGGCCCTTGCGCCTGCCCGCCGAGCTCGCCTGCTCGCGCGCGCCCGGCGACGCATCGCCGACAACTACCACATCGTGTCTCACTGGGTCGCCCGAATGGGAGACCGGGTGACCCACGTGCCGCCGGAAGCGGGTGCCATCGCCTTCGTGGGCTATACGTGCGCCGTCGGATCGATGGAGCTGGCCCAGCGACTTCGTGATAGCCACAGCGTGCTCATCGCGCCCGGCGCCCACTTCGGGCTCGAGGGCTACCTGCGAATCGGGTTCGGCCACGCACCGGACGCGTTGCAGACCGGCCTCGATCTGATCGGTCGGCAGCTGGCTCACCCACGCGCAGCGGCATCGGTCCATGCCCGGGACTGACGGCGCGGACCTTGTGCTCATTGGCCTTGGGGGCGTGGCCAGACGCTTCTGGAGGCTGCTGAGAGACGAACGCCTTCGGCTTCCGGGTGCGACCCGCGTCATTGGCATCGCCACGGCAACCCACGGCTGCGCACTCGCGACGGATGGACTCGACCCCGAGATCGCGAAGGGGCCGATAAGGCCTCGCGACTCGCTCTCCGCGCGTCACGACCGGACGACCGGGCCGCCTCCGGCCAGCGCGCTCGACCTTCTCGCGCGTCTCGCCCACCTCCGGACCGCCGGCCGAGAATGCCGTCGGCGACTGGTGGTGGTCGAGACCACCCCGCTCGGGCTGGACGGCGGTCAACCGGGCGTCGACCATGTGCGCGCCGCTATCGACATCGGCGCCGACGTCATCACGGCCAACAAGGGACCGGCCGCGTTCGCGTATCGGCAGCTGCGAGACCTGGCATCAGCCGCTGGCGTCGCCTTCCGCTTCGAGGGGGCGGTCCTCGATGGGCTCCCGCTCTTCAGCCTGATCCGCGAGACGCTTCCGGCGGTGGGCATCCGCGGTGTCCGCGGCGTCCTGAACACGACAACGAACCACGTGCTGTCGGCCATGGGGAGCGGCCGAACGCTTGATGACGCGATCCGGGAGATGCAGGACGCCGGTATCGCCGAGGCGGACCCCACGAGCGACATCGACGGATGGGACGCTGCCGCCAAGGTGGCGGTCGTCGCCAACGTCGCGCTCGACGCCGACCTGACGCCTCACGATGTGGAGCGCGAGGGGCTACGCGCGGTGGACCCGGCGACCGTTCGCGCCGCATGTGCACGCGGGGACGCGGTCAAGCTGGTCGCCACGGCATATCGTCGCGAGGGTCGGGTGCACGCGACGGTCGGACCAATGGCCCTGCCGGCCGATGACCCGCTCGCGAGACTGTCCGGCACGGCCAAGGGCCTGGTCATCGACACGGACCGGCTCGGGGCGATCGTCATCAGCAAGACCTCGTCGCATGTCGCCCATACCGCGTACGCCCTGCTCGCGGATCTCATCTCGATTCAACGCCTAGGAGCCCGTGATGAAGTCCGCGCACTTTCATCACGAGCTCCTAGTCCCCTTAATCTTTGATTTCTTCAAAAAGTCGTTTGGTCATCTGGGGCCACCGTGGACTTGAACGGTGCGCTGTCCGAACCGTTTCACCTTCGCGAGAATTTCGTCGGCTGTCTTGGTCCACGTGAACGGTTTGCCCTCGTCATTGTGGGCGTCCACGTAGGCATAGATGGCTTGGCGCAGCGCGTGTGGGCTGGAATGTGATCCGCGCTTGAGGGCGTGTTCGGTGAGGAGGCCAAAGAACCGCTCGACGAGGTTGAGCCAGGCGGAGTAGGTCGGCGTAAAGTGGAACTGGAAGCGAGGGTGGCGGGCCACCCATCGTTTGACCAGCGGGGACTTGTGCGCCGAGAGATTGTCGAGGATCACGTGGACGGTGAGGGCGGAGTCCACCCGCTCGTCGATCTCGCGCAGGAAGCTCACGAAGTCCCTCGACCGATGCTGCTTCTTGGTGTGCGCAACGACCTGGCCGGTCGCGACGTTGAGCGCCGCGAAGAGGTCCACCGTGCCATGGCGGATGTAGTTGTGCGTCTGGCGTTCGGGGCGACCCAGGTCCATCGGCAGAATCGGCTGCGCTCGCTCGAGGGCTTGAATCTGAGGCTTTTCGTCGAATGACAAGACGACGGCGTGGTCGGGTGGGTGCAAGTAGAGGCCGACAATGTCCCGCACCTTCTCGATAAACAGCGGGTCGTCGGAGATCTTGAAGGATTCCACGACATGCGGCTGCAACCCGAAGGTGCGCCAGATGCGGCCCACGGTGGAGGCGCTGACGCCCGCGTGCTCCGCCATCTTGCGGGTGCTCCAGTGGGTCCGTCCCTGCGGCTTACTTTCCAGCGTCGTGACGAGAATCGACTCGACATCCGCATCGGACAGGGTCCGTGGGGCTCCGGGCTTGGGCTCATCGTACAGCGCGTCCACGCGACCTACCCTAAACCGCTGTCGCCACGTGCCGACCGTCACGTTCGAGCAGCGCAGTTTCGCCGCGACCGCCACGTTCGATTCGCCACGCGCGCTCCTCAGGACGATCCTCGCCCGCAAGGCCACGTGCCGATTCGTTCGGGTGCGCCGGGCGAGCCGCTCAAGTTCTACTCGCTCCGCGGCGGTGACTTCCAATCTCGCTTTGGGCCGACCTGTTCTTGGCATGCCGCCCAACACATCACAGCCGACAAACTATTTGAAGCTTTTTCAGACACAGGGGACTAGCCCGGACTGACACATGACCGACCAATCGACCGACTCGGCAACTCCCGCCCCCGGCGCGCTCGACGGCGTGACGGTGCTCGACCTGACCCGCATCCTTTCCGGTCCCTACTGCACGATGATGCTGGCCGATATGGGCGCGCGCGTGATCAAGATCGAGCAACCCGGCAAGGGGGACGACACCCGTGCCTGGGGACCGCCGTTTCAGCACGGCGAGAGCGCCTATTTCCTCAGCATCAACCGCAACAAGGAGAGCGTCACACTCAACCTGAAGCACCCCGAAGGCCGCCGGGTGCTCGACGCGCTCATCGACCGCGCCGATGTGCTCGTCGAGAACTTCCGCCCGGGCACCCTGGATCGGATGGGTCTCGGGTACGCGGAGCTGTCCGCCAGGAAGACGGATCTCATCTACTGTTCCATCTCCGGTTTCGGTCAGACCGGGCCGCGGCGCCGGGAACCCGGCTATGACGCGGTGATGCAGGGCGAGGGCGGCCTGATGAGCATTACCGGCGCGGCCGACGGGACGGCGTATCGGCTCGGGGTGGCGATCGCCGACATCTCCTCGGGCATGTTTGCCGCCTACGGGGTGGCGATGGCACTCCTCGCTCGCCATCGCACGGGACGGGGCCAGCTCGTCGATGTCGGGATGCTCGACGCGGTGGCCGCGCTCCTGACCTACCAGGCCGGCATCTACTTCGCCACCGAGACCGCGCCGGGACGGCTCGGCAACCGGCACCCGACCATCGTGCCGTATGAAACGCTCGAGGCGGCCGACGGCGCCTTCGTCGTCGCGGTCGGCAACGACCAGCTGTGGCGCAGCTTCTGCGAGGTGCTCGATCTCGCTGAGCTGGCGAACGATTCGCGCTTCGCCACGAACAAGGACCGGGTCACCGCGCACGACATGCTCCGACCGTTGCTCGTCGAACGGCTGCTTACACGTCCCGCCGCACACTGGCTCGAACGGTTGAAAGCCGCCGGGGTCCCGTGCGGAGGTGTGCGCGACCTGGAGCAGGTGTTCACCGACCCGCAGATCATCGAGCGCGCGATGGTGGTGGCGCTCCAGCACCCCATCGCTGGCGCGATCAGCGCGCTAGGGGTACCGGTGAAACTGGGCGCCACGCCAGGCTCGGTCCGCACGCCGCCACCGACGCTAGGACAGCACACGGCGCAGGTGCTCGGCGAGCTCGGGATCACGAGCGAGGACGTCGCGCGGTTCGAGGCCGAGGGAGCTATCTAGCAGCCCGTGGTGAAAGTCGCGCGTTGCCCTATTCGGAGCGCGGATCGGATTCGAGTCCATGCCGGAAGCCCACCCTCATCTCGCACGCGCGTTCACCGCTCAATGAACGGCACCAACGCGGAGATGACGAACTCGAGGAGCGTCGCCTCGTCGAGCTTGCCAATGGCGGGATGCTCCGCGACGACCTGCTCGTCGGCCAGCACGCGCCGACCCCACGTGCGGCTCACTCGGCCCATCATCGCGGGCGGCGTCCGGGTGGCGTCGCACGCCAGCTCGATATAGTCGTCGCCCGAGGTCGCCCTTGACATACGCACGGCGTCGGGCGGCGTCGATAGGCGGAACTCGAACCCCTCGGCCTTGAGCGCCGCGATCACCGTCTTGCACAGGGGCGCCGCGACGCCCGACAGGACAGCCGCAGCCTCGTCCTCGGCCGTTGCCACCATCTGCCGGTGCACGACGGCCGCACTGCGCGCCTCCGCGATGGCGCGTGTGACCCGCCGCCGAATATCCGCAGTGTTCATCTCACTCGAGTCGCGTCACACGCTTTGCAAGGACACTAGAATATACGTCGACGCTGATCGTTGCCCTCCCGACCAATGGATGACGGCGAGCCGGGACACGGCACGAAGCAAACAGAGGGGACGAAGATGACATCAGGCAACGCTGGGCCGCTCGCGCGGCGATCTCCGATCGCGGTGGTGACGTTCCTGCTGCTCGCGCCGGTCGCGTTCGCTGGCCAGCAGACTGACGGCCCGACGACCGCGTGGGGTCATCCCGATCTGCAAGGTGTCTGGAACAACAACACCAACGTGCCGCTGGAGCGGCCGGATACGGTCGACCGAGCGACGCTGACGGATGAAGAGGTGGCCGAACGACGACAAACGCGCTCGGACACGCTGTTCGCGCCAAGCGAAGGCAACACCGGCTTCTACAACGAGTTCTGGTTCGAATACGGACTGGACACGAACCGCTCGTCGCTGATCATCGAGCCGGTCGACGGCAAGCTGCCGGCGCTGACGCCAGAGGGTGAGCGGGAGCGGGCGGCGCTCGCGGCGCGCCGGAGCGAGACCTCGGATTCGCCCACCACCTATCTCGATCTGGGCGTCTACGATCGGTGCATCACGCGAGGGCTGCCCGGAGCCATGATGCCGGGTTTCTACAACCACAACTACCACATCGTCCAGACGCCGGGGTACGTCGTCATTCTCGTTGAGATGATTCACGACGTCCGGATCATCCCGCTGGACGGGGGTCCGCATGTCTCCCCAGAGGTCCGTCAGTGGCTGGGCGATTCGCGTGGTCACTGGGAAGGCGACACGCTGGTCGTGGAGACGACCAACTTCAACGACAAGGTGACCGAGCGCGGCCTGTTCATCGCCACGGTCTTCGGCACCGGAGACAACCTGCGCCTGGTCGAACGGTTCACCCGCGTGGACGAGGACACGATCGACTACCGGTTCACGGTCGAGGATCCGACGACCTTCACGGATGCGTGGACTGCCGCGATCCCATTGAACCGGTTCGACGGAACGTTGTTTGAGTACGCGTGCCACGAGGGGAACTACGCGATGCCCAACATGCTCGGCGGAGCCCGCGCGGCCGACGCCGCGGGCAACCCTGACTAATCTTAGGACCCTGATCGAAATAAGGTTGCCAACTCTGGACGCTGAGGCGCCCGGCTGGCAAGGCGCGAGAAGCGCGCATACCGGGCGTATGTAAGCGACGAGCAACGCCGCCAGGCGGGATGCATCGGCGTTCAGATGGCAACCTTATTTCGGTCAGGGTCCTTAGGCTTCGCGAGGCGCCGTGCCGAGTTCGTAGATCCGGACCAGCTCGATCAGCTTGTAGCCCCGGGTCTGATACGGCGGGACGATACGCTGGGTGTGGAGGTACTGGATCATCCCCTCATCCGCGTAGTCGGGAGGCCCGAGATCCGCGTCCGCGGCCAGGTCGGCCTCGAGCCGTTCGAGCGTGATCAACTTCTCGGCCACGGTCCGCCGCACCGGGATGAGCCCCCACAATCGCCGCCGCTCCACTCGGTTGCGCGTGACGAACTCCAGGTAGATCTCGTTGCTGATGAAGTTGAACTCGACCTCGGAGCGGGTCGACGGAGCGTCCTCGACGCGTAGCAGCCTGATCGCCGCGTGCTGGGAGAACCAGTCGACGAGCTGCTGCGTGAAGTCGCCCTCGCCCGACCACCCCTCGCGATCGATCTCCATCGCGCGAGGATCCTATCCTAGCAGCGCTAGCGTTCACCGCGTGCCGTACGTGATTGCCATCAGCCCACCGAGAAGCGGCACCTGCCCGACGCTGGTGAAGCCGATCGCGCGCATACGGTCGGCGACGCCACGAGCCCCCGGATACCGCTGCAGGGAAGCTGCAATGTATCGGTACGTGTCTGGGTCGCCGTGCAGGAGGAGACCGAGGACCGATCCGACGACGGCCAGATACGCGAGGAAGACGCGCCGCATGACGACGTTCGCCGGGCGGTCGAAGTCCAGCGCCAACAGGCGCCCGCCGGGGCGAAGGACCCGCCACGCCTCCTCGAGCGCCACGTCGAGCACCGGCACGTTCCTGAGCCCGTATCCCGTCGTCACGACATCGAACGTCGCTCCCGGGACCGGCAGCCTCATCATGTCGCCAACGACAAACGTCGGAAGCGGTCCCGAGCCAACGGGCAGGCGTCTGCCGGATGCGAGCTCGATCATCTGCACCACGACATCGAGTCCGACGACCGATGCGCCTCGCGACGCCAACGCATACGCGATGTCGCCGGTGCCGCACGCGAGGTCAAGCGCCTTGATCGAGGTCCCCACAGCGCCGACCCTCTGCTGACACGCGAGATCCGCGAGCGCGGCCTTCCAATGGCGGTCGCGCCCGAACGACAACACGCGCGTGATCAGGTCGTACCGGTGCGCGATCGTCGCGAACAGCCGGCGGACGTATCGACGCTTGGATTCCGGAGTGTCGAACGCCGAGCGCAGGGAAGACACCACAGTTGGCGACGCAGTTATACTGACGCCCTGGTGGAAGTCTAGCGACACCAACAGGATGGTGCCCTCCAGCACGGTTGAGAACTACCTCAAAGCCATCTACCAGGCGCAGATGGCCGATGAGGATGGCACGCGGCTGGTGCCGATGGGCCAGCTCGCGAGCGCGCTACGTGTCGTGCCGGGAACGGCGACAACAATGGTCAAGGCACTCTCCGAGTCGGGGCTCGTCCAGTACGAACCCTACGCGGGGGTCAGGCTCACCGACGCCGGAGAGAAACTCGCCGCGCTGGTGCTCCGTCGCCATCGTCTGATGGAACTGTTCCTTGTGAAGGTGGTCGGGATGAGCTGGGCGGAGGTCCATGACGAGGCCGAGCGTCTGGAACACGCGGCCTCGGACGCGTTGATCGACCGCATCGACGCCATGTTGGGGAGGCCGTCGGTCGACCCCCACGGCGATCCCATCCCCGACCCTGACGGGTCGGTCGTCACGCCACGCTATCAGACGCTCCTCACCTGCCCACTCGATACCCCGGTCGTGTTGACCCGTGTCGCCGACCAGGACACCGAGTTCCTGCGCTTCCTGGAGAACAGCGATCTGAAACCCGGACAGGCGATCCGAGTCGAGACACGCGACTCGGCGGCCGACCACGTGCTGGTGCGCGGCAAGGATGACCGGACGATCGTGATCGGAATGCGCGCGGCCGCCAAGCTACTCGTCGCGCCTGCCTAGCTCTCAGCGCGAAACCCTTTCTCGGGACGCCGGTCGCTAGATTGGCGGCCAGGCCGCGGAGTGGGGCTCTCGGGGTCCCCGCGGAGCGGACGCGTGGGGTTCGGGGCGAAGCCCCGTCTAACTATGAAGCCCCGTCTTACAATGACCCCAGAAACGCGATCAGGGCCGCGTGGTCGTCGGGTGACAGTGCGTCGAACCCGTCCCGCGCGGGCGCGGCCTCGCCCGCGTGCCGGCGGACGGCCTCGGCGACTGTCGCCGCGCTGCCGTCGTGCAACAGCGGCCGGCGATGCCGCAGCCCCCAGAGCGGCGGTGTACGCATCTCCTCCGGCTCTCCACCCGCTTGACGAATGCCGTCTCCGGTGCCCGCGTCGTGAAGGAGCAGGTCGGAAAACAGCGGCACCGGTCGCCGGTCGAAGAGCGGGTTCACGCTCGGCCCGGTCATCAACGACGGCAGGTGACAAGCCGCGCACCCGATCGCAGCAAACACCTGCTGCCCGAGTGTGACCTCCGGCGTGATCGGCCCGCGCGCCGGCGGCGCGAGAAACTTCATGAACGACTCGAAGTTGTCGATACCGCGCCGCCCGGTCCCGAGCTCGGGAATGTCTTCGGGGTCGGGGACGGCGTCGCACAGCCGCAGCAACTCGTCCGGGATGTCGAACGTCAGCTCCTCCGGAAAGAGGTCGTTCGTGATCCCCATCTCGTTGCGATAGGCGTCGCCGCTGAAGTCGAGCAACGTCGCGATCTGCCCCTTCCATCCGAATCGCCCCACGCGTTCATCGCCGGTCGCCAGGTCGATCACCATCGGCGCTCGTCCGCTGATGCCGTCGCGGTCGAGGTCGAGCGGGTCGGCAAGCGCCAGCAGCGTCTCATCCGCGATCGCCTCGACGAGACCGGCACCGAAAAGCGGAATCGGTACCCGCCTCGCGATCACGTTGGCCTCCGGTGGGATGACCGACTGGCAGCCGTGCGTGGGAATCGAGAAGAGCTGAAACAACGAGCCGCGGGACGAATCGATGTCCCGGAACGAGCCGTCAGGGTCGCGTATCCCCGCCCGGACGGTGGTCACGGGGGCGATCCCCCCGATGGCCGGGACATTGTGGCACCCGGCGCAACTCGTGTTGTTGTAGGCCGGGCCCAGTCCCTCCTCCGCGTCCTCGACCTCGAGAAAATCCTCGAGGCCGAGCGCGAACTCCTCGAACTCGGATGGCGTGACGCCCGGGAGCGGCTCGCCAGGAAGGACAGGCCGCTGCGCCGTCAGCGAAGCCGTGGCCGCAAGCATGCCCGCTATCCTGAGCGCGGTGGCAACCCAGCGAGACCGCGGGTGCAGTGAACGTGTCACGCAATCACTCCCCGGCGCCGACCACGACGATCGCGCCGCGCATGAAGTTGTGTCCCGCACCGCACAACCGCGAGCATTCGAATTCGTAGCGGCCGACCTCACGGGCCTCGAACATGACGACGGCCTCACCCTGCCGCCGCTTTGGCACCGCGATATCGACCCCGCCGCCGACGATTCGAAAGCCATGCATGGTGTCGTCGCTGCGCACACGCAGCTCGACCGTGGTGCCGACGGTCACACGCACCTCGGATGGGGTGAAGCTGAAGCGCTCGGCGAGAATCGAGACGACCTCCCGTCCCCGATCTTGCGCTGCCACACGTGAGCCGACGCTCGCGCCCACCCCGACAAGGACGAGGGCCATGGCGGCACAGCGCGCGACTGACATGGCCGGACGGTACTGGAACAGCATCGGCATCAGAACCACCACCCCAGACCCAGATTGAGCGAGTTAGGTGCCACGATGACATCGCTTTGGTTGCGGAGGAACGTGTAATCGATCTTGACGGCGACGTCGGGATCAGGGAAGTAGGTCACGCCGACGATCCAGGCATCGCGGTCAAACTCGCGAAGCGGCTGAAAGCCCGCCGGCATGCGGTACTGGGTATCGAAGTTCTCGTATCGAACGAACACCGCCACCTCGCGCGGGGCCGGCCGTGGCACCACGAAATACGAACCCTCGAGATAGAACCCGCGCATCTGCTCGGCCGTGTTCGGGCTGACACCGACGGTGCGCAGCACCGCGCGGTTCAGCTCACCCATACCGTCGAGAAAGACGTGCGCGTACTGGCCGCGGATGCCGAGTTCGCCGTGGCGATATCGGCCGTCGACTTCGGCCAGTGTGACGCTCGAGTCGACCCGCGGGAAGCCAAACCCGGTGTCGCCGCTCCAGAAGCTCGTGCCCAACACGAGCCCGGGAGTGCCGACATACTCGAGCCGACCGGTGCCGGCGATGTTCCTGGCGTTCGACTCCGCACCCTTCTGCCGGCCGTCGCGTAGCCCCTCTTCCGCGCTGAACCCCGAAGCGTCGAGCGTCTCCATGGCGTAGGCGCGGTAGCGAAACCCCGCACCGATCTCGCCGTGGATGCCAGCGCCGGCCCCGAACCAGGTCGTCGGGACGATGACGGTATCGACGGCGGGACGCTCGACACCGTGAAAGACCGGTGGTTCGTGGCGCTCGTTGATGATGCCGATGGGGGCCAGGACCATACCGGCGCGGGCGTTGAAGGGCCGGCTGATCAAGAAATCGACGTAGGCCTGCTCGAGCTCCAGCTCGCCGTCGGTCTCGCTCGAGACGACTGCATGCTCCAGCTCCAGCTCCGACACAAAACGGATGCGGTCGGAGAAGCTGTGGCTAAACAAGAGCACGAACCGATGAAAGTCGAGCACGGCGTCGCCGTACTGAGCCCTGTTGATATGGAAATCCATGTAGCCCGAGATCGGACCGGTCCGGGGCGCAGCCGGCGGCGCGCCGGTGCCCTGGGCCGACCGCGCCTCGGTGCCGCGCGGTGTCCCGGCGAGTGTCCGGCGCCGTCCCGACGAGAGCTGCACGGCGTCGGCCTGCCAGGCGTCCGTAATCTGGCGCATCCGTTCCGTCCACTCGGTCTCGGTGCGCGCCGCCGCCATCGCGAACCGCGTGGCGGAGTCAGAGGCGAGCCCGTCCTGACCGAGCACGCCCGCCCCACTGCCAAAGAGGAGGGCCAGCGTTATTTTGCTAACTAGAAATCGCGATTTCGCGTCACGCATATTTGTCTTTTGATGATTCAAAATTCTAAGGGCAAAGTCAAGTCCTTAGGTCCCTGACCGAAATAAGGTTGCCAACTCTGGACGCTGAGGCGCCCGGCTGGCAAGGCGCGAGAAGCGCGCATACCGGGCGTATGCAAGCGACGAGCAACGCCGCCAGGCGGGATGCATCGGCGTTCAGATGGCAACCCTATTGTCGGTCAGGGTCCTTAGTGGGGGGACGCGCCACGAATTGATCCGGTTCAGGCGGTGTGGGGGTGTTAGCGGTCGACAGGTGCCGCGAGGGGTCGGGCAAGATCCGGGCGTCCCGAGTCCGTGCTGGCGGGCCCGTAGGTGGCGAACGACGTCGGCGTTTCCCAGACGGTGACGCGAAGGACGGGGAACCCTTCCGCCTGCGTGCGCTCGAAGATGAGGCGCGCGATGTGCTCGACCGTCGGGTTGTGCTCGCTGACGAACACCGGTTCGCCGAGCGCTCGGAGCGGTTCCAGCAGCGGGTCGTCACGCCGCAAGATCATCCGATGGTCGAGCTCGCGGTCGATCCACCCCTTGATGACACGCTTGATCTCGCCGAAGTCACAGACCATCTGCCGATCGTCGAGCGCCTCTGCCCGCACTTCGACCTCGGCGACCGCGTTGTGCCCGTGCGGGTGTTTGCAGATCCCGTCGTAGTCGAGAAGCCGGTGACCGTAGCAGAAGTCGATGCGCTTGGTCACTGAGTACATGTGTGGGTTGCTTTCACTGCCCTGTCTTAGGACGTACGTCTTATGTCTTATGGGCCCCTGAGACCTCGGACCCAAGACACGCGTATGGGCAGTGACCTCTGTGCACTACGATCGCCCGATGGTAGTCGACGCTCCAAAAACCGGTCAAGACGCGACCACCGCGGTGCTCTGCTCCGGTGGGCTCGACAGCGCCGTCCTGGTTGCCAGCGAGCACGCGCGCCTCCAGGGTGCGGGACACGTGCAGCCCATCTACGTCAGCAGCGGTCTGGCGTGGGAGTCCTCGGAACGCGACACGGTGCCTCGGTTGATGTCGGCTCCCGTGTTTGCGGGCGTCGCGCCGCTCGCCTACCTCGAGTGCCCGATCGCCGACGCATATCCCCCCACCCACTGGGCGCTGCGCGGCGCCGCGCCGGCGTACGACACGCCGGATGAGGACGTCTACCTCATCGGACGCAACGTCCTGCTGCTTGCCAAGGTCTCGGCGTACTGTGCGATCAACGGAATCACGCGCATCGCGCTCGGCCCGCTGGCTGGCAACCCGTTTCCCGATGCGAGCTCGGAGTTCTTTGACGAGATGGAACGGGCGCTCTCTCGCGGGCTCGCCCACGAGATCCGGATCGTGGCGCCGTTCGGTGCGTTGGGGAAGGCTGATGTCGTGACGCTGGGTCGCA
Organism: Vicinamibacterales bacterium; assembly: GCA_965249175.1. Taxonomy (GTDB): domain Bacteria; phylum Acidobacteriota; class Vicinamibacteria; order Vicinamibacterales; family UBA8438; genus CAZYFH01. The sequence goes on from OZ252227.1 coordinate 5,548,296, forward strand.
CGCTAGGCGTGCCGTTCGAGCTCACGATGTCCTGCATGAGCCCGGTGCCGCGCCAACCCTCGGGGGTCGCGCACTGCGGGCGCTGCAGCAAGTGCCGCGAGCGCCTGCAGGCGTTCGACGCGGCGGGGCTGGCGGATCCGGCCCACTACGCGTTCAGACCGAGCGATGTGCGGACCGGCGCCTGAGCGTCAAGACTCCTCTATGCGAATGGTCCCTTCGCCCGACCGCACACGTATAGTGTGGCCGCCATCACCGATGGTGTATCGCAACGTCCCCTCGGCGCCTGCGCCGCCACCGAAGGCGTCGGCGACCCACACGCGCCCATCCTGCGTGCGCGCATCGAGGTCGGCGCTGAACCCGGCGGGTAGGGCAAGTGTCACCCGACCATCGTTGGTCTCGACGTCCCAGTCGGCAGCCATCGTGCTGTCGCGCGTGACCCCGACGCTCACCCGACCGTCGTCGGTGCGCAGTCGCACGCCGCTCAGCCGGCCGGACACCTCGAGTGACCCATCGTCCGTACGCGCGTCGACGCGACCGTCGACCTCCTCCAGGTAGACCGACCCGTCATCGGTCTCGGCCGTCACGGCACCCGCGAGCCCGAAGCCGCGAATGCGCCCGTCGTTGGTGCGGAGCTCGATCACACCCTGGACGTTTTCTATCGTGACCGACCCGTCGTCGGTGGCGGCGACGATGTTCGCTTCGCGCGGTACCGACGCGACGAGCTTGGCGCCTCGCCAGCTGCTGATCGACACGGTGACCGCGAAGCCGCGCCGGTCGCGCTCGATGGCCGCCACGCGAATCGTGTTCCCGGATTGCTCGGCCTGGATCTCAATGTTTTCGAGGGCATCGGCGTTCGCGCCGCGTTTCTCGATCACGACCCGCACTTCAGGGCGGTCCCATCCCTCGACATCGATCGGACCGTCAAAGGTCGACAACGTCACGTCGGGGGTACCGCTCACAGAGAACACCCGTTGGTCCTCCTCGGTCGCCTCAAATCCCTCGACATCGATCACGCATCCGATCGATGCCGCCGCCAGACTGGCGACGAACGCGACGTTCAGCACCTTCAGGATGCTCTGCATATCACCTCCACGAGCGGGTACGGCGCGACACATTTCTGACCCCGGCGTTCGTGGTGAACTCTGGGTGTGGGACCCGTGCAGGAATACGTGACCCACGTATTCCTGCACGGGTCCTTAGACGCAGCCCACCCCGTGGTGGTTCCGGGTGGCCTTCGGCCAGACGTGCGACGGGAGGATCCCTACGAATCTGACGCGCCGGGCGCGCCCGCGGCCTCCCGCGCCTGGCGCTCGAGCTCCGCAAGCAGCTCGCCCCTGCGGTGGACCAGTGCCTTCCGTTCGCGCCGTGCATGCTCGGAGCCAACGGCATATTCGCAAAACAGGGGAAACGCGATCGTCGAATCACAATACGCCACGACCGTGTCCTGCAAGACAGCGGGGTTCACCTTGCCCCAACTGACGGCCTCAGCCGGCGTCGCGCCAGAGAGCCCGCCCCAGACGACCTGGTCGGTGGTGATCTGGATGAAAAAGTCGTTGCCACCCTTGGGGATACCGTAGACCTCCCAGAGCGTGGGCTGCCCCTGCAAGTAGAAGTTCTTGGGGGAGCCGCCGCCCAGAATGACACACCCGTTCTTCTCGCCGGCCAGCACGATGGCACAGACCTCGTTGACGTCCCTGTTCGGATCGATCATGAAGCGACTTCCGTTGATCAGCTCGTGATAGGCGATGTTCATGCCGATTGAGCTGTCGCCGGGCGACGAGGTGTAGATCGGGACACCGGCCGCTGCGGCCTTGGCGACGACGGAGTGCTCATCGCAGCCAGGCTTGTGATCGAGCAGGTCGCGCCCCAACCTGTAGTGGAATTCTGCGCTCGACATCGGTCCATCGAGCTTGCCCCGAACCAGGAACTCCCGAACGTACGCGTCGGTCTCGAGCAACACGGTCGCGGGAAACAGCACGTCATAGATACGGATGACGCCCGCATCGTGGAGTGCCACGTCGTCGAGAAACGGCGAACCGCGATGCAACGTGAAGTTCAGCGCGTAGTGCAGGTCGTGATAGAGGTTGGCGCCGGTGCTGATAACGAAGTCGATCAGCCCGCGATCCATCAACTCGATGACGCATCCGCCAAGACCGGCCGGCGTCAACGCGCCGGCCATCGTCAGCCCGATCGTGGTCTCATGCGATGGATCGAGCATGCGATCACTGAAGATGCGGCAGGCCTCAGAGAGACGCCCGGCATTGAAGGCCTGGAAGCCGTCGTCGATGAGTCGCCGGATGTCGGCACTCCCGCTCGGCCGGTAATAGCGAATCGGCTCGCCGGTCAAGAAGCCCGGGGCATCGGGACCTGGGGCTCCCGCGTTTCGATGGGGCACAACGGTTTCACTCTAGCACCCACTTGTCATTCTCAATCTCGTGATGTGACACAATGGGCGTATAAGGCACTTAGCAGAACGAACTCCTGAGCATGTACTTTTTCGTGACACTGGTATGTCGATGTACGATACCGGCAAGGGCTCATGTCGAGACACATCGACGACCGTGCAGCCATGGGGATTTGCTGAATCCCCCAGGCTAGGACATCACCGTTGGCAAGGCCACGCGACTCCGCGTCTGAGGAATCCGAGCTGCAAGGGCGCTTCCAAACCCTCGTGCTCTCGCCGCTCCGACAGGGATTGATCCGCTTCTTCCACGCTCGACCCCACGAATCGTTCGATACCGAAGCGTTGATGCAGACCTTTGGACGGCTCGAGCTCGACATTGACAACTGCATGCGGGAGCTGGTGGCGTGGGAGGTAGCCGAGCGCGCACCAGGGTCGCCGCCGCGATACCGCGCGGCGCTACCGAAGGAGCCGCAGCCGCAGCGGCTGGTCATTGGCTTTCTGGAGCAGCGAGCCGCGGTCGGTCGCGAGGACAAGTCCCCAGCCGTCCAGCGCTTCCGCGAAATGATCGGCCGCGACGAAAAGATGCTGGTCGTCTTCGAATGGATTCGAACCGCAGCGAAGTCAGACATCTCGGTGTTGATCCTCGGCCCGACCGGCTCGGGAAAGGAAGTCGTCGCGCGGATGATTCACGAGCTGAGCAAACGCGCCACCGGGCGGTTCCAGGCGGTCAACTGCGCGGCGCTGCCAGACACGTTGTTCGAATCGGAGCTCTTTGGCTACGAGAAGGGCGCCTTCACCGGCGCGAGCGACCGCAAGATTGGCCGCATCGAGCTCGCCAACAACGGCACGCTGTTCCTCGACGAGATCGGCGATCTATCGATCGTGGCCCAGGCCAAGCTCCTCCGCGTGCTCGAGGAGCGGAGGCTCGAGCGCCTGGGAGGCCACCAGAGTGTCGACGTCAACTTCAGGCTCATCTCGGCCACCAACCGGCCGCTGGAGCAGTTCGTGCGGGACGGCCGTTTTCGCGAGGACCTCTACTACCGCGTCAACGCGTTCTCAATCCGCCTGCCGTCGCTCCATGAACGGGGCTCGGATATCGCGTTGCTGGCCCACCGTCTGCTCGCACGATATTGCGCGGCGAACGGGTTGCCCGTCGACAGCAAGGAGTTCGACCCGGCGGCGCTCGATCTGCTCTGTTCCTATCACTGGCCGGGGAACATCCGAGAGCTCGAGAGCACGGTCTCCCGCGCGGCGCTCTCGTCCCCGGGCACGACCATTCGCGCGACCGACATCCACTTCCTCCACGCCACGGCCGATCCGCCTGAGCCGGCGCCCGGGCGCCTGTCGTCATTGCGCGATGCGGAGCGCGCCCACATCGATCGCGTGCTCGACGAAGTGGGGTGGAACAAGAAGCAGGCGGCGAAGGTGCTGGAGATCAGCCGCGGCACGCTGTATCGCAAGATCCTCCAGTACAGCCTCGAGCCTGGCGACGGCACACCCGCCCGCGCGGAGGCGCCGCCCAGGAGAGACGGAGCCGCGCGCTGGTGATATCCGCGCTGGTGGTCGGCGCGTTGCTCGTCCTCGGCGTGGTGTGGGCGCTCGTCGCCGCGTCGGCCGGCGCGTCCGGGTTCGCGCTGGCGGCCGTGACCATGTTGCGCACCATGGTCGGCGTTTTGGGACCGCGCTACGTCCGTCGCCGCGCAGTCGCCGATCTCGCGCACGCACCGGATCCCCACCTCGCCACGATCGAAGCGCTCGCGATGGCCATCGAAGCGCGCGAACACGCGACGCCGGCGCACGCCCGACGCGTGCAGGCGTATGCGGTAGCACTGGCGGAAGCGGTCGGGTTGACGGAAGCGGACGTACAGGCCGTGCGGCTCGGCGCGTTGCTGCACGATATTGGCATGCTCGCAGTGCCCGAGCACATCTTGTTGAAGCCGGCGCCCCTGACGGACGCCGAGTTCGATACGGTTCGGCAGCATCCCCGCGTCGGCGCCGACCTGCTGCGGGACATCCCGTTCCCACAGCCGGTGGCGCCCCTGGTCCGAAGCCACCACGAGCGATGGGACGGACGCGGGTACCCAGACGGATTGAGCGGCGACGCGATTCCCGTCGGCGCGCGGATCCTCGGTGTGGCCGAGATGTACGACGCGCTGACCAGCGACAGGCCGTATCACAAGGCCATGTCCCGCGAGGCGGCCGTCCAGTTGCTCCAGCAGGAAGCGGGCAGTAGCATCGACCCGGCGCTCGTCGAGCAGTTCGTGCAGATTCTGCCGGGGATCGACCCGCGTGCCGCCGGCGGTCACGACGCACCGGCGCCCACGGACCAGCGGCCGCATCCTCCGGCCGATGCACCGGTCTACGGCGCCATCACCGAGGCGCACCAGGAAGTGTCCGCACTCTACGAGCTCGCGCGCTCGCTCGGCACGAGTCTCGGGGTCTCCGAAAGCATGACGCTGATCGCGGCCAAGCTGAAGCGGCTCGTCCCGTACTCGTGCTGCGCGCTGTTCCTGCAGGACGCCGACGGCGAGCGCCTGCGGTGCCGTTTCGTTTCCGGAACCGACGCGAGCGTCATCCAGCAGGTCACGCTGAAGGTCGGGGAGGGGCTATCCGGTTGGGTCGCACGCGCTCGCAACCCCTGGTCAACGCCAGCCCGCATCTGGATACGCCGGCCGCGTCATCGCTGCGATCGGCCCTCGTGACACCGTTGATGTTTCGGAACCGGTTCATCGGCACACTGGCGCTTTATCACGGGGAGGCCGATTTCTACAACGACGCACACAGTCGCCTGGCCGAGCGAGTGACCGGCCAGATTGCGGCGGTCATTGCGAACTCGCTGCTGTTCGATCAAGCGCAGGAGGACTCACTGACCGATCCGCTCACGGCACTTCCGAACACCCGCTCGCTCTTCATGCACGTGACCCGTGAGCTCGCACGGTCGAAACGGCTGCATACGCAGCTCGCCCTCCTCATCATCGACCTCGATGACTTCAAGCTGATCAACGACCGTCATGGGCACCATCGCGGCGACCGGGCGTTGTGTGAGGTCGCACGCGTACTCCGCACCGCGATCCGGCCGTACGACATCTGTGTTCGTTATGCCGGGGACGAGTTCATTTTGGTGCTGTCGGGCTGCTCCGACGCGGAAGCGCACCGCAAGCGACGAGATCTGCAGCTCGCCATCGGCGAGACCACCATAGAAACCGGACCGGACTCGACCCTGCGACTGAGCGCCAGCGTCGGTGTGGGTATGTACCCGGCAGACGGGGACGCATATGAGACGTTGCTCGCCGCGGCGGACCGCCGCATGTATCAGGACAAGACGCGCCAGAAACACCGCGCCGCCGGGCGCCACTTGCTGGATGACAAGACATACACGGACGAGGAGTTGAGGGACTCAGCCTCCGGAGTGTTGTAGCTCGCCGGACTCACTCGTAGGTTTTAGGAACCCGTCGGGCCAAGAGACCGCGGTTCCCATGGCAGACACTCGCGCGACGACCCGCCGCGCCCGCGGCACCCTGCTCCGGTTCGCGTTCGGCCGTCCCCGCGCGCTCGCCGCCGGGCTCGTGCTGAGCGGTCCGGCGGTGTGGATCACGATCTTTGACTACGCCTGGGAGAACTGGCTGTCGGACGGCCTCAGACTCGTGCTTGGCGCAACCGGCGTGGCGTTGATGGTCATTGCGATCAGCGGACGCCGTCCCGACTGGGTCGACCCTGACGAAGGTTAGTGCATCGCCGTCGAGATACGGTCACTCTTCGGGGTCGCAGCGCGCTCAGGCGCAAGGCGCCGCGACGAAGGCATACAGGACGTATGGCGAGGAACGGCAACGCCGCGGATGAGTGTGATGCGGGCCCGACGAGTGACCGTATCTCGACGGCGGTGCACTAGCAGCCCGTGGTGAAAACGCCCTTTCGTAGGTCGAGGGGCATGTGTTCGTGACACCGTGTCATAAGGTCGAGAAACGACGAGTGCGGCAGATCTTGCGCATCTCGCGCCCACGCGGGCGATACGAGGGTCCAGAGGCGGCCAAGATCAGCGATCAAGGCCTCGAAGACGGCGACCGCGCGGCCTTGGAGGCTCCGCGGCGTGCCGACGCCCGTCAGCTGCCGCATGAGGAGCCCAAGATTGAACCCGCAGACGTGCACAAGCACGCGCTTGAGGATGTTGGGATGCCCACGCAGATGCACCCGGCGCAGCCGCCCGGTCTCGTAGAGATGCGCGTTGGGGCGTTCGAGCAACTCGCCCCGCCGTCGCAGCAGCCGTTGCCCACGCGTGCCCCGAATGCGCCGACGGTTCGCGTACACGGCGTCGCGCGCCGCCGCCTTGCCTGTCCAGTTGCGTCGCCCGCGGTCCGGCTCCGAAACATAACTGCGCACGCCGAGCGCGGCGAACGCCACCATCGTCTCGTTACTGTGATACCCCTTGTCCCCGACGACCTCGGCGATACCGGCGCCGGCCGGCAGGACGGCTTCGACGTGGTCGGCCGCCGTGATCAGGGTCTCGACCATCGTCGTCGTATCGCCGTCGTCGGCATCCTGCACGGTGACGCCGACGATGGCCCCCGTCTCCAGGTCCACCGCATGCTCCGCGGTGTGCGCCAAGTGCGTGCGCCCGTCCTTCAGCTTCGTGATCTTCGCGTCCGGATCCTGCGGATGCGTCCAGTCGTCGTTGGAGCCTTTCTTCTTCCGTTTCCGGTCGAACCGGGCCAGCTCAGCGCGGGTCGGCGTGACGATGCCGGACGCCTCGGCCAGCCCGGTCAGAAACGCCTCGTAGCCTTCGCCCGTGTCCCGGCGCACGATACTCCGCAATGCGGCGTTCGCTTCCAACGTCGTGGCATCGATGCCGAGGGTCCGCCCGGTCACGAGCTGGGCGTCGGCCAGTTGCTGCAGCACCCACGTGAACACCGCTTGATGGGTCTCGACGTCGATCAGGCGCCGGGTGCGCGACAGCGTCGAGTGATCCGGCGGCGCCTCGTGCAGCTCGAGGTCCAGAAACTGCCGGATGCTCAGCGAATCGGCCGCCCGCCACGCGATCGCCCGCTCCGAGTCCAGCCCTTCGAAGTAGCCGAGCATCAGCAGCCGGAAGTACCGCCCCGGCGCCAGACTCGGACGACCGACGCCGTCCGCGTAGAACGGCGCGCATTGCGCCTCGACGAACGCGTCGAAGCCCGTGTCATCGAGGATCCGATTCAATCGCTGATAGAACGGATGCGCCGCACTGCGAGGCAGGTCGCTGGTGGGAACCCACATCGATGCTTGCCGCGCCCGGCGTCGTCGTTTGCCCATCGCCATGCGCGACAGTGTAGTACGCGGGATCGATCGTGTCGATCCCTAATAGGGACTTTCACCACGGGCTGCTAGGGCACTACCCGAAGCGTCGAGCGCACGTCGCGGACGTCGTCAACCGCGCGGGCCAGCGTCACGGCGCGCGTCGCTGCGCCGGCGGAATCGACTTCACCGGACAGCATGACGACCCCGTTGAAGGTATCGACCTGAAATCGAAAGCGGCCGACCTCGGGGTCATTGACGAGCGCAGTGATCACGCGCGCTGTGATGGTACCGTCGCCCGTCCCTTCCCGAATCGAGCGGCCGCAGGCCACGGTCGAGGCGACAGTCACGCCGATGAGGATGACCCAGGCAACGAGGAGGCGTTTGCCTGCGCGACCCACCCTACATCCCGGTGACGCTGTATCCACCGTCGACCTGGAGAATTTCCCCGGTCACACCCCGGCTCCCCGAACCGAGCAGAAACGCCGCGGCGTCGCCGACTTCACCGGCGTCGACCGCGCGACCGAGTGGGGCGCGTTCACGATGGTGTTGGAGGATGCGCGTGAACCCAGGGATCCCCGAGGCGGCAAGCGTCTTGATGGGCCCCGCCGACAGTGCATTGACCCGGATGTTGGCCGGCCCCAGATCGACGGCGAGGTACCGCACCGTGGCTTCGAGCGCGGCCTTCGAGACACCCATGAGGTTGTAATGTGGAAACACCCGCTCGCTGCCAAGATGGGTCATCGTGAGGATGCTCCCGCCGCCTCGCTGCTCCATGAGCGGTGCCACACCGCGCGCGAGCGCGATCAACGAGTACGTGCTGATGTTCATCGACAGCGCGAAGTCGTCACGCGACGTGCGGAGGAACGGCTCCGACATCGCCTCGCGCGACGCGAAGGCCACGGCATGGACGAGAAAGTCGAGGCCCTCGTGCTCGTCACCGACCCTCGAGACCAGCGCGGCGACCTCGTCGTCGTTGGTCACGTCACACGGCGCGATGTGGCACGGGCGGGTCAGGGTCTCGGCGAGCGCGCGCGCATTGCGTTCGAATCGCTCGGTGGCATAGCTGAGCGTCAGACTGGCGCCGGCAGCATCGGCGGCCTTCGCAATGGCCCACGCGATCGATCGTTTGTTTGCGACGCCAACCACCAGGCCGTGGGTGCCTGCCAGGTGTCCCATGCCGCACGACTACCGCGAGCGACCCCGGCTACGGCGCGAAGAGGACGTCCGCGGCCGGCCCCCTTGATTGCCGTCCGGACGCGGCGCCTGGTTGCCCGACCGTCCGTTCGACCCCGGCTGGCCGCCAGTGGACTGCCCGTCCTTGAACGACCGCGCTTGGCCGCCCCGACGAGTGCCCTTCTTTCCGAAACCGTCCCGGTCGCGCCCGCGACCGTTGCCGGAGAACTCACGCGAGCCGGACTTCCCGCGGGCCTGACCGCCACGCTGTTGCTCGTGCATCGTGAACACTGGCGGCTCGCGCGGGATGGGTGGTGTCCCCGCCGGGTGTGTCAGCGTTGCACGGATCAACGGGCGTCGAACGGGTCCATCCCCGCCAGCGGGTCCATCCCCGCCAGCGGATCCATCGCCCCCGCCGGGCCGCTCCGCGGAATCCGACTCCGCCTCGCCCGGAGTCCCCGGGTGCGGGTGTTCTGTTTCGCAGGTCTGACAGCGTGTCACGCTGACAGCGTCGCTATCGGAGTCGACGGCGACCACGGTGTGTGCCGTCACTTCGGCGTCACTCGGACAGTAGTCGTCCAGAGTGTCGCCCACGCGAGCCCGGCGCTGCTGCATCAAGATCTCCCGAACGCCCGAACGCTGAACGATCGGTACATGTGCCTACGCTGGCACTGGAGGCGGGACCAAATTAAGTGAGTGCGTAGGAGCTCTGAGCATAGCAGAGCGCGTACACGAGAGGCAACCGTGAGCTCTGGGGTTAGTGTCACGCGGGTCACGGACCGCCGCGGGTACCAGGGCCGAAGAGGATGCGCCCCGGGCGCGCGCCGGTATGGCGGCTGTCATCAACCACGAGGACGCCGTTGACCAAGACGTGTGTCACCCCCTCCGCGTACTGGTGCGGATCCTCGAACGTGGCGCGGTCGCGGATTCGCCCGGCATCCAGAATCACGATATCAGCGAAGTACCCGGCGCGCAGCAGGCCCCGATTGACCAGCCCGAGCCGCTGCGCCGTCGCGCTCGACATCTTGCGCACCGCGTCCTCGAGCGTGAGCACGCCGCGATCGCGCACGTAGCGACCAAGCACACGAGCGAACGTACCGTATTCGCGGGGATGCGGGACTCCCTCGCCCAGCACCGACACGCCGCCATCGGACCCGATGGCGGTCACGGGGTGGCGCATGATGCGCTCGACGTCCGTCTCGGTCATTGCGTGATAGATCGCCCGAGCACCGCCTCGCTCGATGATCTCCATTACGAGGTCGGCGGCGTTGGGAAGCGTCGGCTCGAGCCCGCGAGCCATCGCAATGTCGGCCAACGATTGGCCCTCGAGCGACGGATCCCATTGGCACAACCCGATCACGATGTTGTCAGGATCGCCGCCGCCACGGTCGCGATCGATCCGGTAGACGATCTCGGTCTTGATCCGTCGACGCGTCTCCGGATCGCTCAGCCGTGCGATCAAGTCCGCACGTCCGCCGTCCTGGGCCCACGCCGGCACGACGGCCGTGATCGACGTCTGGGATGCCGTGTAGGGGTACTGGTCGATCGTCACATCGACGCCGCGTGCCCGCGCCGCGTCGACCAAGGCCAGGCTCTCGGAGCTGAGCCCCCAGGCGTCGCGGCCGATGGCCTTGTGGTGCGTCATTTGCACCGGGAGGCCGGCCTCCTCCCCGATGCGGATCGTTTCTCGGACCGAGTCCAGCAACCCCTGCGCCTCGTCTCGCATGTGCGAGATGTAGATGCCGCCGTGTGCGGCCGCCGCGCGCGCCAGCACAATGACCTCCTCGGTGCTGGAGAACACACCTGGCACGTAGAACAACCCCGTCGACAGGCCAAGCGCGCCCTCCGCCATAGCTTGATCGACGAGCGCCGACATCTCCGACAGCTCGGCCGGCGTCGCCGTGCGGTCTTCGTCGCCGACGATGCGCGACCGGATCGTTCCCTGGCCGACGTAGACCGCCCAGTTGGGGCTGATCGCCAGCTCGGTCATCTGACGGAGGTGCTCACCGATCGGGAATGGCGAGCTGCCGTCGTTGCCTTCGGTCAGCGTTGTGACACCTTGCAGCAACGCGTTGTCCGCCGTTGGGACGCGGGCGATGCCGCGTCGCGCGTGCGTGTGCGGATCGATGAATCCCGGCGCGACCACCAACCCGTCGGCCGCGATGACGTGTGGCGCCGACGCCGCGGCAAGGTCGCCGATCGTCGCGATGCGGTCGCCCCGGACCCCCAGGTCGGCGCTGAACCAGGGATTCCCCGTCCCGTCGACTATGCGCCCACCGCGGATGATCAGATCGAATGTCAGATCGTCCTGGGCGTCGAGACGCCAGGCCGCGACCAGCAGCACCGCGACGAGCCACACGCGGCGCCTGCGGAGGCCTCGCGCCTTCATTGGTGGGCGGCGACCCATGCGTCGACGTCGCGACGCGCGGCCGCGACGGCGTCTGGATGAGTGGATTGGGGCGTCCGGCGTGCCTCGGTGGACCGTCGACCGGTGATGCGCTCGCCGGTCTCGGGTCCGAAGCGCTCGTCGTATGCGCGCCACTCCTCGGCACTGAGCGACGCGAAGTCCCGGCCGTTGGCGATGAGATCGCGGACGATGGCGCCAACGACCTCATGCGCCCGACGGAACGGCACGCCCTGGCCCACGAGATAGTCGGCCACGTCGGTCGCGAGGAGCATCCCGGTCGCCGACGACTCGCTCCGCGCTGACCTCAGGTCGAGACTCTCGATCACCACGGTCGACGCGTGCGTCGATGACAGCACGGTGTGCTCGGCGTCGAACACCGCTTCCTTGTCTTCCTGTAGATCCTTGTTGTAGCCGCTCGGCAGCCCCTTCATCGTGGCGAGCCACCCGGTGAGATGTCCGATGGTCCGACCCGCCTTGCCACGAACGAGCTCGAGAGGGTCGGGGTTCTTTTTTTGTGGCATGAGGCTGCTCCCGGTGGCCACGCGATCGGCCAGCTCGAAGAAGCCAAACTCCTCGCTGCTAAACACGATGACATCCTCGGCCAGCCGGCTCAGATGCACCATGGTCAGGGCGCACGCGTGCAGGAGCGTCGAGACGAAATCGCGATCGGACGCGGCGTCCATGCTGTTCGCCACGACCCGCGAAAAGCCGAGCCGACGTGCAAGCGCGGACGTGTCGATGTCGTAGCTCGTGCCGGCGACGGCGCCGGAACCGAGCGGGAGCGCGTCGGCCTCGTCCATGACGGCGGTGAAGCGCGCGTGGTCGCGGCGCAACGCGGTCGCGTGTGCAAGAAAAAAGTGTGCCGCCAGCACGGGCTGGGCCCGGCGCAGGTGCGTGTACGCGGGCATGAGTGTGGAAGCGGCAGCGGTCGCCTGGCGGGCGAGCGCGTGGACCAACTGGACCACGGCCTGCTGGAGCACTGGCACCCGCCGCCGCAGGTAGAGCCGAAGGTCGAGAGAGACCTGCTCGTTCCGCGACCGCCCGGTGTGCAGGCGCCGTCCAACGTCCCCCAGGCGCTCGACGAGCTGGCGCTCTACGAACGCGTGCACGTCTTCATCGGCGCCACCAACGAAACCAGGCTCGCGGCGACCGCGTTCACCGATGTCACGTAGCGCCGCGGCGATGGCCGTCGCCTCGTCGTCGGACAGCACCCCGGCAGCCGCGAGCGCTTCCGCCCACGCAAGGCTGCCCTCGACATCGTCCTGGAAGAGCTGCCGGTCGAACGGCAGCGAAGCCTGGAACCGGAAAACCCCCTCGTCAGGGGCGTCGACGAACCGCCCGGACCAGAGATGGTGCTCGTCGGTCATCGCGTGGGCCGCGTCACTCGTCGTGCGACCCGCCGGCACCTGCGGGCGCGGCTGGGCCAGACCCGGGAGCCGCCTCAATGGGCGGACGCGTGCGCGCCGCCGTCTCGACAGGCAGGCCCCAGAGCTTGATAAACCCCTCGGCGGCTTCGTGATCGAAGCGGTCTCCTGCGTCGTAGGTCGCCAGCGAGGTGTCGTAGAGCGCCGAGGGCGACTTGCGACCGACGACCCGGCAATCCCCTTTGAGCAGCTTCACGCGCACGGTGCCGGTCACTCGTTCCTGCGCCTTGGCGGTGAACGCGTCGAGGGCCTCCCGGATCGGCGTGAACCAGAGACCGTTGTAGACCAGATCGGCGTACGTGCGTCCGAGCTCGGTCTTGAGGCGGTCGAGGTCGCGCGGAAGGACGAGCGCCTCGAGCGCGCGATGGGCGGTGTGAAGCACGATGGCCGCCGGGGCCTCGTAGATCTCGCGGGACTTGATCCCGACGAGTCGGTTCTCGACCATGTCGATGCGTCCCACGCCGTGCGCGCCGGCGATCGTCTCGAGCGAGTTGATGAGCTCGGTGAGCGGCATCGCGACGCCGTTGACCTTGGACGGCACCCCGCGCTCGAATTCCACCTCGACGTAGGCGGGCACATCGGGTGCGTCGGATGGCGACTTGGTCAAGGCATAGATGTCTTCCGGTGGCTCCGTCCAGGGATCCTCCAGGACGCCGCACTCGATCGAGCGCCCCCACAGATTGGTGTCGGTGCTGTAGGGACTCTCGACGGACGCGGGCACCGCGATGCCGTGCGTCCGGGCGTAGTCGAGCTCGTCCGGTCGGGTCATGCCCCAGACGCGCGCTGGGGCAACCACGGTGATCGACGGATTCAACGCGCGCGCCGACACGTCCATCCGCACCTGGTCGTTGCCCTTACCGGTGCACCCGTGCGCGATCATGCTGGCATCCTCGATGTCGGCGATCTCGACCAGCTTCTTCGCAATCAGCGGCCGTCCGAGCGCCGTGGCCAGCGGGTACTGCTCCTCGTACACCGCGCCAGCCTGCAGCGCCGGCAGGATGTAGTCGCGCGCGAACTCCTCGCGTACGTCAACCACGTGCGCGCGGACGGCGCCGACGGCCAGCGCGCGCTCCCGCACGTCATCGAGCTCCTTGCCCTGCCCGAGGTCCATCGTGACCGCCACGATCTCTGCCGTGTACTTGTCGGCAAGCCACTTGACCGCCACCGACGTGTCGAGCCCGCCGGAATACGCCAACACGATACGTTCCATCGTCGTCTCCCCTTCGCAATCGATCCCTACGCCGCCCCGCCGGCCCGCCAGCCACCGCTCACGACGCGCTCCGCGCCCAACCCTCGAACAGCCGCGTCATCTCGCGGCCGGCGCGCGCGTGGCGCGTGATGAGCAGGATCGTGTCGTCGCCTGCGACCGTGCCGACGACCTCGGGCAGTTCCGCGCGATCAATCGCCAGCGCCAGCGGCTGGGCCTGTCCCGGATCGGTTCTGAGCACGAGTAGCTGCTGCACCTGGTCGACGCGCTGCAGATACTCGCCGATGGCGCGCCTGACAACGACGTCCGCGCGCTCACGCCCACCAGCTGCGGCGCCCGGGCGCTCATAGGCGCCGTCGACGGCACGCTTGACGAGCTGCAACTCTTTGATGTCGCGGGAAATCGTTGCCTGCGTGGCGTGGAATCCACGCGAGCGCAGACGCTGGCCTAGGTCATCCTGACTGCGGATGGCCTGGTGCGCCACGAGCTCGATGATGGCCGACTGTCGATACCGTTTCATGTCTACTCAGCTATAGTGCATAATTATACATATCCAAGGACGGCTCGGCAATGCCAGATAGACGCTAGAACACGGCATGATACGGCATGGACCCGTCGGCCTCTATTGACGAGGACCCGTCGAGTATGTATAAATAGTCAGTTTACGGCATAATTATACATGTCCAGAATCAGCATCGGCATCGCCGGCGCGACGGGCTACGGGGGGCAAGAGCTGCTGCGACTGGCGGCTCGCCATCCGCATGCCGACCCTACGGTCGCGATGGCCTCTGGGACGAGCGACGGGACACCGGAGCTGCCGGCCCTGGCCGGCGTCTGGGATGGGCAGATCGAACCCTTCTCACTCGACGCGTTGGCCGGCGCTGCCGACGTCGTGTTTCTCTGCCTCCCCGACTCGGCAAGCGCGGAGGTCGGACCGGCGCTCGTCGCACGTGGCACGCGCGTGTTCGACCTGTCGGGCGCGTTCCGTCTTCGGGACCCCGCGGCGCGCCAACGCTGGTACCCGGGGTCGCCAGCCCTCGACACACCAGCGGAGTACGGTCTGCCGGAATGGAACAGGGCGGCGCTGACGTCGGCACACTTTGTCGCCTGTCCCGGTTGCTATCCGACGGCGGCGCTCCTGGCCCTCAAGCCGCTCATCACGGCCGGCATCATCGCCGGCGACGATGCGGAGGTCGACATCTACATCGACGCGAAGTCGGGTGTCTCCGGCGCAGGAAAGAAACCGAGCGAGCGCACCCACTTCTCGGAGATACACGGCAGCATGGCCGCGTATGGCGTGTTCTCACACAGGCACGCGACGGAAATAGAACAGGAGCTCGGACGCCAGGTCACGTTCGTTCCGCACCTGGTGCCGCTCGACCGCGGCATCCTCGAGACGATCTACACACGCGTCCGCCCCGGGACAACGAACGCAGCGATTCACGCGGCGTTCGAGGCGGTGTACAGGAAAGCCCCGTTTGTCCGGCTCACGGGCGACCGGTTGCCCGAGATCAAGCATGTCGCCCATACGAACTTCTGTGACATCGGCTGGCGGATCGATGGGCATCGACTGGTGCTGGTGAGCTGCTTGGACAACCTCGTCAAGGGTGCGGCGGGGCAGGCGCTGCAGTGCTTCAATGTCGCGTTCGACCTGGACGAACGGGAGGGCCTCGTCTAGTGCCGAGGCGCCGGCGTCCGCGTCCCGTGGTGGTCAAGCTTGGCGGCGAGCTGCTCGAGGAACCAGCGCGACTTCGACGGATGGCCCGATGCCTCGGGCGTCTGGCGGCGCGCGAACCGCTCGTCGTCGTGCATGGAGGCGGGCGCGAGGTCGATGCCGACATGGCGCGTCTCGGGATACCAAAGCGATCGGTCGACGGCCTGCGCATCACGGACGCGGCGACGCTCGACGTGGTCGTCGGCATCCTGGCGGGGCGGGTCAATACGCGTCTGGTCGCGGCGCTCGGAGCCGCCGGCACGAGCGCCGTGGGGTTAACCGGGGCCGATGGCCGGCTGGTGCGGGTCCGGCGGGAGCGACACTACCGCGCGGCAAGCGGCGAACGCCTCGACCTCGGCTTCGTTGGTCGGCCGGTCGGGAAGGGGCGCCCGGCGCTCCTCACGCAGCTCTGCACCGCCGGGCACGTGCCGGTCGTCGCGAGCATCGGCGCCAGCGCGACGGGGCAGCTGTTCAATGTGAACGCCGACACGCTCGCCGGCGACCTGGCGACGCGGCTGGACGCCACGCGTCTCATCATCGCCGGCGCCACCGCTGGGGTCCTGGACGCCGCAGGCCGGACGATTCCCTCGGTGGACGACGCGGCGATAGACGCCTTGATCACCGGTGGGCAGGCGAGCGCGGGCATGATCGCGAAGCTGCTGGCCTGTCGCGCGGCTCGACGCGGCGGCGTGAACGCAGTGGCGATCGTCGATGGTCGCCGTGCGACGTTGGATCCATCGGGCGGCACGGCCGTTGCCGCGAGGCGCCGATCGGGCGGCACGGCCGTTGCCGCGACGCGCCGATAGCGAGCGAGCTCATGACGACACGCGCTGACGATGTGTTCGCCGCCGAGGCACGCCATGTCCTGCAGGTCTACAAACGCATCCGCGTGGTGCTGGTCAGCGGCAAGGGATCCCGCGTGGTCGACGCTGACGGCCGCGAATACCTCGACCTCCTCTCGGGCATCGGCGTAGCATCGCTCGGTCACGCCCACGCCGGGCTTGCCGAGGTCATCGCCGCCCAGGCACGCGAGCTGCTCCATACGTCGAACCTGTACTTCCACCCACTCCAGGGCGAGGTAGCCGAGCGGCTCTCGCGCCTCTCGGGGCTCGCTCGCACGTTCTTCTGCAATAGCGGCACCGAGGCCGTCGAAGCGTGTCTGAAGTTCGCGCGGCGCTACTGGCACGCCCGCGGCGAGACCGAGCGAACGGAGATTGTCGCTTTCGACGGATCGTTCCACGGCCGGACACTGGGCGCGCTGTCGGTGACCTCCGGGAGCAGCTACCGGACGCCGTTTCAGCCGCTCGTACCTGGGGTCTCGTTCGTCTCCCCACAGGATCCGGCGGCGCTCGAGACAGCGATCACCGCCCGTACCGCTGCCGTCATCGTCGAGCCGATACAGGGCGAAGGCGGTGTCCGACCGATCCCGGCCGCCACGGCTGCGGTCCTCGCCGAGCGGTGCGCATCGACGGGTACGCTGCTCATTGCGGATGAGGTGCAGTGCGGTCTTGGCCGAACCGGTCGCCTCTTTTGCGCGGGCGAGCTCGGGCTGACTCCGGACTTGATGTCGTTGGGCAAGTCCTTGGGAGCGGGTGTGCCGGTGGGTGCAGCGCTGGTCAGCGAGCGCGTCGCCGAGGCGGTCGCGTTCGGCGATCACGGCAGCACCTACGGCGGCAACCTGCTGGCTTGCCGGGCAGCGCTCGTGTTTCTCGATGCGCTCGAGGGCGGGTTGGTAGCACGGGTGGCGACGGCAGGCGCGCGTGTGAAGCGCGGGCTCGACGATCTCGCGAACACGAGCGAGGGCATCACGGAGGTGCGCGGTGCCGGCCTCATGTGGGGTATCGAGGTGGCGCCCCACGTCGCAGACAAGATGGTCGACGCGGCGCTCCGACAGGGACTGCTGGTGAATCGCACGGCCGGTACTGTGGTTCGCCTGTTGCCGCCGCTGACGATCAGCGACGCCGACATCGACGAGGCACTGACCCGACTCGGTCACGCGTTCGATGATGCCGGCGCGCGCGCCGGAGCCACGAGGAGCTAGTGCTAGTGTCCGAGCCCATCCAAGCCATGATCGAGCCTCACCCGCCGGCGCCGACCGTCACCGTCAAGGGCCCTGTCGCGGAGCTCGTCATACGCCCGGCCACGGCTGGCGACGCGGCCGACATACACGAGCTCATCATGGCGAACGTGGTGGCCGGCCACCTGCTGGCGAGACCGTTGGGTGAGGTCCAGCTGCACGTCCCACGGTTCCTCATCGCGGCCGCCGACGACGACGTCCTCGGCTGCGGAGAGCTGGCGCGGCTGAGCCCGACGGTGGCCGAAGTACGATCACTCGTCGTCGCCTTGATCCACCGCGGTTCGGGGATCGGTCGGCGCCTCCTGGGCGCGCTCATCAACGAGGCCACCCAGCAGGGCATTCCGAGTGTGTGCGCGTTTACGCATCGGGTGCGTCCGTTCGTCAAGGCCGGGTTCTCGATCGTGCCGCACCCGTGGGTGCCCGACAAGATCGCCACCGATTGTCACCGCTGCGAGTGGTTCCGGCGGTGTGGACAATACGCGGTCATCCTCCACATGGCGCAGTCAGCGACACACACGAGGACGTTGTGAGTGAAGCGCCGATGTCGTCATCGTCCGCCTCAACGCCGACCGATGGCGGCATCACCGCGCCTGGTGGGTTCCTCTCGGCGGCTGTCGCCTGCGGCCTCAAGCCCTCCGGACTCGATCTCGCGCTGATCGTCGCCGATGAGATCGCCAGCGCGGCCGGCGTGTTCACGACGAACAAGGCCGTCGCCGCACCAGTCGTGCTATCGAAGGAACAGCTCGAGCGATCGGCCGGGCGTGCCCGGGCCATCGTGGTCAACAGCAAGTGCGCCAACGCGTGCACTGGGGTCGCCGGCATGACGGCCGCCCGAGACATGGCGGACGTGACGGCACACGCGCTTGGCTGCGACCGCGCGCATGTCCTCGTCGCCTCCACCGGCGTCATTGGACTGCGTCTGGACTCGGACAAGGTTGCCCGCGGTATCCGCGAGGCGACGGGGGCGCTCAGCCGCGAATCGCACCGCGCGGCGGCCGAGGCCATCATGACGACAGACCGCGCGCCCAAAGAGGGCGCGGTTCGCGTGACCACCCCGGCCGGCACATGCACCATCGGTGGCATGGTGAAGGGCGCGGGGATGATCGAGCCGCTCATGGCGACCATGCTGGGGTTCGTGACGACTGACGCCGTGATCGAACCGGCAATGCTGCGTCGCGCGCTGGTGGACGTCACCGACCGGACGTTCAACGCCATCACGGTCGACGGTGAATCATCGACGAACGACACGGTGTTCATGCTGGCCAGCGGCGCGAGTGGCGTGCGGGTGGACGAGCGAGCGTTGCCCGCCTTCGTCGCCGGGCTCCACCACCTGTGCAGAGGGCTGGCACGGGAGATCGTGCGTGGGGGCGAGGGCGCGACCAAACTCGTGACCGTCACCGTGACGGGCGCGGAGACGGACACGGAGGCGAAGCACGCCGCGCGTCTGATGGCCAACTCACCGCTCGTCAAGACCGCGCTCCACGGGGGCGATCCGAACTGGGGCCGACTCGTCGCGGTCGCCGGACGCGCTGGTGTGGCGTTCGACCAGACGCGTGCGGCGGTGCGCATCGGGCCTATCGTCTTGTTCGCGGACGCCACGGTGTTCGCCGACCGCGAGCCGGCGGCGGCCGACTATCTCGCGGGCGATGAGGTCGAGGTGACGGTCGATCTCGGTACGGGCGGCAGCGGCACCGCCAGCGTATGGACGTGCGACTTCAGTCCGGATTACGTCCACATCAACGCGGACTACCGGACGTAAACCCTGGCTTGGAGGCTGGGCGATGACGCGCCGTGGCACCGACCGTACGCCAGGCACCCACGGACCTGGCAGCGCAGCCGGACTCGAGGGACGGTGCTTTCTCTCTGTGCTCGACTTCCAGCCCGCCGACCTCGAGCACAACCTGTCGCTGGCGGCTGCGGTGAAACGAGACCGGCACCTCGGGAAGGAGGCGGCCACGTCGGCCGCGCTCGAGGGCACCTACGTCGCGCTCCTGTTCGAAAAGCCGTCGCTGCGGACACGGTCGACGTTCGAGATCGCCATCCGCGAGCTTGGCGGCGATTTCATCGACCCCGATGCTGATGTGGCGCTCGGCAAGCGGGAATCACTCGCCGACGTCGGCCGCAGCCTCGAGCGGTGGGTGTCGGGCGCCGTCGTCCGCACCTACGAGCAGGCCCGTCTGCGGGATCTCGCGCTCGCGACCACGGACTTTCGCGTCATCAACGCGCTCAGCAATGAGGAGCATCCCTGCCAGGCGCTCGCGGACTGTCTGACGCTGCAAGAGCGCTGGGGTGAGACCGACGGCCGAACGGTGGCCTTCGTCGGCGACGGCAACAACGTGGCGACGTCATTCGCGCAAGCGGCCACGATGCTCGGCGTCAGCGTTCACGTCGCGTCGCCCGAAGGGTTCGAGCTCCCGCTCTCGGTCGACGCCGATGTCGCGCGGGTGGCGCGCCAGGGAGCCGAGCTTCGGCGGTTTCACGACCCGGTTGTCGCGGTGCGCGACGTTGACGCGGTCTACACCGACGTGTGGACCTCGATGGGTCGCGAAGCGGAGGTGGCCCTGCGCCGGCGGTTATTCAGTCCCTACCAAGTCAACGACGCGCTGATGGCCCACGCGAAGCCCGATGCGTGCTTCCTCCACTGCTTGCCGGCGCATCGCGGTGAAGAAGTGACCGATTCGGTCATGGACGGCGCAGCATCGGCGGTCTTCGATCAAGCCGAGAACCGGTTGCACACGCAGAAAGCGCTGCTCTTGATGGTGTTCGAGGATTAACCGCCGCCCTCGACCTTCGCGGCCGCACGCTCCACCTTCTCGGCCAGCCTCGCTTTGTAGGCTTTCAGCGCCGCGGCGATCCGCTCGTCGGCCAACGCGAGGATCTGCACCGCCAGGACCGCGGCGTTGACGGCGCCAGCCTTCCCGACAGAAACGGTGGCGACCGGCACGCCGGGCGGCATCTGGACAGTCGCAAGCAGCGCGTCCCATCCGGTGAGCGGCGAGGAATCGATCGGCACGCCGATGACCGGCAGCGTGGAGTGGGCCGCCACGACGCCTGCGAGATGTGCCGCGGCGCCGGCACCGACGATGAAGACCTTGACGCCGTTGGCGGGCGCCTCACTGATCAGGCGCTGCACGCGATCCGGCGACCTGTGCGCCGAGGCA
Organism: Vicinamibacterales bacterium; assembly: GCA_965249175.1. GTDB lineage: Bacteria > Acidobacteriota > Vicinamibacteria > Vicinamibacterales > UBA8438 > CAZYFH01. Next base: position 5,569,134 of record OZ252227.1, read on the forward strand.
ACCGTGAGGTGCGACGACACGCCGAGCTCGTCGAGGACGTCGACCGCCTTCCGCATGATTGGGGCATCGGAATCAGATCCGATCAGTATCTGCACCTGTCGATCAGCCATGCTGTTTCAACCCTTCCTCCGCACCGTCGCCGATTGCCAGTACTGCCTTCTGCCCGATGTCAGTCCGCACGTGGCAGCCGTCGAACGAGATGCGGCCGACGGCGTCGTAGGCGCGCGCGATCGCTTGCGCGTAGGAGCTCCCGCGCCCGACCACGGTCAGCACGCGGCCACCCGCCGTCACGATGGCGCCATCGCGTTGTGCGGTTCCGGCGTGATTGATTCGGACTCCCGGCACGGACGCCGCCTCGTCGAGCCCCGCGATGGACGCCCCTGTCGCGTACGGACCCGGGTAGCCACCCGACGCCATGACGACCCCGACGTGCGGGTCGGTGGTGACGCGCCAGGCCGCGTCGCCCAAATTGCCGTTTGCCGCCGCGAGCAGGACGGGTGCCAACTCCGAATCGAGCATCGGTAGCACGACCTGTGCCTCCGGATCGCCGAAGCGCACGTTGAACTCGATCACCTGTGGCCCGGCCGCGGTGAGCATCAGGCCGACATACAGCACGCCACGGTATTCGTGCCCTTCGGACCGCAGACCCTCAAGGGTCGGCGTCACGATTTCCCGCATCACCTGCTGTTCGAGTGCCGTGTTGAGGAGCGGACTTGGCGCGAACGCACCCATGCCACCGGTATTGGGCCCGGCGTCGCCGTCGAACACCCGCTTGTGATCCTGACTCGACGGAAGGGCCAGACCGCGGCGGCCGTCGGTCACGACGAAATACGAGACCTCGGGACCGGCGAGGCACTCCTCGATCACCACTTGCGCTCCGGCATCGCCGAAGCGTCGGTCCACCATGGCCTCGTGGACGGCGGTCTCGGCCGCGGCACGGTCCGCCGCGACCGTCACGCCCTTGCCAGCCGCCAGGCCGTCCGCCTTTACCACGACCGGGAAACCGAACACATCCCCGCTGACCGCGTCGAGGGCATCGCGCTCGGTGTCGCAGACGCGAGACCGCGCCGTCGGCACACCATGCCGCGCCATGAACGCGTTGGCGAAGGACTTGCTCGATTCGAGCTGGGCTGCAACGCGGGACGGTCCGAAGAGCGAGCGACCCTCGGCCGCAAACACGTCGGCCACGCCGCGAGCCAGCGGCAGCTCAGGCCCCACGACAGTGAGATCGACTGATTCGCTGACCGCGAGATCGAGCAGCGCAACCGGGTCGCCGACGTCGACCGGCACACATCGCGTCGCCGGCTCACGGCTGATGCCGGCGTTGCCCGGTGCACAGACCACCGCCTCGACGCCGGGCTCGACGGCGAGCTTGCCGACGAGCGCATGCTCGCGCGCACCGCTCCCGATGACGAGCAGCTTCATCTCGCTATCTCATTAATTGACAAGGTGTTACGACGAATGACAACCGTCATCAGACCGGCCGGACACTGCGTGGCCAGGTTTGACCACCGCCGACCTTTCGACCTAAGATGGCAGATCCGCGACGGCCAAGGGGCCCTAGCGTAGCACACCGGTTCCGACGACATTCACGTTCCGGCGGCTTCCGGATCGGCGAGGGGGGTGAACATCAGGCGTGGCAGAAGTCAGAATCCAAGAGAGTGAATCGATCGAAAGCGCGCTGCGCCGCTTCAAGCGCAAGGTCCAGCAGGAAGACATCATCAAGGACATCAAGAAGCACTCCTTCTACCTGAAACCTGGCGACAAGCGGCGCGCGAAGCAAGCGCTCGCGCGCAAACGGTCTCGCAAGAAGATGCGTCGCGAAGCCGACTGACGGCACCGTTCTCCAAAGGGCCATGCCCCGCCGTTGGGCATGGCCCTTTCTTACGTTTACGTCCCTAGGAGCCCGTGGTGAAAGTCGCGCGGCATTCGACCGGCGATGCATCCTGCCTGGCAGCGTTGCTCCTCGGTCAAATACTCCCGGTATTCTCCCTCGTCGCGCCTTGCCAGCCATGCGCCTCACCGGTCTCGGTGCGACGCGGGACTTTCACCACGGGCTCCTAGTCCCCTGTGTCTGAAAAAGCTTCGAATAGTTTGTCGGCTGTGATGTATTGGGCGGCATGCCAAGAACAGGTCGGCCCAAAGCGAGATTGGAAGTCACCGCCGCGGAGCGAGTAGAACTTGAGCGGCTCGCCCGGCGCACCCGAACGAATCGGCACGTGGCCTTGCGGGCGAGGATCGTCCTGAGGAGCGCGCGTGGCGAATCGAACGTGGCGGTCGCGGCGAAACTGCGCTGCTCGAACGTGACGGTCGGCACGTGGCGACAGCGGTTTAGGGTAGGTCGCGTCTGTTTATCGAGAAGGTGCGGGACATTGTCGGCCTCTACTTGCACCCACCCGACCACGCCGTCGTCTTGTCATTCGACGAAAAGCCTCAGATTCAAGCCCTCGAGCGAGCGCAGCCGATTCTGCCGATGGACCTGGGTCGCCCCGAACGCCAGACGCACAACTACATCCGCCATGGCACGGTGGACCTCTTCGCGGCGCTCAACGTCGCGACCGGCCAGGTCGTTGCGCACACCAAGAAGCAGCATCGGTCGAGGGACTTCGTGAGCTTCCTGCGCGAGATCGACGAGCGGGTGGACTCCGCCCTCACCGTCCACGTGATCCTCGACAATCTCTCGGCGCACAAGTCCCCGCTGGTCAAACGATGGGTGGCCCGCCACCCTCGCTTCCAGTCCACTTTTACGCCGACCTACTCCGCCTGGCTCAACCTCGTCGAGCGGTTCTTTGGCCTCCTCACCGAACACGCCCTCAAGCGCGGATCACATACCAGCCCACACGCGCTGCGCCAAGCCATCTATGCCTACGTGGACGCCCACAATGACGAGGGCAAACCGTTCACGTGGACCAAGACAGCCGACGAAACTCTCGCGAAGGTGAAACGGTTCGGACAGCGCACCGTTCAAGTCCACGGTGGCCCCAGATGACCAAACGACTTTTTGAAGAAATCAAAGATTACGGGGACTAGAACAACCCACCGTAAACTCGGTACTGTGTGAAAAAGTGCCGGTTTAACGGGCTCGAACTGGCCCCACCGTCTTGACACTCGCGAAAAGGGCATGGTACGGTGTCGGGTCCCTGAATGCGGATACTGCGCGTCCTGGCGGCGCAGGCGTCGGGGCAGTGGGCGCCACGAAACGGACGGGCAGGAAGCAGCGGCCGCTGGAAGAAGCAGCGGCCGCCGGGAAGCGGAGGACAAAAGCGATGCAGATCGAAGAACGCCCGACCGGTGACGTGATGATCCTGGATCTCAAAGGCAAGTTGACGATCGGCGAAGGCGACGAGTTGCTCAAGGACAAGATCAACAGTCTGATCCAGCAGGGCCACAAGAAACTGGTCATGAACCTCGAAGGCGTGCCGTATGTGGACAGCGCTGGACTGGGCGAGATTGTGCGTACCTACACGACCGTCAGCAGACAGGGCGGCAGCCTCAAGCTCTTGAACCTCACGAAGCGCATTGAGGATTTGCTGACCATCACCAAGTTGCTCGCGGTGTTCGACGTCTTCGAAACGGAGCAAGAGGCGCTACAAAGCTTCTCCTGATCGCCGGGTGTTCCCCGACACGCGCGGCATGGCGCGCGACCCTGTTTCCGAATCCACTGCGGCCGAGTCGTCGTTGCGCCACGCGCGGCCGGCGGCCTCATTCGCCGGCCACTTGCTCGCGGCGCTGCGACCCGAGCAGTGGACGAAGAATCTTGTCGTGTTTGCTGGGCTCATCTTCGGCCAGCAACTCGGAGATCCCCGCGTCTTGGCCATCTCGGCCGTCGCGGTCGTCATCTTCTGCGCGCTATCGAGCGCGATGTATCTCATCAACGATGTGGCCGACCGGGAGGACGACCGGCGACATCCCGAGAAATCGCGACGGCCCATCGCGGCTGGTCATGTGTCCACCACCTCGGCCGTCGTCGCGGCGGCGGTGCTGAGCAGCGTGGCACTCGCTGGGGCGTTCTGGTTGAGCCGGCCGTTCGGCCTCGTGAGCGTGGGGTTCGTCGCGCTGCTGCTCGCCTACACCCGCGTGCTCAAGCATGTCGTCATCCTCGATGTCCTGGCGATCGCCGGGTCGTTTGTGCTGCGCGCCGTCGCTGGGGCCGTGGTGATCGCGGTGCCGATCAGCCAGTGGTTGCTCGTCTGCACGGTGCTCGGGGCGTTGTTTCTGGGACTGAGTAAGCGGCGCCAGGAGATCGCCTTGCTCGGTCCGGCTGCCGCCGGTCACCGGCCAATCCTCGCGGAGTACACCCCGCTGATGCTCGACCAGTTGATTTCCATCGCCGCTGCCGCGACGTTGATCAGCTATGCGTTCTACACGATGGGACCGGAAACAGTCGAGAAATTCGGGACCGGCTTATTGACCCTGACGCTGCCATTCCCCGTGTATGGGGTCTTCCGGTATCTCTTTCTCGTGCACCGCCGGGACGGGGGCGGCAACCCGTCCGAGACGCTGTGGCGCGACCGCCCGCTGCTCGCGTGCGTGGTGCTCTGGGCAGCCTCAGTCGTGCTCATCATCTACAGACCGTTCGGCGGCTAGGAGCCCGTGGTGAATGACGAGCTACGCAATGAGTCAAGGTCTGTCGAGACGCAGGGCGCGCAGCTGCGCGCGGCGGGGCTTGGGGCCGCAGGCCCCATCTAAGATCAGATCATGGCCACACTCATCGATCCGCCCACCCAGCGCCCCGCGCCCGTCGCACCCCGCACGACCGCCAAGGTGGCCGTCATCAAGACACGCCCCGAGACGGTAGTCGACGACTACGCCCGCGTCATGGCCGCCGCTGGATGGCGCGACTGCCTCGACGTCACGCAGGACACCATCATCAAACTCAACCTGTCGTGGACGAAGTACTTCCCGGCCTGCTCATCGCAGCCCTGGCAGGTAGAGGGCACGCTCCGCGCCCTGCTCGACGGTGGGATGGCACGGCAACACATCATCCCGCTCGAAAACAAGACCGTGGTGACCGATCCGCATCGGGGCTGCCGCAACAACCGTTGGGCACCGGTGCTCGATCGACTCGGCCTCGGATTCACCGCGCTGCCGGACGTCGAGTGGAAGACGTATCAGTTCACCAGCCCCCTGCTCAAGCTCAATGAGATCTTCCCCGAGGGCATCGAGATTCCGGCGCTCTACCCCGGCAAGCAAATCGTCCACCTGCCGACGGTCAAGACCCACGGTCATGCGGTGACGACCGGCGCCGTGAAGAACGCGTTCGGCGGCCTGCTCAAAGAGGTCCGCCACTACGCCCACAAGTACATGCACGAGGTGCTTGTCGACCTGCTCTACATGGAGCGGGAGCTCCACCCGGCGCGATTCGCGGTCATGGACGGCACAGTCTGTGGGGATGGCGCGGGTCCGAGAACGATGATTCCTCGGATTCACAACTACATCCTCGCCTCATCCGACTCGGTGGCGATCGACTCCGTCGCCGCGCGAATGATGGGGTACGACCCGGCGACGATCCCCTATCTGCGCATGGCGCACGAACGACAGTTGGGCGTGTCCAACCTCAGCGACATCGAGATCGTCGGAGAGGATGTGGCCGACGTCAACTTTCATTTTCAGACACGGAAGTCCCTGGTCATCTGGGGAGACCAGTTGATTCGCAAGGGCTTTCTTCGACCCCTCGAGCGTCTGCTGTTGCACTCCCCGCTCGTCGTCTGGGCGCCGTTCGCCTCGAACGTCTACCATGACTGGGTCTGGTATCCGACGATCGGGCGCGCGCGCATCCGACAGTTCCTCGACACGGAGTGGGGTCGATTGTTCTCGAGCTACTAGGCCGTTACCACTCCAAGACACCATCATGTCCGAGTTCAATATTCGTTCCGAATCCGTCGATGTCGAGCAAATCATGGAGCGGATCCGGGCCCGGATCCGCGACAAGCGTGGGGCCGACTATACGGAAGGCCAGATCCGGGAGATGGCCAATGTGAAGCTCGAGCGCTTTCTCGACCCACAGAACGTGAGGTCAGACTTGCTGGCGCACTACAGGAAGCGCGGCGACGACCCCGTCGAGCCTCTGACGCACCCGGAGGCACCGCCTGAACCGCCGTCGTTCGAATTCGACGAGGACACCATCTACCGGTCGTCGCGTGGGATGGCCGGCCGCGCGCTCCACGCCCTTCGTCGCCTGCTCAATCCGCTCCTCAAGTTTTTCTTCAATCCGACACCGATCGTGCACGCGCTGACCATACAACGCCAGATCAACGAACAGCAGATCGCGCAGCTCAACTGGATGGTGCAGACCAACGTGGAACTCATACAACGTTTCGAGCGGATCGCGGCAAAGCTGGCGGCGCGTGCCGAGCTGGACGCGCTCACCTACGAGCTGCTGAACAACCTCGTGGTGGAGATGACCCGGCTGTCGATCGACCTGAAGAACCACAAGATGCGGGTGGAGTCGATCGCGGGTCGCCTCGACTTCGATGAACGGCGCGCGCGGGCCCTTGAGGACGTGGTCCAGTATCGTGCGCCGGCTGAGAGCGGCGCCGCCGCGGGAGCCGCAGACGCCGACAGCAGCGGCGACGCGGCTGGCCCCGAGAAGCGACGGCGACGGCGACGACGCGGACGCCGCCGTTCAGGGACCGGCGGCGCGACCGATGTAGCCACCCCAGACTCCGCGGGGTCTGAGCCCGGTGCCGCCCAAACCGCGACGCCCCCGGAGACCACGGGAACCGCGCCCGAGCCGGTCGCATCACTGGTCGCATCAGACGATGGTCCCGCGCCGCTCGAGCCCGTCGCACCAGACGATGGTCCCGCGCCGCCCGAGCCCGTCGCACCAGACGATGGTCCCGCGCCGCCCGAGCCGGTCGCGCTGGACGTCGAGGCCGAGTCGGCGATCGCAGCGCCAACGGCTATCGCTCCGGCGTCGCACGACTCCGCCGGGGAGGCAGAGTCTGCCCCCGAGGAAGCGCGCCGGCCACCCGGCACCCCCGACGGCTCGCCTGATCAGTGAAGCTGGCGATCGTCGTTCAGCGCTATGGCGCGGACCTCAACGGCGGAGCCGAGCTGCATGCTCGGTATGTCGCCGAGCGCCTCGGCCGTCGTGCGGATGTCGAGGTCTTGACGACCTGCGCGCGCGACTACATCACGTGGCGCAACGAACTGCCGGCCGGGACCGACAAGGTCAACGGGATCCCAGTGCATCGGTTTCCCGTGCGACGCGAGCGCGATCCTGACGACTTCGGTCGCCGTTCCAAGCAGGTGTTCGACCGAACGCACTCGCTCGCCGACGAGCTCGGCTGGCTGCGATCGGAGGGTCCGACAAGCCCGGCGCTCGTGAGCCACATTCGGCGCTTCGCCACGAGCTACGACTACTACTTCTTCTTCAGCTACCGCTACTACCACTCGTATCACGGCATCCGCGCAGCGGCCGCGCGCGCCATCCTCGTGCCCACCGCGGAACGCGATCCGGCGCTTGGCCTCGCCATCTTCGGGCCTACGTTCCGCGGAGTGAGAGCGCTCATGTACAACTCGCATGAGGAGCGCGCGACCATCCAGGGCGTGTCGAACAACCACGCCGTGCCCGGGATCGTTGTGGGAGTCGGGTCCGAGGTGCCACCCCGTCCGAGCGCGAAGCGCTTTCGCGCCCGCACTGGCATTCGCGGACGCTTCGCGCTGTATGTCGGGCGGATCGACGAGAACAAGGGATGCGATGAGCTGTTCGAGTTCTTCGGCCGGTACGCGCGCGATGTGTCGCGGCAGATGCAGCTGGTCCTCATCGGCAACCCGATCATGCCGATCCCGTCGCAGCCGCGTGTCCACCATCTCGGCTTCCTGACCGACGAAGAAAAGTTCGACGCCATGTGCGCCGCCGAGCTGCTCGTCATGCCGTCCTATTACGAGAGCCTCTCGATGGTGACCCTCGAGGCGTGGGCGATGGGCCTACCCGTGTTGGTGAACGGCGGCTGCGATGTGCTACGCGGGCAGGTGACGCGGGCCAGGGCGGGACTCTATTACGAGACGTACGCCGAGTTCGCGGAAACCCTGCACGCGCTCGAGACCCACCCGGACCTGCGCGTGGCGTTGTCGGCCAACGGTCGCGCCTATTTCCGCCGGCACTACACGTGGGACACCATCGAGCGCAAGTACTTCGCGATACTCGAGCGGCTCCGGGAGGAGGACGAGGGCGGCGTCCCGGCTCCGCTCGAACGCCTGCCGGGGTGGATGCGCCGGCGGCGCCGCGATTGCGCACCGGCGCGCGAGATCGTCGACAGCCTCCCGACGGGTCCTGCGTCCGATGACACGGACGCGAACACAACACGGCACGCATGACCACGTTGGCAACACCCGACATCGCCGTGCACCAGGTCCTGGCCACGCTGGGATACGGCGACGCCATCGGCAACGAGGTGCTCGGGATCGCCACGGTGCTGCGCGGTGTGGGCTTTGCGTCGAACATCTATGCGCAGACGGCCGACCCACGCCTCGACCACCTCACCGTCGATTATCGGGACCTCATCGCCGACAGCCGTCCCGACGACATCCTAATCCACCATTTTTCGATCGGCTCGAGGGCGTCGCGAGTGGCGTTCGCGCTCCCCGATCGGATGATCCTCGTCTACCACAACATCACCCCGCCCGAATACTTCATCGGGGTCAACCCCACGCTCGTCCAGCAGTGTTATACCGGCCGGCGCGAGCTCCGCGCCTACGCGCCGCGCTGCGACCTGGCGCTCGGTGACTCGGAGTTCAACCGGGCGGAGCTCGAAGAGATGGGTTTCCCTCACACCGCCGTGCTGCCGGTCGTCCCAGGCTTCGCCCATCTCGAGGTGACGCCGAACCCGCTGATCGCACGTGACTTCGATGACGCGTGGACCAACATCCTGTTCGTCGGCCGTCTGATCCCGAACAAGCGCATCGAGGACCTCGTCCGCTTCTTTCATGCCTATCGATTGAAGTACAACCCCTGCTCGCGTCTCCTGCTGGTTGGTTCGTACCGGGGGTTCGAAGACTACCTCGCGTCGCTGTCCAGCCAGATCGATCGGCTTCGAACACCGGATGTGCACATCATCGGCCACGTGTCGAACGAGGAATTGACTGCGCTCTACGACGTCGCCGACCTCTTTCTCTCGGCCAGCGAGCACGAGGGGTTTTGTGTGCCACTCGTCGAAGCGTTCTCGAAGCAGATTCCGGTCATCGCGTTCGACGCCGCCGCGGTGCCGGCGACCATGGACGGCGGCGGCGTGTTGTATGACTCGAAGGACCCACGCCACGTAGCCTCGCTCATGCACGCCGTGCTGTCGAACCAGGATCTAACGAACGAGATCGTGCGAACACAGGACGCTGCGCTCACCCGGTTGCGTCGCAAGGACTTCGACTCGACGCTGCTACGGTTCGTCGAGCAGGTGCGGCGCGGTCCACGTATGTCGCCCCCGGATGTCACCTGGGACTTCTGGCACCAGTTCGACCAGTCCGAGGCCATGGAAGAGCTTCGACGCTACCGCCCGTCGGCCTATCAGGCGTTGCCGAAGGAGCCAGGCGCGCCGCGCTAGGGGGCGACGTCCGCATGATCATCAACCAATGGCTACCGGCCGCGCATCGGGGCGACGCGGTCGGAGACAGCGCGCGGCGCGTGCGCGATCTCCTCCGACTGCGCGGCCACGTGGCCGACCTGTTCGCGCTGTCAGTCGACGACGACCTCCGGAGCGACGTACGACCCTTCCAGGACCCAGCCGCGCGCCGCGGCGACATCACGGTGCTCCACTTCGCCGTACCATCGCCGATGACCGACGCCCTCCCGCAACTGCGGGGTCGACGCGTCGTGCAGTATCACAACATCACACCGGCCCGCTTCTTCGCGTCCTACGATCCGGGGGTTTTTCGCCTTGCCGCGCTCGGGCGTCAGGAACTGTCAACGCTCGTCGATCGCATCGACCTCGCGATGGGCGACTCGGAGTACAACCGGCAAGAGCTTGAGAGACTCGGCTTCGATCGGACGAGCGTGATGCCGATTCTGGTCGACACGGACCGCATCATCCGCGCGCCGCGGCAACCGGCGCTGGATGACCTCTTGAACGACGGCCTCGCCAACATCCTGTTCGTCGGCCGCGTGGCGCCGAACAAGATGCTCGAAGACCACCTCAGGCTCGCGGAGCACTACAAGCGGTATGTCGATACGGATTACCGCTTCATCTTCGTTGGCCGCACAGACGTCGTGCCGCGGTACTACGCCATGCTGCGGGCGTTGATCGCAGAGTACGAGATGCCGGCGGACCGGTTTCTGTTCACCGGTCCCGTGCCCGAGCCGGAACTCGCCACCTTCTATCGGCACGCCGACGTCTATGTGTCGCTCAGCGAGCACGAGGGATTCTGCGTGCCATTGCTCGAAGCGATGGCCGCCGACGTGCCGGTGCTCGCTTACGGCGCGGGTGCGGTTCCCGAAACGCTGGGTGGCGCCGGGATCTGCTTCGCGCCGAAGGATCTCGAGTACGCTGCCGAGCTGCTCGGTCTCCTGGTGTACGATGACCGGTTGAGAGTCGAGGTCATCGCTGGCCAAAGGCGGCGTTTGGCTGATTTCTCACCCGCGCGAGTCGAGGCTGCTCTCGATTCGATGCTACAGACCCTATCCGCGTGAAGATCGCCCTTATCGTGCAACGCTACGGCGCGGAGATCATTGGCGGCTCCGAGTACCACTGCCGTCTCATCGCCGAGCGCCTCTCGACGCGTCACCAGGTCGACGTGCTGACGACGTGCGCACGCGACTACGTGACCTGGGCCAACGAGTATCCGGAGGGCCCGGACCGCATACGGGGCGTCACGGTCCGACGGTTTGCGAACGCGCACACGCGCGACATCGCCAGCTTCAACGAGTACTCCGACTGGATCTTCGCCAACCCGCACACGGCTGACGACGAGATGGCCTGGTTGACGCAGCAGGGTCCGTGGTGCCCCGCGCTGGTCGAGCACCTCGAGCAACGGCACGCCACCTACGACGCGCTGATCTTCTTCACCTATCTGTATGCGCCGACGGTGCTTGGCCTCCGTGTCGATCCGCGTCGTAGCATCCTCGTGCCCACCGCGCACGACGAGCCCGCAATCGGCCTCGACCTGTATCGCGATGTGTTCCGGTCACCAGCGGCCATGGCGTTCAACACCGGTGTGGAGCGCGGCTTTCTTCGATCGCGCTTCGATATCCGCGCGACGACCGAGGAGGTCGTCGGATGCGGTGTCGACCTCCCCCCGCATCTTGGCTTCCCCACCAACGGCGCCGGCCACGACCAGCTCGGCCCGCCAGACGATGACGAGGTCGACGACGAGTCCGACGACGACCCGCCGCCATCGGCTGGCGCCGTGTTTCGGCGCCGCCATCGACTCTACGGTCCGTTCGCGCTGTACGGCGGCCGGATCGACCCGGGCAAAGGGTGCGAGGAGCTGGTCGAGTACTTCGGCACCTACGCGACGGCGCACGGGGATGCCACGCTCGCGCTGATGGGCATCAAACTGATGCCCATCCCCGAGGAGCCCTACATTCGTTTTGCCGGGATGCTCTCCGAGACGGAGCGCCTCGAAGCCCTCGAAGCCGCCACCGTGGTCGTGGTGCCATCACCCTACGAGAGCCTGTCGCTCCTCGCGCTGGAGGCCTTCGCCGTCGGCACGCCCGTGCTGGCCAACGCGCGGAGCGACGTCTTGACCGACCACTGCCAACGGAGCAACGCCGGTCTCTACTACGCCGACCGCGACGAGTTCGTGGAATGCCTGCGGCTCCTCATCGGCAACGCTGAGGTACGCGACGCGATGGGCCGCAACGGTCGCGCGTACGTGCAGGCCAACTACGGATGGGACGTCATCCTCGAGAAGTACGAGCGGATGATTTCGGCTGTCGCCGGCCAACGCGTCCAGACGCCGGCGCGCGACAAGAAACCGCGTGGTCGTACCGGCAGGCCGCGCAGTCGCGGCCGGACCCCTACTCGACGCCGCTGAGCCGCTTGCCGATCAGGTCCTCGATCGCGGCGGCCGCCGACGTCGACTCCGCGCTCGAGACCGATCGCACCGAGCGTGTCGCGCCGCCGGCCGGCGCGCCGGCCGCGCGCCCCTTTGGGGTTGCGCCACTGGCTGCACGCTTGCGCCGCGGCCGGATCCCGTAGCGCTTGATCATCTCGTTCAGCGTGGTGGGCTTGATCTGCAGCAACTCCGCCGCGCGCTTCTGCACGCCGCCCGCCGCCTCCAGCGCGCGCCCAATCAACCGCGCCTCCATCTCCTCGACGATCTTCCTGAACGGGATGCCCTCAGGCGGCAGGTCGAAGTTGGGAAGGTCGAACGATCGCGAGGTGCGGATGTCGTCACGGATGAGGTCGACGCCGATCGTCGAGCCCGAGGTCAACACGACCGCGCGCTCGATCACATTCTCGAGCTCTCGCACGTTCCCGGGCCAGTGGTAGCCCTCCAGAAGCTCGAGCGCCTCCGGCACAAGATCGAGATCGGGTTTGTCGTTTTCTTTCCCGTACTTCTCGAGGAAGCTCTGCACCAGCAACGGCACGTCCTCCTTGCGCTCACGGAGCGGTGGCAGCTCGACCGCGATCACATTCAGGCGATAGTAGAGATCCTCCCGAAAGCTGCCCTCCTTCACCATCCGCTGGAGGTCGACGTTGGTCGCGGCGATGATCCGCACGTCGACTCTGATGGTGTCGACGCCGCCCAACCGCATAAACTCGCGCTCCTGCATCACCCGCAGCAGCTTCGCCTGCGTTTCCGGCGGCACCGTGCCGATCTCATCGAAGAAGATGCTGCCGCGGTCGGCGAGCTCGAAGAGCCCCTTCTTGGGCGCCACGGCGCCCGTGAAGGCGCCCTTGACGTGGCCAAACAGGTTGGACTCGAGTAAGTCTGAGGGGAGGCTGCCGGAATTGACCGTGATAAACGGCCGATCCGACCGAGGCGAGTTGTCATGTATGGCTTGAGCGACCAGCTCCTTGCCCGTCCCGCTTTCTCCTTGGACCAAGATCGTGCTCCGGCTGGGCGCCGCCTGAGCCACGAGATCGAAGATGGCTGCCATCCGCGGGCTCCGACCGATCAGATCACTGAAACGGTGCGTGTGGGCACGAAGGTTGTGCCGCAGCGCGCGGTTCTCGGCGATGAGCCGCCGCTGGGCCACGGCGTTGCGCACGACGAGGAGCACGTCATCATTCTTGAAGGGTTTCTCGATGAAATCGAACGCGCCGTGCTTGAACGCATCGCGCGTGTTGCTCGATGTGCCGTAGGCCGTGATCATGATCACGGGGAGGTCGTCCTCGTGCCGCTTGAGCTCCTGGAGGGCCTCGAGGCCGTTCATCCCCGGCATCATGATGTCGAGGATGACCGCATCGAACGACCCTGTCTTCGCCGCCTCGACGCCTTCTTCGCCAGACGTCGCCAACCGTACATGACAGCCCTCTTTCGTCAGAAGCGACTCGAGGATCTCACGCATGATCTCCTCGTCGTCGACGACCAGCAGGGAGGGGCTCTGTGGCATGACTCTCGTGCTCGGTGCTCGAACCTTAGGTGCCCGTGGTCACCGCCTCGGTCGGGCGTTCCCGTTCCGACGCCACGAGTGGGAGCGACAGTCTGAATCGCGTCCCCTGTCCGCGATGGCTCTCACATTCGATCGTGCCGTGGTGCTCCTGCACCACGCCGTACGTCACCGACAGCCCCAACCCCGTGCCCTGACCCGCGCCCTTGGTGGTGAAAAACGGGTCGTAGATACGCGAGAGGTGCTCGGACGGAATCCCCGCCCCGGTATCCGCGATCTCGACGACCGCGCGCCCATCGTCGACACGGCTGCTCACCGTGAGCCATCCGCCGGTGGGCATGGCATCGCGTGCGTTGAGGAACAGGTTGAGGAAGACCTGCTGGACCTTGAACTCGACCCCCTGCACGACCGGCGAGACGGTGGACAGCTCGCGGCGCACCTTGACGTTGCCGGTCTCCAGCTGATGCTCGAGCAACGCGAGGACGTCGTTGACGACGACGTTGACATCGACCGGTCCGGACACATCTGACCGTCCCGGACGTGCCAGGTTCAGGAGCCCGTTGACGATCTTCGCCGCGCGAAATGTCTGACGCTCGATCTTCTCCAGCAGTCGCGTCTTGGGATCGTCCGGATCCGCCCCCTCGAGCAGCATCTGAGTGAAGCTCGAGATACCGGTGAGCGGTGTGTTGACCTCGTGCGCAACGCCCGCGGCCAGGAGGCCGATCGACGCCATCTTCTCCGAGATCTGCAACTGCTCCTCGAGCTGCACGCGCGACGTGATGTCCTCGATGATCACCATCGTCCCGCTCGTGTCGCCGTCCGGCGTCAGTAGCGGAGCCGTCGCCGCATTTACCAACAACCGACTCGGTTCCGCATGGCGGGACACCAGCGGAACGCGGTAGAGCTCGGCACCGGTCGGCGTATCGACGCGTGCCTGCCGCAACCGCCCGACGAACCCCGAATCGAACAGGTCGCCGAGCCGCTCGCCGACCGCGTCCTCGCGCGAGACCCCAAACAGACGCTCGAGGCCGGCGTTCCACCGCACCACCCGGTCACCGAGATCGAGCACAACCAGCCCATCGCTGAGCGATTCGACGATGTTCTCGCTGAACTGCCGCATCCGATCGAGCTCGCCGGCCTTGACGTGCAGCTGACCGTAGAGCCGTCCGTTCTCGAGCGCCGTCGCGACCTGGCCCGCAACGGCCGCCAGCAAGGCCATGTCCTCGCTGCTCAGCGGCTCACCGCTCTCCTTGCGCCCAAGAGCCATCACCGCGATCGTCTCGTCCTCTGCCACGCAGGGCACGAAGTAATAGATGCCACGGTCACGCCAATACTCGGCATCGTGGGTCGCGACCCTACGTCGGGTGGCGGGATCATCAAGCAGGACAGTGTGACGCGCAGACAGTCGCTCGCCGACGCTCGATCCGCGCGTCAATGCCGGTGGCGCCGGCTCGAAGCCGACCCACCGAATGGGCTGGAAGTCTCCGGGCTGGGAAGATCCCCCATCTCCCGTCAGGTTACGACCGAGTAGCAACGCCATGCGGTCGACCACCAGCGTTTCGGTCACCCGATTCACGAGGCGCTCACTCAACCGCTCGAGGTCGAGGTCGGCGTTGAGATCGCGCGCGAACCTAACCAGCGCACGCCGGTAGTCGAACCGGTCGCGATAGTAGACGCGATCAAGCATCGTCTGAATCGCGTTCTTCACCGGACCGGCCAACAGCACGACGACCGCCGTTGCCAGCAGCGCGATGATTGAGTTGTGGGGATCGGATTCCTCGAGAAACACTTCTTTCGCGAGCCGCTCGAGGACGAGGTAGATGGCTATCATGGCGGCCACGACCGCCGTGTATACGAGGCTGCGCTTGACGATGACCTCGACGTCGCGGAGCCGGTAGCGGACGATGGCTGAGGCGAACGCGAGCGGGATCAACCCGAGCGGCACCGCCGTGAATCTGAACCCCACCGGCGGAGTGATCCCGAGCGCATAGGGCAGCGCGTAGCCGAGCGCGAACGGCAGACCGCCCAGCACGGCGCCCGACACGATCCACCGCAACTGGCGCCGCGCGGTAATCGACCGGACCCGCTGCAACGCCACGACCATCGTCGTCAGCCCGCCAATGGTGCACGCGGCGAGGTAGAGATGCTGCAGTTGCCAGACGCGTTCAATCGCGCCCGCGAAGAGTGGACTGGCGTCCGAGCCGAGCACGGCGACCGCCTGGGCGACACCCAGCGCGAGCGCCGGCGCATACACGAGCGGGAACAGACGCGGGCCAAGCCGATTCCGGATCCACCCTGGCGAGCGCTCGGGAAACACCAGGGCAAAGTGCATGAAGAGCGGGGCCAGCAGCAGGATCGAGACCTCGTCCGCCCAGAAGAAGACCCAGTCGAGACGATCAAGCCGGCCGCTGTATGAAAACGCGAAGACGCCGAAAAAGGCGACCGTCAACCAGAAGAAGTGGAGCGTGGCCTGATGATCGGGCCGGCGGACACGTACGGCGGCGCCGACCAGCAATCCGAACAAGCCGATGCCAGCCAGCACGAAGTAGACCGGAAGGTTGACGCCCGGTAGAGGCTCGAGTGACAGCTCGTAGATCTGCCGATCGCGGACGCGGAGCACGGTGTAGTCGAGTCGAGTCCCCTCGACGCCCGCATGAAGAAACCCGAGGACCTCGGCCCTGGTGTCGACCGGGCTGCCGTCGATCGCGAGCAGCACATCGCCGGCTTCCAGCCCGGCCTGTGCGGCCGCCGAGTCGAGGGCAAGGTCCGCGGCGACGAGGCCATCCACGCCCTCCAGCCAGAGGACGCCGTCCTCGACCTCGCTCCAGTTGGCCTGCACGACCGCATTGGCGATCGCGAGAAAGACGAGCACTGCGACGACACCGACCGCCAAGAGCGCCCGGCTCCAGCCACCTCGGTAACGCCGCGCGGTCAGCTCGCGCTCAGTCGATGTCATGAACACACGCCCCTACGGACAGGTTACCTCTCCGTCGGTGCAAACGACATTCCGATCCGCGTGCTCCTTGGGTGTCACAAAGCACTGAAATCCTGGTAACTTACGCCGATGCGGTGCGATCGAGATCCATGTGCATGGACGATAACACCAAACGAATGGATCGCGGCAGTGGCCTGATTCCCGGTGGATCTCTGGATTCTCGTCATCGGCCGGCTGGCCGACCCGGCGCTCAGAAGTGAACAACCAGCCCGCCAACGAACTGCTGCGGAGGGTCGACGACGAGCAATTCGTCGTAGGCAGAGGTGCCGAACGCGGCATCGTGAAAGAGGCTACGAATGGCAACGAGCAGCTCCCAGGTGCTCCCGTCGATTGGGGAAAACGGCAGCGTCTGTGTCACCCGCACATCGAATCGCGCGTCCATCCCCGATGACACCGTGTCGGTGGATGCTCGCGCGAACGCGGTATTGACGCGGCAGACGGCGAAGACGCGCGTCGAGGTCTCAGGGATCTCGGTTTCGACCGAGGTCGTGACATCGTGAAATCGCTCAAGACCGGTCCGGAACGCCCCGACGGTGCGAGGTGAAAGCCCGGACGCCGTCCACGGCAGCCACTTGGCCCGTACGAGGCTATACCCCACCGCCCCTCGCACGCGCCCGGCCACGCCGTGGCTGAACGTGACGCCCCAACCGTCGGTCGCGACGCCGCTTGCGCTCGTCAGGTAGTAGTGCCCGCCTGGCGCGGCGAACGCATCGCGCGGGGCACGACCGACGATGCCGAACATGGTGATCAACTGGTTGCTGACATCCTGATGGAATCGACGCACACTCAGGACAGAAGCCGCCCCAAGATCGCGCTCGACCGCGATCTCGACGTGTCGAGCCCGCTCGGCCTGCAGCGGCTCGAACCGCGACAGAGATGTAAATGTCCGTTCAGGTGGCAACCACACCCCCGAGACCGGCGGCAAGAATTCCTCGGCGCCCGGCGCAGTCATAGTCCGGGCCAGCGCCACGCGCACGCGGGTACGCCGGAACGGCGCGATCGTCACGTGTGCACGCGGGCTGAACAGCTTGCCGTTCTCCAAGTAGCCGTAGCTCGCGTACGTGCCCCCATAGCCGACGGTCACGCGTGGCGACACCGACCACGTGTCAAATGCTTGCACGCTCCCAACGTCGCGACTGAGTCGGTCTAAGTCAATGTCGTCCGCACCCACCGACAAGGCGGGAATCGCAGCGGCGGCATGAAGCTGGGCGCTATACGACAGGCTGAGCTCGACCGCGTGGTCCTCATGCGGGTCGGCCGTGTACCACCCCGAGACCGCCCACGACGATGCGGTCCCGGTGGTCATGTCGACGGCCCCGCGCACGGCCCACACGGCGTCGTCGTCGCCGTCCGGCGCGAGCGACACGTGAGCCACCTGCCCCGGCATGCCGTCAGGAGACCACCATCGCCCAGGTCCATCGAACGTTGCGCGTGCCAGCAGCTGCACCTGGCCGGAAACCGGGAACGCGTCCAAGAGGCCAGCGATGCGCCCATCGTTGGATGCCGCGACCTCGTTGTCGTCAGAGTCAGAGGCATCAGCGTTCGCCACGGCTGAGTGCCCGGTCTTGTCCTTCAGCACACTGCGCCGCGCGCGCCGCAGGCGCCACGCTTTTGGGCCGTGATCGTGCGGCGCCAGGATCTGATCCGATGGCTGGTCCGCGACGCCGTCGGCCTCGCTCACGCCGGCTTGGTCCTCCTGCGTCTCGAGGGGAGGAAGCTCGCTGGGGAGACCCGCAAGGGACGGCGAGGCGGAGGCCGCCGCGGCACCGCCGAATCCCGCCCCCGCGAGGCGGACTCGGCGCGCCGTCCGCGCCGGCGCAGGCTCCAGACGCAGCGACAACGAGCGCACGGCAGCCACGTCTGCCACCACGTCGACGTAACGCCGGGACGCCACGAACCCTGACGCGTGCGTGCGAACCAGGTACCGCCCGGGCCGGAGCGACACGAACTCGAATCGCCCCTCCGCGTCGCACACCGTGAGCATGGTCCCGGACGGCCCGGTGGCGGAGACCAGCACCTCCCCGAGCGTCCCCCGGCCGCGATTGGTCACGACGCCGAGAATGTCGCCGGTGCCCGCGACGGACGCGACGGTGTTCATCGATGTGGTCCCAGGACGCCGCTCAGTGGTCGTGCGCGCGCCAGCCACCGTGGCCGTGGCGACGGTCAGCGCCAGCGCGGTGACCGCAACGCGTGGGACTCGAGTCATAGGGTATGGAGCGGTCCCCGCTCTACGTCTCCCGCACCGTGAACACCACCTCACGCATCAGGTCCGCTCCGGAGGTGTTGTCCATGACCTTGATCGCGAGACGGTAGTCGCCTGCCGGGAAGAGCGTCAGCGGAATGGTTTGTCCCCCGATGATCTGATAGCCCTGGGTCACATCGAAATCGGGAGGCAAGGTCTCCGGGTTGAACTGCTGCGGGTTTGTCTTGTTGAAGAACTCCTCGCCGTCCGCCGTCTGCTGGTGAAAATCGTACTCGATCGTCACGTCGGGCTTTGTCGCGTCCTTCAGACCAGCGTTGTAGACGAAGAAGATGATGGCGAGCTCTTCCTGCTTCCCGAAGCTCCGGTCCAGCTTCGGCACGATGCGCAGCGTCCCAAAGCTGTACGGGTACTGATGCAGCTGGTCCGCCGTCAGCGGCTGCGCCATGGGCTCGACGACGTCGGTCACAAGAATGCTGCTCGTGTCGAGCTGCGGCGTCCAGAAATCCGGCACCTCGATCTCTTCGCGCAGCAACAACACCGTCGACGTCGACGCGTCGTCCTCTGATCCGCCGGTGCTGTCACGAATCGCGACATACACGTCGTATGTGCCGCCCGGCGCGGAGAAGAAGTGGCTGATGTAAATCGGTTCCGCCCCGTCAGCCGTCACGTCGAAGTAGTCCGCGTCTCGAAACACGCCGGCGCCGACGAGCTGCTCGCTGTAGGCGGCGAGATCGGCCGGTCGGTCGGACGAGTCGGATTCGTCCTCCTCCTCGTCGGCCGTCGACGTCGCCTCGACGTGCTCTTCGACGAAGAGAAACAGGCCAACCGTCGACGCGCTGACTTTCGACGCATCGATCGTGAGGGTGAACGGCACTTCGGTGACGCCATCGGCGCCCTTGAGGAACGAGGCATTGAGCGAGAACGGATTGTCCTGCGCGACGAGCTGACCGTCTTTCGCGGCCGCGACCACGTCGATGAGCGACTCCAGTTCCTGCTGCTGCCATTCCTCGAGCTCAACGGTGTCTTGAGCGGCCACCGACGACGTGGTCAGCAGCAACATTGCCGCGACACACGACGTCGCGACCCAGTTGCGTCGGGCGATGTCGTTCATCGGAGTCGGTCTCCCTGGTCCGCGTGTTTGGTCGAAGTGAACCCGTTCATGATAGGCGACCTCTCGGTCGCAAGTCAAACCGCGCGATGCGATTTAAGTTGTTTAAACGTATGTGGTTACATGGTACTTGCGTCTCGCCCGTGTGGTATGATTCCGGCTGCTCGGACGGCCCCGCCCGGCGGCCAGGCCCCGAGACGTTCCAGAACCACGGCTCGAGTCGCATGCCCGCCCAACGTCCACCGGTCGTGCTCGTTGTCCTCGATGGCTGGGGCCTGAGCGACGCCGTCGACCACAACGCCATCGGCCTCGGTCAGACGCCGGTGTTCCAGGAGCTCCTCGACAGCTACCCGCATGCGTCGCTCGTCGCCAGCGGAGAGGCCGTGGGGCTGCCGGCGGGACAGATGGGCAACTCGGAGGTCGGCCACATGCACCTCGGTGCCGGCCGCGTCGTGTATCAGGACCTCACGCGCATCGACCAGAGCATTCGCGACGGCGACTTCTTCGAGAATCCTGCGCTCGTCGCCGCGATGGCCCGGTGCGAGGGCGATCGCCACGCGCTCCATCTGTTGGGCCTGGTCTCGGAGGGTGGCGTGCATAGCCACCGGCGCCATCTCGCGGCGCTCATCGACATGGCGGCGCGCCGGCGCATCGAGCGCGTCTTCGTGCATGCCATCACGGACGGACGCGACACAGCGCCAACGGGGGGCGCCGACGACCTTGTGGAGATCGAACGGACGATGGCCAGGGCGGGAGCCGGGCGGATCGCGTCAGTCATCGGCCGCTACTACGCTATGGATCGCGACCGCCGATGGGAGCGCTGCGAAAGGGCGTATGACGCGATCGTCTCTGGACGCGGGCGCAGCGCGCGCCAGGCGCGGTCGCTCATCACCCAGGCCTACGATGCACAGGTGACGGACGAGTTCATCGAGCCCGGCGTCGTGCTTGCAGCCGACGGGCAGCCGATCGGCCGGGTCGAAGACGGCGATTCACTCGTCCTGTTTAACTTCCGCGCCGACCGCGCTCGCCAGATCACTCGCGCGCTCGCGTCCCCGGACGCCGAGTTCGACGGCTTCACCCGAAGGGCCCACCCGCGGATCGCGCTGACCACGATGACGGAGTACGACGCGACGTTCGAGCTTCCGATCGCATTCCGACCGGAGGCGCTCTCGGCCAACGTGGCCGAGGTGCTGTCCGTCCACGGCCTGACGAATCTTCGGCTTGCGGAAACGGAGAAATACGCCCACGTGACGTACTTCTTCAATGGCGGGGCAGAGCAGCCGCGCGCGGGAGAAGACCGGATCCTCGTGCCGTCACCACGAGTCCCGACCTACGATCTGCAGCCCGAGATGAGCGCGGCGGGCATTACCGACGCGCTCGTGGCCGATGTCAACGCCGGCGGCCACGACGTGATCGTCTGCAATTTCGCGAACGCCGATATGGTGGGTCACACCGGCAACCTCGAGGCGGCCGTGGTCGCCGTCGCGACGCTCGACGCATGTCTGTTGCGGGTGGTGCGCGCGGTTGAAGCCGCCGGCGGGACGGTCATCGTGACGGCCGACCACGGCAACGCGGAGCAGATGTGGGATCGCGAGCGGAAGGAGCCGCATACGGCGCACACCGGCAACCCGGTCCCTGTCGTATTCATCGACAAGGCGATCGAGCGGCGGGGGTACACGCTACGCGACGGGTCGCTGCGCGACGTGGCGCCGACGTTGCTGGCCGTAGCTGGCGTGGCCCGCCCGCCAGAAATGACGGGTCGCGACCTGCGCGCTTGGGTCGACTAGTCGACCTGTTGGTTCAACTCGTCGGCCGCTATCCGCAGCGATCGGAGGAATCGACGATCGTTCGCCGTGATGTCCATGCCTTGCTGTTCCTTCCCAGCAGGCGGCGAGGCGGCCACCTTCGCAAGCGCCTGGGAACCAGAGCGGTGGCCGAAGCCGATCTCGGCTTCCAGCGACACACGCATTTCGTACCCGGCCGCGCGCGCTTTTTCGCGACACGCCTCGACTCTCCCGTCCTCGGCGACTGCGGCGCCGATGGCCTCAGCCAACTCGCGCGCCAAGCGATTCACGACGTCGTCCATGCGGTGACCTCCTCACCTGCCGTCGGGCCGGGAACCGGCGGCGAATCCACGTTCGATGCGGTCACCCGCCTGCGGTCTGACGATCCGCCGCAAAGGGGCTGCACCATGCGAGGTCTGGTAGGAGTAACGAGAAAGAAACCCGCAGATTCTAAACGAGGACTTGCGCACTGTCAAGATAGACACCACTGTATATCGCGGTTTTCGCTCCGTGAACCGCAATATAATGTGCTTGCTTTAGGTCAGACGACCTTAGCCTGCGGTTCTAACCTGTGAGCTCTCCGTCAGGTTCGGTACAATCGCAGGCGGCTATGAGCTCAGATGTCTACACGCCTCGCGACGTGCCGCCGTCGGCAGACGACCGACTGGGACGGCCCGGCGAGTTCCCCTTTACTCGCGGCATCCATCCGACGATGTATCGGGGCCGGCTCTGGTCGATGCGGCAATACGCAGGATTCGGGACGGCCGCGGAATCGAATCGGCGCTATCGGTATCTGCTCGATCAAGGCGTGAGCGGCCTGAGTGTCGCTTTCGATCTACCAACTCAGATCGGATACGACTCCGACAATCCGCTCGCCGCCGGCGAGGTTGGGCGGGTCGGCGTCGCGATCGACACCATCGAGGACATGGCGCGGCTGTTCGACGACATTCCGCTGGACCGCGTGTCGACATCCATGACCATCAATGCCACGGCGATCATCCTGCTCGCGCTGTACGTCGCGGTCGCCCGCCACCAGGGTGTGGCTTCTCACGCGATCGCCGGCACCCTGCAGAACGACGTCTTGAAGGAGTACGTCGCGCGTGGCACATACATCTATCCGCCTCGTGCCTCGCTACGCATCGTGACCGATGTCGTCGCCTACTGCGACCGCGAGTTGCCGGCCTGGCACCCCATCTCGATCAGCGGCTATCACATCCGTGAGGCGGGCTCGACCGCGGCGCAGGAGATCGCGTTCACGTTCGCGCATGCGATGACGTATGTGCGGGCGGCCATCGATGCCGGGCTCGACGTCAACTCCTTTGGGCGGCGTCTGTCGTTCTTCTTCAACGCCCACAACGATTTCCTGGAAGAAATCGCCAAGTTCCGCGCCGCGCGGCGGCTCTGGGCACGGCTCATGCGCGACCGGTTCGGCGCGACGGAGCCACGCGCGCAGCAGTTGCGGTTTCACACGCAGACGGCCGGCAGCACGCTCACGGCGCAACAGCCGGACAACAACGTCGTGCGGGTCGCCCTTCAGGCCATGGCCGCCGTGCTCGGCGGGACGCAGTCTCTGCACTGCAATGGACGCGACGAAGCGCTGGGTCTGCCGACGGAAGAGGCGGCGCAGATTGCGCTGCGCACACAGCAGATCATCGCGTCCGAAACCGGGGTGACCAACACCGTAGACCCGGTGGCCGGGTCGTGGGCGGTTGAGCAATTGACGGACCGTCTCGAAGCCGAGGCGGAGGCGCTCATCGGTCGGATCGACCAGGAGGGCGGCACCCTCGATGCCATCGAATCGGGGTTCATCCAGCGGGAGATCCAGGACGCGGCGTATCGCGCCCAGCGCGCGATTGATAGCGGTGAGGCGACCGTGGTCGGCGTCAACCGATTCGAGGCGACGGACACCGAGACTGCCGTCGCGGTCCACCGGATCGACCCGGCGATCGAAGCGGAGCAGGCCGCGCGGGTCAGCGCGCTCCGCGCGTCACGCGACCAGGCCACGGCGCGAGCGGCGCTGGCGTCGGTCGCGACGGCCGCGCGCGATGAGACCAACCTCGTGCCGCCGATCATCGCGGCGGTCGAAGCCAAGGCCACGGTGGGTGAGGTGGCTGATGAGCTGCGAGCGATCTTCGGGGAATACCAGGAAAGGGCTTAGGACGTAACCTCAGGGTTCACTCTGGGTTTAGACCGACGCCGCCGCACGCGCCGTCCGTACGTCCTTCTCGATCCGGCCGTCCAGAATGTGAAGCACCCGATGGGCGTGGGCGGCAACGTGCGGTTCGTGGGTAATGAGCACGATCGTGTTGCCCTGCTGATAGAGCCGCTCGAAGATCGCCATAATCTCCACGCCGGTCTTCGAGTCGAGGTTGCCCGTGGGCTCATCGGCCAGCAGGATGGACGGCGTGTTCACCAGCGCACGGGCGATCGCCACGCGCTGCCGCTGTCCGCCCGATAGCTCATTCGGGCGATGCGTCATGCGGTCTTCGAGCTCCACCAGACGCAACGCATCGGTTGCCCGCCGGTGGCGATCGGCGCCTGACAACCCGGCGTAGATCAGCGGCAGCTCGACGTTGTGCAGCGCCGTCGCGCGCGCCAACAGGTTGAACGTCTGGAACACGAAGCCGATTTCCTCGTTCCGGATCCGTGCGAGCTCATCGTCGTTCATGCCGCTCACGCTCTTGCCGTTCAGCAGATACGACCCCTCCGTCGGCGTGTCGAGACAGCCGATGAGGTTCATGAGCGTCGACTTACCGGAGCCCGACGGCCCCATGATCGCGACGAACTCGCCCCGTTCAATTTCGACCGACACCGCGCGGAGCGCGTGCACCGATTCGGTCCCCATGTGATACGTCTTCCAGAGGTTGTCGGTCTTGATCATCGGCATGGTGGACACTCGCTATCGACGATCGAACGCGTGCGCCGGTTCCGCGGCTGACTACTCGGTTGCACGGAGACGCTCCAGGACACGACGGGCCGCCGCCGGCGCCTCGGCGGGCACGGGCCCTTGCCAATCATGGACATCAACCGGAAGCACGATGATACGCGTTGCCGACTGGCGCGACAGGCGATCCCGTAGCTCGGCGATGATCCCGGATAGCTCACGTGTCGAAGCGAGGTCGTTCCCGAGGAGGAAGACGCACAGTTCCCGACTGACCTGTCCTAGACGAATCGCGCGGCTCCAGGCGTCGCGAATCGCTTCGGCGTCGACCCGGGGGACGAAGCGCCCACAGATCATCAACGGCGCCTCACGTTTGAGGAAGCCGCGCGCGCGGGACACATACGCGACGTCGAAGCCTCGACCCGGAACCTCTTCGACTTCGCCGAGGACCGCTGCGGCCACCGCGCGCAGCCGGTCCAGTGACGCCTTGCGCACGAAGTCGTCGCGCACCTGACGCTCGTGCCGAAACGCCGCGGGCGGCGAGGTCGGAGGTGCCGCCCGCTCCGCGCTGGTCGCGACAGTAGGCGGGGGCCTCCCACCCGACGCGTCGCCGGCGGGTGGCGCTGCGGTACCCCACGCGTCGCCGGCGGGTGGCGCTGCGGTACCCCACGCGTCGCCAGCGGGTGGCGCTGCGGTACCCCACGCGTCGCCAGCGGGTGGCGCTGCGGTACCCCACGCGTCGCCGGCGGGTGGCGCTGCGGTACCCCACGCGTCGCCGGCGGGTGGCGCTGCGGTGGCGGTGGTGCTCAGGTCGTATGTGGCGCGCGTCTCGGTGTCCGACAACCGGCGATACGCCTCCGTGATCTCCGCGGCGCGAACGGCCGCCATGTCCTGGAGATCCCGACCCAGATGCTGGACCTTGTCGGGGTGATACTGCGCGATCTGATGGCGGAACGCCCGCTTGATCTCCACGGGGGTCGCAGAGGAAGCCACACCGAGCACATCGTAGAGTGTCTTCACGGTCGAATGTTCCAGCCACGCACCAGCCGCTGCGCGACGACACCCACCAGGCCCGACCCGATGACATACGGTTCGACGCCCATGTCCATCAGACGCGTCACGGTCGATGGCGCGTCGTCGGTGTGCAACGTCGAGAGGACCAGGTGACCGGTCTGCGCAGCCTGCAGCGCGATGCGCGCCGTCTCGAAGTCTCGAATCTCCCCCACCAGAATCACGTCTGGATCCTGCCGCAGAATCGCGCGCAGGATGTTGGCGAACGTCAGCTTGATCTTGTCGTTGACCTGCGTCTGATTGACGCCAGGCAGCTGGTACTCGACCGGGTCCTCGATGGTGATGATGTTCGTGCGGGTGGACTGGATCGACGAGATGGCCGAGCTGAGCGTTGTGGTCTTTCCGCTGCCTGTGGGCCCGACCACCAAGATCATCCCGTGCTGATATCGCAAGAAGTGGCGAAGATCCTCGAGTCCGGCCGGTCCGAATCCGAGCTCTTCAAGCGGCGGCGGCCCTTGCGCTGGTCGAGCACTCGCATGACGAGCTTCTCGCCGTACATCGTGCGGAGCGTGGACACGCGGAGGTCGATGTCCTCCCCATCCCCCGCCTGCGCGCGACTGCGGCCATCCTGGGGCAGGCGCTTCTCGGCGATATCCATGCCAGCCAGGATCTTCATTCGCGCGACGAGGCCCTCGGCGACCCACTTGGGCAAGTCCATCACTTCGCGCAAGATGCCGTCGAGCCGGTGGCGGACAACGACCCGCTTATCCGCAGGCTCGATGTGGATGTCGCTGGCCTGACTGGTGACGGCGCTGCTGACGATGAGATCCACCATGTCAACGATGGGCGCCTGGTCCCCCTGTCCCTCCTCCGAACCCGACTCGAACACCGAATCATCGTCGGCGAGCACGAGCGCACCGGCGCCACCGAGCTGCCCCTCAGCCGTGCCGCCGCGGACGGGTGCGGTCAGCGCGCCGCGCGCGGCATCGACCGGCACCAGCGCCTTGTCCGGATAGCCTGTCTGTATGGCGGCCACGATATCGAGTTTTGCTGCCACCACCTGTTTGATTAAATAGCCGGTTTGAAACTCCAGATCCTGGACCAAGCTGAAGAGCAACGGATCGGCCATCGCCACCGTGAGCTGGTTCTTTTCTACTTTCAAGGCGACGCAGATCCGCTCGAGTGCGACCTCCTGCGGGATCAACGTCACCGCTCTCGCCTCGGGAGGATCGTCGGCCAGACTGACGTACGGGAAGCCGAGTTGGTACGCGAGCGCTTTTGTTATCTGCTTCTCACTGGCGAGCCGCATCCGCACCAGGACCGCGCCGACGCGCTCGCCGCTGCGCTGATGCTCCGCGAGCGCCGCCTGCAGGTCGTCCTCGGTGATAAGGCCCGCCTGAATGAGGCACTCGCCGATCTTCTTGCGCACCGTCTGGATCCTCGCAGGCGCGATGGCGACCCAGCGACAACTACCGTGGGGCACTGAGGCCAGCGCCCAACCGCCCACCGTGGTTCGCCAAGGGCAAGGTCCATCATAAGAGGCGATTGATGCGGGTTTCAATTGCCCGCGAGATGCGCGCGGCTGCGCAGAACTGCGCACAGCAGCCGCGCTGGTCCGCTCCGCGAGGAAGCACTATGATGGGGACGAATCGGGACCACGCCTCGCTCCCCCTTTGGGTCCATGAACAACGACGAACGGTCCGGCCGCGTCGACGTCCGGCATCAAGTGAGTGCCACCTTGCGATTCGACCGCGAGTCGCTGTCGGTAACGCTCGCCTCGGTCCTGTCGAAAGAGCTCCCGCTCGAGATCGACGCCAGCGCCTGGCTCACGCTGTCGTCTGGTGCCCAGCAATAGATGGGTATGGCGCTCGAGCGGCTCGAGCGCGTCGGCCTTCGAGTCCATCTGGCCGCCTTCCGTAAAGGCGCGCAGGCCGTCGAGCAGCTGGCCCGGCGCGAGGCGGTCCGGATAGTCCGTCACCTGCACCAGCGCGGCCTTGCGGTCGAGATGCATCCGTCCGCGAGGGGACAACAGCGCGCCGACGCCATCGGCGACCTGTTCGAAGAAGTACTCCTGGTCGGTGCGCGTCACCTCTGCGGAGCTCGCCGTCGCCGCCAAAGGCATGGTCGGTGCCCTCAGTGTGGGTGTGGCCGATCGTCGGGTGGTCACGTAGTCGATATCGAAGAAGCGCGTGGCGGTGCGTCGGGGAAAGACGCGGATGACGCCGCCCTCGACGGCGTACTCGAGTTCATGCGGCGCCAACGCAATGTCGAGCGCTTGACGAAGCGTCACGTCCTTGAGCTCGCCCACGAAGGTTCCGTCGATATCGGGATCGAGCACGATGCTCTCCTGGGTATCCCGCACGAGGAGCAGCAGGAGGTCCGCGATGTGAATCGGCTCGGACATGAGCAGCGACAACCGGGCGGTATCCAGGCCCGGCACCCGCACCTGGTCCTCGAGCTGAGCGATGACGAGCGGCTCGAGCTGTGACGGTGGTGGCGGATCTTGCCGCTGCGCCGGCCCACGCGGGGTCGTGGTCGTCGATCGCGCGGCTGCGACGGCCTCCGGCACGGAATTGGCGGCCGCTGGACCAGACGCCGGCTGGACGGACGTCACCCCTGGTGGCAGGTCCTGACCGGCCACGTCCGGTGGCACCCGCTGAGCCGCGCAGGACGCGCCGGCCATCAAGCACTCGACCAGGAGCCCCCTGTGGGAGCGGCCTCGCCGATGGCCGGCCGCGCACCGTTCAGCGGATAACAAAACCCGTAACCCTTTTACAAGCAACTTGTTGCAGACTCGTCCCGCAGGCGAGCCGGCCGACCGGACCCCTGGCGTACGTGACTGCACACAATTTCCACTTGGTGTGTCGGCGCGTGGAGGGTGGAGCGTTAACCCCAGAGCTCACTTGGGCCACCCAAGTGAGCTCTGGGGCTTAGGACGAGGGCGGGTCGGGCGGGAGGACCTCGACCGTCCCCGGTGGCGGCGGGGACGCCACGCGCCGGAAGATCAGCGCCCCGATCACGCCGCCGACGGTCGAAAAAATCATGCCGGCGAAGAGCATGGCCATAAAGCCAAAGACGACGACCCACAGGCTGCTCGTCGACAGCTGTTCCAGCATCTCCAGCATCTCGGGCGGCACGTCCTGCGAATCGAACAGGCCCGTGAGACCACGCTGGAACGGCGCCGTGGCCAACTGAATCGGAACCATCACCACTGCGTAGACGAACGCACCGGTGACGCCCGCCAGCAAGCCACCCACCGCGGCATCGCCCAGCTGGAGCGATTGCGGCTGGCCCTGCTGCATCAGATACGCCGTGACCGTTCCGCCGCCCACGACCCAGAGGCAACAGCAGAGATTGACCACCGAGACCAAGGGCAGCGCCGACAGCACGCCCGTGAAGGCGCCACCGATGAGCACCGCCTGCCAGCGAACTGCGTTCATGGTGTGCCGGTGGTGGTGGGACTAGGCCTAATCGTAATACTCGAGCCCGAGGTGAGTGATGAGCTCCTCACCGCGAAGATAGCGCAGTGTGTTCTTGAGCTTCATCGACTGGATGAACAAATCGTGCTCCGGGTAGAGGCCACGCGCGTGGATCGGGCTCTTGAAGTAGAACGACAGCCACTCCTGGATACCCTCCATGCCGGCACGCTTCGCGAGGTCGAGCAGCAGGACGAGGTCCAGCACGATCGGCGCCGCCAGGATGCTGTCACGGCACAGGAAGTTGATCTTTAGCTGCATCGGGTAGTCGAGCCAACCGACGAGGTCGATGTTGTCCCACCCCTCCTTGTTGTCACCGCGGGGCGGGTAGTAGTTGATGCGCACGACGTGGTGTAGATCGTCGTAGAGGCCGGGGTAGAGCTCCGGCTGCAGAATATGATCCAGTACGGACTTCTTGCTCTCCTCCTTCGTCTTGAAGGACTCCGGGTCGTCGAGCACCTCGCCATCGCGATTCCCGAGGATATTGGTCGAATACCACCCGGCTATGCCGAGCAGCCGCGCCTTGAGGCCGGGCGCGATGATCGTCTTCATCAACGTCTGCCCGGTCTTGAGGTCCTTGCCCGCTAGCGGCGCACCGGTCTCGAGCGCGAGTTGCTCCAGCGCCTGCACATCCGCACTGAGGTTGGGCGCCGCGTTGGCGTAGGGAATGCCTTCTTTGAGCGCCGCGTAGGCGTAGACCATGCTCGACGGAATCTCGGTGTCCGACGTGGCGAGTCCGCGCTCGAAGGATTCGAGCGTGGCATGGACACCCGCTTCTTTCATGAAGATCTCTGTAGAGCCGCACCAGACCATGACGAGCCGATCCAGGTTGTGCTCGGCCTTGAACCGTCGGATGTCGGCGATCACCTGATCGGCGAGATCTTGCTTGTTGGCGCCGGTCTTGACGTTCGGGCCGTCGAGCTTCTTCACGTAGTGCTGGTCGAATACGGCGGGCCACGGCACGATCGATTCGAGGTCAGGGCGGAGCTGTTCGAGCAGATCCGGCTTGAGCACCTGCGCCTTGCGCGCGGCCTCGTACCCGTCGTCCTCGAAGATATCCCACGCGCCGAACACGAGATCGTCAAGCGACGCGAGCGGCACGAAATCCTTAATGAGCGGCGACCGGCCATCGGTGCGCTTCCCGAGCCTGATCGTGCCCATCTGAGTCAGCGAGCCCGTGGGCGCCGCGAGTCCCTTGCGAACGGCGTGGACGCCCGCGATAAACGTCGTGCTGACGGCGCCGAGACCGACGAGCAGCACGCCGAGCCGATCGCGCGCGGACGCGATGTCTTTGGGGCGTATCACGGCGGGAAACTATATCATGGCGCCATTCGCCCTACCCGAACGCGTTCGGGTGACGCATGCCCCTGTTCAAGCTCCAACGGAGCAGCCAACGCCGGCGGCTCGATGTGTCGATGGCCGGGCTCAAGCTGGGCGCGCGCGTCCTCCAGCTCGGGAACGACGGCGAGCTCATCGCAGCCCTCGCACGGGTGGTCGGCATCAGCGGTGAGGCGTGCGCCGTTACCGACAATCCCGATCACGCGCACCAGGTGACGCGTGCGGCCGCGGCGGCGGGCGTGATGGTCGAAGTGAAGACCGCGCGGTTCGGGGCCCTCCCATACGACGCGGAGGTCTTCGATGTGCTGGTGATCGGCGACGTGATCGGCGACATGAGAATGAACGAGCGTGTCGTCTGCCTGCAGCAAGCCCTGCGGGTCCTTCGCACGACCGGACGCTGTCTCGTCGTCGAGCCTGCCCAGCGCGGAGGCCTCGGGGCGCTGCTGTCTCGACGGACGCTCGACCGCAGCTACCGTGAAAATGGTGGCGCGGCGGGGGCGCTCTCGGCAGAGGGGTTTCGCGCCGTCCGCTTGCTCGCCGAGCGAGACGGGAAGAGCTACGTCGAGGGGACGAAGTAGTGTCCCCCGCCGAGCACAACCCTTCCGTCCATTTGGACGTCTAAGGGCAAGAACGGCCGCCAAACGGCCGAAAACATGGGAAAGGCCGTGGCCCGCGCCCGGCAAGCGTTTTGCGACTAGTGTCCTGTGGTGATCTCGTGAAGACCCAGCCCGCGACCAAACGCGACGCGATCACGGCGCCGACTGATGTGTTCTCGGCCGACGAGATTGGTCGGGCCGCGAGCGTACCCGCCGATATCATCCGGCGGCTCATGGCGGCCGGGGAAATCGGCACGGTCGACGGCGAGCTGGTTTCGCTCCGAGAGGCATCCCGCGCCGTGCGGCGCTTGCGGTCGGGAGCGTTACACAGCGCGGGTCCCCAGTTATTCGGCGCGCTCGTCGATCTCGGCGCTGACCCTCGGTCACGGCGGTTGTCAGTGGCGATGTCGACGGTCGTGCATGGAGCGGTCGCACTGGCGGCCATCCTGCTGGGCGCCGTCCAACTCACGACCGCGAGCGATGATCCCAGGCCCATCGAGAGGCCACATCTGGCCCGGCTGATCTTCGTGTCTACGCCGGGACCCGGGGGCGGCGGCGGTGGTGGCGGCCTCCGCCAGCCGCTCCCGCTACCCAAGGCCGAGCGCCGGGGGCGAGAGGCCATCAGCAGCCCGGTCCCACCCCGCATCGAGCCGACCGTGATCGAGCCAGTCAGACGGCCCCAACCACCCAAACCGCCAGAGCGCGAAGCCCTGCCGCGCATCCTCGCGCCGCTGGTCGCGGCACGTGCCGACATCCGGGACGTCCGGGGCCTGCTCACACGGAGGACGGCGCCACGCCGGGCGGAGGTCCCTGCGAGCCAGGGACCTGGACTCGACGGGGGCGTCGGACGCGGTACCGGTCGCGGTGTCGGTAGCGGTCGGGGCGCCGGCGTGGGCCCGGGGACCGGGGGAGGGACGGGGGGAGGTCCCTATCGACCGGGGAGTGGCGTGACGCCGCCCAGGCTGCTCCAGGAAATCAAACCGGAATACACGGAGGACGCGCGGCGACGCGGGATCGAGGGGGACGTCGTGCTCGAGGTCGTGGTCCTCGCGGACGGGTCCATCGGAAGCGTGCGGGTCGTGCGCCGCCTCGGCTTCGGTCTCGATGAGCGCGCTGTTCGGGCGATGCGTCGTTGGCGGTTTCGCCCGGCGGAGCGCCAGGGCGCCGCGGTTGACGTCGTCGTCGAGGTCGCCATGGAATTCAGGTTGCGGTAGCAGCTAGACCCCGCTCCCTGGATCGGGTCGAGGTTCAGCTTTCTACGGTTTTGCGGAGCCAGGAAACAAATGGAGTTTGCGCTTGCCACGGTCACTGTCTTGTCGCTCGTGATGACGCTCAGCATGGGAGTGGTCACCTGGCGCCTGGTGCGCGAGGAGCGGCGGCGGTCCGCAGCGCGTCTCGCCGCGCTTGCCGCGGACCTGAAGCGCGACGATCGGCCCGCCCCCCCGTCGCCGACGCCGCTCGCATCGCACCCGTCAGCGATGCCCACGGCGCGGACCGAGCCGGTACCGACGTCCGTGCCCGTGTCTGCCTCACCACCGGCCGGTGCGCGCCGGGCAGCCGACGTGACGATTCGACCGACCCGGGCGGCGCACGCGCCCGGCGTGGACCGTTCGACGGGGATTCCGACCGGCGGGCTGTTCGGCGCGCCGATCGAATCGTCGTCGGATCTGCGCGCACGACTCCTCGCCTTCGGCGCGGCCGCGGTGGTGCTGATCGCCGTCGTGTCAGGGGGCATCGTCATGGTCGCCGATCGGGATCGTGACGAGGTCGCAGCCATCGAGCGCCCACCGGTGGAGTTGCTTGTGCTGGAGCACGACAAGGAGGGCGGGTTCCTCGCGATCAGCGGCTCGGTCCGCAACCCGAGCGAGGCCGCGCCAGCCGACCGACTGGCCGTCATGGCGATGGCGTTCGATGAGGACGGCACGATCGTGGCGAGCGGACGGGCGCCGGTCGAGCTGGAGCTCCTCGCTCCCGGCGTGGCCTCGTCATTCGCCGTCCAGGTGCCGGCGGCCGGCGTGAGTCGCTATCGGATCAGCTTCGTGATCGACGAGATCACGGTGCCGCACATCGACCGCCGCACCGCGGTGGGGGACCTGGCCCCACCGGGGACGGTGCCGCGGGGCGGGGGCGTGTCATGAGATGGTTCAGGATGTCGTTGATGGCCGCCGTCGGGCTGGCCATCGTCACGGCGGGTGCGCAGCTGGGCGCGGGACAGCGCCAACGTCCCGCAGACGCCGACCCACCCACGTTCCGATTCAGAACGGGCATCGCGCTGATCAACGTGACGGCCACGGTGACCGACACGCGGGGTCGCTTCGTGCCCGACCTCGAGAAAGACGACTTCCTCGTCTACGAAGACGACGCGCTGCAACAGGTCACCCATTTCAGCAGCGAGCGTGTACCGGTGAGCCTCGGCATCGTGCTCGATACCAGCGGGAGCATGGAGGGCGAGAAGATGCTGGCCGCGCGGGACGCGCTCGACCGGTTTCTGTTTGACCTCCTCGGCCCCGACGACGAGGTCTTTCTCTATCGATTCAGTTACCAGCCGCATCTGGTCCACGACTGGACGACCGATCGCGACCGGCTCAGCCGCGCGCTGGGCAGCATTCGGCCACGCGGCGGGACCGCGCTCTACGACGCCGTGGCGGATGCGGTCGTCCTGGCGGAGGAAGGTCGGCATCGGAAGAAGGCGGTGGTGATCATCTCCGACGGCAACGACACGAACAGTGAGACCGACGTCCGCGAGGTGCAGCGACTGATCCGCGAGACCGAGGTGCTCGTCTATGCCATCGGGATCGACGGACCGGGGCGCGCGCGCTTCGGTGGCGCGCCTCGGCGCGTACCCGTGCCACGCCCGCGGTCACCGGCGCCGCTTCCGTTCCCCATCCCGGGCGGCGGGCGCGGACGGACGCCCGCGCCCGTTCCGGCTCCCTGGCCCGGCGGCCGAACGGCCGCGACCGGTGGCAGCGACCGGGTCAACGTGTCGGCTCTGCGCGATCTGACCGACGACAGCGGCGGTCGGACCGAGATCATTCGCGACGCCAGGGATCTTGACCCTGCAACGGCAGGCGTAGCCGACGAGCTGAGCAAGCAGTACTACCTTGGCTATCCGGCCCCCGGTCACGACGACGGACGATGGCATGCGATTGAGGTCGAGGTGCGCAATTCGCGATATCGGGTGCGCGCGCGCCGCGGCTACGTCGCAACGCCGTAACCCCCGAGCTCACGTGGGTTGACCCACGTGAGCTCTGGGGTTAACTGGGCTTTGCTATCATCCGCGCGTGGCAGTGCTCGCGGCCGCTGTCGGCCTCAGCGTCGTGGGCTGCCTTGGCGGCTTGGCGGTTGCGTCGCTCCTGTTGCTGCTCCCCGCGTCGATCCGCACCACCCTCGTCCCCAACCTGATCAGCTACGCCGTCGGAACGCTTCTCGGCGTGGCGCTCCTCGCCGTCCTGCCTGAGGCGCTCGACGGTCTCGACGCACGCGCCGTGTTCGGCACCGTGCTCGCGAGTATCCTGGGCTTTTTCATGCTCGAGAAGCTCGTGCTCTGGCGTCATTGCCACGCCGACGACTGCGACGTGCACGATCGCAACCAACGGAGCAGCGCGACGCTAATCCTGGTCGGCGGGGCGGTCCACAACTTCGCGGACGGCGCCATCATCGGGGCTGCCGCCGTCTCCTCGATCCCGCTCGGGCTGACGACCGCGCTCGCGGTTGCCGCGCATCAGGTGCCTCAGGAAGTCGGGGAGTTCGCGATCCTGCTCGGCGCCGGCTATTCTCGACGACGCGCCCTGATAGTGAACGCGCTCTCCGCGTTGACAGGCGTGCTCGGCGCGATCGTCATCTACGCGGCAACCGGCTGGTCCGCCAGTGCCGGGTCGTACGTCCTCGCGCTCGCGGCCGGGAATTTCCTCTACGTCGCGATGGCGGACCTCATCCCTGGTCTGCATCGCGGCGCGATCGACGTCGGGGCGGTCAGACAGGTTCTGCTGATCGCGGCGGGGATCGGCACCGTGCTCCTCCTCTGACCTCAATCGGTGACGATTCGGGCCGGTCATGCTCTGTTCCATTGGCCTAATCACATGTTTCGCTTGGCACGTCCCTTGCCTTGTTCTCAGACAGCGCGACCGAGTGACGGGTTGACCGGCCGCTCGGGCATCGCGCCGAGACAAGGAAAGGAGTCGGCGATGTCACACCACGTCAGCATCCGCAGACCGGCGCAGGGAGCGCTCCGACGAGCCCGTCCGCTCGCCATGACGCTCGCGCTTGCCATCGTGGCGCTGTCGGCGTCGACCGCGTGGGCCGGCGATCAGACCAGGCACGATCTGTTCAAGCGCATCCAGGAACAGGTCCTTCGCTACGCGTTCTTCACGGTGTTCGACAACGTCGATGTGGAGATCGGCGAGGAAGGGTTCGTCACGCTGAGCGGCCGTGTCACGGGCGCGCACAAGCAGCGCGCGCTCGAGCAGCGGGTCGCGGCGCTCGACGGCGTCACGTCCGTGACGAACGAGATCATGGTGCTCCCTGCGTCGAGATTCGACGACCAGCTGCGCTATCGGGTGGCCCGCGCCATCTATGGCGACTCGACGTTCTGGCACTATGCCGCCCGCGCGCATCCGTCGATTCATATCGTGGTCGAGCGGGGCCATGTGACGCTGACCGGCGTCGTCGACAGCGAAACCGACCGTCATCTCGCGCTCGTGCTCGCCCGACAATTCGACGCGTTCTCTGTCACGAACGAGCTCAAGCTCCCGGCAGAGGTCACGGCGGACCGCGAGAGGATCTAAGGTCTGACGACAGCGCCCCGTCGGTGTGGTTGCACGCGCCCGTCCCGACTCCGGTCGGGGCGGGCGCACCTGTTTCTGGAAGACGAAACACTCCGTGTCTCGCGATAGTCTAAGAAGGTGATGACCGCGCGGTCGCTGCGTGTCGTTGGCGCCGTCGTGCTGCTGTTCGGCGGGACCCTGCTTGCGGCGCAGAACCGCGAGTTCGGGCGCACGCAGGCTCCGCGCGACTCCCGCGCCCAGGCAACGGACGGTGAGACTGAAGTCACCGCGACGATTTCCGGGCGCGTCGTTGCGGCCGATACCGGCGAGCCACTCAAACGTGCTCGCGTCACAGCCCGGGTGAGCGGCGCCCGCGGTCGGGTCGCGTCGACCACCGATGCGGCGGGCCGCTATGCGCTTGTCGGCCTGCGCGCCGGGCGGTACACGATCAGCGTGTCGCGGCCGGGGTTCGTGACGTTGTCGTACGGCCAGCGTCGGCCGCGGCAACCGGCGACGCCCATCCAGGTGCTCGCCGGCGACGACGTCCACGATGTCAGCTTTAGTCTCCCTCGCGGTAGCGTGATCACTGGGCGGCTCGTCGACGAGGACGGCGTGGCGCTTCCACTCGCGGCCGTCCGCGCGATGCGGTACGTCTACCGGCAGGGACACCGTCAACTGGTACCGGTCGGCGAGGACCGGTCTGACGACCGAGGGCAGTACCGCATCTTCGGACTGGCACCTGGCGACTACTACGTGAGCGCCACGGCGCCGGGGCAGCTTGGACGTTCGACGGTCGGTCGTTTCAACCCCGGAGCGGGCGGGCCGGCTGAACGCTTCGCGCCCGGAGTGGGCCGGCCGGCTGAACGCTTCGCGCCCGGAGTGGGCCGGCCGGCTGACCGCTTCGCGCCCGGAGTGGGCCGGCCGGCTGACCGCTTCGCGCCCGGAGTGGGCCGGCCGGCTGACCGCTTCGCGCCCGGAGTGGGCCGGCCGGCTGACCGCTTCGCGCCCGGAGTGGGCCGGCCGGCTGACCGCTTCGCGCCCGGAGTGGGCCGGCCGGCTGACCGCTTCGCGCCCGGAGTGGGCCGGCCGGCTGACCGCTTCGCGCCCGGAGTGGGCCGGCCGGCTGACCGCTTCGCGCCCGGAGTGGGCCGGCCGGCTGACCGCTTCGCGCCCGGAGTGGGCCGGCCGGCTGACCGCTTCGCGCCCGGAGTGGGCCGGCCGGCTGACCGCTTCGCGCCCGGCCGGCCGGCCGGCTGACCGCTTCGCGCCCGGAGTGGGCCGGCCGGCTGACCGCTTCGCGCCCGGAGTGGGCCGGCCGGCTGACCGCTTCGCGCCCGGTGCGGCCGGGCCGGCTCGACGTGTCGCCGACCCCTTCGAGCCGCCGCGCGCCGACGCTGACCAGGGACTCGGGTACGCGCCGACGTATTACCCGGGTGCGACCGGTCTGGCACAGGCGCTGCCCGTCACCCTCGGCTTGAGCAGTGAGGTGACTGGTGTCGATTTCGGCGTGTTGCTGGTGCCGACGGCCCGTGTGAGTGGTACGGTCCTCCGTGCGGACGGCGTGCACCCGGGCGCGGCGCGGGTGATGCTGGTGCCCGAGGACAGGGCGTTCTTCCGCGGCGCGACGAGCGGCGCCCGCGTCGAGGACGACGGACGATTCGAGATCCGTCACGTAGCACCGGGCCGATACATCCTCCGCGCCGTCCTGCGTCGTACGTTTAGTAGACAGCGGGACGGCGGACGTCCCCGGGGCCGCACACCGCCGATGTTCGCAAGCCAGGCGCTCGAGATCGACGGATTCGACGTCACCGACCTCACGCTCGTCCTGGGTCCCGGCGCGCGCCTGAGCGGTTCGGTCGACTTCGACACGGCCGGGGGCGACCCCGACGACGTGACGCGGATACGCGTGAGCGCCACCCCGCTCGTCCCGAACCCGATGATCGGGGGCGCGGATGCGCGGGTGCAGAGCGACGGCACGTTCGAACTCGAGGGCATCGCCGATGGGGCCAGGCTGTTGCGCACGTCTGGGGCGCCGACCGGCTGGGTCTTGCAGGCGGTCTATCTCGACGGCCGCGATGTCATCGACACGCCGCTCGATTTCGGAGGCGCTAGTCACCTCGAGGGTGTGCGTCTGGTCTTCAGCGATCGGGTCTCCGAGCTCTCGGGGGTCGTCCACGATCGCCGGGGCGAACCTCTCACCGATTTCACCGTGATCGCGTTTCCGCCGAATGAGGAGCGCTGGCAGCCAGCGTCACGGTTTATCCGCGCGTCACGTCCCGACCAGAACGGGAGTTATCGGATCACGGGTCTGCCGGCCGGCGATTACCTCCTCGCTGCGGTCGACGTCGTCGAGCAGGGGGAATGGTACGACCCGCGCTTTCTCGACCCCCTGCGCGCCGGCGCCGTCCGCCTACGGCTCGGCGCGGGCGAGGCAAAAGCCCTGAACCTCACGCTGAGCGCGCAGCAATAGTCTGGACGGGGTTCGCCCCGAACCCCCCACGTGCGCGCCCTCTCGTGCCCAGCCAGCCTCGCGGAGCCCCCGGAACGCGGGTGTTACACTCCAGGCGCTTCATGCCGCCCCGCCCGCGCGTCTTCCTGATCGACGGCAGCTCGCAGATGTATCGCGCATATCACGCGATTCACGGCCTGACCGGACCGGACGGCAAGTCGACGAACGCCGTCTATGGCTTCGTCACGATGCTACGCAAGCTGATTGCCGACCATCAGCCCGAGCTGGTCGCCGCGGCATTCGACGTCAAAGGGCCGACGTTCCGCACTGGTCTGGCGGCCGACTACAAAGCGAATCGCGCCCCGATGCCGGCCGACCTCGCCGAGCAGGTCCCGTGGGTCCACGAGGCATGCGAGGCGCTCGGGGTCCCGGTCCTCACGCATGAGAAGTACGAGGCGGACGACGTTATCGGTACGCTGGCCGAGCGCGCGATCGCCGACGGGCTCGAGGTGGCCATCGTCACGGGCGACAAGGACTTCTTTCAACTCGTGTGCGCCGGCGTGCAGGTCTTCAACCCGCGCGACGACGGTATCTGGTACGACCCGGACGGCGTGCGGGAGAAGTTCGGGGTCGCGCCGTCACAGGTGGTCGATGTGCTCTCGCTGATGGGCGACGCCGTCGACAACATCAAGGGCGTACCGGGGATCGGCGAGAAAGGCGCCCGCGAGCTCATTGCGACGCACGAGAGCCTTGACGCGCTGCTGGCCGACGTTGCCAGCGTGTCCAAGAAACGCTATCGCACGCTGCTCGAAACCCACGCCGACGCCGCACGGCAGAGTCGGGAGCTCGTCCGCATCCACACCGACGTCCCGGTGGTGTTCGAGCATGACGCGCTGCGATACAGCGGTCCGACGCCTGAACGGTGCTTTGCGCTGTTCTCCTCGCTCGGGTTTCGCACGCTTCTTGCCGACTACGCGCCCACGGCCGCGACCGTCGAGAAGGACTACGACATCGTGCGTACCGCGCAACAGCTCGATGCCCTGGTCGACGCCGCCGCCACGGCCGGACGTGTGGGCATTGGGCTCGTCATGGACGGGGAGACGCCGCGCGCCGACCTCGTCGGGCTTGCGCTTTCGGTTGGACCCCGCCATGCACGCTACATCCCGCTCGGGCACCGTACGCTCGTGGCCAGCGCACACCTGGACCGTGCAGATGCAATACGCCGGCTGGTCGGGCCGCTCACGGACCCCACGATTCGAAAGGTCGGGCACGATCTCAAGCTCGCGTCGCGCGCGCTGGCGCGTGACAACATCATGCCGCTTGCCGGCCTCGACCTCGACACGATGCTCGCCAGCTACCTGCTGGACGCGACGCGGTCCGGCCACGACCTGGACGAGCTGGCCCTCGAGGTGATCGGCTACAAGGCGATTTCGGCCGAGGAGATCGTCGGCAAGGGTACGAAGGCACTCAGCTTCGCCGATGTGCCGCCCGAAGCGGCGGCGGAGTTCGGCGGCGAGCGGAGCGACCTGGCCCTGCAGTTGGCTGACCGGCTCGCGCCCCAACTCGAGACTGACGGGCTGGAATCGCTGTATCGCGACCTCGAGCTGCCGCTCGTGCCGGTGCTCGCCGACCTCGAACGCGCCGGCGTGCGCCTCGACACGGATGCACTGGAGGCGCAGTCGGCACGAATTGCGCACGAGCTGGCGGACCGGCAGGCCGTGATTCACACCCTGGCCGGCGAGACGTTCAACATCAACTCGCCGAAGCAGTTGTCGGCGATCTTGTTCGAGAAGCTGCAGCTGCCGGCGGGGAAGCGCACCGGCAAGACGAAGGCGGCGTCGACATCGGTCGCGGTCCTCGAGGAACTGGCGCTGGTGCATGAGCTGCCGCGAAAGGTGCTCGAATGGCGCAGTCTGCAAAAGCTCAAGGGCACCTATCTCGATGCGCTGCCGCAACTGGTCGACCAGCACACGGGGCGCGTCCATACGTCGTTCAACCAGGCCGTGGCGGCCACGGGCAGGCTGAGCAGCAGCGACCCCAACCTGCAGAACATCCCGATCCGGACCGCGATCGGCCGCGAGATCCGCGCCGCCTTCACGGCCCCACCCGGGGCCCTGCTGATCTCGGCGGACTATTCACAGATCGAGTTGCGGGTACTCGCGCACCTTTCCGGAGACGAGAACTTGGCGGGGGCCTTCGCACGAGGCGAGGACATCCACGATCAAACCGCGCGCCGCGTGTTCGGCACCGAAAGCGGCCTGGATCCTCACGAGCTGCGCCGGCGGGCCAAGATCGTCAACTACGCCCTGCTCTACGGCAAGACCGCGTTCACGCTGGCAAAGGACATTGGCGTCGCGCCCCAGGCCGCGCAAACATTCATCGACGCGTACTTCGACGGCTTCCCCGCCGTACGCGGCTTCATCGACGCGACGCTGGAACGCGCGCGCGAGACGGGTGTCGTGACCACGGTGTTCGGACGGCGGCGACGCGTCCCGGAGTTGACGAGCCGTAATGGCCAGATCCGGGCCGCCGCCGAGCGCGCCGCGGTCAACATGCCGATCCAGGGCACGGCCGCCGACATCCTGAAACGCGCGATGATCGACATTCACGCCGCGCTCCCGGCCGAGAGCACGATGATCCTGACCGTCCATGACGAGCTGCTGTTCGAGGTGCCGGAGACCCAGGCTTCGGAGGTGGCGGAGCTCGTCCGCGACCGGATGGAGCATGCGGTGTCCCTCACCGTACCGCTGACGGTCGATGTCGGCATCGGGCCGAACTGGAAGGAGGCAAAGGGGTAGTGCACCACTAATGGTCGCTCCTGTCATCATCTCACGGGCCGATCACCCGATCTCCCGCCAGCACATCGACCCCGACGCGCTGAAGGTGCTGTACCGCCTCCGCAAGTTCAATCACACGGCGTATCTGGTTGGGGGCGGCGTCCGCGACCTGCTGCTCGACCGTCACCCGAAGGACTTCGACATCGCGACGTCCGCGCACCCACACGAAGTCAAGCGCACCTTTCGCAACTGCTGGATCATCGGCCGGCGGTTCCGCCTCGCGCACGTGAAGTTCGGGCAAAAGACCATCGAGGTGGCGACGTTCCGCCGCCAGGTGCCAGCGGACGCACCAGAGCCCACCTCCGAGGACGCCGGCACCGAAGACGCACCCTCGGCACCCCGGCGTCCCATCCGGCGTGACAACACGTTCGGCTCCCCCGAGGAGGACGCGTTTCGACGTGACTTCACCATCAACGCGCTGTTCTACGACATCGCCACCTTCGCGATCATCGATTACGTGGGTGGCATGAACGACCTGCGCGACGGGCTCATCCGATGCATCGGTGACCCGACCGAGCGGTTCATCGAGGACCCGGTCAGGATGCTGCGCGCGGTGGCGTTCGCGGCCCGGCTCGACTTTCGGCTCGACCCCCCGGTACGCAACGCGATCGCGCGGCATCACGCCGAGATCCTCAACGCTGCACCGGCGCGTCTGATCGAGGAGCTGTACAAGATATTGCGCAGCGGCGTCGCCAGCCGCACGTTCCGCGGC
This sequence comes from Vicinamibacterales bacterium, assembly GCA_965249175.1. Lineage (GTDB taxonomy): Bacteria > Acidobacteriota > Vicinamibacteria > Vicinamibacterales > UBA8438 > CAZYFH01. The sequence continues at coordinate 5,610,779 of OZ252227.1, forward strand.
CTGTCGAAGAACGGCTTGCTGCGGCACATCGCCCCCGAGATCGAGCGGGGCACATCGGCGGCGCTCTGGCGCTCGCTTGATCGACTCGACGACTACCGATCGCGGTTCGCGTCGGCGCCCGCCGCGCTGAGCAACCCCATCCTCCTCGGGAGCCTCGTGGCGCCCGTGATCACCATCGACACGCGGCCGCGCCGGCGCGAATCGAAACCGGGCGACGAGGAGATGGTCACACTGGGACGGCTCCCGATCGCGCGCCGAGATGTCGAGCGTCTACGCCAGGTCCTCGCGTTGCAACCGATGCTCGCCGACCCGGCCCTCTCCCCACGGGCCACACGCAGCGCCATGGCCAGGAGCGCGTTTGCCGACGCGCTGAGCTGGATGGATATCCACGGGAATGATCCAGAGGCACTCGCACGCTGGACCGCGCTGGCCGACGCCGGCGGCCTGCCGCCGCCGCGGGAGGGCGCCAAGCGCCGACGTCGACGCCGACGCGGCGGCCGGGGGCGTGGCTCCGCGGGCTCGTAGCGGCCCCGGTCGGTCTCACTCCGAGAGCAGGATGCCCGTGACGCGAACGAAGGACAGGCCGATGCCGATCGCTGTCGCAAGAATGAGGACGAGCGAGGTCGCCAGCAGCCCGGTGCCCTCGCGCTGCTCGTCGATGAACCCCATGAGGTGCGCACCAACCCACCCGCCGGCAAAGCCGCCGCCATGCGCCCAGTTGTTGACGCCTGGCATGACGAGTCCGAGGATGCCCAGCATGACCACGTATCCCCACAGCTGCTGGGTCATCGTCGAGCCGCCTCGCTTGCGGCCGTAGACGATCAGCGCGGCCATCAGACCGAAGATGGCGCCCGATGCGCCAACGGTCTGAGTCCCGGTCATGACGTTCGACGCGAGAAACCCGAGGGCGCCGGCGACGTTGAAGAGCACGAACGTACGCGCCGGGCCAAACACCTCCGTCGCGGACGGGACCAGGATACGGACCCAGTACATATTGAAGAAGATGTGGATCAGGCCGCCGTGGAGGTAGATCGCGGTCAGCAGCGTCCACCACCAGCCGAGCTGCCAGGCGACGCCCCCGGTCATCCCGAGCTGGTAGAGCGCGCGGGTGCCCGGAGAAAGAAAAGAGAGGAACCCGCGGCTCTGGAGCATGGCCTCCGGCTGCAGGAGCAGCGCGACCGCGTAGAGCGTCACGCAGGCGCCGACGATCAGCGTGACCAGGTCGAGTCGCGATCCGACCACCGAACGCAGCGCGGGCGCCCATCCAAAGAGCCCCGGCCGCCACGCGCCGCAGAACGGGCACCGTTCCTCGTTGATGCCGACGAGCTTGTTGCACTGCGCGCAGACGATCGAGCCCTGGACTTGGCGCACGAGCTACAGGGTACTCCGAGAGCCCCGCGCCGAGCGCTAGCAGCCCGTGCTAGCCCGCGTGCGTTTGGAGCTCGGATTCTTCGATGGTCTTACGGGGCCGCGCGAGCTTCAGCTTCGTGAGCAGCCAGATGACCGGCCAGGCGGGATCGAACTCGCTCTTGGAGAATGAGAACTTCGGGCTGCGCGGAAACCCGTGATGATTGTTGTGCAGCCCTTCGCCGCCGGTGAGGAGCGCGAGAGAACGGATGTTGGTCGCCGTGTTCTCGAAGTTCCTGTAGCCGTGATAGTGACACAGCCCGTTGATCGACGACGAGAGGACAAAGACATACATCACGGCATGCACGGTGGCGGCAAGCAGGCCCCACCCGACGCCGATAATCGCGCAGAGCGCCACGATCCCGAGCAGCGGGCCGAGCGGCCCGCGCCCGAAGAAGGTCGTCTCCCACCAGTCGTCCTTGAAGTCAGGGGCATACTTCGTCACGACCTCCCGGTCTCGGCATTGGCGCACGTAATGGAAGACGTTGCCAAGCTGCACGGACCAGAAGCCCTCGAGGTGCGGACTGTGCGGGTCTCCTTCCTCGTCCGTGAACACGTGGTGCTTGCGGTGCACCGCGACCCAGTCGCGCACGATCATGCCGGTCGTGATCCAGATGGCGGCCCGGAACAGGACGGCGACAGCGGGATGCAGCTCAAGCGCGCGGTGCGTTGCGGCGCGGTGCAGATAGATCGTGGTCGAAAAAACGGCCACCTGGATCAGCGCGAACGCGACCAGGAGGGACACGAGCAGCGACGTGAGCACTCAGACCTCCACGGAGCCTAAACTTGACCCTACCACGAATCAAGACCGGCGCCGGCACTACCCATGCTTGCGCTCGAACTCAGCCATGAAGTCAGCCAGCGCTGCAACCCCGGCCTCTGGGAACGCGTTGTAAATCGACGCGCGCATGCCTCCAACCGAGCGGTGTCCCTTGAGACCGGCGAGACCGGCGGCCTCCGCCTCGCTGAGGAACAGCGCGTCCAACTCGGCGTCTGGCAGCCGAAACGTCACGTTCATTCGTGAGCGGCTGCCCGGCTCCGCAGCGCCCCGATACAACGCCGACCGGTCGATGACGTCGTACACCCCGCGCGCCTTCCGTTCGTTGCGCCGCGCCATCTCCTCGAGACCGCCACCGTCGCGTATCCACGACGTGACGAGTGCCACGACGTAGATAGCGAACACCGGCGGCGTGTTGTGGAGCGATCGGCTCGCAGCGAAGGTCGCGTATCGCATCAGCGTGGGGAGCGCCGATGACGCTCGGTGCATCAGGTCGTCACGCATGAGGACGATTGTCACGCCGGCCGGGCCGAGGTTTTTCTGCGCCCCCGCATAGATCAGGCCATGCCGCGCAGTGTCGATCGGGCGACTGAAGATATCCGAGGACGCATCGACGACCAGGGGACGGTCACCCACATCCGGCGGCGCCGGCCACTGGGTGCCCGCGATCGTGTTGTTCGACGTCACGTGCACGTACGCCGCCTCATCCGTGAAGTCGAGCTCCGCGGTCGTTGGCACCCGTGTGAAGCCATCGGGCTCCGTGGTCGCCGCGACGTGCACGCCGCCGAACTTCCGGGCCTCGGTTGCAGCCTTCTTCGCCCAGGCGCCGGTGATCACGTAGTCCGCCGTTTCTGTTGCGCCAAGCAGGTTCATCGGAACCATGGCGAACTGCTGCGTGGCGCCGCCCTGGAGAAACAGCACCCGATAGTCGTCCGGAATGCCGGCGAGGGTCCGGATGTTCGATTCGGCCGTCGCGAGAATCTCATCGAACGCGGCCGACCGGTGGCTGATCTCCAGAACCGACATGCCGACCCCGGGCAGCGCCATGAGGTGCTCGCGCACCTGATCGAGAACTGGCTCGGGGAGCACGGCCGGTCCGGCGCCAAAGTTGAACACGCGGTGTTCGGGCATCGTCGTTCTAACGGGGGCTGCGCCCCCGAACCCCGCCGCGGACGCTACGCGGGGACCCCGAGAGCCCCACTCCGCGCCCGCGAGGCGCGCCGTGCGCGCCTTGGCCGGCGTCGGGCCCACGGTAGAGAACCGGCGTTTCGCGCCTCATACGGCCTCGCGTGAATTCAGAATCCAGGGTCCGGGTTGCGGCGGCGCGATTTCGTGAATCAGCAACCCATCGCGCAGCTTCGGCTCGAACCAGGTCGATTTGGGCGGCATGATGTCACCGGCATCCGACACCGCCAGCAGCTCGGCTGGCGTGACTGGGGCCAGCGAGAACGCAACGGCAGCGGCGCCACTATCGACCGCCCGCTCCAGCGCCGCTGTGCCCCGAGAGCCTCCGACAAATGCGATGCGCGGATCGGTGCGCACGTCCGCGACGTCGAGCAGCGGTGCAAACACGTGGTCGTGGAGCAGGGCCACATCGAGGCCTGCCGTCGGGCTGGTTGGGTCGGCCGTGGCCCGCGTCGCGCCGAGATCGATCGCCGACCAGCGGCCGTCGAGATACATCGCCACCTGGCCCTTCGGCGGGGTCGCCGCCGCGTCGACCGTCATCGGAAACCGTGCGCGCACGGCGTCGAGAAACTGCGCGGGGGTCCGCCCCGCGAGAGTGGTCAGCGTCCGGTTGTACGCGAGGATGCGTGTCTCCCGATCGGGGAATGCGACGCCCAGAAACAGGTCCGACGCGGCCGCGACGTCTCCCCCCCTGGTCCGCGCGAGCGCGTCGCGCGCACGCGCGGCGCTCGCGATGCGGTGATGGCCATCGGCGATGTATACGGCCGGAACCTCCGCGAAGGCGTCAACCACGGCCGCGGCCGTCTCCGGCGCCAGTCGCCAGAGCGTGTGCTGGACGCCGTCGGGCGCAGCCAGATCGACCAGCGGCGGTTCGGTCGTTGCTCGATCGACGAGGGCGTCGATCGACGCCGCGGCGCGATACGCGAGAAAGGCGATGCCGGTCTGCGCACCGACGGCCAGCATGTGGCGCGTCCGATCGTCCTCCTTGTCGCGACGCGTCCGTTCGTGGCGCTTGACCACGTCGCGATCGTACTCCGCGAGCGAGAAGCAGCCCGCCAGCCCCGTTTGCGTGTGGTCGCCCGAGCGGAGTTCGTAGAGATAGAGCGACGGCGCGTCGTCGACGACGAACGGGGCCCGCCGTTTGAGCGTCTCGAGATTCTCGGCGGCGCGCCGATACACGGCGTCCGCGTACGGGTCCGCCCGCGCCGGCAGGTCGATCTCGGCGCGCGAGACGTGCAGGAAGCTCAGCGGATTGTCCGCGGCGAGCGCCCGAGCCTCGTCGGCCGTCACCACGTCGTATGGGACCGCAGCCACCGCAGCCGCGGCGTGCGGGTCCGGACGAAGCGCGCGAAACGGACGAATCGTGGCCATTGTGAATCTTCGCGGAACGCCTGCATGACTCTATGCCGCGCTACTGAGCGTAGTCGACGGGCGACGAAGCAGGCAGAGAAGCAGAGACCAACTTGCCGAGCGCCTGGTCGCGCACGTCGCGGAACGACGCGAGGTGCACGTCGGGCACCGGGTCGCCCGGCGGCAGGTTGCGATGTTCGATCAGCGGGTTGACGAACGTCCCGTTCTTCCGCATTCGGTAGTCGAGGTGTGGCCCGGTCACCAGACCGGTGGCGCCTACGCGGCCAATGACCTGACCCTGCGACACGCGCGCGCCGCGACGAATCCCGTCGGCGAACGCCGAGAGGTGCAAATAGTACGTGTCGTACCCATTGGTGTGGCGAAGGCGCACCATGTTCCCGGATCCGCCGCTCCGTCCGGCCGACACCACGGTACCGTTGGCGACAGCGATGACCGGCGTGCCGGTCGGCGCGCCGTAGTCGACCCCCAGATGGGGACGCCGCCCCCCGAGCACGGGATGCAGGCGACGGTAAGAGAATCGTGACGTCACGCGCGGCTCGAACCTGAACGGCGACCGTAGGAACAGACGCTTCATCGAACGCCCGTCGGCGTCGAAGTACTGCGCCTCCGTCTCGCCCGGCACCTGGAACCGAAACGCCTGGACGCGTCGGCCGTCGTTGAGGAACTCGGCCGCGAGCACCTCCCCGTAGGCGGAGAACTCGCCCTCACGGAAGTACTTCTCGAACAGGACCTCGAACTCGTCGCCGCGCCGGAGGTCATTGTTGAAGTCGATCTCCCCGCCAAAGACCTCCGCCATCCGTATGGCGAGCATGACGTTTTCACCGGCACCGTTCAGCGCAGCGACCAGCGAGGTGCGCTCCGCGTCAATGCCGCCGTGCATCACGACTTCGGTGCGCTCTTTCACGTAGGGAACCAGCTCCGCGGTGAACGGGCGGTGCGGGTCGCCGTCGGATACGCGCAGGAACTCGTCCTCGTCGATGTGATACTCAAAGCGTCGGAACGCTCCGCTGTCGGCCAGCACCAGGCGATAGGGGTTGCCGACCCGTAAGCGGCGCGGGTCGAACACGACACGCACCGCGTCGATGAGCTGCGCCGCCACCGGACCGGCAAACTGGTGGTCGTCGAGCAAACCGGCGAGCGTGGCGCGCCGCGGCACGAGCTGCTCGATGACGCGGACATCGGGCGCGAGAAAGATGTCCGTGGCCGAGGACGTCGGCGGTGGCGGTGGCGCCTCTGTCACACCGGCCCCGCACGCCGTCGCGAGCAAGGCGATGGCGTGCAAATGTATGAACCGCTTGGACATAGGGACCGGGCAGTGTAGCACAGCGCGCACGTGCGGGGACCGGTCCTGGGTGAGCTCACGGACCCCTAAGGTTGGTCGCGCGACTTCTGCAGGTCCTCGAGCCTGGCGCGCACGTGCGCCGCGTGGCCCGCGGCCCTCACCTTCTTCCAATGGTGGGCAACCGTCCCGTCCGGATCGATGAGCACCGTCGAGCGGATGACACCGATGGACGTCCTGCCGTAGAGCACCTTCTTACCCCAGGCGCCGTACGTCTCCATCATCGCGTGCGTCGGATCGGACAGCAGCATGTGCTTCAGCTTGTGTTTTGCGATGAACGCTCGGTGCGCGTCCGGGCTGTCGGGACTGCAACCGACCACGATGGCGCCGAGGCGCCGCAATCCAGCGAGGCCGGCGGTGAACTCCGAGGCTTCTGTCGTGCAGCCCGGGGTTTCGTCACGCGGGTAGAAGTACAGCGCCACCCACTGCCCGCGCAAGCTGGCGAGCGTGACCGGCTTGCCGTGCTGGTCCCGCAGGCGAAACGCCGGGGCCTTGCGACCAACGTCCATGATCTCCACCCCCTCGATCCGTCGCGCATCGCATCAGACCTCGATCCGGATCGGCGCGTCACGGTCGCTCCGCTCTTCCACCTCGCCGATGACGGCGGCGGCGCTGTACCCGAGCGACCGCAACTCCGCCACGCACCCCGCCGCCGCATCGCGTGGCGTGGTCGCCAGCAGCCCGCCGGCGGTCTGTGGATCAAACAGGATCGGATAGCGTGGGTCGACCGCGGCGACATCAACGTTCGCGATGGCTCGTCGCAGTCGCACGTTGTGGGGCTGCAGCGAGCTCAGAAGCCCGGCCGCCGTGGTTTCGCGGGCACCATCGAGCGTCGGGATCGCGCCAAGTGTCAGCCGCGCGTCGACCCCTGACGCCTTCGTCATCTCGACGAGGTGACCGAGCAAGCCGAACCCGGTCACGTCGGTGCACGCGGTAGCGGCATGACGACCGAGCGCCGCTGACGCGTCGCGGTTGGACTGCAACATCATGTGGATGGCGCCGTCGATCCATCGCGCCTTGGCCCGCCCACGCATGTCGGCGGCGAACAAGGTGCCGGTACCGAGCGGCTTCGTCAAGATGATGCGATCGCCTGGCTGCATCCCGCGCTTCCGCAACAACGCGTCCGGGTCGGCGACACCGCTTACGGCGAGACCGAATGTCAGCTCCACGCCTTCCGTCGTGTGCCCCCCGACCAACGCCGCACCGGCCTGGTTCAAGATCTCGACGGCCCCCGAGAGCAGGTCTTCGAGCAACGCCTCGGTCTGTGTCTCGAGCCCGTACGGCACCGTGACGATGGCCAGGGCGGAGCGCGGCTCCGCGCCCATGGCATGGAGGTCGCTCAGACAATGGTTCGCGGTGATCTTGCCGAACAGAAACGGATCGTCGATGAGCGCGCGAAAGGCATCGACGGTCCGCACGACCACCTTGCCGGCCGGGACCACCTCGACAGCGGCGTCGTCCATCGCGTCGAGGCCGACGACGACGTCGTCGCGCCGGAGCGGCTCGAGCCGTGACAGCACGCGGTCGAGCACGGTCGCGCCGACCTTGGACCCACAGCCACCGCACCGCATCGCGGCGGTCGACAGCTCCCGGACGACCGCCGGCGGCGCCAGACCGCGGAGGTCGTCCGCATTGGTATCCCTCGTGTCGTCCTCCATCGCGGGCAGCCGGTTGAACCGATCCATGAACCGGCGGTCGATCCAGTCTTTCCACCGCCAGACCCAGGCCCCCTCGAGCGACCATGCGCCGCGCGATGCCACGGCGTAACGATCCCCTGTGCTGATCAGGCTCAGGAACTTCCGCTGCGGCCGGAACGGCTCGAGCGGAGCGCCGCGCAGCGCACGCCGCAGGTTCGCGTCGAGCGGAGGGCCCTGCCGCACCGCGAACACACCGGCCTTCTCGCGGGGGTACGCGGTCACCGCCGCCACGTCGCCAACCGCGAAGACGCCCGTATGCGAGGTGGCTTCGAGCGTCGGCTTTACCCGAATGAATCCACGGTCGTCGACGTCGAGACCCGACTCGCCCGGCCAGGACTGTGCGCCGGCTTCGGTCGCCCAGATCACTTCGTCGACCTCGACAGCGGCCGCGCCGTCGACCCCCACCCGGCCGGCCTCGACGCGGTTGACCCGGCTGTTGAGGTGGACCGTCACCCCGCGCTCGTTCAGCACCCTGGTGAATCTGGCGCGTACCCCGCCATTGTGCGTCGGCAGGATGCGGTCAACGCCGCTGAAGAGATGGAACTCCGGGTCCGGAAAGCCGTCGACCCCCGCGGCGCCCTGCTCGCGCAATGCGTGCTGGATCGCCAGCGTGAGCTCGACCCCCGCGGCACCGGCGCCGACGATACCGACACGCAGTCGATCGGGGCTGGCCCGAACCCGCGCCTGGAGCCGCTCCCACCGCGCGACGAGCGCGCTGATCGGCTTGACGGGCACGGCGTGATCGGCGGCACCCGGAATGCGCAGCGCCGGCGTGACCCCGATGTCGATCGACAGCACGTCATAGGCGACCGGGGGACGGTCGCGGCAGAGGACCCGACGTCCGTCGAGGTCGACGCCGGTGACGGTGTCGTGAAACAGCCGTGCGCCCGCAAACCGCGTCAGCGGCCCGAGATCGATATGCGCATCGTCGAAGCGATAGTGGCCGGCGATCAAGCCGGGCAGCATGCCGGAATACGGCGCGTGGATGTCGCGAGCGATGACCGTGACCCGGACACCCGGCATCGGGCGCATGCCGAAGCGACGCAAGACGATGACGTGGCTATGTCCCCCACCGACCAGCACCAGGTCCTTCAGAACCGGTGCGCGCCTACGGCTCGTCATGCCGCGGTGTCGCCCGCGAGGCGCGCCATGACCCGCGACATGCCGCTGTCAAAGCACGCGCGCTCCGGCAGCAGGCTGGTCACCAGAAACGCTTCGCGCGGGAAATCGAAGAAGTACCCCGGATGCACCAGCACGTGATCGCGTTCGAGCAGGTCCACCACCAGAGACTCTTCGGTCCGCGTGGCCGGCACCTGCAGCACAGCGTACCACCCTCCGTCGGCGCGCAGCAGGTCCGTTGCCGGCGCCGCATCGACCAGACGTGCGAGCGCCGTGTGGTTCTGGCGGACGCGTGTCGCGATCTGATCCGCGACCGTGCGGCCGCGCGCGAGGAGGCCGTCGAGGGCCACCTGCACCGGGGTCGAGACCGAGAGATAGGTGTCGCAGATCATATCGAGGGCGTAGAGCGCTCGATCGACCTCTCGCGACGGACCGCTGAGCACGATCCATCCGAGCTTCAGCTGCGGGAGCCCCACGGCCTTCGAGAGCCCACCGAGGACGAAGGTCAGCACATCAGCCGCGGCGGCGATCAGACTTCCGGGGCACGACTCCGGATCCATGGCGTACCCGCCGAACACCTCGTCGGTGATGAGCGCCAGCCCATGCTCGCGGCACACCGTCGTGACCAGCTCACGATCGGCGGTCGTGAGGAAGGACCCCGTCGGGTTGTTCGGGTGGACGACCACGAGCGCCCGGGTCCGCGGCGTCACGCGGCTGCGCAGCGCATCGGCATCGACCTCCCACGCACCGTGGTAGACCAGCGGGTACGGCACGGGTTCGACGGCGTCGAGCCGGGTCAGGTGCTCGAGGAGCGGATAGCTTGGCTGGGGCACGAGCACGGCGTCGCCAGGCGCACAGAGCAGCTTGAACAAGCATGAGTACGCGTCACTCGTGCTGGCGGTGAGCACCACCCGGTCGGGGCGGACGTCCGCCCCCGGCAGCGCGGCGCGGGCCACGGCTTCGCGCGCGGCCATCAGCCCACGCGGCTGCGGGTCGTAGACGAGGCCGGCCGGCGCGGCCAACCCGTCCAGCAGGCCCTCCGGATAGCGCAGGCCGACTCGGGTGGGGTTCGACTCCGTGAGGTCGGTGATCTCGGTTGCCTGCCTGTGCAGGCGCACCAGCGCACGGCTCACGCGATTCGGCTGCCGAAGGGCCGGAATCCGCGGGCAAAACATGGGTCACCAGAGCATATAGGGACCTCAGGGGAGCGGCACGGCAGGGTGCCACGGCACCGGACCGGGGCAGCATCCCGCATCCAGAGCGCTGGGCCTTGGCGTTTCTCAAAGGCCTGCGTTAGATTTAGCAGTCCGCTGTTGAAACGGCGGCGTCACACGAGAGCACGTCTGGACCCGGCACGCGTCCAGCCAAAGCGGCGCCCGACGAGGGGAGAATGCCCCGAGCATTCGGCCCTCTTGATGTGAGGACCCACTTCCGGCGGAGGCACACGGCCCATGAGTCGCGGCAAACAGATCGTTCTGACGGCACCGTTCACCGAGATGATCGACCACGCGGGGTACTTCATCCAGATGGGGATGGCATCGATCCCGATCTGGATGGAATGGGTGATGGACAAGAAGTACCCGGAGTGGCGCAACGTCAAGCGTTTCGAGGACGGATCGGCGCTGTCGGCGCCGGCGGGGCTGCGTGTGCTCGAGCGAGTCATCGCGAGCGAATTCGGCCCGGACAACGTGGTGGTCTGCTACCCGGACGACATCGACCAGTTCATCGGGCCCGACACGAAGGTCGTGGCGCTGTCGACGCACAATCCGCTCGGCGTGACGTTCGCCGCCGGCGTCTATACCTCGATTTTCGGCAGCTCGCGCGAGCCGATCAACTCACACTACGCACGCAAGCTGTTCGAGCGCGTGAAGGCCAGCCCTCATCGCGAGACGTTTCGGGTGCTGCTTGGCGGCTCGGGTAGCTGGCAGATCACGCAGACGAAGTCCCACGCGCGGCTCGGGATCGACTGTGTCATCGACGGACGGAGCGAATCCGCCGAGGCCATCAAGCTCTTCCACGACGCAATTGACGGGGAGTCGCTGCCGCAGCAAGTGGAGGTCGCGCATCCGACCGACCGCAACGCGGTGATCTTTCCCGACAAGGCGACGACGTTCGGCGTCGTGGAGATGACCACGGGCTGTGGGCGGCGGTGTCAGTTTTGCGCGCCCGATCTGAACCCGCAGATCGACCTCCCGAAGGACGGCATCTTGGAGGCGGTGCGCGCGAACGTGGCCAACGGCAACAAGCAGATCTCCCTGGCCACCGAGGACATGTTCATCTGGGGTCAGGTCCAGACCGACACCCCGTTCTTCTTTCCGAATCGCGAGGCGCTCACCGATCTCTACCAGGACATCGTCGACACACCTGGCGTCGAGCAGCACGTGTTGAGCCATTCGACCATGGCGCCCGCGGTCGTCGATCCAGTGCTGATCAAGCAATTGACCGACATCATGCTGCCCAAGAGCCCGATTCACCTCACGCGTCTGAGCTCGCATCCCAAGGGCAAGGCGATCGTGCCGCTCATCGGACTCGAGACCGGGTCGGTGCGGATGGCCAAGCAAATCATGCCTAGCAAGGGCGTACCCTTCAGCATCGAGGATTGGCAGAGCGTCATGATTCGTGGCCTCGAGATCCTCAACCAGAACAACTGGTTCCCGATGTTGACGCTGATGGTCGGCAACCCCGGCGAGACCGACGAGGACGTCATGGCGACGCTCGATCTGGTCTACGAAATGGAGCGGCGCGGGTTGTTCGGATTCCTGGTGCCCTCCGTGTTCACGCCACTCGAGGGCACGCGCATGGAGCACGACACCGGGGTCACCGAAACGAAGAAGTTGACCCGGCTACAGTGGCAGCTCATTCTGCGGTGCTGGAAGATGAACATGCGGCCCGGCCTCTACAGCTGGTGGGGACCGCTGTCGTTCAAGATCGGCGGCGTGGGAATCTGGGCGACACGCCTGCGCAAGACCAACGGACCCAACTTCACCTGGCCGATGATGATGTTCTGTAGCGCCCTGCCCGAGAGCCTGCTCTACTCCGCCGGCAAGCTCTACAAGGGGCAGCCGATCAAGGTGAAGACGCGCGCGGAGCTGCTTGCGTCGATCAAGCCGAACTACTGGAAGTATCTGCGCGAGGACGCCGGGGACATTCCGCGAGCGGAATCCACACCCGCGCCACCGGCCGCGCCGCAGCTCGCAACGGCATAGAGATCGATGGTGCGACGGGTCCTGAGAGCCCGCAGCGCAGCCCTCCTGCTTGGCGGCTGCGCAGCCACGACCCTGGCCGGCACGCCGCCAGCCACGGCGCAGAGCGGGCCCTTGGACACCTACGCGACCCCACCACAGGTCATCGTCGACATCCTCGACGCCCCGCCGACACCGACCGCGCTCGTCAGTCCGGAGCGAGATGTCCTTGCGCTGCTCGCCACCCGCGCCATGCCTGGTATCGCCGAGCTGGCGCTCCCGATGCATCGTCTCGCCGGTTACCGGATCAACCCGCGCAACAGTGCGCCCTGGCGCAGCCCGGCCATCACCGAGATCACGCTCAAGCCGCTTGACGATGACGAGCGACGGACGGGCGAGCACCGCATCGTCGCCCCGCGCGGGACGACGCTGGGGTGGCCGCGCTTCGCGCCCGATGGAGGCCACCTGTCGTATGCGGTCATTCGCGACACGGGTGTCGAGCTCTGGGCCGTCGACGTGTCCACAGGCGCGCCTCGACCCTTGACCGACGCGTCGCTCAATGCCACGTGGGGCAACCCGTGTGAGTGGTTGGCCGATAGCAGCGGCGTGCTCTGCCGGTTCAGGATGTCGGCGCGCGGCGCACCACCCGAAGTGCCCCGGGCACCACTCGGACCCAACATTCAGGAGAGTGACGGCCGGCTGGCACCGGTGCGCACCTATCAGGATTTACTGACCGATGCGCACGACGACGCACTCTTCGAGTATCACTTCACGTCGCAGATCGCGACCGTCGGTCTGACGACCGGCAGCCGTACCAGCATCGGGCGCCCGGGACTGTTCGCACGTGCGCTCGGTGCGCCCGACAGCCAGCACCTGCTGGTCGAGCGGCTCGAGCGGCCGTTCTCGCGGCTGGTGCCCGGCACCCGCTTCGCGAAATCGACCGAGGTGTGGAATCGCGTTGGCGAGGTCGTCCGGATCGCCGATCTCCCGGCGGCCGAGGCGGTACCGATTGGCGGGGTCGCCACCGGGCCGCGCGCGCACCGCTGGAACCCGACCGAGCCGGCCACACTGGTGTGGACCGAGGCGCTGGACGGCGGCGACCCGAAGACTCGGGCACCCCGCCGCGACCGCGTCCTGTCGCTCGATGCTCCATTCGAAGGAGCCCCCGCCGAGCTCCTCCGCACCGAGTTCCGTGTCACCGGCGTCGCGTGGACGGAGGACGGCACGGCGCTCGTGCGCGAGTCGGATCGCGCGACGCGCTGGACGCGAACGTGGCTCGTCTATCCGGGTGCGTCCGAGGCGCGGGCGCTGTTCGACCACAGCGCAGAGGATGCGTACGCCGATCCCGGCGCCCCGCTTCGACGGCCGGGTGGCGCCGCCGCGAGCCTCCCCGTGCTGCAGGACGGGAACCACATCTACCTGACGGGGCGGGGCGCGTCGCCGCTCGGCGACCGTCCGTTTGTCGACCGGCTCGATCTGACGACGCTGGACACCGACCGGATCTTCCAGACTGATGACACGAGCTACGAAGCGGTCCTCGCGGTGCTTTCGGCCGATGGTCGCTCCCTGCTCACAAGGCGGGAAAGCCCCACCGAGCCTCCGAACTACATCGTCCGAGACAGGGTCACGGGCGCGGCGCGTCACATCACCCGCTTCGAGGACCCGACGCCCGTCTTGCGTCACGTCCGGCAACAGCTCCTGACCTACGAACGCGACGATGGCGTGAGCCTGTCCGCCACGCTCTATCTCCCGCCGGACTATCGTGAGGGCGAGCGACGCCCGCTGCTGATGTGGGCGTATCCGCGGGAGTACACCACCCCCGCGGCGGCCGGCCAGGTACGCGGCTCGGCCCAGCGCTTCACCAGGCTACGGGGCGCATCGCACCTGCTGCTCCTGACCCAGGGATATGCCATTCTCGAGGGTCCGGCCATGCCGATCGTCGGTCCGGGTGAAACCGCCAATGACACGTACGTTGACCAGCTCGTGGCGAGCGCCGCGGCCGCGATCGACGCGGTGGTCGAGCTGGGGGTCGCCGACCGCGAGCGGATTGCCATTGGCGGCCATAGCTACGGCGCGTTCATGGCCGCCAACCTGCTCGCGCATTCCGACCTCTTTCGAGCCGGGATCGCGCGGAGCGGCGCGTATAACCGGACGTTGACCCCGTTCGGGTTCCAGAATGAGCGGCGGACGTTCTGGGAGGCCCCGGAGGTCTACGCGGGGATGTCGCCATTTTTTCACGCACACAAGATCAACGAGCCCATCCTGCTGATGCATGGGGAAATCGACAACAACTCCGGGACGTTTCCGATGCAATCCGAGCGGTTGTACATGGCGCTCAAGGGCCATGGGGCGACGACGCGCTACGTCACCCTCCCACACGAGTCGCACGGCTACGCCGCGCGTGAGTCGGTCCTCCACGCGGTCGTCGAGATGTTGAGCTGGTGCGAGGTGCACCTCGGACGTTGGGCGGAATGAAAGGCAAATGTCGCACTCGTTGTGGACGGCCGGCAAAGGCCAAAGGCGCGCACGGCGCGCCTCGCGGGCGCGGAGTGGGGCTCTCGGGGTCCCGGCGGAGCGGCCGCGTGGGGTCCGGGGCGAAGCCCCGTCTAGATATGAACGGAGTACAATTGGGGACTGATGGTCGAGCCCTTGAGATGACTGTAGGAAACCAGGTATGTCAGAACACACACACGAAGTGACCGACGCAAACTTCGCGGAATCGGTAATCAAGTCACCGCTTCCCGTGCTTGTCGATTTTTGGGCCGAGTGGTGCGGCCCCTGCCGCATGATCGCGCCGACCGTCGAGGCGCTCGCGGCCGACTACGCGGGTCGGTTGACGGTGGGGAAGCTCAACGTCGACAACAGCCCGGCCACGGCCGGGCAGTACGGCGTGCGATCGATCCCGACGCTGCTGCTCTTCAAGGGCGGTGAGGTGGTCGAGTCGGTCGTTGGACTCGCCGACAAGGTGCGCCTCCAGGCGATCGTCGACAAGCATCTCGAACCGGTCGCGGCCGACGTCCAGCGCGCTGGTTGACCTGGGCAGCGCGCCGGCGAACTTAGCCGCGTTCGCCGTGTCGTCCACCAATCGCGCCACCACCTCGCCGATGAGCCGGTCCAACTGCGCGGCCGCCCGCCGATAGCCGACACGTGGCCCACCATACGGGTCGGCCACTTCCTCGCCGGTACCGGCGAAGTCACCGAGCATCCGGACCGGCGCGTTCAACCCGATCGACTCGACCTCGGCGGTCGTCGTCCTGTCCATCGTGAGCACGAGATCGGCCTCCATCTGCTTCGTGACCGACCGCGCGCGGTGAAGGTTGATGTCGAGACCGTACCGCTGATGCAACTCCTCCACGGCGTCCGCGCTGGGCAAGTTCCCGTCGTATGCGATCGTGCCCGCCGAGGAGACATCGACCGTCTCGAGGGTCGGGTGGTCTTTCAAGCGCCTTCTCAGGAGCGCTTCGGCCATCGGACTGCGACAGATGTTGCCGGCGCAGACGACGAGAATTCGACCGATACGGGTGCTGGTGCTCACTCGTTTACCGGCCCGCTACTGTCATAAGACGCCAGAATGATGCATCTGCGACAACGCTCTAGCGGATTATAGCTTCTTGAAGTACCTCGCGACCGGGAGATTCCGAAAGCCCGCGGACTCGTACGTACGCCGAGCCGGGGCGTGCCCGGGGTCTTCTCCGGTCTCCACCATCACGGTGGTCATGCCAGCCGTCTTGAGCCACGCCAGCGAGTGCTGGGTCAACGCCGTCGCGATCCCGCGACGCTGAAAATCTGGATCGACCGCAATCATGTAGATCTCACCCATACGATCGCCGGCGTGCAGCTTCAGCGCGACGAATCCGACGGTGTGCGAGCCGTCCAATGCGACCCACACGTGGATTTCCTTGTCCGCGCACACGAACTCGACCGCGCGACGTTGCGTCACGCGCCAGTCGGGGTGTTGCTCGCGATAGACGTCGGGGTCCATCGCGCGCTCGATCGATGCGAAGACGGGGTCCCACGCTCGCAGCGACAGTCGAACGATCGCGTCGAGTGTGGAATTCTCATAGGGCTCGATGACCATCTCGGGACAGCCTCTCGCAATGAAGGGGGCGCCGGCAGGTTGATCGGTTACCAACGCTCACGACCTCGCCGTCAGCCGCGCTATTCGCTCGTCACACTCATGAATCGTCGGCTGAGTGTCGAGACCCTCGATTGTGACGCTCGCGTAGAGCGTCCTCGCCTCCCGCCACAGCGCAAGCGCCCGCGCTCGATCACCCAGTCGCTCCTTCAGCATGGCCATTGGGCGTATCGCGTTCGCGTAGTGCAAGCTCCCCGGCTCGTCGTGATCCCGTTAGAGGGCGGCGGCTTCTTCGTAACACGCATCCGCGTCGTTGACTCTCCCGCAGTGGTTGTGCAGGTCGCCAAGGTGCCTGATCTTGTGGGCCAGTTGCAACGGGTTGTTCGCCTCCCGCAGTAGCGCTACCGCTTCCAACCAACACGACAGGGCGGTGGAATCCTGGCGCAGATCGTGCTCGAGGTTGGCGAGCAGATGTAGCGCCTCGGCCAGCTCGACGGAATCCGCGTCGTCTCGGCACAGTGCCACGGCCTTGCCGAGGTCGCCGCGTGCGTCCCTCATCAGATTCAATCGCTCCGTGGCGGGTCTATTGAACGAAGACCGGCGAGTCGCCCATGCAGCCCGCATGAGCGCCCTGGCTTCGACATTCCCCATCTGCGTCTATTGTGGCGACGGTGGCGCACCGTTTGGAGACGTCATTCGAGTACGGCTCACGTCATGCCGATCCGCGTCGGGCTAGCGGACGGCCATCCTGCGCGAGTACTCCGTTTCCACCGCCAGCGCCTCATTGCCAGTCGGGGAGACGTTGTACATCAGGATGCGAAGCCTATCGGCCGTGGCAGCTTCGATGAGGATTCTCCAGCCCCAATCCGGGCCCGGCGGCGCAGCGTACGTGCCGAAGGCGGAGATCCGCCCTTCGTTGTCGGTTTCGCCACGCAGCAGCAGGAACTTGCCTCCCGTGTGCCAGGAGTCAATCCACGTCATGTCTTCGGGGCTCGGATCCGGTGCGTTCCGGATGATGAGGAGGCCGTCTTGGGGCCGGCCGCCGTCCTCCCACGTGTAGGTGACTGTCGCGAACGACTCGCGCGCCGCGACCGCGATCGCAGCAGTCGTCTCCGACTCCCTGACGGGATTGTGGGGTGACACCCAGAGACGGTTGGTCCCGTGCCACTGGCCGACGAGCGTGCTCAGTTGAGCCCTGATGTTCATGGCGCTACTGATACGACGCGGTGTACGTCGCCTCCGGCGGGATCTGCTTCACCACGTCGACCAATTGGGCTGCTGGATCGCGAATCAGAAAGTGGCGTTGCCCCCACGGCTCGTCTCGAAGCTCAACGACGACCGTGCAACCAGCGCCCTGTACGTCGCGATACAACGAGTCCACGTCTTCGACCTCCAACGTGAAGATCACGCCGTCGCCGCTGAACGCGGGGTGGAGTGGCGAGGGTTGAGACTCCTGGTCAGGCTTCATGAATGCCATCTCGACGGGCTTCCCGCCGCCTTCGCGCGGCGCATGCAGCTGCACGTACCAATCAGCCTCGAACACGACGTGGAAGCCGAGGTGGTTCACGTAGAAGTCGCGCGCCTCGATGAGCTTCGGGGTCACGACCACCGGAAAGCTGCTCTTGTACTCCATCGTCACTACCTCCACCCTCGCGCACACGACGTCGTCTTCATGCCGGCATCTCGATCGTCGGGAGAAACCCGGGCGGGCGACGATGCCGGGTCGCTTGCTCGAACGCGTAGGCAATCCCGATCAACGTCGGCTCGCTCCAGGCGCGGCCGAAGAACGACACGCCCACTGGCAAGCCAAAGACCGCCCCCGCCGGCACCGTGATGCTCGGATAGCCAGCGACGGCGGCGTAGGCTGCGCTGCCTCCACCGAAGTGATCGCCGTTGACGAGATCGGTCACCCAGGCGGGCCCACCGGTGGGAGCGAGGATGGCGTCCAACTGATGCGCGTCCATCACCCGATCGATCCCCTCAGCGCGGGACAGCCGTCGCGCCGTGTCGCGCGCGCGCACATACACCTGATCAGACAACGGCCCCTTCGCCGCGGCGGCTTCGAACCGCTCCTGTTGGAAGTACGCCATCTCGTCGGCCGCGTGTCGCCGGTTGAACTCGATGACCTCGGCCAGCGTGCGCGCCGGTACATTCTGACCCAACGTGTCGAGATAGGCGTTGAGGCCGGTCTTGAACTCGTACAGCAGCACCTCCGTCTCGGCCCGTCCGAGGGCGGCACTCGGGCCGAACATCGCGAGTGGACTCGTGGACGGCAGGTCGAACGGATCGACAATGACGGCGCCGTTCGCCTGCATCGCGTCGATCGCCGCAGCCATCAATCGGTCTACGACTTCGTGGAAGCCGAAATAGCGGCGAGACACGCCGAGGCGCGTGCCGGCGAGCCCGCCGACGTCGAGAAACGGCGTGTAATCCGAGAGACCGCGCTGACCGGACTCGGCCGTGGCCGGGTCGCGTGTATCGACGCCGGTCAGCGCACCCAAGACGACCGCCGCGTCACGAACCGATCGCGCCAATGGCCCGGCCGTGTCCTGGCTGTGGGAGATGGGAATGATCCCCGCACGACTCACCAACCCAACCGTCGGCTTGATGCCGACGATGCCGTTGGCGGACGACGGACACACGATCGAGCCGTCGGTCTCGGTACCGATCGCGACGGCGGCGAGGTTGGCGGAGACCGCGACAGCCGAGCCTGAGCTCGATCCGCACGGGTTTCGATCGAGCACGTACGGGTTCCGGCATTGGCCGCCCCGTCCGCTCCAGCCGCTCGACGATCGTGTCGAGCGGAAGTTGGCCCATTCGCTAAGGTTGGCCTTGCCCAGCAGCACCGCACCCGCCTCCCGCAGTCTGCTGGCGACGGTCGAATCCTCGGTCGGGACGGAGCCGCTGAGCGCGAGCGACCCAGCGGTGGTGGTCATCCGGTCGGCCGTATCGATGTTGTCCTTGAGCAGGATCGGGATGCCGTGGAGCGGCCCGCGTGAGGCTCCGCTGCCGCGCTCGCGGTCGAGCGTCTGTGCGATGTCCAGCGCCTCCGGGTTCACCTCGATGACCGAACGGAGCGTCGGACCGCGCCGATCGAGCGCGTCAACGCGCGCCATGTACGCCTCGGTGACGTCACGCGCCGTCAGACGTCCGGACGCCATGGCCTCGCCCAACTCGGCGATGGAGAGCTCGTCGAGCTCAAAGGGCGCAACGGTCGATGCGGGTGCGACGGCCGTCGGCGCATCCGTCGCGCCGTCATCGGACACCGTTGGCCCGCACGCGACGGGGCTCGTGACGGCCAGCGCGCCGCCGACGGCGCCATAGCGGAGGATGTCGCGGCGACTAACCCTAGAGCTCACTTGGATTGACAGTGTATCGCGCAGGGCTGGGCGGCGGGGGCAAGGCGCGACAAGGGAGTGTGGCGGGCCCACATGACCGAGGCGCAACGCCGCCCTCGTCGTCCAGAACCAGCGAGACCTGGCAACCCAAGTGAGCTCTGGGGTTAGGCGTGCCGTTCATCTCAGCCGCTATTCCACCGAGATGCTCATCGGCACGTACGTGTCGCCCCAGTGGAGTCGCAGCTCCGCGTCCTTCTTCTCAACCGCGGCGAAGTAGTACGCCATCGTCTCGATGTGCTCGCCCAGCCGGGGCGACACCATGAAGCGGAGTGCGTCATGTTCCTCGCCGGGGTACGGCGTGTGATACACGTCGGCCTCGCGGCTGAAGATCAGCGTCCAGCGGTTCGGGTCCGGAATAGCCCAGAGGCTGTACTTGCCGGCCGGCAGCGGGTTGCCGTTGATGGTGACGTTGCGACTGAACTCGAGTGCCGTGGCGTCGTTGGCGCCGGGGTTCCAAATCTCCCCGAACGGCACGATCCCGCCAAACAACTCGCGGCCGCGCGCGACCGGACGGTCGTAGGTGATGGTGATCGACGTGTCGGCGATCTCCTGCCAGACGGACCCACTTTGACTCGCCTTGACGTCGTCGAGCGGCATGACGTCTTCGGCTTCAGCCGACGCGCCCGCCGTTGCCTGCGACGACTCCGCCCCGGCGGTCTCGTTCCCACCCGCGCAGCCCGCGAGCGCACACACGGCGAGCACGGTGATCAGTACGTCATTTCTTGGCATCGCGCACCCTCCAGGTCTCGGACCGTACCGCGGGCCACCGCCGATTTCAAGGCTGGGCGCCAAGAATTCGACATCGCCCGCGGCGGGTCGACGTCAGCGGGGCGCGCTGGCGTCGGGCAGCGCCTTGCGCGGCAACCGATCGTCGAGCATGGCGGTGTTGTAGGCAAAGGTCGCCGCGACCACCGCCATCTGCACCAGATCGTCGGATTGGACGCGATCGTAGACATCCATGTTCGAGTGGTGGGTCCGCGAGTTGTACTCGAGCCGATCCTGCATGAACTGGAACCCCGGGATGCCGACTTCGTCGAACGCGATGTGATCGGTGCCGCGGGTCGACCGTGGACCGATCGTGGTCACCCCAAGATCGGACAGCCCCGGTAGCCACGAGCGAAAGATCGGTCCGGCCCCCTGGTTCTCCTGGAGCCAGATACCCCGGATCCGGCCAGCCCCATTGTCGATGTTGAAGTACGCGGACACCCCGTCGTGTGCGGCCTCGAGCCGCATCGTGCGACGATCGGCGTAGTGCGAATGGACATACGCACGCGAACCGAGCAACCCCTGCTCCTCTCCCCCCCATAGCGCGATCCGAACCGTCCGACGGGGCCGCGCGCCGACCTCCAGCAGGATCCGCATCGCCTCCATCACTGCGGCGACGCCCGTCGCGTTGTCGGTGGCGCCAGTTGAGGCATGCGTCGAATCGAAATGCGCGCCCAGCATCACGACCTCGTCGGCGCGATCGGTGCCGCGGATCTCGCCGGTGATGTTGAACCCGTTTGGGCGCGTCTCGTCGTGAAACCGCGTCTCGATGTCGAGCTCGACGCGCACCGGGATCGCTTTGTCGAGGACGCGAACCATCCGGTTGTAGTGCTCGACAGCGATCGTCGCCGACGGGACGACCTGCGCGGCACGCGCGTCGCGCGAGCCACCCCGACCGACGAACACGGTCCCCCCGTCCGTCCGTTGCGTCGGCCACACGAGATTGCTCCCGCTCGGGGCGCCGGACACCGTCGAGCTGTCGCTCCCGCGATCGAGGACGGCAACGACGCCCTCCTCCAAATAGAACGCGTCGGTCAGCTCGCGAAGGGACGGAGTAGTCTCGCTCCCGCGGCCGCTGCCCGCCCCGCCGGACCGCGCGCGCCGGGACGGCATCCGGCTCGCCTCGGCCAGCAGCGCATCGTCCATCCGGAGCACGACGTCGCCCTCCAGCATCCCCACGTCTCGCGCCGGCTGCGGCAACACGACTTTGCCACCGAGCGTGCCGCGGTATCGCGCGAAGTCGTCGTGCCCGCGGATGTCGACCCGTACGACCTCCGCCGTCACCGCGCCGGCCGTGCTCGGGCTCCACGACCGCGGGTATCCGATGATCGGCATCACCTGTGGTTCGGTCATGTGAGCGGTGAACCGAACGAGCGACCATCCCCGGCCGAACGCGAAGCGCTCCTCGCGCACGTCTTGCACGCCCCAGCCCCGCAGCCGATCCATCGCCCACGCCTTTGCCGCCTCGATGGCCGGTGTGCCGGTCACACGGGGGCCGTAGACGTCGCTCAGCCAGCTGACAAGCTCCATCGCCTCGGAGCGCTCCAGCCCTTCCTGCTTGATGGCCGCGATCGCGCCGGTGTCGGGCGTCTGCGCCGATGGCGCCGTGGCCGTCGCCAGAGTGGCGAGCGCCAGCGCGAGCGCACCGACCGTGCGTGTCATGTACGGCATTATAGGGGTCAGCCTCCAACTCATGATTGCCGATTCGTTGGTCCGAGACGTTCGCTACGCGCTCCGATCGCTGGCCCAGTCGCCCGGCTACACGCTCATGGTCGTGGCCACCCTCGGTCTGGGCATCGGCGCGAACACGGCGATGTTCAGCGTCATCAACGGCGTCCTCCTCCAGCCGCTGCCGTATCGCGACGGGCAGGAGTTGGTGCTGGCGCGTCAGCAGGCCACG
The DNA here is from genome assembly GCA_965249175.1 of Vicinamibacterales bacterium. Lineage (GTDB taxonomy): Bacteria > Acidobacteriota > Vicinamibacteria > Vicinamibacterales > UBA8438 > CAZYFH01. The sequence continues at coordinate 5,632,995 of OZ252227.1, forward strand.
CGGGCCGGTAGCGACAACATCCCCTTCTCCGTCAAGGAGATCTTCGACTATCGCGAGCAGCTCGGTCTGCTCGACGGGTTCGTCGAATACCACGGCATGTCGTTCACGCTGCTCAACCGCGGGGAACCCGATCGGGTGCTGACGGGCGTCGTGTCGGCAAACTTCTTCGACGTGCTCGGCGTGCGACCGCTCCTCGGGCGCGCGTTCGTCGACGCCGACGATGACCTCGGCGCCGACGCGGTGCTCGTCCTGAGCCACCCGTATTGGCAGCAGCGCTTCGGTGGCGACGTGGACATCGTCGGCCAGGTCTTCGAGATGAACGACCGGCCGCACACCGTCGTCGGCGTGCTGCCGCCGATTCCACAGTATCCGCGCGAGAACGACGTCTACATGCCGACGACGGCCTGCCCGTTCCGTGCAGCGGGCGAGGCGCGCATGGAGCAGGATCGCACCGCGTTTCGCGGCATGACGGCGTTCGGCCGACTCCGGCCAGACGCATCTCTCACCCAGTTCGAGACCGAGCTCGCAGCGGTGGCGGGCCGATTGCGGCGAGACTTCCCGGAGTCCTATCCGGCGGCCTCGGGCTACGACGCCGTGGCGAGACCGCTATTCGGTGAGCTCGTACAAGAGGCGCGTCCGATGCTGCTCGTCCTCCTGGCCACGACAGGACTTGTCCTGGTCATCGCCTGCGCCAACGTCGCCAGCCTCACCCTCGCACGCACCGCGCGCCGCCGTCGCGAGCTCGCGGTCCGGGCCGCGCTGGGCGCCGGGCGCGGACGGCTACTGCGCCAGCTCCTCACCGAAGCGATGCTGCTGGCAGTGGCCGCCGGCGCGGTTGGTCTGCTGATGGCCCCGCGCGGCATCGACCTGCTGGTCTCCTTCGCCGCGCTTTTCACGACCCGGACGGGCCTCATCGCGGTCGACGGGTGGGTGCTGACCTTCACGTTGGCAACCGCGCTGGTCAGCGGGCTGGCGTTCGGCGTGGTGCCGGCCATCGCGACCCGCACCGAGCTGTCGCTGGCGCTCAAGGACAGCGGCACGCAGGCGACGGACACGGGCGCGCGTCATCGGTTCAGGAACGCCTTGACCGTCGCGCAGGTCGCGGTGTCGTTCATGCTGCTCATCGGTGCCGGCCTGCTCCTCAACAGCTTCTACAAGCTCCAGCAGATCGACCCCGGGTTGCGTCTCGAGAACGTGTTGTCCGCCGAGGTCTTCCCGAATTGGTCGAAGTACACCACGGAGGCTTCTCGACGACAGCTCTTCACCGGCGTGATCGACCGTCTCCGCGCGCGTCCGGGCATCGAGTCGGTCGCGGTGGCGAACGCCGTACCGATGGCCAGTGAGACCGCCGCGCAGCAGCGCTTCGCGATCGAAGGCCGCACCTACGACGAGCCAGACCTCCGGCCGGAGCTCGAGACCCGCGTCGTCAGCGCCGCGTACTTCACCACCGTCGGCGTGCCAGTGCTCGCCGGTCGTTCCTTCACGACGTCCGACGATGCCGAGGCGCTCCCGGTCGCCGTCATCAGTCGCGCGCTTGCCGCGCGCCACTGGCAGGCCGGCGACGATGCCATCGGGCAGCGCGTGACCATGGACGGTGGCACGACCTGGTTGACGATCGTCGGAATCGTCGGCGACACGCGCGACCATGGGCTCGAGAGCGAACCGCCGGATCAGCTCTACCGGCCGTATATGCAGGGCGGAACGCCCACGCGGGTGCTCGTGCGCGCGCGCGCGGATGCGATGGCGCTGAGCGCTCAGGTGCGCGAGGCCGTCCACGACGTCGACGCCGAGCAGCCGGTCGAGAACTTCCGCACGCTCGAACAAACCCGCAGCGACACGCTGGCGACGCGGCGTTTGTCGATGGTCCTGCTCGGGCTCTTCGCGGGTCTCGCGCTCGTGATCACCGTGACCGGCATCGCGGCGGTGATTGCGACTTCCGTGAGCCAGCGCACGCGCGAGTTCGGCCTCCGCCTCGCGCTGGGCGCCCAACCGCGGACCGTCGTGGCCGCGGTCATGCGGCAAGGCCTCATGCTCGTCATCATCGGGCTCGTATTGGGGGTGGGCGGCGCGCTGGCCTTCGGCCGCATCCTCGCGAGCTGGCTGTTCGAAACGGGGCCGACCGATCCGCTCACTTTCGCCGCCGTGTCGTCGCTCTTCGTGCTGGCCGGGCTCGTGGCCTGTTTCCTGCCCGCACGCCGCGCGATGACGGTGGATCCGGTCGTGGCGCTGCGCAGCGAGTAGTCAGGGAACGCTCGGCGCACCAGACACCACGCGGGAGCAATCCATCAATCCGCGCGCTGCAGATCCTCGACGACCGCGCGCAAGAACCGCGCGGCCTCGGCGCCGGTCACGGCCCTGTGATCGAACGTCAACGAGAGCGGCACCACCCGGTGGACGGCCGGGCCGTCGGCGCCGGCAACGACGCGCTGTGCCAACCGTCCTGCCCCTACAATCGCAACCTGTGGCGGCACGACGACCAGCGCGGCGTGCCGGCCGCCGACGGTGCCGAAATTCGACAGCGTGATCGTCTGTCCCCGCAGCTCGGCGGGGGGGATCCTGCGCGCGCGGACATCGGCTTTCAGCCGAACGAGGCCCTGTTCGAGGTCGGTCGCATCGCGACCACCGGCGTTGCGCATCACCGGGACGAACAGCCCTTCATCCTCGACGTCGACCGCGACACCGAGGTCGATCCGCTCGTGCACGCGACGTGCCATCTGCCCACTATCGAACCAGGCGTTGAGGGCTGGCGCGGCCCGGCATCCTGCCACGACAGCGCGGATCAGCCGCAGCATGACCGGTGTGCCGTCCGGCCACGCCTCCACATCGGCATCGTCGGTCACCGTCGCCGGACGACCTCGGCATGCGCCTTCGTCATCCGCTCGGCCATCGAACGCCGGACGCCCCGGAGCGGTTCAGCCGGACCGGCCGCGGCCAGCGTCTTCGCCGCGCGCTCGACGTCGGCCCGCGTGACCGCGCCCGCCGGCCCCATGCCTTGCACGACGGTGATATCGACACCGAGCCGGCGTGCCAGCGCCCGCACCGCCGGCGTCGCTTTGCCCGTTGTCCTCGGCGCCGAGGTGGCGGGGGGCGGCGCAGCGGCCGCGTCGGCCTCGTCGGCCTCGTCGTCGATGTCGCCGACGACCGTGCCGCGATCGGGCCGAGCCTCGATCGCCTCGAACTCGACGAGCACGTCCCCGACCGCAATCCGGTCGCCCGGCACCCCTCGCAGCTTCGAGATGCGCGCCGAGTGTGGTGACGGAATCTCGACAACCGCCTTGTCGGTCTCGACCGACACGAGCGGCTGGTCCGTCACGACGTGGTCGCCTTCCGCGACGTGCCAGGTCACGATCTCGGCTTCGCGGAGCCCTTCACCGAGATCCGGAAGCGCGAACGTGCTCATCACCTCACGCAAACGCCATCACCTCGCGCGCGGCAGTGAGAATGCGATCGGTCGTTGGCATGTAGTGGTGCTCGAGCTTCGGCAGTGGCATGACGGTGTCATAGCCGGTGACGCGCTTGACGGGCGCTTGAAGCGAGAGCAGTCCATGCTCGGCCAGCCGGGCCGCGATCTCCGCGCCGAACCCGGCCGTCAGCGCCGCCTCGTGGACGATGACGCAGCGACCCGTCTTCTCGACCGACGTCAGGATCGTTGGCATGTCGAGCGGCGTGAGGGTCGCGACATCGAGCACGTCGCAGGTGACGCCGTCCGCCGCGAGACGCTCCGCGGCGTCCATGGTCTCGACGACCATCGCGCCCCAGGTGACGAGCGTGAGATCGGCGCCCTCCCGCAGCGGAAAGCAGGTATCCAGCGGCGCAGGGCCCGTCTCGTCGATGTCCTCCTTCGGCGCACGATAGATGCGCTTCGGCTCGAGGAACACGACGGGGTCGGGATCGCGAATCGCGGCAAGCAACAGCCCGTAGGCGCGCGACGGCGAAGATGGGACGACCACGCGCAACCCCGGCACGTGGGCGAACAGCGCTTCGGTGCTCTCCGAGTGGTGCTCGATGGCGTGAATGCCGCCGCCGAACGGCGCCCGGAGCACCATCGGGCACGTGAGGCGACCGCGTGTGCGCCAGCGAAGCCGAGCGGCGTGACTCACCATCTGGTCGACCGCCGAATAGATGAAGCCCATGAACTGGATCTCGGCCACCGGCCTGAGCCCTTGGGCAGCCGCGCCGATCGACACGCCGGCAATTGCGGTCTCGGCGAGCGGTGTATCCAGCACCCGGGTGGCACCGAAGCGGTCCAGCAGCCCGTCGGTGACGCGGAACACACCGCCATCGACCCCGACGTCCTCGCCAAGCACGATCACCCGCTCGTCGTCCGCCATCGCACGGGCGAGCGCGGCGTTCAGCGCCTGCACCATCGTGCCCGTCATCGTTCCGTGCGACCGGCGCGCTTCGCGAGCCCGGCCACGGCGTCGCGCTGCGACGACAGGTCGGCTGGGAGCCGTTCGTATAGAAAGTCGAAGATCGCCTCCACCGGCTGCGGCGCCCGCGCAAGGTAATCGGCCGCCGCACGCTCGACGGCATCACCGCAGGATGCAAGCAGTCCTTCCTCGTCGCGTTTGGTCCAGTCGGCGGTGTCGGTCACATACGTCCGGAGGCGCGTGAGCGGGTCGCGCTGCCACTGCTTGCCGACCGACTCGTCGTCACGATACCGGCTCGCGTTGTCGGCGGTCGTGTGGTCCCCCAAGCGGTAGGTCAGCGCCTCGATCAGGTGGGGGCCGCCACCCTCCCGTGCCCGTGCGAGCGCGACGTCCACCCGATCGCGCACGGCGATGACGTCGTTCCCGTCGACCTGCTCCCCCTCGAACCCGGCGCCGATCGCCTTCTGTGCCAGCGTCGCGGCCGCGGTCTGCGCCGTGCGCGGAAGCGAGATGGCCCACTGATTGTTGGTGACGACGAACACGACCGGGAGGCGCCAGACGCCGGCGATGTTCATCGCTTCGTAGGTGTCGCCTTTGGACGTGGCGCCATCGCCGGACACGCAGACGGCAACGCGAGGCTCGCCCCTTAGCTTGAACGCGAGCGCCACGCCGGCCGCATGCGGTGCGTGTGTGCTGACCGGCACGGCAACCGGAAAGTCTTCGCGCGGCCCGGCGAAATCGCTCCCCCGTTCGTCACCGCCCCAATACAGGAAGAGCTCCTCGAGGGTGACGCCCCGCAGCAGTTGCGTCCCCTGCTCCCGAGCGTACGGCAGCAGGACGTCGTCCTGCGCCATCGCCGCGCCGATCCCCACGGCCACCGCCTCCTGACCCAGACACGACGGATAGGTCCCCAGACGCCCGGTGCGCTGCAACGCCACCGCCTTGGCGTCGAACGTGCGCGTCAGCACCATCGCCCGATACAGCTCGATGAGCGTGTCACGGTCGCGAGCGAACGCCGGCAGTGGTTGCGTAGGTCGGCCCGACGCATCGAGATACTGCGTATAGTCGACGTCGAACGATGCGACCTTGGTCAAAAGGGGGGCAGTGACTAGTCGAGGACGGGCGACGTGACGACGCCGTCGGTGGCCACGACGAACGCCAGGACATTGTTCCCTGCATCGACCGTCGCCAGGGGATTGTCGTTCCCCTCAAGGACCGTCGTCAGCCGCTCACCGTTGGCGAAGACACCCATGCGGACGTGTCCAAGTTGGGTAGGGTTCCGCCGGCACTCGTTCCGGTCGTGTACCGTGATCGTGACCAGGAATTCCGTGGGGACGTCGTTGAAGCTCGCGGTGAACACGTTGGGCGCGATCTCGGTGAGGAGGGTGACCGCTTCGTTCTGCCAGCTTGCCGCGACATGATTCCCGCCTCCCATGCGCTCGAGGCAGGCGGCGAGCTCCTGCTGGTCGTCGGGCAGCGGCGCGGGAACACTGTCGAGCCGTACGGTCACGGAGACGATCGTCGTCGGGAGAGCTCCGCGGGGCGACTGTCCGCATTGCGCGGCAAGCGACGCGAGGATCGGCGCGATGACCCAGTACGGTCCGAGCGAACGCAGCATGTTTTCAAGCATATAAGAAAAGCGGCGGCATCCCTCGCGGCGGCGGAACCCACCAGAGGGCCGGTTCACGTCGCGCGGACATCACGCCGTGGCGCTGTCGACGGCGCCCTGAGTGGCCGATACACCGGCGGGGAGGCTCGCCAATGTCGATCTTGAGACGACTCATCACGCTCGCCGGCGTGTCGCTACTGGCCGGCGGGGCCGGCATCGTCATCGGCGTGCTGCTGGCGCCCGCGGCAGGGCAGGAAACACGGGCCTGGGTCGCGGGCCTCATCGATACGCACGGCCCGACCGTCATGAATCACGTCCGGCGAGGCCAGGACACGGTGGCCACTGCGATGGACTATGTGGCCACGCAGGTGGGCTCCCAGTCCGCCGACGACTAATCGCCCGATCCGGCTGCCAACCCCGTGACCTCACCGGCGGTGCGCATTGGTTTGGTGCTCTCGGCCGGCGGCCTGCGCGGCGCGGCCCATCTCGGCGTGCTCGGCAAGTTGACCGCCAGCGGCGTACCGCTCGACGCGATCGTCGGCGTGAGCGCCGGCGCGGTGGTTGCCGCCTACTACGCCGCGGTGGGGCTGACCGTCGAGCAGATGGTGGCGGACGCTCGGGTGCTGCGCGGACGGCACCTCGTCGCGCACAGCCTCAACCTGCGCTCCCGCCGTTGGCTGGCCGCGCTGCTCGAGCCGTTCGCGGGAATTATCCCGTCACGGCTGCGGCAACTCGAATCGGGTCGGTTCGACCGCCTGCACCACGGCATCCGCGCGATCGGCGTCGTCTGCCACGACCTGACGCACGAGTGCCCTCGCTATCTGTCAACCGCGGAGCACGGCGCCGTGCCGCTCTACGACGCGGTCGCCACCAGCGCGTCGATCCCGAGCATGTTTCCCTCACGGCCGATCGAGTACGCGGGCCGGATATGCCAGTTCACCGATGGGGGCGTCAGCGACTCGCTCCCCGCCGGCTTCGCGCGAACCCCAGGGCTCGATGCCACCCATGTCGTCGTGTCCGACTGTCGCAGTCGCGGGGCGCCGCCGGCCGACCGGCCGGACGAAGTCTACGTCCGGCCGTCACTCGGGACCACACGCATCCTTCGTGCGCCGCGCGCGTCGCTGCTCGCGGCGGTGGCCGCCGGAGAACGCGCCGTCACCGACGCAATGCTCACGAAGATTCGGAGCTGGCTGGATTAAAAGATGAGCGTGAGGCAGTAGACGCCTACGCCGACCGCGCATGCACCCGCGCAGGCACCGCAACAGATGAGCATTTTGATCATGTCGTTCCTCGGCCTATTGAGCTTCTATGAGGATCCTACGGCCACCAGGGCTCCGAGGTTCCTCGCTCCGATGCCGACGGGGTTCACTCACGACGATAGACGCGCCGGAGCTCGAGACCATCGTAGTCGTCGCGTGGGTCGACCGTCGTGGTCACCACGAGCTCCGCGCCTCGGAGCCTCGTCTGAAGCAGATGGGTCAACCGTGGTCCGGACGGCATTCGGAGCTCCGCACGCAGGGCACCGTCGTCCCAACGGGTCTTCCGGGTGATCGCGACGCCAGGGCCCGCGATGCCGGCATGCTCGCGACCGTCGGGGACGAGCCGCACCGCGCGACCGTCGTCGTAAGTCAAGAGGACCTCGCGTTCACGTTGCACGATCGTCATCTGACGCGGCGCCGTCAGCAGGTCGGCGAAGGCCGCGCGCATGTCCGACCTCAGGGTCCGGTTGTCCCCGCGTTCCGGTGCGGCCTCAGGGCGCCCGGACGGGCCGCGCCCCCCCCTGTACCCGCCGCGGCCGTAGGTGCCCGGCGCGCCGAAGCCACCAAAGCCACCGACTCGGCGGCGACGGTCGCCGTCCCCTGACGCGGTCGGCGGGTCGCCTTGCAGGGTGTCGCTGAGCTCGTAATCGACCCGCCACCGGCCGGAGAGGTCCGTTGTCTGGGCGATCGCCTCGGTCAGCGGCGGCTGGGCGAGCGCAAGCAGCGCCGCCGCGGTCAGCACTGTCAGCAAGGCGCGCACACAACCTCCGACGGGCGGGCAGGCATGGACCATCAGTGTAGACGACGGCACAGCCCGATTGTCGGGGAACGTGGGGCGCGGTATAAAAGGCGGTATAAAAGTGTGGTTGGTTCGCACCGTGCGTCCCACTCGATTGACACCCTGTTCCAAGGAGGATTGTCATGCGTCGGATCGCCCGCATCGCTTTCATGCTCGCGTTGGCCGCGGCCGTGGTCGGCTTCGGCGTTCTTGGCGGCGCCACCGCGATTGCGGAGCAGGGCAACGCCGCGCATGCCCACATCGGCCACGTCATGGATGGTTGGAGCGACACCCCCGATGGTCAGGGTCTGCTCCCCGCCGCCATCGCCGAGGCGAGAATCGCCGCGATGCACGCCTCGTTCGCAGCGAAGGATCCGAGCAACCTCGACGCCATGAAGCTCCACGCCGCGCACGTACTGCACGCGGTCGATCCAGAGCAGATCGCGGGCGGACCGGGGCTCGGCTACGGTGTGAAGCAGGCCGCCGCCGGCGCGGCCGGCCACATCGAGTTCGCCGCCAAGTCGGACGGGGCGTCCGGCGCCATCATGACCCATAGCGAGCACGTGGCCACCTCCGCGCGCAATACCGTCGCCCGAGTGGATGAGATCGTCGCACTGGCGAAGAAGATCCAGATGGCCGGCTCGGCCTCGGCGGCATCGGGTCTGGTCGCCGAGCTCAACACGCTCGCCGAGCAGCTGATCAACGGAACCGACGCCAACGGCGACGGCCGGACCGGCTGGCAGCAGGGTGAAGGCGGCCTCGAGGTCGCGGAAACGCACGCCAACCTGATGAAGAAGGCCGAAGGGCTGCCCTAGCAGCCCGTCACGCGAGCGTGAATCCGGTTCAGGACACGTACGGCGTGGCGAGTCGGTAGTGTGGGCGCGTCTCGAGAAACGCGTCGATGCGATCCCCGCGGGTGACGGCCTCGGCGAGGAACGCGACAGCCTGGCTGAGTCTCGCGTCGGGCTCGGCACAGCTCAGCCGGAGGAACCCGGCCCCGGCAGCGCCAAAACACTCGCCGCCGAGGCACGCGACCCCGCACGTGTCATCCGCCGCTTCGAGCAGGAACAGCGCAAGGCCGTGCGACGTGATGCCGTGGCGATTGCAGATCGCCGCGACGGAGGGAAAGACATAGAAGGTGCCGCCCGGCATGAGACACGAGATACCGTCAATTGTGTTGAGTCCGGTGACCAGGAGCTCGACCTTCCGGCGGAAATCGGCCATCCGTTCGTCACGTACCGCACCGTCGCCCTGCATGGCCGCGATACCGGCGAGTTGGGTAAATGGTGCAACGCATGACAGCGCGGTGTTGACGAGCGTCCCGAGCACCGCGATGGTCGCCGGGCTGGAAGCGGCGAATCCGAGCCGCCATCCGCTCATGCTGAACGACTTGCTAAAGGTGTAGGCCCCGACGCACTGGTCGAGCATGCCGGGCTGGGCCAGGATCGAGTGATGCTGGCCTCGCCAGACCATCGCGTCATACGGCTCGTCGCTGAAGACGGCGATGTTGCGGCCACGAATCAACGACGCGAGCCCCTCGAGATCGGCTTCGGTGGCGACCCCGCCGGTCGGGTTGTGCGGGCTGTTCAGGAAGATCGCCTTCGGCCGCGCATCGTCGGCGATGAAACGGGCGACGTCGTCGAGATTGGGCCGGAACTCCTCCGACGCCCGGAGCCTCGAGACGCACATCCGACCGCCGCGGCGTTGGATGTTCGCCGGATACGTCGGAAAGTGTGGGCCGAAGACGAGGACACCGTCTCCGGGGTCGACGAACGCCTCGCAGAAGAGCTGCTCGAAGATCTTTGCGCCCGGCCCGACCACGATGTGGTCCGGCGTCGTGGCGAGCCCGTACTGGAGGTTGAGATAGGACGCCGCGGCGGACCTGAAGTCTGGGAGACCGAGCGACGGAGCATAGTGCGTCTGCCCGTCGCGAATGGCACCGAGCCCGGCCTCGAGCCCCATCGGCGACGTCGGAAACGGGCTGTCGCCGATCTCCAGCTCGATGACGTCCTTACCCGACGCCTTGAGCCGTTTCGCGACGGCGAGCACAGTGAACGCGGTCTCGCCCTCGACGTCGGACGCAAAGCGGGAGAGGCTGACTGCCATCGCCGTCATACTCGTCACGCGAAGACGTCGTCCGGATGTTCCAGCAATCGGCGCAGCGCGCGCAAGAACTCCGCTCCGGTCGCGCCGTCAATCGCGCGGTGATCGGCCGACAACGTGAGTGTCATCATCATGCCGACGACCACCGTCCCGTCGTGGGCGACCGGGCGCGGCTCGACGACGCCGACGCCAAGAATGCAGCTCTGCGGTGGATTCAGAATCGCGAACAGACTCGACACGCCGTACATCCCGAGGTTGGAGACCGTGAACGTGGCGCCGCTGTACTCAGCGGGGGCGAGGCGACCGCTCCGCGCCCGCTCGACCAGGTCCCGAAGCTCGGTCGCGATGGCGCGGAGCTGTTTGCCGCCGGCCGCGCGCACGACCGGCGCCACCAGACCGGTCGGCGTCGTCACGGCAACCGCGATGTCGGCGGTCTCGTAGACACGAACCGCCTCGCCGGTCCACGCCGAGTTCGCGAGCGGCACCTCCCCGAGGGCGAGTGCGATCGCGCGCACAATCACATCGGTGACAGTGAGCGGCTCGCCGGCGGCGGTGGCTTCGTCCCGCCGGGCGACCAGCCGGTCGACGGCACAGTCCATCTCGAGATAGAAGTGAGGCACCGTCTGCTTCGCGCGGGCCATCCGCTCCGCAGTGACGCGGCGCATCGTCGAGAGCGGCCGGTCTTCGTGCGCAGCCTCGGATAGCTCCGGTCGCGGAAGCTGTCGGGCGCTGACCGCCGCAGTCGGTGCCGACGGGGCCTCGGGCCCACGGGCATTCCGTGCGGCGAGCACGCGCTCAACATCCACCTTGCCGACGCGCCCGTGGTCGCCGGACCCCTGTACGGCCGTCAGGTCGATGCCGGCAATAGCCGCCATGCGACGTGCGAGCGCCGTGGCGGGCACCGCAGCGGATCGCCCGGCGGCGGATACGACACGTGGCCGCGCCGGAAGCGGCGCGGAAGCCTCGGGTGGGTGCTTCGCGCCGGCGGGGGCCTCTGACGGCGTCGCGCTCAGCGCGCCGGCGGGGGCCTCTGACGGCGCCGCGCTCAGCGCGCCGTCCTGGTCCGTGTCTGTCGACCGCACCGCCTCTGGAGTCGACGCGCCCTCGCGCAGCACCGCAAGCACCGCGCCGACGGCGACATCCTCGGTGCCCGGGGCGACCCGAATGTCTTCGAGCACACCGGTGACGGGCGCCTCGAGCTCGACGGTCGTCTTGTCGGTCTCGATCTCCGCGATGGGCTCACCGGCGGTGACCCGATCGCCGACCCGCTTGAGCCACGCGGTCACGGTGGCCGAGGTCATCGACTCGGCGAGCTCTGGTAGTCGGACTTCGATGGGCATTTAGTGGCCGACCAGGACCCGCGCAGCGGCGTCGAGGATCGCGTCGGCGTCGAGCCGATACTCGCGGTAGAGGTCAGGCACGTCGCCCGACTGACCGAATCGGTCGACACCCAGGGGCATGACGCGATGCCGACGGACCGACGCAAGCCACGACAGCGTGGACGGGTGCGCGTCGAGCACCGTCACCAGCCCGGCGTCGGTCGGCAGCACGCGGAGCAACTGCTCGACGTGCGAGACGGCGCCACCGGGGCCAGCGTAGAGACTCGCGGTCCACCCGCGGTACAAGCGATCGACCGAGGTGACGACGAGCAGGCCCGCGCCCGGGACATCCTCCAGCAGCTGCCGGTGGGCGTCGATTGCCTCCGGCAACACGGCGCCACTCGCCACCAGCGCGATCTCGGCGTCGTCGCGTGGGGCGACCAGCCAATACCCGCCCTCTGTGATCTCACGGGCGAGCGCCGGCGTCATGTCGCGTGACGGCTGTGGCACCGGACGCGTCGACAGCCGCAGGTAGACGGCCCCGCCATCCTCGGCCTGCAGATGCTCGAAGCTCCACCGCGCGATCTCGCACAGCTCATCGGCATAGGTCGGCTCGAACGCCGTGAGTCCCGGCTGTCCGATGCCGATCAACGGCTCGTAGACGGATTGGTGCGCGCCGCCCTCCGATGCCAGCGACACCCCCGACGGCGTGCCGACGACGATGAAACGCGCATCCTGGTAGCAGGCATAGTTGAGCGCGTCGAGTCCGCGACTGATGAACGGGTCGTAGACGGTGCCGATCGGCAGGAGGCGTTCGCCGAACAGCGGGGCGCTCAGGCCAAGCGCGGCCAGGAGAATAAAGAGGTTGTTTTCCGCGATGCCCAGCTCGATGTGCTGCCCAGCGGTCGACACCTCCCAGTTGAGCGCCGACACGATCCGCTGGTCCTTGAACAGATCGCCTTGATGGCGGCGTCCGAAGATGTGGCGGCGGTTGAGCCAGGACCCAAGGCTCGTCGACACCGTCACGTCGGGCGATGCCGTGACGATGCGGTCGGCGAGCGTGGGATGACGCCGCGCGATGTCCGACAGGAGACGGCCGAACGCGTCTTGCGTCGACAGGCGCTCACCGACCGGCGGCTCGAAGCGATCCGGTACGGCAACCGTCGACGCGCGATGGCTGCGGACCGCGGTCTGCCCGAACGGCACTGCCTCGAGGAACGATTGGAGCTCGTCCGGCGGCACATCCAGGCCCACAAACGGTTCCCACTCCTCGCCCTCACCGATGTGCATCTGCTGCTTGAACCCCGCCATCTGTGCAGGGGTCATCAGACCGGCATGGTTGTCCTTGTGACCGGCGAACGGCAGCCCGTATCCCTTGATGGTGTATGCGATGAAGCAGGTCGGCGTGTCGTCGCCGACCGCATGGAACGCCTCGCTGACGGTTTCCATGTCGTGCCCGCCGAGGTTGGTCATGAGGCGGCCAAGCGCGGCGTCGTCGTGCTCATCGAGGAGCGCGCGAATCCCATGGGTGTCGCCGAGGTCACGCTCTAGCTCCGCGCGCCAGGCGGCACCGCCCTTGTAGGCGAGCGCGGAATACCGCGTGTTACCCGCCGAGTCGATCCAGTCGCGCAGCGCCTCCCCACCCGGCCGCTCGAACGCCGCTGCCAGGAGGCGACCGTATTTCAGCACCACGACGCGCCAGTCGAGATTGCGGAACACGCCTTCCAGCCGATCCGAGAAACGATCGACCATCACCGCATCGAGACTCTGGCGGTTGTAGTCAATGACCCACCAGACGTTGCGGACGTCGTGCTTCCACGACTCGACCAGCGCCTCGAAGACATTGCCCTCGTCGAACTCGGCGTCGCCCGCCAAGGCGATCATCCGACCCTGATCATGGTCCCGTTCCGGCCCGAACCCCTTCAGCCGCACGTAGTCCTGCACGAGCGCGGCGAAGCTGGTCATTGCCACCCCGAGCCCCACCGACCCCGTCGAGAAATCGACCTGGTCGGCGTCCTTGGTTCGCGACGGATACGACTGCGCGCCGCCAAAACCGCGGAACCGCGTGAGTTGATCCCGGCTCTGCCGGCCAAGCAGGTACTGGATGGCGTGATAGACGGGACTGGCGTGCGGCTTGACGGCGACCCGGTCCGCGGGCTGGAGCACGTCGAAGTAGAGCGCCGTCATCAGCGTTGCGACCGAGGTCGAGGACGCCTGGTGCCCGCCCACCTTCAGCCCGTCGCGCGACGGGCGCACATGGTTCGCGTGGTGAATCGTCCAGACCGCCAGCCAGAGCACTTTCTGCTCGAGGGCCCGGAGGTAGCGGAGCCGCGCGGCCGACGGCTCCGCGGATGCTGGCGTGGAGAGACTCGAGCCTGTGGTCATCGGACGAAGGAGATGTCGCGCCGACAGATGCTACCAGGAAACGGCCACAGGGAAATCGCCCGTGGATCGGCTGGGGAGGTAGTAGGATGCGTGAGCATTCGCGGCGGACGACGCCGCTGTAAGGAGCTGACACCATGCCGAGACACGACACCCGCCGGCTCGATCAGCTGACACGGCGAGAAGCGCTGGGTCTGCTCGGCACCGCGGCGTCTGCCAGCGTCGTCGCGGCCTGTGGGGGCACGGTCGCCGCGCAGCAGCGCTTTACCAGTGTCGAGCCGCCGGCGTTCACGGGCGGCGCCGTGATCCGCACGCTCCAGGGCGACTTGGACCCGGTCGACCTCACCGACGGCGCGACGCTCTTCCACGAGCATGTTGGCCGCGCGGACATCGACCTCGCTGTCGAGGAGCTTCGAGCCTGCGCCTTCGACGGGCTGGGCTGCATCGTCGACGCAGCGACCGGGCGTCGATCCACGGAGCAGGTGGAGCACCTGAATGCGATCGCCGGACGCACGGACGTGCGGATCGTGATGGCCGGCGGATACTTCGAGGACATCGGCTTTGCGAACTACCCGGTGCGGGTCGCGGAGATGTCCGTGGACGAACTGGTCGAGGAGCTTGTCGCGGACGCTGCCGCCCAGCGTTGGGGGGCGTTCGGCGAGATCGCGTCGTCGCTCGAGATGCGGCCGGACGAACGGAAAGTGCATACGGCCGTTGCGCGTGCGCACCTCCGCACGGGGATTCCGATTTTCACCCACACCCCCCACGAGAGCTGCCCGAGCTGCGCGATGGCGCAGATGGATGTGATCGAGGGTGAAGGCGTCGACCTGCGCCACGTGGTCATCGGCCACATGGCGACGATCAAGCCGGAGCACGACCCGCTCGCGACGCACACCGCGGTTGCTCGGCGCGGCGCGTTCATCGGCCTCGATACACTCGGCCACGAGATGGGCCGGTCCGACATCCCGGCGACAGACAAGGTCCGGATGGTCCAGGACCTCCTCGACGCTGGACTCGACGATCACATCCTCCTGTCGTCCGACCAGGGCAACGTCCGACAGTTCAAGCGAAACTACGGACACGGATGGGCGTCGGTGCTGATGCAGTTCGTCCCGAAGCTCCGGTTCGCCGGCGTGCCCGACCGGACCATCAACAAGATCCTCGTCGATAACCCGCGTCGGTTCCTCGCGTTCGTCCCCAAGGTGTAGCCACCAGTACCGAACCCACGTCGATCAACGAGGATGGTACGGAGGCCACCGTGGCCTACACGTGAGGTGGGCGACTGCGCGCCTACGGTTCGACGACCGCCTGGTAGACGAGGTTGCGCGAGATCCCCTGCACGTGCGCTGCCGCGGGTCCGAGGTGCTGGATCATGCCGACAAAGGTCAGATCCGTCACCGGATCAATCCAGAACCAGGTGCCGGCCGCGCCGCCCCAGTAGTAGACGCCCTTGGGATACGGCTCGCCAGTGGCGGCCGGGTCGAGGGCGATGGCGAAATCGAGACCAAACCCCTGCCCCGGCATCGACGACCAGTGGCCGGCCCCGCCCGCCACCATCGTCCGCCGCGCTTCATCGGTCACGTAGTTCGTCTGCATCAGTTCGACCGTGCGCGGCGAGAGCAGCCTGACCCCATCCAGCTCGCCACCGTTGAGCATCATCTGCGCGAACCGCAGGTAGTCGTCCGCGGTGCCCCAGAGCCCGCCGCCACCCGACGGCCCGGCCGGCATCGACGTCCGGGTCGGGCCCATGTCCGTTTTCGCGAGACCGCCGTCCTCGCCGTCTCGGTAAATCCCTGCGACACGGTCCAGCTTCGCCTCGGGCACGTAGAACGCGGTGTCGACCATGCCGAGCGGCTCGAAGATGCGCTCCTCGAGAAACTCGGCGAACGGCTGGCCGGACAGCTGCTCGATCAGATACCCCTGCACGTCGACGCCAACGCTGTAGAACCAGCGCGTGCCCGGCTGCGCCAGAAGCGGCAGGTTCGAGAGCTTGTCGATCATCGACCCGAGCGTCGCGTCGGCGTTCAGCACGCCGTGCTCGCGATAGAGCCGGTCAACGTGGTTCGACGCACCCAGGCCATAGCCGAGGCCACCGGTGTGCGACATCAGCTCGGCCATCGTCATCGACCGATCGGCGTCCTCGAGCCTGGGAGATCCGTCGGCGCGGTCGCCGACGTGCACTTTCAGGTTGGCGAACCCCGGGATGTACTTCGAGACCGGCTCGCCGAGCCTGAACTTGCCCTCTTCATGCAGCATCATCATCGCGACGCCGGTAATCGGCTTCGTCATGGAGTAGATGCGGAAGATCGTGTCACGCGCCATCGGGGTGCCGGCGGACACGTCCTGCTTGCCCACTGCGTCGACGAACACGACCTTGCCGTGCCGCGCGAGCATGGTCACGACGCCAGCCAGCTTGCCCGCGTCGACCAGCCGCTGCATACCGGCGTCGAGCCGTTCGAGGCGTTCCGCCGAGACGCCGACCTCCGACGGGGAGGCCGTCTCGAGGTCGGCCGCCCTCGCGGCCGCCAACGGCTCGACCGGGAAGACCCCCGTTCCGAGCGCAACCGCCGCCACCACCGCCACGACGAGCGGCACACACCGCCAGCGCATCACCAGTCCTCGCACGATCGCACCTCTCTCACTGTCCCGACGGAAGCCATACCGTTCTGACTACTCCACAACCGCCTGATAGACCAGATTGCGCGACAACCCCTGCACTTCCTGGACCGAGGCGCCGAGGTGCTGAATCATACCGACGAACGTCAGGTCAGTGACCGGATCGATCCAGAACCAAGTGCCCGCCGCGCCACCCCAGAAATACGACCCTGTCGCGTACGGCTCGCGCGCGGCGGCCGGGTCGTGCACGACCGCGAAATCGAGACCGAACCCGGTCCCCGCGCGCATCGTCGGGAGCGCTTCGGCTGACAGATAGTTGGTCCGCATCATCTCGACCGTCCGCGGCGCCAGCAACCGGACGCCGTCCAGCTCGCCGCCGTTGAGCAGCATCTGCGTGAACCGCAGATAGTCGTCGGCCGTGCCCCAGAGCCCGCCGCCGCCGGACGGCCCGGCCGGCATTGACGTCCGGGTCCGGCCCATGTCGGCTTCCTGGAGATGACTGTTCTCATCGGCGCCGTAGATGAGCGCCACCCGATTGAGCTTGTTCTCCGGCACGTAGAACGCGGTGTCGACCATGCCGAGCGGGTCGAAGACACGCGCCTGTAGGAACTCAGCGAAGGGCGTCCCGGACAACTGTTCCACCAGATAGCCCTGCACGTCGACGCCGATGCTGTAGTACCAGCGCGTACCCGGCTGCGCCAGGAGCGGCAAGCCCGACAGCTTGTCGATCATCGTTTCGAGCGACGCGTCCGCGTTCAGGACGCCGTGCTCACGGTACAGGCGGTCGACGTGGTTCGCTGCGCCGAGGCCATAGCCCAGGCCGCCCGAGTGCGACATCAGCTCGGCCATCGTCATGGAGCGGTTTGCATCCTCGAGCTTGGGCGATCCGCCGGCCGTGTCGCCCGCGTGGACCTTCAGGCCGGCGAACCCGGGGATGTACTTCGACACCGGGTCGTTGAGCCTGAACGCGCCCTCTTCATAGAGCATCATCAGCGCGACGCCCGTGATGGGCTTCGACATCGAGTAGATGCGGAAGATCGAGTCACGCGTCATCGGGACACCGGTCTCCACGTTCTGCTTGCCGACCACGTCGGCGAACACGAGCTTCCCGTGACGCGCCAGCAGCGTCACGACGCCGGCGAGCTTGCCCTCATCGACCATCCGTTGCATGCCGGCATCGAGCCGCTCCAGCCGCTCCGCCGAGATGCCCACCTCGGCCGGGTCGACCGTTTCGAGGTCGAGGACGGCCGCGCGCTCCGCCGCGACCGGTTCGATGGAAGCGGTGCCAGCCCACGCGACTGCGGCTGCCAACGCAACGACCACCGGCGCATACCGCCAGAGTTTCAGATTCGAACGCACGTGGTCACCTCTCTGTCCTCGAGTCCCGTGTTGAGCTGGTCCTGTCTTCCCTGTCCCTAGGAGCCCGTCGCCTCGCCACCTCAGTGCACGATCGCCTGATACACGAGATTCCGCGACAGCCCGTGCACCTCACGCTGTGCCGATCCCTGGTGCTGAATCATCCCGACGAACGAGAAGTCGAGCACCGGATCGATCCAGAACCAGGTCCCGTCGATGCCGAGCCAGTAGTAGGCGCCCTCGGCATGCGGCTCCCCGGCCGCTGCCGGGTCCATGTAGACCATGAAATCCATGCCGAAGCCCATACCAGGCGGCATGTTGCCGGTCGCCTCGGCCGACAGGTGGTTGGTCCGCATCATTTCAACGGTCCGCGGCGCCAGCAGACGTCGGCCCTCGAGCTCGCCCTCGTTGAGGAGCATCTGCGTAAAGCGCAGGTAGTCGTCCGCGGTGCCGAAAAGGCCGCCGCCGCCCGATGGCCCCGACGGGCTGGTCGAGAACGGGTCGCCGCGGGAGTTGAGGACGAGCTTCCCGTTGTCGTCGGCACTGTGACGGAGCGCGTGACGCGAGCGCTTCGCCGGCGGCACGTAGAACGCAGTGTCCACCATGCCTAGTGGCTCGAACAGCCGCTCTTCGAGGAACTCGGCAAACGGCTGCCCGGACAGCTGCTCGACCAGGTAGCCCTGCACGTCGACGGCCGAGCTGTAGATCCACCGCGTGCCCGGCTGCGCCAGCAAGGGGATGTTGGCCATCTTGTCGATCATCGCCTGGAGGGGCGCCATCGGGTTGAGGACACGCTCCTCCATGAAGCGTTGGTTGACCGGATGACTCTGATTGAGGACGTAGCCCAGACCAGCTGTATGCGTCATCAGCTCGCGCATCGTGATCTGGTGGTCGGCGTCCTCGAGCTTCATCGAGCCGTCGGCGTTCTCACCCGTGTGGACCTTCAAACCGGCGAACGACGGGATGTAGCGCGACACGGGGTCGTTCAGACGCCACTTTCCTTCTTCGTAGAGCATCATCATGGCGACGCCGGTGATCGGCTTTGTCATCGAAAAGATGCGAAAGATCGAATCCCGGGCCATCGGCCGCTGGCTCTCGATGTCCTGGACGCCGGCGACATCGACGAAGGCCACCTTGCCGTGTCGCGCCAGCAGGGTGACGACGCCAGCGAGCTTGCCCTCGTCGACCATCGCCTGCATGCCGGCGTCGAGCCGCTCGAGCCGTTCGGACGAGAGGCCAACCTCGGCGGGATCGACGGTCTCGAGATCCGCGCCGGCGGCCCGGACGGTGGACGTCGGCGTGACGGACACGAGGGCTGCGCCGACGACGAATGCGAGCGCGGGAATGACGAGCGCGGCGGCTCGCCGCCGTGACCAACTAGATCTCACCAGGGCACCTCCTGCTGGGCTGAATGTGGTGCACCTAGACTACTCCTCAGGGGGTGGTAGAGGCGAGCCGGACGCGACACCGGCGACTACCCGCGCGAACGCCGAATCAGTCGGAGAGCGACAGCAGTGTGTGGCGCACGAGGTTCTCCGTCAGCGTCACTTTGTAGCCATTCTTCGCGAGCGGCTGTGCGTCGGCGACGGCGAGGCGTCCCGCTTCGGCGGCCAGCGTCTGAGTGACACGCCGACCCTCGAGCAACTCCCCAACCGCCGGAAGGCGCCACGGGATCGGGGCGACACCGCCGAGCACGACGGCCGCCTGCTGGACCACGTCGTCCCGTGTGACCAACGCCAGGGCAACGCTGACCACCGCGTGGGTCCAGGCCTCGCGGTCGAGCACCTTGGCATAGGTGCTGCGGAGACCGGGCGGGGCGGGCGGCAGCTCGACCTCGGTGAGCAGCTCGTTCGCCTCGAGCACGTTCTCGCGGGACACGTCCACGCGTGGCGGAGCAAAAAACTCCGACGCGGGGACGGTTCGCCCGCCGGACGGGCCGACGATCCGGAAGCCCGCGCCAAGGGCGACGAGCGTGGGAGCCGTGTCGGACGGATGCACGATGTAGCTCGGGCCGCCGCCGAAAATCGCGTTGAACTGGTTCTCGCCGACCCGCGAGAAACACTGGTTGCCACCGTGCTTGAAGCACGGGAATCGCTGACGGTAATACCAGCACCAGGGGCGCTGGCAGAGGTTGCCGGCAAGGGTCCCGACGTTGCGGATCTGCGGCGTCGCCGCCGACCCGGCCGCTTCGGCCACCGCGCGGTAGCGCTCGGTGATCATCGGATGCGCGGCGAGCGCGCTCAACGTGACGAGCCCGCCGATGCGAACGACGCCGGTCCCGTCTACGACGCGGACGTCGTCCAACCCGCTGATACCGCGCAGATTGACTAGCACCCTCGGCGTCACGAGATCGTCCTTGATCATCCCGAGGAGGTCGCTACCGCCCCCGATGACCGCTGCCCGACGCCCTTCGGCGTCGAGACGCTCCGCCGCGTCGATGGGACTGGCGGCGCTGACGCTCGTGAACCGCCTCATGCGAGCGCCTCCAGCACGCGGTCGCGAGTCATCGGCAGCTCTTTGAGCCGACGCCCGGTCGCGTTGAACACCGCGTTGCCGACCGCGGCGACGACCGGAATGATCGGTGGCTCGCCCACGTTCTTCGCCCCATACGGCCCGAAGACGTCCTCAGGCTCGATGAAATGCACCTCGATCTCGGGCGCATCGAGATGGGTCATCACCTTCGCACCGTAGTAGCCGGGATTCACCGGAACACCCGTCGCCTGGTCGTAGAGGAGCTCCTCGTGCAGCGCCATGCCGAGCCCCATCGTCACGCCGCCTTTCACCTGGCTCTCGGCGGTCAACGGGTTGATGATGCGACCGCTCTCGTGCATCGCAACGTAGCGGAGCACGCGGATGCCACCAAGGTCGGTGTCCACCTCGACTTCCACGAAGTGGGCGGCGGACGCGTAGCGCGCCATGCCGTCGATCGTCGGGTCGGGCGTCGCCTGAGCAATGAGAGTGCGCCGTCCGACCAACCCGTCGAGACGGATGATCTGCCGACGGAGATCCTCGGCGGCCTCGATGATGGCCTGACCGGTGTGGGTGGTGGTGCGGCTGCCGGACTCGCCGACCGAATAGGGTGTGCGATCGGTGTCTCCCCAGACGACCGTCACATCGGCGAGCTCCACGCCCATCGCCTCGGCAGCAATCTGCGCCATTGCCGTCTTGGTCGCCGTGCCGATGTCGGTCACGCCGATGTGCAGCCACAGGTGTCCGTCCTGCAGTCGGAGCACCGCGCTGCTCCGGCCCAGACGGGCCGCGAACATCCCCACCGCCATCCCGACGCCGCGTCTCACCCGCCCCGTGGCGCTACCGGCCCGCCGCCAGTGGCGGGCCCATTCGAATCGCTCCGCGCCCCGCGTGAGGCATTCATCCAGCGCCCAACTCGTATACGGTGTCTCGTCGTTGTATTCGCGGGTCACGTTCTGCAGGTGGAACGCGACCGGGTCGATGCCGAGCTCGTGGGCCATGGTGTCCATGACCGACTCGATACCCCACACTCCCTGCGGATAGGCCGGACCACGGAAGTTGGCGGCCACCGTCATGTTGGTAAAGACCGGATAGACGTGTCGGCGCACGTTGGCACAGCGGAACAACTCGATGCCCGCAATCCCACCACTGCTCTTCCGATGCGGGCCCATCCCGCTATACCCACGCAACTCGACCGCCTGCAGCCTCCCGTCGCGCGTCGCGCCAATCCGGTAGTGCTGGGTCGTCGGCCACCGGCCATGCACGCCGAGGGCATCCTCCTTCCGCGTGTACTCGAGCTTGACGGGGCGGCGCGTCTCGCGCGCGAGCACGGCGGCGATCAGATCGGAATCCTGCGCCTGGTTCTTGTTGCCGAACCCGCCCCCCATGTACTGGCACACGACACGGACGCGTTCGGGCGACAGGCCAAGGTCGTTTGCCAGGTCGCGCCGGCAGTTGTAGATGCCCTGCGTCGGCGTCCAGACCGTCAGCTCCGTACCGACCCACCGCGCCACCGTGACCCGCGGCTCCATCTGCGCGTTGCTGTGGTGTTTTGAGACGTAGGTGTCCTCGACGATCAGATCCGACGCGGCGAACCCCGCGTCGATGTTGCCCCGCTCATAGACCTCGGGCGCCCGGGCCCCGTCCCCACGGACCGCCAGGTTGCCATCCGGGTGGATCGAGGGCGCCCCGCGCGCGAGCGCCGCTTCCGCGTCGAGCACGAACTCGAGCTGCTCGTACTCGACGACGACCGCCTTGATCGCCGCCTCGGCGGTGTGGCGGTCGACAGCCACCACGGCGGCCACCGCATCTCCGACGAAGCGGACCGGGTTGTTGAACAGATAGCGCTCGTGGCTTCGATCGCCGCTCGACCAAATGACCTCGCAGTTGTCCCGCGTGATGATCGCCGTCACCCCTGGGAGGGCAAGCGCCACGGTGGTGTCGATGCGACGGATGCGGGCATGCGGATACGGGCTCCGGAGCACGCGCGCGTAGAGCAAGTCGGGCAGATGGATGTCGCCCGTGTATTGCGCCCGTCCGGTGACCCGTTCGAACGCATCGACCCGCGGAACGGCCAGCCCGACCGTGTTCATCGGGTCACGTTCGGTTACACGAGCCGTTGGACGCGACATGACCGCGGCGACATACCGGTTGTAGTTGGAGCAGCGGCAGATGTTGCCGGTCAGCGCGTGCCGGACCTCGTCCCGGGACGGCGTCGGATTGGCCGTGACGAGCGCCTTGGCCGCCATCAACTGACCGGACGTGCAAAACCCGCACTGCGGACCGTCGCCGTCGATGAAGGCTTGCTGCAGCGGGTCCAGCGTGTCCCCCGCGGCCAACCCTTCGACAGTGCTCAGCGCGCGCCCATCGGCCCAGAGCGCCAGCTGGCTGCAGCTGTAGACCGGCAAGCCGTCGAGCAGCACCGTGCATGCACCGCACTCGCCGCGGTCGCAGCCGATCTTGGTGCCGGTCAGCCCGAGCTCATCACGCAGGACCTCGACCAGCGTCCAGTGGTCCTCCACGGCGACGCTGTGAGACGCACCGTTGACGGTGAGCGTGATCTCGGTTCGAGGAGTCGGCGAGCCTCGCTGCGCGAACGCCAGCGACGGCGCGCGCGCGAGCGGCGCCATCGACGACACGGCAAGACTGCGCTTGAGAAACGCCCGTCGCGAGACGGAATAGACGCTCACCGGCCCTCATACTATCGTGGGCCCGCGACGCGTCAAGCCCCGTCGGTTTGGCCGCGCGCGGGTGCCGCACACGCGGCGAACGACGGGCCCGCCAAGCCGAGTTTTCGTCTTTGCAATCCGTGCCGGCCCAGAGTAGGCTGGCTGAGTTGGTGGCTGATAGCCCGCTCGCTTCACCCGCATCGAGAGCCGACGAGACCCAGTAGCCTCGCCTCCCCTCCCTCAGGTGATTCGGCAGCGATGAGTGCTCCGGCGCTCGGCGAGATGTACTGGAGAGAAGGAGTCACGGCATGGGGCGCAGGCTGTACGTGGGCAACATCCCGTTTGCGGCGGGTGAGGACGAGCTGCGGGAGCTCTTTTCGAAGGTGGGACAAATTGAATCGGTCCACGTGGTCACGGACAGGGCCACCGGTCGGCCGCGCGGGTTTGCGTTCGTTGAGATGGTGAACGACGACGACGCGCAGAAGGCCATCAACGATCTTGACCAGACCGAGTTCCAGGGCCGCCGCCTGGCGGTCAACGAGGCCCGGCCTCGTGCCCCCCGACCGGGTCCGGGCCCGGGCCCGGGCCCGGAAGACGCCGGCTTCGACGGCGGGCGCCGCGAGCCGCGCTGGTAGGCGTCCGCGCCTTTGATCGCACGCCGACGTCGCTTGAGGCTCCGACCGCGCCGCCGGCCTTCGCGCGCGTCCTAGAGCACGACGAGCTCGAGCGCCTCGACCGCCGCGCGTATCTCCGTAATGTGCACCGCCTGGATGCTGTCGCCAGTCCCGAGCGACGGGTCGGTGAAGCTCGGCGCCATCTGACTGGCCTCCGCGTAGGCAGCAACCAACCCCGCGCGCATCTCCGTGACATCGACGGCCTCAATCGTCCCACCAGCGACCACCGTGTTCGTCCAGGAGACCGCGCTCAGGCTGAGCGCTGACCGCAATGCGTCGATGCGCGCGCGAAGCTCATTGAAATCGACCGCCTGGACAGTGGTCAGCGTCGCGTTGGCGAAGCCGGCATTCTGCGTCACTGTGACGGTCTGGCCCGCGACGGTCATCGTGCCGCTCCGGCGGCTCGTCGTCGTGTTGGCCGCTACCGTATACGACGCGGTGCCGTCGCCCGTCCCGCTCGCCCCCCCCCCGTGATATTCAGGAAGGCCGCGTTGCTCACCGCTGTCCACATGCATCCGGTCCCGGCGGTCACCGCCACGGAGTCCGATCCGCCCGCGCTGACAACGGACTCGCTCGTCGGACTGGCGCCGAACGTGCAAGCTCCGTTGCTGACGTCATTGAAGAACCAGTTAAACAGGTTGCTGAACCGAATGGAGGTCGTACCGATTCTCAAGTGGTCGGTGGGTACGATGAAGAACCCGTTCGCGCTCGACGAGGCCAGTCCGGAGGCGGTATCAAAGTTGAGCACGATGTTGGCGCTCGCCGGCGAAGCTGAGGTTGAGCGTGGAGTCGTCGGACGTCCCAGCCGTTTCATCGAGGCCCGCCATCCCTATGCGCAGCGTCGCTACATCGTCGTGGTTGAGGGTTCGCTGCGCCTCGTCGAAGTTTGTACCCTGCTGCATCACCGCCTCGGTGTTCGACGCCCCCAGCAACGTCGACACCGTTCGGTCGGCATTCGCCGCGAAGGTGTGGCCCGGGGGCAGATTGGCGGTGTCGCGGCTGTATGTCGTGCCATCAACGGTTCCCGGGATGGTGAAGGGATTGTTGTTCGACGTGCGGAACCAGTGGAGGTTGACGTCGTCGCCGCGGATGTCGTCGCTCGACCCGATGACGCCGTCGGCGCCGTTGTTCAAGTTGAACACGTTGTCGACGCCGTCCGTCGCCCGCGTGTAGTTCTGGTTGGAGCCAGTCAGCCCCGACTCCGAGGCCGCGTTCGGATGCGCCATGCCGAGCGAGTGGATCAACTCGTGGAGCGCAATCGATTCGAAATCGAACGCGTTCGAAGGGATGTTGTTGCCTCCCCCGGTCACGAGATTCCCGGTTGTCGGCAACAGCGCATTGACCGTGTTGACGATGTTCTCGACCGAGGTCTCCATGGACGACGCGTTGGGACTCATCGGGTCGATGGCCACGGTGATGTTCAGCGGCCCACCCGTCCCCGTGTAGCCTTGCGGGTGCGGGATGACGTCGAGGCCGTTGGCGTCCCCGGCGAATCTGTAGGCCCCCGACTCGAGGCCGCGTGTGGCGGCCAGCACCAGCACGGCGGCGAGACTGATTGCGACAATAGACCGCGGTGGGCCGCTCATCGGTCAGGGCCCGACCCGCGCGAGATCCGGGTGGTTCGTCAACCCGATGAGCTGGCGCTCGATCGTGGCCAGGCTCTGCAACGAGGCGACGCCCGGGAATTCGGCGGCGTCGTACTGCAGGCCCGCCCACGACACTCGGGCCTCGACGTCCTCCCTCACCGCCCCGTCAGCGTCGGTGTGCCTCTCCAGGCGGACGCCGATCGACACCACGGCATCATCGGACCGCGACGTCAGCACCACCGGGCCGCCCGTCTCCAACGCGTCGCGCCGGCGTGCGCCGCGCACTTGGCGGATCTCCTCGCGCACGCCCTCGACGCTGAAATCAACCAGGCCCCCCTGCACGAAGGTCCGGAGCAGGCCGTCGAGCTCTGTCGAATCCAATCGGAGCCCGTAGTCCCCCGCCCGGCGCATATAGACGGGAAAGTGCACGAGCACGCGACCATCGCCGTAGATCCGCAGCAACGGGGTGTCATCCCCCTCGACGCCAATATCCTGCGTGAGTTGAATGACAATCGTGTTAGGGCTCGCCGAGGCGCGAAACGCGACTTGTGCCCCGGTCGGCGCGCCCGCCGATGCGCCCACGACCGCCACCGCCCCGATCACGAGCGCTCGTTCCAGACTCATGTCACAACTCTAGCGCCTCTTTGAAGCAAAACCCTTGCCAACCCGCCTCACGGGAACATCCCCGATCGCGGTCGGTTGGCCCCGATCTGGGTCCGGCTCGAGAGCCCTGCCGCCACAACGATGGTAGGCTGGGGCCGTTGAGACGAGAGACCGATCTCACCTGAAACGCTCCGTCGCTCATGCCCAACACGCAGCACAGTCCGGAGATTCACGACGTCGTCGTCATCGGATCGGGCGCCGGCGGCGCGACCGTGGCACACGTCCTCACTCTTCTCGGCATTCGTGTGACGCTGCTCGAAGCGGGCCCGATGCTCGACCCCTACCGGGAGTACAAGGAGCACGAGTGGCCGTACGACTACGACCACCGCGGCGCCGAGGAGGGCGGCGCCCGCTACTTCGGCGGGGGCAAGCCGTTCGGATTCTTCTCGACGACGAGCGGCGGGTGGGAGCTGGACGGCGAGCCCTATACGGTCGCGGAGGACACGAACGACTTCTGGTGGTTCCGCTCGCGAATCGTAGGCGGCCGGACGAACCACTATGGGCGAATGACGTTCCGGTTCTCGGACTACGACTTCAAGCCGTATGACCGCGACGGCCTGGGATGGAACTGGCCGATCACCTATGACGACATCGCCCCGTACTACGACAAGGCAGAGACCTTTATCGGCGTGGTCGGCAGTCGCGAAGGCCTGCGCAGCGCGCCGGACGGCGTGTTTCACGACCCGCCACCGCCGAAAGCTCACGAACTGCTCATCCAGCGCGCAAGCCATCGCATGGGAATCCCGTGCATCCCCAACCGACGGGCGGTCATCACCCGACCGATCAACGGTCGACCCGCGTGTCACTACTGCGGGCAGTGTGGCCGCGGCTGTCTGACCGCGTCTAACTACTCGGCCAGCCAGGTACAGATCTTTCCGGCGCTCGACACCGGCCGGCTCGAGCTGATTGATATGGCCATGGCGCGCGCGATCACGACCGACGGCAACCGGCGGGTGACCGGCGTGGTCTACCTCGACAAGCGGACCCGCGAAGAGCGCGAGATCCGGTGTCGCGTGCTGGTCGTGGCGGCGAGCGCGTGCGAATCGGCCCGGCTGCTGTTGAACTCGAAGACCACGGAATTTTCGTCGGGCGTTGGCAACAGCTCGGGGGTCGTCGGACGTTTTCTGATGGACACTGTTGGGTTCGGCCTCAGCGGCGAGGTGCCGGCGCTCGAAGGACTCCCCCGCTACAACAGCGATGGCGCCGGCGGCGCGCACCTCTACATGCCGTGGTGGGGCGTGGACGACCAGCAGGCACTCGGCTTCCCGCGCGGCTACCACGTCGAGATCGGGGGCGGTTACGGGATGCCGGGCATCGGCTCGTTCGCCGGTGCGGCCCGGCGTGGCGGGTACGGGGTGGCCATCAAGGAACGGGCGCGGCGCGACTACGGTACCCGCGTCAGTCTCAGCGGCCGCGGCGAGATGATCCCCAACCACTTCAGCTACTGCGAGATCGACCCGACCGTCGTGGACCGGTGGGGCATCCCCGTCCTGCGATTCCACTTCAAGTGGAGCGACTATGAGCTGGCCCAGGCGGAGCACATGCGGCACACGTTTGCCGAGATGATCACGCTCATGGGCGGCGACCCCGGGCCGCCCTCCAGACGAGACGCCTCCGGCATCTCGATCGGGGGGAGCATCATCCACGAAGTCGGGACCGCCCGTATGGGGGATGATCCCCGCGCATCAGTGCTGAACGGGTTCTGCCAAGCGCACGACGCCAAGAACCTGTTCGTCTGCGACGGCGCGGCGTTCGTCAGCAACCCCGACAAGAACCCGACCCTGACCATCAACGCGCTGGCGTGGCGGGCATCCGAATATCTGGCCGAGGAGATGGGGCGGGGGAATCTATGACGGGGGGCGTCTCCCGGCGCGAGGTCCTCCGCCAGCTGGCGCTCGCGGCGACCGCGGCCAGCACCGGCGCCTTCAATGTTGAGGCGGCCAAGGTCGTGCACGCCCTCGCCGGTGAAGGGCGCGCGCAACCCGGTGGCTACGCGCCACAGGCGCTGACCATGCGTGAGTTTCGCACCGTCACCCGGTTGGCGGAGCTCATCATTCCGGCGGACGCCGGCGGCGGGAGCGGCGTCGACGCCGGCGCGCCCGAGTTCATCGACCTGCTGTGCAGTCAGAACGCAGAGCTCGCCGATATCTTTACCGGCGGACTCGCCTGGCTCGATGCCGCCGTGGGTCGGCGCGAGGGCGCCACGTTCGTCGACACACCGCCCGACCGGCAAACGGCGATGCTCGACGCGCTCGTCGCGTCCGAGCGTGACGGCCGCGCACGCGACATGGGGCCCGGCGTCGACTTCTTCAACTGGATCCGGCGGCTGACCGTCGACGCGTACTACACGAGCCCGATCGGAATCCGCGACGTCGGCTACCGGGGCAACGCCTCATTGCGGTCGTACGAGACGCCGGCGGCCGCCGTCGAGCACATCAACCGCGTAGCGGACGACCTTGGGCTCTAGAGATGAGCGTCGCGCCACGGGCCGCTGGTCTATCGGGCCGCGCTCCGGAATTGGTACAATAGGGCTGCTATTGTGTGTGGCTGATGCGCCCGACCCAGGCGCACTGTTCGTGGAGGTCGCTTGTGGCCAATCGAGGACGCCCAACTCAGACGAAACGCCAGCGGGAACGCGCCCGCCATGACCGCGCGAAAATGAAGGACGCGAGACGGGTCGAAACGCGGGCACGTCGCGCGGACGCCCCCGCGCGACCGACGGATCACGACCCGGATATCGCCGGTATGGCGGCCGGACCGCAGGCTCCACCGGAGTGGCAGCGCGAGTTCTTCGAAGAAGAGCAGCGGGCGAAGGAAGCCGCGGAGAAAGCTTCCCAGGAGGGGGACTAGTCCCGGCCCTCCCTCAGACGACCGCACGGCCGCGACCCGGCTGTGCTCAGCGTCACTGCCCCTCGGTCGTCGCCTTGGATGCCTCGAGCTGGATGGTCGAGTAGAAACCGATCATCATCTCTTCCCACGTCTGGTCGCCGTAGCGCACCTCCGCGGACGGATCGGGGTTGTACCGGTTGTTGGCCGAGTTGTCGAAGTGCATTACGACTTCGAGCTCCGACCCGGCCGGCATGAGGACCGGCTGTTCCAACTCATACCGTAGCTGCCAGTTGAAATCGTAGTTCGGCACCGACAGCACGACTTCTTCCCGTCCATCGGGGTAGCGGACGGTGTACTTCGCATCCTTCCCGCGGACATGCATGTGCGGCATCATTGTGGCGAGGTA
This sequence comes from Vicinamibacterales bacterium, assembly GCA_965249175.1. Taxonomy (GTDB): domain Bacteria; phylum Acidobacteriota; class Vicinamibacteria; order Vicinamibacterales; family UBA8438; genus CAZYFH01. Next base: position 5,662,083 of record OZ252227.1, read on the forward strand.
TGTATCCGTCTTGATCGTCCGCACCGCGCGCACCTCGTGGTTCGCGTCGCCGGGCGGGATCGTGAAGCGCCGGTCGGCCACCTGCCCACCGCCCGTCTTGCGGAGGCTCTCCGGCGGCTGCGTTGCGAGAACAACACCCCAACTGCTCACGTCGCGGACCGGCATCCCGATCGACGTGTAGTGCATCTGGGCTTCGATATCGGCGCCCGCGGGGATGCGGCTCGCCACGCCCTCCGGATAGACGCGTCCGAGGCGATTCGGCACAAACCCGCCGACGGACGCGCCCGGCACCCGCTGACGCGAGCGGTCGCGTGTCAGCTTCGGCGCCGGGTCCGGGGTCTGGCCGTTGCCTTCGAGCACCTGCGGTATCACGTGATGGACGACCCGACGGTCGCCGGGCCGGAATTCCGTGGCGGAGATCCAGATGTCATCCGTCAGGTTCGTTGGCGTCGTGATGTAGAGATACGGGACCGTGCCGTCTGCCGGCACCTCGAACGGCTCGACCATCGTGAAGATCAGGTCGGGCTCGCCGATCGACCAACCCTCGGCGAACACGGGGACCTCCGGCAAGTCGGTGGCGTTCCCCTGTGGGGCGCCCGCGTCGACCCACGTTGCGATCGTGTCGATCTCCGCCTGCGACAGGCTCTGATCGTTCGCGTAGCGCTGAATGCCGCGCGCCGCGCCCCAGGGAGGCATCTCGCGGTTCTGCACCTTCATCTTGATGGCACGCGCCCACGGTCGCGCGTCCCCGTAGGTCATCAGGGACATCGGCGCCATATGGTTGGGCCGATGACACGCGACGCAATTGTCGAAGAGGATCGGCGCGATATCCTTCGTGAACGTCGGCGCGCCCGCCGGTTCCGCCGCACCACGCGCTGGGATGGCCAGGACGATGAGAATGATGCCGCAGATTATGAGGCTTGTGCGCACTGCCAACTCCTTTGGACGGGCCGCGCCTGCTGTCACGCAGCACGATGCGTCCGAAGCATCGTAGTGGCCGGGGTCACGATTCGCAACTACGTGTCGTGTCCCATTGCCCAATACTCTCCCTCGTCGCGCCTGGCCAGCGGGACGCCTCACCAGTCTCGGTGCGGCGCGGTACTTTCACCACGGGGCTGCTAGCCACGACCGCTTGTCAACCGACCGACGAAGCGCTTAGCCCTGTCGACCCACCGCTCGGAAGGCACCCGCACCGGAATCTCGCGCGACCCGCGCCCGGTGACGACCCGTCGCGACGTCGTCGCCTGCGGCCGCAGCTCGCGAGCGGGTACTTCAGACCAGACAACGAAGTGCGCGACCCGGACGAACACAAGGCGCTCCATATCTCGGCGCTCCTTCGATGACAGTGCATCAATAGCGGGGCGCCGGCCACTCGGCCGGCCGACGCCCCATTCCGCGGGCGGTCACGCCGCCTTCGACGACGTCGCGCCGCCGATCTCGATGCGCCTCGGCTTCGCCGCCTCCGTCACCGGCAGCATCAGCTCGAGCATGCCGTGCTCGAAGGTCGCGCTGACCTGATCCGCTGCAACACTGACAGGCATCGTGAAGCGGCGCTCGAAGCGGCCATAGCCAAATTCCGACACGTGGCGGTCGGTTGGCTCCTGCTTCCGCTCCCCCGTGATCGTCAGCTCGTCGCCGTTGAGGTTCACGCTGACGTCCTTCGGGTCGATCCCCGGCAGTGCCATCCGGAGCTTCCAGCCGTCGTTGTCCGACGCGACTTCTGTGGCCGGCACCCACGACCGGTCACTCTCACCCGGGACTCGGTCCGGCGACCAGCGAAGCGCCCTGTCCAGCTCCTGATGGAGGGAGTTCATCTCGACGAACGAATTCCAACGAGTCAGGCTCAACATCGCTCTTTCCTCCTCGGCCGGGCCCATCCCGGCAATCTCCGGCTTCACACAGGGCATTGTGCCCGTATCCTGCCGTTATGTCAACAATATAGTCATATTATATACTGTATATATACTCATATACGAGGCGAAGAAGAGCAATGTTCCCCGGCAAGGTCGGTGGGTCGGTGGATGGGGCTACTCGTAGCGCAAGGCCGACATCGGAGCCACCTTGGCGGCGCGTCGGGCCGGGAGATAGGAGGCGAGCAGCGCCGGGACAGCGAGGATGGCTGGAGCCAGGAGGAACACGAGTGGCTCGCGCGTGCTCACCTCGAAGAGCACGCTTTGCATGACTCGCCCAAGGGGAAGGGAGAGCACGAGGCCGAGGCCCAGGCCGACGGCCGTCAGCGTGAGCCCCTCGCGCACGAGGAGCCAGAGCACGCCGCCCGACGTCGCGCCGAGCGCAAGACGGATGCCGATCTCCCGCGTCCGCCGCGCGACCACGTACGCTTTCACGCCGTAAATCCCGATGACCGCCATCAGCAGCGCGACGACCCCGAACGTGGAAAAGAGCTGGGAGCCGGCCCGCATGATCCACAGCTCGAGGCTGCCGTCGCGATGGTCGCGGAGTGTCTCGAGCGCGAAGACCGGCAGCCGCGCATCGACGTCGCGGATCGTCTCGCGCACGGTCGAGATCAAGGCGTTCTCGGCGTCGGCTCCTCGCGCGGTCGTGCCGACATGAAGCGTCATCGCTGATCGGTAGGGATCGCCGAACGGCACGTAGACGTGTGGCACCGGCTCCTGATCGAACACTTCCTGTCGCAGGCCAGGCACGAGACCAACGACGCGAAGCGGGGCGCCTCGCTCCTCGGTCGCGCTGACGAACCGAACATACTGGCCGAGCGGATCGACGTCCGGATCCGGCCAGAACCGCGCGGCGAGCGGCTCATCGACGATGACGACACCGGGCGAGGCGTCGCTCATCATCTCCGCCTCGGTGAAATCCCGCCCGCGGAGCATCGGGAGCCGCACGGCGTCGAAGTAGCCGGGCGTGATGATCGAATAGCGGGCCGAGTGGCGGACCGCATCATCTGTCGTGGCATCGCGCACCGGTTCGATGGCCCGCCCCTCCGAGATCCCACTGAACGGGACGAGCGAGGCGGCGCCCACGCCTTCCACACCGGGCACGGCGGCGAGGCGTTGCCGCAGGGTGCGATACAGCTGGCGGCCGCGCGTCTCGTCATAGCCCACCACGCTTGGGTCGACCTCGACGAGCAAGCCCTGCTCGAGACTGAACCCGGGGTCGCGACCGGCCGCCGACAATGCTCCTTGGACAAATAGCCCACCGCCGGTCAGCAGCGTCAGTGAGAGCGCCACCTGCGCCACGACGAGGAGGTTGCGGCCAGCGAGGATACGACGCCGCCAGCCGCCGCCGCCCACCTGCTGCTTCAGGTCGGTCACGAGGTCGACGCGAGTCAGTTTCCAGGCGGGCCCGAGACCGAAGAACAGCGTGGCCAACGCCGAGAACGCGAGCGTCGCCGCGAGCACGCGACCGTCAATCGGCAGCTCCGGCAGGTTCACGTCGAACGGGACCATCGGCATGATGGAAACCATGAGCGCGTTGATCGCCCAGTTCGCGACCACGAGGCCGACGGCGCTCCCCGCAACAGATAACATCAAGCCCTCGGTCAGGAGCTGACGGATGACCCGCGTCCGGCCACCCCCCAGCGACTGCCGGATCGCGATCTCCTGTCGGCGCGCGTGCCCGCGCGCCAGGAGCATGTTCGCCAGGTTGAGACAGCCGATCAACAGCACAACGGCGGCCATCGACGACAGCAGCACGGCAATCGCGCGCATTTCGCGATCGGTCTGTGGCGCGGTCGAGACTGCGACGCGCGACAGGGGCGCGGCGACGAACGTGTGATCGGCGTTCTCAGCCGGATAGGCTGCTTCGAGTTGCGTGGCGAGCGCCGTCAACTCGGGCGCCACGGCCTGAGCCGTGAGACCGGGCCGGATTCGGCCGACCACCATCAATGTCTCGTTGCCGCGGTCGATGAGGTCACGGCTGCCCTGGTTCAAGAACAGGTCGTTCATCGTCGAGGCGTACACACCAAGCGGGAGCCAGAAATCGGGTCCCAGAAACGCGGAGGTCCCCGTAAACCCCTCACCCGCGATCCCGACGATGGTGAACACACGGCTGTTGATCCGAAGCGTCCGCCCGAGGAGGTCGGGGTCGTTGCCGCCGCGGTCCCAGAAATCGTGGCTGACGACCACGACGGGCACGTTGGCGCGCGGCTCGGTCTCCTCCGGCAGAAAACCGCGTCCCAAAGCCAGCGACTCGCCAAACGTGTCGAAGTAGCTGTCCGAGACGAGGAAGGTCATGACCCGCCGGGTGATCTGCGCGTCCTCCTCGACACCCACCATCGACGGGACGAACGCCGCCACATCAACAAAGCCGGTCGCCTGCTCCCGCAGGTCGGCATAGTTGGGATACGAGAACGACCGGTAGTTGCCTGGCGGCTCTGTGTGGCGGCTGTAGATGCCGACGAGCGCAGACGGGGCGGGTCCGGGCAGTGGACGGAACAGCAACACGTTGACGAGGCTAAAGATCGCGCAGTTGACGCCGATGCCGAGCGCCAGCACGAGGACGGCAATAGCCGAGAATACCGGGGTCTTCAGAAGAACGCGGATCCCAAAGCGGACGTCCTGCAGCAAGGTGTCGAGAACGTGCATCGTGTCTGGCTACTCTTCACTCTCCCACCCGAGAATCTCGTCGATCGTGTCGGCCGAAATAGGATGGTAGCCGGGTCGAGCGAGGCGGTAGATGGCGAGCGCGCGTGGGCGGCCACCCGGCGTTTCGGCCAGCGCTTCGTAGAGCGGACGAATCAGCTTACGGCGACCGATGCCTCGCAGGTACTGCTCGAGGCGCGCGTCGGCGCGCCGATAGCCATTGCGAATCGCGATGAGCAGCCACTGATGCGCGATCTCCGCGTTGCCGACGTCCGTCAGGCTGAACGCGTCGTCAAGCTCGGCTAGCCGTGCGGCACTCAGCGTCGCCGGCAGCACGGCGAGGAAATGCAGCCACTCGTGCGTCGTCCATCCGTCGGTCGCGAGCTCGGCTGCCGCCGTCGATCCCGCGTCCCACGCCGCCGCCTGCGTCTCGACGCGGTCGAAGGCATCGGACGTCGGTTCCGGCGCACCCGCCGGAAGACCCGGCTCCCGGAGCCATGCATCGACCGGCACCCGCTCGGCCACCGACGCGTCGGCGTCGAGCAGATGCGCGCGGAGGTAGTCCACGAAGTCGGCGGTCGTGATGCTCGTGAACGCAAAGTGATCGAAATAGCCGCGGAGGAACGCATCAAAACGTTCGCGGCCGACCGCGTCTTCCAGATGCCGGAGAAACAGCGCACCTTTCTCGTATGGGACCTGGGTCATCCCCTCGTCCGGATCGCGGCCGGCCAGGTCGACGTGGAGCAACTCGTCGGCATCGTCGAGCCGGTCGAAATCCGCCTGGAGCACCTGATGGCCGAGCACCGCTTCCATGTCCGCGCGCGGCCGTCCGTAGACCTCCTCGAGAATGCGGCGCTCGATGTAGACGGTGAACCCCTCGTTCAACCAGAAGTCGCGCCACGTGGCGTTCGTCACGAGGTTGCCGGACCAGGAGTGCGCCAGCTCGTGGGCGACCAACGACACGAGGCTCTTGTCTCCCGCGAGAATGGTCGGCGTGGCGAACGTGAGCTGCGGGTTCTCCATGCCGCCGAAGGGAAAGCTCGGCGGCAGGACGAGCAGGTCGTATCGCTCCCAGCGATACGGGCCGTAGAGCCGCTCAGTGGCCACGATCATCGACTCGGTGTCGGCAAACTCCGCGGCGGCGGCCGCGATGACCGAGGGCTCGGCGTAAACGCCCGCCCGACCACCGAGCGGCTCGAAGGCGAGCTCGCCGACCGCCAGCGCGATGAGATACGGCGGGATCGCCTGCGGCATACCGAGCCGATACTCCCCGTCGGCTGCCGTGTCGGGGTCGTTGCCTGCGCTCATGACCGCACGCAGTCCGGGCGGTGTCCGCACGCGCGCGCCGTAGGTGACCCGCACACCCGGGCTGTCCTGCAACGGGATCCAGCTCCGCGCGTGGATCGCCTGCGACTGCGTAAACATGAAGGGATGCGCGCGGCCCGCGGTCTGGGCCGGCGTCAACCACTGCAACCCGGACGCGGCTGGGCTCGTCTGATAGGCGACCCGGACTCGTGTCGCCCCCGTGGGGAGAAAGATCCGTAGCGGCGCGCCGAGGATCGGATCAGCATCGCCCAGGTCGTAGGTCGCCGCCTCAAAGCCGTCTGCGCCCGACCAGCTCTCGACGCCGAGGATGGTCAGCTCCCGGGTATCGAGGATCAGCGTATCGGCGTCGTCATCGACGCGCTCGAACGACAGCATCGCCGATCCGCGTAGCTGCCGCTCCTCGAAGACGACGTCGAGATCGAGCTCGACGTGTGTCACGCGGACGGCGTCCGCGTTGGCGTAGGAGTGCAGGTCGCGACGGCCCGGGTCCGGGACCGCATCGCTCGTCCGGGATGATGAAGGGCTGCACGCCATCAGGCTAGACGCTAGGAGAAGCGCGAACAGATGCCATCCAAAGGCGGGTGCTACCACGGCATCTGCCGGTTCGTGTAGCGCCTCCCGCGATCTGCCACGTCGGCGCCGGGGTTTGACCCGATCTTCACGCCCTCGTCAATCATCTGCTCGATGTTGGAGGCGTTCATCTGGTTGAGAAACGAAACGCCCGCTTTCTTCGTCGCCGCGAACACGCGCGCGCGCGCGTCGTCGAGCACCTTCGGCATCGTGCTCCGGGTGACGTTGAATGAGAGGCTCATGTCGCCCGGCCCCCACTCGGCGAACCCGACGCCCGGCACGCCGACGCTGGCCTCAGCGTGCTCGAGGGCGTGACGGTCCTCAATCTTCAAGCCGATGAGTACCTCGCCGGCGGGGTTGAGGGGCCACGGATCGGCCAACCGCTGATACTCCGCGTTCGACACGCCCCAGATGCCGGCGGCGAAGCCCTGCCCCCCGCTCCCGCGCAACCCCTCTCCGACACCGGCCGCCTGCGGCCCGTGCGGATAGCGCGCCGCCTGGACGAGCACCTCGACGACCTCCGGCGACCGAGCGTGCGCGAGCAGCACGCCGTGCACGCCAGCGCCCAGCACCTGCTCGACCATCCAATAGTTCGCCCACATCACCTGCTGGTTGACGCCGCCGAAGGGCAAGACCGCGACAACGGCAGGTGTCCGGTGCCCGCTGGCGGTCGGGCCGCCATCGACGAGACCCTGCATGAAGGCGCGCAGGTCGGACATCTCAAACGGGCTGTGTTCCATGTTGTAGGTGACGTAGTCGGCCCACGTCTGCGCCAGCACCTTGCCTTCGTCGTACCCGCCGCCGTTCACCTGCGTGTAGTAGATCGGTTGACCTCGCTCGAGGAGCTCGACCGCCTTGTTGATTCGCGCCGGTGTGGACGGCGCGTCCCCCTGTCCGGAGGACACGGCGACGGCAGCGACGAGCAGGGCGACGGCGAGGAGCGCGGTTGATCTCATGATCTCCCCCTGTGTGCGTCGGACACCGGTCAGCGCGCTAGAACACGTCGAGGTCGCGGCCATACACGACCGGTCCGTCGTACTGTTCGCGCACCTCTTCCACCATCTGCTCCGGCGACTCGCCACCGAGATGAAGCTGGTGATAAAGGACGACCATACCGACATTGGCCTTCGCGGCGATCTCTCCGACCTTGCGGGCCGACGTATGAAAGGTGCCGTGATAGCGCTGCGTTCCCGGGTGACGCTGGCGGAAGCCAACCGATCCGTAGGCCTCGTGGACCAGCACGTCGGCGTCGCGGGCGATATCGACCAGCCCGTCGAACGGTCCGGTGTCGCCCGAGATCACAACGGTGCGATCCACGGTTGAGAACTTGTATCCATAGGCGTGCTCCCAGCCACCGTGCGGGACGGCGAACGCCTCGACGGTCACGAGATCGTCTTCATAGACGACGTCGAGATCGGTCTCGATTTCGTGGGCGTCGACCCGAACCCCGCGGGGGTCGAGCCGCTCCGCGCCCTCCACCCGGACACGGATGTCCTCGCGATAGGCCTCCAGGATGGCGCGGGTCATCCCCTCGATCCCCGGCGGACCGTAGACGGCAAGTGGCTCGCGGCGGCCAAGCACCCACGGCGACAGGATGAGATCCGGATAGCCCACCGTGTGGTCCGAGTGGAGGTGGGTCAGGAACGCGATCCGGAGATTCTGGACCGCCAGCCCCGCGACCCCGTTCACATAGGCGGCCGTAGCGCGGCGCACGACCCCGGGACCGAAATCGACGAGGTAGGGGGTGTCATCGACAACGACGGCGGTGGCCGGCCCCCAGCGCGTCGGCTCCGCCGAGGGGGTGCCGGTACCGAGGAGCACGACCCGTGTCCGCCCGGCGGGCGCTGGGCTCTGACGCGAGTCGAACGCCTCGGCCACCTGCGCGGCAACGGGGCTCGTGATCTGGGTCGTCGGCCCTGTGCAGCCCGCCACCGCGCACGGGATGATGAGCCACGCGCAGATCAGCGATACCCGCATCGTGTCATGTTACTCAAAGTGCTCGACTCGGATGGACGCCGCTCGTAAAGGGTGGCGAGGAGGTTTCAGATGCGACACATCGCGCTTCTTACGGTGGCGGCCGCCATGGGGATGGTAACACCCCAACTCGCCGCACCAGCCCCAGCGGGCCAGGCACCGCTCGTGACACCGCGCGGCTCGCTCCGGGGAGACGAACAAGCCGTCGTCGATCTCTTCGAGCGCGCCGTTCCGGCGGTCGTCTACATCACGACGCTGGCCGAGCGGAGCAACGTGTTCGGTTTCGTCCGGTCGACCCCGCAAGGCACCGGGACCGGTTTTCTCTGGGATCTCGACGGTCACATCGTCACGAACTATCACGTTCTCCAAGGGTCGAGCCGCGCAGAGGTCGTGCTCGCCGATCAGAGCACACACGACGCTGCGTACATCGGTGGATCGCCACGCCACGACCTCGCCGTCCTGCGGATTACGCCGCCGGCTGGCCTGGAGCAAGTCGCGGTCGGCGAGAGCGACAGCCTGCGGGTCGGTCAGAGCGTCTATGCCATCGGCAACCCCTTCGGGTTGAGCGCCACGCTGAGCGCCGGCATCGTCTCGGCGCTCGACAGGCGCATCGAAAGCGTCGACGGCACGCCGATCGAAGACGTGATTCAGATCGACGCCAACATCAACCCGGGCAACTCCGGTGGCCCGCTGCTCGACAGCGCCGGCCGCGTCGTCGGTGTCAACACGGCAATCGCGAGCAGGACGGGCGAATCGGCGGGTATCGGCTTCGCCGTGCCAATCGACACGGTCCGCCGGGTCGTCCCGCGCGTGATCGCCACGGGAACGTATCAACCCACACGGCTCGGCATCCAGACGCTGGACCGATTGAGCCGGGGTATCGTGCGCGGTCTCCAGACCACCGGCGTCCTCGTGCTCCGCGTCGAACCGGGAAGCGGCGCCGACGCCGCAGGGATGCGACCGGCCGAGCTGCGTGGCAACGACCTGATTCCAGGCGACATTGTTCAGGCAATTGACGGGGTCGCTGTGGGATCGCTCGCTGAGCTGCAGGCGGTTCTGGATCGCCATCAGCCGGGCACCGTGGTGACGGTGACACTCTGGCGAAGCGGCCGGATCGAGCAGGTGCAAGTACGACTGTCGTAACACCCGACCGTGGCTGACAAGCCGGCAACGCGGGGCACCGGCGGCCCCCCTCGCCCAGCGGTCACGCGTCGGTTAGGATGGCGCGCATGCTCCGACCCCTGATTGTCGCGACCGTGATGGCGACCACGCTCCCACAGGCCTGCGATTCCGAGACGTCGACGCCCTCACCCGATCAGCAGCCGGTCCAGACCCCCTGCGACACCGCGCTCACGCAGGTCACGACGCTCCGGGGCGCGGTGTCGGCGACCGGGATCGACAAGCGCGCCGGTGCGATCGACCACGAGGCGCGGTGGAGGGTCCTCGACAGCATCTGGCACCACCGCACGGGCCTCGACCGCGGGTTGGTCCAGCCGATTGGCCCAGACGCCGTCACGGAAGATGTCGGCGAGATTGCCGTGCTCCAGGACGAAGGGGACCTGGTCCTCCGGTCGAACCCGCTCGATCTGCTCGGCGTAGGCCTCCGCTTTACGCGGAACGCGTCCGGCGGCTACGACGTCACGCGCACCAACGCGACGTTCCGGGAGCCGCTCGGAGCCGCGCTCACGCTCGGCGACGACGACAGTCGCGAGGTCTCGCTGCCCTTCGCCGTCCCGTTCTTCGGGCAGACGGAGACGGCTGTGTTCGTGAACTCGGACGGCAACCTGACGTTCGGTCAGGGCGACAACGCCAGCAGCCCGCGCAGCGTGTCACGGCTGCTCACTGGACCACCGCGCTCAGCACCCTTCTTTGCCGACCTGGATCCGTCGTCCGGCGGCGGCGTGTTTCTCCAGTCCGGGGCCGACGCCTTCAGCGTCACCTGGTGTTCGGTACCGGCCTTCGGCCAACCGCAGACGACAGCCACGGTCCAGATGACGTTCCTCCCGGCGGGAACGGTCGAGGTGAAGATCGATGAGAGCACCAGGCTCGACAGCGCCGTCGTGGGACTCTCGCCCGGCCGCACCGGGACGTTGGCCCCGGTCGACCTGAGCGAGCCGGGGCCGACTGCCGGCGGCGGCGCGGCCGTGGGCGAACGGTTCTCGCGCTTCAGCGACCTCGATGCCGTCAACGTGGTACGCAGGTTCTACCAGACGCACGCCGATGTCTACGACCAGCTGGTCATCTGGAGTGACTCGATTCTGCTTCTCGACGCCTTCGCGTACGAGGTGACGCTCGGGAACGAGATTCAGGGGATCGGGCTCGACCTCTTCGACCTCTCGAGCGAGTTCGGCAGCGCGGGGCAGCTCCGGAGCCTGGCGGTCATGGACTCGATCGACAAGTATCCAGACGATCCGTTCGAACCCTTTCTCGGCGCCAACAACACGCTGTCGATCCTCGGTCAAGAAGTGGGTCACCGATGGCTCGCGTTTGTTCGCTTCCTCGACCACAACCGGCTCACGTCGGATGCCCTGCTGGGCCGGGGTGCGCACCACTGGAGCTTCTTCCACGACAGCGACGCGTCGGTCATGGAGGGCAACGCCATCGAGGACTTGGGCGGCGGTGCGTTCCGCACGGTGGCGTCCGTCGAGCGGTATAGCGAGTTGGATCAGTATTTGATGGGGGTCCGCGCTGAATCCGAGGTGTCGCCGTTCTTCTACGTCGCCGACCCACTCAACACCATCCCGGCAGTCAACCGCTCGTCCGAGCCCCAGGTTGGCGTCACCTTCAACGGCACGCGACGCGACGTCCTCATCCAGGATGTCGTCGATGTCGAAGGCCCGCGCGTGCCATCGGCCGCCGACGCGCGCCGCGTGCACCGACAGGCGTTCGTGTTCGTCGTCGGCGAGGGGCGCACCCACACCCAAGCGCAGATCGACAAGCTCGAGCGCGTCCGTCAGGAATGGGTGACGTTCTTCTCGACCGCGACCGGCGATCGGATGCGTGCCGAGACGCGGCTCAATCCGTAGTGGTCGCGGGGCTTAGGGCGAAGCCTCGTCCTGTATTAGCCGTCCAGGCGCACCGTGGCCACCCCCTGCCCAAGTCGGCGAGCGAGAGGCGCGGCGACGATCCGAATCACACCGGTCTTGACGAGGAGGGCGACCGCATTCAAGACGGCAGCCGTGCGCCAGCCGCCGGCGAAGATGAGGCGGGGCGGGACCTGCTGGATGCGTTGGATCTCCGTGATCTCTCCCAGCCGTTCGGCCGTGACGGATGCCGCGGCGACGTCGAGCGCATCGGCCGAGGCGTGCGCCGCGAGCGCGGGGCCGAGATGGTTCGCGGCCACCACCGCATCGCGAAGCGCGAGGTTGATCCCCTGCGCGCCGACCGGCGACATCGGATGGGCTGCGTCTCCAATCAGCAGCAGGCCAGGTTCCGTCCATCGCTCGAGCGCTCCACAGACCACGTTGAGTAGGAACGGATGCGACACAGCGGCCCTCTGGCTGCGGAGGTGATCGCCAAGGTCCGGTGTCAGGTGGTCGGCCAGCTCCGTGAGCCACTCGTCAATGCCGCGCCGATAGAGATCGCCAAACGACCCCTTCTCGATGACCCAGCCGATCTGAAGTCGCTCGTCGTAGGACGGAATCACGAGCGCAAAGTGGCGATCGCCCACGAACACCCGGAGCGGGCCGTGCCCGCCGACCTCGGTTGGCGCCGGGACTTTGCACCAGACAACATCGAACCGCTGTGGGCTCCCGCGGAGCGCGAGCCCCGCGAGCTGTCGACGGTCGAGTCGCGGCCATCGGTCGCCACCAAGTAATCGGCCATCACCTCGCTCGGGCCATCGGGCGATACGCAACGGACACCCGTGACCCGTCGACCATCGCGGATCAGAGCGTCGACGCGCGCACCTCGCAGGCAGCGAAAGGTCGGGAAGCGCGACGCCTCGTCCACGAGCATCTCGAGCATGGCCGGCTGCGAGACCCAGCGCGGACCGAACCCATCGAGCGCCATTCTGACGAGGAGCCGCCGCGTGCGGTACAGCTCGAGGGCGTCGAAGACCACGTGGGGGAGGCGATCAAACGCTGCCCGTAGCCCCATCTGATGGAAGACATCGATGCCGCCCGGTGTCAGTCCCTCGCCGCGAAACGCTCGAGCGAAATCCGACTGGCGCTCGATGAGGGTGACGTCGATGCCCCGGCGGGCGAGGAGGTAGGCGAGCGCACCGCCCGCCGGACCAGCGCCGACAACGGCGACTCGAGAGGTCGGCATGATGACGACGCGCCCACATCCCCTGGCGGCGCGGCCGTGACCGCCACGCGGGCTCGGGGTGGGTCCGCCCGGTGCAGTATTCTAGTGCCCCGTACGCGTCATCTGGACCGCAGACCTCTTCCGATGGACGACCTGACGCTCCGGTGTCTCGACTCACACGCGGACTACGCGGCCTGCGTCCAGCTGCAGCGAGACGTCTGGGGAGAGGCGTTCGCCGATGTCGTACCGGCGACCATCCTGATGGTCGCGCAGCGCGTGGGCGGCGTGAGCGCCGGTGCGTTCGACGCCGACGGGCGCTTGGTCGGTTTCGTCTTCGGGATCAGCGGGGTCCGCGCGGGAACGCTGGCGCACTGGTCCGACATGCTCGCCGTCCGATCGGAGGTGCGGTGCGGCGGTCTCGGCGTACGACTGAAGCGCTTCCAACGAGACCTGTTGCTCGATCGTGGTATCACGCGCGCCTACTGGACTTACGATCCGCTGCTCGCCGGCAATGCCCACCTCAACCTCACGCGCCTCGGCGCCGTGCCGATCGAGTACGTCGCCAACATGTACGGCGAGACGGGCAGCACCCTCCACAGAGGCCTCGAGACCGACCGCGTCGTTGTCGAGTGGCGACTCGACGATCCGCAGGTCGCACGGGCCCTCGACGCCGCGCCGGCGGCGACGGTCGACGCCGGCATCGCGGGCATGCCCCTCGTCAACGCCGGCGTTGTGGGCACGCCCCTCGTCAACGCCGGCGTTGTGGGCATGCCCCTCGTCAACGCCGACCCGGTCTCTCGACCGGGGGAGGCCGCGCTCCCGACCGCAGCCTGGGTGCGAGTCGCCGTCCCGCCCGATATCGTGGGGCTGAAAGCGGCCAGGCCCGACGACGCCCGGGCCTGGCAACGCGCCACGCGGCGCGCGTTTTCGTGGTACCTGGCGAACGGCTATCGCGTCGCGGGCTTTCATCGGGCATCGATGCCCGCGCCGTGTTATGTCATGACCACAGACCCAAAAAAATGAGCATCCGACTCACACGGCTTGCGCTCCGCGAGGTGGGCCTTGCGCTACGCGAGCCGTTCCAGATCTCGAGTGGCGTGACGACCACGCGCCGCATTCTGCTTCTGGAGCTGGAAGACAGCGACGGGACCACGGCGTGGAGTGAGTGTGTGGCCGGAGAGCGTCCGAACTTCTCCGCGGAGACCATCGATACGGCCTGGCTCGCCATTACCGAGTGGATCGCCCCGCGGGTCTTGGGCAAGGGCGTGAGCCACCCCAATGCGCTCGACGACATTCTCGGACGCGGGATCCGCGGGCACCGCATGGCCAAGGCCGCGGTCGAGATGGGAATCTGGGCCCTCTGGGCGACCCGCGAGCGGACGAGTCTGGCGCGACTCATCGGCGGGACGCGGGACGCGATTGCCACTGGGATTTCGATTGGCATCCAGGACCGCCCATCCACACTCGTGGACAAGGCGCGCGGCGCAATGGCACGTGGGTACCGCAAGATCAAGATCAAGATCCGCCCCGGCGCTGACCTCGAGTACATCGCCGCGGTGCGCGACGCGCTCGGCCCCGGGGCCCCGCTCATGGCAGACGCCAACAGCGCCTACACGCTCGCGCAGGCCGACCACCTGGCCGAGCTGGATCCGTACCGGCTGTTGATGATCGAGCAGCCGCTCGCGCACGACGACTTGCGCCGTCACGCCGAGCTGCAGGATCGACTGGCGACACCGATCTGCCTCGACGAATCCGTCACCAGCGTGGAGCGCGCGGAAGACATGCTCGCACTCGGCGCCGGACGCATCGTCAACATCAAACCGGGGCGCGTCGGCGGCTTCACGCAGGCCAAGGCGATCCATGACCTGTGCCAGCACCACGCCGTCCCCGTGTGGTGCGGCGGGATGCTGGAGAGCGGTATCGGGCGCGCGTACAACGTGGCGCTCGCATCGCTCCGCAACTTCACGATCCCAGGCGACGTGAGCCCGAGCGCGCGATACTGGACCGAGGACATCGTGTCCCCAGAGTGGAGGATGGACCCGACCGGGATGGTCACCGTACCCGTCGACACGCCGGGCATCGGCGTCGAGGTCGATCGCGAGCGCATCGATCGGCTGTCGACCCGCACCGCCAGCCTCTCGGCGTAGCAGCCCGTGGTGAAAGTGCCGCGTTGCACCGAGACCCCGCTGGACCCCAAGCGCGTCCGGCCATGACAAGGCGCGAAGAGGGAGAATACCGGGAGTATTCGACCGATGAGCAACGCGGTGAGACGGGATGCATCGGCGGTCGAATGCAGCGGGACTTTCACCACGGGCTGCTAGGGTTCGTGTTCTGAAACGTCCGTCACACGAGGCACGATGGCACTATTTGTCGTACGGCACACGCACACCGCCGACCGGTGCCCCGCCGGGGATCCCGACATGGGCGCGATGCTCTTGAATCACCTGAGCCGTCCCAACGTCAGACAGCACGGCGTGGAGATCCGCGGTGAGGCGGTGGTCCAGGGCGAGCACACGATGTATCTCATCGTCGACGCGGGCGACGAGGCACAGCTGCGCGGGTTTCTGGCGCCGTTCGCGTCCGCCGGAAGCCTGGATGTCTACCCTGCGTCGACCTGCGCCCGCGTCGTCGCGAGCGGGGGGTGCGACGCCGCCCCACCGGAGACCGCGGCGCCGGCGCTCGACCCGGAAGAGGCGTGCCAGGAGGCACTCGAGGCCGAGCTCGTGGTCCATCGCGCGCACCCGCTCAACTGCGAAACCTCAATTCCGGCGCTGCTCGGCGGTGTCGTGATGCCCAACGCCCATTTCTACGTCCGTAACCATTTCCAGATCCCACGGCTCGACCCAAAGACATACCGGCTATCCGTTGGCGGTCTCGTCGATCGCCCGCTCGGGCTGAGCATCGCCGACCTCCGCAATCTGAAATCCGACGCATCGACCGTCACGCTGGAATGCGCCGGCAACGGGCGGGCGCTCTTCGATCCGGCGATCGTGGGCGAGAAGTGGAACCTCGGCGCGGTGAGCACGGCGGAGTGGACCGGCGTACCGCTCGCCGAGGTGCTCGATCGCGCCGGCATCCGGCCGACGGCGCGGGAGGTGATCTTCCGGGGTGCGGACGGTGGCACCGTCGACGGCGTCCCGGAGCCGATTCAATTCGAGCGCAGCCTCACGGTCGACCAGGCGCGCAACGGGAGCATCTTGCTGGCCTACGGGATGAATGGCGAAGCGCTGCCGACCCAACACGGCTATCCGGTGCGGTTGATCGTGCCCGACTGGTACGCGGTCGCGTCGGTCAAGTGGCTCACCGAGATCGAGATCACCGACGGGCCCTTCACCGGCCACTATCAGCACGACAAGTACTGGTATGAATGGGAACGCGGTGGCGACGTCGTCCGCGAGCCGGTCACGCTGATGCAGGTGCGCGCGTTGATCACTGAGCCGTCACCGCAGCTGCGGGCCGGGCGTGGCGAGCTGGCCATCCGGGGCGTGGCATGGTCCGGCGCAGCGCCGATTGCCCGCGTCGAGGTCAGCGTGGGCGGTGGGGACTGGCAGGACGCGCGGCTACTCAGCGAGCGGACGCGCCACAGCTGGCAATGGTGGGAGCTGATCGCGCGGGTCGGCAACCCAGGGGACGTCGTCATCCGGGCCCGCGCGCACGACCTCGCCGGCCGCAGCCAGCCCGACCGCGCCGAGTGGAACCGCCTCGGATACGGCAACAACGGGCTCCACGAGGTGCCGATCCGGGTCGTCTGATCTGGAGATCGACGACGATGCACTGGCTACGGTTCATCCATCACGACGAGACGAAGTTCGGCACGCTCTCTGACGACGTCATCCGTGTGCACACGGGCGACATGTATGACGGCCCCGCAGCGACCGGCGAGACGCTCGCGCGTACCGATGTCGAGACGCTCGTGCCGGTCCAGCCGGGCAAGGTGATCGGCCTGGCGAACAACTTTCACGCGCTGATCGCGAAGACCGGCGGGAGCATACCAACCGAGCCCCTCTACTTCATCAAGGCCAACACCTCGCTCCACCCGCACGGTCGACCGATTCGGCGACCCGACGCCTACACGGGCAAGATCATCTTCGAGGGCGAGCTCGGCCTGGTGATCGGTCGGCTCTGCCGCAATGTCGGACCGGCCGATGCGCTGGGCTACCTCTTTGGGTGCACGTGCGTGAACGATGTGACCGCCATCGGGTTGTTGAACAAGGACCCGAGCTTTCAGCAGTGGACGCGCTCGAAGGCCGCGGACACGTTCGGCGTCGTCGGACCGGTGGTCGCGACCGACCTCGATCCGTCGGAGCTACGCGTCACGACGACGCTCAACGGGCACACGCGGCAGGACTTCCCGGTCTCGGATATGGTGTTCCCTCCGGCCGAGCTGATCAGCCACCTGTCGCGTGATCTGACCCTCGAGGTCGGCGACGTGATCGCGTGCGGCACCTCGGTCGGGGTTGGTTCCATGCGTCACAACGACATCGTGACCGTCCGCATCGACGGCGTCGGCGCACTCTCGAACACCTTCGTGGACGATTCCTCGCCAGGAGCGTGACTATGAAACGGCTAGTGTCGCTAGCTTTCCTGATGGCCCTCATCGTTGCTGGTCACCACGTGGCCGCGCAAGAACCGGTGTCGAGTGAGAGCACGCCGCCGTTCTCGCCGGTGACATGGGAGCGCCTCGTCAACGCCGCCGACGAACCGCACAACTGGCTCATGTACTCGGGCACGCTGGACAGCCAGCGATACAGCCGCCTCGACCAGATCGACGGCGGCAATGTGGCCGCGCTCGAGCTCAAGTGGGCGTACTCGATCCGGCAGCTCGATCGGGCCGAGACCACGCCGCTCGTGGTCGACGGCGTCATGTTCATCACCGAGTCACCGAGCAACCTGACGGCGGTCGACGCCACAACGGGTCGGCCCTACTGGCGCTACGAGCACCCCTTGCCGGATGACCTCAACGTCTGTTGCGGGCGCAACAACCGCGGGGTCGCCATCCTGGGCGAGACGCTCTACATGAGCACGCTCGATGCCCACCTCGTGGCCATCGACGCCCGAACCGGCCACGTGACGTGGGACGCAGCGGTCGCTGACTACCGGGCCGGCTACAGCAAGACGGCCGCCCCGCTCATCGTGAAGGACAAGGTCGTGACCGGGATCGCCGGGGGCGAGTTCGGCATCCGTGGATTCCTCGACGCCTACGACGCCGATACCGGCAGCCGCATCTGGCGGACCGACACGATTCCCGGACCAGATCACCCCGATAACCGCACGTGGGCCGGCGACTCGTGGCGGACCGGTGGGTCACCGACCTGGATCACCGGCTCGTACGACCCCGATCTGAACCTGGTCTACTGGGGCACAGGCAACCCCGGTCCCGACTGGAACGGGGACGTGCGGATGGGTGACAACCTGTACTCCGACTCGGTGCTGGCCCTCGACGGCGATACGGGCGAGATGTCCTGGTACTTCCAGTTCACCCCGCACGACGTGCACGACTGGGACGCGATCCAGATCCCGGTGCTGGCCGACATCGAGATGGAGGGCCAACGCCGCAAGGCGATGCTCTGGGCCAATCGCAACGCCTTCTACTACACCCTGGACCGCGAGACCGGGGAGTACCTCGTGGGCAAGTCGTTCGCGCTGCAGACGTGGGCGGAAGGACTCGACGAGCACGGCCGGCCGATTCGCCGTCCCGACACCTTCCCGACACCCGAAGGCACGGTCGTGGCACCCACCGCGGGCGGTGCGACGAACTGGTGGTCCCCGTCCTACAGCCCGCGAACCGCGTTGCTGTATGTCAACGCGTTCGATGGCGAGGGTGAGTTCTTCATCCGCGACGAGGCATACGTCGAGGGCGACCGCTTCACCGGTGGCGGCGTCCAGTCGGCCCAGCCGATGGACACGTACCAGAGCGCGATCCGCGCGCTCGATCCGGCAACCGGCGACCTCCGCTGGGAGTTCCCGATGAAACCGCGCGCCCGCGCCGGTGTCCTGTCCACCGCGGGGGATCTGGTCTTCAGCGCAACGGTCGACGGCTACTTCTTCGCGCTCGATGCCGTGAACGGCGAGGAGCGCTGGCACATCCCCCTCGGCGGCCCGGTGAACGCGTCGCCGATGAGTTACGCGGTCGGCGGGCAGCAGTACGTGACGATGACCGTGGGGAACACGATCTATACGTTCGGGCTGGCAGACTGATTTCCACAGCCAGTTGGAACCCCACCACGCGGCCTGCGAGACGCGCTTGAGCTATGCGCTCCGTGTCGATCGTGACCGCCCGCGGCGCGATCTGGCTCGTCGTCTCCGGGGCGGCGCGGTCGAACCGACCCCGTCCGCGGCGCCCATCAAACTAGAACCGACGACCGTCCGCTCGCCGATCGAATAATTGGACCCTACGGGGTCAGGTCCTTCCGCTGGATTCTGGCGTGTTCCCCACTTCCGCTCCGTTCGCGGACCCCGGTCCTCATTTCCGTTCGCTTTCGACGCCCGGTCCGTTCTACCTGGCAGACACCCAGCGCCACGTGGACGTCCGCCGGGCGTGATGCAGAGCTGGTAGCAGTCGGCGCAACTGGACCCGGGGCAGTAGAATCGACACCGTCAGACCGTGAGGCCTCTCTTCGGCGCGACGAGTCGTTTTCATGGCCGCCATTGTCGGTACTAACGGTGGCGGGCGGTGTTTCTTGTCAACGCAAACGACACGGTATGCAGCGTTCGTCTCGCACAACACGAAGGACCAGGCGCTCGCGATCCAGCTCAACGACCGCCTCGCGGAAAAGGGCCTTCAGACCTTTCTCGCGCAGGAGGAACTTCCGCAACAGCCGCAGACGGCGGTTCACGAGGCCTGCTACGACGCCCTCGGCCGATCACAGACGATGCTCGTCTGCGTGGGGCCCCAGGGCATCGGGCAGTCGCAGCGGTTCGAGATCGAGACAGCGTATCAGCTCGAAGCAGACGGCAATCTCGCCATCATCGTCGTGCTGCTTGGTGATGCGGAGCGCAAGTCCGCGCTCGCCGATCACACGCGCCTGCTCGCCAAGCTGCCCTACGTGTTCCCCGACCGAGAGGGCAGCCCAGACCTCGGTGGACTCATTCTGTTCCTCCTTCGGAGGAAGGAGGCGGAGCGCCCGGCACCACGGTCCACCTCGGACGACGAGGCCGACCTCGAACAAAACGCCGCAAATGTGACGACCGACGCCGACTCGCCGACTGAGTATGAGAAAGAGGCCGAACGGGCAGCCAACCTGCTCGCGGAGAGCATCGCCGATCGGGGCGTCACAATCTTTGTCGGGTCGCTCTGGCCGGAGCGCGATCAGAACGCCGTGTTCAATCCGAACGAGGTCGCGCACGGATTACTGGAACACATCGGTATCCCGGTGCCCGATCCCGCTCGGGTCATGCCACTCGAGAAAGCCGCCCTCTGTTACACGATCGCCAGCGGGCGCACCGGGGAAAAGGCAGCCGAGAAGGCGATTCTGTCGACCATCAACCAGAAGTTCTCCTTGCTCTCTCCGCCCGCGTACTCGGTGGTCGCAGAGATCGCCAAGCGCGTGGCCAGCGCGGCCGCCAATGAAGCCGACAATGAGGATGCGCGCGGGGCGAACAGTCTCCTGCTGGTCACGACGAACGTCGACCGCCTGCTCGAGCGGTCGCTGGTGGATGCGGGCACGAGCTTTCTCAAGGTCGTCGCCATGCGCGACGGGCACGTGGTGCAGGTGCTGTTCGAGGACGTTGAGCTGCTGCAGGACGGGCGCATCAGACTACGGACCAACGCGCACGCCTTGGAGGAAGGCGCCGACGACCCGATCACGACCGAAACGACGGTCTACGGCCCTGAGGCCGTGGCCGGAGCGGAGGAGGGCATCCGGAAAGCATTCGAGTCGCGGTCCAAGGTGTTGGCGCACCTGACCCCACAGCAAGTGTGGAAGGAGCTGCAGGTCGACGTGGCGATTCGCAGTCATTGCCGGCGCGTCTTCACGCGGATGCGAAGCCGTGGAACGAGCGACGATCGGGGCGACGACCCCGGCGAGGGCCGGCGGGCCCCGAAGATGCGGAAGGCCTGCATCGACCACGGAGTGCCGATCCTGTTCAAGCTGTTCGGATGCATCGATCTTCATCTCGACTTCGAACGGGAGGGTCTCAAGGCCGAGTGTGCGCTCGGCTTGAATCGACGGCTTCAATTCGGCCGGAGCCCGTCCTGGATACCCGTTGACATTCGGTCGCTGTTCGGGAAGACCTCGTCGTTGTTCCTTGGCTACAGCCTGGCCGACGTCGCGTTCGTGCATCAGCCGTTGACGGTGATTCAGGGTGCGGTCGACCAGGCGACCCAAAGTGAGATCGAGCGGTCCGCGACGTTCATGCCCGATGATGATTCCCGGTTTCCCGTGAATCTCGTGCGGACGGGCCCGCGCCCCACCGCGAGACAGGTGCAAGCATCAGAAACGACGTACCGACTGTATCTGCGGGTGGGACAGGTGCCGGTCCGACAGACGGCGTTCGCCCAGTTGCTGCGCCTCGAGAACGAGCAGATGCTGACATTGCTGGAGCGGCCGGCTCCATCGGGTGCAGGCGGGTCTCGGTTCGTCACCGCGTTCAACGACTTCGACGGCCGCGGGGCCGGGGTCTTTGAACGTCAAGGACCCACGCAGCCGTTCAGGCTCGTCCATGGGTGGCTCACCGGACCCGCCGCTCCCGGTACGTGTTACCGATTGCCGGACGACACGCTGCCCCTCGATGGGGCAGATTGGAATCCAGAGTGGAAGATGGTGGTCGCGGAGCTGCGCACGGCTCTCGATCCACTCGTGACAACGGAGATCGACTTCGACACCTTGGACGAACCGTTTACATGTACTGGAGACGTGGAGGACTGGCGTCAGAGGTCGACGCCGGCCCAACTCGTTGCCCGACGCGGCGAGGTCCTCAGAGAGTGGGGCGACGACCCCGAGAACGCACCCGACTCTTTTCGAGGTTACTACGTCGTCATCGCGGAAGAAGGGACTCACCAAGGCTTTCTCCCAAGAGGCACCATCGTCCGGGGGTTGACCTGGACCGGCGACTCCGAACCGGAGTTCGACGTCGTCTACGGCTTCAGCAGGTGCGGCGCCACGTGCTTCGTCTCCCCCGAGGGGCTGACCTATCTGGGTCAGGAGTACCTGCCCGAGTTCGAGTCGATACCTGACCGGTTCCAAAGCGAATGGGACGCGGACGAGCTGATGCGGTTTGAAGGCGCCCCGTGGGTGGACAGCCGCTCGGAGGTTGGAACGCAGCTCTTTCGTCGGTAGCTCACTCCGCCGACGGGTGCCCGGAGCCGATGCGGATCGCGATCAGCAGCGCACGGGCACGAACCTCAACGTCCACGCTCCATCATCCCGATCGATGAATCAAGATCTCCCGATCGATCTCGGCACCTTCAACTCGGTTCCCGCCGATTCGAGCGACACGCTGGCGGCCGGCGAGCTGCTCGCGGAACTCCGGACCAGCGCGATCATGCCCGCCGGGCAGCGGGGGGAGGGTGGGGAGCAGGCGGCGACCCTGAGCGTCCGGCGCATCGTCCCGTGTGTCCGGCGCCTCCTCCGCTCGCACGCGGGGGCACGCCGGTTCGAAGTAGTGGCAACGGCGATCCTCGACCATCTGATTCAACCCAGCTTGGCCCGCTGGCGGCCCTGGCTCGCCGGCGCTGCGCAGTGGGACGAGGACCGTCAGCGACAGCTCCGCCGCGAACTGGCCGCGCTCCAACCCGCACTGCGCCGGGTCGTGTCGCTTCTCGAGGCGGTGCGCGCCAGGCGGGACCTCGTTGCCGACGACCTCTTCATGGGCACACGGATGAAGGTCGGCGGTCCGCCGAAGATCCGCGCGCGCCGGGCGCTCCAGCGGATCCGGGCCGGCATTCGCGATGACGAGGACGGCGCGCTCTTCGGCCCGGAGAAAGCGGCGATCCTCGACCGACGACGAGCCGATCCGTCGAGTGAGCCCACGAACGTCGCGGGTCTGGCCCTCTCGGGGGGCGGCATCCGGTCCGCGACGTTTTCGCTGGGGATCGCGCAAGTAATCGCACGGAGGGGCCTGTTCGAGCAGGTCGACTACCTGTCGACGGTTTCGGGCGGTGGCTACCTCGGCACGTTTCTCAGCAGCTATCTGGCCACGGCCGGACCGGCCCAACGTCGTTCGGCGCAGCCCACGTTGCATCGCACGGTGTTCGAACGGATCTTCGGGCGAATCGGTGAGGGCACCGACACGCCCGCAGTCCGTCACCTCCGGAACAACAGCAAGTATCTCCTCGCCGGTGGCTGGGCGGGGCGATCCGATCCTCTTGTGAGCCTGGTCATCGGCGTTGCCACGAATCTCCTCGCGCTCGTGCCGTTCGTCGTGCTCTTTGTGCTGGCGACGTGGCTGTTGCGCGAGGTGACGCTGGTGTGGGGCCCGTCGGCCGCATGGGTGGACACGCTCGCCGGGATGGTGGCCGGCGGCTCTCCGGCGGCCATCGTTGGCGCCGGGGTGGTTGTTGCCGCCATCGGCGTGCAGCTCCTCGTGCGTCCCGTGATCTCGTTCTTCACGCGCGGAGGCGAGCCGGGTAGTCGCGCGAGCCGGTTCCGTTCGTGGTTCGAGTCGGGTGCGAAGCGCCTCACCATCGTCGCCGCGGCCGCCGTTGTCTTCGCCGCCATCCCGCTTCTCTTCCGGGCGTTCGAGCAAGCGTCGGCTCTGCGGATCTCCGTGCGCGGCCGAGGTATCGGGGCCGGGCAGTGGGTGCCGCTGTTGATTGCGGTCCTTCCCATCCTCTCCGGACCCTTGGCCAATCGCTTTCGTGACACGAAGCTCCTCGGCGCGGTGGTCCGAGGCGTCTTCCTGGTCAGCGGCCCGCTATTGCTGCTCTATTTGTATCTGGTGCTCGGCGGATACGTCTTCGCGTTCGAGGGTTCGCGGTGGTGGATTCTCGGCATCCTGTTCGTCGCGCTCGGCTTCCTGTGGCTGTTCATGGACTTGAACGCGCTGTCGCCTCATCGGTACTACCGCGACCGGCTCGCAGCGTGCGACCTGGTTCGGCAGCACGGCGACGGGGTCGAGCCCGTCGAGGCGCTCAAGCTGTCCCAGCTCGGCCAAGGCGCCGCCGCGCCGTATCACCTCATAAATGCCTGTGTGAACCTGCCAGCAAGCAAGGACAAGGATCTGCGTGGCCGCAAAGGGGACTTCTTCCTCCTCAGCAAAGGCTCGTGCGGTAGTCGCATAACCGGGTACCGGCGAACCAGCGACTTCGAGAACTGGGATCCCGGCTTCGATGTCGGCACCGCGATGGCCGTGTCAGGTGCGGCCCTGTCGTCCAACATGGCGACGCTCCAGCTCGATCACCTGCGGTTCTTTTTGACGCTCTTGAACGTCAAGCTCGGGTACTGGGCCCCGAACGTCCCTCACCTCGGTCCGATCATGAAAGCGGCGGCGCGCGTCCGACACAAATGTACGCCCGGTCCGGACGTCCTGCTCCGCGAAATGTTCGGCAAGATGAAGGAACACGATACGTTCGTCAATCTCTCCGATGGCGGCCACATCGAGAACCTGGGTGTCTACGAGCTGCTTCGGCGGCGCGCGAAACACGTCATCTCGGTCGACGGAGAGTGCGATCCGGATTTCGTCTTCGACGGCCTCGTCAAGCTCGTCCGCTACGCGCGTATCGATCTCGGCGCGACGATCGACATCGATCTCACCGACCTGGCGGCGGACGAGCAGGGCTACAGCCGCGCGCATTCGGCGCTCGGCAAGATCACCTACGACGACGGCTCCATTGGCTGGCTGCTCTACGTCAAGCTATCGCTCTCTGGCAACGAGGCGCTCGATGTCCTGGACTACCGACGTGAGGTCCCCCGGTTTCCCCACGAGAGCACGCTCGACCAGGTGTACGACGAAAAGCAGTTCGAGGCCTACCGGGCTCTGGGGCAGCATGTCGCGGAAGAGCTGTTTCGAGAGGAGATCCTCGCAGTCGAGGGCTCAGCCTTTCATGCGATCTCGCAGAGCGGCACCACCGACCTCGGCAAGTGGTTCAAGGCGCTGGTGAGGAGCTTTCGTCCAACCGGCGACGCGGTGTTCCGCTCCGACCCGACCAACTTGGAGGGCTTGAGCGTCGGCATCTCGATCGGCGCAAGCCCCGATTTCGAGGACGCACGCATCAACGCGGCGGCCGTCTCTATTTGCGAAGCGCTGATCTCGACGGGCGCCACGGTCGTGCTCGGTCACCACTGGGCACCCGGCGGTGTCATGTCCCGGGTCGCGGAGTTTGCGGCCAACGATCGGTCTCTCAATGCCCGCGCTCGTGACCGACCGGTCATTCGCCATCGAGTGGAGAAAGGGCGCGCCGGCCAGCCCCCGCCATCGATGCCGAGCAACCTTATCGAGAGTGCGGCGGTCGCTGGCGGACTGATGAAGCTGCGCGAGCAGATCACCGAGCTCTGCAGCGCCCGGGTGTGTCTCGGCGGCAAGCTCGAACGGCAGTCCGGCCCGATTCCCGGCATCCTGGATGAGGCGTGGCGGGCCGCTCGGGCGGGTCAGACCGTGTTGATCAGCGGGGCGCTGGGCGGCGCCGCCGGATGGCTTGCACAGCGGCTGCAAGGTCACGATCCGCCGACCGCGCTCAACTACGACGGCGACGAGGCTATGCGGCAGGGTCTGCCCGCCAGCGCCGAGGCGCTGGTCGCGGCTCTCGAGGATCGCTTCGCGCAGTGTCCCCCAGACGAGCGCGCGCTTCATGAACGACTCTGGCAGACCACGACGCTCGACGCCGCTCGCGCGCTGATCACAGAGCTACTCGACCTCTCGAACAATCCGTAGGCCGTGCGCCGCCTGCAAGGCGCGCGTGACACACTATATATTTACTTATATAGTAGCTATATCGTCATTGATATAGCTGATGAGCCTCGACCACATCCTGCTTGGCCTCCTCCAGAACCCGGCGACCGGGTACGAGCTGAAAGACGATTTCGCCGAGAGCATCCGGCACTTCTGGTCGGCCGAGCTGAGCCAGATCTATCCGACGCTCAAGCGCTTGGAATCGCGGGGCTTCCTGAACAGCCGCGTCGAGCCGTCGCCAAAGGGACCTGACCGGCGGGTCTACACCCGCACGCCGGCCGGCCGCGACGCGCTGCGCGAATGGCTCCGGGGCGGACCCGCCGTCGGCACCGAGCGCTTTGCCTATCTGGCGCAGCTCTTCTTCATGGATGCGCTCGGCAATGACGTCGAGGTCCGAGCATTTCTCGAGGATCTACGCGCGCACTTCGTTCGCTGGCTGTCACAGTTGACCGCCATCGAGCGCGACGTGCGCGCGGAGCACGGGCCGGCGCCCGAGCGCTACCCAGGGCCCGAGTTCCATCACTTCGCATCGTTGCGGATGGGTATTCACTCGATTGGCGCCAAGGTGGCCTGGTGTGATGAAACGCTGGCCGCACTCGACGCGCGCCCCGCGACGGCGGCCGGAAACGCACGGATCCCGCAGGAGGTAGAGCCATGAACGTATTGCTCGACACGCTGATCGTGGTCCACGCGGCGATCGGCTTCGTCGGTCTCGCCGCGTTCTGGATCCCGATCTTCGCGCGTAAGGGCGGCGGCTCGCACATCCGGTTCGGCAGGGTGTACGCATGGAGCGCCTACGTCGTCACACTGTCCGCTGTCGCGGCGTCCGTGGGACGCGTCGTCAGCTATCAGGCCGCCGGCCTCACGATGAGCGAGCGGCCCGACCTCTACGGGTTCGCGTTCTTTCTCGGCTACCTCGGCATCGCCACGTTTGCGTCCGTGAGACATGGCGTCCGGGTCATTCAGACGCGCCGGCAGCCGGAACAGATCAGGACGCCGCTTCACCAGGCGTTGGGGTGGGCGTCAATGGCCGGGAGCGTCGGCGTCGTGGCGTTCGCGCTCGCTGCCTGGTCCGGTGTGTCGCCGATCCTGCTGGCCTTGAGCCCCGTCGGCATCGCAGTCGGGGCGGACATCCGGAGCTTTACCACGCGGCCGGCCCGGGAACACATGGGCTGGTGGTACGGCCACATGGGTGCGATGATCGGGGGCGGCGTGGCGTTCCACACGGCATTCGCGGTCTTCGGCGCGCAACGGCTGTGGGACTACGAATTGGCCGGCGCGCTCGCCGTGCTCCCGTGGATTCTACCCGCGCTCATCGGCATCCCCGGCAGCGTCATCTGGACCGCCTACTACCGGCGCAAGTTCACGCGCACGGCGCACGCGGCCGCGTGACGGCCTCGTGCCTTGCGACGTGCGTCACCGGGTGACGCGGCCGGCTGTCTTGATCTGATACCAGGTGCTCAAGCCCTGGTCTCGTAGGGCGCCGAAGACGTCTTCCCGATCGTCCCAGACCCGCAGACGGGTCACGTCGATGCCGGCCTCGTCACAGAACACCAGCGCGAACGCGACGGCGTAGGGCGCCGGCACCCGCGGACCGTCGACATCGGGTGCGACTGTGGCGTAATCGGTCTCGCCGTCCGCTATCCAGACCGCGGCTTCTTCGACGACCTGCGTGCGCGGTGGATACAGCGTCGGCGAGTCGGCCACGGTGTACGTGCCGACCTGAATCGCATACAGCAGCGCCTCCAGCTGCGGCACCGTGCTGGGCGGCCGAATCTCCAGGCGGGCGCCGTCCGACGGCCCGGGTTGGTCACGGCGGCGCGCGAGCGCGCGCAACGGCCAGTCGTGCCAACCGCCGTCGCCCAACACGACCCATCCATCGCGGCGCGCGACCATGTCGCCCGCCCGCCCGGCCGCCGCAAAGTAGGTCGCCACCGGCGACGTCACGACCAGTGGGTCGTCACCCGTGCGCCGGATGCGCACGGTGACGCGTTCGGCACCCGCAGCGGTGGCCTCGGCTTCTACCAAGCCGCCATCGATCGCATCAAACAGATCGTGGACCGCCAGCGCGCCCGGGTCGCCGCGCGCTGCGCGGAAGAAGAACAGGTGCTGACCCGGGAGGAAGTCGTGAAGGGCTTCCAGCTCGAAGCCGGCCGCCCGCCACTCGGCGACCACCTGGCGGACCGACATCGTGTGATCGGCCTTGATCTGATCGCCGGTGCCGTCTTCGACGCGGTACTCGAGCAGCGCGACCCGGCCAGTCGATGAGAGCGCCCGCCGGAGGCCGGCGAGCATCGGGACCGGGTCTGACATCTCGTGGTAGACGTCGGCGATGATGATCCAGTCGAGCGCGCCCGCGGGGAGCTTTGGATCGGTTGCGGTGCCGAGCAACGGGCTGATCCCGGTCGTGCCGTCCTCAGCCGCGAGCTGCCGCATGATGTCGAGCATCTCCGGCTGGATGTCCTCGCAGTAGACGGTGCCACCGGGCATCACCCGCCGTGCCATACGACGCGCGTAGTAGCCGGAGCCGCACCCGACGTCGGCCACGACGTCGCCCGCCTCGAGGCCCATGGCGTCGAGCACACGCTCGGGCTGCTCTTCCGTGACGCGCTCGTCCCGCTCGAGCCACTGCGCGCCTTGGAAGCTCATGAAGTCGGCGGGTACCCGGTGCCGGTCCTGGCGTTCGCTCTGGCCCGCGGCGATGGCAGGGACGAGCGCGAGCGCGCAGGCGCTGACCGTGACGAACGGGGACCATCTGCAGGTCATGGGGGAATCTCCAGCCAGAGCATACACGCGATCCACCGCCGACCAATCGGCGTTCGGAGGGCGATCGCGAGCGCGTAGGGCCGGTCTACGTGCCATTCACGCCAGTGCTATTCTCGGGCGAACCGGGCCGCCGCGGCATCTGGTATCCGGACATCCAGAGGTGCGTTCGACAGTGTCAGTTGATAGAGGCTTCGACGCGTTCGTCGACGCCTATCCGAGCTACCGCGACACCGACTCGCTCGACGCCCTGCGCGCGCGTGAGTTCGCGCGGCTCGACGCCCCGGACCACCCGCACGTCTACCTCGATTACACCGGCGGGAGCCTCTACGCGGCCTCACACATCCAGCAGCATGCCGAACAGCTCGCCACCAGCGTGCTCGGCAACCCGCATTCCCAGAACCCTGCCTCGGTCCGGTCGAGCGACCTGATCGAGTCGTGCCGCCGACGGGTGCTTCGCTTCTTCAACGCGTCGCCCAACGAGTATTGCGTCGTGTTCACCGCCAACGCGAGTCACGCCCTCAAACTCGTCGGCGAGGCCTACCCGTTCGAGACGGACGACGTGTTCCTGCTCACGTTCGACAACCACAATTCGGTCAACGGCATCCGTGAATTTGACCGGGCGCACGGCGCCCGAACCCGCTACGTCCCGGTCCTACCGCCCGATCTCCGCGCCGACGACGCCGCCGTCGACCGGTTCCTCGACGAGCGGAATCCGGCCGGCCACAACCTCTTTGCCTATCCGGCCCAGTCGAACTTCTCCGGTGTGCAACATCCGCTCGGTTGGATCGAGCGCGCGCGCGCCCGTGGGTGGGACGTGCTGCTCGACGCCGCCGCGTTCGTCCCGACGAACCGCCTTGACCTCGCCGTCTGGGCGCCCGACTACGTCGCGCTCTCCTTCTACAAGATGTTCGGCTACCCGACCGGTGTCGGTGCGTTGCTGGTTCGATGGGGCGCGCTCGAGAAGCTGCACCGGCCGTGGTTCTCAGGGGGCACCATCACCCTGGCGTCGGTGCGGGGCGACCGGCATTTCCCGGCAGTCGGCGCCGCCCGATTCGAAGACGGCACACTCGACTACACCAGCATTCCGGCGGTGGAGCTCGGCCTCGAGCTGCTGGAATCGATCGGGCTGTCGGTGATCCACGAGCGGGTCCACTGTCTCACCGACTGGATGCTCAGTCAGCTCCTCACGCTTCGACACGCGAACGGTCGCCTGCTCGTCCGCATCTACGGACCGACGTCGGCCACGTCACGCGGGGGCACGATCGCGTTCAACTTCGCCGGCGCGGACGGTCGAATCATCGAGCACGGTACGGTCGAGGAACGCGCCGCGAGACGGGGCATCTCCTTGCGCACCGGGTGCTTCTGCAATCCCGGAGCGGGCGAGGTGGCCTTCGGGCTCTCCGAGGCCGAGTTGAGCCGCTGCTTCCGTGGCTCGGGAGAGCGGATGACCCGCGACGATCTGTTCCGCTGCATTGATGCGGAGAGCGGGGGTGCGGTTCGCGTGTCGGTGGGACTTGCCTCGAATTTCGCTGACTGCCATGCGTTCGTCGGCTTTGCTCGCGAGTTCCTCGGCTAACCCGGCCGTCACGTAAGGAACGCCCGGCCGAGCAGTGGGACAGCGACGAAGATCGCGAGTAGCACGGCGCCGGCGTAGTAGGTGGCACGGGGTGAGAACCCACTGACCACCTTCAGGCAGATGCTCAGGAGTACGACGAGCCACATCGTCGAGTAGTACGAGAGTATCCGCTTCGTCGAGATCAACGGCGTCGCATCCGCGGCCGCCCGGTGCAACTCGAGCGCGGCTGGGACGTCGGACGCCGACGCCTGTGGCGGCAGGCGGATCGCCTCTGGTTCCCAGACCACGGCGACCGCGAGGGTCACGCCAGCGATCAGTACCTGGGAGAAAAAACACAGGCCGGCAAACTCAGCGAGCCGAGGGGCGTGTCCCGACCGTCCCGCCAACACATCGATGCAGATGACCGAGATGGCCACCATCACGTAATAGAGGGGGTAGGTCGTCGCACTGGCCAGTGCACCGATCACAGCGACCGCGTCGAGTGGCGCACCGTGTGTTGGCAGGTCGAGCTCGACGAACACCGCATCGAGGAGCGTTTGCGTCTTGCCCACCAGGAGCAGCGCCGAGACAAGCTGCAGACCCGCGCACAGCGCTGGCGCGGCCAGTGCGAGCCGCCAGTCTGGCGGTCGGGAGCGCCGGTCTTCGAAGAAACGAATCGGGCTCCAGACGAGTCGCCACATCGCGCGTACCTCATCCGCCGCGGCTACTCGAGGAACCGCGTCGTCTCCGAACGCGAGACCCAGGCGCCGGTCGCCCAGATGGTCGCGCCGTAGGTCGCCGCGAGCAGCGCGGCCGTCGTGGCCTTGCCGGCAGAGGTGGCCCACCAGTCAGCGAGCACGCGCGTGCCGACCAGCCCGGCCGCATCCGCGATGAGGAACCCAATTGCCAGGAGGGGGGCCGCCACCATGGGTGCGGCCTGAGCCATCTTCTGCTGAAAACGCCATCGCGTCGCGACGACAACCGCGCCCCCGACGAGCAGGATCAAGGAGACCACGCCCCACGTCGGCCAGCCGTCCGAAGTAAGCGCACCGGGGGCGAGGAGCAGAGAGCTCGGGATCCACAACGCGCTGCACCAGATCGCCTGACTGGCGAACTTCGACGCGACGAGCTCCGCGTCACCAATCGGCAGCGTGCGAAGCCACAAGAACGTGCCCTTCGTCTTCTCCCGCGAGATCAGCCACTCCCCCCAGAATGACGACGCCATGGCGTTGACGAGAAACACCGGGACCAACGGGTTGATCGGGCGGCCTGCCTGCGAGTAGACCCAGAGGGCCGCCAGACCGAACCAGGTGACGAACGCCAACCCCAGCTCCCGCCGATGGAGGCGGAGGTCTTTGGCCATCAGCGCGAGCAGGTTCCAAAAGTGCCCCATCATCGGTGTCCCGTGGCGTGGTAGACCGTCTCGACTGGATCGGCCACCGGTTCTTCCTGGCAGCCGGGTTGGCCGCACAGGTGACGGGCCACCGAGGACGCACGAGGCGCCAGCACCCACTGCTCGCCGTTGCGGCGCCACGTCAGGAGTGCATCGGACAGGTCGCCGCTGACCTGTGACGCTGGGAGCCGATACAACACCGCCTGCTCGAGCTCACGTAGTGGCCTCTGGAAGACAAGCTGGCCGTCACGCAGGATGATCACCTCGTTCGTGACACGTGACACGTCATCGAAGAGGTGCGACGAAAGCACGACGCAAAGCTCCGGATGCTCGGCCATGAGATCGCGCAGCACCGATTGGAGTGACGCACGCGCGGTGGGGTCGAGGCCCGTACTGGGCTCGTCGAGCAACAGCACCTCGACCCGCCGGGCCAGGGCAGCGACCAGGCCCACTTTTACCATGGTCCCTTTTGACAGGTGCTTGATCCGCCGCTGGGGATCGAGCTCCAACCGCCGTAGGAGCCGCTGAGCCATGTCGGCGTCCCAGCGTGTTTGGAGCCGGCTGACGAATCGGAGGGTCTCGGCCACCGTGAGCTCGTCGTAGAGGGCCGGCATTTCGCGGACATAGCTGAACCGCGCTTTCCACGCCGTGTCGCCCCAACGCAGCGTGGTCGTGCCAAAGGCGATCGTGCCGGCGGTCGCCCGCACTTGCAGAGCGATCAGGTCGAGCAACGTGGTCTTCCCGGCGCCGTTGGGCCCGAGCAGGCCATAGGACACGCCGCGGCGCAGCCGGCACGACAGCGGACCCAGCTCGAAGGCCGGGTACACCTTCGTGACGCCCTCCAGTATCAGGCCGTCATCGGTCATTCGACACCTGCGAGTGAACCGTCGAGAAGCTGCTTGACGTCGGCCTCGATGAACGCGGCCGAGACAAACAGGACAACGGCCGCGGCGAAGGTCATTGGCACACCGCGGATCCGGAGCGGCCGGTCGTACCACAGGCTGCAAAGCGCCGCCACGGCCAACCCCTGCGCCGCAGTCGCCGCGAGCACGAGCGCAGCGAACTCGAGCGGAACGTAGCGGAGCGCAAGATCGACCACCTCCGGCGCTCCTCGAGAGAGGGCCGACAGGCCCGAACCAAGCCCGTATCCGTTCCAGACGAGAACCGCGTGGGCGAACACACCGCCGGTGCAGACGGCCCCGAGTACCATCACCGCGACAGCACGGAGATTCGCGGCGACGATGTCGAGGCCGTCTGCCAGCACGCTGGCGTTGGCCGGCTCGGGCGGACCCTCGTCTATGCCGAGCTGTCCTCCCGCGATGCCGGCAGCGAACCAGCCGATGCCGAAGGCGAGCCCGACCAGGCCGGCGTTGACAACCAAGAGACTGGGCAGCCGCAACGCCGGGTCGCCGTCGACCGTACGCAACCGTTCGTTCAGCACGGCTCAAAGCCTAGGCCAGGGCCGTCGCTCCACACGCGCCGGCTGCAATCCAGCCGGTGGGTCCGAAGTACCATCCGAGGGTGTTGCATGTGGCGAGTGCGGCAAAGCCGAACACCAAGGACTCGTTTGAGCTGAGCGGCAAGAAGTAGTCCCAGTGCACACGCGCCGATACCAACCCTGAGTGCTGACTCGGCACGCTGAGGCCGGCACCGGTAAACGCGAGGATCGCGGCGAGGAGCACAACTGCAACCGCGCGTTGCCCGGTCCGTTCGACCCGTGTGTTGGGGACCCTCTCACGCGACCCCGCCCCTGCTCGCGTGCGCAGGACCACGCGACCCTCCGCCAGTCCCTGCATGTCCGCTCGATTCGTCGTCGTCTTCATACGGTTCTCCCTCGGCCGATCGTCGGCCTGGCATCGCGTGCACACGCCATGCCGTCTGCAAGAGCGCACGACCTCGCGGACAGGAGCCGCCATGCCCGCTCTCGCACGTTGACGCCGGGGGCAGCTCCGGCACCATTTCAGGACCACACTTCCCGAAACATGGTCCGGACGGGAAGTCGATACCCGACTCGGCATGCTCAGGCTCGCCGTCATCTAACGAAAGCAAGACGCGAGCCGACCGCGACACGCCGTCGCGCCTCCAGCTCAACGTGCCATCGCCATGGCGATTCGTGTCGCCGTGGATGCCGGATGCCGAAGCGTCCAGCCGGGGACCGGTCAATTCGTCATCCTGCGTTGCGTCTGAGCCGTGTCTCCGACTGCGACCAGGCACGGCCGGCGCCGACCGCCGGCGGCGTCCACAGCTCGCCTACCCCGGATACACGGGGCCGTTCGCGGCGACCCGGTGCCAGGAGGCGTCGGAACCGCGCGCCGACCGACGGAAACTCTAAGAGACGCACGCGCAACTCCCCGCCGGCCCGTCGGCCATCCTGCGTGCTATCCTGCCCCTTTGCCTGGTCGGGCTTGACGCCTGCCGGGTGGCGCTAGTGTCTCCATGAACTGCCGTGTTGCGCTCGCCGTCGCCGCGACCATCCTGTTCGGGACATCACAGGCTGCGGCGCAGGCCATCCAGACGCCCGCCCAGTACTTCGGCTTCGAGATCGGCACCGACGGTGAGCTGGCCCGCTACCCGAAGGTGCTCGACTACATGCAGCACCTGGCAGCGCACTCGGACCGCGTGCTGTATGAGGCGCGCGGGACGACGACGGACGGCCATCCCTACGTGCTGGTGACCTTCAGCGCGGAAGCCAACCTCGACCGGCTCGAGCGGCTCATCGACATCAACCACCAGCTCGCCGACCCGCGCGGCCTCGCGGACGAATCCGCGCGCGCCCTGACACGGGAAGGCGTGCCGTTCTATTTCCTCTACGCCACGATTCACTCGACCGAAGTGGGAAACGGCCAGGCCATCATCGAGATCGCCCACCGGCTGGCCACCGAGGAGTCACCGGAGATCCAGGAGATCCTCGACAACACCGTCGTGCTGCTCGTCCCGTCGCAGAACCCCGATGGGCAGGTCCGAGTCATCGACCACTGGTATCGGACGAAAGGCACCGACTACGACCGCGTGTACCCGGACCTGTATCACCGGTATACGGGGCACGACGATAACCGCGACTGGTTCATGTTCACCCAGAAAGAGACGCGGCTCGCCATCGACATCCACCGCGACTACAAGCCGCAGGTCACGCACGACATGCACCAGATGGGCAGCCGCGGCGCGCGGATGTTCGTCCCGCCGTTCCGGGATCCATACGACCCGAACATCCATCCGATCTTGATCGAAGGCCAGGCACAAATCGGGATGGCGATGGCGTCCAAGCTCATCGCGGCGGGCAAGAAGGGCATCGTCTACAACGACCAGTACGATCTCTGGACGCCGGCCCGCCAATACATGCTGTACCACGGGCAACCGCGCATCCTTACCGAGATCGCGAGCGCCAATTTGGCAGACCCGTTCGTCAATCCAAACGGCGACACACGGCCGTTGGGGCCGCAACAACCGCGCTGGAACTATCCGGTGCCGTACGACACCGGCGTCTGGCGCCTTCGCGACATCGTCGACTACGGCTCCATTGCGGTCTTCGCGGCGCTCGAGCACCTCGCGAAATACCGCGAGCAGTGGCTCGAGCACTTCCACCTCGTCCACCGCGACTGGGTCGACCGTGATGAGGCGCCCCACGCGTTCGTCATCCCGGCCCAGCAGCGCGACCCGTTCTCGACCCACCAGCTCCTCGAGATCCTCGACTTCGGCGAGGTGGAAATCCACCGGGCCCGATCGAGCTTCGTCGCGGGCGGGACACGGTATCAACGCGGCTCGTGGGTCATCCAGCTCGCCCAGCCGTACGGTGCGTTCGCCAAGACGATGCTCGAGCGGCAGTACTATCCCGACCTTCGCTCGTACCCCGGCGGGCCGCCCATTCCACCGTACGACGTGACCGCCCAGACCCTCGGGCTGCTGATGGGCGTCGACGTCGACCAGATCGACGAGCCGCTCGCCGCCGACCTGGAGCTCCTCGAGACCATCACGCCGGCGCACACGCCAATGCCGGCACCGCCCGAGTGGGCGTATGCCATCGCACCGTCCTCGAACGCCGGATTCCTGGCTGCGACACGACTCCAGGCGGCTGGTGTCGACCTGCATCGGACCGCGGAGTGGTTCACAACCGACGCGGGTGAGTGGGCGCCGGGCACTTGGCTGGTGCCACCGACACCGGACGCCGGGCGCATCCTCGCGCGCACCGCGGCCGAGACGGGTCTCGTTGTGTCCGACCCCGGTCCTCCGCCCGCGGTGGACGGCTATCGCGTGAAGACGCCGATGCGGGTCGGGCTATGGCGGGCGGCGAACAACATGCCGGCCGGATGGATGATGTGGTTGTTCGAGCAATACGAGCTCGCCCACTCCGTGATTTCCTCGACTGACTTCGAAGGCGATCTGTCGGACAGGTACGACGTCATCGTGCTGCCCTCGGGGACGAGCCGCGCCAACATCACCGACGGCCTCCATCCGGATCGCCATGACCAGTCCTGGAGGTGGGCCTACGGGATAGGGCGCGACGGGTGGCACAAGCTCCGCGAGTGGGTGGAGGACGGCGGCACCCTTGTCGCCCTCGGATCCGCCGTCGCGACCGCCCGCGCGCTGCTCGATCTCCCCATCGAGCCGGTGCTCCCAGGACGGGGTAACCGGGTGTCGGTGGATCGCGGGCGCGACCCGCGCATGACGGTCACCGAAGCGGAACAGCGGCTGCGCGACACGTTTCGCAGTCCCGCGCGCCTCGCGACCACGCTGCGGGAGCAGGTCGTCGACCCGACCGCCCTCTTCTACTCACCTGGCACCCTGCTCAAGCAGGAGCACAATCCACAGCATCCCGTCGGCTTCGGCATGCCGGACGACTGGCCGGTCTTCTTTCGATTCGACCAGGCGTATCGGCTGGCGCCGAGCTTCGACATCCCGGCCGAGGTCGTCTCTCGCTATCCGGACGACGAGGACATCGTGGCGAGCGGATGGCTGCTGGGCGACGAGTTCCTGCGCGACCAGGCGAACGTCGTCTCCTTCAGGGTCGGCCGCGGCACGGCCGTGACGATGGGCAGCCAGATCGCCTTCCGGGCGCAGACACGCGCCACGTTCAAGCTGCTGTTCAACGCGATCTTTCAGGGGCCGGCGGAACCGGTCACCGCAGCCGAGCTGGCCCGCCTCCGCTAGCCGCCGGGAGCGGCACGCCTGCACCTTGCCGGCGCTGGCCGCTCGCAGCGCGGCTAGCAGCCCGGATCGCTTGAGGTAGAACCAGCGGAGGGGTACTACGAGCAGAGATACGGCGAATAGGAACACGCCGACGGGCATGACCCACTGCGCGGCGTTCGGGAATGAAGCTGTCGTTCACGGATGGCCCGTACCTGAGTTGAACGTACTCGGTGAGCGGGCAGCGGAAACCCAAGGGAACCACCGCCAGTCCTTCGAGCGCGACTGAGGTGTAGCTAACGCCCAGGGCGACTCCCCAACGGCTCGTGAGATGCGCGAACACCATGTATGACAGGCAGCCGTACAGCCATACGATCAGAGTTGTGTGAAAGAACTGGATCGCGACTAGCTGCATCTGTCGTCTTCGCCGTTACCGCGGGTACCTGCCGCCGAACCGTGGCGTTTTAGCCGCGCTGGCTGAGCACCCTGGCCAGCGTCGGCTGCAAACGCCTGTTGGGTGTGTCGATTCTAATGATGTACATGATATTGTACATTCTGCTATGGCTCACACCTACTCCGTCGCTGAAGCACGCGCCCGCCTCCGGGTCATCGTCGATCAAGCTGAGGCCGGACTCGAAGTCGAGCTCACCCGCCGCGGGGAGCCCGTGGCCGTCGTTCTCTCGTGCCGCGAATTAGAGCGCCTCCGAGGCAAGCGCCCCCGCTTTCGCGACGTCTACAACCGCTTTCGCGACAAGTATTCCTTAGATCAGGTCGGCCTCGAAGACGAATTCTCGAGTGTCCGGGACACTACGACCGGCCGGCAGGCGTCATTGTGACGCTGCAATATCTGTTGGACACCACCATCGTGTCGAACCCGGCGTCGCGCACGCCGGACACGCAGCTGCTGGAACGCCTCGACGCCGACGGTCACGCGTGCGCCATCGGCGCCCCGGTCTGGCACGAACTCACCTTCGGTTGTCGTCGACTCCCTCGGGTCAGAGGCGAGCCGCGCTCGAGAACTATATGGAGGACGTGGTCCGCCGAACGTTTCCGATCCTGCCGTACGACGAGGTCGCCGCCGGGTGGCATGGGCGCGAGCGAGCACGGCTTGAAGCGCTCGGTAAGCCCGCCCCGTTTGTGGACGGTCAGATCGCGGCGATTGCCCAGGTCAATGACTTAATACTAGTCAGCGCCAACACCAAGGACTTCGGCCGGTTCCGAGGGCTCAAGGTCGAGAACTGGCTGCGGCGGTCACGGCGGCGTTGACACAGCCGTTTCGTGATCAGTCCGGTCTTCGTGATTCGTCCACCCAACGTCAGCGTTTACCTGCGGCCGCTGAGCGCGGACGAGCGGCCGGCAGGTGCAACGCCTTGTTGGACGGAACCAGAAACGACCGAGATACAATGCCTGTATACATCTCAAGGCCGAGTTCTGATGCACAGGCGGCGAACGCCCTCGCCTGTCTGTAGCTGCCATCCACGGCGATCGCGTCAGTGAAGCTGCTCGTATTTGCGAGGGATATCGCCACAGCCTCGTTGTCAGCGAGGCTAGTGGACATTTGCTCGAACCCAAGGCGCTTCTCGTATTCGATCAGCCATGACGATTGGGAGAGTCCACCATCAACGTGGTAAACAACCATCTTGGTCGAAAATACTCTGTCTTCCAGAGCGGCAGCAGCGACATCCTTCATCCCTAGTTGTATCAGTTCTGCGTCGAAGAGCCTTGGCGAGTGCTCTGGATGGATGATCTCGTCGGCGACAAGGCGGTGATAGACGTTGGGCAGTCGAAGGCGAGTGGGCCAGTCGTACAGATACAGCTTCTCGTGAACGACGACAGCCTCGACGAGGGAATTCAGAGCGTGGAATTCGACAGGCGTCGCTGATCTACGCGAGTCGAGCAAATTGCCCGCATCGGCGAGAACATCCGGCATCAGGATCGCGCAGTTGTCAATGTCCATTCTCGCTCCTACTTGCAGCCTAGACAGTATGACTTCCGTTGAGTGCGAACGAGGCTGACCTCCGGCGGTATCGCGGGTTAGCCTGCGTTGGGCCAGAGCCGCCCGTTTGAGTTCACCGTCAACGCACGTGCACGGAGGTCAGCCATGCCGGAGCCTACCACCCTTTTTGTGGGCCTAGACGTCCACAAAGCGTCCATCGCCGTCGCCCACGCCAGCCCCGACCGCGCGTCCGATGTTGTCTATGTGGGCGAGATCGGCACCCGGGAAGCCGACCTCGACAAGCTCTGGCGACGGCTGCACAGTCGTGCCGCTAGACTCATCGTCGCCTACGAGGCCGGCCCGTGCGGCTATGGCCTGTATCGCACGCTGGCCGACCGAGGGGTGTCGTGTCTGGTGGTGGCGCCCTCGCTGATTCCGAAGAAGCCAGGTGAGCGCGTCAAGACCGATCGGCGAGATGCCACCCAACTGGCCCGACTCCTCCGCTCAGGCGACCTGACGTCGGTCTACGTGCCGACGGTCGACGACGAAGCGGTCCGCGATCTCTCTCCCGGGCGCGCGAGGCGTCGGTCACCGTGCTGAAGGACGCCAAGCGGCGCCTGAAGGCGTTTCTCCTGCGCCACGGGCTGCACTACTCCGGGCGGGCGTCGTGGGGCGCCGCGCACCT
The DNA here is from genome assembly GCA_965249175.1 of Vicinamibacterales bacterium. Classification (GTDB taxonomy): domain Bacteria; phylum Acidobacteriota; class Vicinamibacteria; order Vicinamibacterales; family UBA8438; genus CAZYFH01. Next base: position 5,701,044 of record OZ252227.1, read on the forward strand.
GCGGTATCTGGCGCGGGTCGTCTGTCCCACGCCGGCCCAGCAGGTGGTCTTTCAGGAGTCGCTGCGGGCGGTGAGTGAGCAGACCGAGCGCGTCCAGCGGCTCGGGGACGAACTGGTCGAGGTCACGACGACCTGGCGGCTCCGGCCCGTCGTCGACGCCTTCCAGGCGATGCGCGGGGTGCAGAGCCAGACCGCGGTCACCCTCGTCGCGGAGCTCGGCGACCTCACGCGCTTCGACAACCCGCGGCAACTCGCCGCGTTCGTCGGCTTGATCCCGAGCGAGTACTCGAGCGGGGGCTCGCGGCGCCTCGGGCCCATCACGCAGGCCGGCAACGGCCACGCACGCCGGGCACTGGTCGAGGCCGCGTGGGCGTATCGGTCTCCGGCCAAGGTATCGGAACACCTGCAGAAGCGGCTTGAGGGGTGTCCGAAGCCTATCCAGGACATCGCCTGGAAGGCGCAGGTGCGACGCTGCAAGCGATATCGTCGCCTGGTGGCTCGCGGGAAGCACGCGAACGTGGTCGTCACGGCCATCGCGCGAGAGATCCTCGCGTTCCTATGGGCCATCGCACGGGAGGTGCCGCTCGCTCACTGAGCGGACGGCAGGCGTGCCCTGCCGAGTGAGGGCAGAGGCGCGGCCGCGGTTTGGCGTAATCCTCGGCGACGTTACGAGGCGGCTTAGGCCGACCCTCGAGCCTAGACAGAGGACGGCGCCGGACGGATGTCAGTAAGGTGGTAACCAACCCACGGATATCAGCAGGATCAACCGTCGCGATTACTGGCCTCGCCTCTTCCCTGACCCAGTCCCTCTGCGGCGGCACCGGGCCGCCTGGGGAGACGTGTCTCTAACGTTGACAAATGAAGTCATATCAACGTCACGAATCAGCTGTGGGCGCGACGCTCCGGGTCACGCGCGTCGCGACCGTCAGCTGCATTCGATTGTTAGGCTGCGTCTTGACTCCGACCACCAAGGACCTCATCTAGATCGGCAATTCCATCCGGAAGTCCTCCGTGCGAGACTACAGTACAGCCTTCAAGCAACGATCGGAATCGCCCTGCGACGCCCGGATCAGGGTCGAACACGTGTACGACGACGTCGTCAGGCGCCGATTCCTGCAAGAGACCGCGGACAAGTCCATCGTACGCTGGAAGGCTGTAGCCGACAATCAGCCATGTGTGCGAGGAGAGAAGAGCTCTCCTGGCATTCGCCCACACCGGCTCAAGATACGCGGGTAAACTCTTCGCAACCACCGGCGCCACGACCGCTGCGTCGCCCCGGATCGCAGGACGGCAATCGTGGTAACGAACTAGCTCGTCATTACGGTGTGACCAAGAGATGGACCCATGAAGCTTGTAGATCGGTACCGTGCCCACAACGGATATTTTCTGGATGTGTGAGTACGAAGGATAACCGCCCCCCGCCAGCGGCTCGGGTCCCCAACCGTAGTTGAAACCTGGGCGCGGAACCCGAGGCCGCGGCATGTGACGGATGCCCCTTTCCGGCAAGATGTCGTAATTGGTCGTGAGAACGCTGACGGTCTGAGTTTTCTTGAAAACCGCAGTCCAGAACTCTTCATGCGTGGGGACACCTGTTGTACGGTTGAGGTTGTGTCGCGTAATGGTCGGCTTCGAGCCCACCAACTCGACCCGGCCCACGCGCAGCGCTATCACGAGAGCGACGTACCATTGTGCGTCCGACCACGCCCCTCCGGACGTCTCCTGGAGTTCCGCCAAGTACTCTTCAGGAGAGCCGCTGTGCTCGCGCCGCCAATGCCTCCACCGGTGCAGCACTCTGTCGACCAGACGTTGACGTGTGACCCGGTCGACGTCCGGCTCCGCATCGAATAGCTGGGACGCCAACGGCACATTCGCCGGTGCGGAAAAACCCGCGCCCAGGAAAATCGCCGTCATCTCCATCTGCTGCCTAACGTCGTATGACTCGCCTGCGGTAGTTCGCGGATCTGGGGGCGAAACATCCCCCGCCGGTGACGTGTGTAACCAGCCGCGTTCGCATTCTGGCTGGGCGACTAGTTTTCGATCAACTGCTGTCGCCACAGAGGCTTACTGGATTCGGACTGTCCGTCATGCGTGAATTGGCGCACGCGCGACATACAGGTGATTCCAAGGATATCTCGCGTGCGCCATTCGCTTGGATGGGTGTCAACCCACAGTCCCTGTTGGCGATGGCGAGACAAGCAACGGCGTTGCCTACCAGTGGCGCGGACTCGACAAGCCAATGCTGCTCCACGACTTACGATGCGATCGTGGAGGTAGCAGGCAGATCGCCCGACATGAGTCCGGTCGCGTCGAGACCGAGACACCGAAAAGGGCCGGCACTCGGTCCAGAGCACCGGCCCTTCAGGATTCCGCCGCTAGCAGTCTAGACGCCCGAGAGCGGCTCCAGCGGCAACCGGCCGGTGCTGTGACCGAGGGTCTCGACCGGCACCCCGACCTTGTCGAGTAGCGACAGGTGCAGGTTCGCCAGTGGCGTGTCCGACGGGTACGTGATGTGATGCCCGCCCGTGCCGGCGCCGCCACCCGCGAGCAGGATCGGCAGGTTCTCCGAGGCGTGGGCATTGCTGTCGGCCATCCCCGCGCCGTAGATGAGCATCGCGTGGTCGAGCAACGACCCGTCGCCGTCGGGCGTCGCGCGTAGCCGTTCGAGGAATCCCGCGAAGAGCGACACGTGGAACTGGTTGATCTTCGTCAGCTTGACGAGCTTCTCGGGGTCCTTCTGGTGGTGCGAGATCGGATGGTGCGCGTCGGGCACGCCGATCTCCGCGTAGGTCCGCCCGGTGATCTCGCGTCCCAGCATGAAGGTGAAAACGCGCGTGAGGTCCGTTTCGAAGGCCAGCGCCTGAAGGTCGAACAGGAGCTTCGCATGCTCGCCGACGTTGCCGGGAATCCCGGCGGGCTGGTCCACGACCGGCAGCTCGCGGTCGCTCTGCGCCTCGGCCAGCTGGATGCGGCGCTCGACGTCTCGGACGGCGTCCAGATACTGGCTCAGCTTCGCGCGATCGCCCGTGCCAAGCTGCCGTGACAGGTCGTCGGCCCGCTGGGTGACCGAGTCGAGCAGGCTCGCATCCTTGGCCAGACGGGCCTTGCGGACCGCCGGGTCGGTGCTCCCGCTGTCGCCAAAGAGCCGCTCGAACACGGCGCGCGGGTTGTTCTCCATGGGCAGCGGTGTTGTCTCGTCCGCCCAGGCGATGGTGTTCGTATACGCGCAGCTGAACCCGTCGTCGCAGGAACCAGCAAAGTCGCGGCCGTCGAGCGCCAGCTCGAGTGATGCGAGCTGAGTCTCACGCCCCAGCACCCGTCCGGCAATCTGATCCATCGATACGCCGGCCTGTAGGTCCGACCCGTCGTCGGGCTTCGACGGCACGCCGGTAAGGAACCGCGTCGAGGAGCGTGCATGCGGGCCTTCGCTCTCGACCCCGTGCATCCCGGACAGGACCTGCACGTGACGGCGAAACGGCTCGAGCGGCGACAGAATGGCCGGGAAGTCGAATCCGCTCCCGTTCGTCGTCGGGGTCCAGTCGGGCATCATCATGCCGTTCGGCACGTAGACGACTCCGATGCGTCGCACGGGCGCCGCCGCGGTCGTCCGCAGGGCCGCGAACGCCGGCACCATCCCGTCCAGCAAGGGGAGCGCCACGGACGCGCCGATCCCGCGGAGCACGGTACGCCGTGAGAGTGCCTTCTTCGTGATGATCATGACTCTGACCTCCGCATGCGGAACGGTGTGCTTTGCACGATACCCACAATGATAGACGACCAGCGGTAGTCATTCGAAGCGGCCGTCCGTGTGATGGCTCGAACCGTCGGTCGATCGTAGAATTCCGGACCCCGGCCGAGGGCGTACGCCAGGAGCTTCTCGGTCAACGTGCCGACGAACTGGTCGCGACGCTCCACCAGCAGCGACCGCAGACCAAGCGGGCCGTGAAACGCCGTGCCGTCGGGTAGGTTGCCTGACGCGTCGATCGGCAGATCGGCCTCGCCCGTCGTCCGCCACTTACCGACCGCGTCGTAGTTTTCGAGCGCCAGCCCGAGCGGGTCCATCGGGGCGTGGCAAACGGAGCACGCCGGGCTCTCGCGATGCCGCGCCAGGCGATCCCGCACGGTGGCCGCCCGGCCGTCCTCGCCGCGGTCCGGAAGGTCAGGGATATCGGCGGGCGGCGGCGGCGGCGGCGTCCCCAGGATGTTCGTCAGCACCCACTTGCCACGTAACACCGGCGACGTGCGATTCGGGTAGGACGTCACCGTGAGCAGGCTGCCGTGCCCGAAGATCCCGCCGCGACGCTCCGCCATGGCGTCTCCGAGTGGTACGCGGCGGAAGTGGCTGCCGTAGACATTCGGGATGCCGTAGTGCTGTGCGAGCCGCTCGTTGACGAACGTGTAATCGGCGCCCAGAAGGTCGAGCGCGCTCCGATCGTCTCGAATGAGGCTCTCGACGAAGAGCTCGGTTTCCTCGCGAAACGCGTGCCGGAGGTTTTCGTCGAACTCCGGAAACTCGTTCGCGTCGGGCACGGTACCGCGCAGATCGCGGAGGCGCAGCCACTGCCCCGCGAAGTTTCGGACCAGCGCCGTCGACCGCGGGTCGGCGAGCATGCGGCGCGTCTGCTGCGCGAGGATAGCGGGATCGTCGAGCCCGCCCCGCTCGGCGAGGTCGAGCAGCTCGTCGTCGGGCCCACTCGACCAGAGGAAGTACGAGAGCCGCGACGCCAGCTCGTGATCGCTCACCGCGTAGGCCGTGGCCGGGGCCATGTCGACCGGGTCGCGCTCGACCCTGAACAGAAAATCGGGTGAGATGAGCAGCCGTTCGAGCGCAAGCTGGATGCCCGAATCGAAGCTGCCGTCACTGCGACCCAGGCGGTAGAACTCCATGAGCGTGGCGAGATCGGACGCGGCGACCGGTCGCCGATAGGCGCGCCGCGCCAGCGACGACATGATCTCGCGTGCGCATCCTTCCTCGGCCGCCGGCGCATCGTCAGGCCGGCACGTGAAGATCGCGCGACGACTCGGCGTGTCCCCGGGGCCAGTGCTCGCGTACGGCCCGCCGATCGCGACGTGCTCCACCGCCGCGTTCCCATCCCGCATGTCGTTGATCGCGACGGCGAAGGCCGTTTGCCGCGGCTGGAGCACCCCTTCAGGCTCGGTGAACCTGCGTACGAACGACACGCCAACGACCCGCGGGCCGGCCTTCGCCGCGAACTGCACCCGCAAGTTAGCGTCGGCGAAGAGCATGTACTCTTCCCACGCCGGGTCGCCGAACTGGTTGCCGGCGTAGCTGGCCGGCGCCTGGAGCCCCTCCGGCTCCTCCCCACCGATGCTGAACGTCCGGACGAGCACGCCGTCGAGGCGGACCTCGAGCTCGTGGCGCGACCCCATTCCGCGCACGTAGTTCACGTAGTTGCGATGGAGCCGGATGGCGAGGTCGTAGTCCCCGTCGACAGAGAAATAGTGGCGGATCGCGATGCCGCCGCGTGATCCGAAGGGCAGGTCGTCGCTCATCCGATCGTCCTGCTGCAAGAGGATGGGCACGTCGTACTGGTCGGTAGCCGGCCCGAGCGGTGTCTCCCCGACGGCCTGGCGCGCGACCTTGCGTGCCGTGGAGAGGTACCGTTCCATGAGCAAGGGGGACATGGTCAGCACGTCGGCCATGTTGTCGAAGCCGTGCTCATCGATATCGTCCGCCGGCAGCAGGGCGCTGACGTCGACGTCCAGCGCAAACAGATCGCGGACGGCGTTCGCGTACTCGGCGCGATTGAGCCGGTGAAAGGCTTCCGTGCGCCCTGGATCCGGACGCGCGAGCGCAACGCGGTCGATCTCCGACTCGATCCACGACGCCAGCCGATCATAGGTGTCCGCGGCGGGGCGTGGCCGACCCGCCGGTGGCATGGTGCGCGTGCGCAGCTTTCCGACGACCCGCTCCCAGATGTCGGCATGCGTGCCGACCTGCGACAGATCGAGACCATCGAGGACCAGGTCGGCGGTCCGCAGGCGCTCGTTGTGACAGGTCACACAGTACCGAGACACGGTCGCCTGCAAGAGATCGGGGCCGGACGCGGGTGAGGGCGCCTGCGCTCGCGCGCCAGACACCAGTGCGCACCAGGTCCCCAGAACCAGCACTCCGACCAGAAGCCACCGTTGTTTGCGCGGCATATCCCCGCTAAGTATCAGAAGTAGCTTAGTTTGTCCGAATGGCCGGCGGAGTGTCAATCGATGGCGCAGCTGCGGTAGCATAGGACCACATGGGGCATGAACTTCGACCGTACATACGGTGGGCAGCCATTGCCGGCGGCGCCGTGCTGATGGCCTCGACGCTGACCGCGGCCGAGACGCCCGACCTGATTGACGCCGTCAAGACTGGTGATCGGGACCGCGTCGACGCCTTGATCGCGGACGGCGCAGACGTCGACGCGCGGCAAGGTGATGGTGCCACGGCGCTCCACTGGGCAGCGCATCGTAACGACCTGGCGGCGGCAGAATCGCTGATTGCCGCGGGCGCGAGCGTCAACGCGGCCAACGCGCTCGGGGCAACACCGCTCTGGCTCGCCGCGATGAACGGCAGCGTCGACATGGTGGGTCGACTCCTCGACGCCAATGCCGATCCCAACGCCGCCCTCAAGATGGGAGAGACACCGTTGATGACCGCGGCGCGGGCGGGGAGCGTCAAGACGGCAGAGCTGCTGCTCGATCATGGCGCCGATCCGAACGCGGCCGAGCACGAGCGCGGGCAAACGGCGCTGATGTGGGCGGCCGCCCAGCGGCACCCGGAGGTCGCGCGGCGGCTGATCGAGCGTGGCGCCGATCTCCACGCCCGCTCCACGGTGTGGTCTCAGCTCGAGAACACCGCGGGCAACACCAACCCGATTGGCAACTTCGAGATGGCGCACGGTGGCTCGACGCCGCTGCTCTTCGCGGCTCGGAACGGCGACGTCGACACCGTCCGGGTGCTGGTCGACGCAGGCGCCGACGTCAATGACGTGGCGGCTGCCGGCACGAGCGCCCTGGTGATCGCAGCGCACAGCGCGCATGAAGCGCTTGGCATCTACCTACTCGAGGAAGGCGCGGATCCCAACGTGGCCGGCGCCGGGTATACGGCGCTGCATGCCGCCGTGCTACGCGGCGGCACGCAACTCGTGGAGGCGCTCCTCGCGTATGGCGCCGATTCGAACGCGCTCGTCGAGCACGGCACGCCGGGACGCCGCATCAGCGCCGACTTCAGTCTTCGCCATCAAATGATCGGGGTCAACGCGTTCTGGCTCGCGGCCCAGTTTGGCGAGCTGGAGATGCTGCGCGCCCTGGCCGAGCATGGAGCCGACCCGCTGATCACGCCTGAGGACGGCAAGTCGTCGCTGCAGGCGACAGTGGGAATGCCGCGACTCTACCTGGAGACCCGCCGCAACCGCGCAGGCATCGCGCCACCGGATCCGGTCGAGGACGAGCGACGAACGCTCGAGATGGCGCGGATCGTGCTCGACCTCGGTGTCGACGTCAACGCCGCCGACAAGCGCGGCGACACGGCGATGCACGACGCGGTGCGGAAAGGCTTCGCCTCGGTCGTCGAGTTCCTGGCATCACACGGCGCCGATATCAACGCGACGAACGGGCGCGACGAGACGCCGCTGACCCTCGCCGAAAGCGTGTTGACGGTGCCCGGCTCGGCCGGCTTGCGGACCGACCGCCCGGAGATCGCGGGGCTGCTGCGTAGCCTCGGCGCCAACGACTAGCCAAGCTCGCCGCACGAGAACTCACGAACGGTTCACAGTCGGTTGGCGCGCAGCTCCTCCGCCATCTCGACGTGCTTCGGCATACCGATCGTCTGATACATCTCGATCGCCTCGCCGAGCAGCGTGCGCGCCTTGTCGCGGTCGCCGTCGGCGTGCCGGTCGAGAAGCATCCGCGCGTACCAACGGCGCACTTCGGGTTGCGCGATCTTGTGGGGCAGATCGTGGGCTTGCTTCAACGCTGTCTCGTAGTGCTCCTGCGCGACGTCCCATTGTTCGCCGCAGGCAGCGGCGATACCGGCGACCATTGTTGGCATCTCCGTCTCTGGCAGCTGATACCGCGCTCGTGCCCCTTCTTGATGCCTCGCTCAATGGTTGCGTGGAGAACGGCGGCATCCTCATTTCGGCTGAGCACGGCCAGGCCTTCGACGACATTGACGGCCAGCTCCCAAAGGCCGAACGGGTTCTCGTCCGCGAGACCGAGCGCCCGGGTGTGTTCGGTCTGGAGGCGGTCCAGCACGTCGTCCCCCGCGTACGCACGGGCGACAAGCGCAATCGACCGGTGGTGGTCGTCGAGGAAGGAGCCAGGCTCCAATCGCTCGGCTTCGCCGTAGTCGGCCCGCGCCGCCACCCAGTCACCCGCGAAGAACCGTGCGGCGGCTCGGGTGGAGTAGATGTATCCACGCCAGCTCCGCGTGTGCTGCTCGGACCACTCAATGTCATGACCGGCACGCGCATCCGCCGCCGCCAGATCTCCGGTCGTTACGAGGTGCTGGCGCCCTCTTACCAACCGTAGCACCCACTTGGCGTACAGATGCCCTCGGCGCTCGGCCAACGGTTTCACTGTTCGCGCCACCTCCTCCGCTTCGTGAAACCGGCCGACGAAATACTCCATTGCGTGGATCTGCCAATAGAGCTCCGCCTGGTCGTACGGCTCTCCGCGCTCCTGTCGCAAAGCGACACCGCGGCGCCCGACCTTGATCCCCTCGGGAAACTGCATGTAACTCCAATGAAACCGGGTTCGCGCCGTGAGCAGCTCCGCCGTCAGCTCGGGATCACCGAGACGCGCTGCCAGTGCTTCAGCCTCAAGAAGCGCGGCGCGTGACACTTCATAGGGATCCCCCGCCAAGGAGGCAAACCGGGCCAACAGCGCGAGCATGAGACATCGCGCTCCGGTGTCGTGCTCGCCAACGGCCGTTAGGGCGCGCTCGGCGACGTCGCGAGCCGCACGCGCTCGACCCGGGATCCAGCTCGTCTGATCGGCCATGTCGATCGCGGTGCGGGCGATCCCTCGAGGTCATGAAGCTCTTCGAAGACGGCCAGCGCAGGCTGCAACGCGTCCACTGCCTCTGGAAACCGTCCGAGGCTCCGGAGCACAAGCCCTTTCTTGTAATGAAGGTCCGCCAGCTTCCGCCGATCGTCTTCCTCCTCCTGAATGGACAGCGCATCGCCGAACAGCCGCAGCGCTTCGTCGAATGCTCCCGCTTCCAGCGATTGATCGCCCGCAAGCGTCAGAAACCGCACAGCCTTGCCAGGATCGGCCGCGACGCCGGCCTGATACAGATGCTGGGCGACGTCTGGGGCATGCCGTTCGATCCGGTCTCCGTACACCCGCTCCATCGCCTCGGCCACACGGAGGTGCGCCCGTTGCCGGCGCATCAGCGACAGGCTGTTCTCGAGCGTCTGGCGGATCAGTCCATGCGCGAACTCCCAGCGCGGCTCACGCCCTGACCGGGTCGCCAAGATCAGCTCACCCGCGGTGTCACCGAGCGCCTCGAGCAGCCGGATGTCGAAGCTGCGGCCGACAATGGCCGCACTCGCCAGCACTCCACGAGCCGCGTCGCTGAGCCGCTTGACACGCCGGACGATCACGAGGCGGACCCCTTCGGGCACTTCGAGATCTTCGAAACGCAGGTCTGTCCGCCACTTCCCGGCCTCGTCGAAGATCCGTCCTGCTTCCGAGAGATGGTGGAAGACCTCCTCCGTGAAGAAGGGGTTCCCCTCGGTTTCGGCGTACACCGCCTTCGCCAGCGCGGCTGGCGGATCCTGGTCGCTGAGCACTCTCAGCATGTCGCCGACCCCGCCTTCGCTCAGGCGTCCGAGCGCCATCTTGTGCGCCAGCCGCTGCCGTGTCAGCGTTTCGAGCATCTCGGCGAAAGGGCGTTCGACATCGAGATCGACATCGCGATAGGTCCCGATGATGAGCAGCGGCATCTGCCCGAGCTGCTGCGCGAAATGCCGGAAGCAGTAGGGTGGACTCGTCCGCCCAATGCAGGTCGTCGAGCAACACGGCGTGTGGAGTCCTGCGCGCACCTCGCTCGAAGAACTCGAGGAAGCTGTTGAACAGATAGCGCCGCTGCTGCTCCGGCGGTAGCTCGATTGGCTGCGGGATATCGTCGAACATGCGGCGCAGCTCGGGCACCAGCTTCGCCACCTCGGGCGCGGCATCGCCGAGCACCTCGCGAAACCCCACGCTCGGATTGATCCGGGCCGAGCGCTCGACGATCTCGACCCACGGAATGAATGGCGGCGTGCCCTCCGTTTCGTAGCAGCGGCCGGTGAATGCGAGACACCCCCGCTGGCGCGCCTCGGCCAACGCTTCCTCCGCCAGCCGCGTCTTGCCGACGCCCGGCTCCCCACCCAGGAGGACGAGCGCGCCCTGGCCGGCGACGGCGCCATCGATGAGCCGCCGCAGCTCCGCGCGCTCGGTCTCCCGTCCGACATACGGCGTCCGGTGGGCGCCAGACGTCCCGGCTCGGACGTCTGCGCAGGCGGTGCGTGCCCCGCGACGTCGGACAGATGTGCGAGATCGACCCGCACCTCTGCCAACGACTGATATCGCTGGCGAGGATCCTTGGCGAGGAGGCGGTCGAGCGCCGCGCCGACCGCCTCGGGGGCGTCCTTCGCGTACTGCCTAACGGGTGCCGGCGATTCCTGCACGATCGCCGTCATCGTGCCGCTCTGACTCGACCGCGTGAAGGGGTGCACGCCCGCGAGCAGCTCGTACAGCAGGATGCCGAATGCGAAGATGTCGGACCGCTCGTCTGCGGCGCCGCTCAGGAGCTGTTCCGGCGACATATAGGCGGGCGTGCCGACGCGCACGCCAGCCTGTGTCAGCGGCGTGATCGTGTCCGCCTGCTCCGACGGCGCCTGCTTGGCCAGGCCGAAGTCCATCACCTTGACGTGGCCCTGCTCGGTCAACATGACGTTGGACGGTTTCAGATCGCGATGGACCACGCGCCGCTTGTGCGCTTCACTAAGCGCTTCGGCGATCTCGCCCGCGATCCGAAGTGCCTCCATGGTCGACAGCGGTGCGCGCCGCAGGCGGGCGTGCAGCGTCTCGCCGGAAACGTGTTCCATCACGATGCCGCTGCGGCCGTCGACCTCCGCGATCTCGTGCACGTTGCAAATGTAGGGATGGTCGAGCGCCGCCGCCGACCGGGCCTCACGATGTAGCCGCTGGCGCGCGGAGTCGTCGGCTTCAAGCGCCTCACTCAGGAACTTGATGGCGACCTTGCGACTGAGCTGCGTGTCGTCGGCGAGGAAGACTTCGCCCATGCCACCTTTGCCGAGACTGGAAAGTCGACTCGATGCGTGGGTCAGGTCTGCGGTAGACACACGACGCCTGGCCAGAGCTCGAACCCGCGATCGCACGTCAGCACGCGTGTCACGGCGTAACGTTCCATCACCGCGAGATGAAGGCAATCGCGGCCCGATAGTCTTCGTTGCCGGCGAGCGATTGTGTAGGCGGCCGTCGTGTCCTCGCGTGTCACGGGGAAGACGTGGTCGACGAGATCGTCAAGCAGTGTAAAGCAGTCGGCGATCGCCTCCCGCCTATCGATCGCCACGTAGCGATGAATCACCTCCTGATAGACCTCGGCGCTGGTGACGTAGGACTCATCGGGATTCGCGCGGAGGTGGCGCTCAAGCCGGTGACGAATCGGATGTGTGACGCCGACGAGATACATCGGCACGTTCGAATCAACGAAGGTCACGGCCTCGCTCGATGTCTGCAAGCAGCGTGTCGACATCACCCGTCGGATGACCACACCCGAGCGCCCGATCGAGCGCATGCAGCTTGTCGTCGGGCCCCCGGCCGGCCTGACTCTGGCGCGCCCGCCGCAGGGCGCGTCTGGCCCATTCGCTGAATGACAGACCGGTCTGCTCCGCTGCCTGCCTGTACTCCTCGGCCTCGCGTTCGGGGACGAGAATCTGCATTCGAGTACTCATGAGTGTGAGTATGAGTGCCGCAAAAGGCAGCGTCAAGAACGTGCTCGGTGCTACTCCACGTCGGCCGACCAGATCTCGGGGCTGCCCGGTCGATACTCGACCCACACGAGGCGTCCGTTTGGAGCGACGTCAAAGAGCCGATCGATGAAATGAAGCGGGCCAATCTCGGTGACCGGACGCGCGTTGCGACCGTCCCGGTCAGCCACCCACACGACCAGGTTGTCCGGGCTCACCGCCGGTCGCTGAAAGTAGATTTGCGAGTCATCCGCCGACCAGATCGGCAAGAAACCGTCGATGACTGGCTCGCACACACCATCCGCGGTGCACAGCCAGATCTTCGTGCTCCCGGCAGCGTCAGGTGGCCGCCAGAATCGGCCACGATCTGAGCCCGTGAGAAACCGTCCATCGTGCGACCATCGCGGGACCTCGAGACTGAACGGGCGGTCGCTGTCCCAGCGTGCCGGGGTCCGGAGTGGACGTTCTGAACCAGACTCCAGGTCGCGCACGACGGTCGAGTTGCCGCTCTCCGGCGTCCCGCGCCGAAGATAGACCACCGCGTCCTCATCGGGATGCACGTCGGCAGACATATTCCGGTCCCAGTAGAAATCCGCCAGGACGACGTTGCCTGGACCGCCGGCCGGCGATACCGCGAAAAAGGCTCCAGGCGAATCCTCCCGATACGGGTTGTCACGGTAGAAGTACAGGACCGATCCGTCGGCGGCCCACCGTGGATGGATGTTGAACTGGCCGTCGCCGCGCGTCACCTGGCGCATCCCTTGCCCGTCGGCCCCGACCACGAACAGCTCGGTTCCACCGGCCACCTCACCGAAGAAGGCGATCAAATTGCCGTCTGGCGAAAAGCGCGGTAGGACGAGCCCGTAACGGCGGGTGATGATCTCGCGGCTCTCGCCGACCTCCGGGTCGTAGATCATCATCGCCTTCTCGTTGCGCACGTTGGCGTAGACGAGCCGCCGGCCGTCACGCGACAGCGCGGGCTCGCTGTCCTCGCCCGCTCCCGAAGTCACCGGCTCTGGGTCGCCGCCGGCCGCCGGGACCCGCCAGAGCGTCCGGCTACCCGACCGAAGTGACGAGAAGATCACGTGCTGACCGTCAGGAGTCCAGATCGGATGGCTCCCCTGGTTGGTGTCGAACGTGAGCCGCCGTGGGTCCCCTCCAGCGGCCGGGATCACCCAGAAGTCCCCCATTGGCCCGGAGGCCGAGCGGAAATAGACAATCGACTCGCCATCGGGCGACAACGCGGGGAACCCTTGCGCGACGTTCTGCACGGCGGTCGGCATCAGCAGGTCGGCTCCCGCGACGGGGCGCTGACCTGTCCCATCGGCGTTGGCGATCCAGACCGAGGGGAACCGCTCGTACACGATCTGGCCACCATCCGCGGAAAAGCTCGGGTTGATCCCCGACTCGATGATGCGACGAGGCGCCGGCGTCCCGAGCGGGCCAACCGTCCAAATGCCGTCTCCTGGTCGGTGGAAAGCGATCTGATCGTTGCTCGGCGACCACGACGGATGAAAGGCCGGCGCCTCCTCGTCCGTGATCGGAATCGGTGCCGCCCCTTCCGTGAGCGTCTGGACGTAGATTCTTGGGATGCTGGAGGAGTCGGAGACGAACGCCATCGTCGAGCCGTCCGGCGACAGCGTCGGCTGGCGATGCGAGCCGGGCGCAACGGTCGCGAGCAGCTGGTCGGCGAGCTGATAGGAACGCTCCACCGGCGACGACCGGTCGCCCACGATCGACCGATAGGTCGGCACGCCAAAGACGAAGACCGCTATGACTGCCACAAACGCCAATCCGGGCCAAAACGACACCGCCGCCGTCCTCGCCATCGTGGGTGGTCCTGCGGCCCGGCCGGACTCAGACACGGCGGACGGATCCTCAGCAACGTCTGTCGACGCCGGACGCCCGCCGCTCGCGCTCGACGACGTCCGCGATTCGCCGAGCATCTCGCGCAGCTCGATTCGAGCGTCGGCGACGGCGTGCAGCCGCTCGGCGGCGTCCTTCCGCAAGCATCGCTGCGTGAGACGCTTCAGGGCGTCCGGAACCGCGTCGGGCAACGCGCCCCAATCAGGATCGCGCGCAATCACCGCCGCGCTGGCGTCGGCGATGGTATCGCCGGCAAACGCTCGTCGTCCGGCGAGCATCTCGTACAACACGCACCCGAATGCCCAGATATCAGTCCGCGCATCCACGGCCCCGCCGCGGAGCTGTTCCGGGCTCATATAGGGCGCCGTTCCGACGACCGTCCCGGCCCGGGTCAGCTCGGACTGCGTCATCGCAGCACTCGCGTCCACAGCGCCATCCGCGGGCGTTGTCTTCGCGATCCCAAAGTCGAGCACCTTGACGCGCACGTCGTCCGAGACCATCACATTCGACGGCTTCAGGTCCCGATGCACGATGCCTTTGGCGTGTGCGGCTTCGAGTGCTTCGGCGATCTGCAGCGCGATAGGAAGTAGCGAGTCGAGTGGAATACGACCTGCGGCCAGGCGGTCGGCCAGCGTCGTCCCCTCGACCAGCTGCAATACGAGGAAATGCGCGCCATCGACCTCCTCGACGGCGTAAATCGTGTTGATGTTCGGGTGGTCGACCGACGCGAGCAAGCGCGCTTCACGCTGCAGCCGCTCGAGCCGTTCTCGGCTCTCGGCCAGATCCGCCGACAACAGCTTGATGGCGACGTCGCGCTGCAGCTTGGTGTCGCGGGCGCGGTAGACCTCCCCCATTCCACCCGCCCCGATCTGCGTCGTGATGGTGTACTGGCCGAGGGTGGTGCCGGATTGCAACGGCATGACTAGGAGGTCGCCTCGTCGAGCTGCGCGGTCACCGCTGATCATGGTGACGTCGATCAGTATTACACCGTCTCAGCGTTCCGGAGATCGCAGCGTCACGCAATCGAAGTGGCATAATCAGCGGCAATCCGTGATGACACCCCTACCAGGAGACGCCATGCATCGTAGCTCCGCTCGGAGGATCCTTGCCGCCCTGTCTCTGGTCGCCCTTGCAGGCGGTGCGTGCGCTTCGCCGTCCCTCGACATACCGCCAGAGCCCGCCGACGGCGCACCGCTGCAACCGGGCCCCGACTGGCCGCAGTGGCGCGGGCCCAATCGTGACGGAACCGTCGCGACCTTCACGGCGCCGTCCTCGTGGCCAGAACAGCTGACACGTCGGTGGACGGTTGACGTCGGTGACGGCTACGCCACGCCCGTGCTGGTGGGCGATCGACTGTACGTGTTTACGCGTCATGGCGAAGACGAGGTGATGAGAGCGCTCGATGCCGACACCGGAGACGAGCTGTGGCACTCCAGCTATCCGGCGCCGTTCTCGTTCGAGCCCGCCGCCGACCCGCATGGGCCTGGGCCAAAGGCGACGCCCACGTTCGCCGACGGGAGACTCTACACCCTAGGCCTTGGAGGGGTCGTCACGGCATTCAACGCCGAGACCGGCGACCGGATCTGGCAGATACCCGAGCCTGCAGTGGCGCCGCTGTATGGCACAGCGGTCTCCCCGCTCGTCGATCAGGATCTGGTGATCGTCCACGTCGGTGGCCAGGACCAGGGCGCGTTGACGGCGTACGATGCCACCACGGGGGCGGTTCGGTGGGCCTGGGCGGAGGACGGTCCGTCGTACACGTCTCCGCTCGTGGCCGAGCTGAACGAGACCCGCCAGGTGATCACGTTGAGTCAGGACCACGTCGTTGGCGTGTCGGTGTCTTCCGGAGAACTCCTGTGGCGGCGGCCCTTCAGCACGGAGTACGTGCAGAACGCGATCGACCCCATCCTTGTTGACGGCACGGTCATCGTGGCCGGCTTTCAGGAACCGACCTCGGCGTTCCGGGTCGTCAGTGACCAAGACGCGTGGACGACCGAGCCGGTGTGGGAGAACCGAGATATTTCGCTCTATATGACCAACGGCGTCGTGATCGACGGGATGCTGTTTGGGTTGTCACAGCGACAGAGCGGGCAGTACTTCCTACTGGACGTCGTCACGGGTGAGACAGTCTGGACCGGCGCGGGACGACAGGCCGAGAACGCGGCGATCGTGAGGGCCGGCGAGATGCTGTTCGTGCTCGAGGACAATGCGGAGCTCAAAGTGGGACGGGCGAGCAGATCCGGCTTTGAGGAGGTGCGCCGTTACACCGTGGCGGACACGGCGACGTGGGCACAACCGACGATTTCCGGCAATCGGCTATTCGTCAAGGATGCCTCTTCGGTGACCCTCTGGACTTTTGATTAGCACCAGAGGGCCCGCCCGCTGCCCAGGCCAACGACGCCGGGAAGCGAACGCACGAGGCGCGTCTACACGCTGAGCGGCGCCGTGTTGAGCGGCCCCGTACTGTCGCCGAGCGTCTCCGCCGGCACACCGGCCTTGTCGAGCACGGACAGCAGCAGGTTCGCATACGGCGTGTCTTCCGCGTAGGCACGATGCCGCCCACCCTTGAGCCGGCCCCCTCCGCCGCCCGCGACAAGGCACGGGAGGTTGGTGTGCTCGTGGAGGTTGCCGTTCCCGATACCGCCGCCGTAGACGATCATCGAGTGGTCGAGCAGGTTGCCATCGCCGTCCGGCGTCCGGCGAAGCGTGTCGAGGAAATACGCGAGCAATTGGATGTGATACGTGTCGATCTTCGCCTTCTTGGCGATGTACTCCGGATCGTTCCGGTGGTGCGAGACCGTGTGGTGCTGGTCCGGCACGCCAATCTGCGGATAGGGCCGCGGGCTCGCCTCGCGCGCCATCATCAATGTAAACACGCGCGTGACGTCCGCCTGGAACGCGAGCCCCAGTAGGTCGAACATCAACTTGGCGTGGTCGTCGAACGTTTCCGGGATGTCAACGGGTCTGTCGGGCAGCTCGATCAATGACTCGGCTCCCCGAGTCTCCGACCGCTGGATCCGCTGTTCGACGTCGCGGACCGCGTCGAGATACTCGTCCAGCTTGTTGCGATCGCCCGGCCCGAGCGTCCGCTCGAGGCGCGCGACCTCGGCGGTCACCGAGTCAAGGATGCTGCCCGTCTGCTGGAGCACGGCCAGCCGATCGGCCGCCGTGCCACCTTCGCCGAACAGCCGCTCGAAGACCACCCGGGGGTGCGCCTCCATGTCGAGCGGCGTCGTCTCGTTGCGCCAGGAGATCGTGTTCGAGTAGAAGCAGTCGCCGGTGTCGCAGGCGATCGCCGTCGGCGTTTCGAGCGCGAGCTCGAGCGACGGCAGCGGAGTCTGTTTCCCGAACTCGCGCGCCGCGATCTGGTCGGCGGTGACGCCGAGCTTGATGTCGGTCGGGCCCTGACGCCCCCGACGCTCCCACGCGTGGACGCCGCTCAACCAGACGGCGGTCGCACGCGGGTGGTCGCCGTTGCCGTCGCCGAACGAGTCGGCCTGTCGGTGCGCCAGGCCGCTCAGGACGAGCGTCTGATCCCGAAACGGCGCCAGCGGACTCAGGATGGGCGAGAAGTCGAAGCCAGGACCGGTCGCGGCCGGCACCCACTGATCCTGGATGACGCCATTCGGAATGTAGACGAACCCGAGGCGGCGGGCCGGACCCGCGGCCGTCTGTGCGAGCGCGGATGCGGCGGGCACCATGGCATCGAGCAGCGGGAGCGCCATCGTCGCGCCGATCCCGCGCAGGAACGTCCGCCGGGGGAGCGCCTTCTTCGTGATAATCATGATTGCGACGTCCTCATCTGAAACGGCGTGCTCTGGATGATACCGATGACAATCGACGAGAACCGATAGTCCTGGTCCGCCGTGTCGCGCACGATGGCACGCACGGCCGGCATGTCATAGGACTCGAGGTTGCGGCCGAGCGCGTAGGTCATGAGCTTCTCGGTCACTGTGGCGACGAACCGCTCGGGGTCGCGAAGCAGCGCCTGGCGCATCTCGTCGGGGCCCTCGAACGTGGTGCCGTCCGGCAGCCCGCCGGTCGCGTTGATCGGTTCGTTCGACTCCCCGCGCGTGCGCCAGCGACCCACGGCGTCGAAGTTCTCGAGAGCGAAGCCCAGCGGATCCATCTGCGCGTGGCAGCTCGCGCACGCGGGGTTCGCTCGGTGTCGCTCCATCGCGGCCCGCATCGAGAGCGCCGCTCCGTCGTCGGTCGTCTCGTCGAGCGCCGGCACATCCGGCGGCGGCGCGGGCGGCGGTGACGCCAACAGGTTTTCGAGAATCCACTTGCCGCGAAGCACGGGCGACGTGCGTGTGGCATACGAGGTGAGCGTGAGAATACCGCCCTGCCCGAGCAGACCCCGCCGCTCGCTGTCCGCCAGCGACACCCGGCGGAAGTGACTGCCGTGGACGTGGGGGACGCCGTAGTGCCGGGCCAGGCGCTCGTTCATGAACGTGTAGTCGGCCGTGAGCAGCTCGCTGACCCGTCGGTCTTCGCGGAGCACGCTATCGATGAAGAGCTCGGTCTCACGCTGGAACGCCTGGCGCAGGTTTTCGTCGAACCCCGGGAAGAAGCCGGGGTCCGGCTCCTTTTCGCCGACGTCGCGCAGATACAGCCACTGTGCGGCGAAGTTGTCGACGAGCGCGCGCGACCGTTCGTCAGCGAGCATCCGGCGGACCTGTGCGTCGAGCACGGCCGGGGTGCGAAGCTCGCCGGAGATGGCGGCGTCGAGGAGCTCGTCGTCCGGAATGCTGCTCCAGAGAAAGAACGACAGCCGCGAGGCCAGCTCGAGGTTGTTGACCAGATAGGGCGTATCGGGCCCCACGTCGGACGGGTCCCGCTCGATCCGGAAGAGGAACTCGGGACTGACGAGGATGCGCTCGAGCGCGCGCTGAATGCCGCGCTCGAACCCGCCGGTCGCCTCGGCCTGCGTGTAGAACGGGAGCAACACGTCGAGGTCGGCGTCGGTCACCGGTCGCCGATACGCGCGCCGTGCGAGCGTCATGAGGATCTCGCGCGCACACGGGTCACCGGCCGCGCGGCCAGATGGATCACACGTGAAGATCCGTCGGCGGCTTGGCGTATCGCCGGAACCATCAGCTCCATACGGGCCGCTCACGGTCACAATCGCGATGGCCGGCTCGCGCGCCTGACCGCGTCGCGACGCCCGGACGAGTCCTTCGTGTTGAGCCCCGGTCTTCGGGAGGAACGCCACCGCGACCTCGCGCGGACCGGCGAGCAGCGGCACCCGGACGTCAACGGCCGGCTCCGCCTCGAACGCGAACACACCGCTCGCGCCGCGCACGAGCGGCCGGCCGCCGATCGTGAACAGCCCGACCCGCGCGCCGTCGATGCTCACCTCGACCTCGTGCTCCGCGCGTGCGGCTTGGGCGAACTCGACCGTCACGATGTATTCGCCATCGGCCGGCAGATGACTACGTATGACCGTGCCGCCACGTGTGCCGAGGGGCAGACCGTCCAGGTGACGGTCCTGCACAAGATCGCGGTCGAGCTGATAGCGGTCAACGACGGGTGGCGCCGAGGTGTCGCCGACTGCGAGGCGACTGATCTTCCGCGCCGCCGCCAAGTACCGCTCGAGCGTCGCCGGCGAGATGAACAGCAAGTCGGCAAGGTTGTCGAATCCGCTGGTCGCGTTGTCCGCCGGCAGGAGCAGCGACACGTCGAACTCCTTCGGCAGATCCTCCAGGGCGAGCAGGTCGCGGACCGCGTTCCGATACTCCGTGCGCGTCAGCCGATGCAGCGCAGGTCGGCGGCCGGGGTTCGGCGCGGCGGCGGCCACGGTGTCGAGCTCGGACTCGATCCATCCCGCGACGTCCTCATATGTGGCTTCATCTGGCCTGGGGCGGCCGACGGGCGGCATGGCGCGCGACCGCAGCTTGCGCACCACCCGTTCCCACGCCTCGGGGTCCTCGCCGACCTGGCTACTGTCGAGCGTATCGAGCGCGAGCTCCGTGGCTCGTAGCTGTGACACCAGGGTCGATGGCGCCGTGCCGCGTCCGGAGACGATCGCCTCGCTGTGACACGTCACGCAATACTGGTTGAGCGCGACGTCGACGGATGCCGCCGTCGCGGCCGCGGGGGCCGCTTGATACGATGCGGGCGTCAGGGTGACGACCGCCGCGCTCCCAGCGAGCCACGCGAGAATGGTGCTTCGCATTCGCATACCGTGATCCACACAGCCGCGCGCGAGGGCGCGCAGATCCACGCGCTGCCCGGCTACCAACGGCCGACTCTACCTCGTTAGCATACCCTTCTACGCCGCTTCCCGGGTGTTGTCAACGCTGACCCGACGAGGTAGCATCCCCAGGTATCCCTCTGAAAAGAAGCGTGATCCATGCCCAAAACGCAAGAAGGTCGATCAGTCTCTGCCCTCACCGTTGCCGGCGTCTGCGCCGTTGCGCTCGTCTTGCCGCCAGCGGCTCATGGGGCCAGCAATGACCCCCTGACCGAGGCGGCGAAGGCCGGCGATCGGGCGACGGTCGCAGCGCTGCTCGAGCAAGGTTCGGACGCGAGCGCCGCGGGCCCGGATGGCACGGCGCCGCTCCACTGGGCGGTGCGCGCCGACTCGTTGGACACCGTGGACCTGCTGATCGCGGCGCGCGCCGATGTCACGGTCGTCAACCGATACGGTGTCACGCCACTCGCGCTCGCGGCCGAGAACGGCAACGCCGCCATCGTGCGGTCGCTGCTGTCGGCCGGCGCCGACCCGAACACCTCCACCGAGGCCGGCGAAACCGTGCTGATGGTCGCGGCCCGGACCGGCCGGACCGACGTGCTCTCGCAACTCCTTTCGAGCGGGGCGGAGGTCGACGCGACCGAGAATTGGCGGGGGCAAACCGCCCTGATGTGGGCCGCCGCCGAAGACTATGCCGACGCGGTGACGGCGCTGGTCACGGCAGGTGCGGACGTCGAGGCGCGCTCGAGCCGCGGCATGACGCCGCTGCTGTTCGCCATACGCGACGGCGGGGTGAACGCAGCGCGCGCGCTGCTGGCCGCCGGCGCCGACGTGAGCGCCGGCATCAACAACACCTCGCGAGGCACGGGCTCCTATACACCGGCGGCGAGTGGGCACACCGCACCGCTCACGCTTGCCGTGATCAACGCGCACTATGAGCTGGCCGCCGCGTTGCTCGCGGCCGGCGCAGACCCCAACGCCCCCGACGCGCGCGGGTCCGCGTTACACGCGCTCGCGTGGATCCGTCGTCCCGGATCGGGGCGTCCGCCGATCCAGACCGGCGAGCTCGACAGCCTGCTGCTCGCGGAGCGCCTGCTCGCCAGGGGCGCCGACCCCAACGCTCGCATCGACTGGGACGAAATCCCGTTCGAGGTCGACCTGGGCATTGTCAAGCCGCCACCGAACATCTCCGTTGGTCGCAACTTCATCAGCTTCATCGGCGCGACGCCCTTCTATCTCGCGGCCAAGCATGCCGACGTCGAGCTGATGGCGCTGCTGGTCCGGCATGACGCCGACCCCCTGACGCCGACGGACCAGGGCGTGACACCACTGATGGCGGCGGCCGGTCTCGGGTTCTGGGATGGTGAAAGCCCGGGTCCGCTGAACGGCACGCCGGAGAGCAGGCGGCTCGAGGCGGTGCAACTGGCCATGGAGCTCGGGAACGATTTGCATGCAGTCACCGACTTCGGCGACACGCGGGTCGAGGGTGATGGCGTGGCGCTGTTGCTGCGCCATCCGTACAACCTGCTCGAGTTCGATGCACAGGAAGATCGCGGCGACATGCGGTGGGGTGGCAGCACGGCGCTCCACGGTGCCGCAATGATGGGGTCGAACCTGATCGTGGACTACCTGATCGAGCAGGGCGCGGACCTCAACGCGCGAAACGGGCTTGGCTGGACGCCGCTGATGATCGCGGAAGGTGTCTTCGTGGCGAACACCGAGAAGGCGTGGCCGGAGACGGTCGCGCTGCTGCGAGAACTGGGCGGGGAAAGTAGACGATGACGACAAGGACATTCACGGCTTGTGGGATCGCGGCATCGGGCGTGGCGTTCATTCTCTGGCTCGCACCGCTCGAGTCCACGCTGTCCGCCGCGGAGAACACCGGCGTCATCAGCGGAACGGTGACCAGCGCAAACGGCCCGGAGGCGGGCGTGTGGGTGATCGCCGAGACCGACGAGCTGGAAACGGTGTTCCGCAAGATCGTCGTGACGAACGACGACGGGAAGTATCTGCTCCCCGAGCTGCCGAACGTGAGCTTCGACGTGTGGGTGCGTGGCTACGGGCTAGTCGACTCGGCATCGGTCACCGCATCGCCGGGCCCGGATCTGGACCTGACCGCCGTGGTCGCTGCGACCCCGCAGGAAGCCGCCCAGGTCTACCCATCCAACTACTGGCTGGCGCTGATCGACCTGCCGGGCACACACGAGTTTCCGGGCACCGGCCCCGAGGGCAACGGCATCAACCCGGACCTCGAAGCGCAAAGCGAGTGGATCAACAACCTGAAAGGCTGCCAGCGATGCCACCAGGTCGGGAGCCTCCGGACGCGTGAGATCCCCGACATCGAGAACTTCGACTCGACGCGTGCCGCCTGGGACGCTCGGGTGCAGATGGGTCAGCGTGGCTCGCTGATGAACAGCTTCATGACACGGTTTGGCCGGGATCGTGGCCTCGACATGGTCTCCGACTGGACCGACCGGATTGCCGCCGGCGAAGCCCCACCGGCGCCGCCGCGGCCGACGGGCGTCGAGCGCAACGTCGTCCTCACGATGTGGAACTGGGGCGACAACGTCGCGTTCGTGCACGACGAGATCGCGACCGACAAACGCAACCCGCGCGTCAACGCCAACGGGCCGATCTACGGCGTCGACATCGGAAACGACTATCTCCTGGTGACCGATACGGCCGAGCACCAGTCGACGATGATCAAGATCCCGCTGCGCGCGGATCGCTCGACGGTCCCGTCGATGTTCACGACCGAGGGATTCAAGCCGTGGCGGGACTTCGGTGAGCAGGCGGTCTGGAACGACCCGGCGAACCCCCACAATCCGATGATCGACGCGGAGGGCCGGGTGTGGCTGACGACGCGGATCCGTCACCCGAACAACCCGGAGTGGTGCCTGGAGGGGTCGGACAACAAGTTCGCGCAGTACTTCCCCGTCGAGCGCTCCGGCCGCCACGCCGGCTACTACGATCCCGCGTCGGAGACGTTCGTCCTCATCGACACCTGCTTCGGCACCCACCACCTGCAATTCGCCGAGGACGCCGACGACACGCTCTACTTCAGTGGCGGCGGTCAGGTGGTCGGCTGGCTCAACACGAAGGTATACGACGAGACCGGCGACGAGCGGTTCGCGCAGGGCTGGTGCCCGACGGTCCTCGACACCAACGGCGACGGGCGCATCACCAAGCCGTGGAACGAACCCGCGCCGCGCGGCAGCACCGAAGAGCCGCCGTTCGATCCGGCGCTCGACACCCGCGTCGTCATCGGGGCCTACGGCGTCATCGCGAGCCCGGTGGACAATGCCGCCTGGATCGTGTCCGACGATTACCCCGGACGCATGGTGCGGCTCGACCCGGGCGACAACCCGCCCGAGACGTGCATCAGCGAGATGTACACGGTGCCCGTCGAACAGGGGTACCGCACGCGTGGTCTCGACGTCGACCGGAACGGCGTGCTCTGGACGGCGCTCGCGGGAAGCAGCCACTTCGCCAGCTTCGACCGCAGCAAGTGCTCCGTCTTCAGCGGCCCGAGCATGCGCGACGGTCGCCAGTGCGATGACGGCTGGAGCCTGTACAAGATGCCCGGCCCGAACTTCCGCAACACGGATACAGGCACGGACTTCCACTATTACAACTGGGTCGACCAGTTCAACACGCTCGGCCTCGGCGAGAACATCCCGATCGCCAACGGGTCGAGCTCGGACTCGCTGCTTGCGCTCGACCCCGAGACCGGCGAGTGGGTCGTGCTTCGTGTCCCGTACCCGCAGGGCTTCCACAGCCGAGGGGTGGATGGCCGGATCGACGACCCGCACGGCGGGTGGAAGGGGCGCGGCATCTATGCCACCTATGGGGCTGACGCCGCGTGGCACATCGAGGGCGGACCTGTCGAGCCGGGCAACCTGGTGAAGTTCCAGATCCGGCCGCACCCGCTCGCGAATTAGGTCGCGAATTCTATTGGACGCCCTCGTCGCGCAGGCCTTTAGGACTGCGAGGCGAGGCTGAAGCCTCGCCCTACGACGACACACCCCACGTGTCGCGATGTAGACGACACCTCCGGGGAACGAACCAGCCAACGGGAGATACATGATGCTGAAATGGAAAGCGCTCGCGATCGGTGGACTGGCGTTCGGGATCATCAGCACCGGGTGGGCGATCGCCGAACAGCGGCGCAACGACGCCCGCGTGTTCGAGCTCAGGGTCTACAAGACAATGCCGGGCAAGCGCGACGCGCTCGCGGCGCGATTTCGCGACCACACCTCGGCCATGT
Source organism: Vicinamibacterales bacterium (assembly GCA_965249175.1). Classification (GTDB taxonomy): domain Bacteria; phylum Acidobacteriota; class Vicinamibacteria; order Vicinamibacterales; family UBA8438; genus CAZYFH01. The sequence goes on from OZ252227.1 coordinate 5,725,348, forward strand.
TCGCGCGCGCGGGGATGGAGAACGTTGGCTACTGGAACGCGGTGACCGGTGACGACACCGACGACACCTTCGTCTACATGCTGGCGTATCCGGTCACAGGAGGCGCGCGACGAGATGTGGCGCGAGCTCGGCACCTATGACGACTTCCGGGAGCTGATTGTCGCCGCCGAGGGAGACGACAACCGCAAGCTGGTCGATACGATCGACGCACGGTTGATCGCACCCACGAGCTACTCCGCGCTCAGGTAGGACGCGAGCCGATCCAGAACTGCGCGATGCCAGCGACGAGCAACAAAGACAGGCAGCGCCGAGCGGGGCTAATCGCCCTCGCGCTGGCATCGACCATCACCGCACCGGCGGCGGCTCAGGACGGGACGAACGGCCGGGAGTGGCGCGTGCACGGCGGCGACGCCGGCTATACCCGCTATGCGCCGCTCGACCAGATCAACGCCGACACCGTGAGCGGCCTCCGCATCGCGTGGCGGCGGAAGGCGGTCGACGCGTCACTCCACGCCCGATGGCCCGACCTGCAGTACTCGAACCAGCTCCGCTCGACGCCCATACTCGTCGACGGGGTGCTCTATGCATCAAACGGCATCGGTCTGGTCGAGGCGTTCGACCCGGGCACCGGCGAGACGATCTGGGTGCAGGACGCAGCGTACCTGGGCGAGGACACCCCGCGTGGCGCGCCAAATCGTGGAGTCGCCTACTGGGAAGCCGATGACGATCGGCGCCTGTTCTCGCTAAGACCGCCGTATCTGCTCGCCACCGATCCGCGCACAGGCGAGCTGGTCGACGGCTTCGGCGTCGGCGGCAAGGTCGACCTGACCTATGACGCCGAGACCGACTATCGAGGCACGTCCCCACCGCTGGTCGTCCGTGACGTCGTGATCCTCGGCTCGGCGATGGCCGACCACCCCGCCACCATGGAGCAGCATCCCGGCGATGTGCGGGCCTACGACGTTCGCACCGGCGCGCTCCGCTGGACCTGGAGCCCGGTCCCGAAGGCCGGCGAGCCCGGGGTCGAGACCTGGCTCGACGACTCGTGGACCTACTCCGGCATGGCCAACGTCTGGACGATGTTCAGCGCCGACCTGGAGCTTGGCCTCGTCTACCTGCCGACTGGCGCGCCGACGAACGACATGTATGGGGGGCACCGGCCGGGTAACAACCTGTACGCCAACAGCCTGGTCTGCGTCAGCGCCGAGACCGGCGAGCGGGTCTGGCATTTCCAGACGGTGCACCACGACCTATGGGACTACGACAACAACGTCGCGCCGATCCTGATGGACATCACGGTGGATGGGCGGCCGGTAAAAGCCGTGGTCCAGCTGACCAAGCAGGCCATCGCCTATGTCTTCGACCGCGTGACAGGTGAGCCGATCTGGCCGATTGTCGAGCGCGCCGTGGCAGGGTCGAACACCCCGGGTGAGTGGATCGCGCCGACGCAGCCGTTTCCTACCAAGCCGGCGCCATTCGACCGCCACGGCGTCACCGAGGACGACGTGATCGATTTCACGCCGGAGCTGCGCGCGGAGGCGCTGGAGATCCTGAAGCCGTACATCCTCGGCCCGATCTTCACGCCGCCGTCGATCCGCAGCGACGACCCCGAGGACACGAAAGGGACCTTCCAGCTCCCGGGCTCGGTTGGCGGCGCCGAATGGGGCGGCGCCGGGTTCGATCCAGAGACCGGGATGCTCTATATCCCGTCGGTGACGGCCGGTTTCGTGGCGGATCTGACGCCCGGCAACCCCGATCGGATGAACGTCAGGTTCACGCGCGGTAACCGAGAGTTCATCGCGGGACCGCGGGGCCTGCCGCTCACCAAGCCGCCCTATGGCCGCATCACCGCCATCGACATGAATACCGGCGAGCACGTGTGGATGGTGCCGAACGGCGATGGCCCGCGGCAGCACCCCGACCTGGCACACCTCAACTTGCCCCCGCTCGGGCAACCCGGCCGGTCGATGACATTGTTGACGAAGTCGCTGCTGTTCGTCAGTGAGGGTGACCCGATCATGGTCCGGACGCCGCCTGGCGCCGGACCCGATGCCGGCAAGAGACTCCGCGCCTACGACAAAGCGTCTGGCGCGGTGGTTTGGGAGACGGAATTTTCGGCCGGCACCAACGGATCGCCGATCACCTACCTGCACGACGGCAAGCAGTACATCGTCTTGCCGATCGGGTCACTCGACCATCCGGGGGAGTGGATCGCGCTCGCCTTGCCGTGATCCGGTCGGGTGGTTACCCTGCGTTGAGCCGGGTGCTCTGGGCGGACACGCATTGCCACCGGCCGGCTCTTCGCACCCACACATCGGTGTAGCTCAACAGCACCTCGGCTTCCTGTCCCTGCCGGATGCCGACCACGCGAAGCGTGAAGAAGACGACGGCCGTGTCGCCATAGAGCCGCACCGTGAAATCTTCCTGCTCGGCCGAGACGACCCGCTGATTGAAGGCGGCCGCAAGCTCCAGCTCCCTGGACTTGTCGCCACGACTCCCGTCGTCATACGTCGCCGTGAACTCGTCAGCCAGGACGCTCTCGATGAAGTCGACGTCCTTGGTATAGAACGCGTCATTCCAGCCGCGCTCGAGCTCAATCAGTGTCTCTTCGTCCGACTGGGCGCCCAGGCTGTGTGGGGTGGTGACGATGCTCGTCGCCGCGAAGACCAAACACCAGAGAGGATGTAGCTGTCTCATGCGAGATCCTTCGGTAGTGGTCAAGTTTGATCGGGTCCGCGCCTCCCCCGCACCCAACGAAAGACGCTCCAACTCACCACGGCCAGAATGCCCAGGATCATGAGTAGCTCGACGGGTCCGACCATCGTGTCCCTCCAGTTCTATTCTAGTCTTCAGCCGCTGACTGCAATCTCATCCGCGCGACCATGACAGGTGGGATTTCTGGCATGTCCTCCCAACGGACACCAGATCTCCGCGTATCCGCCGCCGGAAACCCGGGCTCGGCCATCCCGTCGAGGACAAACCCCGCCGAGAACCCGGCCTGGAAGAGCGCGTGGATTGGCCGGTGGAAGTACCACTGAGGCGCGGGTTGACCCAGGATCCCCTCGGTTTTCCTCGCGAACGGCGACAGATACCGCGACACCTTGACCCCGGTGCGGAAGACATGCCGACCCGTCTCCTCTTCGTACATCTCGGCGAAGCGTTGGATCGCCGCGGTGTGAAAGCACGGATGCATGACGGAGAGGACAACGGACCCGCCAGGCCTCAACACCCCTGCGAGGGCTGCAAACAGCGGCGTCACTGCTGGCATATCCATGAGCGCCATCGTGCAGACGGCCTTGTCGAACGTCACGCTCAAGGATCGCAGGGCACCGGTCGCGGCGGCATCGAGTACGTGGTACTCGATCCGAGCGCCCGCCGGCGTGCGCTCTCGGGCACGCTGGATGAACTGCGCGCTGTAATCGACCGCCACAACACGCGCTCCAAGGTCGGCCATGCGTCGAGCGAAGCGGCCAGCGCCGCAGGCGATGTCGAGAATCACATCTCCACCAGTGACGGCAAGGAGCTGCTCCGTCGCCGGCTCGATGAGAAGCCTCTGGAAGTCATTGCCGTCGCCGATTCGGTCATCCCACCAGCGGGCGTTCGCATCCCAGATCTGACGATTCTCGTCCGCGTGTTCGGGGAAATCGAATCCGGGGGTTGCGGAATTCATGTGTTAACCCAGCTCCTCCCTCAATTGCCGTACCTCGTGATGCGACTGGCCGGTCGTGGTTCAATTCAGGCTGGGTCCGTGTCACGCGCGACCAACACGAGCATACCCGCGTCGTCGTCGGCCGGTCCCCCCGAGAGGGAGGCGTGACGCTCGACCCGCCTGAACCCTGCGTCGCGCAACAACTCGCCGTACTCGTCGTCGCAATACGCCTGGGTCGTGCTCGCGTAGTGCGCAACCTCGCTCGACTGGAGCGTGACGACGACATACCGCTCGATCGCGGTGCGCGACTCGTCGTGCCAGGCGCATTCCTTGAGGCAGAGGTGCGGCTCGTCCGAGAACACGCTCTGGCGAGCGCCGAACCAGGTGGGAGCCTGTGCCGCGAGCGATCGCACGTGCTTCTCTGAGGCAGCCTCCATCACGAGGGCGCCGGACGGTCCGACGGCGCTACGGATGTTGGCCAAGATCGTCCTGGCCTCGGCAGGCGGGAAGGTGTTGATCTCTCCGAAGATGAGCAGCGCGAGGTCAAAGCCCTCACCGAGGTCGGCTATCACGAGATCTTCGAGGTGGTATTGACACGGAAGCGCGGCCTTCTCAGCCTCCGACCGCGCGTGTGAGATGGATGCTGGGGAGAAGTCAACTCCGACGCACGCGTGGCCAAGCCGCGCCAGTCGCGAGGTATAGAAGCCCGGGCCACAGCCGAGATCCAGCACCCGTGACGCGACCCTGCCCAGCACGTGATCGTGGAGCCACGCGACGTGTGTGCTGATGGTCTCGAACCGTCGACTCGCTCGATCGTGTTCCTGCGAGAGATGCTCGCGCAACATGCGCTCGCTGAAGGCGGGCTCGTGCCACGGAATCTTGCCACCGGCCGCCCACGGCACGACCGGTGCCCCTGCACCGAGGTCCGCGAGCTTCACGTGTACATGACTCCGATCGATGCTAGCGGCGGCGTGGATACCAAAACCCGAGCAGCCGCCAGCTGCCGCGGATGCGCAACCGCTTCGGGAGCAGCGTATTCAAGGGGAGGATCAGTAGCCCGACGAGGTAGGAGACGATCATCACGCCCATTCCACCCTTTGTTCGTGCGGACGTCGTCACGGGGTGTCGGCGCAAGATCGGAAAGCCCAGACCCTGAACGCGGCCGTAGATCCGCAACCGAGCCACGAACCCGAGCTCCTCGAAACCGGGCAGGTCGTCGTTGAAGCCGCCAATCGCCTGAAAGGCATCGTGACGGCAGAGAAGGAACACAGCTGGAGCCAGTCCCAGACACCACAGGACGATGTTGTCCCTCTGGATCTTCGCGCGCATCCACCACTTGCCCCCGGCGGGTCGCATCATGGACCCACACCCAACAACGCCCCCGTCACCCATCAGGGCACACACGTCAGACAGCAGCTCCGGCGATGGATGCGTGTCCGCATCGACGAAGAGCAGCCACCGGCCGTGCGCCGCGTGGGCACCCCCGTTGCGGGCGCGGGCGATGCCCCTCACGGCCTCGAACGCCACGCGGGCTCCCGCGCGACGGGCGATCTTCGAGGTGTCGTCGGTGGACGCGTTGTCGCACACGACGATCTCCCACTCGAATCCCCGAGCCTCGTTTTCGCGGAGCGCGGCGATGATGCGATCGATCGTCTCTTCGAGAGACCCCGCTTCATTCCATGCTGGGATCACGACCGACAGGTCTAGCGGATAGCTCGCTGCGGGCGACATGGGCCGGTCAGCGGGGCCCTGCGACGACGGTGTGTCCATTCGGTGATGCTCGCAGTCGGCCTGACAGGCACGACGCCTGCCGCTGATTGCTCAATACGCCGCGTCCGTCGCGAGCGCCAACCTCTCCAACCAGAGCTCCTTGAGGGTTTCCAGATCATCCGTCGGCTCGTGGCCAGGATCGTCTTTGGGCACAAACGTATCGAGCACTTCGAAGACGAATCCGTCGGGCCCCTCCATGTCCCAGTCAACGGCTCGAGCCGACGTCGCCGTCGAATGATCGCGGATACCCGCTGCCCAATGCTAGCGCCACGACCCGCTCGATGAAGTGCTCTTTTCGCGAGCGTACCTCTCACGAGACTCCAGATCACTCGCCGCGAATCGCGCGGCCACCGACCGTTTGAAGTCTCATACTCACGAGCCGTGTCCGGTCGGTCGCGGAGATAGTCGCGGAACGCCAGCGTTCGTCGCTCTTCGCGCCCACCACTCTCGACGACATGCACGTGGTGACTGTGCGGCCACTGGACCGGCCGATGAACAGAAGGGACGACACGAGTCGTCGGCATGCGGTTCGTGCACGTAGCCGATCGCCTCGAGGCGTTCGCCGTACGCCGGCAGCGGCTGCAGCGCGGCCACCGACACCTGTATGTCAATGATCGGTTTGGCGCCGACCCAGGAATCGAGGTCGAGCCGTGATGGTCGACTCGCAACGCCACGGCGCCAAGCGCGGCACGCAGGCGGGCCGCCTCGGCCTCGAACGCAGCCGGCCAACCAGAATCGTAGGCAACGACGTCGATTCCGACCTCTGGAGCCGCCACGTCCGATTAGTCAGATAGGGGTCCGTGGTGTCGCGCCTCCGTCGAGAGGCGCGCCTTGATATCCGAATATGCCTCATAGATCAGCCTACCGAGCCCCGCCGCATCCCTGACGACACCGGGCTTCAGCTTCACGTGGCGCATATATTTGCCACTGCCCTCCAGCAAGCCTGCCGGATCCGGCAGCGACGCACCGTGAAAGAACCCGACGTTGACGTGAGCTGTGAATGCATTGACGTATCCGAATGGCGCATCTTCGACGCACGCGACCGGACACCCGTCGTGCATGAGCTCCCGAACGTCGTCGCCACTCGCGCGCATGAGGTGAAACCACTCCTGCGCGATGGATCCCAATTCGCCGTTCTGTTCTTTCATCCACGCACCGATCGCTCGATCCCGCTTGACCCCACCGGGGAGCCGAAAGTCCATTCGATTCATGGCGACAACCGAGCCTAGTGTCCTGTAACAGTGATTCGCGAACAGAGTTCATGCTGGATGTGCGGCCAGCGTTCGGTGAGCAAACCGGGCGATGCTCGCGAGGATCTCGTCGGCACTCTTGGTCCAGACGAACGGCTTCGGTTGCTCATTCGTGACCTCGATGAACTCTTGGATGGCGCGCTTGAGGGCCGCGACGCTCCGGTGGACGCCGCGGCGTAGCTGCGTAGTCGTCAGCGCTGCGAACCACCGTTCGACCAGGTTCATCCAGGACCCATAGGTCGGGGTGAAGTGCAGGTGGAATCGCGGACGCTTGGCCAACCAGCGGTGAATGATCGCGGTTTTGTGCGTCCCGTAGTTGTCCACGATCAGGTGCACGTCCAGGTCGGCGGGGACGTGCGCGTCGATCGCATCGAGGAACGTGCGAAACTCGATCGAGCGATGCCGCTGGTGCATGGCGGCGAGCACCTCGCCCGTCTTGACGTCGAGGGCCGCAAACAGCGAGGTCGTGCCGTGCCGCCGATAATCATGCGTGCGCCGCTCGGCCTGCCCGGGTTGCATGGGCAGCAGGGGGGCCGTCCGATCCATCGCCTGAATCTGCGACTTCTCGTCCACGCAGAGCACCAGGGCATGGTCCGGCGGATTGACGTACAGCCCGACGATATCGCGCACCTTCTCGACCAGCTGCGGGTCTGGCGACAGCTTGAAGGTCTCGCTGCGATGCGGCTGCAACCCAAAGGCCTGCCACATGCGCTGGATGGTCATGTGACTCAGGCCCGTCGCCTTCGCCATATCGCGCGTGCTCCAATGCGTCGCCCCACGAGGCGTGGTCTCCAGGGTCGCAATCACCACCTGCTCCACCTGCGCATCGGTAATCCGCCGTGGCGTGCCCGGGCGCGGTTCGTCGATCAACCCCTCCAGCCGGTCGCGCAGAAAGCGCGTGCGCTACTTGCCCACGGTGGTCCGCGAGACCTGGAGGCGTCTGGCGATGCAGGTCGTCGACCGGCCGGCCGCACAGGCCAGGATGATGCGGGCGCGCCGCGCCACCTGCGGGGCACTCCGCGACCGGTGGGCCCACGAGTCGAGCCGTTGCCGTTCGTCTTCACTCACTGTGACTGTCACCGGGGCAGGACCTCTCACGTGCACCTCCTATCGAGGGATACGCCGAGGTCGCCATAACCGTTTACTTGTTTCTGTTACAGGACACTAGCTGAACTACCCTTCGATCAGCGCCAGGCCACAGCCACCGAACGATGTGTTCCCCTCCTTTCGATCCTTCTGCCTCGAGCACAAGAGCGAGCTGTCGGCGACTATCCGAGCGCGCACGGTGCAATTCACGACCGTCGGCCGCGCGGCCATCGTGCTGCCGGCGATGGTCGTCGTCGCGAGGGAAGCCGGCGAGCCGCTGTCGTTGATCGAGGTCGGCTCGAGCGCCGGCCTGCTCACGTTGTTCGATCGCTACCGCTATGACTACCGGGCCGCCGGCAGCTGCGGCGATCAGGATGCGCCATTGGTGTCCGGCTGCTCTTTTCGCGACATGCCACCCCTGCCCAGCGTGATGCCGACGATCGGACGCCGCGCGGGGATCGATCTCAAGCCGATCGATCCTCGCGATCCGTCTGAGCGCCGCTGGCTCGACGCGCTGTTGCCGCCCGACTGGACGGAGGAGCGTCGCCAGCTTCGCGCAGTCCTCGATTTTCGCGCCCAGACCCCCTTGAGGTCCATGCGGGCGACGCACTGGACATCGTCCCGCGGCTGCTGACCGAGATCGCCGACCCCGTCTGCGTATTCCACGCCCACTGCCTCTATCAATGGTCGCTCCCCCTGCATATCGCGTTCGAGACACTCCTGCGCGAGGCAAGCCGAGACCGGACCATTCACCGGCTCGGAATGGAGTACGCCGATCGACGGTCATCGCCAATCCCTTGGCCCAGGGACTACGACGGCGACCCGGTGCTGACTTACGAGATCACCCACTCCGTCTACCACGACGGCGAGCACCGGGCCATGCGCCTGGCGGTCTATGACGGGTTCGGCAAGGTCGCCGTCTGGCTTCCAGCCGGTCCGGAGACGCACATTGGTGACGTATATCGTTAGCCCATGCGATACGCCCTCTCCGTGATCGCCGCCTTCAGCCTGACATCGCCGATCTCGGCCCAGACGCCCGGACACCGTCTTGCTGGAGGAGCTCACCTGGATGGAGGTCCGGGACGCGGTGGGCGCCGGGACGACGACCGTGATCATTCCGACCGGCGGGACCGAGCAGAACGGCCCGCACATGGTCCTCGCGAAGCACAACTACCTCGTCAAGTACAAGGCCGGCGAGATCGCCAGGCGTCTGGGGCAGACGCTGGTGGCGCCAGTGATGGCCTACGTCCCGGAAGGCGACGTCGATCCGCCGACGGGTCATATGCGCTTCGCCGGCACGATCACCACACCGCCGGACGTGTTCGCGCAGGTGCTGGAGTTCGCGGCCAGAAGCCTCCGGCAGCACGGCTTCCGCGACATCGCCCTCATCGGCGACAGCGGCGGCAACCAGACCGCCCAGCAGGCGGTCGCCGACGCGCTCAATCGCGAATGGGCCAGCACGCCGACACGCGTGCACCACGGGACCGCCTACTACCCCGGCCCAGGCGACGATTGGCTACAGGAGCAAGGCGAGACCGCGGAGGACGTCGGCTCGCACGCCAGCATTCACGACACGGCGAGCCTGCTGTTTCTCAACCCGTCGATGCTCCGCCTGGACCGGCTTGGTAAGGGCGTGGCGGGAGACGGGAGCGGCCTGGTCGGCAACGCCGCGCGGTCGACGGCGGAGTACGGCGAGCGGATCCTGGAAATGCAGATTGACGCCGCCGTCGAGCAGATCCGTGTGCTGCGCGGGAGCCGACGACCGTAGGATGCTCAAGACCTTGACGATTACACGATACACGGGTATCGTGTAATAGGTCGACGTTGATCCAATCATTCGCCGACGAAACCACCGTCGCGCTGTTTCGAGACCGGAACACTCGTCAAGCAAGGCGAATACCGCAGGACCTCTGGCGACCGGTCCAGCGGAAACTCAAGGCGCTGGATGTCGCAGTGCGGCTCGAAGATCTGCGGATTCCGGCAGGCAATCGGCTAGAGAGGCTCCGGGGGAAACAGGCCGGGCGCCACAGCATTCGAGTCAATGACCAGTACCGCGTCACGTTTCGCTGGGTGCAAGGACATGCCTACGAAGTCCGCGTCGAAGACTATCACTAGGGATCCGGACTGGCTCGGGCCGGCGATTCCGCCGGGGGAGATGCTGCTCGAAGAGTTCCTCAAGCCGCTCGGTCTCCGGCAGGTCGAGGCGGCGGCCACGCTTGGGGTGTCTGTGAATCGCCTGAATGAGATTGTCCTTGGCAAGCGGCGGGTCACGGCAGACACTGCGCTTCGCCTAGCGCGCTTTCTCAAGACATCGCCTCAGTTCTGGATGCGGCTTCAGGCGGACTGGGATCTTCATCAGGCCATACATCGGGCGGCGTCATAGTCGGGGGGACGCCGTATAATCCGGCCGACTCTTCCTCGACAGCACTATGGCTCTGCAGGTCGGCGCTCGTCTGGCGCATTACGAGGTCGCCGCCCTCATCGGGGAGGGGGGAATGGGCCAGGTCTACCGCGCGCACGACACGAAGCTCGACCGTGATGTCGCGCTCAAGGTGCTCCCAGACCTATTCGCCAACGACTCCGATCGGTTGGCTCGCTTTCAGCGCGAGGCCAAGGTTCTCGCGTCGCTCAATCACCCGAACATCGGAAGCATCTACGGCTTCGAAGAAGACGAGGCGGAGGGCGCGAAGGTCAGCGCGCTCGTCCTCGAGCTCATCGAGGGGCCGACGTTGGCGGATCGCATCGCGAAGGCGCCGATGCCGCTAGGCGAAGCGATCCCGATCGCCACGCAGATTGCCGAAGCGCTCGAAGCGGCGCATGAGCAGGGAATCATCCACCGCGACCTGAAGCCGGCGAACGTCAAGGTGAAGCCCGACGGCACGGTGAAGGTCCTCGACTTCGGATTGGCGAAGGCGTTTCAGACCGACGCCAGTGATCCCGGCGTCTCAGCCTCGCCGACGATCTCCCTGACGGCAGCGGCCACACAAATGGGGATGGTGATCGGGACAGCGGCGTATATGGCTCCCGAGCAGGCGAAAGGAGCCGCCGTCGACAAGCGGGCGGACGTCGGGCCTTCGGCTGCGTGCTGTTCGAGATGTTGACCGGCCGGCGCGTCTTTGAGGCGCGTGACGTGTCGGAAGTCCTGGCGTCGGTGTTGCTGAAGGACCCGGACCTCACGAGCCTGCCGACGAATGTGCCACCGGGCGTGCGCTCGTTGCTTGCCCGATGCCTCGTCAAGGAGTCGAAGGACCGCCTGCGGGATATCGGGGAGGCCAGGCTCGCCTTGCGGGATGTCGGAACGACTTCCGCATCGAGCGTACCGGCTGATTCACCACCGACATCGGCCACGCCGACTGCCGGCAGGCGGCAGCTTCAGGTGTGGCAGCGACCAGTGGCGATCGTCGGCACCGTGCTGGTTGCTGTGCTCGTCACCGGCCTCGCCGTCTGGAGCCTCACCCGCCCCGACGCGGTTCCCGTCGAGGTGATGCGGTTCGTCATCCCTCCATCCGAAGCCGCCCCGTTCGACTTCTCCGGCCCCTGTCCGGACGTGGCGATTTTCCGCAGACGGCACGCAGGTCGTCTACCAAACGCGTGACGCGGGCGGCGGCCTTCAGCTCACGCTGCGGCCCATCGACCAGCTCAGTGGCGCGCCTCTGCGAGGTGGAGAGGGCGGCAATTGCGCCTTCTTCTCCGCGGACGGCGAGTGGGTCGGCTTCGTCGCTGACGGCTCCCGCAATACGCTCCGCAAGGTATCGATCTTTGGCGGTCCCCCCGTGACGCTGGCCGAGCTCCCGTCGAACATCGCCGGTGGGAGCTGGGGGAACGACGACCAAATCGTCGTCGGCCAGCTGGGCGGCAGCTTGTTCCGCGTGCCGGGAGGCGGAGGCGGAGGCGACCCCGAACCCCTCGCGACCCCTGATGCCGATCAGGATGAGGTGGGTTACTACTGGCCCAGCATCATCCCTGGCAGGCAGGCTGTGCTGTTCGGCGTGGATGTCGGCGAGGGGTCGGGCGCGCAGCAACTCGCGGTCGTTGCACTCGACACGGGTGACGTGACGCGCCTCGGACTGAGCGGAGCCAACCCTCGCTACGCGTCGACGGGTCATGTCGTGTACGCCGTCGCGGATGGTTCGGTACGGGCGGGTTCGACGTCGAGCGCCTCGAGGTGACGGGGAACCCGGTACCGCTGATCGAGGACGTGGTGGTGAAGGGCACCGGTGCAGCCAACTTCGGCATCGCCGATAGCGGTCGGCTAGCGTATGCGTCGGGACGTGCTGGCGCAACCGAGCGAACGCTGGTCTGGGTTGATCGGGACGGGCGCGAAGAACCGCTTGCCGCCGAGCCAGGGGATTACACGACGCCGCGGGTATCACCGGACGGCACGCGGGTGGCGGTCGACCGGAGTGAGTCGGGCAACACTGATGTGTGGGTCTACAGCATCGCGCGCGGGACGTTGACCCTCGTAACCACCGACGCGGCAGTTGACAGCCACCCATTGTGGACCTTCGACAGCGCGCGGCTGGTGTTTCAATCCAACCGGGAGGGTGGGCGCGCGTTGTTCTGGAAAGCGGCGGACGGGACAGGCTCGGCAGAGCGCCTCATGGAGAGCGATAGTCCGAACTTCGTCGGGCCGGCTGGGTGGTCCGCCGACGGCGGCTCGTTGATCTTCAGCGAGCTCCTGCAGGGTGGCTACGACATCGGTATCCTCTCGATCGAGGGGAGCCGCCAGCCGGCCGCGCTTCTCCGGATGGGGTTCGCCGAAATGGCTCCGACCGTCTCGCCGGATGGCGCATGGCTCGCCTACTTCACCGACGAGACGGGGCAGAACGAGGTCTACGTGCAGCGGTTTCCCGGCCTGGGTGAGAAACAGCAGATCTCGATCGGCGGCGGGCGGGAGCCTCTGTGGTCGCCCGACGGGGGTGAGCTGTTCTACCGCAGCCCACGCGGACTAATGGCGGTCCCGATTCTCGACATGGAGCCGACGTTGCGCGCGGGCACGCCAGCGATTCTCTTCGACCAGCCGTACGCCCGCTTTATCGAGAGGCGGAACTACGACATCCATCCCGATGGCCAGCGGTTCCTGTTTCTCAAGGAAGGCGCTGCGACCGACGACCCCGCGGCAGAACCGCAGATCGTCGTGGTCTTGAACTGGTTTCAAGAGCTGCTCGAGCGCGTGCCCGTTCCTTAACCCCGAGCCGAGTTGTGTTGCGTGTCGCGAGTCTGTCGCCGCGCGTGCAGGCCTGAAGGCCTGCGCTACCTGTGTTGCGTGGCGTCGCGCGTGGCTTAGCCGCGCCGGCAGGCACGCTTAGGAGCCGACCAGAGCGCCGACGACCGCGAGCAGTATCGCGACCTGGACGCCGACGATCCAGACGAACTGCCGCGACATCTTCTGGTCGAGGGCGCCGACCTTGAGGTCAAGCCGCTGCTCGAGCGCTTCGAACCGTCGGTCCACAGCCTCAAACCGCCGGTCGACCTTCTGGGCGAGCTGCGCCACCATCCCGCGCAACTCACCAAATCCGCGGGAGTGTTCTTCCACCTTGCCTTCAAGGAAAGCGACGCGCTCGTCGATCGTCGGCATCGGTGCGGCTCCCTGACGCGCGGAGCAGCGTTAATGCCGTGGCTTCGCTGCGTCACGCGCAGGATCTGCCACAAGGCGTCCAGCTCAGGGTGGCGTTTCCTTCGGAACCAACGGGCCGGTCTAGCGCAGGCTGACGCCGAGCGCCGTCGGGAAGCGGTCGGGAACCGCTTGGGTCACCTCGCCGGTGGCCGCCCACTCGGCGCCGCGCTGGATCAGCGTGATGAAACCTACGCACTCGATCGCCGGCCACGGGCCCGAGCCGACCGCGGCACCGCCATCGACGTGGCCCATCGCGGTGCCGAGCACCCGGCCCTCGCCGTATCGAATCGTATAGACCATCGGCTCGTCATCGCCGGTGCCGTGCGTCCGCTCACCCCAGTGCGCCTCGCGCGCGGGGTCGGAGTACGCCGTTGCCAGGATGGTCATGTTCCGCGCTGGCCCCCGCTGGTTGCTGTAGAGCTCGTCGGTACCGTGCAGCCAGACGGGCGGCAGCCCACGCATGATCGGGTGGTCCGGTGCGCGGGTGACGACGCCGTATTCGTGCGCGTCGACGCACTCCCCCGCGTGGCCCGGACCATGCTCGAGGACCATCGAGCCGCCGCGGTACTTCACGAACGGGCCGGCCGTCTCATCACGGCCGCCCCAGCCGCCGATCCCGATCATCAGGTTGAACGCCTCCCAGTCCTTGAACGTGTGGTTGACGGCGTGCGCGTAGACCAGGCCGCCGCCGTTCTCCATGTACCGCTCGAACGAGCGCTCGACCTCTCGCGACCACGCATCGCCGTTGTACTCCAGCACGACGACGTCATAGCGATCGAAGTCGGGCGCGAAGCCGCTCATGTCCTCGCCGCCCGGTGGGCTGGTCACGACATCGACCTCGAAGAGGCCGGTCGCTTCGAGAATGCCCTTGTAGTGCGCGCTCAGGACCTGCCATCCGTGATTGTTCTGGCCAGTGAGGACCATGGCCCTGAGTGTGTCTCGCTGCTCGGCGTGCACGGACCACGCGATGCCGGCCAGCACGGCGAGAGCGGCAAATGACCGTAGTGGTGTTCGCTTCATGACATCCTCAGTAGCCCTCGAGCACCGGAAACCGCTCGTCGTCTGGCAGCGGCTGCACACCGAGCGCGTTCAGGACCATCGAGACTCTGCGATACCGCGCCACAGTCGCGGCGATGCTCATCATCTGGTGTGTGTCGTATCTCGCTGACAGGTCGCGCCACGTGTCGTCCGAGATGATCGTGTCGCGATACATCTCGTTCGCGGCCTCGATCAGCGCCAGCTCGTTCGCCGTCCAGCCGGCGGCATCGGCGCCCTGGGCAATCCACAACGGGGTCAGCCCGTGCTCCCGTGCGCGCCCCACACTGCCGACGTGTTTCGCCCATTCATACACCGCCTGCGTGTTCCACCCGGTGCGCAGGATGAGTAGCTCACGGTCATGCGGGGTCAGGCGTGACTGCTCGGGGTCGAGGACATAGCGGGGGTTCAGGTTCCACCGGGCCGCCATCTCCGGATGGCGGCCGAGCGTCCGTGACACGCGGAGCCCATCACCGTTCAGCGGCTCGACCCGAGGCGAGGTGAGCGGCGGCTCGCGGTCTGGCACGACGATGCGGTACCCAACAGACGTCGTCGGCAAGCGCGCGGTGGTGTCGGCATCGGGCTGAATCCCGAGCGTGTTGAACAGGATCGATTGCGCGGTCAGCTCGCTCACGGTCACGACCGCATCCACGAGGTTGGAGCGGTCGTACTCGGCCGACAGCCGATCCCAGGTCGCGTCGGTGAGCGACGCGTGCCGGAACAGCTCGTCGGCCAGGCCGATCAGGATGGCCTCGAACTCGCTCCAGCCGTCGGCGGGACCCTCCGCCACGCGCCGCACCGCGTCATCCGACAGCCCGGCCTCGCCGGCCCGGCTCGCGTGCGTCGCCCAGAGGTTCGCACTCTGCGTAAGCCAGGCCGTGCGCAAGATCAAGATGGCGCGATGGCGCGCCGACAAGGTCGACTCGTCGGCGACATACGTCAGCAGCGGCAACACGCGGTTGGCCAGGGCCGGCACCCGAAGGAGCGTCCGGAGCGCATTCCCGGGGTTTCCATCGGGCGCATGCGTCTCGACGATCGCGCGCTGCTCGGCGGTCCATTCCGATTCCGGGAGCGGTGGGACGCGCGGTTCCGACAGACGGTCGATCGTGAGGATGTTGCCGGGTGGATCGGTAATCGCGCGGGCCGGCTCGATCCGGAGCAGGACCGCGTCATCTTCGTCGGTCAGGACGTAGAGGAACCCGTCAGGGCCTTGTCGGACGTCGCGAATCCGCTGTTTGAGCTCGGTGAGCAGCCACTCGCGTCCAATCTCGTGGCCCTGGCGGTTGAAGACGACCCGTTCCAGGTGTCCCGTACGTGGCATGCGGCCGACCCGCATGGCACCGACGAACAGATTGCCGCGCCACGCGGGGAAGTGGTCGCCGGTGTAGAACGTCAGCCCGGACGGCGCGATCGACGGCCACCAGATGATCTCGGGGCTTTCGAACTCCTGAAGCCAGGGCGTCTGTGTCACGGGCAGGCCCGTATACTCGCGGCTGTACGACGCGATCGGCCACCCGTAGTTGGCACCTGGCCTGATGATGTTGGCTTCGTCGCCACCCTGGGGCGCGTTCTCGGTCGCCCACAGATCGCCGGTCTCAGGGTTGAAGCCGAGGCCGATCTGGTTCCGATGCCCCAGCGAGTAGATTTCCGGCAGGTAGTCGGCATTGCCGACGAACGGATTGGTGTCGGGGACGGTGCCGTCATCGCGGAGGCGCAGCACCTTCCCGTAGTGACTGAGCGGATCCTGAGCATACTGGGCCGTCGACGTCGTCCTGATCGCCCCACCGACGCCCATATACAGCAACCCATCCGGTCCGAACGCGATTCTCGACGCCGAGACGCCGAGATCGACGCTGTCGGTCACGAAGAGGTCCCGGACCTCGGTCAGGGCGCCCCCGTCGAGCCGGCCCCGGGCCAACGCCACGGTCGACCCACGTTGGCCGTCGTACGACCACGTCGGTTCCTTTTCGGACGGGTCGAGCTCGGCCGCTTTTGAGTAGGTCAGATACACCAGCCTGTCATCGTCCGGGTGGAGCGCGATGTCCATCAGGCCCGCACGCTGAACCCCCGTGTAGACCTCCGGAACACCGGGGACTGGGCGTTCGAGGAGCCGCCCATCACGGACCACGCGCAGGGTGCCCCGGTCGCGTTCGGTGACGAGGATGTCGCCGTTCCTCTGGAGGGCCAGCCCCCAAGGACGGGAAAGGCCGCCAGCAATCGGCACGACGCGAATCCGCGGGTACTCCACACTGGAGAGCACGACGGGCCCGTCGGGTGGGGGTACGGCCCGAGCACCGGCGGGGTTCTGGGCAGACGCCGGCACTCCGGCGAGGGCGAGCGCGACGACGAACGAGCAGAACCGCCGGCGAGCGCGCGATGCATACGCCATCGCTCCTCCTGTCAGAGCGCCGAACTTCGCGGGAAGCACCAGTATAATCCGCCAGCATCCCCACAGAGACATGGCACTCCAGCCCGGCGGTCGCCTGGCGCATTACGACGTCACCGCCCTCATCGGCGAGGGCGGTATGGGACAGGTCTACCGTGCGCGCGACACCAAGCTCGACCGTGACGTCGCGCTCAAGGTGCTACCCGACGTGTTCGCGAACGACGCCGATCGGTTGGCTCGCTTTCAGCGCGAGGCCAAGGTCCTCGCATCGCTCAATCATCCGAACATCGGCAGCATCTACGGCTTTGAGGAAGACGAAGTCGAGACGGAGGGCGGCAAGGTTACAGCGCTCGTCCTCGAGCTCATCGAGGGCCCGACGCTGGCTGACCGGATTGCGCATGGTCCGATCCCGCTCGACGAAGCCCTCCCGATTGCGACGCAGATCGCTGAGGCCCTCGAAGCGGCCCACGAGCAGGGGATCATCCACCGCGACCTGAAGCCCGCGACATCAAGCTCAGGCCTGACGGCACGGTAAAGGTGCTCGACTTCGGTCTCGCCAAGGCGCTCGATCCCTCGTACGTAGCGCAGGGCTTCAGCCCAGCCAGCGCCTCGCCGACCATCTCGCTGACCGCAGCGGCCACCCAGATGGGCATGGTGATCGGGACGGCGGCGTATATGTCGCCGGAGCAGGCGCGCGGCAAGCCGGTCGACAAGCGCGCCGACATCTGGGCGTTCGGCGTCGTCCTCTACGAGATGCTCACCGGTTCGCGTTCGTTTCACGGCGAGGACGTCTCGCTCACACTCGCGTCGGTGATGAAATCCGATGTAGACGCAAATACGTTGCCGCCGGATGTCCCCGCCGCCGTGCGAACGGTGCTACGTCGCTGCTTGGAGAAAGATCCGGCCCAACGGATTCGCGACGTCGGCGATGTGCGTCTCGCGATGAGCGGCGCCTTCGAGTCGACCGTGGCCACGCCGCCGGCCGCTGCGACGGCGCCGCCGCTCCGAGTCTGGCAGCGACCGGTCCCGGTCCTCATCATGATCATGGTCGTGCTCGCGGCCCTCACCACCGGCCTCTCAGTGTGGGGACTGTAACCGGCCGAACCGCGCGCGGTGACGCGGGTCTCGTACGACCTCCCGCCGAGCCATCAGCTCCGGGCCACGTCCCGCGCGGTGCTGGCCGTCTCGCCCGACGGACGCCGGTTCGTCTACAACACGACCGACGGACTGTATCTGCGCTCGATGGACACGTTCGAGGCACGTGTGCTGCCTGGCACGGAAGACAATCTTCGCACCCCGTTCTTCTCTCCGGACGGCCAAATGGTTGCGTTCCACGACGGACGTCAGATCAGACGGCTCGCGTTGAGCGGCGGTGCCCCGGTCAGCGTCGGTCCCGCGGCGAGTCCGTTCGGTGCGAGCTGGGCACCGGACAACACGATTCTCTTCGACGAGAACGACGGCATCATGCGCGTGTCGGCGAACGGCGGCACCCCCGAGTTGATCATTCCTGCCGCGGACGCCGAGTGGCTCGACGGGCCGCAATTACTGCCCGACGGCGACACCGTGCTGTTCAGCGTGGGTCCACGGGGGAGCCGCGGTGCAGCCAGGTGGGACGCCGGCCAGATCGTGGCACAGTCGCTCACCTCCGGCGAGCGGACGGTGCTGCTCGACGGGGGCAGCGACGCCCGATACGTGCCGACCGGGCATCTGGTCTACGCCCTCGACGACGGGCTGTTCGCAGTGGCGTTCGACATCGACACCCTGACGGTGGTGAGCGGTCCGGTATCGATGGTCGAGGGGGTCACCCGTGCCCGGACCGCGGCATCGGCCAATTACGCGGTGTCCGACGACGGCGCTGTTCTACCTTACCGGCGGCGCGGGTTTCGCCAGCCCCCTCGTCTGGGTCGATCGTGCCGGCCGGGTCGAGCTCATCGAGACCATCCCCCCGAGCGAGTACGGGTCCCCGCGCCTTTCGCCCGAGGGCGACCGGTTGTTGATCGTGGCCGATGGCGACCTGCGCGTCTACGACCTGGCGAGCGGCCGCGAGAGCCGTCTGACCACGGACGGGGCGACCGACCACTATGCCGCGTGGTCGCCTACCGGGACAGAGGTCGCGTACACGTCGAGCCGAGGTTCAACGAGCCAGGACGTCTGGACTCAACCGGCAGACGGGAGTGGCACCGTCCGACAGCTGACCGCGCTCGAGGGACAGGTCCATCTAGATGACTGGGCGCCGCACCGAAACACCGTGACCGCGCATCACCACGCCACCGGAGAGTCCCCCAACCAGCTTGCGGTGGCGCTCGAGGGGGCGGACACCGAGCCGGAGATCTGGCTCGAGCGGGAGTTTGCAGACTCGAACGCCGTCTTTTCTCCCGACGGACGCTACGTGGCCTATGTGTCGGCGCAGACGGGTCAGCGTGAGATTCACGTCCAGCCGTTTCCGGGTCCGGGTGCAGAGTTGACCATGTCGGTCGGCGGTGGGGACGAGCCGGCGTGGGCGGCGAACGGCGAGCTGTTCTACCGACGGCCGAGCGACAACACGATGATCGCCATCGAGGTGTCGACCGACCCGGAGCTGACGATCGGACCGCCGACCGAGCTGTTCGTGAGAAGCGTGCCCGTCGGGGGAGGGGGGCCTCGGGCTCGGTATACGGTGACCGCCGACGGCCAGCGGTTTCTCATGAGCGCTGCCCAGTTGCCGTCTGCCGGCGCGGGGGCGAGTGGTGGCGCACGCACGCGGGAGAACGTCGTGTTCAACTGGGTGGAGGAGCTGAAGGAACGGGTGCCCGTGCCGTAGCGGCGCTCACGACGAACGGTCAGCCGGTGACCGCCTCCGGCCGACCAAGGCCACGTTGGAGTGCGGCCGCGAGAGCCTCGGGCTCGTCGGTGCCGATGCGTATCCGCTTGCCGTTCTTCAAGGTCAGCTCGACCGTACGAAAGCCGGACACGCTGTAGAGCCAGCCGCGCCCGATGTAGCGGATGCCGAGGCCCCGCCACCACGCGCTCCGGACGCGCCGATACGCCGCGATGTCCGCAAACGGCACGCGCCGCCAGACCCAACCGACGCCGAACCTCACGCCGACCGACGCCACGTCCACCGTCACGGTCAAGGCGCAGAACGTCAGGAAGACCGCGACGAGGAACAGAAACACGGCCAGTGCGACGGCAGTGGCGCCCGCGCGAGCGAACAGTGTCAGGGCGATGGATATCGGGATGAGGCTTCCGGCCATCATCCCCCACCCGATCTGCGTGTGACGGTAGTGCGGCATCTGCGCGCGACGGTGGGTCGTTCGTCGCCGGCAGGGCTAAAGCCCTGCGCTACGTACTGCGTACGCCCCCTACTCGAGCGCGAGGGCAATGAGCCCAGACTCGTTGGCCGAGCCGTACGCCAAGACGATGTACTGTGTGCCGCCCCGCATGTAGGTCATCGGGGTGCCCGTCGGGGGAACATCCAACTCGACTGCGTGAACCACGTCCCCCGTCCCCTTGTCGAACGCGAGCAGTGCGGGCGTGGTGGGAAACGCGCGCGGACCATCGGCACGATCGGGGACGGCCGGGGCATCGCCTCCGAACGGGTTGAGCCGAAGGCTGAGGCCGAGAAATAGGAGCGTCTTGGTGAGGAGCGGACCGGTGTACGCGCCGCCACCCAGCGGTCCCGGGTCGGCGACACCGAGATCGATGACCTGCTGGCGCGGCCCGTCGCCGAGCGGGACCATCCATTCTTGGGTCCCGCGGTTCAGGTCGAACGCGCTCAGCCGCACGTAGGGCGGCTTCCACAGAGGGAGGCCCTGCGGGCTTTCGAGGCGCTCGGAGACAGGCTGGTAGCGCATGTCCGATTCGCCGGCGTCGGGTGACGCGAGCTGAATGACGAAGGGTAAGGTACGCGACGGGACGTAGAGCCAGCCGGTGTCGGGGTCGACCGCCGCACCATGCCAGTTCGCCCCGCCGCCGAACCCCGGCATGATGATCGTCCCCAGCTTGCCGTCCCCTTCGAGGGTGATCGGCTCGTAGATCGGCCCGTACGCAAAGTCGTCCAGGATCTCGAGCGCCTCGGCGCGCAACGCCGGCGTGAAATCGATGATGTCGTCGACCGTCACCCCCTGGCGATCGAACGGCGGCGGCTTCGTCGGATGGGGCTGCGTCGGCGCATACCATTCACCCGGCACGTCACCCCGTGGCACGGGCCGTTCCTCGATCGGCCAGACCGGCTCGCCCGTGACGCGGTCGAAGACATAGGTGTAGGCCTGCTTCGTCACCACCGCCACCGCCTGTATCGGCCGGCCGTCAACCACGATGTCCACGAGTGCCGGCGCGGCGGTCGCGTCGTAATCCCAGAGCCCGTGATGGATGAACTGGTAGTGCCACACTCGCTCACCGGTGGCCACGTCGACGCAGACGATGCTCTCCGCGTAGAGGTTGTCGCCGTGGCGATGACCGCCATAGAAGTCGTTCGTCGGCGTCCCGATCGGCAGGTAGACGTAACCCAGCTCCGGGTCGGCGCTCAGCATGCCCCAGGCGTTCGTCCCCCCGGAGTACTCCCAGGAGCCGTCCTCCCACGTCTCGTTCCCGAACTCGCCAGGCTGCGGCACCGTGTGGAACTCCCACAGCTCCTCGCCGGTCCGCGCATCGAAGCCGCGCACGTCGCCCGGCGCGTCGAGCTTGTTGCGGGGCCGGTCGTAGATGACCGACCCGATGATGACCACGTCGCCGACGACGATCGGCGCCGACATCAACTGGTAGTCCTCGCGCGGGATCGGCCGGCGAAGGCCCTGCGTCGCATCGATGGCACCGTCGGCGCCGAAGTCGGCGATCGGACGACCAGTTCTCGCGTCGACTGCCCACAGATACGCGTTGCCGGTCGGCAAGAAGATGCGCGCGTCGCGGCCGTCGGACCAGTACGCGACCCCGCGGGCGTTGTAGCCCATGTTCGCCGGTCGCTCGCCTTCCCACACCCCCGGGTCGAACACCCAGAGCGTTTCGCCGGTCGCGGCATCGATCGCCGCGGCCTGTGACAACGACGTCTTGATGTAGAGGACACCGTCGACGAGCACCGGCGTCGCCTTGAAGCCGGCTGGGAGCGACGGCAGCGTCGTGCGGTTTGCCGTCACGACTTGATTGTCCGGCGACGCCCAGCGCCACGCGACCCGAAGTTGATCGACGTTGTCGCGATCGATCAGATCGAGCGGCGAGTACTTCGTCGCGCCGTGATCGCCACCGTAGGTCGGCCACTGCCCCGCGGGCGCGCCCTGTTGCGCAACAGCGGACGACGCCACGAGCAGAAGCGCCAGCACGACGGTCGCGATGCGGTACGGCATGAAGACCCCCAAGCGTGGACTCGTGTAAGCCGTAGGGCAGGGCTTAAGCCCTGCCGGCGAGGCTAAAGCCTCGCGCTACTCCAGCGCGAGCGCCAGCATGCCCGCGTCATTGGCCGTGCCGTAGGCCAGCACGATGAACTGCTTGCCGTTCCGCATGTAGGTCATCGGCGTACCGGTCGGCGCCACGTCGAGCTCGATCGCGTGCACCGTCTCGCCGGTCGCCTTGTCGAAGGCAAGCAGAAACGGCGTGGCGGACAACGTGCGGTCCAGCGTCTGATCGGCCGGCCGCCGGAAGTCCAGATCGGGGCTGTCGCGCCGACCGCGGAACCCGAGAAACAGGAGCGACTTGGTCAGGAGCGGCCCGGTGTAGGAGCCACCGCCGAGCGGTCCCGGATCGGGCACGCCCATGTCGACCAGCTCCTGCCGCGGGCCGTCGCCGAGCGGCACGACCCATTCACGTGTCCCGGTGTTCAGGTCGAACGCGCTGAGCCGCACGTAGGGCGGCTTCCAGAGCGGCAGACCCCTCGGGCCCTGCAGGCGCGCGCCGCGGCCCGGCTGGTAACGCATGTCCCCCCGGCTCGCGTCGGCTGGCGCGAGCTGGACGACGGTCGGCGCGGTGCGCGAGGGGACATACAGCCAGCCGGTCTCGGGGTCAGCCGCCGCGCCGTGCCAGTTCGCGCCGCCGCCCGCGCCCGGCATGATGATCGTCCCTCGCTTACCGTCACCCTCCAGCGTGATCGGCTCGAAGATTGGCCCATAGGCAAACTCGTTCAGGATCTCGAGCGCCTCGGCGCGCAGCTCCGGCGTGAAGTCGATGAGGCTGTCGACGCTCACACCCTGACGGTCGAACGGTGGCGGCTTCGTCGGGTGCGGTTGCGTCGGCGAGTACCATTCGCCCGGCACGTCACCAGACTTCACCGGCCGCTCCTCGATCGGCCAGACCGGCTCGCCGGTCACGCGGTCGAAGACGTACGTGTAGGCCTGCTTCGTCACGACCGCCACGGCCTTAATCGACCGGCCGTCGACCACGATGTCCAGCAGCGTCGGCGCGGCGGTCGCGTCGTAGTCCCACAACCCGTGGTGGATGAACTGGTAGTGCCACACTCGCTCACCGGTTGCCACGTCGACACAGACGATGCTCTCCGCGAACACGTTGTCGCCGTGCCGATGCCCGCCGTAATAGTCGTTTGTCGGTGTCCCGATCGGCAGGTAGACATAGCCGAGCTCCGGGTCGGCCGTTAGCATCCCCCAGGCGTTGGTCGCCCCGGAGTACTCCCACGAGCCGTCCTCCCACGTGTCGTTCCCGAACTCGCCCGGCTGCGGAACGGTGTGGAACTCCCACAGCTCCTCCCCCGTTCGCACGTCGAAGCCGCGCACGTCACCCGGCGCATCGAGCCGAGACTGTGGCCGGTCCATGACGACCGACCCGATGACGACCACATCGCCGACGACGATCGGCGCCGACATCAACTGGTAGTCCTCGCGGGGAATCGGACGGCGCAGCCCTTGGGTCGCGTCGATGGCGCCGTCGGCGCCGAAGTCGGCGATCGGCCGGCCGGTCCGTGCGTCGATCGCCCACAGGTAGGCGTTGCCGGTCGGCAAGAAAATGCGGGCGTCCTGTCCGTCCGACCAGTACGCCACACCACGCGAGTTGTAGCCGGTGTTCGCCGGTCGCCACTCCTCCCAACTGCCAGGATCGAACACCCAGAGCGTCTCACCCGTCGCGGCGTCGATCGCGACGGCCTGCGACATCGAGGTCTTGATGTACAGCACGCCGTCGGCGAGCACCGGCGTCGACTTGAAGGCGGACGGCAGCGTTGGCAGCGTGGTGCGGTTGTCGGTGACGACGGCGTTGTCGGGGGAGTCCCAGCG
This sequence comes from Vicinamibacterales bacterium, assembly GCA_965249175.1. Lineage (GTDB taxonomy): Bacteria > Acidobacteriota > Vicinamibacteria > Vicinamibacterales > UBA8438 > CAZYFH01. The sequence continues at coordinate 5,749,331 of OZ252227.1, forward strand.
CCAGACGACCCGGAGGCGCTCGACTGTCTCGGCGTCGATCTGATCGAGCGGCGAGTACTTGGTGCTGCCGTGATCGCCGCCATAGGCGGGCCACTGCCCGGCCGGGGTTCCCTGCTGAGCGGCGGCCGACAACGGGAGGAGCAGGGCCGCCGTCAGAACGGAAAGGTAAACCGAGCGTCGCATGGGCACCCCCTGGGTGCCCCATGGTATCGCTCGAACCGGGCGGACGCTAGCTCGTGGTGGCTAGTCCTGAAGCCCGGCCCGTTCGCTTGTGTCGCGGCGCACGTTGTACTGTGCGGGCGACAGCATCACTCGCCGCGGTGGAATCAGGCCATGAACAGCAAGACCGTATCCGGTCTCGTACTCCCGGTCGCACTTCTGCTGATCGTGGCCGGCCTTGGGACCGGCTACTTCCTGTGGACAGAGTCCCGAGAGATTTTCTTCGCGAGCCGCTACTTTCGCCTTCTCGATCGGATCAGCGACCATGTCGAGCAGGGTATGGCCGGCCGGCGAGCGGTAATGTTCAGCGCGCTGAGCGGCGCCGACGTCACCAACCTCGCCACGCTCCAGCACCAGCCGGATTTCGTCCTCCCGGGTGATTTCGTCGAGCAGCTCACACGCGCACAGAAGTCCAATCCGCCCGTCGATCCGGTGGCGACGCGCACGACGTTGACACGGCGCCAAGAGGGCGGTCGTCACTGGCTGGTGGCGAGCTTCGCGGGGCAGATCACGAACGGCGGCTCCGAGAGAGGTCGCGCCACCTTCGAGGTCAAGACGGATCTCGTCACGCTGGTCGAACGCATTACCGCACAGTGGTTGGCAAGCCCCTTCCGGGCCGGCAGTCGCTTCGACTATCTCCTCGTCACCGACGGCGCGGAACAGCAGCTCCTCTTCGCCCCGCGGGGTGCAAGCGGTCAGGTCGGGTCCCTGGAGGAGATACGAGACGCCGCCGGAACGGTGACACCGCTCGAGTTGCGGGCGGAAGCCACCGATGTCGTCTTTGCCGGACGACGATACAAGCTGTTCGTCCGACCGCTCCACGTCCAGCTTGATCGCCTGAGCGCCGGCACTCAAGACCTCGAGGAGGAGTGGCGCATCGCGGGTCTCGTCGCCTCCGACCGTTTCCGCTCCGCCTCGCTGGCGATCCACTACGGGCTGCTGGCGACCGCCGTGTTCGTGTCATTCGGGCTTCTGCTCGCCTATCCCCTCTTCGAAGTGCGGTTCCTGGGGTCGCGCGACAGTCTCGGCCGGATTCGTGTCTCCCGGCTCTTCCTCAGCGTCGTTCTGTTCACCTCGCTCGCCACCTTGGGGATGACGGACTGCTGGGGTTACGGCTCGGCGAGGAGCGTCACTGACGAGCAGTTGGACACTCTCGGCAGGCGTATCAAGGACGCGTTCCTGGAGGAGAAGCAGCAGCTAGATGCGGTCGCCGAACGTCTCTCGTCGGCGGCCGTTCTCGAGAGCGTAGTGACGGATCCGAAGCAGGGCGAGACGCGGATCTGGAAGACGCAACCCTGGATGCGTGTGAGCGAGGAAACAGATGTCATTGCCGAGAGCCTCGCGCCTGTCACTCGGAGCCTCGATCTGGTGGCATGGATCAACGCCGAAGGCCGGCAAGTCGCTAAGTGGAGCGTCAGGAACCACCTGACGCCGTTCGTGGGGGTTCGAGGACGAGCATATTTTCAGCAAGCCAGGCGTTCGGCGGCCTTGTCCGACAACCCGACGCCAGGCACCGCCATCGAAATCATCCAATCCATGACGACGGGTGAGACAACTGTCGCCGTTTCGCGAGCCATCGCAGACCCGCCAAGGGTATCGCCGCCGGTTGATGAGCCGACGCCTGACCGCCCCGCCGTCGTCGTCGTCATCGCCCGCATGACGTCGATCATCGCGCCGGTCCTTCCCGACGGCTATCGCTTCGCGATCCTCGACCATGACGGGACGGTACTGCTCCATTCGGACCCCGCCCACGGACAGGGAGACAACTTTATCGAGGAGGCGGAGAACGACCATGACCTGTTGGCGGCCCTGCAGGGTCACGACCCGACACGCCTCAACATGTCGTACGAGGGCGAGTTTCAGCGGGTTCGCCTCGTGCCCCTGACGGACACGTGGTTCCTGGCGGTCATGCGAAATACGCGACCGATGCACAGCTCGAACCTACAAGTCCTCTGGGTCACGACGATCATCGTCACGGGCGGGTTCGTGGCGATCTTCCTGGTCCTCTTTGTGCTGCAGCATCTGCTGAAAGTGCGGCTCGAGTGGATGCTTCAGACCGACACCCCCGGCCCTCGCTACGTACAGCTCATCGTCGGCTACCTCATCGTGCTCGTCGGCTTCTTCGCCGCTCTCACCTACTGGCCCGCCGGCAAGCTGTTTCTGCTCGGCGTCATCATGGCCCCCCTGTTCATCATGGTCGCCTACCGAGGCCTCGCTCGAAACGTCGGGACCAACCGAGGATGGCTCGGCTTCTCGTACAGCTACCACCGCGGGTGGCTCGACCCGCTCATCGTCGCGCTGATGACCGCGACCTGCCTGCTCGGCGCCATCGGCAACAGGAATACGGAACATGGGGTCATCAGCGCGCTGGTCGTGGCCTGTCACGTCGTCGGGCTGCTCTGGGCGGCGAAGATCATTCATCGAAATCCGGGAGGACAGCCGGCGCAGCCAATGCACCGCGCGCTTGCCGGGTGCCTCTTCCTGACGCTGCTGGCGGTGGTCCCGACAATGACCACCTATCGGATCGTGGCCGATTCCGAGGTCCAGCGGTTCGCGCGAAACGTCCAGACCCAGATGGTGCGCAGCCTCGAAGAAAGAGCGCGTCGCCTCGAGGACCGTGCCGGGGAGATCGAGCTGCCCCAGGACGGGCGCGCACGGTTTCAGGCGGCCGTGCGACCAGACAACGCGCGCGACGTGTACACCGACATCTTCCTCGACACCACCGCCGAGCTGAGGCCCTGTCCCGGGTCCTGCACCGAGCAGGACAGGCAGATCGCCGACCTCAGCCGATGGTTGACCTTCTCGACGCATTGGTTGCTCGATCAGGTGAACGTGGAGTTCGATGCACATAGCGTGTTCCTGTCATCGGTCGCGCGCTCCCGAGTCGATGACGATACGCTGGTCGGGGACGAGCCGCGGCCGTGGTCCTCACGACAACTGGTGACCCGATCGCGTGGCGCTGGAGTCGATCCGGCGCAGGCGCTGGTGATCGAATCGACGCTGCCATCGCTTCCCTGGTACTCGCTTCTCATCTCACTCGTCTTGTCTTCGGCGCCGTTGTTCGTCGTCGTGGGCTTTCTTTCCCGCCGCCTCGTGCCGAGTGACCTCGCCTATTCCTCGTCCGACGTTGCGCCTGAGCTCCCTGCGATCCCGCCGGACCGTCATACCCTGGTTCTTGGTAGAGGCGAGTGGAGGACCAAGGTTGAGGATTCCGCGCAGGTCGACTACATCGACCTGGCGCAGGTCGACTGGAGCCGTCTCGACGGCGGCTGGCCCAGAGCGCGCAACTGGAGCGACGACGGGAACACGAAGGCGATCTTCTTGGATCACCTGGACGTGCGGCCGGCCGACGCCGAGGCAAACGCCAGAAAGCTCCAACTCGTGCAGCTGCTCTTGGAGTCGCGTCGAACCGTCATCATCGCCACCGAGGTCGCGCCGGAGGAACTGGTGCTCCGGTCTCCGGAGGGCGTCAATCTCGGCGGGGAACGGGACCTCCAGGCTCGCTGGGAGCTCCTGTTCAGACGCTGTCAGCGAGTCTATCTCGACGCCGACCAACGGTCGAACGAGACGGCGCTGTCACACCACGAACGCCTGTGGCGAAGCTCCTCTCCGAGCGAGCGTGCGCTTCTCCTCCGCTTGTCGGAGACAGGCGTCGTGAACGTCCAGCGGGACTGGGCGGCAAAGCGTCTGGTGAGCCGAGGGGTCCTGCTGCACGGCCCGCTGCGTCTTGCGCCCTCACTCGACCGCCTTGACTTCAACCAGTTCATCCAGCTGCCCCACCATCGACGCGAAGTGGCGGCATGGGAGACGGCGGGGGAATCAGGGAAGAAATGGCGACTGTGGAGGTGGGTGCCGCTGTTCTCGGGTGCCGTACTCGGGTTGTTTCTTCTCTCGACGCAAGAAGAGCTTCGGATGACCCTGGCGCAGGTCGAAGGCGTGGGCGCCGTGGCCGTGTCGATCATCACCTCGCTCTCCCTGGTCATTCCAAGGCTCCGGCGTGCGATGTCGGGGCTGGGCGAGTCCTAGCAACCGTGCTTGCGCTACTCCGCGCGGAGCGCCGTGACCGGATCGACGGCCGTCGCCCGGCGCGCGGGAACATAGGACGCGAGCAGCGCCACGCCCAGCAAGACGGCCGTGACGCTCCCGAAGGCGACGATATCGGTCGGACTGACACCGTAGAGCAGGCTTTGGAGCAGCTGGCTCGTCACGAACGACCCGAGCAGACCGGCCGCGACACCTGACAGCGCCAGCACCATGCCCTGCCGGACAACGAGCCCGAGGATCTGTCCACGCTGCGCTCCGAGCGCCAGCCGAACGCCGAGCTCGCGTCGCCGCCGAGAAACCGAGTACGCCATGACGGCGTAGAGACCGACGCTGGCGAGTACGAGGGCGAGCGCGGCAAAGATCGCAGCAGCACCATGGAGAACCGCGGCTGCGCAAGCTGCGCGCCGAGATGCTGGTCGAGTGTCTTGATGTCCGCAAGTGGCACGGCGAGGTCGAGGCCGCGCACAGTCTCGCGTATCGGTCCGACCAGCCCGAGCGGCGGCCCCTCACCACGCACGACCAGGTGCATGCTGCGATACGCGAATTGCCGCTGTGGGAGAAACAGCGCCGGCTCGACATCGGTCGTCAGGCTGGTGTTCTTCGCGTCGGCCACGACACCGACGATCTCGACCTCCCGACTGTCCAGCAGGTTGCGGCCAAGTGGACCGATGCCGTCGGCGACGCGCACGATGCGGCGTCCGAGCGGGTCTTCGGTCGGGAACAGGCGGCGCACGGCGGCCTGGTTGAGGATCGCGACGCCCGGTGCGTCCTCGTCATCCCGGTCGGTGAACGCCCGCCCCGAGAGCAGTGGGACACCTACTGTCTCGAAGTAGCGGGGACTCACCTGGTGATACTGCAGCTTGGGCTCCGTCCCGGGTTCGCCGGCGATCTGGCCGTCGACGACGGTGTCGACCGGCCAGCCCTGCTCGAGCACCAAGAATGCCGTCGACGCCGCCGAACGGACGCCGGGGATCGTCTCGACGCGCTCGACGAGGCGGGTGTAGAAGTCGCTGACCGAAGACCACTCGGGATAGGCCGCGGACGACAGCTGCAGGTTGACCGACAGGACATTGGTCGGGCGCACCCCAGGGTCGACCTCTTGCAGCCGGCCGAAGCTCTTCAACAACAGCGCCGCGCCGACCAGGAGCATCAGCGCGATCGCGACCTCCGAGACGACGAGTAGCGTTCGGACAGTGCGGCTCCCCGCGCTCGCTCCCGATTCGCGCGCCCCGTCCTTCACGGCCGCCCCGACATTGGCACGTGACCCCTGGAGCGCCGGCACGAGCCCGAACAGCACGGCGGTCACCGAGGCCACGGTGAATGTGAACAGCAGGAGTCGGGCGTCGAGCACGACCCCGCCCAGCCGCGGGATATCGATCGGGTTCGCGGCCGCGAAGCCGCGCACCGCGACCCACGCCAGCAGCGTGCCCGCAACCGCACTCACAAACGCCAGCACGAGGCTCTCCGTCAGCAACTGGCGGACGAGGCGGCCGCGGCTCGCGCCGATCGCGAGCCGGATCGCAATCTCCTTTTCGCGCACGCTCGCACGCGCCAGCAGCAGGTTCGCCACGTTGGCACAGGCGATCAACAGGACAAACCCGACCGCGCCGAACAACACGAGCAGCGCCGGCCGCACGTCGCCGACGAGCTGCTCGTGAAGTGGCACGAGAAGCGCGCCCCACCCGCGATTCGAATCGGGGTAATCCGTGGCGAGCCGGACGGCGAGCGCGTCGAGATCGGCCTGGGCCTGCACGCGGTCGAGCCCCGGGCGGAGACGACCCACCACCTCGAAGAACCGGGCCTCGCGGCTGTGCTGGGACGGATCCCAGCTCAACCCGCGCCAGACCTCCGTCTCGTTCGGGTAGTCGAAGCCGGGCGGCATCACGCCGACGATGGTGTGCGGCACGCCGTCGAGACGCACGACCTCGTCGAGCGCGCTCGCCTCGCCTCCGAAGCGGCGTTGCCACAGCGCGTGACCGATCACGACGACCGACTCGGCCTGCGGCTGATCCTCACCCGGGAGAAAGGTGCGCCCGACGATCGCGTCGGCGCCCAGGACGGCGAAGAACCGATCGGTGACGTCGATGGCGCGGGCACGCTCGGGGTCGCCCTGCGCGTCTGTCAGGTTGAGCTGCGGATACCACCAGCCTGCGACCTCCTCGAACAGACCGCTGTTGTCACGCCACTCCGTGTAGGTGACCGGCGACACCTGGCTGCGGGTCACGGCGTTCGTGAAGTTGGTTTCCCAGACCATGACGAGCCGGTCGGGCTCGTCGTAGGACAGCGGCCGCAACAGGACGGCATCAACCACACTGAACATCGCGGTGTTGGCGCCGATGCCGAGCGCGAGCGCGAATACCGCCACGGCGGTGAAGCCAGGGTTGCGCGCCATCATGCGCAGTGCGTATCTGAGGTCTTGCAGCACGTGAAACTCCTATTCCACCCGCAGCGCTGTCGTCGGGTCGATCGTCGCCGCGCGACGCGCCGGCAAGAGACAGGCCGCCACGGCGACGACGGCCACCAGGACGGGCGCCGCCACGAACGTCGTCAGGTCGAGCGGCGCAATCCCGAAGAGCAGTGCCGAAAGGACCCGTGAGAACCCTATTGCGACCAGCAGCCCGACGGCCAGACCGACGGCCGTGAGCCCAAGTCCTTCGCCGACCACCAGCGCGATGATGCCCGCGGGTCGGGCCCCGAGCGCCATTCGAATGCCCATCTCGCGGGTGCGCCTCGCGACGTCGTAGCTCAAGACGCCGTGCAGACCGACGACCGCAAGCGCGATAGCCACGGCCGCGAACAGACCGAGCAACGTCATCACGAAGCGGCGTTGCGCTACCGATCTCGCCATCGTCTCGTCGAGCGGCTCGAGACCGAACACGGCCACCCGCGGATCGAGATCGCCAACGATCCGCTCCACCGTCGGGGCCAGTGTTGCAGGGTCGGACTCGGAACGGACCAGTAGCGCATACACACCGTTCAGTGACGGGGCCTGTGCGGCGGGGAGATACACACCGAGCGGCGGCGCCTCGGTCACCCCATGGAACTTCTCGTTGTCCACGACACCAACGATCATGCGGCGAGCGCCCCAGAATCCGAGTTGCTGGCCGATGGCGCTCCGCTCGTCGAAGAACCGGCGCGCCGCCGCCTGGTTGATGACCGCGACGGCCGCCGCCGCCGTGTCATCCGTGTCGTTGAAGAGTCGCCCTTCAAGCAGCGCGAGCTCGACCGTCGGGAAGTAGCTCGGTGTGACACGTCGCACGGTGATCTCCGGCCAGTCGGCGGCCTCGGCTTCCCGGCCCACCACGAAGAACGAGTTGGTCGCGCCGGCGTCGAGCGGATGGTTGCCGGCAATGGCCGCTGATGCGACCGCCGGCACCGAGTTGACGCGGCGCAGCAAACGGTCATTAAATCCGTGGATCTCCGTGAAGCTCGGGAACGTGCTGAGATCCGCCGGATACCGCGTGGCCGGGAGCTCATATTCCGCCTTCAGGACGCCGCCGGTGCGAAAGCCTGCGTCGACCGCGAGCAGCGCCGCGAAGCTGCGCACCAGCAGCCCGGCACCGATGACGAGAAGCACCGCGAGCGCGACCTGTGTGACGACAAGCAGCATGCGGGGCGTCCGGGCGCCGCGCGCCAGAAGACCACCCGGCCCGAGCTGACCCTTGAGACCGGTCTGCAGGTCGATGCGCCATGCCTGCGCGATCGGCGCCATCCCGAAGGCGATCCCGACGACGAGGGCGAGCCCCGCCGCGGCACCGATCACACGGCCATCGAGCGCTACAGTGGCGAGCCGCGGGATGTCGCCTGGCGCAAGGGCGAGGAGCAGCTCGAGCCCGATCGCCGCGAAGCCGAGACCGACGGTCGTCGCCAGCAGCGTCAGCACCAGGCTCTCGATGAGGAATTGGCGGGCCAGCCGTCGCGCGTCGGCGCCGAGCGCCTGCCGCACGGCCACCTCGCGCACCCGGGTGGTCGCACGGGCGAGCATCAGATTGGCCACGTTGGCGCACGCAACCAGCAGGACGAGCGCCACGGCGCCCATCAGGACGACGAGGGGCGCGCGGACCGGGCCGAACACCACGGTCGACAGCGGCTCGAGGAAGACCCCGCGCGCGTCGTTCTCCGGATACGCGCGCTCCAGCTCCGCGGCGATCCCCATCAGCTCGTCGCGCGCCGAGGCCAGCGTCGCCTGTGGTGCCAGCCGACCAACGACGAAGATCGGATGGGTCGAGCGCGGGAAGTCGCGCGGGTCGGCCCGCAGCGGTACCCAGACATCGACGTCGGTGCGGGCGCCCTGGTCGGCGAACGCGCGCGCATAGGCGGCGGCGGACAGGACCTGCACGACACCGAGGTCGGCTTCCGCGGGAACCACCCCGACGATGGTGGCCGGGGCCTCGTCAAGCAACAGCACCTGCCCGAGCACGTTCACGTTGCGGTCGAACCGCTCTGCCCACAATCCTTCGCTGATGATCGCCACGCTGCGCCCACCCGGGCTGGCTTCTTCCGCGGCAAAGCGACGCCCGACGATCGGCTCGACACCGAGGACCGGCAACAGGCCGTCGGTGACCGCAAGCGCGGTCAGCCGGATCGGCGCACCGTCGCGCGTCGCACCGCTCACCTGCGTCCCCATCAGCGCGCCGAACGATGCGATCTGTCGGCTGCGCTCCTGGAAATCGAGGAAGTCGGGCACCGACGCCGGCTCGCGCGTCGTGCCGCTGTCACGATCCGTTTGCCAGACCATGACGAGTCGATCCATCTCGTCAAACGGCACGGTCCGCAGCAACACACCATCCACCACGCTGAAGATCGCCGCGTTGGCACCGATCCCGAGCGCGAGCGTCAGCACCGCCACCACCGTGAACGTCGGATTGCGGCGCAGCGTGCGGACGGCGTAGCGGAGGTCGTGGAGCATCACGGTTTCGGAGGGATGGCTCCGTCGCGTTACCGCGTCCGGCGCCCGACGGGCGCCTGGTCCCCTTCGCCCCAGATCAACCGGTCCACAGCGTCGTCCTCGTCACGCGCGAAGCGGACGGTCACGTAGAGCATGCGGGAGAACCACTCCGTCTTGCCGATCGGGGTCAGCTCCGACGAGCCGCCTTCGTTGGCGCGAGCCAGCAATCGCCCGTCGGCCGTGCTGATGGCCACGTTGAAGCCGGGTCCGAAGGCATACGTGCCGAGAAGCTCGTCGAAGGCCGACCAGGGTCGATCCACGAACACCCGCGGTCTGGCCACCGTGTACGGCTCGCCCAGCGCTGCGGCGGCCACCCACCGACGGACCTCGTCTCTGGCGACGGATTGCACGTTGCTCAAGACGACGACCGTGAGGCGATCAGCCACATACCGCGCAACGTCACTGGCATAGCCGGCGACCCGTCCGTCGTGGCCGACCACATCGCGACCGAATCGTTGGAAGACGCTGACGCCGTATCCGTACTCATCCCCGTAGTCGCGGATAAGCTTCGCGTACGCGCGGTCGCTCAGAACGCGCCCGGTGTGAAGCGCGGAGGTCCAGGTCAGGAGATCGTCGGCCGACGACCAGAGGGAGCCGGCGCCCGTGTTGTACGTGGTGGACGCGGGAACCACCGGCGCCAACTGGGCGCGACCCCATGGGTCGTAGCCAGGAACGCGATTCTTGACGGACGAAGTCGGGCCGCCATGTGCGCTACTCGCCATACCCAGCGGGGCGAACAACCGACGCTCGAGGAACTCGCCGTAGGACTCCCCCGACACCTGTTCGATCACCGCCGCCAGCACCGCGTACCCGCCGTTGCTGTAGGCGTATGCGGCGCCCGGCCGATGGGTCAGCTCCATCTGGCCCAGATCGACAATGACCTGGTCGAACGTTCCCCCCTGTCCACCCGTCTCACCGAATCGCTCGAGCGAGTAGATGTCCGCAACCCCCGACCGATGCGTGAGCAGCTGCTCGATGGTGACCTCGTCCCCATGGCCAAACGTGGGCAGGTGATGGCCCACCGGGTCGTTCGTCCGAAGTGCGCCGTCCTCTTCGAGCAGCAGAATCGCCACGGCGGTGAACTGCTTCGACACCGAGCCAATCATGAAGATGTCGGTCGGCCGGTGCGGCACCTCGAGCTCGACGCTGGCGAGCCCGTAAGAGAGGACGAGCGGCGCCTGACCATCGCGTTGCACCCCGACGACACCCTGGAAGTCCGCGGCCGCGACGTAGGGCGCGACCACCTGGTCTATCTGTGACCGGAGAGCGAACCCAGCCGACTCCTGGGCCATCGCCGACGCGGCCGTCGCCGCGACGACGAACAGTGCCACAGAGTGGCCAGCCCCCCGCCACAGGAGACGGCAACCGGTCAACGCGGGAGCCACTCGTTCCTACCTGCGATTCGGGTTCGGGTTCGGGTTCGGGCTCGGATTCGGGTTCGGACCACGCCGGCTGCCCCGGCTCAGCGCTTCGATGACCTCTCGACGGACCTCCGGGTTGCTCGAATCCATCAACCCCACGAGCGCGTCCATGGCCTGATCGCCGCCGATGCGTCCGAGTGCCTCGACGACCTCCTCGAGGGCCTCCCCCTCGACGAGATCAACCGCCGTGATCAGACCGTCGACCGCGCGCTCGTCACGGATGCGGCTGAGCGCCCATGCGACCTGTTCCTGGGTCTCTACTTCGGAATCGCGCAACGCGGCGACCAGACCCTCCACTGATGCCGGACTCCGAATCATTCCCAGTGCCCACGCCGCCTGCTCGCGCACCTCCTGGTCAGGATCGCGCAGCCCGCCAACCAGCGGTGGGACGGCCTCGGCGTCACGGATCATCCCGAGTGCCCACGCCGCCTGCTGGCGTACGTCGGGCTCGGCATCGTCGAGCGCGCGTCCGAGCGCCGGCACCGCCTGCGCATCGCGGATCCGACCGAGGGCCCACGCGGCCTGCTCCCGGACATCCGGCTCGGCATCGTCAAGTGCGCGTCCGAGCGCCGGCACCGCTTCCGCGTCGCGGATCCGTCCGAGTGCCCACGCGGCCCGCTCGCGCACCTCGGCGGCCTCGTCTCCAAGCGCCATCCCGAGCGCGGCCACCGCATCCCCCACACGATGACGGCCCAGCGCCTGCGCCGCGCGCTCGCGCACTTCGGCGTCGGAATCACTCAGCGCCCCGATGAAGGCCTCGACGAGACGCGGCTCGAGCGCGCGACGCGTCTCTGGGTCGTGGTCGTGTTGGTCCTGTCCGGAGCTGAAGTCGAACTGGAACGCGTCGGACCAGTCGTTGTCGGTCCAGTTCCACTGGCCGTCGGACCAGTCCCACTGTCCGAAGGCCCGTTCGTAGGACTGCTCGTAGTAGCGATACAGCGCGTCGGCGTCGACACCCTCCCACGCGCGCTCAACCTCGCGGAGCGCCCGTTCGCGCGCCTCCTCGGCCGGACTGCGCGCCTCGGTTTGCGCCTCGATGCTCGCGCGTTGCTGCGCGGTCTGCTCGGCGCCCGTCGCAACGGCGGCACCGCTGCTGCTCCAACTGCGACTCCGGCTGCGGCTCCAGCTCCGACTGCTGCTGTGGCTCTGGCTCGCAACCTCGTCTCCCTGCCCAACGACCGGCTCGCCGGCCGGTGCGGGGGGCGCGGCCAGGCCCGTGGCGGGTCGCGCGCTCGCGATCGGCGCACCGTCGGGCGCGACCGGACGACCCGTGATCGCCGTAGCGCGTGCGGCGCGCGGCAACGTCGAATCAACTTCGCCCACGTGAGCGCGACGTTCTGTCGTCGCCACGTCGACGACGGTCTCGGTTCGGGCCACGGCCCGCTCGGTTCGCGTAGTCGGCGTCACGGCCGAAACGACCACCGCCGCGCCGGAGAGCGTGACAACGGCAACCATCGCTGCCGCCCGCGGGAAGGCGCGCCGCGCCGTTGGGTCCAGAATCGCGAGCAGGCGACCCTCGAGCTGCGAGCGCTTCGCCATGGCGACGGCCGCCGGGGCGCTTAGCGCCGGCGCACGGAACGCGCCGGCGATCTCGAGCAGATGGCCTGCGTAGACTGAGGGCCGCGTGCCCATCCGCAACACCTCGTCGTCGCAGGCGCGCTCGCGCTCGACGCGAAGGCGATACGCGCCGATCCATACCATCGGATTGAACCAGTAGATGGCGCAGACCACCTGCGCAATGAGCTGCGTAACGACGTCGGCGCGTCTGACGTGCGCAAGCTCGTGCTGCAAGACGACCGTCTGTCGTTCGGTCGACCAATCCGACGAGGCAGCCGGCAGCAGTACCACTGGCCGGCGCCATCCCCACGTCATCGGGATGACCGCGCGGCGGCTCACGAGCAGACGCACCGGACGCTGGATGTCGAGACGCGCGCACCCATCGTGCAGGAGGGCGAGCACGCCACCGCGCGTCACTGCTGACGAGTGGCGGGACAGCCGTTGCATGCCCAACACGCCAACGAGTGACCGCGCCAGGAACGCCGCGGCGCCGAGGAGCCATACCCCGAACAACATCGAACCCAACCCGATCTTCGGCTGTGGACCGGGCGCAGGCCCGGGTGGCGGAGTCCGACGACCCGCCTCACTGGCCATCGGGGTGGGCGGCGGGGCCGGGGTCGACCTTGTCGATGTCGATGGGGCCGGCGTGATCGACCCGCTCGTCTGCGGGGCGACCCTCGTGGCGACGGCGGGGGGTCCGTCGAATGTGGACACCGCCACCGCCGGGCCTGGGACGTGCGTCGGCAACACGGCGGCGACGGCCGCCGGGACCGGGAACGGGACCGCCGGCATCAGCGCGCCGGCCAGGGGCAACACGAGTCCGCCCGCAAGCGCGAGCGTCCAGACCAGATGCCGCAACGCCGCGGATCGGTGTCGCAGCACGAAGGCGAGCACCGCCGCGAGTCCCAGCAACGCGGTGGACCGGACCGCCGCCTCGATCACAGTGGGCATCCAGAGCGCGCTCATCCCTACCGTCCTTCCTGCCGAGCCTTGTCGATCAACTCGGAAAGCCGTTTCAGGTCCGCCCCGGAGAGCGTCGCCTGATCGAGCAGCGCGGCCACCGCCTGCTCGGCCGATCCCTCGAAAAACGTCTGCACAACCTGCGTGAGCGCCGAGCGGCGGGCCTTCTCACGCGCAAGCGTCGGCATGAACACGTACCGCGGCCCCTGACGCGTGTGGCGCACGTGGCCCTTCCCCTCCAGCACGCGGAGCAACGCGCGCACCGCCGAGTAGCTCGGCGGGTCGGGAAGCGCCTCGAGCACCTCGGCGGCTGTCGCCTGTCCGCGCTGATAGACGATGTCCATGAGCTGCCGCTCGCGGCGCGAGAGATGCTTGTGTGTCTGTGTCATTGGACGAAGCCTCGACTCCAGCCGTTGGATGTGCTAAAAAACCAACAGTGCTGTAAAATTAGCACCGGTGGGAGTCGATGTCAACCCCCTTGACAGGTCACCGCGGGCTTGGTCAAGCTTCTTGTAGATTCTCTAGGGGAACGCACCCGTGGCGCCGAAATCCGACCTGTTGCGTGGCACGCTGGACATGCTCATTCTCAAGACGCTGGTCCCCGGCCCGCGGCACGGATGGGGGATCTCACAGCGTATCCAGCAGGTCTCTGACGCGGTGCTGCAGGTCAATCAGGGCTCGCTCTATCCGGCGTTGCATCGACTCGAGCAGCAGGGGCTCATCGTGGCGTCGTGGGGCAACTCGGAGAACAACCGGCAAGCGAAGTACTACTCGCTCACGCGGGCTGGGCGGAGGCAACTCGTAGACGAGACCGAGCATTGGTCGCGGGTTGCGGGGGCGGTCGCGCGAGTACTGGAAACGGTGTAGCCGGGACAGAAGTGAAGAGAAACCCGGAGCGCCTCGAATACGTCTAACCAACACGCAAGGCCAGCGGCATGGATATCGCCAGACCTGACATCGCGCGGAAGAAGAAGATCAGACAGAGCATCTACGTTGTGATCGCGACGGTGGCGGTCATTCTTGTCAGTGTGTTCGTGCAACAGCTGCAGCCCGCCGCGCCGCGCGTCGATAGGGACACGGTCTACCTCGGGGAGGTGGAGCGCGGGCCCATGGTCCGTCAGGTGCGGGGCACAGGCACCCTCGTCCCGGAGGAGATTCGCTGGATCCCGGCGACGACCGAGGGCAACGTAGAACGGATCGTCATCGACCCGGGAGAGGCCGTGAACGCCGGTTCGGTCATCCTCGAGCTGAGCAACCCCGAACTGGAGCAGACCGCCATCGAAGCCGAGTTAAACCTGAGGGCAGCGCAAGCACGCTACGGCAATCGCGAGGTCGAGCTCGAGAGCCAGCTGTTGGCACAACGCTCGGCGCTGGCCACGGTCGAGGCGGCGCTCATCATGGCGCGGCTCGACGCCAAGGCCGATGCCGAGCTCGCGAAGGACGGCCTCGTCTCGGACATCCAGCTTCAACAGAAGCAAGCGACGCAGCAGGAGTTCGAAACGCGGTTCCTCCTCGAGCAGGAGCGACTGCAGATGTCGGAGAACACGATGGACGCGCAGCTCGCCGTCGAGCAGGCGGAGGTCGACAGGCTGCGCACGCTGTGGGATCTACGCCTCGATCAGGTGGCCGACCTCAAGGTGCGAGCCGGCATGCGGGGCGTGCTGCAGCAGGTGCCAGTCGACGAAGGGCAGCGCGTCACGGCGGGAACCAACCTCGCACGGGTCGGCGACCCGACGGTGCTGAAGGCCGAGCTACGCGTCGCCGAGACGCAGGCGAAGGACATCGAGTTCGGACAGGTCGCGTCGATCGATACACGGAACGGGATCATTCCCGGTCACGTAGTACGGATCGACCCGGCGGTCGAGAACGGCACCGTGACCGTGGACGTTGCCCTCGATGGTGAGTTGCCGCGTGGCGCCCGCCCGGACCTGACGGTCGACGGCACGATCGAGCTCGAACGGCTCGACGAGGTGGTGTTCGTCGGGCGCCCGGTCTTCGGTCAGGAAGAGAGCACGGTCAGCTTGTTCAGGTTGGACGCCGAGGGCGACGGGGCGACGCGCACCCGCGTTACGCTTGGTCGGGGGTCGGTGAGCGACATCGAGGTCGTTGAGGGCCTCCAACCTGGTGACCGCGTCGTGCTGTCGGACATGTCGGCCTGGGACGATTTCGACCGGGTGCGTTTGAACTGACATCGGCGCAGCCCCCGTCTACAGCTGAGGAGACGCCACCGTGACCGACGTGCAATCGCTGATCAGCCTCCAGAGCGTGACAAAGGTGTTCTACACCGACGAGGTCGAAACCCACGCGCTGGCCGGGATCGACCTCAATATCCGCAACGGCGAGTACATCGCGATCTCGGGGCCCTCGGGGTGCGGCAAGTCGACGCTGCTGTCAATCCTGGGACTACTCGACTCGCCCACCGACGGGAACTACACACTGAACGGCCGGCCGGTGGCGCAGCTCGCCCAGGCGGACCGGGCGCGCACTCGCAACCGCGAGATCGGGTTCATCTTCCAGAGCTTCAACCTGATCGGTGACCTCACGGTCTACGAGAACGTGGAGCTGCCGCTGACCTACCGCGGCATGAAGCCGGCCGACCGCAAGCAGCGCGTCACGCAGGCGCTCGAAAAGGTGGAGATGGCGCATCGTGCCAAGCACCTGCCGAGCCAGCTCTCGGGTGGCCAGCAGCAACGGGTGGCCGTCGCACGGGCCGTGGCCGGCCAACCCTCCATCTTGCTGGCGGACGAGCCGACGGGCAACCTCGACTCGAAGAACGGCGAAGCCGTCATGGGGCTGCTCAAGGGGCTGCATGACGAGGGGTCGACCATTTGCATCGTGACGCACGACCCGCGCTACGCGGAACATGCCGAGCGGGAGATCCACCTGTTCGACGGCAAGGTCAGCCCCGAGGCCGTGGCCCACGCCTAACCCCTGCTAAGATCGTCCTCGTGGTCGTCGGCTCACGGCCAGTGGCGCGATGGGGGATGACAAACGACGCGAACCGCGCGTCTCGGTTGCGACTGACGTGTGGATCGGCATCCACGGGATGTGGGTGCATACCGCCGAGCAGCTCCGCGACCTCAGCGTAGGAGGAGCCTTCGTCGTGCCGTTCGACGGGCTCCGCCCCGGCGGCCTGCTCGACGTCAAGTTCAAGCTGCCAGGCGACGACCGCGAGATCCTGTGCTCGGCCATCGTCCGCCACACTGGTGGGGGCGACGGCATCGGCATCCAGTTTCTCGATCTCCCAACCAACCGAGAAGTCCCGCATCGAGGCTTTCGTCGGCACTCACGACCCACCACGGCGCCGCGGGCGACTGAATCCACCGCGCCCTCGCGTGGGCGTCGCCCAGACACCTGCTCGCGCGCAGGAGCTCAGGGCGAGAGGCGCGCGCCATGGATCGGGATCTCCATGACGACGCCCGACGGACCGCGCACCGCGACGCGGTCCGCAGCGATCGTGACGACCGAAACGCACCGAGGCGGTCGCCTTCGCCAACGACGCGATCATTCATGACCGCGAGACGGCGCTCCCCCCGCGTCAGGATCGCTTGCAGTGACGGGGCCGGTCCGATCTCCGGACCGCGCGATAACGCGTCGCCGGCAGTCGGTGCGTCAGTCGGAGCTTCAGGAACGGCGAGGCCGTCACGTGGGCCCGCCGGACCGCTCGATGGTGGCGGCATCGCCGCAGGCGCGCGTGCCGACCCGCGCTCGTCCACGGACGCCGGTCGAACGGGTCCCGCTTGGGTCACCGACGGTACGCGACGGTCGGCGACCCCGCACTTGGTACCCGAGCGCCCCAGTCAGGCCGACGACAAGACCCCACAGCAGGTAGGACGCCGCCGAGAGGGGTTGCCCGTTCGGCACGCTCGTCATCGTACCGCACGGATGCTCACCGGTTCGGCATTGCGTGGCCGGCGAACCCGACCGTTACGGTATGACCAGGAGTCGAAGGTGGACGCTATGCGCCCTCTGCGCTCGACAGCGCGTCTTTGTACTTGGCGACCGCGTCCTTGTAGTCTCCAGATGCACGCAGCGTGTCACCCTCATCGAATGAGTCCTGCGCATCGCTGATCTTGCCAGCATCTCCACCGCGAGCGATGGCGTCGGCGATGGCGGTCTCCGCGACGACGCGAGCGATGCCGGCAGTCTGGTCCATCAGTGATGCGCCCTCAACCGGGTCGAGGCCTTCGCCGACAGCGGCCTCCAGGTCCCCGACCGCCCCCTCGAGGTTGCCCATGGCGGCCTGGTTGTCGGGCGGCGAGGCGCCGATTTGCGCGAGAGCATCCTGAATCTTGCTGAGTGCGTCCGCCAGCTTGGCGGCGACTGGCGAGCCAGGGTTCGCATCGATGAAGAATTGGATACTCTCCTCAATGTTCTCAACGCCCTCTTCAGGCGTGCGCACGGTGACGGTGAACTGCTGCGAGGTGGCGTTCCCGCTGGCATCGGTCGCCGTCGCCGACCAGAACGACTGCCGGTCGGCCGAGATGATGACGCCCGGGTACCAGAAGTCAGGCGTTCCCCCAGGGGCGGTGTCGCCCGTTCCCGGTTCGTACGCCTGGATCATGTTGCCGTGCTGATCCAGTCGGTAAATCCTCGAGTAGGTCGCGACGAGCAACCCCCCTCGAGCGAGTTCTGGACGGGATCGTAGTTTCCCGGTGGCAGCACCCGGACGTCGAACACGAAGTCGTTCACGCCAAGAACCGGAAGCGGTGGACCGAACGGCTGCGCCACGGTCGGGTCGTTCACGTTGTAGACCATGACTTGCTTGTCGAACGAGGTGTAGACCATCGTTTCGCCATCCGACGCGAAATCCATCTTGTAGATGCCGCCGTTCGTGACCGGCGGTTGGTGAAAGCCGGTCACCGACAGCGGGTTCCCCTGCACGTGCGGGAGGTCAAAGCCCAGCATGGCGCCAGCGACGTCGACGTTCTCGTCCCAGAAATCCCCGAAGTAGTCATACGTCCCTAGCCACAGGCGGCGGCCCGGGCCGGTACCGTCAATCGCGAGCGCGTTGGGCGCCGCCGGGCCCCCCGGCGGGACGAAGTCCGCCGCCTTGATCCGGGAAACGATGTCGCGCACCGTAGGAGGACTCGGCATCGTCGGGGCGCTGTCGAACTGAGTGACGAAGCCGAACGAATCGGCCGTCCAGAGGTTGCCGGTGACCGGGTCGACGACACAGCCGGCCGCGAACCCCTCGACCGTGGGGTCATCAAAGAACCCGCGCGCTGGGTCCGCCGTGTCGCGAACGGCGATCCCGGGAAAGGAGTACCCGAGGGGGTGGGCCACGAGGTCGCTCTCCTCCCGCAGGATCACCCACTCGCCCGGGTTCATGCCCGGCCACCAGCTCGGCGCGCCGACACCGACGAAGACGTCGCCCATCTCCCAGGCGCCGGTGAAGTCGGGTGTGTTCTCCCACGGGTCGATCAGCGTCTGGCCCAACGTCGGCGCCGCGAACACGGCCGCCGCGGCCGCCGCGAGGAAGCCGTCTGTTCATTGATCCGAGCGCGATCCCTGCGGTTTGCGAGCGTCTTGATGCGATCATGACGACATTCGCATGGGCAACACTTGGGCCAGCCTCCAGCGATGGCCATTAACCGGTCTAGGACAGCGGTTTGCGGTGCATCCCCAGGCACGCGCGGGCTGATGGCATGTTCCGATTCGGAACATGCAAGACGGTTCTGCCGCACGGTTCCCAGAACGAGAGGTGATCACCTGGAGAATGCGGATCCGTCGTGCGAAATCGACGCTCAGCCGGCCCGCTCACCCCGGAGCTCACCTGGGGTGAGCTCGGATGGCGCCGGACTGGGCGGCAAAGGCAAGGCGCGACAAGGGAGTGCGGCGGGCCCACATGACCGAGGAGCAACGCCGCCGGCGCCAAGCCCGGCGCATCAAGCCACATGAGCTCTGAAGTTAGGTCGTGGATCGCGAGTGGCCCGTGCTGCCGCCCGGCGGCGCTCCGGGAGGCACTCGCTCCGCGGCGGCCTGCGCCCGCTTGAAGTATCCGCTCCCGTTCACGCGCGCGCAGAACTCGAAGAACGCCGGCCGCGGGCCGGTCCAACGCAACGCATCCACGTCGTCGAACACCGGCAGGTCACATCGCAGCGTGGCGAGGTCCTTGAACAGCGCCGCCTCCTCCCGGTGCCCCGCCAGCGTGCGCGCCAGCGACGCGGCGCCGCGCACCGTCACGTCCCACATCCGGGCATCGTCCGGGATCGACTCGAGGTGGCCGTAGCGTGCGAGCACCGTGGATGCCGACTTGGCGCCCCAGCCGCGCAGTCCCGGGAACCCGTCGGCCGAATCGCCCATCAGCGCCAGGTAATCGGGAATCGACTCCGGAGCGACACCGTAACGCTCCCGCACGCCGTCGGCATCCCTGACGATTCCCGCGCGCCGGTCGAACTGCACGATCCGGCGGCCTTCGACCATCTGCGCGAGATCCTTGTCGGGAGTGCAGATGAAGACCTGCTCCACGCGCGCATCGCCGGCGGCGCGGACGGCCGCGGATGCGAGGGCATCGTCTGCCTCATGGGTGACCGTCTTCCAGACGACGATCCCCAGTGCCTCGAGCGCCTCTTCAAGCGGCTGGAACTGGGCGAGCAGCGTCGGGTCGATGCCCTCACCGCCCTTGTAGCCGGGCCAGAGCTCGTTGCGAAACGACTCGATGACATGGTCGGTCGCAACACCGATGTGCGTCACCCGCTCTTCCAACATCGAGAGCACCGAACCGACGACGCCGCGCACCGCACCCACCTCGCTGCCGGCGGCATCGGTCACCGACGGCACGGCGTAGAAGTGTCGAAACAGCTCGTAGGTGCCGTCGATGAGAAAGACGTTCATTGCCGGCTCGAGGCTGGAACTCGAGTCTCGGGGCGGGAGGTCCCGGCGGGCCGACGCGCCGCCCGCCGGGCGAGAACGCGTGCTACGCGACGCCCTGGTCAGCCAACTCTGCCGCTTCCCGGCGGCGGCCGGACCGCTGGCCACGGCGAGGCTCGACGAAGGAACTGAGTCGGCGGCTCAGCGACGGATCCCGAAGCTTCCTGAGCGCGGCCGCTTCGATCTGGCGAATCCGTTCGCGCGTCAACGAGAACTTCTCTCCGAGCTCGGCCAGCGTGGGCTCGGCTCCGTCGCTCAGTCCGAACCGCATCCGGATGACCTCGCGCTCCTTCGGGGTGAGGGTCTCGAGGACCGACTCGGTTTGGCGCCGCAAGTCGAAGGCGACCGTCGCTTCAGCTGGGTTGACCGCCTGGCGGTCCTCGATGAAGTCGCCGAACTGGCTTTCATCACTGTCACCGATCGGGGCGTCGAGCGAGACGACCGTCTGGGCGATCTTGCGCGCCTTGCGCACGACCGACAACGGCAGGTCTGCGCGCTCGGCCAGCTCGTCGGGGGTCGGCTCGCGGCCGAGGTCACGCGTCAACGTCTGCATCGCGCGATTCAGCTTGTTGAGCGTCTCGATCATGTGCACGGGAATCCGAATCGTGCGCGCCTGATCCGCGATGGCGCGTGTGATCGCCTGCCGAATCCACCACGTGGCGTAGGTCGAGAACTTGAACCCACGGCGGTAGTCGAACTTGTCGACTGCGCGCATGAGACCGATGTTGCCTTCCTGGATGAGATCGAGGAACGCGAGACCGCGGTTGACGTATTTCTTGGCAACCGACACCACGAGGCGCAGGTTGGCCTCCGTCAGCTCCTTCCGCGCTTTGTCTCCTTCCACGACGCCACGCCGGATCGACTTCTGGATGGCGGCCAAATCCACCGGGGTCTCGCCGAGGTTCTGCTTGATCTCCGAAAGCTCGCGTCGCGCCTCGCGGAGACCGGGGGTCACGGGCGGCCGCTGCCCGCGGCGACCGCGCGGCGCGGGCTGGCGGTGCAGGCACTCGACCCGGCGTTCCGCTCGCACCAGCGTCGCGGCCGCCGACTCGACATGCTCGATCAGCGATCGCCGTACCGCCGGCGTGTACTTGATGTGGCGGATAGCGTGGGACACCGCGATCCGCGCACGCGCGATGCGCCACAACGTGCGGGTCGACGGGCGACGGCGACGCTTGCGGACCGCCGCGGCACGCGCCTCCCGGCGAGCCAGCTCTTTGAGTGCGTCGCGCACGGCATCCGCGTTGCCCAGAAACCGTTTGACGCGGTTGGCCAGCTGGCGCTCCGTCAACTCCGTGTCGGGCATCAGGATGGTGTCGCGCAATGTGCGCTCGCCGTCACGCAGCCGATCCGCGAGATGACTGACCTGGCGCGCGACGATGAGGCTCCGAGACAACGCCCGCATGATCCTCAACTCGCCGCGCTCGATGCGCTTGGCGATTGCGACCTCACCCTCGCGCGTGAGCAGCGGCACGCGGCTCATCTGACGGAGGTAGGTCCGAACGAGATCCTGCCCTTGATCCTCTTCGTGCGATGCGACCTGCGGCTCGCGTGCGCGCGTAGCAGCCGGGCGCCGTTTCGGATCGTTGACCTGTTCGGCGCCGTCGACCTCGACGCCCTGGCCTTCGAGGTCTTGCAGCAACGCGCTGAGATCCTCGACGTCCAGATCGGCCGGGGCGTGCTCCAGTACCTGATCCAGCGTCACAAATCCGCGCCCCGCACTCAGGGTCACGAGCTCACGAACGATGTCCTGGCGTTCCTGTGTCAGCAAATGCGAACTCCCCCTCTAAAGCTATATCGGCACTACGTCAGGCGAACGACGCCCGTGCCGGACGAACGCCTCCCTGCCTGCTAGTACGCCACAGGGAGGCGTATGGTTTCAGCGAAATCCGGTAATCGTATCAGTAATTTGCGACGACCGCGAGCTTTTTGGTCGTTACACCTAAGACTGGCCCACGAGCGGCGTTCTCCCCGCGAAACGAGGCACGGGCCGGAGCCGGATGGCCCGCAGCTCGGCGAGGATGCGCCGCAGTACGGCTGTCTGGTCGGTCGGCATGGCGCATCATCCTTCGAGACGCGGTCGGACCCGCGCCCGTCGGGCGGCGGGCCACTCCCGGAGCCGTGGGGGCACGAGACGGCGGACCCGCCGCAGCACGAGGCCCGAGTGACGAAGCGCCCGCTCCCGACGATCGCTCCACGGCAGGCGGTAGGCGCTTCGCAGCTCCGCGGGCAGCAACCCAGTGGTTGTCAAGCGACCGAGGGCCATCGCAGGTCCGGCCAATCGACCGCCGGGGGGCGCCAGCAGGGCGACCGCAAGCGCGCGGGCCGTGTCGGTGACGACGAGCTTGCCGCTTGCGTGCATGTCGTCCAGGTAACCAGCGACTGCCGCCGCTGTCTGCGGCAGCGCGGCGGCCGGAACATTGAGCAGTGGCCCGACCGCGGCCGCCTCGGCGCAGTACTGATCCTCTTCATCGGTCGTCAGCGTGCCCACAAACAGACGGTAGGTTCGCAGCTGGCTATCGACAAGCGTCGTGTGCACCCACGTGAGCAGAGCGGGGTCGGCAGCGGAGTAGCGCGTGCCGGCGCAAAAGGGACCAACGGTCTCCGGCAGCCGCCCGTGCACCCGCGCGTGGATCGTATTGATCTGGGCGGCGGCCCGACGCACTTCCGGCTCAGTGCCGAACGTCAACGACAGCATCGCGGCGATCGTGCGGCGCATCCGGCGCACGTAGGCGACGGCGCCAGCCTCGAAGTCACTGTGCTGCGAAATCGCGGCCGCGACCAGCGGGTGCGCGACCTGCATCAGGATCGCGCGACCCCAGCCGAGCACCACGACCGCTTCACCGTTGACGCGTTGCACGATCACCACTCAACGGTACAATCACGTGACGATTGATGTCGACACATGGAGGCAACGTGAGCGCTCACACCACGATCAAACCGAACCCGAATGGACCCTACCTCGTCACCAACTGCCGTCTCCTCAAGAGCATGATGGACGGCAAGGAATACGCGACGGACGGGACGGTGGCTCTGTGCCGCTGCGGCGGCTCGCGGAACAAACCGTATTGCGACGGCACCCACAAGACCAACGGCTTTTCGGGCGACAAGGCAGCCGACCGTGCGCCCGACACACGCGAGAGCCACGCCGGCGAGGGCGTGACCATCCACGACAACCGCGGCATCTGCGCGCACGCCGGCCGCTGCACCGATGGGCTCAAGGCGGTCTTCAAGCTTGGCGAAGAGCCCTGGATCGACGCAACGGCAGAGCCCGCGCGCGCGATCGCCACGGCAATCGAGCAGTGCCCCTCGGGCGCACTCAGCTATACCATCGGTGACACGGAGCATCGCGACCACGAGAGCGACCCGATGGTGGTCATCGTGCCGAACGGGCCGTATGCGGTGAAGGGTGGCGCCGATCTCCAGGGCGCCGACTTCGGGGAGGGCGCCTCCCGCGAACACTTCACCCTGTGCCGGTGCGGCCAGAGCAAGAACAAGCCGTTCTGCAGCGGCGCGCACTGGTATACCCATTTCGACGAGCACGCCCCTAAGCCAGAGGGGTAAATAAGATGGGGGGCTTCGCCCCGAACCCGTGCGCGCCGCTCAGCGGCGGCGCTCGGCTCGTGCCTGATCCAGGTAGCGGTGCCGGCCGAGGACCGTCATCCGCGCCGACACGCGGTAGCGACCGTCGGCGGTCTCGGCCAAGACCAGCTCCGTCTGCCAGTCGTCCGACTCATCGGGTCCCCCGTTGAGCGCCTCGCGCAACACACGGCCGTGCATCGTCGGTGGGGCGTCGACGCCAAGCAGAAAGAGGAAGGTCGGCGCGAAGTCGACGTTCGCGGTCGGCGATGCGATCCGGATGCCGGTTTTCACGTCGGGCCCAGCCGCAATCAGCGTGTTGTGAATATCGCGCGGGCTCGCGCTTCCATGTCCGGCGACCCCGGCCGATGCCACGGTCCCCGCATACCCGTACGCGTTCGCCTCATCGGACCACGCGGGCGAAAACAGAATGTCGGCCGCCCGGGCATGGTTCCACCGGATGTGGTCGAACGACAGCGTGCCCGGCACCCGGCCTTCGCGGGTGAAGATGGCCCCGACCCGTTCCTCACGCTGCAACGCCTCGACGATCGCTACGATAGTGTCGCGGTCGCCGTCGCGTATGTAGATCGCGCCAGCGCCGGCAACGACCCGTGGCGTTCCGTCATCGAGCGTGCCGGCGAACGGGGCCAGCACGGCCTCGAGATCGACGCCACCGCTGTGTGTCGAGAATCCATGATCAGACGTGACCCAGATGTTGACGTCATCGAACAGACCCGCGGCGCGCAGCTCGTCCTGGATTCTGCCGATCTCGGCATCGACCCCACGCAGTGACGCGTTCGACGTCGGATGCCCGATGCCGTGCGCGTGGGCGCTCGCGTCGGGTTCGCTCAGCCACATGAGCGTCACCGCGGGGTCGACACGCGGCAGACCGACCTGGAAGAACGCATCGACGACGTATCGATTCCGCGCGTCGTTCGGCGTGTCCGCCGGCGGCACGGCGCCGAGCCGCGCGCGGACCGCGGCCTCGAGCGGCGCGGGCAGCGCGTAGTCGTAGTGGATGATCCCGCCGCCGGCGACGCGGTGGTTGAGCAGATACGACGACCCGGTCGAGCCGGCGCTCACGACAAGCGCGCGCGCGCCGGCTGACTGCAGCCGTTCCCCGAGCGTCGGCGCCGTGAGGAGCCCCGTCGACTCCGATGCTTCAATCCGGCGGAGGT
Organism: Vicinamibacterales bacterium; assembly: GCA_965249175.1. Lineage (GTDB taxonomy): Bacteria > Acidobacteriota > Vicinamibacteria > Vicinamibacterales > UBA8438 > CAZYFH01. Next base: position 5,774,110 of record OZ252227.1, read on the forward strand.
TGTCCTTGTCGCTGGTGCTCAGGAAGCGGCTCGGATCGACGCCGGGGATAAAGACAGCGTTGCCCAGCAGTCCGTGGGCTTCCGGGTAGGCACCCGTCGATACTGACGCGGCGTTGACGCGCGTCACGGTCGGGTAGACGGAGTGGTGGTTCGTGAAGACGGCCCCGCGCTCGCCGAGCGCGTGCAAGTTGGGCATCAGATCTGGGGTGACGTAGTCGGGCCGGAGCCCATCGAGGACAATGAGCAGTTGGCGCTCCGCGACCGGATCAATCGACGTCGGGCGTCCGATCGGAGGCGGCGGATCGATGCCGACGCGCAGCGTGACACCGCAGGCGATGGTCAGGACGACGGCTGCACACGCTGGGTACGAGATTCGTTTTCGGGTCATCTTTGGATGGGGCTTCGCCCCATGCCCCCGCAGGCGCTTCGCGGGGACCCCGAGAGCCCCACTCCGCGCCCGCGAGGCGCGCGCGTGCGCGCCTTGGCTGTCTCCAGAAGTTTGACTCATGTCTCGGAGATCTGAGCAGCCCCGACAGCTAGGCGCGTTGACGTGCGGCGGCCTTCGCCACGAATCGCTGCACGACCGCGCGCTGTGCGGTACCCCAGCGGATCGGACGGGGCACCCCCTTGACGACCTTCACGACGAAGCGGCGGCCCGCCTCGGTTTCGAGACAGTGCCCGAGTAGGAGGTCGAGCGCCAGTTCCCCCTTGACGACCTGCGGGAGATACGTCATCGGCCAGTCGCCGCGGGCAAAGCGCACGGCGACCGCTCGCCTGAGCCGCTCGTTGTGATCCCATTGCGGAAGGATGCGGGGCACACGCGTCTGGAGACGCGACCACGCGACGGCGCCGAGCCGTTGCTGACGCGCGGCGTCGTAGACCGGCTGGAACGCGAGCACGGCGAGGCTCGCGGCTTCGGCCCCGCGGCGATCGAACGCGACAGCCAGCAGGAGTGCCTTGAAATCGACCGGCTCGGGGGCCAACGTGGCGGACCGGGTGGCCGCGGTCAGCCATGTGTCGAGCGGGATCCGGGACACGTCGTCGGAGTCGGGGTCGAGCGCCTCGGCGATCACGGCGAGCGTCGCGGGATGCAAAGCGCCCTCACCGACCACGGGGGCGAGCAGGACGGCCGACTCGCGGCCGAGCGGCCGGATCCACGCCGGGTCGAGTCGTCGCGGGACGGGGTCGCTCTCCGCCAGCCAGGCCAGCACCGTCTCGGCCGCGGTCGCACCGAAATGCGTGACGACGTCGTCGGCGAGGTCGGTGCAGTTCGCCTCAAGCACCGCGCGCACGATGCCGCCACGCGTCGCCTCGTCGATCTGTGCCGGATCGACCGACGTCACCGCAGCCCACAACGCCTGCCGCGCGGCGATCGGTACGGTCCAGACACCGGCCTTTGCGGCGAGGCCGACATTGCGCGCCACGGCGCGGCTCAAGAGGTCGCCGCCGGCCCCGGACAGCAGCGGACCGATCGCGACCTCCCCAAGGGGGTTCAGTCCGATCTCCAGCGCCGCCTGTGGGAGGCGCAGGGCAGTGGCGCTCTGCGTCTCGAGCAGACGCGCCGCCCGGTCGGCGACCGCCAGGCTGTCCGCGTCGAACGCGGCCGACACGCGGGAGATCGCGAGCGCGAGCAGCATGTCCGCTTCCGAGAGACCCGCGGGCCGCGGCTCGGGCGCTGCCACCCCACCGAAGAGCGCCAGCTTCAAGCGCGCGGCCGCTGCCGGGCTCGGGAACCGGTCGCCGACGAGCGCGACGAGACGCGTCGCCCGCCGGACACCGTCGCGTCTCAGTCCCTCGGCCGTCGTCACGCCGCCGAGCTCGACCTCGCCCGCGCGCAATTGCGTGTAGACCTCGGCCAGACGTGACAACCCTGCCCTGTTGGTGCTGGCGTCATCGCCAAACCGCCACAGGAACGCGCGGAGCGAGCGGTCGTGTGTCTCCGCGATCAGGTCGTCCACCGTCTCGCGCACCCACCCAGTAGATGGCACCGGCGGGGCGCTCCGACCGGCGTCGACCGTCGCGACCTCGTCGGACGGGGCCAGATCGCCGCTCCGCTCGCGCGACACCAGCTGGAGCGCGAACGGCGCGTCCTGGAGCCGGACGTCGCCGAGCGCCAACGTACAAAACGTGAAGCGCGCCCGGAGGCTGGGCCATTGCTGGAGCCAGCAGGCGAGCGCGAACGGCTCCGATGCTCCGCGGTCGTCCGTGATCACCCGAACGGACCGCGGCGCGACCGGGTCATACAGACTCGAGACGACCTGCGCGACCACGTCGGCCGAGACCAACGGGGCCGCATGCCGTGCGGACGCCATCTGCTCGTCGGGCAACTCGATCGGTGTCGAGTACGGCAGCCAGTCACCGCCGTCGGGCCGCCGAAACAGGTCGACCAGTGGCGCGACACCGTGAACGTCAGCCAGATCGGTGTCGGCGATCAGCAGCGTATGCGTCCACACCGAGCCGGCGCGCGTCACCTCGGTGGCGCTCCACGTACTAGCCAGCGCGTAGAGCCCGGGTCGCACCGGGTACCCGGACAGGTAGGCGTCGAAGACCACGCCGCCGCCGTGGCCGGAGATGTCGCTCAGCAATGCGAGCGTGTGCTGTTCCTCGGTCGACAGGGGCGTCGAGGTGGCGAGGAGCCGATGTCCGTCGGCGTAGCCGTGGAGTGTCTGATGGACGATCATCGACGTCTGTCCGCGGCGGGCGCGTTACTGACTCATCAGCCAGCGGATCGGCGCGCTGAGATCGTGGGGCTGGCATTCGGGCCCCACGATCTTGACCCGCTCCCATGGTTCGACCTTCGCGAGCAGCTCGGCCCGTTGCGCGTCGAGATCCCCACCCTGCGCGCTGACACCGAACACGCGGCTCGGGAACCGGTCCTCGTTCGTCCAGAGATACTGATGGAGCAGTGGCAGCGTATGGGCAAGCCAGTGATTCGGTGGTAGGTGATGATCGGCCGCGCGGTCCCACGCCGAGACGAGGACGGACACGGGACAGCGCTCGACCGCGAAGGGCCGGCGACGGAGCGCCTGGAGCATCTCGACGAGCTGCACCTGGGTACCGACGACCTGCGGCTGCCAGGCTCGTGCGGTGCCGTCGCCTACACCATCCACCGGAGAGCCCTCGATCACAGGAGCGTTATCGAGCGTCAGCGGGTTGATGAATAGCAGCACCCCTAGCGCCCCCTGCGCGAGCGCAACATAGTCGCCGCTCGCTCGGCCGAGCTCCCACTGATCGGTGAAAAGACTCACCGGACGGGTCGGGCACGATCAGCTCGGTGGCGGCGCTCCCGTCGGCCTCGACCAGGCGCATGCGAACCACCGCTTCTTGGCCGCGCCGCGTCCGTTCAATCGGCTGGCAGCTGCCCCAGGCGTCGCGGATGCGATTGAGATAGCCCTGGTCACCGTGGACCTCGGACAACCGCAGCGCGCCGGGCACCTGCCCGCTTTCGAGAACGTGCCACAGCGCGGCGAGAAAGGTCGTCTTCCCGGCGGCGGGCAACCCGATCACGAGCTGTTTACGGTCCATCGGTCGGCGGCGGGGACGGCTGGGCCGTGTGCGGGCCGGCATCCCCCGACACGGTGCCGACCATGGCCGAGGGTGGTCGGAACCGATCGATCTCGCGATGTAGGAGCGGGACGGTGAGCGCAGCGGGACGCTGTGGCCTGAAGCCTGCGTCCTCGACCCACGCGGGAAACAGCTCGGCGAGTCCGTACCCGGGCGGCAGTGTGCTGCCGGGTGCCGGCCGCTCGGCCGTCCGTCCGAAGCGCAGTGTGCCGACGCGGTCCCTGAAGTCGTCCCGGAGTCGGTGCGAGAGTCGATCAAGGCTGGCGGTCGCATCGGCACGCGTGGTCAGGTCGAGCGCCTCGACCGCGTCCCACTTCATCACGACGACGTCGATCCGGCCGCTGGGACCGACCATGCGGGTATCGCAGGCGCGCCGCAAAAAGTCGCGCACGGCGGCGGTCACCGCAAACCGGCGTGTCGGATTGGCCAACTGCGCGCCATCGACGCCGAGGACGAGTCGGTCCGCGCGCTTGAGCATGCCCAGCCGCGTCATCGCCTCGGAAGAGTCCTTCGCCCTCTGGAACGACACGCCGTCGATCTCCGTCAGCAGCAGGTCGCGTGACGGTGCCGTCAGATCCGCTCGACGGACGCGGAGGTGCAGCAACGCCGGCGGCACGGTCGGCGGCGTCGGCTCCATACGCGGCTGCGCCAGACCCGACGCGACACGCGTGGGGTGGCATCGTCGTTCGAACCCGACGAGGGTCTCGGAGCCGGCAAAGCAGTACTCGCCGAACGCGGGCACGCGCAGAAATCGTTCGTAGAGTCCGGTCAGCAGACTGGTCTTGCCGCAGCCGCTGGGTGCGCCGATCACCACCACCCGCGTCAACCGTGCCGCGGTGATGCGGGCGGCACTCGTCGGGTCGAGGTCCACCGAGCGCGGGAGCTCGACGAACCCACCGGCCGGCCGATCGCCACCGGTCATGCCGTCGGCCGGCCGATCGCCATCAGTCATGCCGTCATGCGCGCGCCGGGATCACGGAGACCAGCAGGTGCTCGTAGTACGACTGGAGCGCCAGATCGATCGGGTCACGCACGATACGCGTGCTGATGCCGGTCAATTCCTCGACGGCCTCGACCCACGCGTCCGCGTGCGGACCTCGCTCGCCCGCTGCGCGGCAATCAAGGTCGGGCACAGGTCCCCATGGAGAGCGACAATGTCACTCGCCGACCAGACCGCGAGCCAGTCACCCGGTGCTTGCTGGATCGCGTCAGCCAGCGTCACGCGCATCCTGGTGCCGGTCCCCGCGCCACGCAGGACGCGATCCAGGATGGCCCGAGCCGAGACGGGACCCGGTGGGACGGTGACGAGCGCGGCGAGCTCCTTCGCCGCGATAAGGGGGGCGCTGAAGATCGCGGCTAAACCCGGAGAACGCCCACCAGAAGATGTCGGACTCCTCGGCGAGCAGCTTCAGTCGCTGATTGAGGGCGCCGGCGGCGGACTCCCCGAACGCCGAGAGCGCGGCGAGCGCTTCGCGCATCGTCTCACCGGCGGCCGCCGCGTCGATGGTCCCCCGCGGCTGCAGCTCGATCCGGCCCTCAGGGGTGTAGGTCACCATGTAGTGCTTGGTCGCCTTCCCCAGGTCTGGCGCGTTGAGCTCGACCTCGCGCGCCATCGCGCGCAGCGCCGCCGAGCGCTCGAGCCGATACTGCCGTGCGCGGTTGACGAAGAAGGGGAACGACTCCATCCGCCGACTCCCGGAGTAGTCGGCGCACACCATGGCCAGCGCGGTGACGTCGGCGCGTCTGCTTCCGCCCTGCTCGATGATGGCGCCGGCCGCCGACCCGGCCAGGAGGGACACCTCGAGGTCGTTGCCGCTCATCGCGAACGCCGCGTCCGCCGCCTTGAACGGCTCGCGGAACGCCTCGTCGAAGCCCTCGCTCCGCGAGGGCAGCCCATGAAACATGGCGGACAGTGTCGAGCACAGCGCCGGTCGTCGGTGCCTCGATCAAGGCCTCGATCGCGGTCCACCGGTTCGTCAACAGATCCGTGCTCGGCTCGACCCCCGCGGCACGATACCAGTCTGCGAAACGCTTGTGCATCGGGCCGCAGTATAGCAGCGGGCGGGGCGCCGTCCGGTCGTCCGCACGCGCGCCGCTGCGACGACCCAACGTTCTATAATCGGGCTCTCCATCGACCCGCAGACCAATGCGAACCCAAGCGCTCGTCGTTCTCCTTTCGTCCCTTCCCGTGGTCGCGGCTGGCCAGCCGAGCGTCCCGGAAGGGGACTGGCCGTCGTTCCGCGGACGACACGCGAGCGGCGTCGCCGACGGACAGCACCTACCGGACACCTGGGACGTTGCGGACGGCGACAACGTCCTCTGGACGACGACCATCCCGGGTCTTGGGCATTCGAGCCCGGTGGTGTGGAGAAACCGCGTATTCGTCACGTCCGCAATCAGCGGCGACCCGGATGCGTCCGCCAAACCCGGGCTGTACGGCGCGGGAACGTCGTCAACGGACCGCACGTCCCACCGCTGGTCGGTGTACGCGCTCGACACGCGGACGGGCGACCTCGTCTGGGAAGCGCTCGCGGCCGAGGCGGTGCCTATCGACAGACGACACCTCAAGAATACCTACGCGAGCTCGACCCCTGTGACCGACGGGCGCTACGTGGTGGCGTTCTTTGGATCGCAAGGGCTCCATGCCTTTGACATGGACGGCACGCTGGCGTGGTCGAAGGACCTGGGACGACTCGACACGGGCGCGTATGACGTGCCGGCGTATGAGTGGGGCACGGCCAGCTCGCCGATCATCTTCGATGACCTCGTCATCGTGCAGTGCGACACGCAAGGCGACTCGTTCCTGATCGCGGTCGATATCCGTTCAGGCGACACGGTCTGGCGCGCGACACGCGACGAGCTACCGTCGTGGGGGACGCCGACCGTCTACGAGAGCGACACGCACGTCGAGTTGGTCACGAACGGGTCCAACGGCATCCGGGGCTACGACCCGCGCACCGGCAACGAGCTGTGGCGACTGGGCGGGAGCTCTAAAATCACCGCGCCGACCCCGGTGGTCGCCGACAATCTCATCGTCGTCGCGAGCGGACGCGCGCCGGAAGCGCCGATCTTCGCCATTCGACCAGGTGCCACCGGCGACATCACGCTCGGGGAGGGGCAGCAGTCAAACGCGTTCGTCGCGTGGCATCGTGGCCGCCGCGGCCCCTACATGCCGACACCGCTCGTCTACCGCGACGTCCTCTATAGCCTGAACAACCCGGGCATCTTCGATGCGTATGACGTCGAGAGCGGCGAGGAGATCTACCGGCGGCGGCTCCCGCACGCTGGCCTTGGCTTCAGCGCCTCGCCGGTGGCGGCCGACGGAAAGATCTATCTCGCTAGTGAGGACGGCGCCATCTTCGTCATCCGCGCCGGTCCTCGGTTCGCGCTGGTCGCCACGAACGACATGGGCGAGCCACTCCTGGCCACACCCGCGCTCGCCGGCGGAGCCATGTATGTGCGTGGATCCCGGCATCTGTTCGCTATCGGTCGACACTGATTCGGAGAGGGAGCGATGCCCACGACGACGATTCGCGTGACACCGGTGTCGCTGGTCATCGGCGCCGAGATCTCCGGTGTGGACCTGCGGGAGCCGCTCGACGACGACACACTCGCCGGGATCGAAGCGGCTTGGGGCACGCATCTTGTGCTGTTCTTTCGCGACCAGGATCTGACGCTGGACCAGCACAAGGCCGTCGGACGTCGTTTCGGCGAGCTGCACATCCACCCCGCGGCGCCGAAGGACGCCGAGCACCCGGAGATCCTGGTCGTGCATGGCGATGCCACGGTCGAATTCGTCGCCGGCAGCCTCTGGCATTCCGATGTCTCGTGCGACGCCGAGCCGCCCATGGGCAGCATGCTGCGTATCGAGCAGGTGCCGTCGTCGGGCGGCGACACGCTGTTCGCGAGCATGTACGCGGCGTTCGAGGCGTTGTCAGACCGGATGCAGGACATTCTCGTCGGGCTGACGGCGGTGCACGAGGGCGAGCAGTACTACCGGGGCCGATACGGCAAAGGCATTCTCCGCGACAGCGACTACCCATCGGCGGAGCATCCGGTCATACGGACGCATCCGGTCACCGGGCGGCAAGCGCTCTACGTCAACGAAGGCTTCACCACGCGGGTCAAAGAGCTGTCGCCGGGCGAGAGCGAGGCGCTCCTCGGGTTTCTGTTCCGGCACTGCGCGAAGCCGGAGTTCCACTGCCGCTTCCAGTGGCGCAAGAACTCCATCGCGTTCTGGGACAACCGATGCGCGCAGCACCTGGCCATCTGGGACTACTACCCGGAAACACGGCACGGGTACCGCGTGACGATCAAGGGCGACCGCCCGTTCTATCGGGCGAGTACTTAGGCGGGGCTTCGCCCACTCAACAGGTTGACGGCGAGGATCGACGCCGTCACGCAGAACGCGGCGGCCACCGTCATCACGACGCCCACCTTCGCCATGTCACGAATCGAGAAGTAGCCGGCCGAGTACGGCAGCACGTTCGTCGGGCTCTCGGTGACGAGAATAAACGCCAGCGACGACGTGAACGCGGCGGGCGCGGCGATGGTCCAGACGTCGAGCTCCAGCACCTGGGCGAGCGCGATGAGGATGGGCATGATGATCGTGCCCGTGACCGTGTTGCTCGAGAAGAGCAAGTGCAGTGAGGCGACCACGAGCACGATGACGAACGGTTGCGCGGCCGTCGGCACGACGCCCAGGCGTCCGAGCAGCACCTGCGCCAGCCAGCTCGCCGCGCCGGTCTCGAACACCATCACCCCGAGTGACAGCCCCGCGACGATCAGGATCACGCCGCCCCAGTCCATGTCCTGCTGGGCCTCCTTCCAGGTTTGCACCTCGAGACCGGGCAGAAACAGCAGCAGCCCGCCGAGCAGGGCGACCGCCTGAATCGGCGGATCGATGCGCCCGCCGGTGAGCTCGGCCAGCAGCGGTGTGGCCAGCCACGTGCCGATGGTGAGGCCGAAGACGATCAGGGTCCAGATCTCGAGCCGGCTCGGGCGGCCGAGCGCGCGCGCACGGCGCGCGATGTCGTCGCTCGAGAGCGGCAACCGCGCCAGCTCCGGCGGGAACGCCCACAGCAGAATCCGCCAGGCGAGCGGGATCATCAGGAGTGCCGCCGGCACGCCGTACGCCATCCATCGGAGAAACGAGATCTCCAGGCCCGCAAGCTCCCTGAGGTATCCGACCGCCGCGAGGTTGGCGCCGGTGCCCGCCGGCGTCGCGATGCCGCCGATCAGCGGACCAAACGCGCACGCGATCATCAACGCGCGCCCGAAGTTACTCTCCCGCGGCTTCAGTCCGGCGTCACGCAGCACGCCGACGCCGAGCGGCAGCAGCAGGGCGGCCACGGCCATGTCGGTAATCCACATTGACAGCAGCGCCCCGACCGACAGGAATCCGAGGAGAACGCGGTCCGTGCGTGTCCCCACGGCCCGAAGCACCTGCAGCACCAGTCGACTCCCCAGCCCCGAGCGGGTGAAACCGGTGGAGAGAAGGAGCACCCCGATGAAGAAGGTAATGAGGGGATTCCCGAAGCCGGCGCGAACGACGGTCGCGTAATCGGCGATCCCGAGCACCGGGATCAGCACCAGGACGAAGAGCGACGTGACGGCGAAGGGGATCGCCTCGGTGACCCACAGGGTGATAGCGAACGTCAGGATCGCCAGACACGCTTTGCCGTCGATGGTCAGCGCGACGACATCATCGCCCCGCACGATGGCCGCCGGGACAGGCAACGCATGCACAATCAACATCAACCCGACCGCCAGGAGCATGACGAGCGCGCCCCTGCGGGCCTTGATCGAGCTTGCGTCGCGAGTGACGGGCATCAGTGGGTCGAGATCCTATCGCAGCTCCCCGCACACGTCCGGTGCAAGACTGCCGCACTTTGTGGGCGTCTATAGTTGACCGACCAACTATATTAGTTTTTCTCAGTGTTCTTGGACGCGATTGACCTCCAGCATAATCGCGGTGGAACATGCGTGTCGTGGCGGCGAAGCATCAGCGACTGGACCCCACCTCGCAAGCCGGTCTTGGCACCTTCGGCGGTGTGTTTACACCGAGCGTCCTCACGATCCTAGGCCTCATCCTCTTCCTTCGACTCGGATACGTCGTCGGGAGCAGCGGACTTGTCCGCGCCCTCCTCATGCTGGGTCTGGCGACGCTCATCTCGGTGCTCACCACCCTCTCGCTCTCGGCAATCGCCACGAATCGGAAGGTGCGCGGCGGCGGCGACTATTACCTGATCTCGCGCAGCCTCGGCGTCGAGTACGGCGGAGCGATCGGTCTGATTCTCTACGTCGCCCAGGCGATCTCGGTGGCGTTTTACTGCGTCGGCTTCGGCGAAGGCGTGGCGTCGCTCCTCGGCGGCGGGGAGCGGATGGTCCAGCTCTCTGCCGCGGGCGCGGCGATTGGGCTCTTCGCGCTCGCCTATCTCGGCGCCGACCTCGCCACCCGATTCCAGTTCGTCGTCATGGCGATTCTCGCGGCCGCCCTCGTGTCGTTTTTCGCCGGCGCGCGCGCGCAATGGGACGCGACACTGCTCGACCAGGCGTGGTCCGCCGGTGACGGCGTACTGCCGTTCTGGACCGTCTTCGCCATCTTCTTCCCGGCCGTGACCGGTTTCACGCAAGGCGTCAGCATGTCCGGCGATCTCGCCGATCCGGCGCGCAGCCTGCCGCGGGGGACCTTTCTCGCCGTCGGGCTCTCGACCGTGGTGTACGCGGCGGCCATCTTCGCGCTGGCCGGGGCACTGCCCCTCGACGGGATGCGGGCCGACTACAACGCGATGAAACGTGTCGCCGGCGTGGCCTGGCTCGTGGATGCCGGTGTCCTGGCCGCGACACTCTCGTCCGCCCTCGCGTCGTTTCTCGGGGCACCGCGAATCCTCCAGGCGCTGGCCACCGACAAGTTGTTCGCGTGGCTGACACCGCTCGGGGTGGGCTCCGGCCCCCGGGGCAATCCTCGCCGCGCCGTCCTGCTCACCGGCCTCATCGCCCTGGCCGTCATCGCGGTCGGCAACCTGAACGCCATCGCCGCGGTCGTGTCGATGTTCTTCCTCGTCTCCTACGGGCTGCTGAACTACGCGACCTATGTTGAGGCGGTCGCCGCCTCGCCGTCGTTCCGCCCTCGGTTCCGGTTCTTTCACGCCCGCGCCAGTCTCGCCGGCACGGCGCTGTGCGGCCTCGTCATGCTGATGATCGACCCGATGGCCAGCTTCGTCGCGGTCGGCATCCTCGGGGCGGTGTACTACTACCTGCAGTGGACCGCGGTTCCCGTGCGTTGGCACGACAGCCGCCGGGCCTACCGTTATCGCCGGGTCAAGGACGGCCTGCGTGAGCTGTCGCGCGAACCTGAACGACCGGCCGACTGGCAGCCCCACATTCTCGCGTTCACCGAGGCGCCGACGCGACGCGAGCGTGTCCTGCGCGTATCGGGCTGGCTTGCGGGCGGATCCGGCATGATCACCGCGGTTCAGCTCATCGACGGCGACGGCGCGTCGCCAGCGGTGCGTCGGCAGTGCGCGGACGCCGAGACCGAGCTGCAAGCCGAGCTGGACCGGCATCATCTCGATGCCTTTCCGCTCGTGGTAGCCGCGCCGGACATCCGCGTCGGCGCCACGACGCTACTCCAGTCGTGGGGCGTCGGACCGATTCGCGCCAACACGGTGCTGCTCAACTGGCTCGACGGCCGCGCGTCCGCGACCGCGCCGACGCTCTCCCTGTGGTACGCACGGTTGCTCGCGCGGGCGGCTCGGGTCGGCCAGCACGTCGTCGTGCTCGATGCCAAGGACCCGGAATGGGTCGCGCTCGAGCGGCTCGAGCCGCACGAGCGGACCATCGACGTGTGGTGGTTCGAGGACGATTCTTCACGTCTCGCGTTGTTGTTCGCCTATCTGATGACCCGCACCGAGGAATGGGACGAGGCCACGCTCCGTGTGCTCGTGCCGGTCGCCCCCGACGCCGCGCAGAAGGTCGAGGCGAGCCTGCGACGGCGGCTCGACGAGCTGCGGATCGACGCCGAGATCACGGTCGTCCGCGAGACGGAGCCTCATGCCCATCGGCGGTCGACCGGCGCTGCCGCGGTGTTCATACCGCTGCGTCTCGAGGGGATGCGCTTGCTGCATCCAGCGGGACAACCGATGGAAGAGCTGCTCGACTCGCTCCCGATCGTCGCCATGGTGGCGGCATGCGGGGACGTCCAGTTGCGCGAGAACGACGACGACGACGACGCCGGCGCCGAGCGAGCGGCACGCTCCGACGCCTGACGGCGCCGCTCCCATGCGGCTGCTAAGCTGTTTCTGACGGGTACGCTGCCGCGCGGCACCCACCCCCCAGACGACGAGCCACACGACGCGGGTCACGCCCGTCGGCGACGCCGCCCCGGCGGGACCGGACTCGACCGACCTCACGGAACCTGCGCTGTTCATCAACCGCGAGTTGAGCTGGCTCGAATTCAACCAGCGCGTCTTGCGCCAGGCCCAGGATGACCGGCACCCACTGCTCGAGCGCGTCACGTTCGTCTCCATCGTGGCGACGAACCTCGACGAGTTCTTCATGGTCCGGGTCGCGACGCTGCTCCGCAAGCTGCGAAGCGATGCTGAGGATGTCTCGCCGGACGGGCTGAACACCGTGCAACAGCTCGACGCGATCCGCGAGCGGGCCGACCGAATGATGGACGCCCTGACCATCTGTTGGTCCGGCACGCTCCGCCCGCTGCTGGCCGCTGACAATGTCCGCATCCTGGACAGGGCGGACTACACGCCGAGGGTCGAGGCCTATCTGAACCGCTATTTCCAACGCAACGTCTATCCGGTGCTCACCCCGCTGGCGTTCGACGCCGGGCGCCCGTTTCCGTTCATTTCCTATCTCAGCATGAACCTCGCGGTCGTCGTCGATCACAACGGGCGCACCCGATTCGCCCGCGTCAAGCTGCCGGACGTGTTGTCGCGCTTCGTGCCGATCCCGAGCGAGGTCGTGGACCAGCCGGGTGATTCGTTCGCGTTTCTCGAAGACGTCGTCACGCTCAACATCGGCACCCTGTTTCCGGGCGCCACCGTCCGCGGCGCGCACCTCTTCCGGATCATCCGGGACACCGACATGGTGATTCAGGAGGACGAAGCGGACGATCTGCTCGAGTCGGTCGACCGCACGTTGAAGGAGCTGCGTTACGGCGAGCTGTCACAGCTCCTCGTCGACGCCAGCATGCCGGCCCGTGTGCTCGAGGTCCTGATCGAGAACTTCGAGATCGAGGAGGACGTCGTCGCGCGCACATCGGGGCGCATGGGATACGGCGCCTGGATCGAGCTGAGTCGGCTGCATCGCCCCCAGCTCAAGGACCCGCCGTTCTCGCCACCGGCCCTCTGGACCGAGGAGGACGAGGACGCCATCTTCGACGCGATCCGTGACGACGACCATCTGGTGCACCACCCGTTCGAGTCGTTCGCGTCGGTCGAGGCGTTCCTGCGCGCGGCGGTCCACGACCCGCAGGTCATCGCCATCAAGATCACGCTCTACCGGATCGGCGCGAACTCGCCGCTGGTCGACCTGCTCATCCAGGCGGCTAACGCCGGGAAGCAGGTGGCCGTCGTCGTCGAGCTGATGGCGCGGTTCGACGAGCGCAACAACCTCGAATGGGCGAACCGGCTGGAATCGGCCGGCGTGCACGTGGTGTACGGCCTCGTCAACCTCAAGACACACTGCAAGCTGTGCCTCGTGGTCCGCAAGGAGCACGACGGCATCGTCCGGTACGCGCACCTCGGCACCGGCAACAACCGCATTACTGCACAGGTGTACACGGACTTCGGGCTCTTCACGGCACGGCCGTCCGTCGTCGACGAGATCACCGAGGTCTTCAACTACCTGACGGGCTACTCGAACAAACAGGACTATCGCGAACTGCTCGTCGCGCCGCTGCACCTACGCGCGGCGTTCACCCGCCTCGTCGAGCGCGAGGCCGAGCATGCGCGGCAGGGACGACCGGCGCGGATCGTGATCAAGAACAACTCGGTGGCCGACCCCGAGATGGTGCGGGTGCTGTATCGGGCGTCACAGGCCGGCGTGTCGATCGACATGATCGTTCGCGGCGTCTGCTGCTTGCGCCCCGGCATTCCAGGCGTCAGTGACAACATCCGCGTCCGATCCGTCGTCGGACGTTTCCTCGAACACTCCCGGCTCTACTACTTCGAGAACGACGGCCACCCGGATGTCCTGATTGGCAGCGCCGATCTGATGGAACGCAATCTCGACCGGCGGGTCGAGGCGCTCTGCTACGTGCGCGACGCCGATGTGCGGGCCCATCTCCGAGACGTCGTGCTCGCGGCGCTGCTCGCGGATACCGACCGGGCGATGGAGCTCCAGACCGACGGGTCGTACCTGCCGGTTGCGCGCACACCCAGCACGGAGCCGAGCAACGCACAAGAAGCGCTCCTGCGGTGGTATACGGAGCCTACCGACGACTGACATGGGAGGCCTGGACGACGCGCGGCGCCGGGATTGGCGCGTGCGGGTCAGAACGTCGACACGCGCATGTGGACGACATCATCCACAGCGACCGTTTCCGTGGTTGTGAACGGCTCGCCGAACGCGGTCCGAATGAGGCTGCCGTAGTGCGCGTTCTGGGTGCGAACGAGGTCGTACAGACTATCCCCCGTGGGGAATAGCTCGCCGGCCGCCGTGGCGCCGTCGAACTGCGAGCGGTAGCACTGGATGGCTTCCATCTTGCGCTCGAACTCGTCGGAGATATCCACCACGAATGTCGGCTTCACGGGATCCTCGCGGTACGCCTGCGCGTACAGCACCTTGTCGGGACGGTGCGGGTCCGCTCCGGCGTCGTATTTCGCTAACCCCGCCAGCTAGCTCGCGTCCCGTCCCAGCTCCGAGGCAAGCCGGTGATCGGGATGGCGGCCCACCGGGAACGGGAGAATGATCGTCCGCGGCCGAAATCGACGAATGAGCCGGACCAGCGCCCGGCGGTTCTTATCGGTGTTGTAGATCCCAGCATCGGGTAGTTGCGCATTGACGCGCGCGGACACGCCCAGCACCCGCGCCGCGGCCTCCGCCTCGGACGCGCGGGTGACCGCATCACCGCGCGTTCCCGTTTCTCCTTCGGTCATATCGACGATGCCGGTGCGGTACCCCTTGCCGGCCATCTTGATCAAGGTGCCGGCGCACGTCAGCTCGACGTCGTCACGGTGCGCCGCGATCGCGAGGAGGTCGACGGGTGTCATAGGAGTCCCCGAAGAGGGTAACGGAACTGGTTCACCGACTTTCGTGACATCCCAGGCGTGATGACCGAAGACGCGAACAGGCTAGCGTTGAATGCGGTCTCGGCGCCGCCGGGGGACGCGGATTGAGCTATAGTCCGTCCGCGATCGGCGGCGGGGCGCGACGGTCATCCCCGCGAGCTGGAGGGATCATGGGACGGACGACGCGCCGGGCGTTTCTCGGTCAGTTCGGAGCGGCCGCGGTCGTCATGCCGGGTCTCGGCTCTCTCCCGTCGGGGCCGCGCGCCCCTCGGGCCGGTGCCACGGGGCAACGCTCGGCGTCCGGGGCGACCTACGATCTGCTGATCGCCGGCGGTCGGGTCATCGACCCGGCACAGAGCCTCTCCGCGGTGCGTGACGTCGCCATCCTGGACGGACGGATCGCCCGTATCGACGAGAACATCCCGCGCGCTCAGGCGCGCCAGGTGTTCGACGCGGCGGGCACGATCGTGACGCCCGGGTTGATCGATCTGCATTCCCACGTCTACGAATACGGGACGCCGCTCGGCGTCAACTCGGATCTCGTCGGTAATCAGTCGGGCGTCACGACGATCGTCGATGGCGGCACGGCCGGGGCGGCGATGTTTCCCGGATTCCGCAAGTTCGTCATCGACGCCGCCAGAACCCGGATCTACGCGCTCCTGAACATCTCGATGGCCGGTTGCTGCACCGACGAGATCTACCTTGACCCTCGGCTGATCAACACGAGAGCCGCCCTCCGGGTCATCGAGGCGCATAGGGATCTGATCGTCGGCATCAAGGTGCGCGTGAGGGGCAAGCGTGAGGATCTTGCCCACGACATCTCCATCATGACGACGGCGCGGAAGATCGCCGACCAGACCGGCCTGCCGATCATGATGCACTGGTCCACCGAGCCGGACCTGCTCGCCATCATGAAGGCGGGAGACATCCTGACTCATCCCTTCAACCCCCCGAACGAGAACTCGTCAAACGTCTTCGGGAGCCAGTTGACCCAGGCCGACGAGGTGGTCGCGCAGATCCTGGCGCTCGGGGATCGCGGCATCTTCACCGACGGCCAGCTCGGCACGACCCACCATCAGTGGGAGGTGTCCGAGAAGGCGACGAGCCAGGGCTGGTTCCCGGATGCGATCTCGACCGACGTTTCACGATCCCCGGATGGGACCCCGGCCAGCGTGCTGCTGCCGATGTCGCAGTTCCTCCACCTGGGTTTGAGCCTGGAGCAGGTGATCGATCGCGTGACGACGAATCCCGCGAAGATGTTCGACTACCCCGAGCAAGTGGGCTCGCTCGAGCCCGGGTCGTCGGCCGACGTGACCGTGCTCGCGCTCGAGCAGGGACGCTTCACGTTCGGCGACGGCTCCCGGCCGGAGGCCCACACGCGCGAGCTGCGACAGCAATTCGTCAACGTGGCCACGGTGAAGGGCGGCGTCTTCGTCAAGGGCGGCATCGCGGCCTAGCCCGTGGTGAAAGTGCCGCCGCGCCGAAGTAGAGTTTGTAGACTGGGACGCCGTCGAGCGGATCGTCGAGAAGGTCGCGCTCGTCGCGGCGAAAACTGCTCACGATCCTCAACGCCATGATCGCACCAACACTGCGTGGCGTGAGGCGCATCCCCAGCAGAACACTTGTCTCACCCAGCCAGCACCGACCTGACTTGGCGGTTCGCCGGGCTTCGGCGGCTTTCGCACCATACGGGCCTCAGCGTCCACGGAACGGGGTCGGCGTTACGTCGATCGTGACCGCAATCCCGATGTCCGCGCCAGCAGGTCGAAGTCACGATCCCGGTGGAGGACGGTGAGGTCGTGACGGATGGCGCAGACCGCGATCAGACAATCAACGCTGGAACGGACCTGACACCCTCGTGTCGGGACCGTCGATACAGCTCCACCGCGTCGTCGACGACCTCGAGGCGCGAAACCTCGATCCACACCGAGGTGTCAACGAGATACACCGCCAGCGCGCCTCCGTCGGGCGCTCGAGGTGGTCGGGGACCGGGTGTCGTTCCGCATCTGGGCGAGGTCGCCCTGCCACAGCCCGGCGCCGGCGAGCTCGAGGATCTGTCGCGCCTTGATGCGTCTGACAAACTCCTGCAACGCGCGCTCGACGGTCCGGGAGTATGTGCGCTCGCCACTCAGTCGCACGGCCTCTTCGAGGAGTTGCTCGTCGAGCGGCACTCGTCCAAAACTTCCCTCCGCACCGACCTGGGATGGTCAGATCCCGGCGTACCACGAAAACCCGAACTCCGCGGCGCCGGATCCCTTGCCCGTGCCGAAGCCGTCCATGCTGTCGGTGACGGTCAGCCGCGTCAGGTATTTGATGTTCTTGTAGCCGAGCTGGCGGGGGACGCGTAGCCGTATCGGGGCGCCGTATCCAGGTTCCAGGTCGGCGCCGTTCATGCCGTAGGCGAGCAACGTCTGCGGGTGCATCGCTTCGGCGATGTCGATGCTGCCCCACCAAGGCTGCGCCATGGAGAACATCGCGACGTACCGCGCCTGCGGGAGCACGCCGACCCGTTCCAGGATGTGCGCCAGCGGGACGCCGGTCCACTCGGCGATGTAGGACCAGCCTTCCTCGCAGCCGAGGATGGTGATCTGGGAGTGGGACGGCGCGTCCTTCAACTCCGCGACCGACAACTCGCCGGGCCGGGCGACGAGGCCGTCGACCGCGAGACGCCAGTCGGCGAAGCCGCGCTCGACGTGCGGCTGGTAGAGGTCGTCCGGCGGCAGCGTGCCGTTGATCGGTGGGGCCTGCGTGATGTCGCTGCGTGTGAACTCGCGGGCACTCGACCGCGACGCCGTCAGCAACCGGTGGGACGCGTAGGTCAGCGTCTCACCAACGCCATAGATGCCGCCGTGGTCAGGCGGAATCAGGCCGTATCGGCCGGCCAGGCTGATGGCTCCGCCGAGGCCGGTTGCGCCGGCGGCGGTCGCCAGCCCCCCGAGGATGAGCTTGCGGCGCGAGAGCGACGGGGTCTTCTCGGTCGACACCTTCTTATGCATGGTTACTCCCTTATGCATGGTTACTCCGATCGGCTACCGCTCCTAGCGCCGCGCCCGGTGACCATCGCCGTCATGCGGCGCCAGAACCCGGTGCGAACGATCATCCCGACGTGCACGAGTAGAAAGACCAGCAGCAGAAGCGCCACGACGAAGTGGACCGTTCGGGCGGACTGATGGCCGCCGAGCGCTGTCGCCAGCCACGGGAGCACCGACGTAATGGCCGGCGACATCGCCAGGCCGGTCCAGATGGCTACCGGCAGCAAGACGAAGACGACCCCGGAATAGGCCAGGCGCTGGACGACGTTGTAGACGTCTTCGCTCAGGCGGGCCGGTCGCAGATGGTCTGCGAGCGTCTGTGACAGCGAGCGCCGGGTGAGGTCAGCCCCGGCCGGCAGGAGGTTCGTTCGGAAGTGTCGAGTGAGCAGGCCAGACAGCACATACGCCAGGCCGTTCACCACACACACCCACGCCGCGAGGAAGTGCAAGTAGCGGCCCCAGCCGTTCTGACCCGCGATGATGAAGGGGAGCGGGAGGTCGATGAGCGAGGGCGTGTTGACGTTCCCGACTTCGCCCCAATACAGGCGGGGATGCGAGATGAGAATCGCCACGCCGCTGACCAGCAAGGCGACGAAGCTGACGGTGTTGATCCAGTGCGTGATGCGAACGAGGGCGGAGTGTCGTGGGGCCTCCGCAGCCTCGGTCGTAGGGATCGAGAGATCCGCAACGGACGGCGCTGCGTCGGCCATGGACAGACGATGATACCGCAGGGGGGGTCGGTCTCCGCCTCGTCGTGGGGACTCAGGCCTTCGACCAGAGACTGCGCTGTTGGCCAACCGCCCGCCACAGCGCGGGGAAGGAGCGCCGATGGATGGAGGTCGGGCCGAATCGCCGGATGGCTTCACGATGCTGGGCGACGGGATAGCCCTTGTGTCGTGCGAGGCCGTATCCAGGAAACTGACGGTCAAGCCGGATCATCATCGCGTCCCGTGTGGTCTTGGCGAGGACGGAGGCGGCCGCCACGGACAAGCTCTTCTGATCGCCCTTGACGATAGCGCGCTGATGCATCGGCGTCCCCGGCACCACCCGCGCATCGACCAAGAGGGCTTCCGGACGGGGATTGAGTGCCTCGACCGCCCGGCGCATGGCCAATAGGCCCGCGTGGTAGATGTTCAGCCGATCGATCTCCTGATTGGTCGCCCGGCCGACCGCCCAACCTATGGCGCGGCGCTTGATCTCCACCGCCAACCGTGCCCGGTCCTTGGCCGAGAGCCGCTTGGAATCGTCGACGTCTTCGATGCGACCCTCCACGGCAAGAATCACCGCCGCTGCCACCACCGGCCCTGCCAGTGGGCTCATGCCCGCTTCGTCGACCCCCGCCACCAGCGTGGTGCCCGTCCCCCACAGGGCTCGCTCATAGCGGAGCATCCGGCGCAGACGCTGCCCTTCAACACGGTTCACCCTGCGACGCTTGTCAATGGCCGCGAGGATGCGGCGGGCCCCGGGGCGAGCGTCGTCTCGCAGCGTCTGCTCGAGGTCCCGTGGCAGGGGACGCTGGCCGTCGACATACCGTGCCCTGAGGTCGGACAGTCGTGAGCTATGGCGCGTCACGGCACGCCAGCGTAACAGAGTCAGACCGACGTGACCGGCGCTCTCGGACCGGGACTAGTACCGGTAGTGGTCGGCCTTGTACGGCCCGTTCACCGGCACCCCGAGATAGTCGGCCTGCTCCTTGGTGAGCTCGGTCAGCTCCACGCCGAGCGCGTCGAGATGGAGCCTGGCCACCTTCTCGTCGAGCTCCTTCGGCAGCATGTAGACCTTCTTCTCGTACTCGCCGGTGTTGTTGTGGAGCGCGAGCTGCGCCAGCACCTGGTTGGTGAACGACGCCGACATGACGAAGCTCGGGTGACCGGTCGCGCACCCGAGATTGAGGAGGCGGCCCTCGGCCAGCACCATCACGCTGTGCCCGTCCGGGAATCGCCACTCGTCATATTGCGGCTTGATGCCGATGCGCCGGATGCCGGGCACCGCTTTCAACCCGGCCATGTCGATCTCGTTGTCGAAGTGGCCGATGTTGCCGACGATCGCCTTGTCCTTCATCCGCCCCATCTGCTGCGCGCTGATGATGTCGCGGTTGCCGGTGGTGGTGATGAACAGATCGGCTCGGGGAAGCATTGTCTCGAGTGTGTTGACCTCATAGCCTTCCATCGCGGCCTGGAGCGCGCAGATCGGGTCGATCTCCGTCACCACGACGCGGCACCCCTGACCCCGTAGCGACTGGGCGCACCCCTTCCCGACCTCGCCAAAGCCGCAGACGACGGCGACCTTCCCGCCCAGCATGACGTCGGTGGCGCGGGCGAGGCCGTCGGGCAGCGAGTGGCGGCAGCCGTAGATATTGTCGAACTTGCTCTTCGTGACGGAGTCGTTGACGTTGATGGCGGGGAACAGCAGGGTCCCGTCGCGCATCATCTCGTAGAGCCGGTGGACACCGGTGGTGGTCTCCTCGCTGACGCCGCGAATGGCCTGGCTGATGCGCCGCCACTGATGGTCGTCCTTACGCTTGACGTCGCGCAGCTGATCGAGGATGACGCCCCACTCCTCAGGGTCGGCGGCCGCATCAAATGCCGGGATCTCGCCCGCGACCTCGAACTCGTAGCCCCTGTGGACGAACAGCGTCGCGTCGCCTCCATCGTCGACGATGAGGTCCGGGCCGCTGCCGTCCGGCCAGACCAGCGACTCGTTCGTGCACCACCAGTATTCCGCCAACGACTCGCCTTTCCACGCATACACGGGCACACCGCGTGGGCGCTCGGCGGTCCCACCGGACCCGGGACGGCCGACGGCAACCGCGGCGGCCGCATGATCCTGCGTCGAGAAGATATTGCACGACACCCAACGCACGTCCGCCCCGAGATCGGTCAACGTCTCGATGAGGACCGCCGTTTGCACGGTCATGTGCAGGCTGCCCATCACCTTGGCGCCGGCGAGCGGCTGGTGGCCCGCGTACTCGGTGCGCAGCGCCATGAGCCCCGGCATCTCCTGCTCGGCGAGCCGGATCTCGTTGCGACCAAACTCCGCGAGGCCCAGGTCGGCCACCTTGTAGGGCGCGCGGCCGACGTTGGCCGCCTCATCGAACGCGTGGATCGTCTCAGCAACCGGTGTGGCCATCGGAGGTCTCCTACACAAAGACAAAGACGAGAAACTGGGGGACGCGCGCACCGAGGCGCACTGTCACATCATTCTACCGTGCCCGTCCAAACCACAGCGTGACGCGGAGTCCCGGGAAGTGGTCCCCCAGCTCGAGCCGAGCCTCGTGATGTTTCGCGACCGCCGCCACGAGGCTGAGGCCAAGGCCGGCACCCGGCTTGCTCCGACTCGAGTCGAGGCGATAGAAACGCTCGAGGACGCGCTCGCGCTCCGCCTCGGGGATACCCGGGCCGTCATCGGCCACGGTGAGCCCGATGCCGTCCGCCTGCGGCGAACTGCTCAGCGTGACGCGCCCGCCGGACGGCACGTGCTTCAGGGCGTTGTCGACGAGATTGGCGACCGCCTGGAACAGCAGGTCGCGATCGCCGCCGACCTCGAGGCCGGGCTCGTGATCGACGCGCAAGTCGAGACCGGCTTCGTCCAGCAGCGGGGCGTAGAGCTCGGCGACATCGTCGACCAGGCCTGCCAGATCGACCCGCACGAACCCCTGCCGACGACGACCCGACTCGATGCGTGCGATGCGCAGCAGCGCGTTGAAGGTGGTCAACAGGCCGTCGGCCTCGACTACAGCCTGTTCAGCGGTGTCGCGCCGCTCGGCCTCCACGACCGCTTGCTCGGCGGTGTCGCGCTGCTCGGCCGTCTCGCCCTGCCGGAGCAGCTCGAGCCGGTTGCGTAGCCGGGCCAACGGCGTCCGCAGGTCGTGTGCGATGTTGTCGGACACACGGCGCACGGCATCGACTTGCGCCTCGAGCTCCTCCAGCATGCGGTTGAGGTTGTCGGCCAGCTGCTCGATGTCGTCACCGGTCGGGTCGTCGGGAATGCGTCGCGTCAGGTCACCGGCCATCACGTCGCCGATCGCGGCGTTAATGACGCCGACGCGCCTGATGCGCCCTCGCGCGACGAGGGTGCCGCCGGCCAGCGCGAGCACCACGGTGAAGACCAGGCCCCACGTGATCGTGCGCACGATCGTGGCCCGAGCCAGTTCGAGCTCGTACATGTCGCGCCCGGCGAGCAAGTGAAACCCGCCCCGGAGCCGAAACGGCTTCGCGCGCGCCCAGTGCACGGGTTCTCCCTGTCGCGTGTCGAGCCGAAAGTCGAGCCAGCCATCCACATCGGCGTCGACCTGAGGCCAGGCGCTCAGGTTCCCGACTCGCGGTCTGTAGCTTGCGTCGGCGACCAAATACAACGAAGACCCGGAGGGCTGACGCGACAACCGGTCCTCGATGAGGGACGTCAGCCCTCGGAGCCCGGCCACGCCATACCGCTCGGCCAGCCCCGCGATCTCCGCCTCGATGGTTTCGTCCGCCTGGCGCAACATGTATCCGGCGGTGGACCAGTAGATGAAGGACAGCAGCAGCAGGGCCGAGACGGCGAACAGCGCCGCATAGGCCACGGCCAGGCGGAAGGGCGAGCTACGGAACAGGCTTTTCGTCTGCACGGATGACGTATCCGGCGCCTCGCACGGTGTGGATGAGAGGCGCGTCGAAGTCACGATCGATCTTGCGACGCAGTCGGCTGACGTGCACGTCGATGACGTTGGTCTGCGGGTCGAAGTGGTAGTCCCACACCTGTTCCAGCAGCATCGTGCGGGTGACGACCTGGCCGTGGTGACGCATGAGGTATTCGAGCAGCCGGAACTCCCGCGGCTGCACCTCGATCGCCTGACCGGCGCGGCGGACCTCGCGGGTGAGCAGGTCCATCTCGAGATCGCCGACCTGCAGTTGGGTCTGGGCCGCCTCGCCCTCGGCGCGACGCACGAGGGCATCAAGCCGGGCGACCAGCTCCGAGAAGGCGAACGGCTTGACGAGATAGTCGTCGCCGCCCCGCTGCAACCCCTCCACGCGATCGTCCACCTCGCCGAGCGCGCTGAGAATCAGGACGGGCGTCCGCTGATTGGATTTGCGAAACGTCTCGATGATCGAGAGCCCGTCGAGCCCCGGAAGCATCCGGTCGACGACCATCACGTCGAACGACCGGTCCAGCGCGAGAAACAGCCCGTTCTTGCCGTCGCCGGTCGCGTCGACGACGTGCCCGGTCTGGCTCAGGCCGCGCACGAGGTATTCGCGCGTTTCTCGGTCGTCCTCGATGACGAGGATGCGCATGGGCGACAGCTAGTGTACCGAACGAGAGGAGCGACGGACGGCGAGGACGTCCCGACACCGCCCATCTGCCGGCCACCCACATCCCGCCAGAAACCGCTACGCCTCGTGCGCCGTGGTGCCGCGTTCAGGGGCGGCGTTGCTTCGGCTTCGGACGGTTTCCGGCGGGATGTGGGCGACCGGCATTTACCCGCGGTGTGTTAGGCGAGCGGCACCGCGACAAACCGGCTGCTGTCGCCCCGGGTGATCTGGAGCACGACGCTCGGGCGTTCGTTCTCGCGGAGGCGATCGACGCGCGCGCGGACATCTGCGGGGGCGGCGACGGGGTCGCGGCCGACTTGCACAATGACGTCCCCGGGCCGCACGCCCACGCCGGCGGCCGCACCGTCTCGATCGACGCCGACGACCAGCACACCGTCGGTGTCGCGTTCCACCGCGTGGCGCCTGCGGTTCTCCGCCGTGAGCGGCGCGAGTGACAGGCCGAGCGGGGCCGCACCGGGTCGTACGTCCGTCGCCGGGCGCACCGCCGCAACCTCCTCGGGATTGGCCGCCAGCCGCACATGCACCGTCATGCGGCTATCGTCGCGCACCAGCTCCATCGCCGTGTCCCGATCGGGACCTGCGGCCGCGACACCGCGCGTCAGGTCCTTGATGCCTTCTACCGGCTTCCCGTCGAAGGCGACGATCACGTCGCCCGCCAGGAGGCCTGCCTCGGCGGCCGGGCTACTGTCGACGACGCTCGCCACCAGGGCACCGCGCGCCGTCTCGAGACCGAATCCGGCCGCGAGCTCCTCGTCCATCTGTTGGATCTGCACGCCGAGCCAGCCGCGTGCGACACGCCCGTTCTCACGTAGCTGCGCGACGATGGGCGCCGCCTGCGAGGCCGGAATGGCGAAGCCGATGCCCACGCTGCCGCCATTCGGCGAGTAGATCGCTGTGTTGACGCCGATCACTTTGCCGGTCGTATCGAACAACGGCCCGCCGGAGTTCCCGTGGTTGATGGGGGCGTCGATCTGGAGGAAGTCGTCGAACGGACCCGATTTGATGTCGCGCCCGCGCGCCGAGACGATGCCGGTCGTCGCGGTCCCACCCAGCCCAAACGGGTTACCGATGGCGATCACCCAATCACCGGCGCGCGTGCCGTCGGAGTCCCCGAACGCCGCGAACGGCAGTGCGTCGTCCGATTGCACCTCGAGCAGCGCCAGGTCCGTCTTCGGGTCCCGCCCAACCAGCTCGGCCGGCAGTCGGGTACCGTTGTTCAGGGTCACGACGATCTCGTCCGCCCCGTCGATGACGTGATTGTTCGTCACGATCAGGCCGGCGGCGTCGACGATGAACCCGGAGCCCATCGCGCGCGCCTGGGGCATACCGGCCTGCGCCGGCGAGAACGACTGCCGACGGAAGAACCGCCGGAAGAACTCCTCGAACGAGGGATCCCCGCGGAACGGTCCGTCAGCGCGCGGACCGGCCAAGCGACGATCCGCCATCGTCGTGGAGATGTTGACCACCGCGGGCTTCACCGCCTCGATGACATCGGCGAAGCTCGCCGGGACGGACGACGCGACGACTGCCTCATCGACCGGCGCCGCGGCTGCGGCGCCCGGCGTCGGGAGGAACTCCCACCGACCCAACGCCGCGACCATGACCAGAGCAACCGCGACGACGCTCACGCGCAACGGAAGACGTGTAGATGTCATGACGTCATGCCTCCTTGTCGTTGGATCACGGTAGCCCGCGCAAGATGACGGGGTCGTGACCGACACATGACCGATTGGTCATGTCGGAGGCAGCGTCGGTAGACGCGGAGGATGGCGGGACGGCCGCCTATCGCTGGAATGCGAAGGCGATGCGATACACCGCTTCAATGAGGGTGTGCCCGACCGCAGCCAGGCTGGCCTCGCTTACCGTGTCGAGGGTGTCTTGTTGAGTATGCCAGTGGGGATAGTCGAGTTCGATTGACGAGTATCCTGGTGATTGCCGTCGATAGACGAAGCAGCTTGGAACGAGCTGCGTGCGCTCGCGGCCGAGTCGCACCAACACATCTCCGGAGTGCTCACCGAGGCCGTTCGCGAATACCTGCGGAAACGGCGCGTGAGACCCATCGTCCTGGATCACCTCGAGGCGTCGATAGCGAAGAACGAGAAGCTGGGTCGACTGCTTGCCGAGTGACCGCGTCCTTTTCCTGACGGTCGACGAGGCGCTCGCGATTCATCAGCGCATGATCAACGCGTTTGGCGGCCCGCCCGGGGTGCAGGATCTCGGCTTCCTCGAAAGCGCCCTGTTCCGCCCCCGCACCGGCTACTACGACGACCTGCCGACGATGGCCGCAGCCCAGTTCGAATCGCTGTTGATGAACCATCCCTTCATCGATGGCAACAAGCGCGTCGCTTTCTTCGCGACCGATGTCTTCCTCCGCTTGAACGGGTACGAATTGGAAGTGGACGCGGACGAGGCGCATCGCTTTCTCATCGGTCTTCTTGAACGGGGCGAGGCCGACTACGAGCACCTCGTGCCGTGGATCCGGGAGCACCTATGCGGGCGAATGGGACAGCACGGCTAGTCGACCGGTCGGGGTCTTGAGTCGAGAGAACTACCGCCGGCGGGGACCTGACGGACGACCGCCACTCCGACGCGGGCGCCCCGGCCGGTCGGGCCGGTCGAACTTGCGCGGGACGGGGGGCCGGCTCATGGCCGGGGCGGATGCGTCACCCGACGGCACCGGCAGGGCGTGCAGCGTCTGCTGGTAGTAGTCGTCGAGCAGCATGGCGATGAGCGCGGACTCGTCTTCGTTGTCGGCAAGCGTGCGCGCGAGCGGCACGAATCGCGCGCTCCGCTCGGTCTTGAGCTTGTCACGCTCGCGCAACCGGGCCTCGAGCAGCGTCGTCACGCGCTCGCTGACGATCGCCGACACGTCGGCGTCTGTCGGCGCGGGCCGCTTGTGGAACTCGACGCCGTAGCGTTTGGCGATCTCGTCGATCTCGAGCGTTTCCGCTTCGGTCACCAGCGAGAGCGCGATCCCCTCGGCGCCGGCCCGTCCCGTGCGACCGGCGCGATGGATGTAGTCCTCGGCATCCTCGGGCGGCTCGTACTGGATGACGTGCGACAGCTCGGGAATATCGAGGCCCCGCGAGGCAACGTCGGTCGCCACCAGAAAGCGCAGCTTCCCGGCGCGTACGCGCTTGAGGATCTGCTCACGGTCGCTCTGCGATCGGTCGGCGCTCAGGTCGTCGGCGTCATAGCCGAACCGCTGCAGAACGACCGTCACGTAATGCACGTTCGCCTTGGTGTTGCAGAAGATGAACGCCGACGCCGGATTCTCCATTTCAATGATGCGCACCAGCGCCCTGTCCTTCTCCATCGCCGGCACGATGTAGAAGATGTGCTCGGTGTCGGTGACGTGAACGTGGTCGCGGCTAAGGGTCAGGAACTGGGGCTCGGCGATGAACTCCCGTGCCGTGCGCATGACCGAGTCCGGGAAGGTGGCCGAGAACATGGTGGTGTGAATCGATCGGTTCGGGAGGTAGTTCTGCACCTCCTTCATGTCGGGGTAGAACCCCATCGACAACATCCGGTCGGCCTCGTCGAAGACGAGCATCGAGACGTGATCGAGAGAGAACGTCCGGCGGAGAAGGTGATCGAGCGCGCGACCAGGTGTCGCCACCACCAGGTGCGCGCCTCCACGCAGGACATCGACCTGCGGACCGTAGCCGACGCCCCCATAGACGGCGACCGTCCGGAATCCGGTAGCGGCCCACAATGTCTCGGCGTCCTGCCGCACCTGCCGCGCCAGTTCCCGTGTCGGCACCAGCACCAGCGCCTGACAGCGGGCCTTGTTCGGATCGAGGCGTTCGAGCATCGGGAGGAGAAACGCGGCGGTCTTGCCGCTCCCGGTCCGGGCCTGGATAACAAGGTCGCGCCCCGCCAGCAGATACGGAATACCGCGGGCCTGAACCGGCATCAGCTCGGTCCATCCGGGCCGAGCCACCGCCTGGCGGAGCCGATCCGGCAGCCCCTCTATCGTCACTTCGGGCAGCGGATCCGCGGGCTCTTCGACCGACTGGTTCTGGGCGTTGGGTGTCGTCACAGGCCTTCGGGGACTGCGTCATTCTACACACCCCCTTGGTATGATGCGGGCCATGGTCCTTCTCGCCACCATTCAGGCGGACACCATCGTCTTCGCGCTCGGCTTCGAATAACACACGGGACCGCATGCCACTGTCGCCTCACGACATGAACGGCGCGGACGTCTTCGAGCACTACGCTCGCCGCACGGCGACGTAACGCGGCGCGTGGAGCGCACCGTGCTGGGTGATGAGGTCGGTCTGAACGGCTACACGACGTTCGCCGAGGCCGAGACGCTGTGCGGGGTCGTTGGCGCGCGACCGGGCCACCAGTTCCTGGACGTCGGTTGCGGATACGGTTGGCCCGGCGTCCAGATCGCGCTTCGGCATCCATGCGATGTCGTCTTCAGTGACGTGCCACTGGACGCGCTACGTGAGGCACAGGCTCATGTCGGTGGTGGCGCACTCCGCGGTCGGGCGGACGTCGTAGCGTCCGATGGCCGCTGGCTGCCGTTTCGTGCGGCGTCCTTCGACGCCGTCGTGCACGCGGACGTGTTCTGTTGAATTGCCGACAAGCTCTCCGTGTTGAGAGAGTGCCATCGGATCATCAAGCCGGGCGGGTGGTCGGCTCGCCGGACGGATTGGCGCAGTCGGCCGGCTTTGGTGATGTCAGGCTGCGGGATGCGACGGGCCTCTTTCGAACCACATGCGAAGGGCTCCTCGAGGCGTCGTCACGATGGGAAGACGATCTGCGCGCCGAGCAGGGTGACGAGGCCTACGTCGAGGGACGCCGCAAAGGCGAGGCGATGTTGACCGGCATCCGTGAGGGGCTGCTTCTTCGCTCGATGGTTATCGGCGTCAAGCCACGAGCGACGACGTGACGGCTACTCCTGGCGCAGCGCCTGGGCCGGGTCGACCTTGGTGGCTCGACGCGCGGGCGTAAGCGCGGCAGCGCTTGCGACCGTCAGAAGAATGACCGCCGCCCCGCCGAGGGTGCGCAGATCGCGCGCGGTCACCCCGAACAGCAGCGACTCGATGAAGCGAGCAGTCCAGAGGCTCGCGAGCGCGCCGAGAGCGAGTCCACCGACGACACGCAACGTCACCCGCCCCACCACGAGACGAACGACCGCACCCCGGGCCGCCCCCAGCGCGATGCGGAGACCGATCTCCGCGTGGCGGCGCGTCACGGCGTGGCTGATGACCCCGTAGATTCCGACCGCGACGAGCAGCAGCGCCAGCCCCGCGAACACCGCGGCGAGCAGGGCGAGGACGCGCTCGTTGTTGAAGGTCGAGCGCACCTGGACCTCGAGCGGCCGCATGGTCAGCGACACCTCGGGGTCGACCGTGACGATTGCCGCGGCGACCCCGCGTGATATTTACGTCGGCGTCGCCGTGGTCGGGCGCGCGATGAGCACCAACCCCGACCCGAACGCCGAGACGTCTTCGTGCGCAAGCTGTGCGATCGGCTGATAGACGGTCTCGGGCACCGGCTCCTTGATCGACCGATAGACCGCATCCTCGACCAGGCCGACGATCTCCAGCGGGTCGGTGTTCTCCTGCGGGTCCGGCCATACACCGCGGATCACGTGCCCGACCGGGTTGGCGCCGCCAAAGAACTTGCGGGCAAAGGCCTCGTTGACCACGGCGACACGCGGGGCACCGAACCGATCGCGAGCATCGACGTCGCGACCGGCGATGAGCCGCGTACCGAGGGTGTCGAACCAGCCGGGCGTGACGAGGTTGACGTACACTTCGCGTTCGTCCCTGGAGAGCCCCTCCATGCCGGGTGCCTCGACCCAGCCGCTGAGGTACGACCCGTTGATGGGAAGGGTGACAGACCAAGCGGCGGCCGCGACACCTGGGGCGGCCTCGACGGCCTCGCGGAATCGGCCGAACGCGACTACGGCATTCGCTGGATCGAGGGTCGCGAACCCACGCCCGGGCCCGATCATGCCGAACCTTGAGTCGATGTTGACCACCAGGACCCGTGACGGCGCGAACCCCAGTCGGGTCGTGACAAGCCCGTAGAACGAGCGGAGGAGGAGCCCGCAGGCGACCAGCAGAATGAGCGAGAGGGCCATCTGCCCGAGCACGAGTACGTGCCCCGAGTCCCGGTGGCTTCCTCCGACGAAGCCATGGCGCTGCTCCGCGAGCGACACGTTCGGGTCGACGCGGGACGCCGACCATGCCGGTGCCGTGGCAAAAAGCAGGGTGGTGATCGCGCCGAGGACCGAGGCAAACAGCAACAGGCGCCAATCAAGCGCGAGATCGAGGTCGACGTTGAGCGGCGCCCCACTCATCATGAACTCCACGGACAGTTGCCGGGCCAGGACCCGGCTGATCCAGAGACCGGACAGCAGGCCAAGGAGGACGCCGGCCGACGACAGCAGCGCGCCCTCCGCGAGCAGTTGCCGAATCAGACGCAGGCGCGAGGCACCCAGTGCCCTCCGGATGCCGAACTCCTGCCGCCGACCAGCCGCTCTGACGAGCAGCAGATTCGCGACGTTGATGCATGCGATCAGCAGCAGCAGCGCCACGACAACCATCGCCGCGACCAGCTCGTCACCGTAGATCTCCCTTG
This sequence comes from Vicinamibacterales bacterium, assembly GCA_965249175.1. Classification (GTDB taxonomy): domain Bacteria; phylum Acidobacteriota; class Vicinamibacteria; order Vicinamibacterales; family UBA8438; genus CAZYFH01. The sequence continues at coordinate 5,803,864 of OZ252227.1, forward strand.
GAGCGGAGACACCACCCGACGCCGGCTCGGCCGTGAGCGGCTCGCTCATGAAGCGCTCGCGATCGCGCGCGTACTGGAGCTCCCGCATTGCCGAGTCCCGAATCAGCGGCTGCGCCTGCTGCAGCGCCGCGGTCACCGCGTCAACCGACTGGTCCGGTGCCCGCCGCCCCATGATCCGCAGCCAGTACGAAATCCGCGAATCCAGCATGATCTCCAGACCGGGCAGGAGCCGCGCCGCGGCGATCGGCAGGTACAGGTCCGTCGCCTTGCCAACCTCCGGACCGTGGAAACCTGGCTGGACGACCCCGACGATCGTAAACGCGACACGGCTGACGGAGACGGACCGCCCGACCACGTCCCGCGTCCCGTCGTACTCACGTTGCCAGAAGCGATGACTGATCACGGCCACGGGTCCGTCGGCGCCGCCGCCCCGCCGGTCGTCATGCTCACCCAACGTTCGCCCCACGACCGCCAGCACGCCGAGGCCCTCGAAGAAGCTACCGCTCACCCATGCGCTCTCGACGGGCTCTCGCTCACCCGCGTCCGCGAGGTCGAGGCGTGCCGTGGCGAAGGCGAAGCTCTGCTCCAGTAGCTCGCGATCGCGGATCTCTTCCCAGACGACGTTGCCCCAGGCTCCCCGCCGCCCGCTGGTCACGAGCACGAGCCGCTCCGGATCCTCGACCGGCAGGGGCTTCAGCAGCAGGTTGTCGACGATGGAGAAGATGGCCGTGCTCGCGCCGATACCGAGGGCGAGCGTCAAGATGGCGGCGCAGGCGAACCCGCGGTTTCTGTCGAGCGCGCGGAGAGACAACACGAGGTCCTGACGGAAGTCGTTCAACAGCGTGCGCCACCGTTTCTCCCGTTCCCAGTCGTCGTCCAGCGTCACACACTCGTCGCGCACGCGACGCGCGTCGCCGAACCGACCCCCGGCCTTCCGGCGCGCCTCGTGTGGAGACAGCCCCTCCTCGATGTATTGCTCGGTCAACTGGTCGAGATGGAAACCGAGCTCGGCGTCGACGTCAGCGCGGACGTCCGTACCCCAGAACCGGAGATACCGACGCCATATCGGGGTCCTCGGCATCAGGACACTAGCCCTCGGCGGTCTTGAGCGCCTTCCCGACGGCCACGGTGAAGCTGGTCCACCCCTCGGTCTCGCTGCGGAGCCTCGCGCGCCCACGCGCCGTCAACCGATAGAGCTTCACCTGGCGGTTGTGCTCCGAGATTCCCCACTCGGATTGGAGCCACCCGCGGCGCTCCATCCGGTGGAGCGCCGGATAGAGCGAGCCTTCCTCGAGCTGCAGCACGTCGTCCGAGACGTCCTCGAGCCAACGCGCGATGCCGAACCCGTGCTGCCGACCGCGACCGAGCGCTGTCAGGATGAGCAGCTCTACCGTTCCGCGCAGCATCTCCGGGTTCCGCGCCGCCATCCGTGGCCTCCTTCCATAGAGTCTCTATGGGACTGTGCGGAAGAATACGCATGCTCATATAGACTGTCAAGGGGACGGGGACAGTGTCGCCGAGCCGCTACACCGGATCGCCTGCGGGCAAGCGGGAGCGGGGGCGGACGAAGTGAGGCCGCAGCGCGGCCAAGGCGCGCACGGCGCGCCGTCGCAGGCTCGGAGTGAGGCTCTCGGGGTCCCCACGTAGCGCCCGCGGGGGCTCGGGGCGAAGCCCCGTCTAGTCAACGAGGCCGAAGGCGAGCAGCACGTTGCCGGGGCGCCCGCCGAACGTGGCGTACCCGGAGCTCACGTACACCATCCCGTCGACGACGACGGCACCCGGCCCGTTGATCGATCCGCCCTGTGCCTCGACACCGTTGACGGTGTCGTACTCGCCGTTCGTGTCGTATTCCCAGATGACCGCTCCGGTGTCCGACGCGTAGGCGCGCATGGCGCCGTCGAACGCCCCTGAGAACACCGCCCCCGGGATCGCGGTGACGGCCGCGAGCTGCGCCGCGCGGCACCCGTCGCAGACCGGCGCCTGCGGATCGGCGTACCACACCAGCTCGCCGGTCCGCAGCCGCACCGCGGCGAGGCCACCGGGCTGCGGGCGGAGGTAGTCCGAGTTGGCGAAATACGCCACATCGTCGTCCACGGCGAATCCCCACTCGATGCCGCCGAGCGCGCTGCCCTCGCCGACGCGGTACTGCCAGACGATCGCGCCGTCGCGGTCCGGGTCGAGGCCGTAGCCCACGCCCGATTTCTGCCCGATCACGAGCAGGTCACGTCCGTTCGACATCGAGACGAGCACGGGCGAGGAGCCGAAATCGAAGTCGGGGCCGTCCTCTTCGGGGCAGTTCGCGTTGTCAGGCGGACGGCAGATGATGAAGGCATCGCCCGGCGTGAGCTGTTTCGACCAGCGCACGGCGCCCGTCTGGAGATCGAAGGCGAGGATCGCGTCGCTCGTCACGGCCGCCGGCTCGGTGTACGCGTTGCCGGTCGCCGCGTAGACGAGCCCACGCTCGACATCGATCGTCGGCGCCGACCAGATGGCGGCGCCGGCGGGTCCCATGAGAAACGCGCCGTCCGGGTTCCGTCCACGCGGACTCGGCGCCTCGGCGATGGCATGGGTCTTCCAGGCCACCTCCCCGGTCGCCGCATCGAGGGCGACGACGCTGCCGCGAAATGTGCAGCAGGCGTACTCGGGATTGGCGGCGAACACTTCTTCGAGTGAGGAGACCGGCACGTAAAGCCGGCCGCCGTGATAGGTGGGTGCACCGGTAATCCGCGCGGCCTCGTGATCGTCGACATCGACGACCCACAGCAACGCGCCCGTGGCGGCGTCGAGCGCGTAGACGTTGGCCGTGGAATCCCCGAAGTAGATCGCCTGTCGACCGTCTGCGAGGCGGCTCACGGTCATGGCGCTGCGGACGCCGCTCTTTGCCGAATACGACCAATGGGTGCACCCGGTCGCCGCGTCGAGCGCGTAGACCTCCCCGCGCTGGCTCCCGACAAATAGTCGGCCACCGACGACGGTCGGCTGGGCCGACGCCGCCGCCGCGTCCGGGAATCCGAACGCCCACTTGAGGGTGAGGCGGGGGATCGCATTGGCGGCGAGACCCGCCTGTTCGGCCGTCTGGAATCGCCGATTCCGTATGCCGCCCCCCCAGCCGTTCCATTCGGGACCACTCCCAAGACCGGACCAGGCATCCGTGGTCGCACAGCGTCCGGCCTCTCCATCGGTTCCGCCGGCGGCGATGGCCCGCCCGGTGACGAACTCGGCCACGGCCCGATGCTCCGCCGCACTCAGCTCGGCGCCTTGCTCGCGCATCGCACCGGTGGTCAACGCCGTGACGATCGCTTCCGGCGCCAGCGACCGCATCGTGCTCATCGCGAGCGCGCGCGGGACGACGTCGCCGAAATGGCAGGAGGCGCAGTGCTCGTCGAAGAGCGCAGAGCCGTGTGGCGTCTGCCCCGCGGCCTGCGATGCCGTGAGCGCGGCCGCCAGGAGGCCGGTGAAAACGACGGGGCCGAGCGCCGATCGGTTCATGACATCTCCCCAGCGGTTTCCGATGATACCCTCCCGCTGGTCTGACGGAGCATACGCTTGAGCGAACGACCCGACGGCGCTACGCTGTCTGGGGTTCTGGGAGGCAAGGCATGAATTCACGGGTCGTGACCGCGGTGGGCGTGTCGGTGCTGAGCGCCGGGATCGTGGCGACCAGTGGTGGGGGCGCACCCGCCGGTGCCGCCGTGCAGACCCCGAACGCATCGGGTGCATGCAGCCGCCTAACCTTAGTCGGGGCACGTCTCGGGTCCCCGCACACGGAGATCACCGCGGCAGCGCAGATCACCTCGCCGTTCGCGGCCCCGGACAATGCGCGCTCGCGTGGCGTGTCGGTCGACACGCCGTTCTGCCGGGTGTCGGGCGTCGCGCGGCCGACGGCGGACTCCGAGATCCGATTCGAGGTCTGGCTGCCACCGGCCGAGGCGTGGAACGGACGCTTCCGCGGCGTCGGCGCGGGTGGGTCGACCGGCGCCATCAGCTACGGGCCGATGGCGACGAGCGTGACGGACGGGTATGCCGTCATGGCCACCGACAACGGCCACACAAGCACGAGCGGCTTCGACGGCAGCTGGTCGCTCGGGCATCCGCAGCGCGTCGTCGACTTCGGCCACCGCGCCCAGCACGAGGCCACCGTCGCCGGCAAGGCGGTCACCGCGCGGTACTACGGCAGGCCCGCGGACTACGCGTACTTCGTCGGCTGCTCGCAGGGCGGGCATCACGCGCTGATGGAGGCGCAGCGATATCCTGACGACTACGACGGTATCGTCGCGGGCGCGCCCGCGAACTACTGGACCGGCCTGATGGCGGGCGAGCTGTGGTCCGGACTCGCCAGTCTGCACGACCCCGCCAGCAACCTGCCGGATGACAAGCTCCCGATGCTCGGCGCCGCCGTTCTCGCGGCGTGCGACGAGGTCGACGGCCTCGCCGATGGGTTGATCGACGACCCGCGGAACTGCGATTTCGACGCGTCCGTCATCGAGTGCGCGAACGGCGACAACGACGACTGCCTGACCGCTGCGCAGGTCGAGGCAGTCGAGAAGATCTACGAGGGACCGCGCAACCCGCGCACGGGCGAGCACATCTACCCCGGCTACCCGCCGGGCAGCGAATACTTCGCCGCGCCCGGAGGCATCGGCGGGTGGGGACCGTTCTGGGCGGGGATCGCGGAGCCGGGCGGAAGCTCGAACGACTTCATGAAGTACTCCGTCTTCCGCGACCCTGACTACGACGTCCGGACGTTCGACTTCGATCGGGACTGGACGCTGGTCAACGAGCGCCAGGTCGCCGACGACACGCTCGCGTCGGCGCTCAACGCCACCGACGCCGACCTCTCACCATTGGATGCCCGCGGCGGCAAGCTCCTCATGTATCACGGCTGGGCCGACCCGCTGGTGACGCCGTACAACACGGTCGACTACTACGAGGACGTCGTGCGCTCGGTCGGTGGACGCGCCGAGGCGGAGGATTTCGTCCGGTTGTTCATGGCGCCGGGTGTCGGTCACTGCCGGGGAGGCGCGGGGCCCGACCGGTTCGACATGCCGGCGGCGCTCGAGCGTTGGGTCGAGCAGGGGGTCGCGCCCGACCGCATCACCGCCAGCCACATGACCGACGGCGAGGTCGACCGCACTCGTCCGCTCTGCCCGTACCCTCAGGTCGCGCGGTGGACCGGCCAGGGCAGTAGTGACGAAGCCGCCAACTTTCGCTGCGTGAATCCCGACTAGCGACGACCGCTATCTGGGTCGCTCGAGGATCGCGGTCGCCTCCAGCAGTGTCGCCAGCTCGGGTAACAGGACACCCTAGTTAGGGTGACGCCTGACGAACGCGATAGCCGTTGATGACAATCGCCACGTGGGTTTGACTGGCCGCCGAGGCGATCACCCGCACCAACCTGCCTGCGCTCGCTATTTCCATTCGGTCGGCGTCGCCTGGACCGGACGGCACGTCGAAGACGAGGTCGATCTGTACCCCATTCGTCGAACGCTCGAACAACGAGTCCATCATGTCGTACTCCGAGCGCGCGGTCTGCAGCAACACGCCAGACTGGCTGATGTTCTCGGTGACGCCATGCGACCAATGCGCCTCGCCATCATGCCGGCGGCCTCGCACCGAGCCGGGACTCGGGCCGCGGTCGCCGGGCAGCGCGACACTCGCCGCAGGCCTGCTCGGACACGGTCCGATGGACCGACGCAAGCGTCGTGCCGGTGCCGCACCCGGAACGATTACATCTCACCAGACAACCACTGGTGGGCGACCCGTCGTCTCCGCATTGCGGCGATTGGCCGACAGCTCCGTCATCGGGACCACGAATCTGTCGATGACCTACCACGAGCATCCGCAACACCTTGACCTAACATCACTTGCAGCAACACCTGTGGCGGCGATGCGACCCGCGCGCGCCGGCACGGCGTTTGGAGTACCTCAGGCTGTGGACGGCTCCGATGTGTACGTTCTCAACCTGGACAGCGTCGGTCTTGGGCAGGTGTTGCTACCGGAGCCGGTCGCGGATGAAGCTGCCCGGCTGGGCGTGGGCCAGGTGCTCGCCCGCTCCGTCCCGGAGCAGCTACGCGTTGCCCAGGTTGAGCGCCCACCGCGGTATTGCGTGCGACTCCCGATCCGCTACCGCCGTGTAACCGACACGCGGTGGCACCTGGGCGTCACGGAGAACATCAGCCGGACCGGCATTCTGTTTCGCACGGAGCTCCCTGGCCGGAAGCAGACCCTGGCCCAGGACCACGCTGGAGGTGGTCCTCGAGGTGCCATCGCTCGATGGCCGTGGCTCCGGCACACAGGTCACGCGTCGCGCGACTTCGGTTCGTAGCGTGCCGCCTCCGCCGCCGAGCTACTTCCAGCGGTGGCCGTGTCGTGCAGCATCGATCTGTGGGACTCGGTCACGGCCTCTTCCACCGAACCGAGCGCGGTGAGCCGAGAGCGGATTCAGTTTCTCTCCGCACCCGATACCCTCGACAAAGGGGCCTTCGCCGACGGGTTCGCGTGGCTGGTGAGCTTGCCCGAGATACCGATCGAGATCCTGGCTGGACCCGCGGCGGGTGCAGAGATTCGACGGCCACGCCGCTTCGCCGTGTGCATTCCCGTGCGCTATTGGTTGGCCGGCGACAACGAGTGGTCGTACGGAATCACCGACAGCCTCAGTCACTCCGGGCTGGCTTTTCAGACCGATCGAGCCGCCGCAGACTTGACGCTGTCGTCATCACCGGGCGAGGCAGGCCCCCCGATAGAGGTCATCCTGTCGGTGCCGCAGGCTGGGCGCCCAGGGCAGTCGACCGACGTGCGCTGTATGCAGGCCAGAATGGTACGCACGAGCCCGCAGGATCGGTCGCGCCGGATGACCGTGGTCGCGATCGCCGTCGTTGGCTACGTCATCGAGTAGCGCAGGCTCCGCGAGTAGCGCAGGCTCCGCGCCGCGATCAGTTCGACGGGCGCCGCCGCCCGTACGGGCGCTGCCCGAGCGCCCGGTTCATCACTTCGTACTGCACCGACATGATGTGGCCGATCGACTCGATCCAATACGCCGCGTTGTGCGCCCCCGGCATCTGCATGTAGTCGAACGGGATACCTTCTTCGAGCATGATCGCGGCCAGCTGCTTCGCCCCCTCGATGAGCCGGTCCTCCGTGCCGCAGTCGAGGTAGATGTGAGGGAGCTGATCCCGCGGCACCCCGCGAATGAGCGTGAACGGATCGTAGGCTTCCGCCTGCTCGGGCGTCGTGAACATCGTCCCTTGGGGCGTCCGCTCGACCTGGCTGCTGAAGCCGTCGATGCCGATCAGCGTGTTCGGCTGTCGTCGACGTTCGCGTTGCTCTGCGGTGAGCTCGCGCGGCGTCCGGGGCGGCATCTCCCCGCGCATCCGCTGGGCCGCCTGACGGCCGTACTCCAGTGCGCCGCTCGTGCTGCCAATGGACACGAACATGTCGGGGTGCCGGAGACCCAGCGTAATCCCACCGTAGCCGCCCATCGACAGCCCGGTGATCGCGCGGCCTTCGCGCTGCGCGATGGTCCGGAAGTTCCAGTCGACATGGCTCACCACGTCCTCGATGACGTGATCCTCCCAGTTGTTCTTCTGCCCACCGGCGTTCTCGGCCCAGTTGACATACCAGGAGTTGCCGACGTCAGGCATCACGACGATGAGGTCGTCGTAGAGTCCGGCATAAAAGGGTGCGCCGTTGGCCAGCCCCCACGCCGTGTAGTTCTGCGTCAGACCATGCAGCAGGTAGAGAACGGGATACCGCTTGGTCGACGCCTCATAGTCGGCCGGTAGCAGGACGTTGTACTTCATCGTCCGCTCGACGGCCGGGCTGAAGAACTCCACGGTCTGGAGCTTCAATCCCTCGGCCATCGCCGAGGTGGCGAGCGCGACGAGTGCAATCGCCAACGCCGTGGTCCGCAGCATCCGCATCGTTCTCATGATGTACCTCCCCGAGCCGGGTACGCGCCCGCACCGCGCGGCGAGCCCGCCCGAAACCGCTTCATGCTACCCGAAAAACGACCACTGGCCGACGCGCGCATCCTCGCGGTATCCTTTGGCCCGGTTCCCTAGTCGACGGAGGACAGCGAATGGCAATGAACCGCTCGTGGGTCGGATGGGTGTTGGGGGCGTCGATCGCCGTCGCGGGCGGGACGACCGACACGGCGGCCCAGCAAGAGGGCACCCGGAACGGAGAATGGCCGACCTATGGCGGCGACCTCGCCAACACCCGCTATTCGCCGCTCGACCAAATCACCGGAGACAACTTCAACGACCTCGAGCTGGCGTGGAGCCTGAAGACCGACAACTTCGGCCCCTCCCCGGAGTTCGCGCTCCAGGCGACGCCGCTGATGGTGAACGGGGTCGTGTATGCGGCGGTCGGCACGCGGCGCGTCGCGGTGGCGCTCGATGCCGAGACCGGCGAGCTCCTCTGGTTCCATCGGTACGACGAAGGCGAGCGCGGCGCGGCGGCGCCACGGCGGCTCTCGGGGCGAGGTCTGGCCTATCGCGACGACGGGGGCGACGGCGAAATCTACTACGTCACACCCGGGTATCACCTGATCGGCCTCGATGCGGCGACGGGCGACCGACTGTCGGGATTCGGGACCGACGGCATCGTCGACCTCAAGCTCGGCCTGGATCAGGAAATCGACTTGGTGACCGGCGAGATCGGACTGCACGCGACGCCCGTCATCGTCGGCGGCACGATCGTCGTCGGCGCCGCGCATCTCCCCGGCGGATCGCCCGAATCGATGACCAACGTCAAGGGCTTCATCCGAGGATTCGACGTGTCGACCGGCGCCCGGAAATGGATCTTCCACACGATCCCGCTGGGCGATGAATTCGGCAACGATACGTGGCAGGGCGACTCGTGGCGCTACACCGGCAACACCGGGGTCTGGGGGCAGATTTCGATCGACCCGGAGCTCGGGCTCGCCTACCTGCCGGTCGAGATGCCGACCAACGATTACTACGGCGGCCACCGGCTCGGCGACAACCTGTTCTCCGATAGCCTGGTCGCGGTCGACCTCGAGACCGGTGAGCGGCGGTGGCACTTCCAGATCACGCACCACGATGTGTGGGATTGGGATTTACCGTGCGCCCCGATCCTCGCCGATATCACGGTGGACGGACGCGACATCAAAGCGGTCGCGCTACCGACCAAGCAGTCGTGGGTGTTCGTCTTCGACCGCGAGACGGGCGAACCCGTCTGGCCGATCGAGGAACAGCCGGTCGACCCGTCCGATGTCCCGGGCGAAGTGCTGTCGGCGACACAGCCGTATCCGACGAAGCCGCCGGCGTTCGACCTCCAAGGGGTCGGTCCCGACGACTTGATCGACTTCACGCCCGAGCTCCGCGAGATGGCGCTGGAGATCCTCAACCGCCGGCGGTACGGGCGGTCCATTTACACGCCGCCCTCGGTCTCGACCGCCGACGGGACACTCGGCACGATGCAGGTGCCCTCCTCGACCGGCGGGGTGAACTGGCCCGGCGGATCGCTCGATCCCGAGACGGGCATCTACTATCAGTACTCGAAGACCGAGATCACCAGCCTGGGGCTCGTCAACGACCCCGAGCGCTCTGACATGAACTTCATCAGCGGCCGCGCCGAGGGTGTCAGTGCCGCCGATGCGGCGCTCAACATCCAGGGCATTCCGATCCTCAAGCCGCCATGGGGGCGCATCACCGCAATCGATCTCAACCAGGGTGAGATCCTCTGGCAGATCCCGCACGGGGAGACCGCCGACAACATCCGCAACCATCGGCTGCTCGAGGGCGTCGATATCCCGCGTACCGGACGGCCCGGGCGCGTCGGCACGCTCATCACGAAAACGCTGGTCATCGCCGGCGACGGGGGGACGTTCACCAACGACGAGGGTGTGTCCGGCGCCATGCTCCGCGCGTATGACAAGATGACCGGCGCCGAGCGCGGCGCGGTGTACATGCCCGCGCGGCAGAGCGGTTCTCCGATGACCTACACGCACGATGGCCAGCAATACATCGTCGTCGCCGTCAGCGGCGGCGGCCATGGGGGCGAGCTGCTCGCCTATCGCCTGCCGTCATGATCGTCGGCGTCCCGAAGGAAACGTTCCCCGGCGAACGTCGCGTCTCACTGATTCCGGCCATTCTCCAGACGTTGACGAAGGCCTCGCTCGACGTGGTCGTCGAGCCGTCGGCCGGCGCCTCCGCGGGCTTCCCCGACAGCGCGTATAGCGACATGGGCGCACGGATCGCCGGATCGCGTGCCCAGCTGTTCGCCGACGCCGACGTCGTGCTCCAGGTGCGCACGCCGGGAGCGGCGGGTGACGCTGGGCAGGCAGACCTCGAGTCACTCCGGCGGGACCAGACTGTCATCGGGTTCTCGGAGCCGCTGGCGGAACCCGCTGTGGCGCGTGCGGTTGCCGATCGGGGCGTCACGGCGTTCTCGATGGAGCTCATCCCGCGCATCACACGCGCCCAGAGCATGGATGCGCTCTCCTCGATGGCCACGATTGCCGGCTACAAGGCGGTGCTCCTTGCGGCCGACACGCTTCCACGCATGTTTCCGATGATGATGACCGCCGCCGGCACGATCACGCCCGCGCGCGTGCTCGTCATCGGTGCGGGTGTCGCCGGTCTACAAGCCATCGCGTCGGCTCGACGCCTCGGGGCGCGGGTCGAGGCGTATGACGTGCGGCCGGCCGTCAAGGAGCAGGTCGAGAGCCTTGGCGCGAAGTTCGTCGAGCTCCCGCTCGAGACCGGCCAGGCGGAGGACGCCGGAGGCTACGCAAAAGCGCAGGACGAGAGCTTTCTGGCGCGGCAGCGCGAGATGATGACGCGCGTCGTGGCGAACAGCGACGTCGTCATCACGACGGCACTGATCCCGGGGAAGACGGCGCCGATACTGGTCACGGCCGAGATGGTGGCCGGGATGGAACCGGGGGCGGTCATCGTGGACCTGGCGGCCGAACGGGGCGGGAACTGCGAGTTGACGCGAGCCGACGAGGTGACCGTCGAGGACGGCGTCACGATTCTCGGGCCGACCAACCTCCCCTCGACGGTGCCGTATCACGCGTCGCAGATGTATGCGAAGAACATCTCAACGCTACTGCTCCATCTGGTCTCGGACGGCGCGTTGGCGATCGATCTGGAGGACGAGATCACGGCGGGGACACTGATCTCGCGCGACGGCGAGGTCGTGCACCCGCGCGTCAAAGATGTGCTTGGTGTAGAACGGCCCGAGGCTTAGGGCCTACGGCTTCGGGCTCAGGAGCTGCTCGTATGGACACGTTCATCCCGCTGCTGACCATCTTCATGCTGGCGATCTTCGTCGGCTTCGAGATCATCACCAAGGTGCCGCCGCTGCTCCACACGCCGCTCATGTCAGGCAGTAACGCCATCTCGGGCATCACGATCATCGGCGCCCTGTTGTCCGTCGGGTCGTCCACGCGCCTGACGATGATCCTCGGCTTCGTGGCGCTCGTCATCGCGACCATCAACGTCGTCGGCGGCTTCCTCGTCACGCACCGGATGCTCAGCATGTTCAAGAAGAAGGACTAGTGGACGCCGTTCTCGATCTCGCCTATCTCGTCGCGTCGGCGCTGTTCATCCTCGGGATTCGGGGCCTGACGCACCCGCGTACCGCGGTTCGGGGCAACGCGCTCGGAGCGACCGGGATGCTCATCGCCATCATCGCCACGCTGCTCGACCAGCAAGTGTTCGGCAGCGGCGCCCAGGCGTTCGGGCTCATCATCGGCGGTATCGTCGTCGGTGCCGCGATCGGGGCCGCACTGGCGCTCCGGATCCAGCTCACGGCGATGCCGGAGATGGTCGCGCTGCTCAACGCGTTCGGCGGCGGGGCCTCCGCGCTGGTCGCCGGCGCCGTGCTGGTCGGCACGGAGGACCCGTCGACACAAACCGCCGTCGCGACCGTTGCGTCGGGCATCATCGGGTCGGTCACCTTCTGGGGCAGCCTCGTGGCATTCGACAAGCTGCGCGGGCTGCTCTTGCCGGATGCGCCGGTCCTCTTTCCCGGCCAGCAGTCGCTGAATGCACTGCTCGCGCTGGGCGCGATCGGACTCGGCGTCTTGGTGGTGATGGACCCCGGCACGGCGACCACGTACGCCGGCGTCGTCGTCGTCGCATCCGTCCTCGGCATCCTTCTGCATATCCCCGTCGGCGGCGCCGATATGCCGGTCGCGATTGCGTTGCTCAACTCGTACTCCGGCCTGGCGGCCGCATCGACTGGATTCGTCCTGAGCAACAACGTCCTTATCATCACCGGCTCGCTCGTCGGCGCTTCCGGCATCATCCTGACGATCATCATGTGCAAGGCGATGAACCGGTCGCTGGTCAACGTCCTGGTCGGCGCGATTGCGGAAAGCAGCGGGACGAAGGCGGACGCCGACGATGTCTACGCCGGGCGCGTGAAGCGGACCTCCGCCGAGGAGGTCGCGATGCTGCTCGACGGGGCACGCCGGGCGGTCATCGTGCCGGGCTACGGCCTCGCGGTCTCGCAGGCGCAGCACCAGGTGCGCGACCTGGCCAACCTGCTCGAATCACGCGGTGTCGAGGTGGAGTACGCGATTCACCCGGTGGCCGGCCGGATGCCGGGTCACATGAACGTGCTGCTGGCCGAGGCGGACGTCGACTATGACAAGTTGAAAGAGATGGATGTCATCAACCCGTCGTTCGAACAGACGGACGTCACGCTCGTGATCGGCGCCAACGACATCGTCAATCCCGTCGCCCGCACCGACCCGTCGAGCCCGATTGCCGGCATGCCGATCCTCAACGTCGACCAGTCGCGCACGGTCGTGGTCATCAAGCGGAGCCTCTCCCCTGGCTTCGCCGGAATCCCGAACCCGCTCTTCGCCGCCGACAATGCGCTCATGCTATTCGGAGACGGCAAGCAGGCGGTGCTCGACCTCATCGCGGCCGTCAAGGACGCGGCGTAGATCTTCTCGCACCATGGCGACGGGCACTGCGGCCCCTCGCGGGCACGTCGCGCACTTACGAGAACAGCCACGTTCCACCAGCGACGTAGAACGCGACAATCGGGATCTCGCCGAGGGTGACGCCGAGCATGAACTTGCCCAGGTGCATGCGCAGCGTGCCCGCGACGTAGCAGATGACGTCGGTCGGCACGAACGGAAAGACCGACCACCCGGCCACGATCCAGAACCCCTTGGCGCGCACCTGCGCTTCGAGCCAGCGGACCCGCGCCGCGTGCCTGCGTTCGAACAGCTCGGCCAGACCGAGGTAGTCGAAGAAGAAGTAGACCAGGGTCGAGGACGTCACGACACCCGCGAGCGAGACGACGAACACGAGCCAGTATCGGTCGGGGAACAACAGCGTGCCGACGACGATAAGCACCGTGCTCGGAACCAGCGTCAACGGCCGGAGAACGCTCAGCAGCGCGTAGCCGACCAGGACGAGCGGGCCGGCTTGCCGCAGCGCCCGCACGAGCGACTCCGGATCGATCAGCGCTGGATCCCTGAAGTACAACACACCGAGACCGACGGTGAGCGCGAGCCAGAGTCCGAGAGCGATGCGGCGATTGGCGGTCATGCTTACCGTGACACGGCAACGCGGAAGCTATCGCGCCTCGCGGATGTGCCAGACGCGGATGACAACGACGGTATCCGCGTGCACGCGGTAACGGAGGACGTAGGCGCCAGCGCCGAACGGAACAAACAACTCTCGGCGGCCCGTGCCGTCAGAGAGGGGACGGCCAACCTCGGGCGTATCGAGCAGCCGTCCGGCGCCAAAGCGCATCGCGCGGATGGCGCGTCGAGCGGCTTTTGGATCCCGCGCGACCAGGAACTCGTAGAGACGCAGGATGTCGTCCCTTGCCTCAGGCAGCCACGAAACTGTCACCCCGTCTGCGCCTTCTCGCCGGCCTCCTCCGCGAGCCGATCCAGCCACACCACGACTTCCTCATTGGAGAGTGCCGCCCCGGTTGCGAGGTAGCGCTCCCATCGCTCCGAATCTTCGGCCTTTTCACGTTCGTATCGTTCTTCGCTCTCAACGTATTGCGAGACGGCTTCCTTCACCATCCAGTGGGTCGAGCGCCGCTTGGCCGCGCCGAGCCTCCTGAGCCGATCCCGTGTTTCGTCGTCCAACTTGACGCCAACAGTCGTCTTGGCCACTGGCACACCTCAGATTTAAGTTGTCATAGGTGCCACTTGTAACAACCAGCATACGCCGTTGCTGGCATACCGGATCCCGCATCCCGAGCACCACCCCCTCGGCGCAAGATCACAAATCCCGAAGCGCCTCGACAACCAGGGCGAGACACCGCTCGAACTCCCCCAGCCGCCCGTAGTGATCAGCGCTGGGCGCGCTGCCGTCAGGTCCGATCGCGCCGGGCTCCGGCGGCACAACGATCGTCGCACCGCTGTCCCTGACCGCGTAGTCGAGCATCACGTTGTCGGTCAGACCGAACGATTCGATCAACAGGCCGTTGGGATCGCGAAGGCTGCCGTCGGCATCGCGCACCGTGGCGACCTTATGGGCGGTCCGCGTCGCGAAGTCCTGCACGAGGGTCGAGTAGGCGAACACCGGCAGCCCGCGGCCACGTGCGTAGCCCATCTCGTAGGCCGTGCCGACGTCCGCGCTCGGGCCCCGAAAAGGCGTCATGTTTGCGACGACGAGATGACACGTGTCGATCAAGGCCTCGTTGGTCTTCGCAATCGCGTATCCGCTCGCCGGCACCGGCGCGGTGGGCACGTCGTTATCGGCGGGATAGACCCCCACGAGGCCGTGCCGCGCGCACAGCGCCTTCTTCGCCACGCCCACGTCGTGTGCGTTGGACAGGAAGACCTCCGGTCCGGCCAGGTAGACACGCGGGTGCGCGGGCCGCGTGGAGTCGGGCACCCGCGACGTGCCGGCGCGCCGCCTGGAGTCGGGCACCCGCGACGTGCCGGCGCGCCGCCTGGAGTCGGGCACCCGCGACGTGCCGGCGCGCCGCCTGGAGTCGGGCACCCGCGACGTGCCGGCGCGCCGCCTGGAGCCAGTCACCCGCGGAGCGCCGGCGCATCCTCGCCGGCCGGCACGAAGCGGAGCGCGACCCCGTTGTTGCAGTAACGTTTGCCGGTCGGTGGCGGACCGTCCTTGAAGACATGGCCCTGGTGGCCGCCGCAGCGGGCGCAGTGATACTCGGTGCGCGGCAGGATGAGCTTGAAGTCGGTCTTCGTGCCGACGTGGCCGGCGATCGTATCGAAGAAGCTGGGCCAACCGGTGCCACTCTCGTACTTCGTCGAAGCCTCGAACAGCGGGAGGTGGCATGCCGCGCACAGGAAGGCCCCCTCTCGCTTCTCGCCATTCAATGCGCTCGTGCCAGCCGGCTCGGTCGCCTCCTTGAACAGCACGGCGTACGCGTCGTCGGCGAGGAGCGCGCGCCACTCGTCACGCGGTTTGTCCAGCTTCTCGATCGTCGTCTCCGCCATGATTCTGAATCCCTCCTCGATCCGCTGACCGCTGACTAATACCGGAATAGATACTGCAGCTTCGTGAAGAACGCGCGGTTCGTCCGCTGGAATTCGGTACCCGGAAAGAACTCGTCGTAAAACTGCTCGAGCTGCCGGTAGTGATCGTCGTAGCCGACGTAGAACACGGTCAAGGCGTTGATCCGATAGGTGGCCAGGACGTTGAGCGCGATCGTCTTCGCGAAGGAGTTGTACTCGGTGATGTTCCGGACCAGCAGCCGGTCGGTGAACGTGAAGGTGCTGAGCGCGCGGAACAGCTTGACGTTGAACACCTCGACGTCGCCCGCGCGGACGTCGGTGAACCGGCTGGTGTTCATGTTGATCTGCGAGGTCAAACGCGGGAAGGGCCGGAGATTGGCGAACAGCGAGGTGCCCGAACCGCGTCCAAGATAGGGTGTGGCCGGATCATAGAAAATCTGGTCTCCCCAGTTCAGGCCGACCCCGAATCCAAAGAGCCGGCTCGTGTTGACGTTCGCGAACGTGCGGTAGTTCGCCCGGTGGAAATCGGTGCCGCCAAAGCGCTCGAGTGCTCGGCTCGCGTTGGCGTTGAGGCTGATGTTCTTCGCGAACTGAAGGTTGAGCCCGGCGACATAATCCTGGTCCTCGAGCACTCCTTCCTGTGTATGGCTCTGCTGATACGTGAACGCCGGGCCCCAACTGATGAGCCAATGTTCCGGCCACCAGCGGTAGCCGACATTGGCGCCCACCAGCCGTTGATCGACGCGTCGCACGAATCCGACGTCGGTGCGAAAGTCAGGGTCGATCAGCCCGACGAACGTCGACGCGGAGAGGTTGCGCGCGTTGTGTGACAGCAGGGCACCGGCCATCGGCCCGCTGCGTTCGTTCCCGGCCTCGTCCCGATGCGTCGACTGAACCGCGACGATGTTCAACCGACTCGTCTGTCCGATGCGGAACTGCCCGTCGATGCCGCCGACCCGGCTGTAGCCGTCGAGAAACTCACGGTCGGTGACGATGGCACCGATGTGTGACTCCGCGTACAGGTCGTATTTGGCGCGGCCGATCACGACCTGGGCCGTTTGACCGAACCCCGCATCGAACGGGTCGCGCTTGCCGGGTGCCTCGTCGTCGGTAACCAGGACCCCGAGTGTCGTCCGGCCCACCTTGCCGGTCAGCTTGCCGCCGACGTTGGGGTCGACGATCGTTCGCGTGTGCACCAGGTTGACCGGAGAGGTGAAGTCGAAGATCTCCTGCCCCTCGAGGAAGAACGGCCGGAGCTCCGAGAAGAAGAGCGGGAAGCGCTGGTTGACGTCGATCTGCGCCAGATCCGATTCGATCTGCGAGAAGTCAGGGTTGAAGGCGAGGTCGGCCGTCAGATTCGACGTGATCCCGTACTTCAGGTTGATGCCGGCTTCCGGCGTCGTCCCCTGGTCGACGAACCCACCGGTCGTGTCGTCGCGCGATCCAAACTTGATGGCGGTAAAGGTCGGCAGGATCTCCAGGTTGCGGCTCGTCGATAGATCGGTCATCCCCTCGAGCACGCCCATCTGCGCCATGAACCCCGATACATCGCGCGACATTGGCGCCCACACGGCGTTCTCGGCGTTCTTCGCCTTGATCTCGCGCACGATCTGGAAGCCCCACCGGTGCGGCGTGCCGGCCGGCTGTTCCGGGTAGCGGAGGCTCTTGAACGGGATCGCCATCTCGGCGGTGTAGCCGTCCTCGACGATCTGGGCACCCGAGTAGAACAGCGTGTCCCACGATCGGTCGGGGTTTGGGATCCCGTTGCCACCGCCGTCACCGCCGCCGAACCCGCCGGCATTGATGATGCCGTCCCCCTGCACGTTGTAGGCGTTGACGTCGAAGTCATAGGAGCGTTGCTGGCTCATGAACGTGTCCAGATACACCGTCACCAGGTCGTCCTGCCAGGCCCGGTCGCGATCGACGCGGTTCGCGCGCATGATGCCCGGGTCCGTGTAGTGGAGATAGAAGCCGAAGTAGAGATGCTCGCTGTCGTACGCGAGAT
Organism: Vicinamibacterales bacterium; assembly: GCA_965249175.1. Lineage (GTDB taxonomy): Bacteria > Acidobacteriota > Vicinamibacteria > Vicinamibacterales > UBA8438 > CAZYFH01. The sequence continues at coordinate 5,821,305 of OZ252227.1, forward strand.
AGACCTCGGTCTCCTCGGTCGCTGGCGCGCCATCGAGCGGCGCCTGCTGCACCAGCTCCGTGATGACAGTCGCCGTGCGCCACACGTCGTCCTCGAGCCGGCCGTCGATCACGGGTGGTGCTTCGGTGCGCCCCGGTCGCACGATGGGGCGGCCGGCGAGGATTCCGAGATCGGCAGGCATGCCGGCCGCACTGGAGGTCTCGGTGAGAGCTTCGTCGGCGCGACCGCCCCGGGCGGGACCGCTGGCCGCGGCCGGCGCAGGCGTCGCTGCGCGGGTGGCAGGCGGCACCGCCGTCTCGGGCTCCGGTTGCGACGCTCGCCCCAGCGTCCGCCCGTCGGCGAACGGCCCAAACCCGCGGCCGAGCTCCGCCACGATGCGGTCCTGCACCGAGAAGACATCGGCGAGCGTGCCGTCGATCGTGGTGCGATGCGCGACATCGCCCGATACGACGTCGATGACCCGCGCCGTGACGCGGATCCGATCGCCGGCCCGCTGAAATCCACCGGTCACGACCCATCGGACACCGAGCGCCCGCCCAATGCGTGACGACACGTCATCGGCCGTCCCGCCGTCGCCCATCGCCGCCGCCCGCTCGAGCACCGCCTCCGGCCCGACCACAGCCAGCGTACCGAGTCGGTCGAGATCCGCGGTGACGGTCTCGGCGATGCCGCGTGCGAGCCAGTCGTCCGCCGGGGTCCCAGAGATGTTCTGAAAAGGAAGGACAGCGACGACGTCGGTGGCCACCGCCGGCTGGCTGCCGCCCCGTGTCGATTGCGTCTCCGACCCGGCCGTCACTACCGTAGCGAGACAGACGGACAGCACGACGGTGAACCGGAATCGAGCCAACAAGCCGGGCTTCGTCATCAACCGTGGGGAAGCAAATCGCCGGCCAGAGGGATGTCTGTCCCGGCGGGGACAATCACCGTCAACCGGTCGCGGCGGCGCGATTGACGTCTGGCTATTCTACGCCCGCGGGGGAGCGTCTGGCGTCACGCGGGCCGGACGCAGTGGCCCACACTTTGCACCTGACCCTGGTGCCGCTCGCAATTTCTTTGAAAATGGGGCAGAGTCGCCGAGAGATCCTCGACCATGAGGTGTTGTTGTTGTTGATGTCGACGACGCGTCCAGCCATCGTCTTGGCGGTGGGGCTGACCGTCGCCCTGCCAACAGCGGCCCGGGCACAACGATCCGAACCGGTAGCAGTAACCGGCACGCAGGTCCAGGTCGAGGACAGCGGCGGCTCGCTCCTCGGAGACATCGGCCGTGACTACCGGCGCTTCTTCACGTCGCGGGAGACCGCGATCATTCTCAGCGTCGGTGTCGCAGTCAGCATGGGCGTCAGGCCATTCGATGGGTCGATCGCAGGCAGCCGGTTCAACGGCGAGCTGAATCAGGGCACGGGCATCGACGCCGCGTTCGAGGGCGGTGAGCTCCTCGGAGGCGCGCTGTTCCAGGTCGGCGGCGCGTTCGCCACGTACGGTCTCGGCCGTGCGGTCGGCCGACCCGGCATCGCGTCACTGGGACGCGACCTGGTCCGCGCCCAGCTGCTCACGCAGGGAATCACCCAAGCCATGAAGTACGGCGTGCGGCGGACACGCCCGGACGGCTCGAACGCCGCCTCGTTTCCGTCAGGCCACAGCTCCGGCACCTTTGCCTCGGCGACCGTGCTCCACCGCCACTACGGGTGGAAGGCGGGCGTGCCGGCCTACGCCGTGGCAACGTGGGTCGCAGCCTCGCGCCTGAGCGAGAACAAGCATTTCCTGAGTGATGTCGCCTTCGGCGCGGCGGTGGGCATCCTCGGCGGCCGAACCGTGACATTCGATCACGGGTCGACCCGAGTCGAGGTCGCGCCCCTCGCGGTCCCCGCCGGGGCGGGAGTCCAGCTGACCGTGACGGGACGCTAGTGTCCCGAGCCCCGTTGCGACCGGTGGCCCGCCTCGTCCTCGTCGCCACCGCGCTGGCTGCGGTCGCGAGTGCGGCCGCGGTCGCCGAGTCCTTTTCTGCGTCATACCGCCACGCGGCGATCGAATACGGGACACGCCTCCGAACGGACCGGGTGGCACAACTGCATGCTCGCCTTCGAGCGGGGGATATGACGCTGGCGAACGAACCCGAACGGGGGTTTCTCCGATCCCTGCTCGACGCCCTGGATGTGCCGATCGAGTCACAGTCGCTCGTCTTCTCGAAAACGAGCTTGCAGTCCGGGTTCATCGGCCCCGACAACCCGCGGGCCATCTACTTCACCGATGACGTCGCTGTCGCTTGGGTACGTGGCGCGCCCGCCATCGAGATCGCCGCGCACGATCCAACGCAAGGGGTCATGTTTTATGCCCTCAGCCAGCGCGCGCCGGCTGCGCGGGGGTTTCAGCGGCCCCGGACATGCCTGGAATGCCACGTGTCGGACGCGACACTCGGCGTGCCGGGACTCGCCGTCGGTAGCGCGGTCGTCGACCCAGACGGCGTGCCGTATGCGTCGGTTCCCGTCGACCATCGGACGGCGATCGAGTCGCGATGGGGCGGATGGTACGTCACCGGCTCGACCGGCGTCGGACGCCACGTAGGCAACACCGTCGCGACCGACCCGGTCGACCCGATGCTCCGGCACGACGACGCCAGTTTCAATCTGGCCACGGTGGAGGACCGCTTCGACACCGCGGGGTACCTGACGCCTCGAAGCGACGTCGCGGCGTTGATGGTGCTGGAGCATCAAACCCACATGACCAACCTGTTGACGCTGACCGGCTGGGAGTTTCGGGTTGCCGCGTTCGAGAACCGCGCCACCCGAGGGCTCTTGGCAGCGCCGGCGACGGGGTCAGGCGATCCGGCGCTCCGGGACACGGTGCGTGCCCTCGTCGATTACATGCTGTTCGTCGACGAGGCACCGCTGACCGATACCATCGTCGGCGCGACCGCCTTCGTCGATGCGTTCGAGGCGCGCGGACCGTTCGACCGCCACGGCCGGACCCTCCGACAGATCGATCTCGACCGTAGGCTCTTCCAGTACCCATGCAGCTACATGATCTATACGGCCGCGTTCGACGCGCTTCCGGCTGACGCGAAGGCCGCGGTCTATCGACAGCTCTGGCGAGTCCTCGGGGACGATGAACCCGACCCGAGATACGTTCGCCTGTCGCCGGACGACCGCCGGAACATCATCGACATTCTGCGCGACACGAAACCCGACTTGCCAGCCTACTTCCGGTCGGCCGACTAAGCCCCCGCGCGACGAGGCGCCCCCTCCGTAGAGCGCCTGCGCCGTCCCAGATCTGGACACCGACCACGAATTGGACGCCGGCCACGGCCCCCGGCGTTGCGACCTACGTCGAACAAGGCTCGATCCCGCGCGGGTTTCCTAACAGCGTCTACATCGTGTGTGTTGGCACGTGCGTTGCAAGATAGGCTAGCAAGCAGGAGACGAATGACATGCTATCAACGCTGAGACCCGAGCCGTTCGTATGGGAAGTCGCGGTGCGCAGAGAAGTGCTAGAGGACGCCGTCGCCGAACTGCAGGCGTTGAGAATACACGATGTCGTGCGGAAGGCCCGCTCCAGGCGGGTGCTCGGCCGTGACAGCAAAACCTACACGCTACGGATTTCGGTCGGCCGCCCAAAAACCGGGCGGGCACGGGTCTCGGTGCGGTTGAGCGGCGGAGGGTGGTTTAAGCCGCGGCTGAAGGAGCAATTCGAGATGGCGTGCGCGAGACCCGGCGAAGCGTGACGGGGCAGGCGTAGCGGTCGGCGTCACCACGGCGATCACCCTCGTGAGGCGAACGCTCAATGCGCGTTTCGCTCACACGTCCCACAACTCAGCGCTGTGTCTTGATGTGCAGGTTGACGACGCGCTGACATTCGTCGGCAGAGCGAACCGGGTTGTGGACCTCCATGCGACGCGAGGTCTGTTGTCCACCGAGCAGAAGCACATTGCCGCATTCGACACCGCTCGGCAAGCATGTTTCGAAGCGGTGCTCGGACCGGCGTCACCCCTCGTTGGGAGCACGCTCATAGAGGCGGGCTTTCGCAGCCGCTATCAGGGAGCCGTCGTTGCGGTCCACCGTGCCGGTCGGCGCGTCGGAGAGAAGCTTGGTGGGGTAAGACTCAGACCGGGTGACACGCTGCTCGTGCTCGCCGACGCCGACTTCGAAAAGCGCTGGCGGGATCGAAGCCCATTCCTCCTCGTCGCTCGAATCGGTGCGGTTGCGGCCGCGTCCACAAGGCATGCGCCGGTCGTGGCCGCCGTCGTTGGGGGTGTGGTGCTGTCAGCGGCCATCGGTGCGCTCCCCATCTTGAACGCCGCATTGCTCGCCGCCCTGGTCCTGGTGGGCACGGGGGTGCTCACCGCGTCGGAGGCCCGACATGCCGTCGACCTCGACGTGATACTCGTGAGTGCCGGGGCGTTCGGTCTCGGCGCTGCGTTGGAGGTCTCCGGCCTCGCCGCGGCCGGCGCTCAGATTCTCGTTGCAACGTTCGGGGCCTGGAGTGCGACCGGCGCACTCCTTGGCATCGTGCTCTCCACCGTGTTGCTCATCAGCATCATCACAAACAACGCAGCTGCGGTGCTGATGTTCCCTATCGCGATGTCCACGGCATCAAGCCTCGGCCTGGCGCAGCGCCCGTTCGCGATCGCCGTTGCCATCGCTGCGTCCGCTTCATTCCTCACGCCTGTGGCCTATCAGACGAACATCATGGTCTACGGGCCGGGCGGGTACCGATTTGGCGACTACGCCCGGCTCGGCTTGCCTCTGACCGCGCTCGTCGTGCTGGGATCCGTATGGCTGGTGCCAATCATCTGGCCCCTAGGTTAGGACCGGAGGCCGCGCGACGAGCTGGCGGGCCTCGTCGACGACCCAGAAACCGCCTCGACAGGGTGCCGAATGCGCGCATCCTTCGATGAGGTCTCGCTCCGTGTACGCCTCCGTGACCGTCTCATGCTCAGACAGCACGTTCGCGACGAGCAAGTCTCTCGCGCCGGACGATGCGACGACAAGATACGTCATGACGTCCTCCCGCGCCCTCGATGGTGGGCCGTATAGAGGGAGGGCAAACCTGATGCCGGCGCGGCCGTCCGGCTGCGCGTGGGCTTGTGTCGTGTCTCTCAGATTCCTTGACAGAGTTTTCCGGTGCGCGGCGACCGGCTGGCAAGGCGCAACGAGGGAGAATACCGGGAGTATTTGACCCCGCTGACCAATGGTTCAGCGCCGACCATCGCGGGATGCCCCGCCCGGAAACTGTCAAGGAATCTGAGTGACACGACACCAGCTCCGCCGTATTGGCAAAAGGTCCGCGGGAACGCGGCCGAAGGGTCGGCCAGCCGGCGTTTCAGCCCGAGGCGGACGACACGCCGTAGTAGTCGAGATACCAGCGCACGAAGTTGCCAACCCCTGTTTCGATTCGCGTCGAGGGCTGGTATCCCACCTCGCTCACCAGACTGTCGACATTGGCATACGCCTCGGGTACATCCCCGGCCTGCATCGGCAAGAGGCGCTTCTCGGCCTGGCGCCCGAGGGCATCCTCCAGCACTTCGATAAACCGCAGGAGATCGACCGGGTTGTTGCTGCCGATGTTGTACAGCCGATACGGCGCGTTCGACGAGTCGGGTGTGGGCCGCGCACTGGACCAACCGGGTTCGGGCGCCGCCGGCCGGTCCAGCACCCGGATAACCCCCTCGACGATGTCGTCGATATACGTGAAGTCGCGTTTGTGGCGGCCGTAGTTGTAGACGTCGATCGGCTCGCCCGCGAGGATCCACTGCGTGAACGTGAACAGCGCCATGTCGGGCCGGCCCCACGGACCGTACACCGTGAAGAAACGGAGCCCGGTCGTGGGCACAGCAAACAGGTGACTGTAGGTGTGCGCCATCAGTTCGTTCGACTTCTTGGTGGCGTAGAGACTGACCGGGTGGTCGACCGCGTCTTCGACCGAGAACGGCATCGCCGTGTTGGCGCCGTAGACGGAGCTCGATGACGCGTAGAGCAGGTGCTCGGTGCCGACCTCGCGGACGGCCTCCAGAACGTTGAGGAACCCGACGACGTTCGTGTTGACGTAGGTGTGTGGGTTCTCGAGGGAAAAGCGCACCCCGGCCTGGGCCGCAAGGTGGATCACGCGATCGGGCGAGGCGGCGCGAAAGACTTCGCGCACCGGCTCGTGGTCAGCGACATCGACGCGGTGGTGCGCATAGCCACCACGACCTTCGAGCGCCCGAGCCGCGCCTCTTTGAGCGTGACGTCGTAATAGGCGTTCAGGTTGTCGAGCCCGACGACCTCGTCCCCACGGTCGAGCAGCCGATGGGCGACGAAGGAACCGATGAAACCCGCCGATCCCGTGACCAGAACTTTCATTCTGCTTGGGTCCTCACAAACGCGACACCTGTTCGCAGTCGGGCAAGATGTTCTTCACGTCAAAGATGACGCACCCGGGCCGTCCAAGGTCGCGGATACCATCGAGCCCCAACTGCCGGAACGAGTCGTGGGCCACGGCGACGACGATGGCGTCGTATGTTCCGGGAACGAGGTCCTCGAGGAGCGTGATCCCGTATTCCGCGTCCGCGGCCGCCGCGTCTACCCCGGGGTCGTAGACGTCTACGACGGCGTGATAGCGCCGGAACTCCTCCACGAGATCCACGACGCGCGTGTTACGGATATCGGGACAGTTCTCCTTGAACGCCAAACCCATCACGAGGATGTGTGAGTCGACGACCTGGACTTTGCGCGCGGTCATGAGCTTGATGGCGCAACCCGCGACGTATTCGCCCATCGAGTCGTTGATGCGCCGTCCGGCCAGGATGACATCCGGGTGGTAGCCGACCTCCTGCGCTTTGAATGTCAGATAATAGGGGTCAACGCCGATGCAGTGGCCGCCCACGAGCCCGGGCTGGAACGGTAAGAAGTTCCACTTGGTGGACGCCGCCGCGAGGACATCCGTGGTGTTGATGCCGAGCTTGCCAAAAATGAGCGCGAGCTCGTTGATGAGCGCGATGTTGAGATCCCGTTGCGTGTTCTCGATCACCTTTGCCGCCTCGGCCACCCGAATGCTCGGCGCACGGTAGGTGCCGGCCGCAATGACCGAGGCATAGACGGCATCGACGAGATCGGCGGCCTCCGGCGTGGAGCCTGACGTGACTTTGACGATCTCGGTCAGCCGGTGTTCCTTGTCTCCGGGGTTGATCCGTTCCGGGCTGTAGCCTGCGAAGTAGTCCTCGTTGTGGGTCAGACCGGACTCGGCGGTGATGATGGGCAGACAGAACTCCTCGGTCGCGCCCGGATAGACCGTCGATTCGAACACCACGCCATTGCCACGCGCGATGACGCGACCGACGTCGTGGCTGGCCGCCTCCAACGCGGTCGTGTCGGGCCTCTTGTGGCGGTCAATCGGGGTCGGAACGGTGACGATGTAGAAATTGGCGTCGCGAATCTCATCGAGCGCTGCGGTGAAGCGGAGCTTGGACGCAGCCACCAGCTCGGCCCTGTCCACCTCGCGGGTGACGTCCAGTCCATCCTTGAGTTGTTCTATGCGAGCGTCGTTGACGTCGAACCCGAGTGTCGGATACCGGCTCGCCAGGACCACGGCCAGCGGTAGCCCAACATAGCCGAGCCCGATGACAGCCGGCCGAATCTCCGAGATATCTGGGAGCCGCAATGGCATGGATGCCTTCTTTGTCCTTTCCTCGACAACGCCGACCCGTGCTCACAGAATAGTCGACTCTGCGTCGACAGAGGCGGCAGGTCCGCGCACTGTCATGCATGGATGCTGCCCACGCGGGCTAATCCAATCGCACAAGCGAAGCGACGCTCGCGACAGGACGGATGTGGTGCCACGGCGCGGCCGCCGAGCACCTGGCCGTGCGATTTCCTTCTCCGGCCGTTCCTGCTGGTCCAGTTCCGGCATGCTCACGACGACATGAGCCGGGCGAGACGCGGGTCAACGCCAGACCAGAGGACGACGCTGTCATGGGATTTCTTCGCCGGAAAGCCGAACCGTTCGTGGGGGAGGTCGCGCTACGTCGCGAAGTGCTTGACGATGCCGTCGTCGAGCTCCAGACGCTCTCGTACGCCCAGCTCCTGGAGATGACGGGGCAACAATGCACGAAGCAGGTCACGGGGCGCGACAATAAGGTCGACACCCTTCGAATCATGATTGACCGGCGGCGGACCGGGCGTGCGCCTGTGACGGTGCAGCTGAGCGGCGGCGGGTGGTTGAAGCCGCGCTTGACCGAACGGTTCGAGATGCCGTCGGCAATCGCGGGCACCGCATAACTGGCAGCGCGCGCGCAACGGCCGCGACGCGCGGTCCACACCTGAGACAATGGGCGGGTGCCGGCCGCTGGTCCCGTCCCGACTGATCCTCGCTCGGAATACACCGACCGACTGCATGCGCGCCGCGCCGCGCATGCCACCGAGATTCACCGGCACCGGCAAGCCGGCACCGTTCGCCTACTGACGCTCGGCGTCGCCGCAGCGCTCGGCGTCGCTATCCTCGCCGGCTTCGGCGTCTCCGTCTGGTGGCTGCTCGCGCCGCTCGCGGTCGTGGTCGTGCTCGGCTTCATCCTTGACGGTCTCGAGACCAGACGCGACCGACTCGCTCGGGCCATCGCCTTTTACGAGCGCGCGATCGCGCGGCTGGACGGCCACTGGGCCGGCGCGGGAGACACCGGCGCACGTTTCCTCGACGAGCGGCATCTGTACGCGCGTGACCTCGACCTTTTCGGCGATGGGTCGCTGTTCCAGTTCCTCACCCACGCCCGCACCCGCATGGGCGAAGAGACGCTGGCGGCGTGGCTGCTGGCCCCGGCAGACCAGGAGACCGTTGTCGCCCGGCAAGACGCGGTCCGCGAGCTCGCTTCCAAGCTCGACCTCCGGGAGGATCTCGCCGTGCTCGGCGAGGACGCAAGCACCGGGGTACGGCCCGACGCCCTCACGGCATGGGGTGAGCAACGGGAGCCGCTCCCGGCGACGGGGTTTCGGTGGGCGGCACGCATCCTGTCGGTCTTCGGCGTCCTCTCGCTCGGCGGAGGGGTCACCGTCGCGATCGCAGACGGAGGTTCGGTCGCCCTCACGGACGGGGTCGCGACGGCGCTACGCGCCGCGTTCTTCCTCGCGCTCGTCGGGAACGGAACCGCTATCTGGCGCCTCAGGCACAGCCTGGGGCGGATCTTTGGTGCGGTCACGGCTGCCGCACAGGACCTGAACCTGCTCGCAGGTGTACTGCGCCGGCTCGAAGAGGAATCCTTCAGTTCCGCGCGACTTGTGGCGCTGCAGACCGCCCTCGAGGTTGATGGCGACCCACCGTCCCTCCAGCTGGCCCAACTGAGACGGCTCATGGATTACGTCGACTCCCGGCACAACTTCTTCGCCCGGATCTTTGGTTTGTTCGTGCTGTGGGACGTCCACCTTGCGTACGCGGTCGAATCGTGGCGCCGGACGTCGGGGCCGGGGTTGCGGCGATGGCTCGACGCGGTCGGCGAGATGGAGGCGCTGTCATCGATCGCGAGCTTCCGCTACGAGCGCCCGGGGACGGTCTTTCCGACACTGGTCACCGATACGCCGGTGTTCGACGCCACCGACCTCGCGCACCCGCTACTCGACCAGCGTGCGGTTGCCAACGATGTGTCGCTCGCCGGCACTCCGCAGGTCCTGGTCGTCAGCGGTTCGAACATGTCCGGCAAGAGCACGTTCCTGCGTACCGTCGGTGTCAGCGCGGTGCTTGCCCAGGCGGGCTCGCCGGTCCGCGCGCGTGCGCTTCGACTGTCGACGCTCGGCGTCGGGGCGTCGATCCGCCTCCTCGACTCCCTGCAGGACGGCACCTCACGGTTCTACGCCGAGATCATGCGGCTGCGCCAGATCATGGATGCCGCCGGAGCGCGTCGGCCCGTGTTGTTCCTGATAGACGAGCTCTTGCACGGCACCAACTCGCACGACCGCAGGGTCGGCGCCGCGGCCATCGTCGGCGGTCTGGCGGACCGCGGCGCGATTGGTCTCGTGACGACCCACGACCTGGCGCTGACCGAGATTGCCGACACGCTGGCGACCGGCGGCGCCAACGTCCACTTCGCCGACCACCTCGAGAACGGGCGGCTGCGGTTCGACTACCGGATGCGGCCCGGCGTGGTCGAGAAGAGCAACGCGGTCGAGCTGATGCGCTCGGTCGGCCTCGACGTCTGACGCGGAGGGGCATGCTATGCTCCGCCAATATGATGACAGTGCGAAGAGATCTCTTGTTACTACTGGTCGCGTTCGGCGCACTGACGCTCGCCGCGGCGTGCGGCGGCGGAGGCGAGGACGCGCACGAGGCCGGAGCAATGGACCACACGGAAGCCGAGGCTGATGCTGATATGGATCACGCCGCCGAGGCTCCCGCCGAGGCCGCCAGCGGCGGCGAGATGGAGATGATTGGTGGCGGGCACGCGACGCTCGTCCACGAAGGGCAAGCGGGCAGCCCGCATGTGAGCGTGCACTGGGGCGTCAACGACGCCAACGTCACGATCAGCTACGGCCGGCCGTATCTGAGGGACCGAGTGGTCGGAGAGAGCGTCGAGCCGATGGCCGACCGTGTCTGGCGCCTGGGCGCAGACGAGGCGACCACGCTGGCGACCGACACCGACCTCATGCTTGGCGGCACGCACGTGCCGGCGGGGGAGTACACGCTCTGGACCGCCCACATGAACGACGAGTTCCACCTGATCGTCAATAGCGAGACCGGACAGTGGGGCACGGCCTACAACGCGGACCATGACGTCGCGCACATCGCGATGGAGGTCGGCGTGCTCGACCAGCCTGCGGAGCAACTGGAGATCTCGATCGCGGACGGCACGCTGGGATTCGACTGGGGCACGATGACCGCGGGCGTCACGCTGATGGCGCATTAGCCGCCAGAATGACCACGGTGTGGCGGTCGCTGGTTGTCGTGTTGTCGGCGGCGGTCTCGCTCTCCGCGCAGACGCCGAACTTCTCGGGGTACTGGACCCTGGATCGCGACGCGAGCGAGATCACGCCGCCGGCCTTCAGCGGCGGCCGTGGTGGCGCGGCGATCGATCGACTCTTCGTCACGCACGCGGCGAACGGCACGCTGGTGATCGGCACGGAAACCAACGGGCTCAAGGCGTGGTCGTATACGCCCGGCCAGGAGCTGACGATCCCCGTCGGGCGCGACACGACCATGACTGCGCGGTCGCGCTGGGACGGTGATCGCCTCGTGGCCGAGGGGCGCCAGGGCGACATGACCATGCACGAGGAGCTGGTCCTCAGCCCCGATGGCCGGGTCTTGCTCATCCTGACGACCACCACGACGCCGGACGCCACCACCGTCAATCGGCTGGTCTACACCAAGGGGCAGCCGGTCGGCCCGTGCGAGACCTGGGCGACGCCCTGCAAGGACTTCACCGACCAGCAGCGTTAGACAGATCGAGCGCCACGATCTTCTCCCTATCCCGCGCGTAGAGCGTCGTCCCGGCGAGCGTCGGGGCGGTCCACGACCGCGTATCGAAGAGCGGGGCTTGCGCGAGCGTCGTCATGCCGCCTGGTGTCAGCCTGGCGAGTGTCAGATCGCCGTCCTCCTCGAGTAGCAACGCCTTGCCATCGGCGTACACCATGCTCGCGCGGCTGAAACCCCGCTGACGCCACGCCGTTTCGCCGGTCGCGACATGCGTGGCCGTCATGACGGCCGTGGCGCTCTGGCCGCTCGTGCCATAGATGAAATCGCCGACGCGGACCGGATTGAGAAACGTGAAACGCAGTCGGGGGTCGTACCACAGTTCCTCTGTCCGTGTCGTCTCGCCGTCCCGCGTCAACCTGATGGCCCGGCTGCCCGCGATATAGCCCGACGAGAGAAACATGATGTTGTCGTCGTCGCTCCAGAGCGGCACCTGGAAGTTGAAGTCGTTGCCGGCATCGTGCGGGTGCACCCAGCGGATGGCGCCGGTGTCCGGGTCGAGCCCGTGGACCGCCTGCCCGGCGAAGATGACGAGCTGCGGCTGTCCGTCGACGCTGATGAGTCTCGGGGGAGCCTCCGACACGAGGAAACTGCCGCTTCGCCACACGACGCTGCCGTCCGACTGGCGCAGCGCCATGACCGACTGCCCCGGACCGCCCACCTGACAGATGATCGTGTCCTCGTAGGGCAGCGGACTGGCCCCGTAGCCCGACTTGATCATCGAACGAATCAGCAGCGGCGGCGCCCCGAAGTCGGCGACGAAGTCGCGCGACCATTGCAGCTCGCCGGTCGCCGCGTCGAAGACGTGCAGCTTCTTGTTGGTGCCGATCGTGAAGAGGCGGTCGCCGACCAGCAGCGGCGTCGCGTGCGGACCGGCGCCCTGGCCGAAGTCCTGGACGTCGGAGGGATAGCTGTATTCCCACCGTGTCTCACCGGTCGCGGCGTCCATGGAGATGACCGTCTCGTCTCCGCTCCACGGACCGCTCCCACCCTCGCCGTGCGCCACGCGATACATCGTGAACAATCGGCCGGCGCCGGTGACGATCGCCGCGTGCCCGGCGCCGAGCGGGCGGCTCCAGATCTGACGCGGCCCGGAGGCGGGCCAGTGCTCGGCCAACCCGGTGGCCTCTGACGTGAAGTCGCGGTGGGGGCCGCCCCATTGCCACCAGTCGAGTCCCGCCCCGCCGTCCTGCGCGCCAAGCGGCGCCTGGTGGTTCGCTCCGAAGGCAACGATGACGAGCGCCAAGCGCCAACGTCTCATCGAGCACATCTTAACCCCGGAGCTCGCTCGAACTGTCAGTCTGGCGCGGTCCCGCTGCATTCGACCGCCGCTGCATCCCGCCTGACGGCGGCGCTCGCGGCGCAGGACCTGGAACGCGCCGGTCGGGCTATCGAGCGGCGGCAAGGACGGGCACAACCGGCGCACGGTCGTGGGCGAGACCGTCCCAGAACGCCCGCACGCCGTCCAACATCGTGACACCCGCCTGGACGAACGGCGTCTCGACAAATTGGGGCGAGTGGTAGCACTCCGCGAGCTCGCGCCAGACATGCTTGCGATGCTGTTCCTCGATCCTGTCGTGCCAGGTAAAAAACGCCAGTGGCAACGTCGTGACCCGATCCCTCTTGACCCGTTCGAGGCCGGCAATCAGCTGCTTCCAGAAGCCGGCAGCCGCCCAGTTCTCGACGGCAAACGCCGCCCCCATCGCTTCGTTGTAGTCGTCGCTGCCGTAGAGCCGGAACAGCTCGTCGCAGAAGAACAAGGTGCTCGCGGTCCCATGCCGTCGCTGGCCCATGTCGGCGAATCCCAGACCCAGCGGCTCGCCAAACCGCAGAAGCCACTCGAAGTGCGCCGCCCGAAAACGAAAGACCCCGCCGTCGACCGTCCCCTCCGTGGAAACGAGGGCGGGATCACCTTCCGGGTCCGCGGCGGTCGCGGTTCCCCCGTGCGCGCGCCCGGGACGGTTGGGCCCACTCCTCTGCGCGTCTGTGTGGTAGATGACGCCGAGCTCGTTCATCAGGATTTCCTTGCTTTCGCGCGCCGCCGCCAACGTGTCTGCGTTGATGACCCGGTTGAGCGCGGCCAGCAGGAACTCGTTCGAGAACACCGAGAACTGCACCGTGAAGTGGCGCAGCTCCTCCAGCGACAACTCACCGGTGGCGAACCAGTCCGTATAGCGATTCGCGGTGACAACCGGGTGGCCCATGAACTGGCCGTCGATGGTGGCTTTGAACCTGTCGAAGCTCTTCGTCGACATGAGTCCCTCCCTCTCGTCAGTCGTCAGGCGAGGACAGGGAGCCAACTACGCGCGTAGGACTCGTCCTCGAGTCCGACCGCGTGGCTCGTCAAGGTCAGCGGCCGGAACGTGTCGACCATCACCGCCAGCTCATCCGTCCGCGTCTTGCCGATCGACCCCTCGTACGCGCCCGGATGGGGACCGTGGGGAATCCCGTTGGGGTGCACCGTGAACGCCGCCGGCTCGACGCCCGGGCGCGACATGAAGTCTCCGGACACGTAGTAGATCACCTCGTCCGAGTCGACGTTGGAGTGGTTGTACGGCGCCGGGATCGCCAGCGGGTGATAGTCGAAGAGCCGCGGCACGAACGAGCAGACCACGAAGCCGGGCGCCTCGAACGTCTGATGGACCGGCGGCGGCTGGTGCACCCGACCGGTGATCGGCTCGAAGTCGGCGATGTTGAACGCGTATGGCCACAGATGCCCGTCCCATCCGACGACGTCCAGCGGGTGGTGGCGCTGAACGCATCGCGTGATCCGGCCTCGCGCCTTGACCCGGACTTCGTACTCCCCTGCCTCATCGTGAGTCACCAGTTCCTCGGGGGGCCGGATGTCACGTTCGGTATAGGGTGCGCTCTCGACGAACTGTCCGAATCGGTTTCGGTATCGCGCAGGCGGCTCGATGTGACCGGCCAGGCACTCCACAACCAGCATCCGCTGCTCCACACCGTCGTCCGGAAGGAGTCGCCACAGGACGCCAGTTGGCACGACGAGGTAGTCGCCCGGCCGGTAGCGCAGCGTGCCGAACTGGCTCTCGAGCACCCCAGTGCCGTCGTGGATGAAGAACACCTCGTCCCCGTGCGCGAACCGGTACCAGTAGTTCATCGCTTCACATGGTCGGGCCACGGCGATCGAGACATCGGCGTTCGCCATCAGTGGCACGCGGCCACCGACCGCATCGCCTCGAAGGCCCATCTCGCGCGTCCGGAGCACCCGATGACGGAGCGCACCCGGCTCCTCCCAGGACAGCTCCACCTCGTGGCTCTCGATGACGTCGACTTCGGTTGGGGGCCGGAGGTGATACAACAGCGACTGAATCCCCGAGAAGCCGTGGATCCCCATCACTTCCTCGTGATAAAGGGAGCCGTCGGGTTGGCGGTATTGCGTGTGTCGCTTGTGCGGGATGGCCCCGCGCCTGACGTAATAGCTCATGTCCGCGAACTCCCGGTGGCCACCAGATTGCCCCGACGAGCCTGCTCACGCTCGATCGCCTCGAACAGCGACTTGAAGTTGCCTTGCCCGAACCCCCGCGACCCGTGCCGCTCGATGATCTCGAAGAAGACAGTCGGACGGTCCTGCACCGGCTGCGTGAAGATCTGCAGCAGATACCCGTCCTCGTCCCTATCCGCCAGGATGCCGAGCCTGGCGAGGCGGTCCACCGGCTCTTGCAAAGGCCCGACACGCCGCTCGAGGTCGTCGTAGTACGTGTCGGGGACCCGGAGAAATGCCACCCCGCGGGCGCGCAGGGCCGATACGGAGCCGACGATGTTCGTGGTGCTGCAGGCGATATGCTGGACGCCGGGACCGCCGTAGTAGTCGAGGAACTCCTCGATCTGCGACTTGCGACGACCTGCGGCCGGCTCGTTGATCGGGAACTTGATTGTGCCGGTCCCGTCCTGCATCACCTTCGACATCAGGGCGGAGTACTCGGTGGATATGGCCTGGTCGTCGAAGTGCACGAGCTCGGTGAATCCCATTGTCTCCGTGAAGAAGCGCACCCACCGATCCATCGCGCCCAGCTCGACGTTGCCGACGACGTGATCGATCGCCCGCAAGCCGACCGCGATTACACGATCGGACCCGTCTCCGGCGACCGGCCGAAACCCGGGAGCAAACCCGCCAACGAAGTCGCCCCGTTCGACGAATCTGATCGCGGTGTCGCCGTAGACGCGAATCGCCGCAGATCGGAAGGTCCCGTGCTCGTCCCGCTCTTCGGTCGGCGGCGCGAACTCGACTGCGCCCCGCCGGGTGGTGTCGTCGAAGGCCTGGGCGGCATCCGGCACCTCGAGGGCGATGGCGCCGACGCCGTCGCCGTGCTGGTGGACGTGGCGCGCGACGGCATGGTCCGGACACAACGCGGCGGTCAGGACGAAGCGGGTGTCCCCTTGCTCCATCACATACGAGACCACGTCGCGACTGCCAGTCTCGAGGCCACGGTACGCCGCGATGCGAAACCCGAACCGGCCCTGGTAGAACGCGGCTGCCTGCCGCGCGTTTCCCACGTAGAACTCGAGATGGTCGATACGCCGGATCGGGCAGAGCTCATCCATCGCCAGCACTCCTACTCACACGTCGCTCCTCTGCGCACGCACACGGTCAAACGCCGGACCGCCTCCTCGATGTCCGAGACACCACACGTCGCGAAGCTCAATCGCATGTGGTGCCGGGCGGCCCCTCTCCGCATGGCGAACGCCGCACCCGGCGCGAAGGCGACCCGCTCGCGATGCACGGCGTCGTGCAGCAGCGCCGCGCAGTCGACTCCGGGCAGCTCGACCCACACGAAGAAGCCGCCTGCGGGACAGTGCCACCGCGCCCCCGGTGGGAAACGGCGCTGGAGCTGGCGGACCATCGCGTCGCGCCGTACGCGATACATCTCGCGAATCGCTTCCAGATGCGGCCCATATCGGCCATTGGCGAGATACCGGGACACTGCCCGCTGGGTCAGGCTGGAGTTTTCGAGATCCGATGCCTCCTTGATAATCACGGCACTGGGGGCCAGACGCGCCGGCAGCACCATCCAGCCGACCCGCAACGCGGGCGCGATGGTCTTCGAGAACGTGCCGACGTAGATCACCCACTCGTCATCCAGCGCACGGAGTGGTGGGGGGTGACCCGCGTCGCATCCGAGGAACCCGTACGCATCGTCCTCGACGATGGGGACGCGGTGCCGTCGGGCCAGCTCGACGAGCTGCCAGCGCTTTGCACGGCTGAGCCCGACACCACAGGGGTTGTGGGCGTCGGCCATCGCGTAGATGAACGCCGGTCGCGTGCCGCTCGCCAGCACCGCCTCGACGCGCCCGATGTCCATCCCGCACTCGGGATCGGTCCGCACGGTGATGACACGCGGGGAGAAGGGCGCGACGGCCTGACTAACACCAGGATAGATGGCTTCTTCGGTCAGCACCGCGCCACCCGGGTCCAGAAAGAGCTTCGCCGCGATGCCGATGGCCTGCTGTGCGCCGGTCGTGAGCACGATCTGCTCCGATCGACAGCAAACCCCTCGCGCGGCCATCAGCGCGGCGATCTGCTCTTTCAGCGGTTCATGCGGGGGGCCGTACTGGAGCGCACTCCGATCGGAGGCCAGCACCTCGTGCAACGCAACTGCGTACTCAGGCGCGGGCAGGGCCTCGGGTGCGGGCAAGCCAGCGGCGAGCGACAACGTACCCGGCCGGGCGGCGATCGCGACCATCTCGCGCAGCGCCGACCGGTGTTGCCCTCGCATCCATCGTGAGAGCGACGGCCCCGATTGGCTCCGTATAGCTGTCAACATGGCGCTGTCGTCTCAGTCGGGTTTCGTTGGATTGTTCGACGACCTCTCTCAATACTAGATAGATCGACGTCATTCGGCTAATTACTAGTTCCAATAAATCGATGTTTGTATATATTTATGAACATATTTCTTATAAATGGTGTGTTATTGTAACTATTGTGGAACGACATCGCGCCAGAGGCGACGTACCGGTGGGCGGCGGCGAACGCCGCGGGGCACGGCCGCGACGCGTGGTCCAGCTCGATTCCAGGGACCGGCAGCTACTGGCGATGCTGCAAGAGGACGGGCGCGCCACGAGCGTCGAGCTGGCGCGCCAGCTCGGCCTCTCACCACCGGGGTTGCAGAAGCGACTGCGAAAGCTGGAAGCCGGTGGCGTCATCCAGCGTTATGCGGCAATCGTGAAGCGAGAGGCCGTCGGCCTCGATCTGCTGTGCTTCGTCCACGTGACGCTCGCGCACCACCGGCCCGACTGCGTCGCGCGATTTCGCAACGCGATGAAGACGATGCCCGAAGTGCTGGAGTGTCACTACCTGACCGGGGAGACCGACTACGTGGTCAAGATCGTCGTGGCCAACCACACCGCCCTCGAACGTCTGCTCTTCGAGAAACTGATGCGCGTCGACGGCGTCGATCGGGTCCGCACCAGCATCGTGGTCAACGAGGTCAAGGCCTCAACGGCATTGCCGCTCGGACCGCATCCGGTCCCCTAGGAGTCTCCCTAGTTCCCGGTCGCGACGAAGGTCGGTAGACTCTCGATAGTCCGAGTGCGTAACGGCGTGCGGACCCGACGATGAGGGATCTCGCTACCTCCCCTCTGGCACCGATCGCGGGCGACGTCATCGTCTGTGACGGCGAGCCAGCGGCCCTCTACAGGCTCCGCTTTACGACTCGGCCGGCTCGACTCCTGTACGACTCCTATGCTCGGGCGCAGGCGACGGCGCGCGCGTTCGCGCGGCGTTGCCACGTCGACCTCTGGTCGACGGACGCCGCCGGGAGGCACCCGGTCTTGTTGCACAGGTTCCGGGAGTCGGGCCGTTCTTCCTTCGGCGCTGCAGCGAGGCGCACATGACTTCATCGATCCCTCCGCGTCGGATGAGCGAGCGTGTTGTCGCGCTCGTGATCCTCACACTCCTCGCGCTCGCAGTGGCCGGGCTCGGGGCGCCCGGTGCCGGTCGGGAAGGCGTGGCGGCCGGACCAGTGACGTTGCTGTCCGCGGGCCCGGACTCGGTGTTTCGCCGCGTCGTCGACGTCGAGACGCTGGCCACCGCGCGACTGCTCCAGGAGGTCGCTGCGATCGGATAGCGCCGCGCCGCCGACCCAGAGCGCATCGCGGAAACCGATGCGCTGTGGCGACGTGGTGAGATTCCAGGCGGCGTGTCCAGCCTGCTGGAGAACACGGCGGCTCGGTTCCTTCACGAGGTCGTCGCGGAGGATGCCGCGTACCGTGAGCTGCTTGTCGCCGACAAGCACGGACGCCTCGTAGCAGCCTCTGGCATCACCAGCGACTACTACCAGGCGGACGAGGACTGGTGGCGCCACGTCGTGGCGACCGGTCACGCCAGCGTGATCGACACCGAGTGGGACGAGAGCGCCCGAGCGTTCGGTCTGGTGGTTGCCGTACCGATCATGTTCCCGTCCGGTGAGGGCGTGGCCGGCGTCCTGAAGGCGCTCGTCGACACACGAACACCGCTCGCGGATTAGCCGTCCCGCATCGGGGATTCGCCAGGGCCCCTTTGCTCTCGTTTCGGCTGCATGACGGCTTAGCGGCTACTTGTAGTCGGCGGAGGCGAGCGAGGCGCGAATAATCTCGCTGTCGTTCCGGACGACCACGTGCCGGTTCGCAAAGGCGGGATGGGTCCACAGGACCGCGCGGTCGTTCCATCGACCGGATGCGCCCCCGCGAGTGCGGAAGGTCGGATCGAGCAACGAGGTGCGGTCGATCTCCTCGTACCCGTCAGGTGAGAACCGCGCGATGATCAGCTCGCCCGTGTCGTTCATCACGAAGTGGCGGTCGCGGTGGCGTACGAAGTAGGCCGTGGCCCAGCGGTCCTGCGCGTTCATGGTGTCGCTCTGCCACAGCCGCTCGCCCGTCCTTGCGTCGAGACCGCGGAGCTCACCGTAGCTCCCGACGCCGTAGAGTTGGTCGCCGGCGACGATGGGTGTCGAGATGATCGAATGCAACCCGTCGGTGTGATCAGGCAGCTCGCTGCGGCTCTGCCCTTTCCAGAGCATGCGCGCGGCCGGTCGGTCGGGGTTGAGCGCCATCATCACCGAGCCGTGGAAGAAGTTGGTGACAACGAGATAGCGCCCGCTCCGGACCGGCGTCGAGATGGACAGGCCCGCGGCGGTCGCGAATGCCTGCTCCCAGTACACCTCGCCGGTCTTCGGGTTGAGCGACGTGAGCGCTGTGGCGTGCCAGACGATCAGCTGCCGTACGCCACCGGCGTCGATGACGATCGGCGACGCGTAACCGGTCTCCGACGTCATGTCCAGCGATCGCCACACTTCGCGACCGGTCGCTTTGTCGAGGGCCACGATCTTCGCATCAGGCTCACCACCAATGACGGCGATCAAGAGATCGCCCTCGACGAGCGGCGACTGGGAGAAGCCGAACGCAGGCACCGTCGTGCCGTAGTTCACGGTCGTGTCGAGCTGCCAGATGACCTCGCCCGTCACCGTGTCCATGCACGACAGCATCCCGGCCGCCCCGAGCACAAAGACCCGGCTGCCATCAACGGTCGGTGTGACGCGTGGCCCGTTGGCAAACTTGAACTGGATGTTGCGATACGTGGCCGGCCACGACTGCGACCAGAGGACCGCACCAGTGTGCTCATCGAGCGCCAGCAGGCGCTCGGTGCCATCCATCGTGCGGCTGCCGGGCGTTTCCTCGTAGTCGAGGACGAAGACGCGGCCGCCGGCGACCGCCGGGCCTGCGAAGCCGCCGCGGACCGATGCGCGCCACGTCACCGTCAGGCCCGCGTCGGGGAACCGCTCGACGATACCGGTCTCGGTCCACAGCGCGGACCGGCCGATACCACGCCACTGCGGCCAGTCTTCGGCATGGAGGCCCACGGCGAGGCACAGCGCGCCACACGCGGCCGCCGCACAGACCCGGGTCGTCCTCACAGCCATGGCATCGTGCACCGTCCGTGGACGCCGGGTCAATCGGACCCACCTGCCCGACAGTGGGTGATCGCCGCGCGGATGCTGATGCGAGCGCCGGCTTAGGACCCTGACCGAAATAAGGTTGCCATCTGAACGCCGACGCATCCCGCGCCTCAGCGTCCAGAGTTGGCAACCTTTTTTCGGTCAGGGTCCTTACGGCAGAAGTGGCGACACCGGCAGCACGGCCACGAGCGAGAACGACCAACGGCTTGCGTCACCCAGGTAACGCCCGTCGCCGATGACGTCACCGGCGCGCGGCAATCCGGTGGCGACATAGTCGAGCGACCCCTCGAGCTCGACCTGTTTCAGCCAGTTGCCTTCCGGGAGCCAGTTGAATATCAGGAACCCGGTGTCGAGCTCGAAGTTGAGCTTGTGGGTATACGCACTCGTGTCGGTCGGCCGTTCGGCCGGGCTGAGCTTGTCGACGATGTCGACGTGGCTCTCCACCCATCCGCCGGTCTGATCGCCAGTCAGCCAATCGAGGTTCAGCTCGAGCTCGAACTCGATGCTGTTATCGCGGATCGACGCCACCCCGAGGTCGGCGGCCGGACGCCCGAACGGATTCGTGGCGCTTTCCCCGAACGGCACGAAGATCGTTTCGAGCGTAAATCCGACGCGCGGGATCTCGGTGGGGATGTCGAGCGCCAGGATCAGCTCGAAGGCGGTCTCCGCTTCCTGGCGGACGGTGGACACCTCACCGGTCGCGGCGTCCGTAACCTCGACGAGTGCCCGATTCCCGAGGTTGTCGAACGTCATGGTCGGCTCGACCTTGAGCTCCGGCGCGCAGAGAAAGAAGCAGCGCGGCTCTATGTTGACGTCGCCGTCGCCCGGGTCCTGCGCCCGGACAGGACCGGCGACCAGCGCCATGAGAATGACCACGACGCCGCCACCAATCAGGTGTCGCGAGGTCGATCGCCGCGCGGGTGCGACACCCGCATCGGGCGATCGCGCGTGTCGGCTGGCTCGATGGGTCATGGTCGCCTGCGCCCAGTTATACACTGGTGCTGCGGTGGGCAACGAGAGGATGGTGATCGGGGCGGCCGTCATGCTGATGGCGACCGCCGGCTGCGGCGGCCGGCCGGCACCGCCGAGCGCAGCGGATTTCCCGACCGAGTTCACGGGCTCCGGCGCCTGCCGAGACTGTCATCTCGACATCCACGATCGCTGGCAGGACACGCTGATGGCCAACGTGTTGCTGGATCCCCGCGAGCACCCGGACGCCATCCTCGGGGATTTCGCCGGCGACGACCCGCTCGTCACGTTCAGCCCAGACGACATCACCTTCACCTACGGGAGCAAATGGAAACAGCGTTACTTCACGCAGGTGGGCGACGACCTCTTCGTGTTTCCCGCCCAGTGGGACGTGCAGAACGAGCGCTGGCGTCGGTACGGCGCGCGGCCGGGCACCGAGTGGTGGACCGCGCATTACCCCGAGGACCAGATGCAGCGCCCGACCGGCCCGCTGTGCGACGGGTGCCACTCGGTCAACTACGACGTGCAGACGAAGACGGTTACCGAGTGGAACGTCGGGTGCGAGGCGTGTCACGGCGCGGGACGCGCGCACGTCCTCGACCCGGTGGCCGACACGATTGTCAACCCGTCGCGGCTCGACGACGTCCGGTCGAACGACGTCTGCATCCAGTGCCATTCGCAGGGCGTCCCCCTCGACAACCCGATCGAGGGGCGCTACTTCGACTGGCCAGTGGGGTTCGCGCCGGGCGATCGACTCCGTGACGTCTGGGAGCTCGACGGGCCGCACCTCGGCGAGGAGACGTTCACGCACTGGCCGGAAGGGTCGGCGCACAAGAACCGGATGCAGGGCAACGACTACGTGCAAAGCCAGATGTACGTGAAGGGCGTCCGCTGCTACGCGTGCCACGACGTACACGGCACCGAGCACCCGGGCGATCTCATCGCGCCGGCGGACGAGCTGTGTCTCTCGTGCCACACGTCGCAGCTCCAGCCCGGGCCGCGCGGGTCAATCGAATACCACACGCGTCACGAGGCGGGCACCGAGGGTAGCTCCTGCATCGCGTGCCACATGCCGGAGATCGCCCGGACCGTCGGCGACGTCAACGTGCGCAGCCACACGTTCAGGTTCGTCTCGCCGGCCGACACCGAACGCTACGGCGTCCCCAACCCGTGCACGTCGTGTCACACGGACGAGACCGACGCGTGGGCGCTCGACGAGCTTCGTACCTGGCCGCACGTCTCCCCGTGGCGGGTCGCGCCGTAGGCGTCTCCAGCCGGCGATGACTTCCCGGTGCCTGCGGTGACCGACTGGACGCAGCCGCTCCACCCGCTCATCGTCCATTTCCCGATCGGTCTGTTGGTGAGCGCCGCCGCGATCGATGTGGCGTCACTTGCCGCGCGACCCACATCGGCACTACGGCACGCCGCGACCGGCTTGTACGTCGCCGGCGCGCTGGCGCTCGTCGCGGCCTACTTCAGCGGCCGCGCCGACGCGGCCGCGTTGCGGGTGCCGGGGATGGCGCACGCCGTCATCGACGCGCATTGGACGTGGGCACTGCGGACGACGGTGTACTTCGGGGCGTTGAGCCTCGGCAGGGCCGGCCTGGCCGTCTGGGGTTACGGTGCACCGCGGCGCATCTGGATCCCGGTCGTCGCAAGCGGTGTGCTCGGCCTCGCGCTGTTGTTCCAGACGGCCGAGCGGGGCGGCCGGCTCGTCTACGAGCACGGCGTCGCGGTCGCGGCGCCGCGTTAATGGTCGGTGCTAGTCTTGGAAGAAAAGATGGAGACGCACGTCCTCAGCTGCCATCGGCTCGTCAAGACCTTCGACGAGCAGCGCGCGGTGGACGGTCTCGACCTGGCCGTAGCCCGCGGCTCGATCTTCGGCCTACTGGGGTCGAACGGCTCCGGCAAGACCACAACGATCCGGACGTGTCTGGGGATCTACCGCCCTGACGGCGGAACCTTCGACATCCTCGGCGCGTCAGACCCGCTCACCGTGCGCCACCGGATCGGCTATCTGCCGGAGGAGCGCGGCCTCTACGCTCGGATGAAGGTCCGCGAGCAACTGGCCTTCCTCGCCTCGATCCGGGGGCTGTCGCTCGCCGAGGCGGACCGCCGAGCCGACCAATGGCTCGAGCGGATGGGGCTGGACGGCCGGGCCACCGTGCTGACCCGCGAGCTCTCGAAGGGCATGCAGCAGAAGGTGCAGTTCGCGGCCGCCGTGATCCACGACCCGGAGCTCGTAGTGCTCGACGAGCCGTTCACCGGGCTCGACCCGGTCAACACCCGGCTGTTGACCGAGCTCATCCTCGAGCAGCGCGACAAGGGCGCGACCGTCATTCTGTCGACGCACCGGATGGAGCAGGTCGAGGCGCTCTGCGAGTGGATCTGTCTGCTGCACGACGGCCGTCCCGTGCTGAACGGGCGGCTCCGCGACATCAAGGCCGCGCATGGCCGCAACGCGGTCGCCGTCGAGTACGACGGCGACGCGGGGCAGCTGGACGGCATCGCCGGCGTGCGCGAGTGCACCGACGCCGGTCACGAGGCGCGGCTCCAGCTGGAAGCCGACGCCGACGCGCAGCAGGTGATGCGGACGGTGCTCGATCGGGTCGCGGTCCGGGGCGTCAGGCTCGACGAACCGCGCATCGAGGAGATCTACGTGGAGAAGGTCGGTCAAAGGTGAACCTGACACAAATCGCGAAGATCGCGCGGCGCGAGTTTCTCACCCGCGTGCGAAATCGGGCCTTCGTCGCCATGACGATCATGGTGCCGCTCGTTATGGGCGGCTACATGCTGATGGTGCCGCTGCTGACACGCTCGGCCACGACGGAGTTGCGCGTGGCGATCATCGACGCGGGGACCGGCATCGGCCCGTCCTTCGCCGAGCGGCTCGGGGAGGTCGACCGTCCCGAGATCACGGTGAGCGAGGTGGTGACGGTTGCTGTTGCCGACGCGGCGACCCGTGAACGGTTCAGCGACGAGGTCCGCGCCGAATCGATCGATGCGTACTTCGTCATGGAACGGGACGACGACGGGCTGCCGGAGACCCGCTACGTCGCGGTCGAGACCGGCAATCCCGAGCTGCTGCGCGACCTGCGGCTCGCGCTGCAAGCCGCGGCCATCGCCGAGCTGCTTGCCGGCACCGGTGTCGACGACAGCGAGATTCAGCGGCGTCAGCGGCTGAGCCTCGGCGCGGTGAGGCTGTCCGATGACGGCGAGCAGGCAGGTGGCTTCGAAGCAGCCTTCTTTTCGACGTTCGCGCTGGCCATGCTGCTCTACATGGCGGTCATCATCAACGGCCAGGGGATGGCCACCGCCATCGTCGAGGAAAAATCGTCGCGTCTGATCGAGGTCATTCTTGGCGCGGTCACGGCCGGCGAGTTCATGGCCGGGAAGATCATCGGTGTCCTGGGAGCGGGGTTGACCCAGCTCGGGATCTGGGTCGCGGTCGCGCTCGTCGTCGTGCTGCAGGCGATCCCGGGTATCGCGATGAGCTCGGCGGCGGCCGGCTTCGACCTTTCGACGGTGCTCAGCGTCGAGCTGCTGTTCTACTTCGCCGTCTTCTTTACCTTGGGGTATCTCCTCTACTCGGTGCTGTTCGCGGTGGTCGCCGTCACCTGCACGAGCACGGAGGAGCTCGGTCACTCGATGTTCGCCGCGATCCTCCCGCTCGTCGTCGCGCTCATGGCGTCACTGTCGGTCATTACCAACCCCGGCACCCTGCTGACACAGGTGCTCAGCTTCATCCCGTTCTTCACACCGATCGTGATGCTGGCGCGCATCAACATCCTGATGCCTCCCCTCTGGGAAGTGTGGCTCAGTGTCGCCCTGCTGCTGGCAGCGTCGCTCGCGTTCGCCTGGGCCGCTGGGAAGATCTTCCGCTACGCCCTGCTCATGACGGGCAAGCGACCAACGGTGCCCGAGCTGCTGCGCGTCGTCCGCGCCGGGTGAGCCGGGCACTCGCCGCACCCCCGGCGGAACGATGTACGCTGCCGGAGCATGCCCTCGAGTGACGACGCGCTTCGCCTCGGGAGTTTCGCCGCGGTGTTCGCGGCGATGGCCGTGTGGGAGCTCGCGTCGGCACAGCGGGTGTTGACCGTCCGTCGGGTGCGACGGTGGTCGACGAACGTGGCGATGCTGTGGCTCGGTCTGGCGTTGGTGCGCGTGGCCATGCCCGTGACGCTGGCCGAAAGCGCGCAGTGGGCTGGCCGCCGCGAGTGGGGCCTGCTGCACGCGATGGACCTGCCGTTCGTCGTGGCCGTCCCGCTGGCCGTGATCAGTCTCGACCTGGCGGTCTACGCGCAGCACGTCATCTTTCATCGCGTGCCGATCCTGTGGCGCGTGCATCGGGTGCATCACGCCGACCCGGACGTCGATGTGACGACCGGCGTGCGGTTTCATCCGCTCGAGTTCCTGCTGTCCGCCATCAAGATCGCCGCGGTGCTGGCGCTCGGCGCCCCCGCGCTGGCCGTGGTCATCTTCGAGGTGATCCTCAACGCGACGTCGATGGTCACGCATGGCAACGTCTCGTTTCCGCGGTCGCTCGACCTCATCCTGCGTCGGCTGTTCGTCACGCCGGACATGCACCGCCTGCACCACTCGGTCGATCCGGTGGACCACAGCTCGAACTTCGGGTTCAGCTTCTCCGTCTGGGACCGGATCTTCAACACCTACCGGCGCGACCCCGTCGCGGGGGCGGAGACGATGACGCTCGGGCTGGGGTACGACGCGGGGGACGCAAGCGCCGTCGGCCGGACGCTGCAGATTCCCTGGAGGATGAGGCAGCGGAAGAGGTGACGCACATGACACCGCGAGCTCTCGCGCTCGGCCTCATGCTCCTCGGCTGCGGGCCGGCGACGGTGATCGCGCAGGGACTCCCGACGGCCACGCCCGAATCGGTCGGGCTCTCGAGCGATCGGTTGGCGCGCGCGACAGCGGCGCTCCAGGCGCACGTCGACGCCGGCGACATCCCGGGCGTCGTGGCCGCCGTCGTCCGGGACGGCAGGCTCGTCTATCTCGAAGCGGTCGGCCAACGCGACCTCGGGACGCACAGCCCGATGCGCGTCGATGCGCTGTTCAGGCTCTATTCGATGACCAGACCGATCACGAGCCTGGCGGCGATGATCCTCTGGGAAGAGGACCGGTTCGAGCTCGACGACCCGGTCGCGACATACCTGCCCCAGTTCGCGGGCCAGCGCGTGTTCGCGGACGCCGGCGAGGCGGACCCGGCGCGGACGCGGTCGCGGCAGCGGGAGATGACCGTCGAGCACCTGCTGCTCCACACGTCCGGGCTCGGCAGCCGGAGCTCGGCGACCTACCGCGCAGAGGGCGTCCGCCTGCGGTCGACCACCTTGCCCGAGATGGTCGACAACGCGGCGCGCGTGCCGCTCTTCGAGGACCCCGGCACCCGGTGGCGATACGGGATCTCGACAACCATCCTCGGCCGGCTTGTCGAAATCTGGTCGGGCATGCCCCTCGACGACTTCATGCGGGAGCGCATCTTCGAGCCGCTCGGTATGAAAGATACGGTGTTCTGGGTCGACCCTTCTCGCGCCGGTCGTCTCGCCCCGGTCTACCGGCCCTCGCCGGACGGCGATCTCCGACCGCATGCGATCGAGCGGGTGCCGTTCACGGATCGACCGACGCTGATCGAAGGTGGCGTCGGCCTCGTGTCGTCGGTCGCGGACTACCTCCTTTTCTCACAGATGTTCCTCAACGAGGGCGAGCTCGAGGGCCGGCGGGTGCTGCGACCCGAGACAGTCGCGCTCATGACGAGGAATCGCATCCCGGTTGCGCTGCTGCCCATCGGGTTCGGCCGCCCCACGCCCGGCCGAGGGTGGACGCTGGGTTTCTCGGTCGTCATGGACCCCGGCGCGTTTCCCTATCCCGTGAGCGAAGGGACGTTCTGGTGGGATGGCTCGGCGGGTACGCGCTTCTTCATCGATCCGGCCCAGGACATGGTGACCGTCATCATGGCGCAGGTCTCGCCGGCCGGCGGCCACGGCTTCCGCGAGGCCTTCACGACGCTGGTCGACGAGGCGATCGTCGAGCGCCGCTGATCCGGGAGCGCATCTGTGCCGCGCGGGGGGCCGGAAAGACCCCGTAGCCAGACCGCCGGAACGCCGGTAGACTACACCTGACTCCGGTCCGGTTTTGCACGCTGGGAGGGAAATGATGAGATCACACCAGGGACGCGTTTGGCGGAACAGCCTGGGGCTGAGCCTTGTGCTCGCGCTAGGCGTCGTCCTGGCCATGCCCGCGCCCGCCGCCGCCCAGACCGAGCGCGGCAATCCGCACGGCGAGTGGCGGTACCAAAGTGCGGACGCCTGGGGCACCCGCTTTTCGCCGCTCACCCAGATCGACGGGGACAACTTTGAGGATCTGGAGCTGCAGTGGGTCTGGAGGGGCGACAATTTCAGCCCGCACCCGCTCTACTTGTCGCGGTCGACACCGAGCTACATCGACGGTCTCCTCTATACGGTCGCTGGGTACCGCCGCACGGTCGCGGCGATCGACCCCGCGACGGGCGAGACGCTCTGGACGTATCGCGAGCCCAACACGCGACGGTGGGAAGAGTCGATGCGAGCCAGCTACGGCAAGGGCGTCGGCTACTGGGAGATCGATGGGCGCGGCATCATCTATGTGATCACGCCGGCGTTCTTCCTGCACGCGCTGGATGCGAAAACCGGCGAGCACCTGGAGGGCTTCGGCTCACCCGTGCCAATCCCAGGTTTCCCGCGCACGGGGGTCGTCGACCTGCTCGCGGATCTCGGCCATGACTACGACCCCTACGAGGGGATCCCGATGGAGACGGGCTACATCACCAGCTCGTCGCCCCCCATCGTCGTGAACGGCACGGTCGTGGTCGGCAACTCGCACGAGCAGGGCTACAACCAGTCGCGGATCGAGAACGTGCCGGGCGACATCCTCGCGTACGACGCCCGCACGGGCGAGCACAAGTGGAAGTTCAACATCATCCCGCAATCGGAGAGCGAGTTCGGCTTCGATACCTGGGAAAACGAGGCCTGGCAATGGACCGGGGATGTCTCCTCGTGGGCGCCGCTGTCGGCCGACCTCGAGCGCGGGCTCGTCTACATCCCGACCAACGCGCCGACCATCGACTACTACGGGGGGTTCCGGCCGGGGAACAACCTCTTCGGCACCAGCACGATCGCCCTCAACGCCGAGACGGGGCAGCGAGCCTGGCATTTCCAGACTGTGCATCACCCGATCTGGAACTACGACCTGCCCAACGCCCCGATCGTGGTCGACGTCACGGTCGACGGCCAGGATGTGCCGATGGTCATCCAGACAACGAAGCAGGGAATGACGTTCGCGTTCAACCGGGAGACGGGCGAACCCGTCTGGCCGATCGAGGAACGCGCAGTGCCGGCGTCAATCGTGCCCGGCGAGCAGCTCGCGCGCACGCAGCCGTTCCCCACGAGGCCGGAGCCGCTCAACCCGCTCGGGCTCTCCGAGGACCAGCTGGTCGACTTCACGCCGGAGCTCAGGCAGGAAGCGCTCGAGATCGTCAGCCAGTACCGGATCGGCGGCCCGTACATGCCGCCGCTTCCCAACAACCACACCGAGGACGTGAAGGGCTGGATCAGCTGTGGAGCCGGCGGCCTCAACATCACGCATCCGGCGGTACTCGACCCCGAGACCGGCTACCTCTATCAAGCGAACGGACCCGGGTGTTCGGGTCGTACCGTGCAGCCGGGCGCCGACACCGACGCCGGGGTGCACGGGTGCACGTCCGACTCGGGCGACTGCACGACGACCGGCACGACCGTGTCGGACTGGGTGCAGGGCGGCGGCGTCGGCTTTGGCGGGCCGCAGGGGCTGCCGATCTACAAGCCGCCCTACAGCAAGATCACGGCGATCGACATGAATACCGGTGAGCACGTGTTCGCCGTCCCGGTCGGCGAGGCATCGGATCGGATCAAGAATCATCCAACGCTTCAGGGTGTCGACCTGTCGGGCGTCAGCGGGAACGGCAAGGCCGTCATGATGGCGACCCGCAGCCTCCTCTTCGCCACCGAGGGCTCGAACGGTCCGCCGGTGCTGAACGCGCACGACAAGCGAACGGGAGCGAAGCTCGGCACCATCGAGCTGCCGGCGCCCGGTCAATACGGCATGATGACCTACGAGCACGACGGCCGGCAGTTCATCGTGGTGCAGATCGGTCGGGGCGGGTCCTTCCCGGGCTCACTCGCTGCGTTCTCGCTGCCGGCCAGCGACGAGGCGCACGACTAGCGTGCTGCGCTGATTCTCCGAGGATCCGGGGGGGGGTGTCCGTCCGGATCCTCGTCTCTCTCTGTCTCACGATCGCCTAGCATGTCGCCGTGACTACACGTAAGAACGTCGTCGCCCCGTCGGCCAGCGGGCCCCAGCCGACGCTCACAAGGCACCGAGTGAAGACGAGGCGCGCGCCACCCAGCTCATCGCCCGGGCCGACCGCCTCGCTGCAGTGGGGACGATCGCGGCTGGGGTGGCGCACGAGCTGAACAACCCGCTGGCGTCGATGCGGCTAGAGGCCGAGCGCGGGGTGGAGCTCGCGAGCGGTGAGGCCCTCGCCTGCTTCCAGAACATCCTGCGCGACACCGATCGGTGCGCCCGCATCAACCGCAACTTGCTCCGGTTCGCTCGCGGCGAGGCCCTCGAACCGGAGCCGTCCGATCTGAACGAGATCGTGAGGGACGCAGTCGATCTCACCTATCAGTATGCGTTGCACAACGAAGCAGAGATCCGCCTCGGCTTGGCCGATGTGCTCCCGACGGTGTCGGTGAGCCGGATCGGGATCCAGCAAGTCGTGATCATCCTGCTGAGGAATGCGGTCGAGGCACAGAGCGATCGGATCGCTATCGAAACACACGCTGTCAATGGGGCCGTTGAGATCGTGGTGTCCGACACCGGGTGCGGCATGACCGGCGCCGAGCTGCGGACCGCATTCGACCCGGTCCAGTCGACGGGCGCCCACGCCGGCGAGTTGGGGCTAGGGCTAAGCCTCGCCCGCACAATCGTCGCCTCGCACGGCGGCTCGGTCGACGTGCGCAGCGAACCGGGTCAGGGAACGACGGTGACCGCACGCGTGCCGGTGACTACCGCGCATGACAAGCATGAGGACTGAGCCGTCATGCTCGTCGCCTTGCGGGTTTTGACCCCGACTGCGAATCTGCGGTAGCGTGCTCGGTAGGCTCTATGGCCCGCCTACGAAAGTCCGTCGCCTGGCTCTGCATCGGCCTCGTGGTGCTCGCGGCGGTGACGTCGGCCACCTCGGGCCAGCTCGCCGCGGTCCTCGCGCCGCTGTGGCTGCTGTTCGCTGCACTGGCCGCGGGCTGGCGACCTCGCGCGGTCGTCCGCCGTGACGCACGGCTCGCATCGTTGCTCGCGCTCGTTCCCTCCCGCGCCCCTCCCGCACGATTCGCACTCGTGTAAACCGCCGTCGCGGTGACGGCCGGCGTGCCGTGTCCAAAGCCCGGCCGCCGTCGCTTCGCGTGCCGGAATCAGCGGGAGGATCTCATGGCCGCATCGCCCGACGTCGACCGTCGCGTGCGCAACCGCATCGGATGGCAACATCGTCTCGCCCGCCTCCGTGGCGCCCCCATCCAGTTCGACCTCGTCGCCTTCGACGAGACGGTGGCCGACATCGGCCGGTTGGAGGAGGGCGTCGCCCACCTGTCCGATGACGGGCTCGCGAGCCACGCGCGGGCGCTACGCACCCAGGCCTCTGACGGCACCCCCCTCGAGGACCTCCGCGCTCCGTTCTTCGCGCTGGTGCGAGAGGTGGCCCGGCGTACGCTGGGTCTGCGGCCCTTCGACGTGCAAGTCGTCGCAGCGCTGGCGCTCTCGGAGGGACGTGTCGTCGAGATGCGCACCGGCGAGGGGAAAACTCTCGCGGCGGTGATGCCGGCGGCGCTTCACGCCTTGACGGGCCAGGGAGTTCACGTCCTGACCTTCAACGACTACTTGGCGAGACGCGACGCCGAGTGGATGCAGCCGATCTACGGGATGCTCGGCGTGTCGGTCGGCTATGTCCAGCAGGGCATGACGGTGGAGGCGCGGCGTTGCGCGTACCGCGCTGACGTCACCTACGTGACCGCCAAGGAGGCGGGCTTCGATCACCTGCGCGACCTGCGGGCAACCGATCCCCGGGACGTCGTGCACCGGCCGTTCCACATGGCGGTAGTCGACGAAGCCGACTCGCTGTTGGTCGACGAGGCGCGCGTGCCGCTGGTCATTGCCGGACACGTCGACCGTCGTGGAACGACGGCGCGTCGTGTCGCGCCGCATGTCGCCGCGCTGACGGCCGGTGTCGATTTCGACACGGACGAGTACGGACGAAGCGTCGAGTTGACCGAGACGGGCATCACGCGTCTCGAGCGCGAGCTGGGCGCTGGCAGTCTGCACGACGCCGAGCACCTCTCGCTCCTCACCGAGCTCAACTGTGCCCTTCACGCCCGCGTGCTGCTGCGTCGCGACGTCGACTATCTCGTGCGCGACGGGCGGATCGGCATGATCGACGAGTTCACCGGCCGTGTCGTCGACGACCGGCACTGGCCGGACGGGTTGCAGGCCGCGCTGGAGGCCAAAGAGGACATCGAGCCGCGTCCCGATGGACGTATTCTCGGCTCGCTCCCGCTGCAGCATTTCCTCCGTGGATACCCGATGCTGTGCGGCATGACCGGGACGGCCCAGACGGCGGCCGTGGAGCTCTACGAGCTCTACGAGCTCGACGTGGTGGTCGTGCCGACGCACCACCCCATGATTCGGATCGACCACACAGACGCGCTCTTCACGCACCGGGAGGCCAAGGATCAGGCTGTCGTCGACGAAATCCGGGGCACGCATGCGCTCGGGCGGCCGGTGCTCGTCGGGACGCTCACGGTCGAAGAGTCGGAGCGCCTGGCCGCCCGGTTACGGGCGACCGGCGTTCCCTGCCAGGTGCTGAACGCGAAGAACGACGCGGCGGAAGCGCGCATCGTGGCAGGGGCGGGCGCGAGGGGTGCGGTCACGATCTCCACCAACATGGCGGGTCGCGGGACCGATATCCGGCTGGGTGGCGTGAGCGACGCCGAGCACGACGCCGTCGTCGCGCTCGGCGGCCTCTACGTCATCGGCACGAATCGCCACGAGAGTCGCCGTGTCGATCTGCAGTTGCGCGGCCGCGCCGGCCGACAGGGCGACCCGGGGGAGTCGCGGTTCTTCGTGAGCCTCGAAGACGACCTGCTCGTGCGCTACGGCATCGACACCCTCGTGCCCGCGCGCTTCGTGCCGGCGCGGCAACCGGAGTCGTTCGATCACCCGATTGTCCGCCGCGAGATCGCGCGGGCCCAGCGCATCATCGAGGGGCAGAACTTCGAGATCCGCCGTACCCTCGAACGCTTTTCCTCGATCGTGGAGCAGCAGCGTCGACGCGTGCTGGACCACCGGCAGGATCTCCTGCACGGACGCCGGTCGCCGGAGATCTGGGGCCGCGAGCCCGACCGCCGCGCGGCGCTGGTCGACGCCGTCGGCGAGGCGGCGGTGCGTCGGGCCGAGCTGGAGGTGACGCTGTTTCACACAGACCGCGCCTGGTCCGACCACCTCGGTCGCTGCGCGGATCTGCGGGAGGGCATTCACCTCGTGCGGCTGGGGAATCAGGACCCGCTGACGCGCTTCAGCGCCGAGGCGGTCGACGCCTTCGATGAGTTGGAGGCCGGGATCGACCTGGCGGTCTTGAACGCACTGGACGCTGTACGCGTGCACGGCACGACCCTCGACCTCGAGCGCGTCGGTATCAAGGGCCCCGCCGCAACGTGGACGTATCTGGTGAACGACGACCCGTTCCGCGACCAGATCGGTCAGATGCTCACGGGGCCAGGGAGGAACAGCATCGCGATCCTTTCCGCCGCAATTCTCTGGCCGCTCTTGATTGCCTGGGCGCTTGCGGACCGATACCTGCGCAAGCGCCCGCTCCGGCGCTCCGATCCGTTCCGCTAGCGATCTCGCCCACGCGGCCGTGGTCCGCGCCCACGCACCGGCGTGACCCGCCCGGTCGTCGCCGTTCTACTTCGCCGTGACTTTTCGCTCGTCAGCGCGCGTGCCGGAGAGGATGCCTTCCAAGGAGTAGTTCCCCTCGTGGCAGGCGTACTCGAACAGCGGGAGGTCGTTGCGCCGCATCGGAACCTCGGCGGACCAGGGTGCGGTCCAGGTCGCGGGGTCGTCGACGGTGAACGCGTAGAGCAGGGTCTCGGCGTCGACACGAGTGAAGCGTTCAACCAGGTGCCGCCCGGGTGTCGTACCCCGCCAGCTGTGCTTGTCGCTGAAGTTGGTGGTCTCGACGACCAGCGTGTCGCCGTCCCAATGGCCACGCGACTCACCGGTCCACGAATCAACGGTCGGACGCGGGCGACCGTCGAGCGGGATGATTCGCGAGTCGTGCACCATCTCGTTCAGCACCACGACGTGATCAGGCGTCTGGAACAGCTGCATGTTCTGGTTGTAGCCGCCGGGGGTCATCGGGGGGCCCTGGTTGAACCCGAGGATGCAGCGGTCGAAGGAGCTGCGAGTGAGATAGGTATCGGCCGGATGCTCGCGCCGGTAGTCCCGGCGCCCGGAGGCGAGCCGCTCGGCCTGCGGCGTCAGCGGCGGCATCCGCCCATTCGGCGGATCCACGATGAGCGACGTCCGCCGATTCCCCACGACGTTGGTGCCACGGTCCATCCAGAAATTGTTGTAGGCGCCGACACTGCCGCCAGCCTCTGTTTGTCGGGCAGCCTGCTGTAACAGGCGTGCATCTCGGTCGACCGCCTCCTGCTCGAGGTTGGCGGCTTCCTCCTCGGTCAGAAATTCCTGGTCACCGAGCGTTTCAGGCCGCTGGAGCGGTGTGATCGTACGGAAGTCCCAGACGCCTTGGAGGTCCGGGGCGCCCCACGGTGTCCGGGGCTGGACCGACGCGCCCTGCGCGGAGACCGGCGCGGGTGCCAGCGAGGCGATGACGCTCACCGATAACGCCGCCACGAGACATCGACCTGTCATCTCTTACCCTCCTGTCGCGTTCTTCGTCTTGATGACCATCGCGGTGGCCACCGGCTCGTCGTGTTGCAACAGCTCCACTTCCAGCTGCTGATGCTCCTTGAACGCGATCCACTGCGCATCGTTCCATTGCCGCCGGTGGCCGCGCGGTTGGTGCGCCAGCTCGGCCCCGTCAGTGCCGCCGTAGACCGGAATCGTCCGGGTGGGCGTCCGTTTGGACACGATGCGCGCAGCGAGTGGCACCGCGTCGGTCACCTCGTGTGTCGGGAGCGGAACCGACTCGTACTCCACGCCGCGTGCGTCACGGAAGAGGGCGGCCATCACGCGTATTCTACTGGCACGACCGGCCCAGCACACGATCCCGTCACGGGGACGGCAGCGCAGGACTATTTCGCAACGCTACAACGGCCCTAGTGCGTAGATCGGTTCAGTGGATGCTGAAGGGGGAGACACGCCGACGCCGACTGCCGGGTAAGACGGTAGGCCCGTTGCCCTACCCGGCTCCGCTGGAGGGACGTGGCTTCCGCGAACCGCATGAGACCATTCCGGTCCAGAGGTCGTTCGCCAACGTGTGACGCGGTCCGTCACGACGTGCGGTGAGACCCGGTGCGCGGCCCGTCAGCATGGCCAACCGCATGCCCCCGCTGGCGATGGCGATGAGCTCGCCACCGTGCGGCGGGGGCATGGGTCGCCCGGCGGAATGTCCATCCGGCCTCCTTTCGAAGGACATGGCGCCTTCACTGTCCTTCACTCCTCAACCATAGAACGCGGGTCCCGTGCTTGGGAACTAGGAAGATCCCTAGGGGTGTTGTCTGCCCGACCCGTTGCTCGAATCAGCCCACGCTCGGGTATAACGTTGAGTGGATTGGCCACTCAAGACGCGACGCGTGACGGCGCCTCAGCCGATGCCCGACAGGGGTTCCGCCGACACAGGCTACCGGACCAACTCGGACCCGGTTTCGTTGGCTCCGCGCCGTTCTCGAACAGATGCCGTCCGGGGTCACCGTCAGGCTCGCCTGCTGGCTTGCGGTCGCGGTGATGGCGCCCCTGGCGTTTCGAGGTCGTCGGGAAGTCGTCGCTCGCCGGCATGACGATCGGCGCGATCGTCCTCGCGGTCGCGATGGTCATCTACCGGGCGTTTTAGCGCCGCTCGGGTGTCTCCATTTGCTTTGGGGTGTTCCTGCTTGGGCGGGAGCTCGACGACCTCGATCCAATACTTGCCCAGCGTCTCCACGATTTCCAGTAGCCCCTCGAAGCTCGCGGGCTTCCGAATGAAACCGCTGACGCCGAGTTCATAGCTCCGCAGCACGTCTTCGTCGGCATTCGAGGTCGTGAGCACGACGACCGGAATACGTCGCAGGTCGGCATGGGCCTTCACCTCGGCCAGCGCCTCACGGCCGTCCTTCCGGGGCATGTTCAGGTCGAGCAAGATCAGGCCGGGCCGGGGCGAGCGCTGTGGATCGGCATGGGCCCCGCGCTGGTGGAGATAGTCCAGCACTTCCTCACCGTCCTCGACGAACTGCAGAGCACTCGGGAGGTTCGCCTGCTCGAACGCGTCCGCGATCAGCAGGCGGTCGTCGGGGTCATCATCCGCAACGAGTACCGTCGTCGGACGTCGCGCGGTCATGCGCCGGCACCCTCCACCGGCCTCTGCAGCGGGAGCGTCACGACGAACATGGCGCCTTGTCCCGGTTGGCTCGTCACGCTGATTGTTCCCCCATGGCGCTCCACGATCCGCCGGCTGATGGCGAGTCCCATCCCGGTGCCCTCGTACGCGGTCCGGCTGTGGAGTCGCTGAAACGGCGCGAAGATGCGCTCCCGGTACTTCTCGTCGAGTCCGATGCCATTATCTGACACCGAGATCCGACAGGATGCAATCGTGGTCTCGGTGCCGTCGGCTGGTGCGGGGAGCCGCCGCACCGTGACCACCGGCGCCGCATCTGGGCGGCAAAACTTGAGCCCATTGCCGATGAGATTCTGAAACAGCTGACGCATCTGCGTCGCGTCGGCCACGACGACCGGCAACGCGTCCACCAGGACACGTCCGGCGTTGTCCTGAACGCGCGCGTCGAGGTCCGAGACGACCTCACGCACGACCGCGTCCAGGTCAGTCGGCGCGAGCGGTTCCCCCCTCGTCATCACGCGGGACAGTTGGAGAAGGTCGGCGATCAACGCCTGCATGCGCTGGGCGGCGCTGAGCATCCGATCGAGATAGTCCCTTGACGCCGTGTCAACCTGCGCCCCCGCGCGCTTGTGCAGGCGCTCGCCGAACGCCTGAATCTTGCGCAATGGCTCCTGCAGGTCATGCGAGGCCACATACGCGAATTGCTCGAGCTCGGTGTTGGAGCGCGCCAGCTCTGCCGTCCGATCGCGCACCCGTTGCTCGAGGTCGTCGTGGGCCGCGCGCAGCGCCTCCTGGGCCTGCTTCCGCTCGGTGATATCGCGAAGTACCAGCCGATGAAAAAGGAAACCGCGCTCATCAGTCACGCCAGTGACGTGCATGCTGGCTTCCAGAGGCTGGCCCTCCCCGCGGACCAATCGCAAATGGATGTTGCGGACGTCGCCGAGCGCGCCGGCGTTCTCGAGCGCCGCACGCACCGCCTCATGCGACTCGGTGGCGAGAAGCGCAAAGAGAGACCGTCCGATGAGCTCGGTCCGGTCGACACCGGTCACGCGAGCGAGCGTCTTGTTGCACTGAACGATGCGATGCGAGGACGGGTCGAGCGACGCGAACATGTCAGGCGCATTGTGATAGAGGTCCTGATATCGTGCTTCCGATATCTTCAACGCCGTTTCGGCCGCCTTCCGGCGCGTCATATCGTGCAAGATCAGGATGCTCTCGGCGATCCGACCCTCGGCATCGCGCGACCCGACCGACACGCTGACGTTCACGGGGACCGTCCCTCCGTCGCGCCGCCGCACCGGCACCTCCGCGTCGAACGAGGCGCCGCTCCGGACGAACGCGCGGGAGACGGCCTTCGCGCGTTCGACTCCAGCAATGTCGTAGAGATCGAACACACTGCGTCCGACGAGCTCGTCTTTCGCGAAGCCCGTCGTGTCGATCAGGGCGCGGTTGCAATCGATGATGCAGGCGGTTTTGGCGTCGACGATGGCGAACATGTCGGGGGCGAGGTCGTAGACACGACGGTAGGCGGCGGCGGACGCCTCCAGAACGCGTTCGGGAGAGCCGCGCTGGCGCGCGTTGTGCTTGGCGGGAGATGACATCATGGCGCGTCAGCGCCCCCGCCGCCACCGGTGCGTGACGGATCGATGTCGGCGAATGGCGCGAAGCTTGATGTACGTCGGGGAGAGAGCGATGTCAAGTCCCAGCAGCCCGTGATGAAAGCCCTGCGTCGCACCGAGACCCCACCAGGTGAAAGCCGCGCTTGGCCATGGCGAGGCGCGAGAAGGGAGAATACTTCCAGTATTTCACCCCGCTGCTTCATGGTCCAGCGCTGTCCTTGCAGGATGCAGCGCCGGTCGAACCGCAGCGGGACTTTCACCACGGGCTGCTAGCGTGGGGCGAGGACATCCTGGACGACCTCGATTCCCTGCGCTAGCCTGGTTCGGTAAACCGATCGTGCCCGGCATGTGGACCACCGGTCTCGTGTCGGCCGTGCTCGGCACGCAGCTGCCGGGGCCGGGGTGCATCTACGTCAGCCAGGCGGTCGCGTTCACACGCCCCGTGTACCTCGGCGATACGATCACCGCCCGCGTCGAGGTCGTCGAACGGAACCGCGTCCGGATCAGGACCGTGTGCCTCAATCAGGACGGCGACCAGGTCCTGACGGGAGAGGCCACGCTGAAGCCTCCGAAGACACTGATGGTTCATGAGCGCGGCATCGATACGTACCCATCGGCGGGGAAGAATCACGTGCCATAGATTCCCAGAGCCGCGATAGGATCGGGACGACGCGTGCATTGTGCGGGGTGACGCGGGTGCCAATCAGCAGCAAGGACTTCGACGAAGGCGGGCGGGCGGCGATTGTTCGAGAGATCGATGCGACCGCAGCCGATGCCCATACGGCCGCCACCTTCGAAGAGGCGCTTCACCAGCACGCAGTCTATGCCCGGGTGATGATCGGAGCGCATCAATCGGCGTTGAGCTACGTGCCCGACGGCGATTTCCATGCGGCCATCCACACCCATTCTTTCTCTAAGAAATACGAGCGATACAACACCTACGATGTGATGCCCACGGGTGAGGGGATCTGGGGCGTCGTCGTCGAACAGAAGATCCCCATGCGGATGACAGAGAAAGAACTGCTGTCCCACCCACGGTGGAGAAACTTCGGCGACATGAAGGACGCACGGGGCCTGGAGCATCCGCCGATGCCCGGGTGGCTCGTGGTTCCCATTCTGCGCCGCGGCGGGGGGTTTCTCGGGGTGTTGCAGGTTGAAGAGGACCTGCCGCAGGCGGCCAGGGTCGCCCACGAGCGCATCCGGCACATCGGCAGGCACATCGGTGACCAGCTCGAGTGCCTTGCTCGTGGTGCGCGACGCGAGCGCCTTCATCGCATTGCCGAGGTGTTCGCGTAGCCGCAGCGGCCGCGGCTCGAGATCCAGACGCCCGGCTTCGATCTTCGAGTAGTCGAGGATGTCGTTTGATGATGGATTCACGGTCACGGACACCGGGATCTGGATCCCTCTGAACAAGCAGAAAGCCATCTTCGACGAGTTCGTTCAGGCCGACGCGTCGACCACGCGCCGCTACGGACAGGGCTCGGGTTGGCCATCGCGTCGCGACTCGCGAGGGCGATGGGTGGTGAGGTCGGCGTCGACAGCGAGGAGGGGAAGGGCAGCACGTTTTACTTCAGCGCCCGTTTCGGTTTGGACTCTCCCGTCATGTCGGACACCGTCGACCGCACCAAAAACCTGCGCGGGCTGCGCACGCTCATCGTCGATGACAACGCGACAAACCGGCGCATCCTGGGCGAGCTGGTGCGGAGCTCGGGGCTCCGCGCGCTGACGGTGCCGGGAGTGGATGGGGCGCTCGAGGAGCTGCGACGCGCGATTCGCCGCGGAGACCCGGTGCAGCTGGTGCTGTCGGACGTACAGATGCCGGAGGCCGACGGGTTTGAGCTGGCTCGCGCAGTGAACGATGACCCTGCGTTCGGACATCCCCCGATCGTCCTGCTCACGTCGGGCGGCTTGCCGGACGCCGCGACCGCCGACGCCGCCAGTGTGGCGGCCAGCCTGTTCAAGCGGGTGAAACACTCGGAGCTCCTCGAGACAATCCAGGCGGTCATGGGCGTGGCGCCCGCAGTGGCGCCGGCGGGGAACGCGACCGCGAGCCCTCTCGCTCCGCTGGACGTGCTGCTCGCCGAAGACAGCCTTGCCAACCAGCGCCTGGCGGTAGGCACGCTCGAGAAGCATGGACATCGCGTCACGGTCGTCGGCACCGGTACCGAGGCGGTCGACGCGTGTATGGCGCAACCATTCGACGTTGTCGTGATGGACCTCCAGATGCCGGAGATGGACGGCTTCGAGGCCGTGCGCGCGATCCGTCAGCGCGAGCGCGAGACCCATACGGTGCCGACGCCGATTGTGGCGCTCACGGCGCGAGCGATGGCCGACGACGAGGCGCTCTGTCGGAGGGCGGGCTTTGACGGCTATCTTGCCAAACCCTTTCGTTCGCAACAGCTGTACGACGCGCTTGCGAGCGTTGTGCCGTCCCGACCTGCGGTGAGGCGGGATGAGCCGGAACCGGCGCGTGCCGACGGCCGACTCGACTGGGCCGCCGCGGTCGACGCGGTGGAGGGAGACAGAGTGTTGCTGGGCAAGGTAGTGCGCAGCTTCCTGGATCAGTATCCGTCGCTCGTGGCCGAGCTCGAGACGTCGCTCGACGCGTCTGATCTGCCGGCGGTCCAGCGCGTCGCGCACACCCTGGGCGGGTCGCTGCGGATGTTCGACCGGGCGCGGGTGGTGGAGCTCGCGAGACTGCTCGAGTCCGTGTGCAGGATGGCGTGCGCGATGAGGCGGCGCCGGCGTGGCGCGTGCTGCAGGCAGAGCTCAATGCTGTCGAGCCTGAGCTCCGCGGCTTTGCGGAGTCGACAGCGTAGGGAGACATCCGTGGCGCACATCCTCGTCGTCGATGACGCAGCCGCCAAGGTCGAGCGCGTGAAGGAGGATGGAGCAAAAGAGCTATCGATGCCTCCTGGGTCGACTCCGGGCCGCGTCATTTCGCTGGCGAACGACCGCCGCGCGCTCGCACCTTATCCGCGCCTGAGCACGCCCAGCGCCGACCCCGGTCGGGATCGGCCCCGCCGCCGTCGGTCCCCTGCGGATCTGCCGGCCTGTGCGACGGAGCTACGCGGGACCCTGCCCCGTCTCCCGCGCGCGGATTACGACAACGGTCTTGTCGTCACCCGGATCCGGGCTGCTCTGCTCGAACCGTTGAGCCGCATCGCAGATGAGTCGCGCGAGGTCCCGCGCTGGAGATGTGGCATGGGCGGCCACCACGGCGTGAATGCCTGACTCATCGAAGAACCGGTCACGGCCATCTTGGGCTTCCGAGACGCCATCGCTGTAGATGACGAGGCGATCGCCGGGGCCGAGGGTGACGGTGCGGGCTTCGTACGTCGCTTGAGCGAAGAGGCCGAGCGGCGGGCCGGTGGAGGGCAAGAGTCCGACATCGTCGTGACGATAGAGCAGCGCGCGCGGATGCCCCGCGCTGACATAGCTGAATCGGCCGCTGCGTGCTCCGAGCAATCCGTAAAACAGCGTGACGAAGCGGTCCTGGCCCCGGTCACGGCACAGTGCGACGTTGACTCGCGGGACGACGCTCAGCGGCGTAAGCGTCGACGCGATCTCGGCACGCAGAATGCCCTGCGCCTTCGCCATGAGGATCGCGCCGGGGATCCCCTTGCCCGCCGCGTCGCCAACCGCCACGCCTATACCCTCGCCCGCCGGGCCGAAAAAATCGTAGAAGTCGCCGCCGATCTGGCCGCTGGGGTGGAGGTGGCCGCCGAGATCGTGGTTGGCGGGCGTCGGCACGGTCGTAGGCAAGAACGTCTTCTGCAAGAGCGCGGCGGCTTCGAGCTCGCGCTCGATGTGCCGCGTTCGCTCCGCGATCAACCGGTGCCGCTCGCGGGCGTATCGAATGCTTCGCACCATCAGGTCCGGCGTCGCCTGTCCCTTTACGAGGTAGTCCTGCGCACCTTGTTGCACCGCGTGGAGCGCGACACCCTCGTCGTCAAGGCCTGTCAGCACGACGATGGGGGTGTCGCGGGCGAGAGGCCCGATCCGCGAGAGGCTCTCGAGCCCTGCCGCATCCGGTAGCGACAGGTCGATCAACACGACGTCGAACTGGTCCGACCGGAGGTGGGTCGTCGCGTCGGACGCATCGGCGGCAACGATGAGGTCGAAGGTGGAAGCGGTCGCCTCTCTTAACGCCGCCCGAACGAGGACGACGTCATCGGGGTCATCCTCGACGAGGAGCACACGCGTCGCTTCGGTAGACATGATGGCGGGGCTATCGCCTGTCGGCGGGTGCTCGTGAGGCCGGGTCGGGGCCAGGCTTGTGGCACCCGACCCTCCGGCATGTGGGCCTGCGAAGTGCGGCCTGAAGCTACGAGGCGAAGCTCCCCATGGCTTCGTCCTCGGTTTCGAACGTGTCGAAGACCATTTCCAGCTTTGTCGTCACAAGCAGATCCGAGATCCGAGCGGTCGCGTTGAGCAGCTTCAGGTGACCGCCCGCACGCATGACCTCGGCGCGTTTCGACAGGAGTCCGCCGAGCGATGCGCTGTCGACGAACGTCACTCCGGCGAGATTGAGCACGAGTTGCAAGCGACCAGCGCCACTCACGTCGTCAATGGTCTTGAACAACGTGTCGCCACCGTCACCAGCCAGCTTTCCGGCCAGATCGAGAACTGTGACGGTCCCAACATCCCGCTGTTTGATATCAATGGCCATGCTGTCTCCCTGGCGGTGGAGTGTAACTCACTCGGTGAGAACGGACCACGCCTTTGCGATCAGACCGTCCGGATAAGGCGTGAACGAGCCGTCCGGATGGAGTCGGGAAACGGTGCCCGTCGCCCTAGTTCCCTTAGAGGTCGTCGTAGGTCCCACGCTGCTCATGCTTCGCCGCCTGGACTCCGCGTGCGCGCGCCAGCCGATGCCTTGTGCCTGTCGCTGTCGTGGGGCGCACCTTAAACCGCCCCGAATCGTGCGTAGGAAGGCCCACTAGGGATCTCCCCAGTTCCCACCCGGGCTCCGATACCCCACTGTTGGAGGAGCGATCGATTGGGAGGGCCGCATGTCCGCTATACAGACCTCTGGAAGTACCAAGATTGAGCCCACGCGCTGCTATCTCTACTGGAGGTCATCTTCAGGGT
Source organism: Vicinamibacterales bacterium (assembly GCA_965249175.1). Classification (GTDB taxonomy): domain Bacteria; phylum Acidobacteriota; class Vicinamibacteria; order Vicinamibacterales; family UBA8438; genus CAZYFH01. The sequence continues at coordinate 5,864,000 of OZ252227.1, forward strand.
TTTGGATGCGTCGCGTCGCCTGCACGAGGACGACGAACACATTCACCATTGACACCCCACCCCTGCGGTCGAAGACGGAAGCGCAGCGAATGGTGAGGTCGGGGGCGACGCATACAGCGCTCAGACACGTGGTGTCATGATCACGGTTGGTGATTAGAGCTCCACGGCGAGCATCGGCGCCACGTCTTCTTCCAGCGTGCATGATGCGCCGCTGCTGGGCGACCGATCTGGACCAACCCCTTTCTCGGGGAAAGTGCCACTCTGTGGCGGAAAACATGGCGACGACTCCATGACCACGAGGTCCGTTGATCTAGACCGCTATGCGGCTGATGTCCTGGCTGGTAGCCTCCTCGCCTCGTATGAAGTCACGTGGCATTGTCAACGTAACGAACGCTGCTCGCTTCTCCCCCCTGTGAACCGCGCCCTGCCTACCTATTCAGCAGGCACAGGTCACCACATCCCATCCCGCGAACGCCGTGCGCGATGATATCGGGCGGGAAGCGATAGCCGTGGCAGCTAGGTGCGGGGCTGATCATGCCCCAACTCTGCTACGCTCGACCTCAACGTGACAATGCCCTAAAGGTGTGTCGATAGTTGGTCAGTGCGCACGGAGTTATGTCGTGGCGGCGACAACACCCCGGCGCAACAGCTTCCAACCGTCTGTACCGCACCCGGTTCCTTGGACACACGTTTGCGCTACGCAGCCTGGCGTAGCTCGTATCTCTCTCGTGCTTCGATGGGCGTCTGATATCCGAGCTTTTCAAGGCGCCCGCTCTGGTGGTAGTGCTTGACGAACTCGGCGACGGCGGCGCGTACGTCGTCGAGATGCTGAAAGACTCGGCCGTAGATGGCTTGCTCCTTGAGGGTGCGATTCCACCGTTCCACGACACCATTCGTTTCAGGTTCCTCGATGAAGCCAAAGCTGGGACGGATGCCCCAGGACCGGATCTGGTGGAGGAAGTGGTCCGACAGGTACTGACGCCCATGGTCCATCCGCAACGCCAGTCCGCGGGCGACGTCGGCGTCTACCGAGCCGTACAGCCGCCGGACGCCTTGCGCGACGGGCTCAAGCGCCGCGAAGCGGCTGCCGATCTTGCACACGTGCCACCCCACGCACTCGGCGCTCCAGTGGTCGACCGCCGCGAAGGTCCAGACCCAGCCGTCGTCCAGGGTGAAACACCCGCACGCCGTCGGTTCCCCACATGACCTGGGGCGCCGCGGTGATGATAGTCCCGTCGTGGAGCTTCGGATTGCCCTGGCGCCCGCGGTGGGGCGAGAGCAGCCCGTGCGCGCGCATCACGCGCAGCACCCGGGTACGGGCGACGCGGATCCCGTCCAAGATCCGCAGCCGCGCGTGTACCTTGCGATGGCCCTCGCCCTGGAACGGCGACCGGGCGAGGTCGGCGCGAATGGCCGCCAGGAGCTGCTCACCCGAGAGTGCCGGTGCCGGCCCGCGGGGCCGTCGCCCTGCCGGCGCTCCGCCTGAGCGCGCCGCGCATAGAGCGCCGAGCGCGAGCGCTCCCACGCCCGACACACCCGCTGGAGGCCGTAGCGCCGTCCGGTGGTCGCGGAGGTCGTCGCGCTCATCGCCGCGACCTCCGCATCGGCAAAGGGAGGCGGCGTTCCGCAGCTCGAGCCCGCTCCCGCAACAGCTCGTTCTCCATCGACAGGGCCCCAATGTGTCGTTGGGCCGCGTCCAGGGCCGCGACAGCCGGCTCACTGGCCTGAACCTTCAGCCCGAGCTCGAGACCAGCCAGGGCCCGCTCCTTCCACGCCTCCAGACGATACATCTCGACTCCGACCTCACGCGACACCGCGTCGAGCGACTCGCCGCGCAGCAGGCGCAGCACGACGTCTCGCTTCCGGCCCGCGCTCCACCGCTGCCCAGGCCCCAAGGCCCCCGCCTCGGCCGCCGCAACGTCGGCACGGCCTCCAGTCGCCCTCCGGGCTCCCTCCGTCCGCGCCGACCCAGATCCCTTCACCGTCCTCGACCGGACCATTCCCCCTACCTCCTTGGACATTGGATTCTCCCCTAATCCGTGTCCAAGAAAATCGGGGGCGCCTTAAGCTTCTAACCGTCGAGTGTCGCCGTTGAATAATATGGCTCGCGACGACCCTCGAGATTCGATTCCTGGGCAGTCTTGCCCCTCCTCGCAGGCCCTTCCTACTAGGGATCTCCCTAGTTACATTTCGGCGGGTCGAATCCTATAGTGAGTGTCCGGGCAGGGAAGCGGCGCACAATCGACGTGTCATAGCGTGCCATCGCGAATCCGTCGCGTGAGGCGTGAGGTCCACGGACTGCAGCGCGACGTCATTGGGCGTCGTACCGAGAGGTGGGCACTTGGCTTATCGGTTTCCGCTCGAACTGGCGGTAGGTGACGTCGTCATTTTGAAGCGGATGAGCGCTTCTGGGTACACGGTCACGGTCTGTCCTCGCACGGCTGGGAAACAGTGCGAGAGCTTCGATGCCGCGTGGACCGTTGCACGAGCGTTGGCTGAACGACGCGACGTCGACTCTTGGCGCGCGGGATATCCCACGACCAGTGATGGCGACCCGAGCTTGACACCGATGGGCCACTACCGCGGGTGAGCCCAAGAGTCATGCTTACATGTACCGCCGACATCATGGCTCGCTCGGAGATGACCTGTCACCGGACACGGACATTTACGAGGGCATGGCGCTCCTGCTCAAGCACCGGCTCACGGGCGTTCCTGTCGTCGACAGTTCAAGCACTTTGCGCGGCATGCTGACGGAGCGCGACTGTCTGAAAGTGGTGGTCGGAGCGGCGATGGATGGGCTCCCGGGTGGCCGAGTCGATGACTATATGACCACCCCCGCCGAGTCCGTTTTGCCAACCGCAAGTATTTACGACGTCGTACACATATTTCTCCGCCGGTCCTTCAGAAAGCTCCCAGTCGTCGACGACAAGGGGCGCGTGGTCGGCCAGGTGAGCCGGCGCGACGCGCTAGTGGCGATCGAGTCACAGCGCGACAACCCGCGCCTTTGCGGGACACCGGAAGCGCATCCGCTCGAGGCGCCCGGTGTCGACGCGGCGATGACGATCGCCCGCGGCCAGGCCGTGGAACACGGGACCGGCATCCTCAACTGAGTGAAGGCGACGCGACCCCAAGCGGGAGGTAGCTATGAGACCCAGCGTCAGGTGTGTCCAGATCGTCGGTGCCGTTACGACTCTGACTCTCGGGTTCGGCAGTAGCGCCAGTGCCCAGGATGGTTCGACATGGATGCGGGTCGATATCGTCCAGGTGCTGCCGGACAAGCTCGACGACTACATAAGGCTTCAACAGAAGGAGGTGAACCCCGCGCTGCAACGCGCCAGCGTGCCGTATCGGTCCGCCTGGCGCACGGCGGAGTTCGGCAACACGTACGAACGGCTGTTCGTGACGCCGATCGCGAACATCTCTGACTACGATACCGGTGGTCCGCTCGCGCGTGGATTGGATCCAGATCGCCTCGCGCGGATTCGCGACCGCGTGCGCCGGTGCACGATGTCACGGCAGAGCTACGCCATCCGCTATCGCCCTGAACTCAGCGTCGAGGCCGATGATGTGAGTGGACTGTCGCTGGCCCGGGTCGCGACGATTCAGATCGCGCCCGGCCGGACCGCGGACTGGGAGGCGTTTCTCCGGGAGAACTTGCCGACGTTCCGCGACGCTGACGTGGTGTTCGGCGTCTACGAGCGCGTGTTCGGGCCGGGCCCAACCGTGTGGCAGATCGTCGAGAACCACTCGAGCTACGTCGCACTCGAACAGCCGAGCATACTCGAGAGAACCTTCGGCGATCGGACCGCCGCAGTCGCCGCCCGGTTGAGCGGAATCGTCACGTCGATCGAACGGACGGTGTTGCGCTATGACGGCGAGCTCAGCTACTCGGCCCCGCTGGCGAGCACACAGTAGCGGCGGGAGCAGGCCGGTCGTGTCATGGTGCCCCCGAATGTCGACAGGGCTCCTTTCGGAAGGACATGGCGTCTTCGCGGTCCTTCATTCCCAAGCAGAGAACCCGGGTCCTGGGCTCGAGACTAGGAAGATCCCTAGGGGGCGTGCGCCGCCGGTGTTCGAATCAGCCCACGCTCGGGTATAAGGTTGAGTGGATTGGCCACTCAAGACGCGACGCGTGACGGCGCCTCCGCCGATGCCCGACAGGGGGTTCCGCCGACACAGGCTACCGGACCAACTCGGACACGGTTTCGTTGGCTCCGCGCCGTTCTCGAACAGATACCGTCCGGCGTGTTGGTCGCCGAAGCACCGTCCGGCCGGGTCGTGTTCTGGAACGCGCAGGTGATCACGACCTGGCCGGACTTCCTCAACGCGCCTGACGGCGCCAGGCGATGCCGCGCGTTCCGGTCCGATGGTCGTCCATACACCCTCGAAGAGTGGCCGTTGGCGCGCGCGCTCACAACCGGGGCGCTCGTCGCCTCTGAGGAAGTCGAATTCCGTGGCGACGATGGAGCCCGCACGGTCATGGACGTGCGATGCGTGCCCGTGCGTGATAGGGCCGGTCGTATCTCTGCGGCGGTGGCTATCATGCAGGACATCACCGAGCGCAAACGCGCCGCGCAGTCGCTCGTGGCCTCGCAAGCGCGATACGAGAACCTGTATCAGGACGCGCCGGACATGTTCGCCTCGGTCGACGTTGAGACCGAGCGTCTCGTGCAATGCAACCAGACGCTCGTCAGCGTCTCGGGATTCGGACGCGACGCGCTCATTGGCCGCCCGCTCGGAGAGCTCCACGACGAGGGCAGCGCGCCAGCGCTCGCTCGAGCGATCGCGCAGGTGGGCCGGACCGGCCGGGTCCACGACACGGAGCTACGGCTCAGGTGCAAGGACGGAGGCGTGATCGACGTCAGCCTGACCATCGCCGCCATTCGCGATGAGCAGGACCACCTCTACTATCGCGTGACGTGGCGCGACGTCACGGAGCGCAAGCGCACACAAGCCGCGCTCAAGAACTATCAGACCGAGCTCGAACGCAGCCACCGTGAGCTACACGCCCTGGCGGGCCGGCTCTTCGGTGCGCAGGAAGAGGAGCGGCGGCGCATCTCGCGGGAGCTCCACGACGATCTGAACCAGCGTCTCGCGCTGCTGACGTTGGACATCGAGGCGCTGTCCCAGAACGTGCCACGGTCGCGACGCGCGACCACCGAGCGCTTACGGGCGGTCCGCGACAGGGTCGTCGAGCTCTCCGACGACGTGCACGGGCTCGCGTATCAGCTCCACCCGTCGATCCTGGATGACCTTGGGCTCGCCGCCGCGCTGCGGTCGCACATCGCGGACGTGACGCGCCGCGAGGGCATCGCGATCGAGCTGAGCGAGGACGGGCTCACCGGTCCGATCCCGGCCGACGTGGCTTCGTGCCTGTATCGCGTCGCCCAGGAGGCGCTGCGCAACGTCGTGAAACACGCGCAACCCGCGAGTGTCACTGTGCATCTCGATTCGTCGTCGGACGGCGTCACGATGGCGGTCGACGATTCCGGGGTTGGGTTTGATCCGCGTGGCACGCCTCACCGTGGACTCGGCCTGGTCGGCATGGAGGAGCGCGTGCGTCTCGTTGGCGGCCAGTTCAGCCTGAACTCGCGGCCCGGAGAGGGCACACGAGTCACGGTCTGGGTCCCGCAGCCGGGGACAGCGGGGTGAAGCGACCACGCGTCCTGCTCGCTGACGACCACACACTTTTGCTGGAAGGGCTCCGGCGGCTCCTGGAGGACGAGTGCGACCTGGTTGGCGCCGTCGAGGATGGGCGCGCGCTCCTCGACGCGGCGGCGCGTCTCCGCCCCGACATCATCTTGCTGGATATTTCGATGCCGCTCCTCAACGGCCTTGAAGCGGCGCGCCGCCTGCGCACGCTCGTTCCCGACAGCAAGATCATCTTCCTCACTATGCACGCCGACCCGACGTACGCCACCGAGGCGTTTCAGGCCGGCGGCGCAGGATACCTACTGAAACGGTCAGCGGCATCCGAGCTGTCCGTGGCGATCTCCACCGTCCTTCACGGTCGCATCTACCTAACCCCGCTCATCACGAGGGACGCGTTGCCGTCCGTCGGACCCACACCGATTCCGCAGCACCTCGGTGAGCTGACGCCGCGCCAACGGGAGGTGCTGCAGCTCGTTGCCGAGGGTCACGCGGGGAAGGACATTGCCGGCAGGCTCGGGATCTCGGTCAAAACCGTGGAGTTCCACAAGACTCGAATCATGGACCGCTTGGGACTCCGGACGGCATCGGAGCTGACGAAGTACGCCGTCGCGCACGGCGTCACGGACCTCCCATAGCTCACCCGCGCCCGGCGACCGTCGCCGTGGGAAGTGTCGGCCAGGTGCCGAACCGGATCGGCCCGCCCCCTAGGGGTATTCCTAGTTCCCACCACCTGTTCCTAGGTCATATGGTCGAATTCAATGGTGGATGGCACATAACGAATCACACGTGAGTCGTCATCGGGGGAACATGAAAGTGAGAGTCCTTTGCGCATGGTGCGGACACGTCATACGAGATGGGACTGCGCCCTCATCACACGGGATATGCTCGCGCTGTCGGCGCGATTTCGACTGGCCGAATGGCAGGTCCCATGTCGAACGTCAGCGTGCCGTGAGAGCGCACATGCGATCCTCCCAATCGATCGCTCTCACGCGCAAGTGGGGGAACGGGGCGACCTAGTGATCTCCCTAGTTCCCAACGCCGTTCTCAGGTCGTACGCTGGGATTCGTAGTTGCAGCGCGCGAACCAACGGGACGGTTAACGGACCCTGCTCGCCGCCCGCGTTGAGAGGACGGAGGTGCTCGATGAGACCCCTCGCTCAACGGTGCCCCCAGGGATGTGGCGACACTGACCCTGGGGGCGGACCGCCGGCCTACGTGGCTGCCCAGGTGCCTCACCGCTGTTCCCTCCGGACGCGGGGGCGGCGAATGACCCTCGGGCTCACTAGCCTCACGCGGACCACAAAGGCTTCCTTTCGTTCACAAGCAGCCGGGTAGGACGGCACACCTGCACGCCCTACCCGGCGGAGGGAACGCCTCATCCAACGAGCGACAACACGCTCCGCGTCTCGAGGGATTCGACTGTGGTATCTCTACACCTCGTGCAGGTGCGCCGGGCGCGCTTGATCTTCCAACCCGGCACACGCGTGCCCGTCCCTTCTCAGCTGATCGAGTGGGACGGATGCGTCGAGCCTCCCGCTGCGATGGGGCTGCGCGGGTCGGAGCCTACGACTCGTGCGAGTGAGATGCGATTGCAGCAGCTCGAATCCCTCCAGCGCCGCTTTCGGGGTGGCTGGGCGCAGCCGCGATCCGTTCGCCGAGGCAGACCAGGAGGCTGAAAGTCGGACTCGACCGAAACGTGCGCAAAGACCCGCGTGTTCGCCCTGGCTGAGAGCCTTGGCGGCGTCGAGTCGTTGGTGAGCCACCCCGTCACCATGACGCACGCGGCGATCCCGAAAGAGGAGCGCACGCGTGCCGGCTTACCCGATGACCTGGTCCGACTGTCCGTCGGCATCGAAGATGAAGAGGATCTGCTCTCGAGGATCTCACTCGGGCAATTCGAGACAGTCGAGACCCTTGACCTGCTAATAGTCGTTGCTCGTGCCCTCGCCGCGAATGGCCGCGATCGGAGGATGAAGTTGCCGATCTCGGTCGATCGCTTCAGCCCGCCGCATTTCCCGAGAAACAAAGACACCTTTAGGCTGGCGCGCGCTCAACAAATCCATGATCGTCGCGGCGTTCGCCGACCCAATCCCGAAGTTGATGATGGTGAGTCCCAGGTCGTTCGTCGCTGCCTGCATCGGCTTGCGTTCGCCGAAACCGTTCGCATCCGAACATCTCGGTGAACGCGTCGATGTGATAGCGGAAGTTGGTCAGTAGGATGTAGTCGCCGAGCCGGTCAAAGGGGCATCCCTGTGTATCGCGGGAGCCAATTCCTTGCGAGCTGAAGCCGATCGGGCATGAGTAACAACCGACGGAAGTTGGACGGTGCGAAGCCAGCCTAGGGACATCCCTAGTTCCTTCACGCCCCGGCGAGGCGTATGGTGCTGTCGACCACAAAGGGGGTGCGATGAACTCGCTGCTACAGCCGCGCGGCATCAACCCTGGCGCGCCCGCGACCCTGCTTCTCGCGACGGTGACCCTCGCGATCGCGGGGGCGCTCGTGGTCGGGCTGAATCACCTGCGAGACGCGTACGGCCAGTGGACGGAGCAGACAGGGGTCTCCGCGTTGACGGGCGTCGACCTGCTCGCCAACCCGACGTCGCGGTAGTCACCCCCACCGCTGGCCGCCACAGGCACGCCGGAGTTTAGCAGCAATCGGGTCCGCAGTCGCCGTCGGTCTCAATCGCCACGTCGCGGGCGCCCGCCGCGTCATCGACGATGACGAACGAGGCGCGGTAGGGCGGGTGTTGGAGCTTCGCGGCGGTGTCGGTGCAGACCTCGATCGGCGTTCCGCGGGGAAAGAGATGGCCCTCTTCATCGATGACGGCCTTTTGTGGGCCGAGGTAGACCGCGTACTGCCCGACATACCGACAACCGGCTTTCTTTTCGAACTTGAAGCCACGCACGGTGACCGAGTGGAACGTGCAGCCTTCGACCTCTTTCCAAAACGACTTCTTCAGCAAGGAGACCCCGTAGAAGCCGGCGCGCTCCAAGCCGGCCAACAGCGCCTCCTCGGTCAGCGCGCCGCTGATGCACTCGCCCCAGAGCTGCCCGTCGGCCCGCATGTGCGGCGGGACCTCGCGGTCGGAGACGATGTCGGCGATGACGGCGCGGCCATGGTCGTTCAGCACACGCCAGATCTCGCGAAACACCCGCGGCTTGTCCGGTGACAGGTTGATCACGCAGTTGGACGTCACGACGTCCGCCGAGCGGTCGTCCAGCGGGATCTCCTCAAGGTAGCCCTTCCGGAACTCAACGGCATCGTATCCGAGCGCCGCGGCCACCTTCGGTCGGCAATCCGTGGCGACGGCGAGCATCTGGTCCGTCATGTCGATGCCGACAACCCGCCCCTCGGACCCTACTTTCTTTGCGGCGATGAAACAGTCGATGCCGGCGCCCGAGCCAAGATCGACCATCGTCTCGCCGACCGCGAGCGCCGCAGCCGTGACGGGGCTCCCGCAGCCATAGAAGCGCTCGACCACTTCTGCCGGAATGTGCGCGAGATCCGCGGGATCGGGACGCGTTGGACAGCAGAGCTCCGCTTGCGGCTCCTGGGCGGCTGCACCGTAAAACTCGCGTACGGTCAGCCGTGACTTCTCCATGACCTCGGCCGACAGCACGCAGGCCGAATGCGTCGTCCTGACGATCGCCTGCTCGTCGTGCAAGGTCTGCTCGCCCATGCCACGGAACACCACGGGCCGGTCGTAGCCGGATCGTGGCTGGACAGTGGCCCGCCCTTCGTTGGCCAGTTCGGCCAGCGCGTCCTCCGCAAGCCCCTTGTAGAGATCGCAGTACGGGTCATGGGCCGTGAAGCTGCCCCGCCTGCTCTCGTCCTGATCGACTCCCGTCCAGTAGCCGTGCTCGAGGTCGCCGCCACCACAGAGGAACTTCAGCGAGCAGGATCGGCAGATCGACTTCTGCTCGACCGTCGCGGCACGGAGGTCCTCGCACACCGCGCTCCGCTTCCAGATCGCCTCCAGGTCCTGCTGCCGCAGATCGCCGCACCTGAGGGCCGCTACGCCGGCCATCGATGCCGACGGGTAGATGCAACCGTCGGTGTTCAGACAGAGGCTGTTCCATCCAGCGCCAGCCAGGTCGTTCTTCACACCCGGCGTGGCGTCCATGCGGAGACGAAACTCCTCGATATTGTCGATCGTGATGCCGAGCTCACGAGCCGGGACCTGCGCTCGCCGGACGGCGCGGAGGATGTCGTCGGCCGATGGGAAGTCGGCGAACGGCCCGGTGCGCCCACGGCCTCGGCGATGGGGCCAGAGCAGATGCAGGTTGCGCACACCGAGCGTCGCGGCGAGCCGCACCATGTCGTCCAGATGGCCGATGTTGGACCGGAGCACGGTCGTCGTCAACGTTGGCCGCAGCCCGGCCGCGACCGCGGCCTTGATGCCTTCGACGGTGCGCGAGAAGCTGCCGGCGCCGCGAACGGGATCGTTGATCTCCGCCGTCGGCCCATCGACGCTCACCTGGAGACGGAGTCTGGCCGCCGTAGTGGACGAAGCGGAACCGGCCTCGGCCTCGCGGCCCGCCGCGAGCGCGACGAGTCGTGCGAGACGGTCACCCCGCAGCAGCGTGCCGTTCGTCAGGACGATCAGCTCCCGGCCATGGGTCTCGACGACGCGCTCGCAGAGCTCGATGACATCAGGTCGGGCCAGCGGCTCGCCGCCGGTGAAGAACACCCGTTCGACGCCCAGAGCGACGGCCTGATCGATCGCGTCGAGGAGAGACGCCGTCTCGAGTCCCTGCGCTCGGTCGGGGCCGGATGAGACAAGGCAGTGCTCGCACGCCAAGTTGCAGAAATCGTTGAGCTGGATCCAGAACTCGCTGAGCCGGTCGACGTCGAGATACGCCGCCCGGCCGAGATACGGGGCCGGCGCGGCGCCGTCGGTCGACAGCATCCCCTGCCGCAGCCCGTCGCGCACGAACGTCTCCACGTGGAGCCACGCGCGAGTCGTGTCCAGGCCGGAGTGGGACGCGTAGTCCTTGACGACCTGACCGAGCGGTGTGCGTCCATCGAACAGCGAGAGCAGCTGCACGCCGCGCTCGTCGGTGGCGACCCAGTTCGGCGCCGCCGGGTCGAGGGCCACCGAGCCCCAGGGCACGGGTATGACCGTAAACGCCGGCGCCCGAAGCAACGAGCGGTCGTCGAGATGGCTAGCCATGATACGCCTGAGCCTGTGCCCTCACACTGTATACCCCCGCGGTTGGGTCGTGCGCGCAGCTGTGTTCCCGCCTTGCAGGGGCGGGAGCTCCTCGATAAGCTCCGGATTTGAACGCCCGTAGCTCGAGTGCCGCCGGCCAGCGCCCCACCGCCCCATACGACCGCTGGGTCCTTCGCGCGGTGCAGGCCGCGTTGGGCGACGCCCCGCTGCGGTTCGCGCTGTGGGACGGGACGTCGTGCTATCGACTGGACGCCGAGCCGGTCGCGACCGTCCGCTTCGCAGACAGACGCGCGCTGTGGGGCCTGCTCTGGAACCGAGACATCGGCTTTGGAGACGGGTTCCGGTCCGGCCGGGTGACCGTCGAGGGCGACCTCGCCGGCGCGATCGAAGCCGTGTTCCGGGCCGTGAAGGAGCAGGCCCCCCGCGATCGAGCGCTGCGGCAGCGGCGGGCGTCGAACACGGTGCACCGAGCCCGGCCGGGCCTGCACCATCACTACGATCTTGGCAACGATTTCTACAGCCTCTGGCTCGACCGTCACATGATCTACACGTGCGCCTACTACGCATCGCCGGAGATGACGTTGGAGGACGCTCAGCGGGCCAAGCTGGACTACGTGTGCCGCAAGCTCCGGCTGCGCGCCAATGAGCGGGTCGTCGAAGCCGGCTGCGGGTGGGGCGCCCTGGCGTTGCACATGGCGCGGCACTACGGCGTGACGGTTCGCGCGTTCACGATCTCGCGCGAGCAGGTCGACTACGCCAGACACCGCGCGCGCGTGGCAGGGCTGGCCGGTCGTGTCGAGTTCGTCGAAGATGACTACCGCAACATCAGCGGGCAATGCGACGCCTTCGTCTCGGTCGGCATGCTCGAGCACGTGGGGCCCAATCACTACCCCGCGTTGGGCGACGCGATCAACCGATGCCTCTCGGCTACCGGCGGCCGTGGTCTGCTCCACTTCATCGGCCGAAATCGCCCCCGCCCCCTCAACCCATGGATTCGCAAACGGGTGTTCCCGGGCGCCTACCCACCGACGATCGCCGAGGTGGCCGAGGCGATCGTCGAGCCGGGCGACGTCTCCGTCCTCGACGTCGAGAACCTGCGCTTGCACTACGCGCGCACCTGCGCCGATTGGCTGGCGCGGTTCGAGGCGGTTGAGGATGCCGTGACCGAGAAGCTTGGATCGGAGCTATACCGGACATGGCGGTTGTATCTCGCCGGGTCGCAGGCCTCGTTCACTGCCGGTTGGATGCAGCTCTTTCAGATTACCTTCGCGCGCGGCGGCGATAACGACGTGCCGTGGACACGCGCCGACCTCTACCGCGACGCGCCGACAACGGACGGCTGATGGACCAGAGCCCGCGCTCGTCGGCGGCGGCGGACCCGCCGGTTCGAGCTGCGCCTGGGCAGGGCAGCGCTCCGTTCCACAGGCCGTTGGCGGACTTCCGTGACCGGTTCGGCGCGGTTGGCGTGGGCGCGGCCACGATCACCAGTAGCGGTGACGTCGTCGTCGACGCCGTCGGCAGTCGGCGGCACGGCAGCCCGGATCGGGTCGCCGTCGACGACCAATGGCACATCGGCTCATGCGCCAAGTCGATCACCGCCGCCCTCTATGGCCGGTTGGTCGAGTGCGGCGCCGCCGAATGGGGCGTGCCCATCGCCGAGTGCTTCCCGGATCTGGCCGGCGAGCTGGCACCGGAGTGGTCGGGCCCAACTGTCGACGAGGTGCTCGTGTGTCGCTCTGGGATGAGGGCCAACCTCCCGCATGCCGAGATGGATCGGGCGTGGAAGGATGATCGTCCGCTGGTGGACCAGCGCACCGACGCCGTGCGGTTCGCCCTGTCGCGGCCGCCGCGCGGTCGGGGAGCCTTTCGATACTCCAACCTCGGTTACGTCGTCGTCGGGGCCGCCATCGACCGGCTCGCCGCCATCTCCTTCGAGGACACCCTACGCAGGCATCTGCTCGACCCGCTCGGTGTTCAATCGCTCGGCTTCGGGAGGGTGAGCTAATCTTAGTTGAAAATTGAAACGGCTCCAGACCCTGTGGTGTGATGACGTTGCAAAAGACGGACATCACCCCACGAGAGAGAGGAGCCACGATGAGTGTCCTACGTGCTGTCAGGAAGCGCAAGAAAGTTCGCAAGCTGGGCTCGGTCAACATCATTCACCGCGAGGCCTACGCGGATCTGGAGCTGGACGCGAAGGTGGAGCTGATCCGCTCGCTGGTGCCCCTGGGCCTGATGCATGTGCAGGAGTTGCTCGACCAGGAGGTGACGGCGCTGGCGAGCGAGCGCTACGTCCGGAAGGACGCGTCGGTCGGTGGACGCCGTCACGGCAGTAACCCTGGGACGGTGGGTCTCGCGGGGCAGCGCGTGCCGATTCGCGTGCCCCGGATTCGTCGCCTCGCAGGGAGCGAGATTCCGCTGCGGTCGTATGAGGCGTTGCATGACGACCGCGAGGTGGACGACGCGCTGCTGCGACGGGTGCTCTACGGGATCTCGTGCCGCAACTACGCGGCGGCCGCGGCGGCGATTCCCGGGGCGATCGGGCTGTCGAGTTCGACGGTGTCCCGGGGGTTCATCCAGGCCAGCGCGGCGCAGCTACGGGCGTTCCAGGAGCGGGACCTATCCGATGAGGACGTGGTGGCCGTGTTCCTGGACGGCAAGACGTTCGCTGACGCGACGATGGTCATCGCGCTAGGCATCACGCTGTCTGGGGAGAAACGCTTCCTGGGCTTCGTCGAAACGGACACGGAGAACGCGACGGTGCTCACACCGTTCCTGCGGTCGTTGGTCGAGCGGGGCCTCGACCTCTCCCAGGGTGTGCTGGTCATCCTCGATGGCGGCAAGGGGCTCCGCACGGCCGTCCGGAAGGCCTTCCGGGGCCGGGCCCTGGTCCAACGGTGCCAGTGGCACAAGCGCGAGAACGTGGTGAGCTACCTGGCCAAGCACGAGCAGGCGGTGTGGCGTCAGCGTCTCCAGCGAGCGTACAACCGGCCGGACTACGACGAGGCCCTCGGTGCGCTCGAGACGCTCCACGGCGAGTTGGACGAGCGGAACCAGTCGGCGGCTGACAGCTTGGCGGAAGGCCTGGACGAAACCCTGACGTTACATCGATTGGGCGTGTACGGAGTGCTGGGCCGGTCGCTGAAGACGACGAACTGTCTGGAGTCGGTCAATGCGCTGGTCGAGGAACGCTGCGCGAAGGTAGATCACTGGCAGAGCTCGAGCCAACGCCACCGCTGGCTGGCGACCGCCCTCCTGGACATCGAACCGCGCTTACGAAGGGTGAGGGGCTACCGCCACCTTCCCACGCTTCGGGCCGCATTGAAGCGAGAACTGAAGATCGACACGACGACGTCGAAGAAGCAGGCCGCGTAAGCCATCGGGAGCCGTGGAGAGTTTCAACTAAGAATGGGCTTGACTCGCCTTCGGCCCACCGCCCGAGATCTGGGGACACAAACCGAGGCTGCGACTCGGCAGCGTCTGCCTCGGTCGAGGCGCGCCGGTCGATCCTGATCACGGACCCAGTGACAATCCCGCCGTGCTGACGTCGGCCGGCCGGCTCCATCTGAGCCTCGCCGACTGGGCCAGGTTCCAACACCTCTTCTTGACCAACGGCGGCGACCTGCTCGAGCCCGCCACGGTCGAACGCCTCCTGGCCGTTCCAACGAAAAAGGGCCGGGGGATGGCCATGGGGTGGGCGCCGGCCACCGGGCTCCGTGGGGCCTCCTACGGCATGCAGGGATCGAACACGTACTGGGCCGCGACGGCTCTAATCGACGACAGTCGAGGGCGTACGGCGATGGTCGTGGTCAACGATGGACGGACTCGTGTTCTGCGCGGTTCCGCACTGCTTGCGGCGAAGATGCTCGAGCTCGGCTAGCCACGTATAATCGCAATAATGTCACCGTCGGACGGTAAGGCCGATGCCAGACGCGAGGCGCGACGCCACTGGCCGCTGGCGGCGTACCGCCTCGGAGAAGAACCGAGCGACGACCTGAGCGACCGCAGCACCCCGGAGGGGCGCATCGCGATGATGTGGACGCTCGCCGTCGATGCCTGGACCGTCTCAGGTCGAGAGCTCCCACTGTACACACGGGACCAGATGCCGGGGCGTCTCATCCGGCGCTCACCGTCTCATACTGCCCCCGAACGTTGAACCCAGATTTCCTGGATTTTCTGGCCGCGCTACTCCGAGCGGAGGTGCGGTTCCTCGTCGTCGGTGCGCACGCGATGGCCGCGCACGGCGTGCCGCGCGCCACCGGCGACCTTGATGTCTGGGTGCAATCAGATGCAGAGAACGCCGACCGCGTATGGTTGGGGTTGCGGGATTTCGGCGCGCCGATTGAGACGCTCGGGATGTCGAAGGCCGACCTGATGGAACCGGAGATGGTGTTCCAATTGGGCGTGCCACCGCAGCGGATAGACATCCTCACATCTCTCAGCGGCCTCACATT
The DNA here is from genome assembly GCA_965249175.1 of Vicinamibacterales bacterium. Classification (GTDB taxonomy): domain Bacteria; phylum Acidobacteriota; class Vicinamibacteria; order Vicinamibacterales; family UBA8438; genus CAZYFH01. Next base: position 5,879,279 of record OZ252227.1, read on the forward strand.
CGCGGACGCCTGGGCGTCGCGGACTGTCCATCGCATCGACGAGCTTGACGTGCCGATTCTGGGGCGTGGGGCCCTTCTCCGCAACAAACGTGCGACAGGGCGGACCAAGGACCTCGCAGACATCGAGATCCTCGAGCAGCAGGTCACCACCGGCTCCTAGCAGCCCGTGGTGACCTTCCTTTCGACGAAGACTCTTTGACGGGACGGCTCTAGTTCGCCAGCGGGTCAGGCCGCAGCTGAAAATGCACGACGGAGCTCCGCATCCCCTTGCCGCCCTCGATGTGCCAGTTGAGGTTCGAGCCGAAGTTGGCCCATAACCCGCGCCCCTTCCAGCCGCCGTTCGGATCGTCGATGCGACCGTCGAGGCCGCGCGCGAAAAACCCGAGGGGGTAGGGCACGCGGAGCACGACCCACTCGCCGGTGTCCGGCAACAGGGCGAGGAGCGAATCCGACCCCGAACCGGCCGCAATGGGCACGTTCGGACCGAGACCGAGCGTGTCGAACTGATCCACCCAGTTGTAATAGTGGTAGTCGGCGCTGCCGGGGTCGGTCACGCCTTTCATCTGTGGTCCGGGAGTGGGGTAGAGAGTCCACCCTTCCGGGCAATGCTGGCCGGTCGCCTCCGGCCCGTTCAGGACACGGCACTTCCGGCGATCGAAGCTCGCGACATGGCCGCTGCCGGAGAGCGCGGTCCAGATCACGCCGTCGCGATCCACGTCGACGCCGCGGGGCGCGTGACCCGTCTCACCAGGATCGACGTCCGGATTCTCGATTGACGGCGGCTCGTAGACCTCCGCCGTGCACGTCTCGGGCGGGTTGTCGCCACGGTCGATGCGCACGAGGCGTCCGGGGAACGGTCCCGTACGCGCGACCCAGGCGCTGTCGTCCACCGGGCTCGGGATGATGCCGTAGGCGAACCCCCCGACGCGTGTATCGCGTGTCGGGTCGACGGGCTCGCGCGGCTCGTTCCACGGCTTCGTGATCCGCCCGTCGCCGTTCGTATCGATCACGGTCGGGCACCAGCCCTGCGACGCCCGCTCGTCGCCCGTGGCGTCGAACGTCTTCGTGTCGAGCCACCCGACGACGCTCGGGTCGCCACTGAACCAGAGCGTGTCGCGCTCGTCCTCGGCGAACTGCAGGTGGTGGGTCCCGTAACAGCTGTCGATGAGGATGAACGTGTCCGCCGCCGGGTCGTAGACGGAAATCTGGCGGCCACTGCGATCCATCGGGAAGTACTCGGCCGACGGATGATCCGAGCCCTCCTTGCACCAGTCGGGATTGTCGCGGCGTCTGATCTGCGACGTCATCCAGACGCGGCCGGCGGCGTCCATCATTGGATTGTGCGGATTGGACGGCGCGTTGAAGATGATCTCGTCGCCCCAATATGGGGACGGCTCGAACCCCGGCGAGGTCGGAAAGAACGACGGGACCACGCCCGGACCCTCGCGGACCGGCACCACGAGCTCGAGCGACTGGTGTGTGGCCGTGTCGGTGATGATCAGCTTGTCGCGCGAGATCGACACGCCGTAGAGCAGGCCGTTGGCGTTGACCGTCGGGTCGCGTTTGTCGGTCGTGACCTCGTCGTGGACGTACGAGGTCTCCTCTCCCCACTCCCACATCGTCAGGACCAGATTGCGCTCGACGCCGTGCGGCCGCGGCGGTGCCGGCGGGACCTCGCCCGCGGCGATGCGATCGGACCAGTCGGCGAACATCTCCAGCCCGCGTTGGCGACCGAACCGGTTGAGCGTGCCGCTCATCTGCGCGCCGCGCTGGCCAAACGTCACGCGATGGTCCCATGCGTCGACCGCGGAGTCGAACCCGCTGAGATGACTGGTGTCGAACGTGAAGCGGTTCCCCATCTGATGACAGAGCTGACAACCCTGCTTCGTCAGATCGACCCACGCCGCTTGACTGCCGAGGGCGTCCGAGATGCCGTTGCCGTCGGCTCCCGTGCCGGGGAACTCGCTCGCCGGGGGCGGTTCGAGCAGCGAATACCAGTAGTTGGCGGGGTAGACCGTCGCTGCCTCCTGCGGCGTGGCCGCCTGGACGACGTCGAGGGCCACGGTCGTGCCCGGCTCCGCCATCACAGGCTCCGAGTCGACGAGCCCGTACCCGCGCACCCACACGCGATACGACGCCGCGGGCAGATCTGGGATCAGGAATCGTCCATCGTCGGCAGTGACGACGATCTTGCGGAAGCGGGTGTCGAGATCGTCGGTCTCCGCTATGACCCACACACCGGCTTCGGCCCCGGCGGGGCTTCGCACCGCGCCGCCCAGATCTCCGCCGTCGGTCGCCGGCTGGCGCGCCCCGAGCGTGCCGGCCGCCGCCACCATCACACCCACCGCCAGCAGCGCACCGATCGCCACGTCTCTCCTCATGCGATGCCTCCCTGGAAGAACACCCGCTCGATGAACCAGAAGGTCCCGACCGCGATGACGGCGATGGAGCCGGCCGTCGCCAATCTCCGGCTGGCCACCTCGCTCCGCGACTGTAGCCCGATCAGAGCCGCGGCAACGACGACCGCCACCGCGAGCTGCCCGATCTCCACCCCGAGGTTGAACGAGAACAGCGACCATCCCAGCGCCCCGGTCGGCAGGCCCATGTCGCGCAGGACGCTCGCGAAGCCGAAGCCGTGAATGAGCCCGAACACCAGAGCGATCCAGACGCGCATGTCGCGGCCGCCGCGCGCCATCAGGTTGTCGACACCGACATAGATGATGCTCAACGCGATCACCGGCTCGACCAGGCGGCCGGGCGGCGTGACGACATTGAGGACGGCGAGGGACAACGTGATGCTGTGTGCCACGGTGAAGCCGGTAACCACGAGCAACAGCTGCCGCACGGTGCCGCCAAGCAACAACAACCCGACCAAGAACAGGAGATGGTCCGGGCCGATGAGGATGTGGCGAATCCCCTCGGGGACGAATTTCTGCACCACGGCGAATGTGCCCTGGCGATTACCGACGAAGTGCTCGTACCCCGTCTGACCCCCACCCAAGATCTGTTGCGCGAGCAAGAACTCGCCCTCGTAGACGTTGAGGAACGTCTGATGCTGGGCATCGTACGGAAAGAGAGTGGCCGTGACGTCGATGACTCCCGGTTCGCGACCGAGGTCCAGCCGGGAGCGAAAACGCACCGATTGTCGCTCACGCAACGGCTCGCCGGTCGACCAGATGTCAGGCACCAGCCGCTGCCCGTCGGCGCTGAGCTGGAGCCGTTCAGCGAAGAGCGTCTCTAGCCGTCGTGCTCCTTGTTGCAGCATGGCTGTATCGAGTACCCCGGCCGGCGGCTCGACGCCGAGCTCGTATGCGACGTCCCAGGCGTGGGCCACGATGGTCAGCTCGATGACCGTCCCCTGAAGACGCACATCGACGAAACTGAAGGGCGCCGGGTGGGCGTCAGCCGGCCCCGCGAAACCGAGGATTGCCAAGACAACCGCCAGGCATCGCCACGTCCTCCGTGCCGGTCGCATGCGGGTCCATCGTATCGCAAGAGCCGGACAAGGCCCCGTCGTCCGCGTCGATTACAACCCTGGACCGTCGCAGCCTGACGATCACCGTTTTGCAATCGCCCGGACCCGTGGTCCGCTCACCAACGGCCCCTTCTCTCAGGCCCGCGTGCCATAGTAGATACGGCTAGGATCTTGCACTTTCATAGACGCTGATGGCACACCTCGATCCGCCCATGGGGCACCTCTTGCGACGCGCCGGTTTCGGGGCGAGCGGGGCGGAAGCCCCATCCTGGAACGCAATGAGTCTGTCCGCCGCCATTGACCGGCTGGTGGACTACGAATCCGCGCCCGGCGACGTGGACGAGAAGATCGGGACCCCGGGCTACCTCGGCACGACATCGCGTGGCCCGTTCGAGCCGAACACGCAACTCGGGGATGCCGCTCAGCGATGGATGTTTCGTCTCGTGCACAGCGAGCGTCCTCTCCAGGAGAAGATGGCCCTGTTTTGGAGCAACCACTTTGCCACCGGGATCGGCAAGGTCGCCGACCAGCTGAGCTTCGAGGGCGCCGTCCGCGCGCTGGCCGCCAAGCCTTCCGAGGACGACGACAGCATTAGGGGCCAGCTCGAGCTCTTTCGGGAGCATGCGCTCGGCAACTTCCGTGACCTGCTGCTCGCCGTCTCACAGGATCCGGCGATGGTCGCCTGGCTCGACGGGGACACAAATACCAAGGGAAAACCCCAGGAGAACTACGCGCGCGAGCTGATGGAGCTCTTCACGATGGGCGTCGGCCACTACACGGAGGACGACGTCTATGCCGGGGCCCGCGTGTTTACCGGCTGGAACCTCGAGCCTCACGCGCGCGGCGAGGGCGAGGACGAAAAGTACTACTTCACGTTTCGCTACAACCGGCGCCAGCACGATACCGGTGACAAGACGTTCAGCTTTGCCATCTACCCCGACGGCAGCCGGACCATTCCGGCACGCGCGGCGTCGCAGGGCTTCCAGGACGGCGTCGACCTCGTCAACGCCGTCGCGGCGCATCCTGAAACCGGCGCGTTCCTGGCGCGCAAGCTGTACGCCTTTTTCGTCAACGAGAAGACGGCCCCCGACGAGGCGCTGATCCAGCAGTTGGCCTCGACCTACTACGCGAGTGGGTTCAACATGCGCGAGGTCGTGCGGCAGTTACTCCGGTCGCCCCATTTTCACGACCCGGCCAACCACTGGGCACGGTATTCGTGGCCCGTGGAGTTCGTGACGCGATACCTCAAAGAGGTCGGGTGGGTCGGCTTCTCGGCGCAATCGGCGTTCTACGCGATGGTCACTATGGGGCAGACGCTGTTCTCGCCACCAAACGTGGCCGGATGGTCCCAGGGATCGGCGTGGTTCTCGACCGGCACCATGCTGTCGCGGATGAACTTCGCCGCGTGGCTCGCCTGGGTCCAGCGCTATGAGGTCGAACCGGCGGCGGCCGCGGCGGCCACCACGCCGGACGCGTTTCTTGCGTATTACCTGGATCGGCTCTCGGCGATGCCGTTCGACAAGTCAGGGATAGACGCGCTCCGTGGCTTCTTGACGGAGGGTGGACCGTGGACCGGTTCCACGGAACAGGTTGTGGACAAAGGCGCGGGGCTGGCGCATCTCATCGGGGCCTCGGGCGAGTATCAGTTCATCTAGCGAAACCCCGACGCTCGAACGCCAACGACAACGAGGACGAAGAACATGAGAGTATCCCGGCGCGCGTTCGTCAAAAGCGGCGCGGCGGCGTTCACGATGGGCTTCGCCGCGCCGGCGTTTCTCGGCGACCTGGCACGGGCGCAGCAGGCCTCCGGCCGGAGCCTCGTCGTGCTCTATCTGGGCGGCGGCAACGACGCGCTCAGCTTTCTCGTGCCCTACACCGACCCTGCCTACCACGCCCGGCGGCCGACCCAGGCTGTGCCCGCGGACCGCGCGATCCAGATTGGCACCGATAGCGGCGGCGCAGCGCTTGGGCTGCATCCGAATCTTGGCGGGCTCAAGTCGATCTACGACGACGGGCGCCTCGCCCTGATTCAGCGGACTGGCTACGCGAACCCCAGCCGTTCGCATTTCCTCGGCACCGACATCTGGTCGACGGCCAACCCCGCCGAGCCCAGCGGCACCGGCTGGCTCGGACGCTATCTCGACACGCTGCCGACACCGGTCGACCCGCTGTTCGCCTGGAATAGCTCATACGAACTGCCGCGCACGCTGCTCGCGACCTCGGTCGGCGTGCCATCGATCCCAAGCCCCGAAGAGTACGCGTTCTACAGTCCATCCAACGAGACCCTGGCCCGCAACGCCACGACGACGATCGCGTCGCACTTGCCAGACGCCGATCCGCACTTGTCGTTCGTCCACTCGACGACCCTGACCGCGATGGCGACGATCGACCGCGTGGCCACCGTCGGCGCCCACACGCCGTCGACGACCTATCCGGAAACCGACCTCGGCGCGACCCTGCAAGCGGTGGCGGGCGCGATTGCGACCGAGATTGGAACGCAGATCTACTGGGTGCAGGCCGGGGGATACGACACGCACGCGGGTCAGGACACCCTGGACGGCAGCTACGCTGAGCTGCTCACGACGCTCAACGACGCCCTGCTCGCTTTCTATGCAGATCTCCAAAACCAGGGCCTGCTCGACGACACGCTCGTGCTGCAGTTCTCGGAGTTCGGCCGCCGGGTGAGCGAGAACGGCAGCGCCGGCACCGATCACGGCTCGGGCGGGCTCATGATGGCCTTGGGCGGAAGGGTGGGCGGCGGGCTCTATGGCACCGCCGCGGCGTCGCTGGCCGACACGGATGACAACCCCGATCTGGAGAATTTCGGGCGCGACGTCAAATACCAAACCGACTTCCGGTCGGTCTACGCCCGTGTGATCGACGACTGGCTCGGCGTGGATTCAGTGCCGATTCTCGGCGGGGACTACCGCAACGCGGCCGTCGATTTCGTGTGACGCCCTTTGCGTCAGTCCGATCGCGCCACCCGGTGCTCCCTTACAAGTGGGGACCGAGTGATCGGATACTGAACACTCCAGCGTCGATTGGTGGCGGCCTTTCTCTCCTACCACTGCGCCACACGATGCGCGTATGTCATTGTTCATAAACATGTTACGAGAATAGTCCGCCGATGGGTCTCGAGGCGCTTACCCTGGCGCTCTGGTTGCACCAGATGAAAGGTCGATAAGTGCAAGCTTTTGGGGACCGGGCTCGAGAGGACACCGTGTCAGTGCGTCAACAAGCCGACCTGCCCGACAAGAAACGGGTGGAAGCCAAGATCAGTGATCCGGTAGCGGTGCAACCCCAGACGGACAGCGCCGCGAACCGTCGCCAGTCGCGCCGCTTGTCACCGCGAGAGGTCCCATGGATCACCACGGTGGTGCTCGAACTCAGCGACATGAAACACGCGGCGGCACTCATCGACATCTCCACAGGTGGCGCGTTGATCCAAACCGACGCCCAAATCGCGCACAGCGCGGGCGGCGCACTGGTGCTTTGCGGCGCGCGTGAGGAGGTCCATGCCCGTGGCCGCGTGGTACGAAGCAATGTCAGCGGCATCGGCCATGAAGGCGGACTGAAGTATCACTCTTCCTTTCAGTTCGATCAGGAGCTATGCCTTGACCGGGATCACGTCGCCAATCGGCGCGCGGCGAGGACCATTGGACCGAACGCCGCAGCGCCTCAGAGGCCGAAGGAGCGACGGACCAGTCCCAGGGTTGGGGGGCCGTTCGACGCCGCGTGCAGCCGCGCGCCCGGACCAACGCGACTCCGTGTGACCAACATCAGTGAGGGTGGGTGTTTCGTCGAAACCGCCAAGAGCTCTACGGTCGGTGACCGGATGTCAATCAAGCTCTCCCTCCCGCAGGGGGGGTACGTCTCTGTGACGGGTCAGGTCGTCGCTGCCGACCCCGGGGTCGGCTTCGCCCTTCAGTTTCGAGACCTCAACGTTGGCCAACTGGAGGAGCTGCGGCAAGCGGTACGGCAAGTGCTCTCGCGGAGACGCGGTCCCACGCCGACAGTCGTCGGAGCCACGGAACCGTTCGCCGCAGACACCCGGTGCGAAACCGAGGTGGTCATGAGTCGGACTGGAAGTGGTCTTCCGAACACCGAAACCGTACGCGGACTCGAACCTGCCGTTGATTCTCCACGCGGCGTCGGGCAGGCCCGCGCAGGCAGGCAGATCGAGCGAAACACCCGCTCCGCTTGCTCGTCTGACGCCATGACGAAAGTCGGTCTCGACGGGATCGCCGAATCTGCGCCCGTGTGCATGGCGGAGATCGCTAGCGATGGACGGGTGCTGGGAGTCAACATCGCGGGTCGGGAGCTCGTTGGCGCTGGGTCCCTCGTCGAGCTGGTCGGGAGCGACTTCCATCAGTTGGCCACCCCCGAAGAGCGGAGTCAGCTTCGACGCCTCATCGACGCCGCCTGTCTGGGTCGTCCCGGTTCGCTCGAGCATACGCTGGTCGGGCTCGACGGAAGCCGCAAACGCGTCTTGACACGGGTGGTGCCGCGTCACCGTAGCTCGACGCAGCGGTCCGCGCTCGCGGTGACCCTGGATGTGACCGAGCACCAGCGGTGCCAGACGGCGCTCCAAGAGCGCGAACAGACGCTTCGGGAGACCGAAGCGCGTTTCGACGCGGTAGCTGACGCCAACGACTGCGCCGTGTTCATCGTTCAGGATGGGCGCATCCAATATGTCAACTCGGTGGTCGCGGGGATGACCGGTCACCGACCCGAGCAATTGGTGTCAACCAACCTCTCGACGATCGTGCCTACCGACGTCGAAGAGACGCTCGTTCAGCTCGAGAGAGCGCAACGGGGTGAGCCGGTAGCCTTGGGAGCGGAGCTCAGGATTCAGCGCGCAGACGGCGGGACCACGCCACTCGAGATGCGCACGTCGCCGGTGGAGATCGATGGTTGCCCCGCGGTACTCGTGACCGCCGTTTCGCCAGCGCAACGTACCTCGGATCGGCAGGCGCTCGCCGACTCGGCACCAGAAGTGGACCAACTGTGCGCCGCCGTCGCCGCCGCGTACGAAGAGCGCGAACGGCTCAAGGAGGAGTGGCACGCCGAGCGACAGCAGCTGGAGGCGGCGCTTCAAGACGCTCGCTGCCAGCCGGCGGCGGCTGACGCCTGGGCTGCCGAACGCGAGGAGCTCCAACGGGCCGTACAGGCGGCGGAGGAACGCTGGCAGCAGCTCGCGGAGGATTGGAGCGCGGAGCGGGAACAGATGACGAAGACGCTCCGCAACGCGCAGGCGACGCAGCTTGCCCGACGCTCGCGTTCTGCCGGTGAACAGCCGCCGTCCGCCGAAGAGAGTCAAGTGCGAGCGGCGGACCGAATCCAGGCTGGTTCAGATTTTCGCGCGCGCGTTGACGGGTACCCGGCGACGCTCACGGATGTATCGGATAGTGGCGCCCAGGTCTCGGTACCGACCACACTGAAGCGGAACCAAAAAGTCCGGTTGCTCCTCGTGGGATCGGAGCGAAAGGTAGAAGTGAGGGCATCGGTCGTCTGGGTCGTGTTGGACCGCACGGGTACATCGGGGAGGCGATCGCACCGAGCCGGCCTGGCCTTTATCGCGCCAGATTCCGAGCTGATTAATGCTGTGTGCGGCGCTCATCGCGCTGGGCGCGCGACCTCTCCGGAAGAGCTGCCGAGATCGCAGGCCGACATCACCGGCCGGCAGTAGCATAAGGACGACGCAACCAGCGCCCCGGTCCAGTTCATGCCCCGCTTCTCCCCCGCTTAGGCCCCCGAAACATTATCTCCACCGCCGCGCGAAACGACGCGGGGTCGATCGCCGGATAGCGGTAGAGCTCGGACTCGATAGCGGCGAAGAGCGCCGACGCTCGTTCCGCATCGATCAGCTTCCGTTCGAGCATCGCCTGAACATCCTCGCGGTCCTGCGTGTGCCCACGCTCGGTCTTTGACAGGGCCTGCGCGTACAGGTCGTAGTGGAAGAAATCGACACGGCCCTCGCGCTGAATGAACGGACAGCGATCGCGCCACCCCGACAGCTCCGGGATGAAGTCGGATGGCGATGCGAGCTCGACGTTGAGCTCCAGCTCTTCCTTCAAGGACGGCACCAGGCGAAGCAGATGTTCGCCATCGGCGCCCAGGCTCAGGTCAATATCGATGGTTGTCGACCGCCACCCGAACAGCAGCGCGGTCGCACCGCCCGTGAAGTAGACGCGCCCGCTTGCCTCGGCACGCTCTCCGAGGTGACGCATGAACGCCCGGACGCGGGACGCGTCGGCTATGCGACGCACTCGGCTGCCCGCTCGAAACTGACGAGGCGGCGAACCAGGGCGTTGTAACGGCCGTGGGCACTGTCGGGATCGTCGTGGGCGAGCAGCTCGTAGAGCCGACGCTCGGGCGAGTCGAGGTCCGGCACATCGAACCCGAGTCGGCGCAACCGCGGGGCACCAATGGCGAGGAGCAGCGCCTCCGCGGTGTCGCGCCGCCCCTCGGCAAGGTCTCGAAGCCCTGCGTGGACGAGGTCGCATCCCGGCAGGTCGTTCGACTGCATGTCGCGATTATACCGACCATACTCAGACCCCGCCTCCTTCAGCATGTTCCCCCTGCCGCTTGACTTGCGCACACGTTGTTCGTACTCATCAGCGGCGATGGTTCTGGCGTTCCTGGCAATGCTCGTCCTCGCGCTTCTCGCGGGATCCGGCGCGGCCTTTCGTTTCCTCCCGCTCCTCCCCGCCATCGTCGCCGTCGTCATCGGCGTCCCGCTCGTGACCTGGCTTGCGGTGCTGCTATACGGCCTCTGGAGGAGGGGACAACCGTTGCGTCCGTTCGACGCAGCCGAGCATGAACGGGATGCCGCGCGCGTGGGTGGCGAAGGGCGCCACGTCACGACCGCCGACGGGCGGATCGTGGAGTACCTCGTGTACGGCAGCACACGGCCCGACGCACGAGTGATCGTCCAGATGCACGGCAGTGGGACGACCGGGGGGTGGCCGTGCCAGATGAACGCGTCCCTGTGCGAGGAACTGAACTTGAAGGGCATCGCGCCTTCAGTGCCATGCCACGGATACAGCGACCTTCACATCGGGCGTAGGATCGCGGACTTCCCGATGGACCTCGAAGCGATCCTCCACGCGGAGGGGGTCGGCGCGTTCATGGTGGAGGGCGCCTCCTTCGGCACTGCGCACGCGATGGCGATCGCGTGGCACTTCGGGCCCGATCGCTGCGTCGCGATGGGGCTCAATGTGCCCTACCTCTCGGATCAGATCTGCAAGGAATTCAACCTGGAATCCAAAGCGGACCCTCTGCCAAGGCCCGACGCGCGCACGTGGTACCAGGCGTGGAACTTCCTCGTCGCGGACCTGATGTACGACGCGCCCTTCCTGTCCCCACCGGCGCGCTTCATGACGTTCCTGTCCGAAGGGACACACACGAAGAAGGAGCGGCCCTGGGTCTTCGAGGCGATAGGCGAGGACCAAAAGACGCGTCTCGTGGCGCGCGGCTCCCAGGGCCAGGGCTGGGAGCAATTCTCCTTCGACGTCACCGTGCTCTGGGGCTTCGATCCACGCGAGATTCAGACCAAGAACGTCGCCGTCTGGTACGCGAAGGATGACACGGCCGTCCCGCCGTCACACGGCGAGTGGCTCGCCGGCTACTTCGGCTCCAAGGAAGGCGTGCGCACCAGCGTGCGCGCCGAGGACGTAGGGCTTGGCCACTTTACCTACTTCCCCTCTCTCGGGCCGGTGTATCAGACCGCGGAAGAGACGATGCCCAAGACGCTGCTCGATCTGTGCGCCCAGTAGCGAGATCTGCAGACCGATTGATCGTGCGCGCCGCGATTCGCCCGTCGTCAGGGCGCGCTTCCGTCGCGCGCCGCCGCGAGCTCGCGCACGCCGCGGTCGAAGAGCTCGCGGACGCGTTCGCTGGTCCGGAATTCCTCGAGGATCGCCGCGCGACGGCTCGTGCGCAAGTCCTGGATCACATAGGCGAGGGCGGTCGCCATGATCGTGCCCTCCTCCGTGCGTGTCTCCTCGAACCGTGTCCGGAATCCTCGCAGGGTGGGTCCGAACGACGCCTCGTGCCAACGCTCAAACGACGCGGGGAGCCTGATGAAGTCGTTGAGGACGGCGGCGTACGCCTCGCTGGGCGGCCGGTGCCAGAACGACACGTCCGGGCCGAACTCGGCGACGTATCGAGGGAGATAGACGGCGGCGCGCGCCGGCACCCGCCTGACGAGCGCGGGATTGAACCGCTTCACTTCATCCCGTGACAGGCCGGTCCGCTCCGCGACCTCCGAGATGGGAAGCGCCCGCTCGGCGCGCATCGCGAAGATCTCGGTCTGCGGCAGCTCCGCGGTGAGCCGCGTGACGTTGTACGTGTTGCCGAAGACCATCTCGGCATAGAGCGCCGACCGACGGCCGTAGGTGCGAAAGAGCGCGCGATACCGCCGTATCGAGATGCCACGCAGCTCGCGGGCGAACTCCGACCCCAGCAGGTACTGCTCGCGTGGACCGATTCCACCCAGCCGCTTGCCGTTGATCACCACCCGCCCGACGTTGACCCCACCCGCGTGATGCTCCGACAACGCCGGCAGGAAGCTGCCGTACATGGTGGCGAGGATCGACAGATACGCCGCGCAATACGGGGCCTGCGTCGTCTGGTTGTAGCCCTCGATCACATACGGCGCGAGCCGCTTCAGGTAGTTCCAATTGCGCGGCAGCCATTGACAGAAGCCCAGCGCCCGGGCGCCCGAGCGCGCGCGGCCGTTGAGCCCCGATTCGACGATCGCCTGCGACAACCCGATCTCCGCGGGCACGCCAAAACGCTCGTAGATGCGACCCCACTGGCTCAGAAAGCTCCCGTAGCGCTCCGCGTGGGGCGATAGGAACCGTCCGCGCGTCGGGTTGTGCACGACCGGACCGACGACCGGCTCTAGCAGTTGCTCCAGCTCGTCCCGCCGATCCCGCAGACGCCGCGAAAGGCTCCGGTCGTCGAGCGTCCCGACCAGTGCAGGGTCTTCCCAGACGCCGTCGCGCGCCCAGTTGCCCCGGGTGGGAAACGTCGCCAGAAGGCGCCCGTCTTCCGCACTCCCGAAGACGATGCTGCCGTCCGGAATCGTGAAGATGTGCTGCCAGAACGGGAACGAAGGCCGAGCGACCCGGACCGCAGCCAGGTCGGCCTCCAGGCGCAGCCGGGTATTGTCGCGGAGCGACTGTTCGGCCGGCGAAACCACCGGCTCCGGCGGACGCGTCTGCGCGTGCGCCGGCACCCGCTGACCCGAGAGGGAGAGGCCGGCGGTCAGCGCGCCAATCGCCAACACGACCGGGAGCCGTCTCACGCTCTCCAGCCGAGCGGACCTTACGCGCGGACGATCGACCCGCCAAGGCATCGCGAGATTATACGGGCTTGTGGGTGTCCGTGAGCACACCGAGCGCGAGCGCACGCCATCGGGGACTGGCTTCTGATCCCTTGCGTCCGGGCCATGCGGCGTCCTATTCTGGTGAGCGCCCGTGGTCGTGGTGCCACGGTCGGAGGCCTCCAACGATGAAGAGAATCCTTTTTGTGACCGCCGTGAGCGCGCTTGTGGCCATGGCGTCGTTGCCGGCCGCCGCGCAGTCGACCGATGCCGCGACGCCGATGCGCACATCGGATGGGCAGCCGGACATCTCCGGCATTTTCACCTTCCGCACCCTGACCCCGATGCAGCGTCCACAGGCCCTGGAGGGGAAAGACACGCTGAGCACGGAGGAAGCGGCCGCCTTTGAAGCATCGGAGCGGACCCGCCTCAACCGCGATCTGTTCGATCCGGAGACTGGCGCGCGGAGTGCCGGATACCAGCCACGCGAGGAAGGCGGAGTGCTGTCGTACAACGAGTTCTGGTACGAGCGCGGCGTCGAGCTGACGTCGGACAAGCGAACGTCGCTCATCATCGACCCGCCCGATGGCCGGTTGCCGCCCCGGACCGAAGCCGGGCAACGGAGGGGCCGGGCACAAGCGGCGGACCGCGAGGCGCGCCGCTACGACTCGTACGAGAATCGCAGCCTGTTCGACCGCTGCGTCATGGGGTTCAACTCGGGCCCGCCGATGACGTCCAGCGCCTACAACAACAACGTGCAGATCCTGCAGACACCGGGCTACGTGACGATCTTCAACGAAATGGTGCACAACGCGCGCATCATCCCGATGGACGGTCGTCCGCACGGCGCCCTCGTGCAGCTGGCTGGCGACTCCCGGGGGCACTGGGAGGGCCAGACACTGGTCGTCGAGACCACGAGTTTCCGCGGTGGGCAAAGCGGCGGGACAGGCCCCAACATGCATCTCGTCGAGCGCTTCACGCGCCTGGACCCCGACACCGTCGCCTACGAGTTCACGGTCACGGATCCGACGGTGTATACGCGCCCCTACACCGTCTTGATGCCGTTTCGGCGGACGGATGGGCCACTCTTTGAGTACGCCTGTCACGAGGGGAACTACGGCCTGACCGGTATTCTGGCTGGCGCGCGCCGTCTGGAAGCCGATGGTCGGGAGCTGCGCCGCTAAACGGGTGGCCTGGCACAAGTCCGGAGGTCCTGAGATGCGCTATCGACTCCTCGCCGCGCCCGTCGCCGCACTGGCCCTTTCGCTTGCAGCGCCGCTGCCAGTCACCGCACAGTCGGGTGACGCTGCCACCGCGGTGCGCACACCGGACGGTCAGCCGGACATCTCCGGCATCTTCACGTTTCGCACCTTGACCCCGCTGCAGCGTCCCGACCGGCTGGAGGGAAGGGACACCTTGACCGCCGAGGAAGCCGCGGCGTTCGAGGCCACCGAGCGGACCCGGCTGAATCGTGACCTGTTCGACCCCATCGAAGGCGCGCCGAGCGCGGGGTATCAACCGAAGGCGGACGGCGGCGTACTCTCCTACAACGAGTTCTGGTACGAGCGCGGGATCGAGCTCACCAGTGACAAGCGGACGTCGCTGGTCGTCGATCCACCGGACGGTCGCATTCCGTATACGCCCGAGTTCGCCGAGGCCAATCGGATTCGACGTCTCAACCTCCGGAACGGGTTCGCCGATCACTACACCGACCGGAGCCTGGGCGACCGGTGTCTGATGGGATCGAATTCGGGCCCGCCCATGCGACCGGGCTCTTACAACAACAACGTCCACATCTTTCAGACTCCCGGCTACGTCGCGCTGCTCAACGAGCACATTCACAACGTGCGCATCATCCCGATTGACGAACCACACAGTGACCTTCGCCAGTGGGTCGGCGACTCACGCGGCCACTGGGAAGGCGAAACGCTCGTTGTCGAAACGAAGAATTTCCTGCGCGAGACAAATTTCTCCGGGTCCTCGAAGGACACCTCGCTCGTCGAGCGCTTTCGTCGCGTCGACCCGGACACCGTGCTCTACGAGTTCACGATCGAGGATCCGAACAACTACACCCGGCCGTGGACGGTCATGATCCCGTTCCGACGCACCGATGGTGTCCTGTTCGAGTACGCCTGCCACGAGGGCAACTACGGCTTGACCGGTATCATGGCCGGCGCGCGTCGGAAGAACACGCAGGCCGTAACCGGATCGCGGTAGCGCACATCCCACCCCATCGCGAGAAGGCCCACCACGCGCCGGTCGGTGGGTCGGGGCGGGCCCACACGCGATAGGTCAGTCCGTGTCCCCGCTGGACCTCTTCATCGTTGCCGCGTTCGTGATCTACGCGGTTGCGTCCGGCCTACGAAACCGGCGTGACGCGTCGAAGAACCTCGAAGAGTACTTTCTCGCCAACCGAAGTCTCCCTGGGTGGAAGGCTGGTCTCAGCATGGCCGCGACGCAGTTCGCCGCGGACACCCCGCTGCTCGTGACCGGCCTCGTCGCGACGGCCGGCATCTTCGCCCTCTGGCAGCTCTGGATCTACGCGCTCGCGTTTCTGCTGATGGGCTTCGTGCTGGCGCCGGGCGGGGGTGCTCACCGACGCCGAGCTGACCGAGGTCGGCTACGGAGGGACGGCGGCGACCGTGCTCCGCGGCGTCAAGGCCGTCTATTTCGGTACGATCTTCAACTGCGTCGTCCTCGCCTTCGTGTTCTTCGCGGCGGCGAAGATCGCGGAGCCCTTCCTGCTGTGGCACCTCTGGCTCCCTGACGGGGTCTTCCTGCCCCTGGTCGATCTCGTGCGGTGGATCGGGGTGCCACTCACGATCGGGCCACCCGACGATGCGGCCGTGTGGATGCACACGGCCAGCAACTTCCTGTCCATCCTGTTGATTCTCTCGGTCGCGACGTTCTACTCGACGACCGGTGGACTGCGGAGTGTGGTGGCCACGGACCTGGTGCAGATCGCCATCATGTTCGCCGGCACAGCCGCCTTCGCGATCATCGTGGTCCAGGCGGTTGGTGGCTTCGACGGGCTCTCGGCCCGACTCCATGACGCGTTTGGCGCGGGAGGTCCAGGCGGGATCCTCCCCGATCAGATTCTCGCCTTCACCCCGGACCAGGCCCGCGATGCATCGGCCGCCATGATGTTGCTGTTCGCCGTGCAATGGCTCATTCAAGTCAATTCGGACGGCACCGGGTATCTGGCGCAACGGTCGATGGCGTGCCGCAGCGACACGGACGCGAAGACCGCGGCTGTCGTGTTCACCTTCACCCAGGTCGTGCTGCGCAGCCTGCGCTGGATCCCGCTCGCGCTGGGCCTGCTCGTGCTGTTCCCACCCACGCCCGGTCTGGCGGAGGGTCTCCTGCAGGCCGATCGGGAGGCGACCTACGTGCGGGGGATGGCTGAGTTGTTGCCCCCGGGCGTCAAGGGCCTGATGGTCAGGGGGATGCTGGCGGCGCTTGCATCGACGGTGGACACCCACCTCAACTGGGGCGCGTCGTACTGGACCAACGACATCTACAAGCGCTTCGTGTGCCAGCTCTGGCTCCGCCGGGAGCCGAGCGAGCGATCGCTCGTGCGCGTCGCGCGTCTCGCGAACGCGCTGCTCGTCGGTCTCGCCCTCGTCGTGATGACGCAGCTCACGTCGATCAACGATGCCTGCAAACCAGTCTGTTGCTCGGCGCCGGATTGGGCGTCGTGCTCATCCTGCGCTGGATCTGGTGGCGGATGAACGCGTGGGCGGAGATCGCCGCCATCGTCGTGTCGATGGTGGTCGCGCCGGTGCTGATGGTGTCTGTCGGTGACGAGCAGCACGCCACGCGACTGCTTGTCGTTGCGGTGGTGTCGACGATCGCCGCGCTCGTGGCGATTGCGGTCGCCGGGCCCGAGGATCGCGACCAACTCGTGCGGTTCTACCGGATGGTCCGACCGGTCGGGTTCTGGGGTCCCGTGGCGGCCGATGCTGGAGTCGTCGGCAATGAAGGGCCGCGCCGGCTAGGGAGGGCGCTGCCAGCGACCGCAACGTGCGCGCTCTCGGTCTTCTGTCTCCTCGTTGGCATCGGTACCTGGATGACGCGCGGTGCGGGACCGACCTGGTTTCCGTCCGCGAGCCTCTGGAGCGCCGGGCTGGTGCTGGCAGGTGCGGTGCTCACACCGGTCTGGTTCCGCCTGGGGTACCGCGGACCGGCCGCCCGGAGATGATCGGAGGGAGTACAGTAAGCACCCCGAGGAGTCATCCGATGCCGAGAACACGCACGACAACCGAAGACAAGACCACGAAGGTCGCCGAGGGAATCGGCCGGGCGCTGGCGAAGGTCGTCAATCGCCTGGAGTCGCTCGACACCGAGCGGGACAAGGCCTACGCCCAGCTGCTCACGTTGCAGGCCCGCCTCAATACGCAGGTCGCACGGCTCGGCCGCACGATCGGGCAGAAGGCGCGCGCGGTCGCCAAGCGTCAAGCGCCCGGCCGACCGGTCGGCCGGGGCACGACGACCGCGCGGCCCGCCACTCGACATCCAGGCCGAGCGACGTCGCGTTCAAAGCCCGCGGTTCCAAAGCGCGGCCGTACGAAGAAGACCGTCACGTGCGGCATCTGCGGGACGGGTGGCCACAACGCTCGTGGTCATGCGAAGTGGCAGGCGTCCAAGAATCGCTGACGACGTCGAGAACCGCCGCGAACCCCGCGCGCCATCCGCTGCGCTCCTCGAAGCCGACACCTCGGCCCGACAGCTGACGGTCCCATCCTGAACCTAGGGTTTTCCCTAGTTCCCTCGCCGCACAGCCGCCAATAGCATGGGCATCCGAGAAGTCGGCGATCAGAGATTGGTTGCTTTCCGCTACTTTGCGATGAGCGCTAACTTCCGCTCTTCCGACTCCAGTCTCGACGTGCGGATTGACTGAAGGAGGTCGCCGTGCACTCTACGGCGCCTGTCTCAATCAGTGCCCCGCAAAGGAGGCGCGCCTTGGCATTTCGAATGCCGGTCTTCGACTTCAACTATCGTGTCCTGCTGTTCCTGCTGATCTTCAGCTTTCCGGCGCTCGGTCTCGGCAGCTTTGTCGTCGTGGGCATCGGCCAAGCGGAGCTGCGACAGGCCTTCGGCGGTCACCTGACGCAAATCGCGGAGCGGACAGCAGCCGTCACCGACGCGTACGTCTTTCGCACGGTGGTCGACGTCGGTCGGCTCGCGACCGTCCCGGCGGTTCGAGACGTGGCGACATCCGCCTCGGCGGAGGTGCCCGAAGCCGAGCGGATCCTCGAGCTCGACTCCCAGTGGCGAGGGGTCGAAGGGACGCCCCCAGCCTTGTGGGCGCCGTTGGACAACGAGGCCTCCCGCTTCTTCCGCGAGGTGGTGAGCGACGATCCGATCTATCGGGAAATCCTCCTGGCCGATCGACACGGTCGCCTTGTCGCCGCGTCGGGCATATCGACCGACTATTTTCAGGGCGACGAGGCGTGGTGGCGAGATGTGACCGATACGGGTCAGCTGTCGATTGGCGACGTGGCCTTCGACGAGAGCGCCCGCGCGTTCGGGTTGGAAATGTCGACAGCGGTCCTTGGCGGGGATTCGGGCAGAGCGATCGTCGGTGTCATGAAAGCCCTCGTCGACGTCCGGGAGCTTCTCGCGGCCGTCAGCGGCGTGCCGCGGGAAGGGGGGGCGGAGGCGGCCCTCGTTCGTCGGAACGGGTCCATCGTGTTCAGCCGCCAAAGCGTCGACCCGGAGGCGACCTACTATGCGGCGGACCTGCTGCGCGAACACCTGTCGTCGTTCCGGCCAGGTGACCCGCAGGCGCAAGCCGCCTACAGGGCGCGCTCAAGCGATGGAACGGACCTGATGGTCGCTATCGCACAGACACAGCTTGCGGCGAGCTTCCCCAACCTGCCGTGGGTGGTCGCCGTCTCCGCCGCCGAAGCCACGCTGTTCGAACCGGTGCGGAACCAGGCCCGCAACCTCACGATTGTCCTGGCGCTCGTCGCGGCAATCGTCCTTGCCCTGGTCCTCTGGTTGTCGACTGGCGGGCGAGGTCCGGCGACGTGACGCTCGCACGCCGGCGATCCGGCCGTTCGTTCCTCGTTGACAGGAGGCAGACGATGAAGCGATTGGAGTCGCGGATGGTCGGGGTCCTACTCGTGCCCGCGCTCGCGCTCGGTGCCGCTACCTTCACTGCGGCTGCCGGGCAATCCGACGATGACCGCGATCCCGTCCTTGGCACGTGGAATCTGGCCGTGGACAAGTCCATCTACGATCCCGGACCGGCGCCTCGCAGTCAGACGCGCGTCTACAAAACACACCCGGATGGCATCAAAGCGACGATCACGACTATCGACCGTAGAGGCGAGTCGGCCACGGTGGAATACGTCGCCGACTACGACAGCATGGAGTATCCCCTCATTGGCGCGGCGCCAGGTCAGGGCGACGCGTTGGCGCTCGTGCAACTCGATCCGCTCCTGCTGGAGGGCACCGTCACGCACGCCGGCCGGCCAATCGCCTACGCGCGGCGCGTCATCTCGCCGGACGGCCAGACGATGACCGTGACCATTCGCCAGGCTGAATCAGGGGGAATCAACGTGGCGGTGTTTGAGCGGGAGAAGTGACGCGCAATGCGAGGAGCGCGCACGGCGTGACGCACAGGGCACTCCGTGGCGCCCTGTCCGCCAACACACACGCGCGTCCTCGACTATCTAAACCTGGACCTCGCCGGTGACGATCGACCGTCTACACCTAGTTCGACGGAGCCTTTGCCCGCTTGAGTAGCCCGGCGCCGTCCGAGCTCATCTCGCCGTTGGCGTAGACGACGTAGCCTCTCTCGAACGTGTCCAGGTCCTTGATCTGGATCGTCCCTTCGTGCTGGTGCGCGTCGACGTCCGGATCGAAGTTCGTCCCACCGTGGAAGACGAACTTGAGCTCGCCCGGGGTGGCACTTGGCTCGAAGCGCATGACCGGGGCGTTCATGAGGGCGCAGTAGTGCGTCTGCAGCAGCTGATCGCCATCCATGTGGAAGACCGTGGTCATCTCGTTCGGCGTGCCCGCACCCGTCGTCTCGATGACCGCACTGCCGGCCGCTGCCACCTTATAGCTCGCGACCGGCGCGGTGGTGCCGTGCTCGGTACCCTGGTTGGCGTTGACCCAGTCGCCCGACAGCGTCTTCAGAAAGGTCATCGCCGATTCCGCATCGTGGATGACGCCTTCGGGGGCATCGGCCGTCTGGCCCACCGCCGTCCCCGGCGACAGCGCGAATGCCAACGCCAGGCTCGACACCACGAGAATCGTGTTTTTCATTTCTCTTGCTCCTTACTAGTCCTTACTAGTCCTTACTAGTCCGTACTAGTCCGTGTTTACCGATCCGCATGCTACCACGTGACCTCATCCGCGGGTCGGGCACGTCAGGCTGGCGGCGCCGCGTCATCCGGGCGGCAGATCGGTCGCCCCTCGATGGCCGGTTCGGCTCGATACATGCGGGCGACCCCTTCGGCATCGGGGAAGCTCTGATACTCCGCAAGTAGCCAGGCACGCCAGCTCGCGACGAGCCCGGAGAACGGACTGCCGAAGAGCGCCTCGTAGTCGGCGTCCTGGGGTTCAACCGGCCGATCGACCAGCGCCAACAGGGCGTCGAGGCCGGCTGTCCGCTTGAGGTAGTCAAAGAACGAGGCCCTCTCTAGATACGCCTGCAGCTGACACCTGCGGGTGAGCTCCTCGTGTCGCGCGCGCACCGCAGCGAGCGGCAGATACTCGTCCCGAGCAAGCAGGTCGCCGGCGACGACCGCAAGCGGATAACCATAACGCGGGAAGCCTACCTCGCCTGGGTCGACCTCCATGGCGATCGCCTCCGCAAAGCCCTCCTCCACGAACCCGGACAGCCAGCGGCCGGCATGTCGACGAAACGCGTGGACCAGCTCGTGCGCGAGCTCCTGCCGATAGCTCTCCATGCCGTCGGCGTATCGGAGCAGGATGACCCGCCCCCGGTCATCCACCGTCGGCGCGCGCCACGTGCCGTCGGCGGCAAGGCCGTGACCTGCGAGGACGATGACGACCGGCTCCGTGGGCGTCCGTTCGGGCCCGACCACCGCGCTGATCCGATCGAACACGGGTTCCGCACTCGCCAGAAACCGGCGCACGTCGTCGGCCGAGCCTTCGCGCAACCGCCAGAAGACGGCGAAATGACCGGCCGTGAGTGCGCCGTCAAAGCCGCGCGCCGCGGCTTCCGCGCGATCGGCGTCCGTCTGAGCGTCGGCTGACGTAGCCGCGGCGAGCGATCCGAGCACGAGCGCCGTCGCCATTGCCAATGCGCGCGCATTGGCTCGTGGCTCGTGACGGTCGCGTCCCGAGCCGCGAACCCGGCAGGTGGTGGCGGCGCCCACGCGTGAGGCGCCACGATGAACGCTACTCGGCCGTAGCGTGAGACTCCGGTGCTGCCCCTGAAGCGTTGTCATTGACGATCCTCCTGTCGAAACAGGAGACGTTGGGGGCGCGCCCCTCGTTGCCGCGCAGTTGTCGCGGCCCGCTGGCGTGGACAGAGTGGAACCCGAACGCCCGTCGCCCGTACGGGCTACTGCTCGCAGCCGGTGCTCGCGTCGCGACGTCGGCGGCGCCTGAATTCGGTCGGTGTCACCCCGGTCGACCGTTTGAATGCCTTGTAGAAGCCCGCTCGGGACCTGAAACCGGCGCCCAGGGCCACCGCTTCGATCGTGTATCGATCGTTGGCCGGGTCCAGCAGCTGCGTCTTGGCATCCGCTACGCGGTACTCGTTCACCCATGCGGTGAATGTTCGTCCCAAGAACTGGTTCACGAGTTGCGATACCTGGTAGGGAGGGACGCCCAGCCGCGAGGCGACGTGCGCGAGCGTCATGTCCGGATTCGTGAACGCCCGCTCGATGCTCATCAGGCGCGCGAGCGCGGTCAGCCGGGGCGCGACGCGGTCAGCGCGGAGTGCAGACCGCGCGTAGCGCGCGCGGGTAGCGCCCCCCGCTCCTACCCCGCTTGCGACGAGCGCTCGGTGGAAGCCGGCCGCGCCGATCAACAGGAACCCGGCGGTAATCGCCAGCGGGACAGACTCGCGGACACTCGAAACGCCGGGCCACGAGAGCCGCACCATCTGGGCGAGATGAATGAGCGCAAAGCCGCCGAGGACGAGCGCGGCCCACGGAAGCCCCTCGCGATTGCGTCGCGCGGGGTCCCACCTCGCGCAAAGATACGTCCAGGCAGCCGCCAACGTGTAGCACACCTGCACGACGAGAACGTGGCG
The DNA here is from genome assembly GCA_965249175.1 of Vicinamibacterales bacterium. Taxonomy (GTDB): domain Bacteria; phylum Acidobacteriota; class Vicinamibacteria; order Vicinamibacterales; family UBA8438; genus CAZYFH01. Next base: position 5,901,326 of record OZ252227.1, read on the forward strand.
TATCGAGAGTGTCGGCGCCGTCACGATGTTCGCGATCAGGACGTAGCCAACGTACGTGAGCGTCGGCACGCGTGTACCCACTCCCCAGTACGGATTCGATGACCGGACGCTCCGCGCACATAGAGGTAGAGGATCGGGCCGACCATGAGCGTCAGCACGTACTCCAGATGCGAGACCCATTCCGCTGCTGGCAGGTAGCCGGCGTGCTCTGCCGTGATCACCGCTGCGGCGAGGGCCGACACGATGAGCAGTGCTCCGAGGAAGCGATGGGCGGCCTCGCGCGGGTGGGCCGACCACAGAAGTGGCGAACCGAGGCAGACGCCGAACCCCGACCCGACGAGACCGATCGCCGTGAGTGAGCTCATGACACGCCATTGTACGGGCCGGGAAGGCCGCAGGCTGCGGCCGCCCTGTCTGGGGTCGGCGCGGTATTGGCACACCGGGTTGGATCGCCGTACAACCGGCGAGGGTCGGACTGCTGCTCGAAGCCTAGGGACCGGCCGCCGCGGCAACGGAGGTCCCATCGGGCGCCAGCCGCTTCATCTTCATACGGAAGGGGTCGCTCATCACGATGGCCGAGATGAGCGCCGACACCCGATACTCCTCGGCAGCGGCCTGCCTGACGATGCCGCGGATCACCGGGGCATCGTAGTACTCCAGCCCTCTACCCACCGCATACGTCAGCAGCTTGCGCGTGAGCGTGCCGACGAACTCGTCCGGGCGCTGAAGGATCGCCTGCCGGAGCTCGCTCGGGCCGTCGAACGCCGTCCCATCGGGCAGCGTGTCCGCGGCGTCGATGGCCGCACCGTCGGCGCCGATGTCGCGCCACCTCCCGATCGCGTCGAAGTTCTCCAACCCGAAGCCGTACGGATCCATTCGCGCGTGGCAGACGGCGCATGCCGGGTTCGCGCGGTGCTGCGTCAGCCGCTCTCGCACGGACAGCCCCGCGGCGCTACCCGCGTCCTCGAGGTCGGGCACGTCCGGCGGCGGGGGCGGAGGCGGTGCGCCCAGCAGGTTCTCCAAAATCCACTTGCCGCGCAGCACAGGCGACGTCCGGGTCGCGTACGACGTGACCGTCAGGATGCTCCCGTGGCCGAGCAGCCCACGCCGGTGCGCCTGGGTCACCGGCACACGTCGGAAGCGGTCGCCGTAGATCCCCGCAATGCCGTAGTGTCGCGCCAGCCGCTCGTTGACGAACGTGTAATCCGCGGTCAGCAGGTCGAGCACGCCGCGGTCCTCGCGCAGGATGCTCGAGAAAAACAGCTCCGTCTCCCGCTGGAGCGACCGCCGCAAGTTGTCGTCGAAGTCGGGGAACGTCAGCGGGTCGGGATTGGTGCTGTTGAGATTCCGCAGGTAGAGCCATTGCCCCGCGAAGTTCTCCACGAGCGCGTCGGACCGGGGATCGGCGAGCATCCGACGTACCTGGCGCGCGAGCTCGTCCGGGTCGCTGAGCTGGCCCTGCTCCGCGGCCGCGAGCAGCGCGTCGTCGGGGCCGCTACTCCAGAGAAAGAACGACAGCCGCGAGGCGAGGTCCAGGTCCGCCAACGGATAGACCTCGCGCGCCGGGAGGTCGGTCGGTTCGGATTCGAGCCGGAAGATGAACTGCGGGCTTGCCAGCATGAATCGGAGCGCCAGCTCGACCCCGGCCTCGAAGCCGCCGTCGAGGCGACCTTCGTCGTAGAACGCGAGCAGTTTGTCGAGCTCCGTCGCCTCCAGCGGCCGGCGATAGGCGAGTCTCCCGAGCCGCGAGAGAATCGCGCGGGCGCACGCCGGCTCGTCCTCGCCACGGGCCGGCTGGCAACTGAAGATCCGCTCCCGGCTCGGCGTCGCCGTCGGGCGGGCTGCCTCGAACGGACCCGCGATCAGCACGCGATCGACCTCCGGCAATCCAGTGCGGCTGCTCGACGCCACGTAGCTCCGAAGGAACGGTCTTCGGACTTGCTCGGCCAGCGCCGCCGGTTTGCCGACGAACGCCGCGATGATCGTGTGATCCCCGGCAGCGATCGGCAGCCGCACGCGCATGTGCTCGTCGGCGGTGAATGCCTTGTTCGCCGTCTGGCCGGGGTTGTTCTTGTTGGCGACCGTCGCCCGATAGGCGTCCTCGCTGCCGATGGCAAACAGCCCGATTCGCTCGCCGTCGAGCGTCAGCTCCATGTAGTGCTGTTCCGAGATGCCCCGGATCGAGCCGCCCGCGCCGCGCCGGAGCCGCACGCGGAGCTCGTAGTCCGCGTCGACCGGCAGGTACTCGTCCACGACGAGGCCGCCGCGCGTGCCGAGCGGCAGATCGCGGAGGTGGTAGTCCTGGGTGAGGTCTTCCGGGGTCTTGTAGGTCGTGGTGATCGGCGGAATGGCCGGGCTGCCGATCGCCATCCGCGCGACCTTGCGCGCCGTCGTCACGTAGCTCTCGAGCAGGAGTGGCGAGGTCCCCAGCGCATCGGCGATGTTGTCGAACCCGTACGTCGCGTCATCCGCTGGCAGCGCGCTGACGTCGGCGTCGACCGTCAGCAGGTCGCGGACGGCGTTGCGGTACTCGGTCCGGTTCATCCGATGCAACAGCGGCCGTCCCGGATTCGGGCGATCCGCCGCGGCGCGGTCGAGCGACGCCTCCAGCCAGGTGGCGACCGCATCGTAGGTGGCGTCGTCCGGCCGCGGCCGCCGCGCGGGTGGCATCGTCCGGCTCCGGAGCTTCTGGACGACCTTCTCCCAGACATCGGGCCGGGCCTCGGCGTGCGCGATGTCGAGCTGGTCGAGCGCGAGGCCACCCGTCCGCAGTCGCTCGTTGTGGCAGGTGACGCAGTATTGCTGGAGCACCGCCGCATGATCCGCGGCGACATCGGGCGCCGTCGCTTGCGCGGAGGCGCTGCCCACGAACCACACGGCACCACAAGACCACGCGAGCAGGCCACTCCCGATGCGCCGGACATGCCTTTTTGTCTGCATCGATTCCTCCGTCGCGAGCGCGTGCTTGAGCTTACCCCCAAAGCTCAGTCTAGGGTTAGCAGGCCCGGCGCGACAGCGAAAACCACCCTCAATCCTGCAGGGCGAACACGAATAGGCCGTGTCCGGCCGCGACGGCGACATACTGCGTCCCGTCGACCGCGTAGGCGATCGGACCGTTCGCGATCTGGCCGCCGAGGCTCGTCCGCCAGAGCAGCTCACCGGAACTGGCGTCGAGTGCGTGGAAATGACCCTCGCGCCCGCCGGTGAACAGGAGATCCGACGCGGTGGTTAGGATGCCGCTCGTGGTCACGTCGGTCATCTCGAACGTCCACTGCTCCTCCCCGGTGCTCGGGTCGAGGGCGATCACCGAGCCGCGCCCAGCCGCCTCGGTCCAGTCGTTGATAGGACCGCGGCCAAGGGGGGGCATCTCTGCGAGATCCACCGTCCCGCCGCCGAACCCACGTCCAGGCCGATACACCGACTCCGCCGGTGTGAATACCGTCCCGTACCCTTCCCACGCCGGGATGTAGAACATCCGCGTCGTCGGGCTGTAGGAGGGTGAATACCAGTTCGTTCCCCCTGACACGCCCGGGTAGACGACGGCGCCCGGTGGCTGCGGCGTCTGCACCGGCCGTCCGTTGTCGTCGAGCCCCTCCGCCCAGTTGACGTCGACGAACGGCACGCCGTTGACGAACTGGCCGGTCGCCCTGTCGAGCACGTAGAAGAACCCGTTGCGATTCGCAAACAGCATCAAGTGGAGCGTGCTCCCGTCGTTCGCCGGGTAGTCGACCAGCACGGGAATCTGGACCGAGTCGTAGTCGTACGGATCGTTCGGCGTGAACTGGAAGTGCCATTGGATCTCGCCGGTGTCGGCGTCGAGCGCGACGACGGAATCGGAATAGAGGTTGTCGCCCAACCGCTGCGCCGGATTGAAGTCGGGGCCTGGATTACCGATGCCCCAATAGATGAGGTTGAGGTCGGGGTCATAGGACCCGGTCAGCCACGCCGAGCTGCCGCCGTGCATCCAGGCGTCGCTGTCGCTCGGCCACGTCTCGTGCCCCGGCTCGCCGGGGCCGGGAATGGTGTAGAACCGCCACGCCTCCGTCCCGGTCTCGGCGTCGTAGGCCGCGATGAAGCCGCGGATGCCGAACTCGCCGCCGGCGACGGAGACGACCACCTTGTCCTTGATCACGAGCGGCGCGAGCGTCATGGCGTACCCGGCCGCCGGGTCGGCGACGGCCGCCTGCCAGATCGGCTGGCCGGTGACCGCATCGATGGCAATCAGCTGCGCGTCGATCGTCGCCATGAACAGCGTGTCGCCGAGAATGGCGAGCCCGCGGTTGACCCGGCCGCAGCAGGGGCGCGATTCGGGCGAGGGCGTGTGCTCGTAGGTCCAGTAGACGCGCCCCAGCCTGGCGTCGAGCGCGACGGCGGTGTTCGGCGCCTGGGTGAGATACATGATGCCGTCGACGACGAGCGGCGACGTCTCGAAGACCTGCAGTGACTGCGCCTGAAACACCCATCGGAGCTCCAGCGCGTCGACGTTGGCAGCGCTGATCTGGTCGAGGCCACTATGTCGCCCGCTCGCATAGCTGCCCGAATACGTCAGCCAGTTGTGAGGTTCCTCGTCGGCGTGGAGCAGCCGGTCGAAGGTGACCTGCGCGCCCGCGAGCGGTGGCGCCACGAGGAGCAGGCAGAGCGCGACGACGTGGTGACGGGTCACGGTCATTCGAGCCCTTTCAACGTCAGCAGATACGCCACGACGTCAGCCACTTCCTCTCCGCTGAGGGTATCGGCCGACGATGGCATCGGCGATGTCGTCAGCACGGTGTATTCGCGCAGGGCAGCCTTGTCGAACGACACTAGACGCGCGTTGTCCGCGACGAGCTGGACGCTGTAGCTGTCCTCGTTGACTCGCCGTCCGGTGACCACCGCCCCGTCGCGAGTGACGACGCGCACCGGCCGGTTCACCGGCCGCATCGACCCGGTCGGGTCGAGCAGCGTCTGCTCGAGCGCGCCGGCCGTGCGCAAAGCGCCGATACGGCTGAGGTCCGGCGCCGCGCGGGGACCAACGCCGTTGACGCGATGACAGCCCGAGCACTCGGCCTTGCCCACGAACAGCGTCCGGCCGCGAACGGCGTCCCCAAGCGTCACGCTACGGGCGTCGACCTCCGACATCGAGCGGAGGTAGGCCACGAGGCCGGCCAGCTCGGACGGCGAGAACGCGCCGGCCGGCATGGCGGTGCCCGGGATGCCGGTCATGATGATCTCGGTCAGTTCCGTGTCGTTCGAGGCGTTCCGAAACCGGCCGTCGCGCAGGTTGACGCCGGTGACGGCGGCGCCGTTAGGGCCGTGACAGCGCGCGCAGTTCTCGCCGTAGAGCCGCAGACCGTGCTCGATGTCGGCTCTGGCGTACTCCTGCCCCCACGCCTCGGTCGCGAGAGGTCCGCTCAGCCCGACCAGCACGAGCACGGCAATGGCGATGTCGTGGGTGAGCGCGTGACTTCGGCGCTTGGGTGCCATGGCGGATTCCTAGCGGACCACTAGTCTACAACCCGTCTCGTGGATAAGCGTGATACGAGCTTGGAGTCGGAGCCGAGCCCTTCAGCCGGACCGAGCCCATTGCAGCGATGCGGCCAGATGCTCTTTGAGCACGTTGAAGCCGAACCAGCGGCCGCCGGTCCGAGCATTTTGGTCCGTCACTGCTCGGTACTTCTCGGCGTCCCTGAGCATCTCCACCGCCTCAGCGGCCGCTCCAACAAGAGCTGATTGCGGAATCTGGACGAGCCCCAGCTCGTCTGGCTCGGGAAGGACGGTGTCGCCTAGCGAGACCACGTCGAAGCCCTTCGGACCGATGTCCTCCTGGTAGACGGGGTACTCGAAGATGATGGTGGGAAGTCCGGCGGCGAACGCCTCGATCAGCTGATTGCCAAATCCCTCCCATCTCGTTGGATAGACGACGACATCTGCCATCGTGTACATATCCGGGAACAAGGCATACAACTCATCGGCTTCGGACCGCATGGGCCGGACGACATCGCCGGCGTAGATCCAGCGAACGCCCATCCGGTCGAACAGGCGGTAGACATTGTCCCGATACTCGTCGAACGCCCGTTCAGGACGGCCAGCCAAGACCAGTGCGACCTGACTGTCATGTCCAAAGGCCGCTCCGGTCGCAAGCGTCCGACCTTCGAGGCGGTGTCGCAAGCGGTTGATCTCCACGGTGAGGTGACCCGCTAGCTCCACCTGCTTATTGGGCACGATGCGAGCGCCCACGAGGAGGACGATGTCGTTGGCCGTGAGATCGAACCGTCCTCGAAGGCGCTGTCGGAGGCGTGAGCGCCCCGGTTCCTCGAGCGTCTTCTCGAACTCGATCGTGTCGTGAATGACAGACGCCTCGACACCACGCTGTGCCAACGCTCGTTGGTTGCGCGTGTTGATCGTCCAATGCAGCAGATTGCTCATGCGGGGCGGGTAGTAGGAGGCGAGCACCTCCCGGGCCAGCGCGCACGTCGGCGTGAACTTGTAGGCTCCCTCGCTGAGGATGTCGTGATGAATCGCAACAGTTCGGACCCCGGTGTCCCGGAGCACGTGCGTCAGAGCCACCGTGGCCGCCGCATGGATGGGGAGGCACAAGAGGTTGTGAGCGAAAATCAGGTCTGGGTGGAACGCCTCCACCACGTGGAGGAGACGCTGCCGAAGCTCGGACATCGACAGCTCGAATGCGAGGGTCAGGTCCGCCTCGTCGTCGAAATCGCTGATGCCAGACCCGAACAGGTTGCGCAGCATCGTTGCGACGTCGTCGCTGTCGAACTCCAGCGCCGGGACGGGAAACTCCGACCATGAGTACGCGGAGCTCACCGCCACGTCATGTCCCTGGGCCACCAGGATCGACCGCCGCTTCATCATCTCCAACGAGACGCCATCGGTCCCTGCGGAATCGCCTGGGTCCTCGCGTCCCGTCAGGCGCGTTCGATCGGCGGGAGCCGATCGAAAATGCCACATCAGAATTCGCATCAGATCACAGACGTCCCACCGTGGAGGGTATCCGAGTGTGGGGTCGGCGACGCGGGCGCACAGATCTCTGGGCCGCGCCGTCACACACGGTTCAGGTCGTCACGAATGGTGCGGTCAGCGCGGCCCCCGGGGTTGCCGGGTTCACGTCCGAACAGGGTGTAGGACGTCGAGCGATTGGGTGTCGCGGACCCGCGACGGATCCTCCACGGCGCGCTGGCCGCTCGACGGCTCGTCCCCGTGACGGTTCGTATCTGCAGACTCCGGCTCAGCCGACTCCGCAAGGGCTTCGTCGAGCGAGTGACACACGCCGAGGACCGTCACGAGTTTCGTGAGCGTCAGCTGAGTGAGCACATGCGGGCTGGGGCTGAGAAGCTTCAGAACTCCGCTCTGCTCACGCAGCCGGTGATGGGCACGGATGATCTCGCCCAACCCCATCGAGTCGACATACGAGACGCCCGCGAGATCCAGGACCACTCGCGATCGCCCGCTTTCGACGGCACGGTCGACCCGGCCCTGGAAATCGTCCGCAAGGTTCGGGTCGGCGCTCACGCCGAAGCGGCCCCGCACGGTAATGACCGTCGCTGCACCGACAATCCGCTCCTCCATCGGAACTCCCTCCCTCATCTCTACTAACGATGCGGAAGGACGAATGGAACACGATTGGAGCCAGAACGTACGCTTTTTCGCTACCCCTCATGCTCGATCGACGTTTTCGTAGACAAGGACGCGCAGGCGGACCGATGCCATAATGCCTGCGGTTCTCTGGCGACCGCCACCACCAACCCAGAACGATGTCAATCCCACAACCGCGTTGGACGCTCGAGCAACTCGCTCCGCTCGAGTTCGTGCCCGACGCCATCATCGTCGTCAACCTGTCTGGACGCGTGATCTTTGCTAACTCGTACGTACAAGAGCTGTTTGGCTACGCGCCGGAGGAGCTGATCGATCAACAGATCGAGGTGTTGATTCCGGGAGCGAGTCGGGACGCGCATCGGGATCAGCGTGCCGAATACAACCACCAACCGCGTCATCGACGGATGGGCGCCCGAACGGAGTTCGTTGGTCTCCACCGCGATGGTCGCGAGCTGCCGGTGGAGATCAGCCTGAACCCGCTTCAGACCGAGAGCGGACCCGCTGTGATGGCGGCGGTGCGGGACGCCTCGGAGCGTTGGCAGGTCCAGGAGGAACTGCGCAACGCGAATACCCGACTACGCGCCGACCTGAGAACCGCCGCTCGAATCCAGCGAGGGCTCCTGCCGACAATGCATCCACAGGTCGAGGCGCTCGAGTTCGCCTGGTGGTTCGAACCGTGCGAGCGCCTCGCAGGTGACAGCTTCAACGTGTTTGCGGTCGACCCGTCGTTTGTGGGGCTCTATCTGTTGGACGTGTGCGGGCATGGTGTCTCGGCGGCCATGCAGGCGCTGGCGCTGGCGCGTGTGCTCTCCCAGATCCCCTGGCCGACGTCAGCGCTCCGGGACATTCGCTCACCCGCATCGGTGGTGAAGCGTCTGAACAACGAGTTCCAGATGGATCCCGAGACCTGGCAGTACTTCACCTTTCTCTGCGCCGGCGTGGACGTCGACCGCCAGGAGCTGCGCTACGTGACGGCCGGTCATCCTTGGCCAGTCCGGATTCCCGCTGATGGGGAACCTGAGACGCTCGAGGCGGGCGGGCTCCCTATCGGGCTCTTTCCGGATGTAGAGTACGAGGAATACGTCGTATCGTTGCGGCCCGGCGATCGGATCTTCTTCTATTCGGACGGGGTGACCGAGGCGATGAACGGTGAGGAGGAGGACTTCGGTCGAGACCGGCTCCTGGAGGTGCTGGGACGCACGCGTGGCGAGCCGCTCACGACCAGCCTCTCCGTGCTGATATCGGAACTGCGGGAGTGGTGTGGAACCGACGCCCTCGAGGACGATGTGTCGGCTGTCGCGTTCGAGGTGCGGCGAGACTCTCCGACGTCATCGACGCCGTGAAGAGGGAGCTCGAAGCCATCGAGCAGAACACGACCCACCGTGCGGGGACCGGATCATAGGGAGAAGTCGTGGCGGACATCTTGGTCGTGGATGATTCGGCGGCTGATCGCGAGCTGGCGGGCCACCTGCTCGAGGCGCAGGACAGCTGGTCCGTCGCCTATGCCGTCGACGGCAAGCAGGCGTTGGCCTGTCTCGAGGCCCACGCGCCTGATCTCGTGCTCACCGATCTTCAGATGCCCGAGCTGGACGGTCTCGGTCTCGTCGAGCAGGTGAAAGAGCACTACCCGCACGTGCCCGTGATCGTCATGACGGCGAAGGGCAGCGAGGAGATCGCCGCCAAGGCGCTGGAAACCGGGGCGGCCAGCTACGTGGCGAAGAAAGCCCTCGTGCGCGACCTGGTCGACGCCGTCGAACGCATCCTCGCCGCGTCGCGCGAACGCCAGAACTACAAGCGTGCGCTCAGCAGGCTCCAGGTGGCCTCGTTCGTCCTCGAGAACGATCTCGAGCTGATCTCGTCGATCGTGAGCTTCCTCACGGGGATCCTGCGCGACTCGGAGATGTTCGACGAATCGGATTGCCATCACATCACGACATCGCTGGACGAGGCGCTCACAAACGCGTACTACCATGGCAACCTGGAGGTGCGGTCTGAGATCCGGGAGCACGATGCGCGGGCATACCGCGCGCTTGCGAATGACCGCCGCGTGCGCGCGCCCTACCGGGACCGCCGGATCCGGGTGAGCGTCGACCTGACGTCCGGCGAGGCGCGCTTCGTGATCAAGGACGATGGACAGGGATTCGACCCCGGCCAGATTCCGGATCCGACACTTCCGGAGAACCTCGTCCTTCCAGCCGGGCGCGGCGTGTTCCTGATGAACACCTTCATGGACCAGGTCGAATACAACGACGTGGGCAACGAAGTGACGCTCACGAAGCGAAGTCAGAATCGGGCCGTGGGAGCATAGCCGCCCGCCAGCGGTGGGCCGCCCGCGCCTCCGGTGTTAGACGGGTGTGAGCCGGGGCAGTATGGACATTCGACGCAGGGTCCTTGGCGGCGTGGTCATTCTCGACCTAGCAGGCAGAATGGGTTACGGGGACAACCCCGCTCTTCTGAAGGAACGGGTTGAGGACCTCGCGGGCCAGGAACGAATTCGAATCCTCATCAACCTCAAGGATGTCCCTTTTATCGACACGAAGGGAATTGCCGAACTCGTCACCAGTCAAGCGACGGTGCAGAAGCAGGGCGGCCAGCTCAAGCTGGCTCAGCCGTCTGCGTATACGCGCGAGGTGTTGCGCGTGACGAGGCTGGATACCGTCTTGGAGGTCTTTGGCTCCGAACAGGAGGCTCTCCGGAGCTTCTCCACGGACGATGGAGATCCGGGCTAGAGCGCTCGCCGCCCTGGCCTGCAGCATCGGCTTCTCCACGGCCCTGGGCGCTCAGGAGGCGGTTCGAGAGGGACTGAATCTTCCAAAGCTCCGACCAGGCAAGTTCGATGCTCTGTTCACGGACGACCACGTCCCCAACCTGATCTGGTGGAACCCGATCTTCAAGGGCGGGGCGGGGTGGCGCCTTAACCCCGATACTGCGGACAGGTCGGCGTATTTTGGGGGCTTCTGGCGCCCGCTTGCCGGGCGTCCAGAGTATGGCGACCTGATCATCGGGGCCAACGCTGTCGACCTTGGCGATCGTGAAGCGTGGGAGGTGCAGGGCGAGTATCGGTCGCCGTCGGGCCTCGGCTTCGGTGGAGGACTCGTCGAACGAGGACACTCGGATCCCGACGTTTCGTTTGGAAAGCTGTCCTACCGCCAGACCCGCGCGCGATGGAGCTACATCCTGAACCTCGTGGTTCAGAACACGGCCGACCGCACATCCACCGGCGGCTACAGTGCGGCGTACGACGACAACTTCATGCTCAGCGCCGGCCACGACGGTGAACAGTGGCGCGCAACGCTGGGGGTGATCGCCCCGCAAGCTTCTGAACCGTTCCGACCCGCGGCCGAGATGGTGTATGTCGACAATTCCCCCGGCGCGCTGCGCGGGGGGACCTTCTTCATGGTCAGCGCGACGTTGGGATTTAGCGGCGGCTTCTTAGGCCATCCGAGTCGGCTTGCCCGGGCCATGGGGCCGACCGGGCTTGAATTCGGCAACCCGCTGGGGTTCCTCCGCCCCACCTGGAACCGCCGGGCGGATCTCTGGGAGCTTGGCGGGATCGGCGACTTCAGACTCATCCGCACGGTTGCGCCCACGGGCGAACGCGTCAGCAACTATGAAACGGTTGCCTTTCCGTTTCAGCTCGCCGGGTGGCGGGGTCCCCTGCGCATGGTGTTCGCCGGTGGCGGCTATACCGATCGCAACACCGCCGAAGACAGCCGATTGGCGATCCTTGGTGTCGTGGGATCCATCGGTTTCCTGCAGGTCGCAATCACAGGGCACTACGATCTGACGAGGGACAACCTGCGCTTCATCGTCGGAATCATCGACCCGTTCTAGGAGGTGGTGACATGCAGCGTCAAGGCGCCACGCAACAGTTGGCAATCGCAGTCACCGTCGTCGGTGCCGTCGTGATGCTGGGGTGGATTCTGGACATCGAGATCCTGAAGAGCATTCTGCCGACCTGGGTCACGATGAAGTTCTCCACAGCCCTCTGCTTCGTGCTGAGCGGCGTCAGCTTGTTTCTCATTCCCAACATCGCCGTCGGCTACCGCGACATTGCGAAAGTCGTGTTGCCCATCGCCGTCGCGGGTATCGTGCTGCTCATGGCCAGCCTGCTGTCCGCGACGTTTCTCGGCGTCCAGACAGGGATCGAAGACCTGTTTGTGCAAGAGCAACCGGGTGCCGTCATGACCACGGTTCCGGGCCGCCCGTCCGTGGGGACGATGGTCAATTTCATCCTGATGGCCCTTGGCGGGCTCATGGCGCTGATTCAACCGGAACGTGACCCTCGCGTTCATCACGTCCTTGGCTGGATCATGGCGGCCGTCGGGGCAGTCGCCCTCGCAGGCTATGTGCTCAGAGTGCCTGTGCTGTACTACACGTGGGAGGGCTTCAGCACCGCCATGGCGATTCATACGGCCATCCTGTTCGTCTTACTTGGCATCGGCCTGATTCTGTTGAGGGCACAACCGGCGCAAGGCGCGTAATTGCGATGTCCATCCGCCTGAAACTGCTGATCCCGTTCTTGTCGATCATCACGCTGGGGATGTTGTTCGTCGAAGAACTGGCCTTCATCAATTTCAGGCAGGCGCTGCAAAACCAGGTCGTCACCAACCTGGAGCTCATCGCCAACGAACGGCGCGCCCTCATCCAGCACGTCTTCGAGGCGAAGAAGGCGCTCGCAGTTGCGTTTGCCAGTGACGGGCTCGTGCGCGGCGAGTTGCAGCGCGCCACCGAGAACCCGGACAGCGCCGAACGAGACGGGCCCAGCGCCGCGCTCAACGCGCATCTACGCACGAATAAGATGCCGCTGGACGCCAGTCTCGTGGCCGTTCAGGTTGTGGACCTCGAGGGAAACCTCGTCGGCACCGCCGGCGAATCCCAAGCGCGGATCGCGCGTCTCGGTTACGGCTCGGTCGATCAGGTCGGCTTTGAGCGTGCCGTGATTCGCCCCTTCGGCGGAGAGGAGCGCGGCGCTGAGTTCATCGCGCTACTGACAGAGATCCGGAGTCTCGATCGGCAGAGGGCCCTCGGAGTCCTTGTCAACATCCACGAGCTGCGCCGACTGCGAGGCCTGCTGCTACCCGAGGACGAGGGCTCGCTACAGCAGGACGATGACGATGACCTCGAGACGCAGGTTCGGACGATCCTGCTCGATGAACCTGGACGGCTCGTCGCCCAATCACAGACACAAGCGTCGGACGACGGCCCGCCGCTTGACCCGAGCACCGTTCCTGCCAGGTTTCGCGATCTCGGTGCGTCGGTCGAGCGACGCGAAGACGCTGCAGGTCAGGCGTTCTGGGCTGTCGCGAAACCGGTGGCGTTGACGAACGCGCTCCAGTGGCTGCTCATCGTCGAGCAGGACGAGGCGGCCGCGTTTGCTCCAATCACCAATCTGCGGCGCCTGCTCTTTATCATCGTCATCACCACGCTGTTGCTCGTGGGCATGCTCTCCCTTTTCTTGGGACGGTCCATCACCGACCCGATTCAGAAGTTAGCAAAGGGAGCCGAGATCATCGGTCAGGGCAACCTGGACCACCGTGTGGGAACCGCGGAGCAAGACGAAGTCGGGTTGCTGTCGAGAGCGGTCGACAAGATGACGGGCGATCTCAGGGCGCAGATCATCCAGCATCGACAGGCCGAGGCGGAGGTCACGGAGCTGAATCGGACCCTCGAACGCCGGGTGCAGGAACGAACCGCACAGGCGGAACAGCGAGCGGCCGAGCTGGCCGTCGCGAAGAAGGCCGCCGAGCAGGCGAGCACGGCCAAGAGCGAGTTCCTGGCGAACATGAGCCACGAGATCCGGACCCCCATGAACGCGGTGATCGGTCTGACCGAGCTCGTCCAGGAGACCAGGCTCACCAAGCTTCAGCAAGAGTATCTGGGCATGGTCCATCAGTCGGCGGAATCGCTGCTGACCGTGATCAACGACATTCTTGATTTCTCCAAGATTGAGGCCGGGAAGGTCGAGCTCGAGTCCACCAGCTTTCAGCTGCGCGATACGCTCGCCGATTCGATGCGAGCGCTCTCGGTGAGGGCCCACGGGAAAGACGTCGAGTTGATCTGGCGCGTCGCCCCGGACGTCCCGGACGCTCTGGAGGGTGACCCGCATCGGTTGCGGCAGGTCGTGACGAACCTGGTCGCGAACGCCATCAAGTTCACCGATCAAGGCGAAGTGCTCCTGACGACCACCCTCGACGCCAAGTCGGATGACGGCATCGACCTCCGATTCGCGGTCAGCGACACAGGCATCGGGATGTCGCCTGAGGCGATGGACGACGTGTTTGGGGCCTTCGTGCAAGCGGACGCGTCAACCACGCGACGCTACGGTGGAACAGGACTGGGGCTGACCATCTCGGCGAACATCGTCGCGTTGATGGGAGGCCGCTGCTGGGTGGAAAGCGATGTTGGCCAGGGGAGCACGTTCTACTTTACGGTCCGGCTGGCTCCCGGAAAGATCGAGGAATCGGGACGACGCGTTTCGCTGGAGCACCTGCAAAACATGCGAGTCCTGGCGGTCGACGACAACGAAACGAACAGGTTGATACTGCAGGAACTACTCCACGTCTGGAACATGCGGCCCACAGCGGTGTCGAGCGCGGACGACGCCCTGGATGAGCTCCGACGGGCACGCCGCGATGGGTCGCCGTATTCGTTGATGGTGTCCGACGTGCAGATGCCGGACGTCGACGGCTTCGAGTTGACGGGACGCGTCAAGAGCGATCCTGAGCTGCGTGACACTGTCGTTGTGATGTTGTCCTCCGGGGCATCATCCGAGGGTATTGAACGGTGCAGCGAGGTCGGCGGAGCGGCGTATCTGATGAAGCCGATCAAGCAATCCGAGCTGTTCGATGCGGTCGTGCGATCGATTGATGCGTCAGAGCTCGCCGAGGCCCCTGGTGGGGCTGCCGCAATCGACGCTACGCCGCAGCGAAGCCTGCGTATCTTGCTTGCCGAAGATAGCTACGTGAACCAGCGGCTCGCTGTCAGCCTGCTCGAAAAGTGGGGGCACGACGTGACAGTGGCCAACGATGGGCGGGAGGCGGTCGCAGCCAACGAGAAGGAGGCATTCGACCTCGTCCTGATGGATGTGCAGATGCCACACGTCGATGGCCTGCAGGCGACCGCGCTCATCCGGGAGCGCGAGGCGCGCGGGGGCCCCCGCGTACCGATCATCGCGATGACGGCGCATGCCCTCAAGGGCGACCGCGAAAAGTGTCTGGCGGCCGGAATGGATGGCTACCGGATCTTCGGGACAACGCGCGCGGGAGACCTGGCACAGCAACTGGAATCGCTCGGTCGGGACGCAACGCCCGAGGGTTTCGGCGACGCGCTGGCCGACCTTCGACAGGAGCTCGCTGTCGTGCTGGAGGAAATGCGAGTCTTCGTGAAGAGCGACCAACCCGATTCGGATGCCGCCAGCTAGTGCCCCGTGAGGCTGCGACGACCGACACTCGATGACCGCCCCCAGGTCTACCGCTGGATGACCGCGCCGGGCGTGGTCGAACAGATGATGGGGCCGCCGACGTTCCCTGACCAGGCGGTACCGACCTACGAGGAGTTCTGCGAGGACTGGCTCGCGCACTACTGGACATGGGAGACCCCGGAGCGCGGCCGGGGCTTTCTCGTCGTCGAGGAAGACGAGCGCGTCGGCTTTCTCGCGCACAACGACGTCGTGCGACTGGACGACGGACGCCGCGCGACCGAGCTCGACACGTGGCTGCGCGGCCCGGACATCATCGGTCGGGGACTCGGCCCACGCGCGATCGATCGTCTGTGTCTCCTGCTGGTGCGGGATCTCGCCGTCGACGTGGCGTTCCTGCAACCGTCCGCGCGCAATCCGCGCAGCATCGCGGCGTATGAGAAGGCTGGGTTCCGGCGAGTCGGGCTGGATGCAACGGCTGCTGCCGCGAGATATCGCACGCAGCCCGACTACGCGGACAGCGTGTTTCTCGCGCGCGACCTCGCTCGGACCACGCCGGCAACCGCGATCGACAGGTCGGTAGGAACAGACCGCGATCGGTTCCGTCCCTTGCTGCGGCTGGCGGACGACTCCGATGAGGCGATCTCCGAATACCTGAACACAGGTGCGCTGTATGTGCTCAGGCTCGATGACCAGCCGATCGGGGTCGCGCTGCTGGGCGAGCGGGATGGCGACGCCGAGGTGCTCTCGATCGCGATCGACGAGGATCATCAGGGCGAGGGATGGGGAACGCGGCTCCTCCGGCACCTCATTGAAGAAGCGCGCTCTGCGGGCCGGGCCCGACTCCGGCTGGCGACCGCGGCGGCCGATACGGCGACGCTGCGTCTCTACCAGCGGATCGGATTCCGCCTGTCGTCCGTTGAACGCGATTACTTCGTGCCGGCGCGCGGCTACCCGACCAGGCTCGCAGCCGACGGAATCCGGGTGCGCGACCGCGTGTGGCTCGACCTCGACCTGGCGAGCGCACCAGCGCGGTGAGCCCTGACTATAATCGGCTCTCATGCCTCTGGCGCCCGGTACCATGCTCGGCCCGTACGAGCTCGAGGCCCCGCTCGGCGCGGGCGGAATGGGCGTGGTCTATCAGGCCAGGGATACGCGTCTCGATCGGACCGTCGCCATCAAGGTGCTGCCTCCCGACTTCGCGGACGACGCGGACCGTCGCCAACGCTTCGAGCGGGAAGCGCGCACGATCTCAAAGCTCAGCCACCCGAACATCTGCGCGCTCTTCGACGTCGGTGAGCACGAGGGGCAGCCGTTCCTCGTCATGGAGGTGATCAGGGGCGTCACGGTACAGCAACGTCTCGCCGGCACACCGTTCAAGCCGTCCGAAGTGCTGGAGCTGGGCGCACAGCTCGCCGATGCCCTCGACGCCGCCCACACGGAACACATCATTCACCGGGACATCAAGCCCGCCAATGTGTTCGTCACCGACCGCGGTCAGGCAAAGCTCCTCGACTTCGGATTGGCCAAGCTGGCGCCCGACCGGGGGGCGCGCACCGAGACCGGCGACGCCTTCGGGGCGCGGACCATGCAGGACGACCAGCTTACCATGCCCGGGTCCGCGGTCGGCACCGTCGCCTACATGTCACCGGAGCAGGCGCGCGGCGAGATGCTGGACCATCGCACCGACGTCTTCTCGCTCGGCGCGGTGCTCTACGAGATGGTGGTCGGTCGCCAGGCGTTTTCCGGCGCCACGACCGCCGTGATCTTCGAGGCAATTCTCAATCGACCCCCGCTCCCGCTTGCGCACGCCAATCTGGATGTACCTCCCAGGCTGCAGGAGATCATCTCCAACGCCCTCGAGAAGGACCGCGAGCTCCGCTACCAAAACGCCGCCGACCTGCGAGCGGACCTCAAGCGGGCAAAGCGTGATCTCGACTCGGGTCAGTCGGGTCTCGCGAGTCGCCTGTCGAGCGACGTCGCGCCGCTGGCGCCACCGCCGCCTCCGGAGATGGTCGGGGACTCGCAGTGGGTCTCGCTGTCATCACCGTCCCTCTCGGAAACACGCGCCGAGCCTGACCCGAGCGTGAGCACGAAGAAGAGGCTGCTTGCCGCGCTGCTCTGTGTCCCGCCCCTCGGTTTGTTCGGTGCCCACCGCTTCTATGCTGGGCGGGGCACCTCCGCCGTCCTGCAGCTGCTGACGATCGGTGGCCTTGTCTTCTGGACACTCGCCGACATGCTCGTCATCGTCTTCGGCGAGTTCTCCGACCGAGACGGCAAGAAGATCAAGAACTGGATATGAGCGCACGTGCCGACCGCTAGCGGGCCAGCGGCGTCCAGACCAGGGTCGTCGGGTGGAACTGGCTCCAGGCGAACCAGAACGCCTCGTGGCCCGTCAGCTCCGCACCGTCCGCTCCGTATACCCTGATCCCATCCGTCAGCCGCGCGGTGAGCCCCTCGAACGCGATCGCGTCCGCGCCGACCAGCGCCGCGCGCGCCGCGGCCACCGGGAGGGCGACCGGCGTCCCCGCCGGGGTGATGACACCGACCACCTTCTCCTGGACCGGGAGGCGCGGGTCGACGGCGCCGATCGGAAAGATGGGACCGTTGTCGTCGCGGCCGCGGAGCGGGTCGGACGGGTAGGTCCGGCCGATACCGCCGTCCGCGGCGAGGATGCGGGTGTCGGGATGGGCCGCCTTCCACGCACCCCAGGTCGTGGGCACAACCGAGACCTGCTCGAGCACGACGCCGGCCCTAGCCAGCGGCCCGGAGACCGCGGCGCCAGTGAACGTGTCGAAGACCGACGTGGTGGGAAGGTCGTACATGACCTTGTTCGATCGGGACAGGAGCCCCGAGGTCCGGAGCACCACACGATCCGTTCCCGGGACGTTGTCGGTGACGTAGGCCTGGGCCGAGCCACAGAGCGTGCAATACGGGATCCCGAGGTCTCGTCCCCCCAGGGTGAGGTTGAGCATTTCGTGGATTTCCATCTGGTGCTTCGGTAGCGCGAGCGCCTCGCCGTTGACGACGACCCCGAAGACCACGCGGTCATCGTCGTACCAGGCGCCGCCGGTCGCGTCGGTCGTCGCTGGATCATCGAGCGCGGGAATGCAATTGCACAGTCCGTTCTGCCCGAAGGGCCGGTCGTCGGCGAGCACCCCACCCCAGGTGACGACCCGCCAGTCGATGGCGACGTCGTTGTCGAAGAACGCATCCCAGCGTTCGTCGATGGCGGTGTAGAGGCGCCTCTTCAGCTCGGGATAGCCCTCCCACGCCGGCAGGTCCCAGGCCATCAGCAGATTGAATGCCCACACGAACGGGACGGTCTCGGGAGGTGGACGCTCCACCCCGGTGAGACGCGTAAAGGCGAGGACGAGCTGATCGCGCGCCTCCAGACTCGGGTAGAAGCGCATCGCGTCAGCGAACAGCCACGCGATGCGCGCATCGTCGGTGGCGCTGGCAGCGTCGAGGGCGTCGTTGTCGAACGCGATCGTGAACACCGAGTCGACGAGCTCGGTGAGCGCGCGCTCCGTCGCCGCATCGAGCGGACCAGTCGACACATCGGGCGGCGGTGGGTGCGCCGAGCGTTCTGTCGCCGAGGAGGGAGACGGGGACGAGGGGGACGGCGGGGCGGCTGGCCCGCGCGCGCTGGTACACGCCGCCGCAAGGGCCAGCGTCACCCAACCGATGCGGCGCATCGCGCGTCCCCGGGTCACGCGTCGCCTTGGCATACCCACCGCACAGCCAGTATTGTGCCGGACGCCTCAGTGTCACAAGCGGAAACCCCATTGGAGTGCCATGCCCGACAAGACGCTGGCCGCTAACGGAATCGAGATCTGGACCGAGGACTTCGGCAACCGGGACAATCCCGCGACACTCCTGATCATGGGCGCGGGCGCGCAAGGTATCCGCTGGCCACAGGAGCTCGTTGACGGCCTCGTGAATGCGGGGCGCCACGTGATTCGCTACGACAACCGCGATACTGGCCAGTCCACATGCTTCGATTTCGCGACACACCCGTACACGCTGGACGATCTGGCGCTGGATGCGGTCGGCGTGCTGGACGGCTACGGCATCGCGGCGGCGCACGTCGTTGGCGGGTCGATGGGCGGCATGATCGCGCAGACGCTGATGCTGAAACATCGCCCACGCGTGCGCTCGGCCACCATCATCATGTCGTCGCCCATCTCCGGCGGAGGCGGGGATACGACGGAGTTCGCAACGAACGACTTGCCGGGGCCGAGCCAGGAGGTCATGGCAAAGCTGATGGTCCCAGGCGACGTTGGGGACACCCCGGAAGCTCAGATCGAACAGCGCCTGGGGGTGTACAGGTTGCTGAAGGGCAGCGCTGAGCCATTCGACGCGGCGCAACAGCGTGAGGTCACCAGGCGTGAAGTGGATCGGGCGCGGGACTTTTCGGCGGCAAAGAACCACGCGGTGGCGGTCGCACGGTCCACCCCACGCGACCGTCGGCCGCTCCTGCGCTCGGTGGAGGTGCCGACACTCGTGGTGCACGGCACGGAAGATCCAATCCTGCCCTACGCGCATGGTGTCTCGCTAGCGGAGACCATCCCTGGCGCCGAGCTGCTCACCCTCGAGCGCGCCGGTCACGACCTGCCGCAGGTCTATATGCGCGAGCTGGTGGCACGCATCGCGAAGCTGAAGGGCGTCTGAGCAGCGTCGCGCCGCGTACCCTCCCGAAGAGGGAGTGTCCGCTGACCCAGAACTCACTTGGGTTGCCATGTGTGGCGCCGGGCTGGACGCCAAGGGCAAGGCGCGACGAGGGAAGTTTGGCGGGCCCAAATGACCGAGGAGCAACGCCGCCCTCGTCGTTCAGAACGAGCCAGACGTGGCAACTCAAGTGAGTTCTGGGGTTAGAGTCCGCCGTCGCCACGGGCCGGTGACATAATCGGCCCAGCCTCTCCACGCTCACGAGTGGAACGGACGCGGCCCGACGTAGATCGGCCGTCCACCGCGGGGTGCGATGTTCATCGTCCAGGAGCAAGGAGCTCGTCATGAGCACACACTTCGCTGGGCCGTCCGTGCTCGTCGGCGTGCTGGTACTCGCGATCGGCGCGCTGTCCCAGTGCCGAGCGGCCAGCCAGGAGTCGCCGGAACCGTCGCCGCTGCCCGGCACGCGGCTGAGCGTCGGCGAGCTCGAGGCCCAGTTCACACGGGTGAGCGCCGGTCGCCGGCTCAAGCCCGAGTCGTGGCCCGATGGTGGGCGGGTGGCTGTCGCCCTGAGCTTCGACATCGACAATGCCGCCGGGAACCTGGCGCGTGGAGACCTCCGTCCGGAGGCGCTCTCGAGGGGCGAGTACGGCGCGATGGATGGCTTGCCGCGGGTGCTCCGCGTCCTCGACAAGCACGCGGTGCCGGCGACGTTCTTCATCCCGGCGGTCAGCGCCATCTTGCATCCACAGATGATCCCGGACATCCTCGCCAGAGCGCGCCACGAGATCGGCGCGCATGGCTGGATCCACGAGAACCTCGCCGAGATGGGGAGTGAAGCGGAAGAAAAGCGTCTGCTGGATCAGTCCATCGACTACCTGACCGAGGCGACGGGCCGGCGGCCGGTTGGGTTCCGTTCACCCGGCGCGAATTACAGCCCGTGGACGTTCACGCTCTTGCACGAGGCCGGCTTCCTCTACGAGAGCACGCTGATGGCGAGCGACGATGCGTACGAGCTGCTGCTCGACGGCGAACCCTCAGGTATGGTCGAGCTGCCCATCGAATGGCTCCTCGACGACTTCCCGTACTTCCAGAACACCCTCAACGGGTCGCTCCCCGACCCGGAACAGGTGTTTCGCGTCTATCGATCGGAGTTCGACGTCGCCTACGAGGAAGGCGGGCTGTATGTGCTGACGATGCACCCGCATGTCATCGGGCATCGCTCGCGCGCCGCCGAGCTCGACACGCTGATCGCGTATATGAAATCGAAGGACAGCGTCTGGTTTGCGACGCACGAACAGGTCGCGCGATACGTCTGGGAGGAAGCAGGATGAGAGCCACGACTCCGACGCGCGTCTTCTTGCCGATCTTCGCGCTGATGGCCCTGGTGGTTGCGACGCTCGGGGTTCCGCTGGATGCTGTGGCGCAAACCGAGACGCGGCAGGTGGAAGGGCTCGCCGAGCCGGTGGAGATCCTGATCGACCGCTGGGGCATCCCCCACATCTATGCCGAGACGGAGGAGGACCTCTTCTTCGCCCAGGGGTTCAACGCCGCGCGGGATCGCCTGTTCCAACTGGAGCTGTGGCGCCGGCAGGTCACGGGCACGGTGTCGGAGCTACTGGGCCCTCGCACCCTCGACAAGGACATCGGCGCGCGGCTCCTCCGGTACCAGGGAGATCTCGATCAGGAGCTGAACCACTACCACGAGCGCGGGACGACGGTCTTCGAGGCGTTCGTCCGAGGGGTGAACGCGTATATCGCGCTGACGGAGGAGGACCCCGAACTGCTACCTCTGGAGTTCCGGCTGCTAGGGACGACGCCCGGCAAGTGGACGCTCGAGGTGGTCGTCTCGAGGCTGAACGGGCTCTACAGCAACGTCACCAGTGAGGTGCGGAATGCACAGCTCCTCCAGACGATGGATGCGGATACCCTCCGCCGCCTGTCCGATTTCCGGCCGCGCAACCCCGACCTGTCCGACCACGGCGTCGACCTGTCCTTGATCACGCGGGACGTCGTGAAGCTATATCTCGCGGCGCGGGCGCCGGTCGATTTCGTCCCGGCGGACATCGCGCCGGCCTACCGGACACAAGAGACGGATACCGGCGCCTCGCAGGCAGCCGCTCTCCTGCCAGGCACCCGGCTGACGGATTGGGTCGCCGAGGGATTCGGCAGCAACAACTGGGTCGTCAGTGGCGACCGGACGCTTTCCGGTTCCCCGATCCTCGCGAACGATCCTCACCGGGCGGTGTCGGTGCCGGCGTTGCGCTACGTGGTCCACCTGGTCGGACCGGGGTGGAACGCCATCGGCTCGGGCGAGCCGACCGTCCCCGGCGTGTCGATGGGACACAACGAGCAGGGCGCCTGGGGGCTGACGATCCATGGGCGCGACATGGAGGACCTCTACGTCTACGACACGAACCCGGACAACCCCAATCAGTACCGATACCAGGACGCGTGGGAAGACATGCGGATCGTCCGCGAGACGATCCCCGTCAGAGGCCGCGACGCCGTGCCCGTCGATCTGAAGTTCACACGACACGGACCGGTGTTGTCCGAGGACCCGGACCACAACAAGGCCTATGCGCTCCGGGCCGCGTGGCAGCAGACGGGCGCGTCGCCCTATCTGGCCGACCTGCGATACGGCAGGGCGACCACATGGGAGGAGTTCCGCGAGGGCGCGTCGTATCACCTGGGGCCGGCGCACAACGTCGTCTGGGCGGATGTGCATGGCGACATCGGCTGGCAGGTCACCGGCCTCGCCCCGATGCGGAGTTGGAGCGGGCTCCTGCCGGTGCCGGGCGATGGCCGCTTCGAGTGGAACGGGTCGATGCCGGTCAAGGAGCTGCCGCACGTGCTGAACCCCGAGGCCGGTTTCTTCGCCACCGCGAACGAGGCGAACGTCCCGGACGACTATCCGCACGTCTTCTCCTATAGCTATGCTGAACCGCTTCGCTCGGCCCGCATCCACGAGCTGCTCGGCGACTCCCGGAATTACTTGACTGTCGCGGACATGCACGCGATCCAGCAGGACCAGTTCGCGATTCCCGCCCGCGTCTTGCTTCCGCTGCTCGACGGGCTCGGCTCGGACGATACCGAGGTGCGCCACGCGCTCGATCTGCTACGCGCCTGGGACAAGCGGCTCGACAGGGACTCGGCGACCGCCGCGATTTACATCGCGTGGGAGCGACGTCTGCGCGCACATGCCGAGCGGATGTTCGTCCCCGCGGCCGCGCGCATGAACGTGCCCACGGTGCGGCTGCTCGACTGGTACACCGCGCCCGATGGCCACTTCGGCGATGACCCGATCAAGGGGCGGGACGCGCTGTTGATCCAGAGCGTGCGGGAGGCGCTGGACGATCTGCATGAGCGGCTCGGTGATGACATGACCGAGTGGCGCTACGGCGATCCGCGATACAAGCACATCGCCATCCGCCACGTGATGAGCGGGGTCGTGAACGCAGAGACACGCGAGAGGCTCGATGTGGGACCCGCGCCGCGTGGCGGGACGTCGTATACGGTCAATCCGACGAGCGGCGGCGACAACCAAACGAGCGGTCCGTCGTACCGGATCATTGCCGACACGTCCGATTGGGACAACTCGGTGGCCACGATCAACGTGCCCGGCCAGTCGGGCGACCCCGAGAGCCCGCACTATCGCGACCTGTTCGAGCTGTACGCGGCCGGCAAGCACACGCCGATCTTCTTCTCCCGCGAGAAGGTGGAATCGGTGACCAAGCGGACGCTGCACCTGGTGCCGCGTCGATGAGGCCGATCAACTGGTCGTGCAACAGGCGCCGACACAGCGGATGAGCATCGCGGCTCGAGGAGCCGCTGCTGGCTCCGCCCGCTCCCTACGACTCCCCGAGGATTTCTCCGGATGGACGCTTCGTCGCCGCGGAAGTGCGGGACCCCCAGAACACCGACGTCATGGTGTACGACCTCGAACGGGACACGCCGACCCGACTGACGTTCGATCCAGGCTGAAGGACTGATCGAACGGAGTTCAATGACGTCTACGCTGAAGTCTCCCCCGACGGCCACTGGATGGCCTATGCGTCCACCGAGTCGGGGCAGTTCGAGGTCTACGTCCGGCCGTTCCCGAATGTGGAAGACGGCCGCTGGCAGATTTCGCGTGACGGTGGGAACGAACCGCTCTGGGGGCCCGACGGGGGCGAGCTGTTCTTTCGGGACGACGCGGCAGGTTCGATGATGATCGTCGCCGCCGAGACCGAGCCGATCTTCAACCATGGGAATCCCGAAGTGCTGTTCGCCGCCTCGTACCGGGGAGGCGCGGCCGATCGCGCCAGGCCGTTCGATCTCTCCCCGAACGGGGAGCGGTTCCTCATGATCAAGAACACCGCGTCGGGGGACGACGTCGCCACGGACGCTCCGATTGTGGTCGTCCTCGATTGGATCGAGGAGCTCAGGCAGCTCGCCCCGGTCGACTGACGCCGCGACCCGCGCTCTACTTCATCGTCGGCATCGTCAAACTGACCGCGTCCGGGGCGTCCGGCCAGCGCTTCGTAATCACCTTAGTGCGCGTGTAGAACTTCACCCCCTCGGCGCCGTGCACATGGAGGTCGCCGAACAGCGAGTCCTTCCACCCACCGAACGAGAAGAACGCCATCGGCACCGGGATCGGGACGTTGACCCCGACCATGCCGACTTCGATCTCGTGCTCGAAGCGCCGCGCGGACGCCCCGGAGGCCGTGAAGACGGCCGTGCCGTTCCCGTAGGGGTTCCGGTTGACGAGCTCGATCGCCTCGCCGAGCGTCTCCGCTCGGACGACGACAAGGACCGGGCCGAAGATCTCGTCCCGGTAGATCGTCATCTCCGGCGTGACGTGGTCGAAGAGAGTCGGTCCGACGAAGTAGCCACCCGAGCCCCCATCGACGGTGATACTCCGACCGTCGACCGCGAGCGTGGCGCCCTCGCCGGCGCCGATGTCGATGTAGCTCGTGACGCGCGCCAGGTGTTCCGCCGTGACCAGCGGCCCCATCTCGACGCCGGCGCGATCGCCGGGGCCGACGGTCAGCGCCGCGGCGCGTTCCGCGAGTTTCTGCACGAACGGCTCACCTGCCTCACCGACGGCGACGACGGCCGAAATCGCCATGCAGCGCTCACCGGCGGAACCGTAGGCCGCTCCGGTCAGCGCATCGGCGGCGCCGTCGAGGTCGGCGTCGGGCAACACCACGGCGTGGTTCTTCGCCCCGCCGAGCGCCTGCACGCGTTTCCCGTTGTTCGTCGCGGTCTCATAGACATACCGGGCGACCGGCGTAGAGCCGACGAACGACACGGCCGCGACGTCGGGGTGCACGAGCAAGGCGTCGACCGCCGCCTTGTCGCCGTGGACGACGTTGAGCACGCCGTCAGGCAGCCCTGCCTCCTGGAACAGCCGCGCCAGCAGCATGCTGGCCGAGGGGTCCTTCTCCGACGGCTTCAGGATGAATGTGTTGCCGCACGCGAGGGCGACCGGGATCATCCACAGCGGCACCATGACCGGGAAGTTGAAGGGGCTGATGCCGACGCAGACGCCGAGTGGCTGCTTGAGCGTGTGCGAGTCGATCCCGGTCCCGACGTTGTCGGAGTGCTCGCCCTTCAGCAGGTGCGGAATCCCGGTGGCGAACTCGATCACTTCGAGGCCCCGCTGCACGGAGCCGACCGCGTCCGGGATCGTCTTGCCGTGCTCGACGGTAATGAGCCGCGCCAGATCGTCCTTGTGCCGGTCGACGAGATCGCGCGCCTTCATCAGCGTCCGCGCACGAACGAGGGGCGAGGTCGCGCGCCACGCCGGCCATGCCGCGCGGGCGGCCGCAACCGCGCGATCGACGTCCTCGGCGGTCGCGAACGCGACCTGGCGCACCACGTCTCCGGTGGCCGAGTTCGTCACCTGACCGTGTCGGGTTCCCGCACTCGCGGTCTCGCGACCGTTGATCCAAAACGGCACGGTGGCAGTCGCGGCATCTATCGTCATCGTGCTCCCTCAGGTCCGTCTGCCGCTGCGAAGCCGAGCGTGCGGTCCGTCAGCGCGCATCCTCGCGCACGAACTCCGCTCCCTTCTCGGCGATCATCACCGTAGGCGCGTTCGTGTTGCCCGATGTAATCCGCGGCATGATCGATGCGTCGATCACCCGGAGCCCCGCGATGCCGCGCACCGCGAGGCGGTCGTCGACAACCGCCAACTCATCGTGCCCCATCTTGCAGGTGCCGATCGGATGAAAGATCGTCGTGCCGAGGTCGCCGGCCGCTTGTGAAAGCTCCGCGTCGGTGTCGAGCGCTGGACCGGGCTTCCACTCCGTCGGCTCGAAGCGCGCGAGCGCGTGCGCCGCCATGATGCGCCGGGTTGCCCGCAACCCCAAGAGGGCCACCCGGCGGTCGGCTGTGGTCGAGAGGTAGTTCAGGGTGATCGCCGGCGCGTCGAGCGGGTCGGCGCTCTTGACCCGCACGTGCCCGCGACTCGTCGGCTGGAGATTGCACACAGACGGCGTGATCGCGTCAAAGGTGTGCAACGGGTCGCCGAACGTGTCGAGCGACAGCGGCTGCACGTGCCACTCCATGTTCGCCGTGGTCCGTGACGAGTCGCTCTTGGCGAACGCCCCGAGCTGCGACGGCGGCATGGTCAACGGCCCGGTCTTGAACAGCAGGTACTCGAGCCCCATTGCCGCCTTGCCGAAGATCGAGTTCACTCGTCGGTTCAGCGTGACGGTGTTCCGCACTTTGAAGATCGTGCGCACCTGCAGGTGATCGTGCAGGTTCTCTCCGACGCCCGGCAGGTCGTGAACGACGCCAATGCCGCGGTCCTGCAGCACCGCACCGGGACCGATACCCGAGAGCTGCAGGATCTGCGGCGACCCGATGGAGCCGGCGGCGAGGATGACCTCGCGCCGGGCGCCCAGGAGGTCCTCGCTCCCGACCAGCGCCACCCCCGTCGCACGACGACCCGCGTCGGCTGTGTCGACGACGATCCGCGCCACGTGGGCATTGACACGCACGGTCAGATTCGGCCGATGCCGGATGGGACGCAGATACGCCTTCGTCCCGCTCCAGCGCCGGCCGGCGCGCTGGTTCATCTGGAAGTAGGCATTGCCGAAGTTGTCCCCGCGGTTGAACTCGGCGATCTTCGGAATGCCGCACTCCTCGGCCGCGTCGCGCCACGCCTCGAGGATCTCCCAGCTGACCCGCTTTTCCTCGACGCGCATCTCACCGCCGACCCCGTGGAACTCGTCGGCGCCGTGCTGGTAATCCTCCGACCGCTTGAACACCGGCAGCACGTCGTCCCACGACCACCCGCGGTTGCCGAGCGAGGCCCAGTGGTCGTAGTCGCTCTTCTGCCCGCGCATGTAGATCATCGCGTTGATCGACGAGCAGCCGCCGAGCACCTTGCCGCGGGCGTAGCCGATCGCGCGACCGTTCAGACCGGAGTCGGGCTCGGTCCTGTAGCACCAGTCCGTCCGTGGATTCCCGATCGTGTAGAGGTAACCGACCGGGATGTCGATCCAGAAGTAGTCGTCCTCGCCGCCCGCCTCCAGCAAGAGGACCGTGACGTCGGCGTCGGCCGACAGCCGGTTGGCCAGAACGCACCCGGCGGTACCGCCACCGATGATGATGTAGTCGTACGGCACGGAGGTGATCGTAGTCTCAAACGAGGTAGGCTCATTGAGGCTCCCACGAAGGCGAGGCGATCGACATCACAAGGGGTAAGACCATGGTTCCCGTCCATCCAGGCCGTCTCCTCAAGCGCGAGCTGGAAGCCCGGTCGCTGTCCGCCAACAAGCTGGCGTTGGCGCTACGTGTCCCCTCCGGCCGTATTACGCTGATTCTCAACGGCAGGCGGGACATCTCGCCGGAAACCGCGCTCCGGTTGGCGCGTTTCTTCGGCAACTCGGCGCAGTTCTGGATGAACCTGCAAACGAGCTACACCTAGCGACGGCGGACCGGCGCGTCGGTGCAAAGATCCGAGCGGAGGTCGGGGCGCTCGCCTGAGCCCGCGTCATGCCTCTCCAGGTCGGCGACCGCCTCGGTCACTACGATGTCACCGCGCTCATCGGCCAGGGAGGGATGGGCCAGGTCTATCGCGCCACCGACACCCAGCTCGGCCGCGACGTTGCCCTGAAAATCCTCCCCGACGCCTTTGCTGCTGACCCGGATCGGCTCGCCCGGTTCCGCCGTGAAGCGCAGCTCCTCGCCAGCCTGAACCACCCGAACATCGCGCAGATCCACGGCATCGGAGAAGCCGAGGCGGGCGGCACCCAGGCGCTGGTCCTGGAGCTGGTCGACGGTCCGACCCTCGCCGACCGCATCGGGCACGGCGCGATGCCAATCGAAGACGCGCTGCCGATTGCCCGACAGATCACCGAGGCGCTGGAGGCTGCACACGAGGCCGGCGTGATCCATCGGGATCTGAAGCCCGCGAACATCAAGGTGCGGGAAGACGGGACCGTCAAGGTGTTGGACTTCGGACTGGCGAAGGCATTCCAGCCGGGTGGCGGCGATCCGTCCGATTCGCCCACGGTCACGGGGTCGGCCACCGCCAGCGGCGTGATCATGGGGACGGCGGCGTATATGTCGCCGGAACAGGCCCAGGGCAAGCCGGTGGACACGCGGACGGATGTGTGGGCGTTCGGCGCCGTCCTGTACGAGATGCTCTCGGGGCAGCGCGCCTTCGGTGGCGCCGATGTGTCCTCGACGTTAGTTGCCGTGCTGAGTGGTGACGTCGATCTGGACGCCCTCCCCCCGGCCACGCCCCCGCGGCTACGACAGGTCGTGCGGACCTGTTTGCGCAAGGATCCGAAGCAGCGGGTGCATCACCTCGCGGACGTCCGTCTGGCGATGGAGGGCGCGTTCGAGTCCCCGGTGGCTCCCCCTGATGCCCGATCCGCGGGCGATTCACTCGGCGGGCGACTCGGGATCGCAGCAGCCGTGGCCGTGGCGGTCGGTGCCGTGGTGGCCGGTGTCCTCCTGGGACGTACCTGGTTTCAAGGTGCTGAGACCGTGCCTCTCCGAGAGCTGACGCGATTCAGCGTGCCCGTCGCTCCGGGACAACGCTTGTCGGGTGGCCTTGCTATGGAAAAGGAGGGATTTGCTCTCCAACGCCCCAGTCGCCAGTCGTTCGTGTTGTCACCCGATGGACGGCAGCTTATCTATGCGGCCTCGGATGGGGAAACCACGCGGCTCTACCGCCGCCCGATGGACCGGGAACAGGCGACGCTGCTTCCGGAGACGGAGGGTGGCTCCAATCCCTTTTTCGCGCCTGATGGACGGTCGGTCGGGTTCTTTGTCGGGAGGGAGCTGAAGCGCGTTTCGCTTGACGGCGGCGGCGTACGGTCGATTGCCACTACCGGCCCGGAACTGTTCCCCTACGGAGCCAGTTGGACGGCGGAGGACACCATCCTGGTGTCTGCGGCGGACAGCATCTTTGCCGTGCCGGCGAACGGCGGGAATCTCCGTCTCCTCACGACCGTTGAATCGAGGCAGAGTGTGCGTGCCGGCCCTGTATCCGGAACTGCTGCCGAGTGGCCGGGCCGTGCTGTTCAACGTGGCGACAGGTCTCGTCCCGAGTGCGTGGGACATCGTGGTCGAATCGCTGGAGACGGGCGAACGGTTCACAGTGGTCGAGGGGGGCAGCTTGGGTTCAAGGGGTCGTCGCAACACCGCGTTGTGTGATTGAGCATAGGTGATCGCCAAGCGCCTCCGCAGGTGTCTTCCAGCCGAGGGTCTTGCGGGGGCGACTGTTGAGAGCAGCGGCAACAGCGTCAAGGTCATCACGGGAGTGCCTGGACAGGTCGGTGCCCTTGGGGAAGTACTGACGCAGCAGCCCGTTGGTGTTCTCGTTCGTGCCGCGTTGCCAGGGGCTGTGGGGGTCGCAGAAGTAGATTGGCAGCCGGGTATCGCGTCGGAGTTGCACGTGTTGAGCCATCTCGGTGCCTTGGTCCCATGTCAGTGAACGGCGAAGCTGCGTGGGCAACGAGATGATCGATGACGCGATGGCGTCTCGGACGGCCTCGGCACCATGCCCGGCCAGTGCGGGACCGTTCTTGATCCGAGGCTGCCCATAGTCATCCATGCGGGGCAGATGCAGCAGCATCGTGAATCGCGTGGTGCGTTCCACGAGGGTCCCAATCGCAGAGCTACCCAGTCCGACAATCAGGTCACCTTCCCAGTGTCCTGGCACCGCCCGATCTTCTGCTTCGGCAGGGCGCTTGCTGATCAGGATGTCGGATTCGACAAATGCCTTGCCGCGTCCTCGTGTACGTGCCCTTGGAACCCGCAGCGCCCGCCCGGTCCGCAGGCACGCCACCAGTTCGCGTCGCAGCGCACCTCGTCCTTGCACGTAGAGCGCCTGGTAGATGGCCTCGTGGGAGATCCGCATCGATTCATCATCGGGGAAGTCGACCTTGAGTCTGTTGGCAATTTGCTCAGGACTCCATGAAGCCGCCCAGCGTCGGTCTTGGCGGCGACCGTGTCGGCGACCGTGCCAGGGCACATGGGGACCAGGCACGGGCGTCCCGTCCTCAGCCATGATCGTGCCTGCGAGGCGGTCCTGCACGTAGTGCCTCAGCTGGTCGTTCGCGGCCAGCTTGGCCATCTTCGGGCGCTGGGCACGTCGGTCGCTGTGCCACTGCGCCGTCGATGCCCGATACCCCAGACCGCCGCTTCGAGTCGCAGCGTTGCGACGCAGCTCTCGCGAGACCGTCGACGGGGCCCTACGGAGCCGACGGGCAATGTCGCGCACCCCGGCACCCCGCGCTCTCAGGATCGCGATCTCTTCCCGCTCGGCGAAGGACAAGTAGCGAGCCGATCGGGGCGCCAAGCTGATCGGCGGCATACCACCGCTCGCACGGAACCAACGACCACCCACGGGCGGCGACACACCACATGACACAGCGGCATCCTCACTTGATACCCCCCGGGCGATCGCCTTCCAGAACCGTTGCCGCTCCTCACGCCCCGCCACCGGCGGCCGACCAGGCGAAGGCATCGCAGGGCGACCCGCGCGGTCGGACCGTCGCCGTTTCCGTTTCTGCATCGCAGCACCTCATCATCAAGGTGTTGCGACGACCGGTTGAATTCACCCAGTGATCCCCGGTATGTGGCGACCGGGCACGTGGTGTTCGCGCGCCGTGGGACCCTGATGGCCGTGCCCTTCGACGTGACGCGCCTCGAGGTGACGGGCGCGGCGGTCGTGGTGGTGGAAGATGTGATGCAGGCGGAAGGCGGCAGCGACACCATCCTCAACTTCGGCGCCGGGCAGTTCAGCGTGTCTCGGTCGGGCGCGTTGGCCCACGTCCTCGGTGGTGTCTACCCGCCAAATGAACAGCCCTTGGTCTGGGTCCATCCCAGCGGTGCGTCCGAACCACTCCCCCTGCAGCCGGGCGCCTACTCGCATCCACGGTTTTCACCCGATGGATCTCGACTGGCATACCTGGAGGGGCCGGGGTTCGGAGACTTCGCCATCTGGGTCTACGACATCCAGCGCGAGGTTCCCGTCCGCCTCACGTCGAGCGGATTGAAGTTCGCTCCAGTCTGGAGCCCGGACGGTGCGCGGCTGGCCTTCACGTCCGAGGTTGATGGCACGGGCGGCAATCTGTTCGTGACGGCCTCCGATGGGAGTGGGGAGCCGAGACGAGTGACGGAGAGTGACCTGAGACACTGGTCGTCGTCCTGGTCGTCAGGGGACGTGGCGTTTGTTCAGTTCAGGCCTGGGGGGGTCGATTTCGACATCATGACCGTGTCGATGGACGGTGAGCGCGAGCCGGAGCCCTTCCTCGCCTCGTCCTTCAACGAGGGATGGCCCGCGTTCTCCCCTGATGGACGATGGCTGGCGTACGCATCGGACGAGACGGGTGAATCCGACTTTCTGAATTCCACAACCGACGAGTTCGAGGTGTATGTGCGACCGTTCCCCCAAGGCGAGCCGGCGGTTCGGGTATCGATGGACGGCGGCATCTCACCGCTCTGGTCTCCGGATGGACGACAACTCTTCTACCGGAAGGAACTCGAAGACGGCACCTTCAGCGTCATGGTCGCCGACGTCGAAACGGATCCGATCTTTACAGGGACTCGACCGCGCACGCTGTTCGAGGGGCCGTTCGGGAATTCGGATGCCGTCAGGGACTACGACGTCGCACCGGATGGGCGACGGTTCGTGATGGTGACGGATCAGAATCAGGCCGAGGCACAGCCGGTGACCCGCATCAACATCGTCCTGAACTGGGTGGAGGAGCTGAAGCGCCTCGTCCCCCCGCCGTGAATCGCCCGCTACTCCACCGCCACGCACATCAGGTCGTCGGCCACAACGAACGGCCCGTCGTAGCGCGAGCGGAGGTCGGGCAGCATCTCGGAAACGTCGTCGGGCCGGTGACTCAGGACCAGCGTCCCGACCGCGGCGTCGGTGGCCATCTGTCCCCACACGCTTGGCCTGGCGTGGAGATCACTCGCTGACTGCTCCGGCACCATGAAGTGCACGACCAGGACGTCCACGCCGCTGGCGAATTCGGCAAAGGCCGGGTCGGATCCGTTCTGGTCGCTGCTGAACGCCACGCTGGCGTCGCCCACATCGACGCGGTAGCCCACCGCCGGCACGTCGGCATGCGGCACGCCGATGCCACGAACGCGCACCCGGCCCTCGGACAGGACCACCGTCTGCTCTGACGAGGTGACGTCCACCGTGACGGTGTCGAGCGTCAGACGCGGGTCGAGCACGCGGAACACGCCATCGGGTCCGACGAGCCCGTCGAGGAAGTCGTTCACCGAGGGGAAACCCGTGCTTCCGGAGGGCCCGGCGACCCGAAGCGAGCCGCCGCGCGGCCAGAGCAGGGCCGGGACCTCGGTGGCATGGTCGGGGTGGAAGTGGCTCAGCGCCAGGAGCCGAAGATCGGGAATCCGAGCTCCCGCTTCGTGAAAGCGCGCGAAGGTGCCACCGCCGGCGTCCACCATGATCCGGCTGACGCCGTCGATCCAGACGATGTAGCCGGCCGAGGCCCGTCCCCCACCGAACGGCCCGCCCGAGCCGAGCACCTGCAGAAAGACGCCGGTCTCGCCACACGCCGCCCAGGTGATGGAAGGCGTGGTCACCAGTAGGAGCGTGACGACGAGGATTCTCACTGGAGTAGTCACCTGTAGCGCAGGCCTTCAGGCCTGCGAGGCACAGCTGAAGCCGTGCCCTACGACTGCCAACGCACGTGAGCGCCGGGACTAATCGCGGTCCGGCAGGGCGAACACGAACAGGTTGTTCCCCGAGCTCGGCTGTATCTCGGGCGTCAAGCTGCGGAAGGCCCCCATCGGGCCGGTGCTCACCGCGACATACTGACGGCCGTCGACGCCGTAGCTGATCGGGAAGCCGGTGATCGCGGAGCCGAGGTTGATCTCCCACAGCACGGCGCCTGTCCCCTGGTCGAAGGCCCGGAACCGCCCGGCCGCATCGCCACCGAACAACAGCCCGCCGCCGGTCGCGACGAGCGACATCGTGGCGGCCCGCTGCTCGTAGGTCCAGGTGATCCTTCCCGTCTCGGCCGAGATCGCCTGCACGGTGCCCACTTGGTCGGTGCCCGGCGCGATCTGGCTCCGCATCACCAGCGCATAGAGCGCCGTGACCGGCCCGCCCTCCGTCGTCGCCAGCATCCGGGCGCAGACGTTGCGCAGTGGGTAATACATGGTGTTCGTCAGCGGGCTGTAGGCGCCCGCCTCCCAATCCTTGCCGCCGCGGGCGTGAGGGCAGGCCAGCACCTCTTGGCCGCTGCCGGAGAAGACGAGCTCCGAGTTCTCTGACACCGCGCCGGTGGCGCCGTCGATGTCGCTGATCACGTTCTGCGTGATGGTCGGCGTCGCCCAGAGGAACTCCCCGGTCGCCCGGTCGAGGGTGTAGACCACGCCGGTCTTGCCCGGGATGCCGGTCAGTACGTTCCGCACCTCGCCGCGCTGGAGTCGCGGATTGATCCAGCTCACCTCGGTCGGATCCGGCGCGACCGCCGTGTCGACCAGCAACCGCTCGAACGGGTGATCGAGGTCCCAGTGGTCGTTCAGATGCTG
Source organism: Vicinamibacterales bacterium (assembly GCA_965249175.1). Lineage (GTDB taxonomy): Bacteria > Acidobacteriota > Vicinamibacteria > Vicinamibacterales > UBA8438 > CAZYFH01. The sequence continues at coordinate 5,935,035 of OZ252227.1, forward strand.
GTAGTACCAGACGATCTCGCCCGTGTCGGCGTCGAGCGCCAGCGTCGAGTTGTGATACAGGTGCTGGCGGTCGGTGCCGCCCAACATGAACTTCGGCGCGGGCGAGGTGACCGACGTCCCGATGTAAATGAGGTTCAGCTCGGGGTCGAAGCTCGGCACCATCCAGGCGCCGACGTGTCTCCGTTCCTCGAACGGCACGTCGCCCCACGTCTCGTCTCCCGGTTCGCCCGGCGCGGGGATCGTGCGGCGGCGCCAGAGCTCGGCGCCTGTCATGGCATCGTGGGCAACGATGACGCAGGCCTCGGGCCCGCCGCGCGGCGTGCAGCTCCGTCCCGAGATCACCTTGCCGTTGGCCACGATCGGACCCGATGTCTGATTGGCCGGGTTCACCTGGTAGTCGAGGATCTCGGTCTCCCAGACCAGCCGGCCAGTCGCCGCATCGAGCGCGAACACGTGGTCATCGACGCTCGTGTCGATGATCAGGCTGTCGTAGATGGCGAGGTTGCGGTTGACCTCGGACAACCCGGCGATCATGTAGTCGTCGACGTCGTCAGGCACCTCCCGGCGGTGCTCCCAGAGCAGGTCGCCGGTGACGGCATCGATCGCCTGGATGACGTCGTTCGGATTCGGCATGTACATGACGCCGTCGTAGACCAAGGGTGTGCCCTGCTGACGTCCCGCGGTCAACCCGCGCGACCAGACCATGCGCAGATCGCCCACGTTGTCCCGGTCGATCTCGTCGAGCGGGCTGTAGCCCCACCCGTCCAGCGTGCGCCGCCACATCAACCAGTCGCCGGGCGCCGGATCCTGGAGCATCGCGTCGGTGACGGGGACGAAGTCGGCCGACTGTGCGTGGGCGATGGGGGCGGTCGTGGACAGGGCGACCGACATCGCGAGGACGGGAAGGATTCGTGGCATGTCAGGGCTCCGGTCGCCTGGGTCTTGGCACCGTCCGATCCCGACGAACAAGGGGAGTGTAGCCGCTGCGTCCGCGATCTGCAGAAGCACATCACAGCGTGCGTCGATAGTGCGCGCGGCACGTCTGACCCAGCACCCTGATTGGTGAGCCGAACGCTACGGTTTCGACGAGTGTCCTGTTACCGCCCCTGTTCACGGCCGGGTGGCCCCGGGAAGTTACCCTCCCGGGGCTCCCACAGATCCGGACGTGCCCAATTCAGGCATCCGGCTCCTCGGTCTACGGGTTCGCTGCGCGACGGTAGATGCTGTGTACGACACGCGGTGGGGTGAGCGGATAGTGGCGCAGAAGACGCCGAAACGCCTCCCAGGTCAGGTGGGCTGTTCGCGAGCGCCGACTCAGCCAGGTCCGCCACCGGCGTTCAACCTGCCGGTGGAAGTTGGCTAACGCGCGCGCATTGCCGGTCACGCCGTAATACTGGTAGTGACCGCGCAGTTGCTGATTCAGCCCCGCCTGTTGGTCCGCCACGCGTTGATGCCGGTGGACTCGGCACCACCGACCAATGCGCTGCAGCGCCCGACTGAGACGACCGGAGGCCGTCGTGCGCCGCACCACCCAGCGGCCCGTCCGGGACCGCCCCCAGAAGTGGGTAAAGCCCAGGAGGTCGAAGGCCTGGCCCGGGTCCGGGTGGGCCCCCCGCCGCGGCCGGTGGAAGTCCACCAGTCGCGTCTTCTCCGGGTGGAGGGTCAGACCGTACTTCCCGAAACGTTTCGGGAGCACGGCCAGTACCCGCCGCGCGTCGTCCTCGTATTCGAAGCCCAGCACCGCATCGTCGGCGTAGCGCACCAAGAAGGCACGCCCCCGCAGGCGCGGGCAGACACACTGGTCAAACCAGGTGTCCAGGACTTCGTGGAGGAAGACGTTCGAAAGCAGCGGGCTGACCACGCCGCCCTGGGGAGTGCCCTGGTCCGGATACCAGACCTGGCCCTCTTCCATGACGCCGGCTCGTAGCCACTTCCCGATGGCGCGCCGCAGCACGCCGTCACGCACCCGTTGGTCCAGCACCTGCCGCAGCTGCGCATGGTCGACGCTGTCGAAGAAGTGCTGGATGTCAAGGTCGACCACCCACCCTCCCCCGATGTCCATGAGCCCTCGCCACGCCGCCTCGAGCGCGTGGTGCGCACGACGCCCCGGCCGGAACCCGTACGAGCAGGGCAGAAAGTCCTGTTCATAGATCGGGTCCAACGCCATGACCACCGCGCGCTGCAGGACTTTGTCCTCCAGCGTCGGAATGCCAATAGGGCGTGTCTGATTGCCCGCACCCGCTTTGGGGATGTGTACCCGACGCACGGCCGGCGCCTGATACCGGCCGGACTTGAACCGGGCCAGCAAGCTGGTCAGATTCGCCTCCAACGCGGTCTCATACTGCGCCGCCGTCACCCCGTCCACCCCCGCCGCGCCACGCTTGCGCGTGCGACGATACGCCTCCCGGAGCCAGCCCACGTCGATGAGGTGGGCCAGCGTCGTGAGCACCTGCTTTGGCGTCTGCCTCGCCAGGGTCGCTATCTTCCCTTGTTTCGTTGAGATGGTTTCACGGCTCGATGTCCGTGGCATCTGTCCCTCCGGAAGTTCCATAGTCCGACCTCCGCCTTCCCTCCATGGGGTCCCCTGGGGTGGGTTCCCCCACTTCACCGGTACTATGCAGAGGCTCCGACGTCTCGCCTCCCCGCGTCGCTTCGTTGCCTTCGCTCGGCGGTGCCATCCTGACGCCTCTTCCTTCGCTCCCTGCCCGCATGGGCGTCACGCGTCCAGGGCCCGGACCATTTCTTCAGCGGCGCCCGTCGACCGCTTCTCCAGGATGGAGAGCACGAGACCTCCCAGGTTCCTGGGGAACCCCCCTGTGTACATGCCCCGCTCTTCGACCCCGGCGGACCCCACGACCCTGGCCACGGCGGGCCGTACGATGCTGCCTTCCGCTCAGAAAACGGCGTCGGCTCCGCAATCAGTTTCCTTTCGAGGCTCAATCACGCGGCCTGCACACGCCCTGTGTACGCTTCGCAGCCGGGGTCGCCCCCGGACCACGCAACACTCGGTTCCGGCTGGTGCCTACCCTTTGCCGGGACAGGATTTCCACCTGCTGGGTTCCTCTAGAAAGTTTCCGTCATGTCGTAAGAGCTACATGGCTTCCCCTCTCTCCAGGCTTTACCTGGCGCAATTTCCGCGGAAACGTCCTGGTCGGACGCCGTGGTCGACCGTGGCCGCCAGAGCACGTCGATCGCATACGCGAGGTCGAGACGCTCGCCGTACCAGTGCGGGGCAGCCACCGCTCGTTGTCGGCCGTCGCAGCGGAGCTCTGACTGGTGTCCCGAGCGGCGCGGAATCATGCAGACCGCTGTCGTGGCTCGACAGCGCGCTCGATTGCGCGCGCCTGCGCGATCTCCGTGACACGCAGGTCGTAGGCGGTCTGCAGGTTGAGCCACGAGCGAGCATCTCCGCCAAAGAACCGCGCAAGGCGCAGGGCCGTGTCGGGTGTGACACCGCGGCGCTCGAGTGCGACGTCGTTGATGCGCGAGCCAGGCACACCGAGCCGCTTGGCAAGAGCATTCACGCTCATCTTCAACGGTTTCAGATAGTCCTCCCGCAGCACCTCACCTGGATGTACGGGGCGCATGCCATACCTGAATCCCATTCCGTTCTCCTCAGTGATAGTCGACAATCTCGACATCTGCCGGGCCTGACGCCGTCCAGTGAAAGCACACGCGCCACTGCTCGTTGATCCGGATGCCGTAGCGGCCCGCGCGGTTCCCGCTGAGCTTCTCCAATCGGTTGCCCGGAGGGGATCGCAGAAAGTCGAGCGTCTCCGCCGCGTCAAGTTGAGCGAGCCTTCGGGTGGCGACCTTCAGGATCGACCTGAAACGCTTCGAGCGACCTGTTGCGAACAAGGCTTGCATCTGGGCACATCGGAAGCTCTTGATCACCTCTGCGCTCCAGTGCATACCGTTTACCGGTGAACGGTAAGCACGCAGGCGCACGCCGGCGTCGCTGGGTGGTCTCGGTCAACACGACGCCGCAGTTGACGCGCTCAGACAGGCCGTGGCGGCGGCGCCCGACGACCCGGTCCTTCAGGCGTTCCTTGGTTGGGCACTGGGACTCGCCGGACAGCGAGAGGAGGCGCTTGCGTTTCTTCGCAGCCTGGAGAAACGACGGGCCGACTCGTACGTTTCGGCCTTGATCCTCGCGCGGGTCTGCGTTGCCCCGGGCGAGTCCGAGCGAGCCGTGCCTGGCTGCAGCAAGGGCTAGTGGAACGAGACCTGCTGATGTCGGAGATTGCGTTCATGTACTACTTTGACCCCCTCCGCGACGACCCCCGGTTCCAGGCCATCCTCCGCAGCATGAATTTCCCCTCCCTGCCAGCCGCCATCTAAGCGTCGCGACCGCCGCGCGCGGAGAACCGGCAGGCCTGAAGGCCTGCCCTACGTACTAGAGCGTAGCCGCTGCGGTCCGCGATCTACAGTGGCCTCGCCTACCCGCCGGCCGCGCTCACATCCGACAGGTTGTTGTCCGGGTTGCGATCGATCAGCTTCGTGAACGGATCGATGCCCGCTCGCTGCGGCTCCTCGTCGACGACGAGCTCGAAGACAGCTTCGCCCGCATCGATGCGCCGCTTCTCCAGCACGAGCAGCTTGCCGTCGGGTGAGGATCCCGGTTCGCGCGCGCCGAACACCGCAAGGTCGATCCAGTCGTCGACCGGCACCTCGCGTTCGACACCCTGCCCGTCAGCGCGAAACTTCTGCGCTTCCACCTCCAGCCTGACGAGATAGGTCCCGTCGGGCCGGGGCTCGTAGGTCGCCTCGACCAGGCGATTGTCGTAGAGCGTGATCGTCTCGAAGAGATCTTCGATGATGGACTCGTACTCCGGCGGCACTACCTCGCGCACATAGGACAGGAACTCGCGCGCGTAGGTGTAGGGCGGCTCCTGAAACCCGACCGCGGCGACATAGCGCGCCAGGGCGGCGTTCAGCACGTCCTCCCCGACATAGTCGCGCAGCGCGTACATCACCAGGCTGCCCTTGCGATAGTGGATGTAGCCCTGGTTCTCGACCAGCAGCAGCGGGAGCTCCTCGATGAGCTCGCCCCCGCGCGACCCCAGATAGTTGTCCAGCTCGTATTTGAGAAACCGCCGCATCTGCTCGCGGCCGTACTCGCGTTCCATGATCATCAACGCCGAGTATTGAGACATGGTTTCCGACAGCACCGTCGAGCCCTGCAGGTTGCCGCCGATGACCTGGTGCGCCCACCACTGGTGGGCCACTTCGTGGGCGGTGACATAGAACACGTAGTCGATGGCGTCCTCGTCCTCGTCGTCGAGCTTGGCGATGAAGCCGATCGACTCGGAGAACGGGATCGTGTTGGGCAACGACTGCGCGAAGCGCGCGTAGCGCGGAAACTCGACGATCCGCAGCTGCCTGTGCTGATACGGGCTGAACTGGCTCGACAAGTAATCGAGGGACTTCTTCACGCCGTCGATCATCCGGTCGACGTTGTAGGGGTGCGCCTCGTCGTAGTAGATCTCGATCGCCACGTCGTTCCACCGGTCCCGCGCGACCTCCCAGTCGGCGGACAGATAGGCGACCATCCCGAGAATCTGCGTGTCCATTTTGTAATGGAAATACCGACGCCCCGCCTCCTCCCACTCACGCTGCAGATAGCCGGGCGCCAGCGCGATCTGGTCGGTGCTCGTGGAGACGACGGTCTCGAAATCAATCCAATCCGATTCGCCGGTGATGTAGTGGCGGCGTCTCGCCGCGACATCATCGATGAACGGCATCCGCTGAATCGGGACCAGCCCCAGCTTGCGGCGCTCGTTGGGATCGCCCAGCTCGCCGCCCCGCGAATACCCGATCCGCGGGAAGTACTGGAGGTTGTTGATGAAGGTGCCGTTCTCGACCACGTTGATGTTGGACCCGCTGGTCACGAATCCCGGGTTCTCAATCGCGACGTCGAAGACCAGCTCCATCGTCGCACCGGGTGCGAGCGGGTCGGCCATCTCGTAGATCCGGTACCCCAGCATCTCGTCGTCGAGGGTCAGCTCCAGACCCGGCGCCTCGATCGCACGCACCGTCACGAGTGGGTTGACCGTGATGTGGAGCGCCGGCACCGGCGAGGCGGTCTTGTTGCGCAGGGTGTAGCGGCCGCGGATATCGACCGCACGGCGCTCGGGATAGATATCCACGTCGGCGTAGAGCGCGGTGATGCGCGGCTGCGGAAGCTCCTCGTATTGTTTGTATTCGCGCTCGTACTCGGCCTGCCGCCCTTCCTGGACGTCGCTGGGCAGATACGCGTTCACGACGTTGGTGTTGTAGAAGATGTAACTGCCCGTGACCACGAAGCCGAGCGTGACCGCGGCGAGCGTGCCGGCGACCGCCTGTGTGAATCGCTGGCGGGCCAGCCGTAGGCGATCTCGAAGGCTCACGGCCACGCCCCGGACCCAGAGCGTGTGGATCCCCACCGCCAGGATGCCGGCGCCCAACACCCAGTAGACATAAAACCACGTGAGCGGCGTTACGAAGTGGCCGAACCCGTTCATGTCGGAGTAGGGCGCGAACGGTGCGCTGCCGTACTGATAGAGGTTGTGGTCGAAGCCCCAGGCCGAGAGCACGGGGCCGCTGATGAAGTACACGATCATCAGCAGGAACCCCGCGTATTTGCTGTTGGTCACGACCTGGAGGAACACCGCCAGTACGGCGGCGAGCAGATACGGGATGCCGGCGACGAGGAAGAGGCCGCGCAGATAGAGCCCGACCTCGAAATCCGTGTAGCCGCGGTACGCCTGAATGCCCATCCCGGTGAGAATTGTCGTGATCAGTAGCGCCGCGACGACGAACAGCAGGGCCAGGACCTTCGCGCCCCAGATGACCCAGTTGGGCGTCGGCAGCGCATCGAACACCTCGTTGAGCTTCATCGTCCGTTCGCGCCAGACCAGCTCGCCGCTGTAGAACGTCAGGATGATGAACACGAACAGGAACCCGCTCTGCAGGATGCTGATCATCAGATGCGTCACTGGGTACACGAGTGTCCCGAACATCTGATCGAGCACCGTTGAGTTGCCGATCATGTTGAGCACGCCGAAGGCCAGGATGACGAGAAACCCGACCGACTTCGCCACGCCGGCCACCTCCAACCGCGCTTGCCGCGCGAGCTGCCGGACGCCGGAGAACTGCAACACGACACGCGGTGGAGACGCCGGGACGGGCGCCATCACATTCGTCTCGTCCGGCACCACGTCTTCAGCGCGTTGCCGCCGTTTGCGCGCATGGCGGCTCTCGACGACCGTGAACGAGAATCGGGCGTAGGTGAGGGCGAAGACCGCGAGCCCGATCCCCATGACGACGAGCCGGTTCGCGACGAGCGCGCCATCGAGCGGGAGGAGCAGCGTGTTGCGGTCGGCGACGGTCCAGTACCGCGTGGCCACGGCGAAGGCCCCACCCCCGAACGGGTCGAGCATGGCGGCGAGCGTCTCGTTCTCGACGTCCGAGAGCAGATTGCCCGCGATCGCGTACGCGACGAACAATCCGACGACGCCGGCGTAGGTGGCCACGAGACTCCGCGTCATCGTCGCCAACCCGAACAGCAAGCTCCCGGTGAACACGGTGTTCGGCACCACGAAGACCGCCAGCCCGAACAGATACGGCCCGAGCATGAGCGGCCCCACCCGCTCCGGCTCGAGCCACGGCATCAGGCCGCCGAGCATTACCCCGAGGGCGACCGGCGCCGAGACGGCTAGCGCAACGACGAGTGCGCCCGCGAACCGGCCGAGGAGGTAGTCGCGTTTCCGAACCGGCGTGGAGAAGAACAGCTCCTGTGTGCCCGCCTCGTGATCCCGCACCACAGGACTGGCGACGAAGGCGGTCGTGATAAAGACCCCCAGCAAGCTCATGAACATGAGGAGCTGCATGATCACGAAGGGGGCGTTGCGGTTGACATTGCCGATGGAGCCCCCGATGGCGACGGCATCGGTGGACACCGCAAGAAACGTCATCAAGAAGAAGAGCGCGCCGGCAATCCAGAAGACCGGCTGCCGAAGCTGGTAACGCAACTCGAAACGGAAGATCTCAGCGAGCATGGGCGTCTACGCGGCGGCGCCGGCCTCGGATAGCGTCGAGAAATAGACGTCGGTCAGCTCGGTCTCGGCGCGCTCGAATCCGTCCGCGGGGCGTTCGTCGGCATACACGTGGATCACGGTCCGGCCGCCTGCCAACCGGGTCGAGATGATCATGTGGTCGCGCTCGTAGTTGGGAAGCTCGTCTCGTCCGACGACCTTCCTCCAGATCCGGCCCTCGAGTCGCGCGATCGCCTCGGCGGGATCACCCGTCAGCAGCACGTGCCCCTTTGCGATGATGGCCATCTGGCTGCAGAGATCGCTGACGTCTGCCACGATGTGCGTCGAGAGGATCACCACGAGGTTCTCGCCGATCTGCGACAGCAGGTTCTGAAAGCGGAGCCGCTCGGTCGGGTCGAGACCAGCGGTCGGCTCGTCGACGATGATCAGCTTGGGATCGCCCAGCAGCGCCTGCGCGATACCAAACCGCTGCTTCATGCCGCCGGAGAACGTCTCGAGTCGCTTCTTGCGGACGTCCCACAGATTGGTCTGCTGGAGCAGCGCCTCGACCGTTTCCTTCGTGTGCGACTGCGGGACGCCCTTGAGCACCGCGAGGTGGCTCAGCATCGCTTGCGCGGAAATCTTTGGATAGACGCCAAACTCCTGCGGCAGATACCCTAGCAACCGACGGACCTGCTCCTTCTCTCGCAGCACGTCGAGGTCGTCGAGCATGATGCGGCCGCTGTCCGGCTCCTGCAGCGTCGCGATCGTCCGCATCAGCGTGCTCTTGCCAGCGCCGTTCGGTCCCAGCAGCCCGAACATGCCGGTCGGAATCCGCAGCGAGACATCACGCAGCGCGCGCACCCCGCCCGGGTAGGTCTTGGACAGGTGCTCGATGGTCAGTACGCGACTCATGGCCGGCTCCTTCGTATCCGTGCTCGACGACGAACACTCTGATTCTACGAGGTTGCACGTGGCGTTGTTCGCCCGCACGCACGAGGACCGCAGGGGGTCAGAGGGCGCGACGGTGGTAGAGGCGGAGGGCGATGAGCAACAACACGATCACGTAGGCGACCGCCCACGCGACCATCATGGCGCTCGGCGGCAACATCGTGGCGAACGGAGGGCCCGGCAGGCCGCGCGCTACCGGCGGCAGCATCTCGAACGCGGCCAGGCGCCACATCGCGTCTGTCGGGCTCAGCAGGCTGGCCAGTGTCCCGATGTTGCGCACCGCGACGCGAGCCCCGTCGGTCGTTACCACCTGGAGGCCGATCTGCTCGACCCACCCGCCAATGAACGCGATCCCGAACACGCCGAACGCCACCAGGCCGTTCGCCACGGTACCGAGGCGGGCGCCGCCGGCGATCGATACGGTCAGCATGACGGTGGCGCCGAGCAGCATGAGGGGGAACGCGCGCTCGATGTTTGGTAGGGTGAACCCGCCTATCACCCGTGCTGCCACGACCACGCCGCCAGCCGTGACGAGCAGGAAGAGCGCCACGAGCACCGAGTACGCGGCCCATTTGCCGACGACGATCTCGGCGCGCCGGATCGGTTTGGACGCCAGGGTCTGGGCGACCCCGCTGGTGATCTCCCCCGACAACGTGTCGACCGGCAGCAGCACAGCCGCGGCCAGGGTCAGGAAATTCGCTACATATAGCCCCGCGATGGTCATGAAGTGGAGCCCGGCCTGGTTTTGGAGCCGCTCCCAGGGTGTGTCGACCTCGTCAATGCTGCCCGCGACGAACCAGAACCCCGTCGCGAAGCAAATGACGAACACCAGCGCGCTCGCCAAACCGGCGGGCACGACGCGGCGACGATACGCCTCGATCAGCGTCAACTGCCCGATCGTCAGCACCGTACGCATACGTCTTTTACCCGGGTCGCTGGTCGGCGCCCATCACCTCGAGGAACAGCGCCTCGAGCGACCGGCGGCGACTGGAGAGCCCATAAAGCGGCACGCCCTGCTCGACCAGCCATCGCGACAATGCCGGCAGTGTGTCTTCGCTGTGGACGCGTAGTCGTACGACATCATCCACCTGCTCCACGTCGTCGCCGAATCGCGTCAGGCCGTCGAGCGTAGTCGACTCCGCGCGGCCAATCCGGAGCTCGATGTCCAGCTCCGCGGAGACCGCCAGCGAGAGTTCGCGCACGATCCGGCCGTTCTTGACGAAGGCCACACGACTGCACGTTGCTTCGACCTCTCCGAGCAAGTGGGAGTTGAGGAAGACGGTCGTGCCGCGCTCGCGGAGATCGCGAATGACGTCGCGTACGAGAATCCGGCCCAGGGGATCGAGCCCTGACGTGGGCTCGTCGAGAAATACCAGCGCCGGGTCGTTGAGCAGCGCTTGCGCCAGACCGACGCGCTGCAGCATCCCCTTGCTGTACTCCGAGACCGGCTGGTCCGCGGAGGCCAGGAGATCGGCCCGCGCCAGCAGCCCCTCGATGGTCGCTTCGAGTGACGAGCCACGCCGGCCGAAGAGATTCCCGTGCAGGCGAAGCAGCTCCCACCCGGTCAGGCAGTCGTGGAAGCGGAAATGCTCCGGTAGGAACCCGACGCGCGCGCGCGCCAGCCGGTCACCCAGCGGCATCCCGAGCACGGTGCCGGACCCACCGCTCGGCGCGATCAGGCCGAGCAGCATCTTCAGCGACGTGGTCTTGCCGGCGCCGTTCGGCCCCAGGAAACCGAAGATCTCGCCCGGCGCAATCGTCAGCGATAGATCGGAGACGGCGACGACCTCCCCAAACTGCTTGCGCAGTCCGTGAGTGTCGATCACGAGTTCGGGCATCAACTGGACAAGGTCACTGCACGGCGTTGGCCATCTGCATCAACGTGTTGCCGCGCAATTGACCGTTCAGACCATATACCCGTTCCCCGTCCGACCACAGCACAACGTTGACCGCCCGCGTATCGGTCGTGTCGGGCGTCTCGACCAGCAACGCCCGATGTCCTCGCACTTCCACCTGACGAAAGGCGGTCGCGGTCGCTGGCACCGGCACGATGAGCGTCGTGCGCCAATCGACGGCCTGGGCGAGATTGTGCGCTTCGCCGGTCTCGAGACCGAGGATGCGGAGACCCAGTTCGCCGAGTCTGGGCAGGTCGACCCCCGCCGGCAGCGTCACCTCGGGATGCATCCCCTGCAGGAAGTCGACGTGCTGATCCGCATAGTCGTAGCCGAGGTTGACGAGCGCCGGCACCTGGACCTCGGCAGTGGCGCCGTCGAGCTCCGTCGGGGCGGAGAGGTCCCTGATCCCGAGCGCGTCCAGTACCTGCTGCAACATCGCGGTGTTCCCGGTGATGCGAACGGCGCGGGCGCCCACGACATCGATGCCGGTGAGGGCGAGTCCTGGCGGTAGCGCCGCCGGCTGTCGCACCTCGAATCCAGCCGCGGCCCCGGCGGCCTCGACGCTCAGAAACCGCTGCGATGGACCCGGGTCGGTGACGACGTCGACGTGATTCCCGATGATCTGCGCGATGTCGATCCCCCGGTCGTTGAGCTGCGCAATCCGCGTCTCGTCGACGGGGACCGCGGTGAAGTTGACCACCCGGAACAGATCGAGAAATGCCTGCGCTGAGGCACGCACCGACGGCAGCAGAAACAGCAGGACGGCGAAAACGCCGCTCGCCGCGACCGCGCCGATCCGCAGCACGGGCCACCGCGCGAGGTTGCCGATGCGGCCGACCGCAGCCTGACTCCTCAGGGTGGCACGAAGCCGCTCCTCGAAATCGGGCGGGGGATCCGCGCGCATGTCGTGGAGAAAGTTATCATCCATCGGCTTACTCCTTGTCGTCCCAACCCGCCCGCAACTGCTGCACCACACGATGCAGGATGGTCCCGACATTGGATTCGCTCAGACCGGTCAGACCGCTGATCGCCCGGTTCGTGGCCCCAGCGCCGTACTTGAGCGCGACGAGCTCGCGCTCTCGGTCCGGGAGCTGGCCCAAGAGCGCCGTGAGCCTCTGCACAGCCGACCGCTGCAGCGCGTCATCCTCCGGCGTTCGCCCCGTTACGAGACCGGCGGCCTCGGTGAGGGGCTCATGGCGACGCGCCGCCCGGTGGTGGTCAACGGCCACGTTGCGGGCGATGGCCAGCAGCCAGGTCGTGAAGCCGCCGAGGTTACGCCGGTAGCGATGCCGGGCCCGCCAGGCCTTTTCGAACGTGACCGAGGTCAGGTCCTCGACGTCGGCGTGTGCTCCGACGCGGTAGCGGAAGAAGTTGTAGATCCGGGGCAGCTGCTCGACGTAGAGCACGTCCCAATCCGTGTCGGTCGCGCCCGCGAGCCAGGGGGCGGCCCGGTGCGGAGCGATGCCTTCCATCGCCATCTCTCTGAAGGATACGGGGGACGCGCGGAAGTATCACATGGCAGCGCCACGTTCCCCGAACAAAGTCGGGGATGCGTCCGTCTCGTGTAACGAGGGACGACCAGATGCCGGGCACGCCTATCGGTTGGCTTCATTTCGTCTGCGCCATCGCGGCGATCGCCGTCGGGGGCGGCGTCGCGCTTGCCGGGAAGGGGTCAGTCCGACACCGGCTCCTCGGTCGGACCTACGGGGCTCTCATGCTCGGCGTGAACGGTACAGCGTTCATGCTGTACGGGCTGTTCGGACGGCCCGGACCCTTTCACATTGCCGCGCTCGTCAGTCTGGTCGGCGTTATTGCCGGCTGGATCCCTGCGCGTCGGCGATCGTCGCGCGCGTGGGTCGAATACCACGCCTACTGGATGAGCTGGTCGTATGTGGGGTTGCTCGCGGCCGCCGCAGCCGAAACGCTGAGTCGGATACCGGACACCCCGTTCTGGGGTGTCGTCATCGCCGCGACGCTTGGGGTCGTGGCCATCGGAGCGACCGTCATCAACCGTCGACTCCCGGCGATACTGGTCCCGTTCCGACGCGCGGCCGTCCGACCGGATCACAAGGGAACCGTTCAGTGAGGGGGTGCTCGGCGGTACCGCTGTCGCGAATCCGCTGTCAGTATCTGGTCACCGCAACACTAGACCTCGGCGACCATTTGGCGGGGCGCTGGCATGCTCGCATGAACGAGATGATCTGCCTGCGCTGAGGGTCTACCCGCCGAGCGCTGCAGCTCTTGTACGACGCGGGCGTAAAAGCGCGCGTAGCCGTCGGCGCTGTTGGGCACCTCGACCATGAGCCCGAGCGTCATCGCCTCGCGAACGTCATGCGCGTCCGACGTGGCCGTCAATCTCCGAAACCGTTGCAGGGTCATCTGTGTTGCCTCTCTCTGGTGCGCCCTCGTGCCACGAGCGCGCCGGACGCGCTCGCACGTTGGTGTAGAGCAAGCGGCATGCCAGCGCACCCCGAGCCGCCAGCAGCGGCGCACCGCAGGATCGGTGTCCTCGGAGGGTCTGCCGGTGTCCGCCAGCGGCGTCACCGGCTGACGGAGGCCACTGGCCTCCCGCCGCGGGGTGCGGATCACCCCATGAACAGGCCCTTCCGATGCGTCACGCCAATCGACTTCCGACACGACGCGCAGAAATACACATATCGCCGGCCGAAGAAGCCCCGCAACTCGCGGAACCAGATCTCCGTGATCCGTTCCGAGCAATGCGGACAGAGCGGCTCCACGTCGTTCCTCTGCTTGAGCTCTATCATCTGAGGCCCTCCCAGTCGTGATCGTTCGGTCGGTCTACAGACCGGCGCGGTCTCTAATCCAGTCGCTCACGAGGTCGAGCGCGTGAGGCGCAAACGTCTCTTCGATCGCCGCGTATTCGGTGGGGAGACCAGTCGTCGCCGTCTGGAACAGGTGGTTCAATCCGTCGAGCGTCGTCGTGGTCACGTCGGTGTTGCCGCCGGCGCGCAGCGCCTGCTCGATCGCGGGTAGATTGGCGTCCGCGGGCACCTGCAGGTCGAGGCTGCCGTTGAGCGCGAGGACCGGACACGCCACGCGGCGCAGCGCCTCCCGAGGATCGGTGCGGAGAAAAGACCGGAACCACGGTGTCGCCATCGAGGCGGCCTGGGTGGCGGCGAGCGTTTTCCCGTCGCCGACAGCCGCGGCATCGACCCCCGATAGCTGGATGCGCAGCAGGGCCAGCACGGCGTCCTGGATCTCCTGCGCTGGCGCGTCGGCCTCGAGTCGTGCGATCAGGTGGCGTTGCGCCTCGACCTGCCTGTCGACGTTGTCGGGCGACCGCCCCATACCTTCTTGGATGAGCCGGAGCTGCAGCTGCAGGATCTCGCGCCCGGGGAATCCCGTCCCGGCCAACATGACGACAAACGCCACGTCGGGCTCACCGGCAGCCACGATTGGCGCGATGAGCCCGCCCTCGCTATGTCCAATGAGTCCGAGGCGCGTGTCATCGACGTCGGGATGGTCCTTGAGAAACGCGAGGCCCGCGCGGACATCGCCTGCGAGGTCCTGGCTGGTCGACGTGGCGATAGACCCGGAGGAGCCGCCCACGCCACGGTCGTCCACGCGGAGCACGGCGATGCCTCGTCGCGTGAGATGGTCGGCCAGGACGAGGAACGGCTTGTGGCCAAGGATGGTCTCGTCTCGATCCTGCGCACCGGACCCGGTGATCAGGATGACGGCTGGATGCGGCCCTGGACCGTCCGGGACCGTGAAGGTTCCCGCGAGCATCGTGCCATCGACGGTGTTCGTGTAGTCCACGTCATGCGACGCGTACGGAAAGGGCGGCGCTGGCGTTTGTGGACGTCGAGGCCCCACCGCCACGTCACCCTCGACCCGCGTCATGCTCAGCGGCATGGTCTGCCCCGCCTGCTGCAGTTGCCCGGCGGCAGTATCTCCGTCTCGCGTCGCCGTGAACACCGCGCCGGAGGGAGGCGCCTGGGCAAGCGTGAAGGCGATGTCGCTCTCGGTGTAGATGACATCGGCCAGGGCGAGCCCGACGGCACCTTGCGCGGGGATATCGATCGTGGCGATGGCGCTGCCATCCTCCGCCGGGTTGAAGGTCACGGCGAATTCCAGGGGTTGACTGGGAATCTCGACTTTGCCGGTCCATCGCTCCGGGGCGGGCTGGGCGTCCAGCGGCGTGGAGGCCGGACCCGCGAGCACCCCCACGACAGTGGTGACGATGACGCAACGACTGACTACCATGGCACCTCCCGTCGCCGCCGGCGAGCTTGCCGCGGCTCTCTTCATCCATACGGCGTCACGCGCGCAAATATTCGCGAACGGTGGGCGCCGGGCCGCTGCAACCGTTTTTCGCCCCGCCCGGTCTTACCTGACGAGTAGGCTGGATCAGCAACCACGAGGGAGGCGGAGGCATGGACAACGGTCAGTTCTATTCGGCGCTCGGGGTTGTTTGGGTGTTCGGCTTCGCGGCCGTCCTGCTCATTGCGTGGCACCTGAGAGGCAAGCGAAAGCTCCAGAAACTCAACATCATTCACACGGAGAGGATGAAAGCCATGGAAAAGGGCATCCCGCTGCCGGAGTTTCCCGAGCTCAGCGAGACCGAAGGCAGGGCGCTCATCGGGAAGGCGCTGGCGTCGCACATGGCGTCCAGGTCGGTGAACCCGCGATGGCCGCTCGGCGTCGGCGCGCTACTCATCATGGCGGGTCTCGGTACGGCAGTCGCGATGAGGATGTCCGCTTGGGACTTTCACAACGAGCTCTGGCCGTTCGGGTTGATCGGTGTCTTCCTGGGCATCGGCATGTTCCTCTTCTATGCCTTGACGCGCACCCCGGCGGACCGGCCCTGATCGCTGACGCCCTAGAGACCGCGGATGGACGACGCCCTCCGGGTGCAGGCCTTCCAAAGCACAGGCGATGAGGTCCACTTCAAGGTGCTCGTCGAACGTCACCAGGGGATGGTCTTTCGGCTCATCCTTTCCATTCTGGGGACCGGCCACCAGGGCGCTGCGGAAGAGCTCACACAGGACGTCTTCCTCACGGTGTATCGCAAGCTTCGTCAGTTCCGGGGCGAGGCGAAGTTCAGCTCGTGGCTCTACCGCATTGCCTACAACCAGGCCATCGATTATCGCAATCACACGCGCTTCCAGGCGCGGCACTACGGTGAGGAGGTGCTCGAGATGACCCCGACCAACCGTCCGGGGGATGATCCGTTCATCCACGTCGCGGCGGGGCGGACCGCATCGACCGTCAAGGACTGTCTCGAGCAACTCCCGCACCTCTACCGCTCGGTCCTCCACCTGCACTACTGGATGGGCATGACGGTCCGCGAGATCAGCGAGACGATCGCGGCTCCCGAGGGCACCGTGAAGTCCTACCTGCACCGCGCACGCGCCAAGCTCCACACGCAACTCGCCAATAAGGGAATCTCCGATGTCTGAGCCACGCCTCAACTGCGAGCGCTTCGACCAGTGGCTGCTCGACGGCGGCGCCGACCTTGAGCCGTCGGGGTGGAGCTCACACGTCGATGCGTGCGCCGGGTGCCGGGACCAGTGGCACGCGCACCAGATGCTCGCGCTGACCTTCGACCACGAGGCGGTCCCGAGGCTGTCGCCGGCATTCGCGGTCCGACTGGACCGGTCGCTCGCACCGACGGTGACCATACGCCCGCTCAGCGGTTGGCGACGGGCAGTGCTGCTCGCATACGGGGCCGTCGGGGTCGGCGGGCTTGGCTGGGCGCTCCGTGCGGTGCCGCTCCCCACGATCGACCTCGCGGCGCCGTGGGTGCCGGTCGCGAGCCTCATCGCGGTCCCGCTGTCCCTCATGCTGGCCATCGCGGTCTCGCGGCTGATTCCGGGCCGCCGCGCACCCGGCGCGCTACGACTGTTTGCGCTGTAGGAACCCGTGCTAGGCTCGGGGTCAGATCGATGACGGACCGGCCCAGCGGTTTTCTCTGACGGCTCCGTCGCGCCTCGCCCTTGACACACGCGACGCATGCCGTCCGCCGCATCGCCGTTCTGACGCTGCTGCTGCTGGGCGTCGACTTCCTCGACGAGCTCTGGTCCGGCGTGCCCTATGTGGGCGCACCCGGGATCCGGAGCGATTTCGGTCTCGACTACACCGCCGTGGCGGGCTTTCTGCTCGTCATCCCCGGTTTGGTCGCGCTGTTCGTCGAACCCCCGATCTTCGTCCTTGCGGATCGGTTCCCGCGCCGGCGCTTCGTCACCGCCGGACTTGCAGTGCTCGGCGTGGCGGGTCTCGTGGCCGGGCTCGCACCGAACGTCTGGGTGCTGCTCGCGGCACTCTGTGTCGCGTTCCCGGCCAGCGGGGTGGGCGTCAACCTGGCGCAGGCCAGCCTGATGGACGCCAACCCGGAGCGTCGCGAGCAGTTCATGACCCGCTGGGCCTTCTTCGGCTCGATCGGCGACCTGCTCACGCCCGCGTTGTTCTGGGCGCTGGCGGTGTGTGGGTGGGGCTGGCGCGAGGCGTTTGGCGTCTGCGCGGCGGTCCTGGTGATCTACGCGGCGGTGCTCTCCCGTCAACGCTTCCCGGCACAGACGCGGCCCGACGAGCCCGCGCCGCCGCTGCTGGTCGCCGTGCGAACCGCGCTCGGGAACCGGCGACTCCTCTTGTGGCTTGGCGGGGTGTCGCTGTGCGCATTGCTCGACGAGATCCTGGTAGCCTTTGGCGCGCTCCACCTCCGCGACACGCTCGGGGCCGGTGTCGGCGCACGAAGCGTCGTCTTGATGTGCGAGATGATCGGCGCGCTCCTCGGCCTGGTCGTGATCGACCGCCTGCTGGCACGCTTCGAACCGCTCCGGCTCCTTCGCTGGAGCGCGGCGCTGTGTCTGATGAGCTACGTGGCGTGGGTGTTCGCGCCCGACGTCGCGTGGAGCGCCGGGCTCTTCTTCCTGACCGGTTTGTTCACGGCCCCGCTCTACCCGATCGCAATGGCGCAGGCATATCGCGCGCTGCCTGAGCAGTCCGGCATGGTCAACGCGGTCTCGACCTTGCTCGGGCCGGTCGGCATCGCCGCACCGCTCGTGCTCGGCCTGGTCGCTGACGCGTTCGGGCTCGTTCCCGCGCTCCTCCTGCTGACCGTCCAGCCCGCCGGGCTGCTCGTGCTCGCGCTCAGTCGCCCACGATCCGCGTCCGCACCGCCACCGACAGGATTGGATGTAGGATGATCGCGCCCGCGGAACGGGCATCGAGGAGGCCGGAGTGGGGACACACGAACAACGCTGGCGGCACGGGGTCTCGAGACGCGAGGCGCTGGCCGCGCTCGCGACGTTCCTGGCCGCGTCGCCGCTGCTCCATGCGCAACGTGACCCATGGCCACTGGACCGGCACCGTCGAATCCTCGGCTTCGACGAGATGCTGACCGCCTTCGACTTCGAGCCGGTGTTCCGGGCCAACGTGCCGCTGGCCATCTACGACTACACGGCGCACGGGACCGACTCGGAGTTCACGTTGCAACGGAACCGCGACGCGTTCGACTGGGTCGAGCTCGTCGGCCGTGGCGGTGTCGACCCGAAGGCGGTCGACACGTCGACGGAGCTCTTCGGTGTCCCGATGGCGAGCCCGATCATGCTGGCGCCGACATCCCGTCAGCGGGACCTCCACCCGGACGGCGAGCGCGGCATGTACCGCGCGGCAACGACGACTGGGACGACGATGATCGTCAGCAACGCGTCCAGCTTTCCGTTTCCGCGTATCGCCGACGCGGCGGACGGGCCGCTCTGGTATCAGCTATATGCGCGACGCGATATCGAGTCCAACCGCCAGCCGTTGGCGGACGGCCAGGCGGCGGGCGCGCAGACCGTCGTGGTGACCATCGACCAGCAGGCCTCGTACTACGAACGCGATCTGCACGACCGCAACCTCGGGGGCGTCGTGCGTGGCGCGCGGGGTTCGCGGCGAGAGCTGAGCAACCCGTATGGGGTCGGCGATGGCCGGCTTTGGTACGAATGGAAGCTCTTCGACGATCTCCGTCCGCTGATCGACGTCCCGATCCTCGCGAAGGGGATCCTGACTGCCGAGGGTGCCAGAAAATGCCTCGAGCATGGCGTCGAGGGCATCGTCATCTCGAATCACGGCGGGCGGGCGATCGATTACGGGCCGTCGACGCTCGAAGTGCTCGAGGAGGTCGTCGAGGCGGTCGACGGCCGCGTGCCCGTGCTGATCGATAGCGGGTTTCGACGCGGGAGCGACGTGCTGAAGGCGCTTGCCCTCGGGGCCGATGCCGTCTGCCTTGGGCGGGCGTCGCGGTGGGGCCTCGGGGCGTTCGGTGAACAGGGGGCGCAGAAGGTCCTCGAGATCATCAACACCGAGCTGGTGCACGCCATGGCTGCCGCCGGCTGCACGGACATCGCATCGATCGACCGGCGCATCGTGAGGACACGCTTCCCTTGAAAATGAAACAGGATGGCCTGCCGGCGATTCGCCTGGCGCCGATCGCGGAGATCGTCGCGGCGCCGGAGCTCGAGCAGATGGCGGAGCTCGTGCTCTCCCCGGCCCAGTTCGAGACCATCCGCGGCGGCAGTCGCGGCTCGTTCGACAACATGACGTTTCGCCAGCGGCTCATGGTCTACGCCATGGATCTCGATCTGACGACGGAGCTGTTTGGCGTGGCGATGTTCGCGCCGATCATCGTTGGACCGGTCGGCAATCAGCGCAGCCTTCATGCCGAGGGCGAGCTGGCCACCGCGCGAGGCGCCGCGGCCGCCAAGGCCGTCATGGTGGTCCCTCGACACGCCAGCTACCCCGTCGACCGGATCGCCGCGGAAACCGACCAGGCGCTCTGGTATCAGGTCTACGCCGAGGGTGATCTCGGAGAGGTTGACGACGACGTCCGCCAAGCCGTCGCGGCCGGCTGCCGCGCACTGTGCGTCACGGTCGGCGTCTCCGCTGCGGGTGCACCGGTCGCGATCGCGTGGGACGGCGTCGAGCGGTTGAGTCGCAGCGCCGGCGTCCCGGTCGTCGTCAAGGGGGTGATGAACCCCACCGACGCTCGCACGGCGCTCGATCGTGGGGCACAGGGACTCGTCGTCTCCAACCACGGCGGCCTGGTCGGAGGCGGGGGCGTGTTGCCGATCGACATGTTGCCCGCCATCGCCGACGAGGTCGGCGACCGCGCTCCCGTCCTGGTCGACGGCAGCTTCAGGCGAGGCAGCGACATCCTCAAGGGTCTCGCGCTCGGCGCCACAGCGGTCATGCTGGCCCGTCCAATCATGTGGGGCCTGGCCGCGTATGGCGCTCCCGGTGTCGAAACGGCGCTCAGGCTGCTCGTCACCGAGCTCGCCCGCAACATGGCCGCGTCCGGGCGGCCGCAGATTCAGATGATCGACCGCGAATTGGTGCGGTTCGATTCGCGGTAAGGAGACCTCGCCGGACTGGCGGGCATCCGGGCGTGCGAACCGCGCCCCGGCCGGGTCGCGACACGCCACATCCGATCGGGTCTACACTGCGTAGGTGGTTGTAGGTGGCACGGTGAACGACGCCATTTGACGAGGACAGGCCATGCGCAAGCTACTTGGAATCGGTGTCGTCTGGCTCGTCACGTCCACGGCCCTGCTGGCCGCCGACTTCTGGGCCGACAAGGACTTCACGACCTGGTCCGACAAGGAAGTCGAGAAGATGCTGACCGATTCGCCGTGGGCCAAGGAAGCAACGATCGTGATGGGCGGCCTGACAGCCGGTCGGGATTTCCCAGTTCGTGTGGACCCCAACGGCCTCGGTGGACCGCTCCCGGACCCGACCCCCGGGCGCGAGTGTGGCGGTGAGCAATTCCAGCGCATCCGGCGGGTGAAGGCGACGGTCACCTGGACCAGCGCCCTGCCGATCAAGCTCGCGCTGGTCAGGCGACTCATCCGACTCGACGCGCCGATCCCGCCCGCGGACCAGGAGCTGCTGACCCGCGAGGACCCCTTCTACACGGTCACCGTGGTCGGACTTCCGGCGCCGTTCGCCGCACTGGAGCCGTTGATCGATACGGTGAAGGCGCAGACGATGCTTAGGCGCGAGAACAAACCGCCGATTGCACCCGCCACCGTCGAGCTCATCAGGAACGAGTCGAATCAGTCGGTTCTGATCGAGTACAAGTTCCCGAAGACCGACACGCTCACGATGGACGACGCCGACGTCGAGTTCGTCACCAGGCTGGGGACCACCAGTGAGATCAAGAAGACGTTCAGGCTCGAGGAAATGGTCTTCGGCGACCAGCTGGCGCTCTAATTCGGCAGCGGCGCGTCGAACTTGATCTCCACGGCGTCCCCCACGTTCAGCATGCCGCGCCACAACGACGGCGGTGTGATCCCGAAGTCACTCAGGTTGATCGACGTCTGGCCGACGCCCCGCACGCCCTCCGGCGATTCCACGAGCTGGATTTCAAACGTCACCGGCTTCGTCATCCCATGAATCGCCAGCGTCCCTGACGCCACCGCGCTGTCGTCGCTGGTGAACCGATAGCTCTCGAGCTCGTAGACGATCTCGGGATGCTGTGGTTCTTCCATCGCTTCGCGCAGGTGCTCGATCATCTGCTCTTCGGGACACGTGATCGCTTTGACCGGCACCGTGATCCGAACCGTCTGCAGGCCGTTCGGGAACCCCGGGAGAGGCTCGGACGCGGTCGCCGGCGTGACGTCCACCGCGCCCTCGGCCGGGCATGTCCAGCCGCGCACGGTCGAGGTGCCGGAAATCGTGAACTGGGCGGCCGGTCCCTGTCCGGAGAGCGTGGCGCTCAGGAGGGCGGCCCCGAGCACCGCCGTCACCAGCGCGACCGCATGCCGCACATGTTTGGTCATCTGCGCGTCCTCTTCTACAGCCGCTGACCGGTCCGCCGATCCACGATGTGCCGTCCGCGTCGCAGGGCGGTGACCGACGTCGCGCCCGCCTGATTCATGACGAGCCGAAGCTCGCGATGGAGGATGTCGATGACCTTCTCGACACCCTCTTCGCCATACGCCGCCAGGCCCCAGACGTAGGGACGACCGATCCCGACGACGTCCGCGCCGAGGGCCAGCGCCTTGAGCATGTCGGTGCCGCGCCGGACGCCGCTGTCGAAGATGATCGGCACCCGCCCGCGGACACCCGCGGCGACTTCGGGCAGGCACTCGATCGTCGAGCGCAGACTCTCCGAGCCGCGACCGCCATGATTCGAGACCATGACGCCGTCGGCGCCGAACTCCACGGCGAGCTCCGCGTCTTCCTGCGTCACGATGCCCTTGAGGACCACCTTCATGTCCGTCGAGTCCTTGAGACGCTTGACGTAGTCCCACGTGAAGTTCGTCCGGCCGGCCACATTGGTCAGCCCGTCATACATCGGCTTGGTTCGTCCCTTGTGGCAGTTCTGGCAAAACTCCTGCTGGATGCCCTCGAGGCCCTGGCCCCGATCGTTCGTGACCGTGTTCCGCCCCGCGAGTAAATCGATCGTGAACACCAGGACCGGACAGCCGGCGGCTTCCACGCGCTTGACGAGCTTCGACGTGTTCTCCCAGTCGGCCCGCGCGTAGAGCTGATACCAGATGGGTTCGCCGTACGCCTCGTTCACATCCTCGATCGAGTTCGAGGACACCGTCGACATCATCTGCAGGACACCTTGGCGACTCGCGGCGCGCGCGGCCCCGGGCTCGCCCTGGGTATGGAAGCCCTCGAGGCTCGCGACCGGGCACAGCGCGAGCGGCGTCTCCCAGCGGGTGCCGAAGACCTCGGTCGACAGATCGAGCCCGGTGTAGTCGACCAGCCGCCGCATCCGGATTTGATACAGGGAGAAGCCCTCCCGATTCGCCCGCAACGTGGCGTCGTCGTCGACCCCGGTGCGGAGATACGCCCAATGCTCGGGCAGCATCATCGTCTTCGCCAGCGCCTCGAAGTCGGTGACCTGGAGCGCCTCGTCGAGCGAGCCGATGAGCCCGTCATCGCTCTGCGCGTCAAGCGACACCAACCCGGGCGAGAGGCCGGCGTAGGCCAAAAGCGGGCTGCCTGCCAGGAACTTCAGGAGCTGACGCCGGCCATGGTCGGCTTGAGAGGAAGCCATCGTCACGGTCCTTTCTCTACGGGCGGAATCGCAACCGAGCGTATCACGGGCGATGAGCAGCGACGCTAGCCGTCGAGCGGCTTCAGGTCGCCTAGCATCGTCGGGATGAGCTCCGAGACCGTCGGATGAATGTGGACGGCCCGCTGGATTACGGTGTACGGCGCCTTCGCGTACATGATGTCGAGGATCGCGTGCACGACTTCATCCCCGCCGACCCCAAGAAGGGAGGCGCCAAGGATGTGCATCGTGTCCGCATCAACCAACACCTTCATGAACCCCTGGGTCTCGCCCTTCTCGACGGCGCGCCCGACGCGCGTCATCGGCCGCATGCCGACGAGCGCGGGACGGCCTGATTCACGGACCTGACGCTCGGTCATTCCGACACGCCCCAGCGGCGGATCGATGAAGAGCCCATAGCAGTCGATGCGGTCGGTCACACGCCTGCGATCGCCATGCAACAGGTTGGCGGCAACGATCTCGTAGTCGTTGTAGGCGGTATGCGTGAACGCGCCGCGGCCGTTGCACTCCCCCAGGGCCCAGACCCCCGGCACGTTGGTCGCCAAAGTGTCGTCCACCCGGATGTGGCCACGGTCATCCACATCGACGCCCGCGGCATCGAGCCCGAGATCATCCGTGTTCGGACGCCGACCCACCGCCACCAGCAGGTGTGACCCCTCGACCTCAGGCGCCCCTTCGTCGCACGAGACGCTGGCGACGACCGTCTCCCCCTGCCGATCCACGCTGAGGCACTCGGCGTTCAGGCGGACGTCCACGCTTTCGACTTCGAGAATTTCCCTCACCGCGTGCGACACATCCGGGTCCTCGCGTCGAATGAGCCGGTCGCTCATCTCGATGAGCGTGACTCGACTCCCAAAACGGCGATACATCTGGGCGAACTCGAGTCCGATATAGCCGCCGCCTATGATCACGAGGTGCTCAGGCAAGATGTCGACATCCACCATGCCCGAGTTGGTCAGATACGGGACGCGGTCGAGCCCCGCCATCGGCGGCACGTAGGCTCGCGCGCCAACGTTGATGAAGACCTGGTCGGCCTCGAGCCGCGCCTCGCCGACTCGGACGGTGTGGGCACCCTCGAACCGCGCGTGGCCTTCATGCACGGTGCAATTGTCGAGACCCCGAAGCCACCGCTCGACGCCTTCGTTCGACCGCCGCACGATGGCGTCCTTGCGCGCTTTGACTTGCCGCATGTCGACGCCGACCGCTCCGTCGATCACCACGCCGAAGTCGGCCGCGCGGCGTGCCACATGTGCGGCACGCGCACTGGCGATCAGCGCTTTCGTCGGAATACATCCAACGTTGACGCATGTCCCACCGAAACGGTGGCGCTCGACGATCGCCACCCGCTTGCCTACACCGGCCAGCTCGGCCGCCAGACTGGGGCCGGCCTGACCGGTTCCGATCACGAGTGCGTCATACGAGCTCACGGTGATTACCCCGCAGATACCGGATGCGTTGACCATATCGCAACGCGGCACTTTCACCACGGGCTGCGAATTACGGCTACAGGACACTAGCAGCCGCGGCTCGGAAGGAGCGGCCGCGGGAGCGAGGACTCCCGCGACCCCGCGGCACGTGGGCCGATCGTCAGGCCGTCGTGGCCTGACCATGCGCGTTGCGCGCGCCGACGCGGTACTGAAGCCAGTGGGACGTCGCGCCCAGAATGCCGCCAAACACGAGGTGGCCGACGAGACTCGGCATCGCCTGGGTCACCGCGGTGATGTTCCAGTTGACACCAAAACCCATGCCCATGAAGAGCGGCATCAGCGTCAAGGGCCCGAGCATCCACCACCCGACGCCGTACCCCAGCCCCGATCCCACACCTCCTCGGCGACCGCTGGCGCCCACCAAGACGGCGAATCCGCCGCCAATCGTGGCACTGATCACCATGTGGGCGAGGAACCCGACGGTGGCCGATGGGACTCCGACCATGGTCCCGATCATGGGAGCATTCCCATCATGCCCATCATGGCGCCGAACACGACGCCGCCAGCTAGACCACCGTACACGCCGTGCGTGAAACTTCTGACATCCATGAACCATCCACGGATCAGGGCCGGTGACCCGGCCGCCATTCAGGCCGTCGTCGAGACGTATCGTCCCCAGATCCTCCGCGCCTCACATGGAGCGGGATTGGATCATCAACAGGCAGAAGACGTGACCCAGGAAACGTTCTCGACCTTTGTGGAGAAGGCGTCGCGATTCGAAGGTCGCTCTAGCGTCCGAACCTGGCTCTTTGGCATCCTCTACAAGAAAATCGCCGAAGCTAGGCGGACCCGCCACGACAGGCAGATGGAGGAGATGGACGAGACGGTCGATCGGCGGGTCGACGTCGGCGGCCAGTCGCCCACGCTGCGGCCCCCCGACGCCGCCCTTTTCGACAAGGAGGTCGAGACGGCGGTCTTCGCATGCCTGGACGCCGCGCCGCGCCGGCTATCGCTGGCGTTTCTGCTACGAGAGGTCGAGGGGCTCTCCGCCGCCGACATCTGCAATGCGCTCGGGATTACCCGCACCAACCTGTGGGTCATGCTCCATCGCATCCGGCACCGCGTACGATCGTGCCTCGAGGCAGTAGGCGTCAGCGCCAAGGCGTGGGGAGACCGCGAGGAACATCGCGCCCACAGCGCGGGAGCCAAGTAGGACCGTTTTTGACGCTCCGGCGAAGGGTGGCCTCCTCATGGGTCGCGGCTGTCACGGATCGCACGGTCGAGATCCTCGAGCAAATCCTCCACGTCCTCGATGCCAACGGACAGTCGGACGAGGCCGTCCGACAGGCCGCCGCGACGGCGCTCCTCTTCCGGCACCGCTGCATGCGTCATGGTGACCGGATGACTCACCAACGACTCGACGCCGCCGAGACTCTCCGCCAGAGCAAACAGACGGGTCTTCGTCGTGAACCGAACGTTGCGTTCGAGACCGCCAGTCAGCTCCAGAGACACCATCCCCCCGAATCCGGACATTTGGCGAGCGGCGATCGCATGCCCGGGGTGTGACGCCAGACCCGGATAGCGCACCTGCTCGACGTCCGGGTGGCGCTCCAGAAATCGAGCCACCGCCATTGCGTTAGCGCAGTGCTCCTTCATTCTGGCCGTCAGCGTTTTGGTCCCTCGCAAGATGAGAAAGCAGTCAAGCGGACCGGGAACGGCACCGATGGCGTTCTGGAGGAACCCGAGTCGTTCGAACGCGGCTTCATCGCTCGTGATGACTGCGCCGCCAATCAGATCGGAGTGTCCGCCGAGGTATTTCGTCGTGGAGTGCACGACTACGTCGGCGCCGAGCTCGAGGGGGCGCTGCAGATACGGCGTCGCAAATGTGTTGTCCACGACGACCTGGACGTCGCGCCGATGGGCGACGTCGCACGCCGCGGCGATGTCCGTGATCGTGAGCAGCGGGTTGGAGGGCGTTTCGACCCACAGCTGCTTGGTGTTCGGTCGAATCGCCGCCTCGATCGCCCCGGGCCGACCAGACTCAACGAAGGCGCACTCCACGCCCAGCTGTCGCCATACCTCGGTGAAGAGCCGGTAGGTGCCGCCATACAGGTCGCGTGCGGCTACGACATGGTCGCCGGGGCGAAGGAGATGGAGCACGGTGTGCTCAGCCGCCATCCCGCTCGCGAACGCCAGGCCGAAGGCTCCCCCCTCCAGCGACGCGACATTGGCTTCGAGCGCCGCGCGCGTCGGATTGCCCGTCCGGGAGTACTCGTATCCCTTGTGATCCCCTGGCGCGTCCTGCACGTATGTGGATGTCAGGTAGACGGGTGTCATGATGGCGCCGGTGGCCGGATCTGGCGCCTGTCCCGCATGAATCGCTCGCGTCGCAAATCTCAGCTTGAAATCTGACAACCGTGCTCCTCCTTGGAACCCGTCTCAGCTCAGTGTCGCCGGACTAGTCTGCCGCCTCGGCTAACCCGGCGATCGCATGGACGACGTCGGCCTTCGTGAGAATGTCCAACCTGCCGTCGGGCATGCGCACGAAGATCGCTGTCTCGCCATGGAGGAGGCCGCTGATCTGGTCGATGGTCGTCCCCGGCTCGACGGTCGGAAACGGCGGGTCCATGACCTCGTGAACGACGCGCTTGCCGAGGTCTTCACCCTGCAGGACCAGCGCGACCAGCCGATCCTCGGACACTGCACCCAGGGGCTCACCGTTGTCGAGCACCGGCAGCTGGGAAATATCCAGCGTGTCCATCCGTTGAAGCGCCTCCTGCGCGCTGCCGCCAGGACCCACCGACAGCAGCTCTCTCCCACCCGTCTTGCGCCGCACGCATTCCCCGGCAGTGAGCCGCACGGCCGGCTCGAGGTAGCGGTTCTCCCGCATCCACTCGTCGCTGTAGACCTTGCTCACATACTGGCGGCCCGTGTCCGGGATGAAGACGACGACGAAGTCGTCTTTGGTCAACGTCGGGGCGAGCTGCAACGCTGCCCAGACGGCTCCGCCGGCGGAGCCGCCCGCGAAGATGCCCTCCTGTCGCGCCAACCGGCGCGCCGTCACGAAGCAGTCCCGGTCGGTCACCTGGATGACATCGTCCAGCACATCGAAATCCATGTTCGACGGGAAGATGTCCTCCCCTATGCCCTCGACGACGTAGGGGCGCGCCTCGCCGACCGTCCGCTTGTGAAAGAACTCGTGATACAGCGAGCCGACGGGATCTACACCGATGATCTTGACCGTCGAATTCTTGGTTTTGAGATACCGGCCGACCCCGGTGGCGGTGCCTCCCGTCCCGAGCCCGAGCACGACGTGCGTGACGTGCCCGTCTGAGCTCTCCCAGATTTCCGGCCCTGTCGTCTCGTAGTGAGCCTGCGGATTGTTCGGGTTCTCGTATTGATTGGGATAGAACGAGTTCGGGACCTCCTCCGCCAGCTTCTTCGCGACCGAGTAGTAGGACCGCGGGTCGTCTGGCGTCACGGCCGTTGGGCAGACGATGACCTCGGCGCCCAAGGCCTTGAGCAAGTCGATCTTCTCCCGCGCCTGCTTGTCGGTGATCGTGAAGATGATCTTGTAGCCACGGACCGCGGCGATGAGCGCCAGCCCCATGCCGGTGTTCCCGCTCGTGCCTTCGATGATCGTGCCGCCCGGCTCGAGCAAACCCTTCTGCTCCGCGTCGTCGATCATCCGGAGGGCGATCCGGTCTTTGACGCTGCCACCGGGATTCAGATAGTCCACCTTCGCGTACATAGCTGGCGCAAGCCCTGCCGACAGACGGTGGAGACGCACGAGCGGCGTCCGTCCCACCGCGTCGAGAATGTTGTCGTACTTCATGGCGCTGCCCCCCGGTCGAGAGTAGAGGACGGACGTAGCACGCGTCGAGTGGCGTGTCGCGACGACTCGGCTGCCTGCGGGACCGTCGCGGTTGGAGGACGGGGCGTCGTGTGGTCGCTGTATGGCGATCGGGAGGCCTCGACCTCGTGGATGCCTTGGGCGGGCAGAAAGGCCTCCCCGATCGCCACCCGTTTCACGCCGTGCGCGGCGAGTTGCTCGAGGAGCTCGGGCTTCCAGAGCAAGATCGACCGACTCGGCGACAAGACGTGACCGCACCGCGCCGCTAATCGGACTCCGCCCGCACGGCGATCTGAGCGTCGCCGTCGGCATCGATGGCGACCGTCAGAATCATCGGCCGACAGCACACCTGACAATCCTCGACGTACTCCTGCTGCCTGACGGACCTGTCGACGGCGACCTCGATCGCCTCGCCGCAAGAGGGACAGTGAATGACCTGGCTGTGGGTGCTCGCCTGCCACCTCCGAATGTCGTCTCAGGAGTCAGTACGCGGAACCGCGGTGCGCCGCGGCGATCATCGACACGACCCGCTCTTCGTCGTCGATCTCATAGAAGAACCGCCAGGCGCCAATGCGGTATCGCCAGGTGTCTGGCGTGTAGTTCTTTAGCTTACGGACGTGGGGACCGACGTGAGGATGGCGCGTGAGTTGCGGATATACGGTCGCGCGCAGCTTCCTGACGATGTCCCGGTGACCGGACCTGGCGATGGCCTTGAGGTCGCGAGAGAACTGATCTGTTTCAAAAACCCGATACTCATGCAACGAAGCGGCCCTTGCGCTGGCGCGCCTGGCGGGAACCGGTTTGCAATCTTCGATTCAACGCTTCGTTGTCGCTGATCTCGGCCATCTCCGCATCGTCGACGAACTGTGATTCGCGGATTCTCGCGAGCGCAGCAGTCTCGATGAGGTTGGACAGTGGCCGCCGTTCGGCCGCCGCCGCCTCCCTGAACTCGGCATAGACGTCCTCGTCGAGCCGGAGAGTGACCGTTTTTGGCATGAAGTCTCCTGTATTCGTTTCTATTCTAACGTGTTCTCGGCCGGCGCCAAGCAGTCGTCGGAGCGCGCCTCGAAGCCGCTCGACGGCCGGCGGCCCACCTTCGTCGATGCGCATCTGCCCGCTCGCCAAGCGAAAATGCGGGTAGTGCAGGGTGGCGCTCCAGGCCTCGGCGTCGTAGGCATTGAACGCCGTCATGAGTCGTCGAGCACCGAGAGGGCGGCTTGCTCGGCTTGCGCGCGGTCAAACTCTTGGGCCGCGAGCGACGACATATGGTGGCAGGTCTGGCGATCAGCCATCCGGTCCTCGATGGATCCGCTCTCAGCCTCAGCCGCCCCATACCATGCCCAACCAAGCACCGCGAGCGCCACCGTGACGCGGGTGCGTGACCCGTTGATGAATCGCATCGATGGCTCCTCCTGGCCGGTTGTGCTCCGCGCCGGCGCCTACACCGGGTGGTCTTCCGCCAGCTCTTTCACGAGCGAGACCGACATGAACACACCAACAAACAGAATCGGCAACGAGGCCACAAGGGTTGCGGTCTGCAGCACTCTCAGCCCGCCAACGAACATCAGGGTCAGCGGCAGGAGGGTGAGGGCGACCGCCCAGAACACGCGATGCCAGCGCGGCGGATCGTCGCCGGGCGCCAGGCGACGGGTGGCAGCGGCCGCGAGCGTGTAGGACGCCGAGTCGTAGGTCGTCGCGGCAAAGACGATCGTCACCAGGCAGAAGACGCCGACCATGAGCCACGCGGCGGGCATCTGATCGAGCGTGGCCACGATGGCGGCCGGGGCCCCCACGGCATCGAGCACCTGCAACACGTCCAGCGCGCCCGTTAGCTGGAGATGCAGGCTGTAGTTCCCCAGGACCATGAAGAACAGCGCGCCGCCCAACGTACCCCATCCGACCATGCCGAGAATGACTTGGCGAATGGTGCGGCCTCGCGAGATGCGGGTGACGAACAGACCGACGAACGGGCCGTAGGCGATCCACCAGGCCCAGTAGAAGATCGTCCAGCTCTCCACGAAGCCTGAGTTGGCGAACGGCTCGGTCCAGCTGTTCATGCGGACGAACTCCGAGACCAGCAGGCCGACGCTGTTGAGTGAGGTCTCGACGAGAAACACGACCGGCCCGACGGCGACCACGACGGCGAGCAACACGAGCGCGAGCACGACGTTGACGTCGCTGAGGCGCTTGATGCCCCGGTTGATCCCAAACCAGACGCTCGTACCGAAGATTGCGACGGACAGCCCAACGACGACGACCTCGAGGCCGAAGGAGTTCGCGACGCCGGTCAAGCGGCTGATGCACGCGGCGATCAACGGCGTCGAGAACCCGAGAGACGAGCCCGCGCCGCCGAGCAGGGCGAGCATGAACAGCCCGTCGATGACGCGCGCGCTGCGCGTTTCCTGGCGCCCGCCGAGGAAATAGTGACAACTCGCGCTGAAGCGCAGGTGCGTCAGACGCTTGGTGTAATACGGGTACGCGATCGCGATCGTGGGCAGGCAGTAGAAACACCACGCCGTCGGGCCCCAGTGAAAGATGCCGTAGGTCGATGCCCACGCGGCCGCCTCAGCGGAGCGCGCCTCGGCGCCGAACGGAGGCGCGTCGAAGTAGTACGCCCACTCAATCGGCGCCCACGCGAGCAAACCTGCGCCGATGCCTGCGCAGAACAACATCGCGACCCAGCTGTAGGTCGAGTACTCGGGTGGCGCGTCGTCCACGCCGAGCACGACCGACCCATGACGCCCGAACGCCAGCCATGCCAGGAGCGCCGTCGTACCGATGCCGGCCAGCAGGTAGGCAAAGCCCAGCCTGCCGGCGATGAGGTCATAGCCGCGTTCCAGCAACCGGCCCCCGGCGTCAGGGAACGCGGCAAGCGGCACGCAGACGAAGACGATGATCCCGAGACACGCCCCGAAGCTGGGCCAGTCGACCTGACGCTGCTCCATCAGTCAGGCGGGGCCGCGGCGTGGGGCCGGCGGCTACTCAACGCGACCGCCCAGCGTGAAGACGAAGATCGCGTGGCCCCCGGCGGTCGGACGATTCTTTTCCGGTGTCAGCTGACCGGAGATGCCGCTCCACATCGACGGATCCGTGCCGACGGGAACGGCCAGGTACTGACGGCCGTCCACGGCATAGGTAATCGGAAACCCGGAGACGGAGCTCGGCAGTCGTGTCTGGAACACGATCTCGCCCGACGCCGCGTCGTGGACATACAGGTTCCGGTCCCAGTCGCCGACGATCACGAGGCCGCCGCCGGTGGTCAGCGCCGGGCTATCGATCGCCGTGCGGGTGCGGTGGCGCCAGAGCACGTTTCCGTCGACGCCAATGGCGATGAGCTCGCCGACGCCGTCCGGCCGGGCCGGATGCATGATGTGCTCCCGGCGCGACACGCCAACACCGCCGCCCCCCTCGACGCGCTCGGGACCCGGTCCGAACGTCGTCCGCTCGCAGCTCACGATCAGCGGCACGTAGAAGGCCTCGGTCTCCGGGTGATACGCCATCGCCCGCCAGCTCTTGAATCCGGCGACGCTCGGGCAGAACTCCAACTCGACGCCCTCTTGCGGAATCATGCCGGGGCGATACGTGATATCCCCCGTGTTCGGGTGCACATCGAGAATCGTCTGGTAACCGAGATCATGGGCGGCCCGGAACCGACCGGTCGTGCGGTCGAGCTCCCACAGAATTCCCAGCTTGCCCATCTTGAAGAGCGATCGCCGCCCGTCGTGATCGACGAGCAGGTTTTCGAACGTCTCGTCCATGTCGTGGGTTTCGCCGGGGAGGAGCTGGTTGTACCAGACGATGTCGCCGGTGTCCGGATCGAGCGCCAGCACGCTGTTGGTGTAGAGGGCGTCACCGGAATGCCCGCGTTGAAACCGCGCCCACGGTTTCGCCTGCGCGGTCGCCCAATAGATCAGGTTGGTGCGCGGATCGTAGCTGCCGGCGGTCCAGCTATCGCCGCCGATCCGGAACATCAGCGGCGTATCACCCCATGTGTCACCACCCGGCTCGCCCGGCCGGGCCACGGTCGACGTGCGCCACGCCTCCTCGCCGGTCAATGCATCTCGAGCCGAGATGAAGCAGGGGGCTTCCTTGGCCTCGTGGTAGCGGTCGCAGCCGTTCGTGCTCGCCACGACGTTGCCCCGGACGATGATCGCGCCGGCCGTATACCGGAACCCGAGCCGGTAGTCGGCGCCGGCGACATTCCAGACGACATCACCCGTGCGCGCATCGAGCGCGACGATGTGCGCGTCGAACGTTGTGAGGTAGATCTTGTCGTCGTAGATGGCGAGATTGCGGGCGGTGACAATCCCTCGCAGATCGTCGGATTCATGCTCATGACGGTAGCGCCACCGCAGCTCGCCCGTGACCGCGTCGAGTGCCTCGACGACACCGAAGGGACTAGCGACATACATGACCCCGTCGTAGACCAGCGGGTTCGGCTCGGGTCGTCCCTCGGAACTGACGGCCCACGACCATGCCAGGCGCAGGTCATCCGCGTTCTGCGTGTTGATCTGGTCCAGCGGGCTGTATCCCCACCCGTCGAGCGTCCGCCGCCAGTTGATCCAGTCGGCCGGATCCGGATCCAGCAGCATCGCATCCGTGACCGGAGTGAACGCCGGCTCCTGCGCGCCGGCCGGCCCGCTTGCGCCAGCGATGATGCCGACGAGCACGATTCCCGCGAACACGTGTCGACGCCAATTCGAAGTCATGACTGCAGTCCCCCCACAGCGCGAATTCAGTGCGCCACCGTGAACGGCGTGGTCGCGAGCTGGTCGTCCCACCAGACCATGAAGAGCCCGCCCTGCTGCGACATGTCGACGAAGCCGCCTCGCATCTGCCCTCCTCGTGGGGAAACCACCGCTGATTATGCCATTGCGTCCGGGCACCTCGGACGACCCCCGGATAGAATCCGGCGAGCGACGTGTCTGGGGACCAGGCGGTACCGCCGTTCTTCTGGGAGCTCCATCGTGGACTCCCCCGGCAGGGTCCGGGCGACAACGCGTCCACTGGACGGGCGTTCGGCTCGGTCGGCCCGCTCCCGCCCCGGCCCGTGGTGGTGGACGTCGGCTGCGGCCCTGGCATGCAGACGCTGGAGCTCGCTCGCCTCCTGCACAGCCGAGTCGTTGCCCTGGACACCCACGCACCGTTTCTCCGCGAGCTGACTGCGCGCGCCGCTGACGTTGGCGTGGCCGAGCATGTCACAACACTCCTCGGGGATGCGCGCCACCTGCCCGTCTTGACGAACACGGTCGACCTGCTGTGGAGCGAGGGGGCCATCTACATCGTCGGCTTCGAACGGGGTCTTCGCACGTGGCGCCCCGCGCTCCGGTCAGACGGCGTGGTAGCGGTCAGCGAGGCCGCCTGGTTACGGGCCGGTGCGCCTGACGAGCTCCGGCGCTTCTGGGAGGAGGGGTATCCGGCGATGGTCGGTCGCGAGGACAACGCGCGCACGGCGGAGCAGTGCGGCTATCGGGTCCTGGACCAGTTCACCCTTCCGGCCGACGCCTGGTGGACCGACTACTACGACCCGCTCGTCGACAGGGTGGAGGAGGCGCGTGCCTGCCATGCCGTCGACGAGCAGGCCGGCGCGGTGCTGGATGCCGAGGAGCTGGAAATCGACATGTTCCGCAAGTATCACGACTACTACGGGTACGTCTTCTACGTGCTGAAGCGGGAGGATTAGTCAGAAGCTGGATGCAACGGGGCGCTTTATCTGTCGCCTGACGTGCTCCAGGTAGTCACGCACACCAGCACGCGACCGCCGTCTGATGATGGATCTGAGGAAGAACCCTTTGAATCCGGTCATCCCGTCGTTGCGCGATCGCGTGATCGAGATGAGCGCCGAGCCGGGCCGGTCGCCGCGATCGTGCTCGATGACGAAGCGCAGCTCGAGCGTCGTATGGAAGTAGTGGCTCGCGTAGAGCTGCTTGATAGAGATCGCATAGGCGACACCCCATGCCGGAGTCGTCAACGGGTAGATCGTGACGTGGTTGACGCGGATGGTCGGCTTGAGGCCGAAATCGACCACGGTCCAGTAGAAGAAATCTTCGGCGCCGGCCGGCCGGTCGCGAGGGTAGGTCTCCAAATACGCCAGGAGCGCGGGTACGGGAGCGGGCAGCGGGTCGTCGCTGGCCAGGAGGCCCCGGACCTGCTCGGCCACCGACAACGGTGTGCCGCTGTCGTCGTAGGAACCGAGCGTGTTGTTGCCGCCGGCCCGATACGCGAGGACCAGGTCGATGATCATCGAGCGGGCGACCCGGTCAACCTGGCGCGCGGCAGTCGCGGACGACCACTCCACCTCGTTCCGGAACCGGCTCATCGCGGCGGCGGAGAGCTTCACGTCGCAGTCGCCCGGACGGCACCTCGACAAGGCGGCGAAATCCCCGACCGGGAGCGTTAGCGATTCCAGATCGGCGGCCCGCGGGGGGCTGGAG
Source organism: Vicinamibacterales bacterium (assembly GCA_965249175.1). Lineage (GTDB taxonomy): Bacteria > Acidobacteriota > Vicinamibacteria > Vicinamibacterales > UBA8438 > CAZYFH01. Next base: position 5,969,644 of record OZ252227.1, read on the forward strand.
AAGCGTCCGATCTGTGGGATGCCCGGGCCGCGCTCGAACTCCTCGATGTCGCGGAAACGCTCGAGGAACTGCTCCGGCGCCGCGTCGACGTACACCACGCCGACATGGGCGAGCTCCTCGCGTATCGGCGTGTCGAGGCTCCGGATCACGGCCGAGCCAGCGTCGAGCGCCCGGAGATCGTCGTCCGAGAAGCCCATCCTGTCGGTCAGCAGACTGTCCAGGTCGGAACCGGATTGCGCGCCCGGGACGGTCGCGGCGATCAGGAACGCCGCTCCGACGCTGACGACGTAAGCTCCGGCGCTACGCGACACGGGTGGCGTTTCCTATCCGAGAGACAGCAGTTGCCGTTGCGGCGTCAGACGATTGGCAAGGTCAACCGTCGAAACACGCCGCCTCAGTAGTCATCCGCGGCGAGCGACGCGCGGATGATTTCGTGATCGTTCCGCGTGATGATGTGGCGGTTGGCATACGCAGGATGCGTCCAGTTGACGACGCGATCGAACAGCCTGCGCGGGCCGAAACCAGCATCCGTCGTCGGCTCGATCAACCGCGTGCGATCGATCTCTTCGTAGCCGTCCGGTGTGAATCGCGCGATGATCAGAAACCCCTCGTCGTTGTTGACGAAGTACCGGTCGCCGTGGCGCACCATGAACGCGGCGCCCCAGCGGGCCTGGGTGGTCATCCGGTCGCTCATCCACAGCCGGTCTCCCGTGCGCGCATCGAGCCCCCGGAGCTCGCCGTAGCTCCCGACCCCGTAGATGTAGTCGCCCTCGACGATCGGCGTCGTGATGAGCGAGTGGAGTGAATCCGTGCCATCCGGCAGCTCGCTCGAGCCGACGCGGTTCCAGGCCAGCGACGCCCCCGGTCGATCGGTGTTCAGCCGCAGCATCATCGACCCACCATAGAACTGGGTCACGAAGAGGGAGTTGCCGGCGTGGATGGGCGTCGCCACCGACATCCCGCCAACGACGTCGAATGGCTGCTCCCAGTAGACCGCTCCGGTGTCGGGATTGAGGGACGTCACGGCGGTCGGGTGGTAGATGATGAGCTGTCGCACGCCGCCCGCCTCGATGATGACCGGCTGTGCGTACCCCACCTCCGACACCACGTCGATCGCGCGCCAGACTTCTTCGCCAGTCATCTTGTCGAACGCGGCCACGAGCGCATCCGGCTCACCGCCCACGACGTAGATGACGCGGTCTCCGTCGACCAGGGGCGAGCTGGAGATGCCGAACACAGGGACCGTGGTGTCGTACTCGGTCACGGCATCGATCGCCCACACGACGTCGCCGGTCTCGGTGTTCAGGCAGAGCATCATTCCGCCGGCACCGAAGACATACACCCGATCGCCATCGACGGACGGCGACGCCCGGGGGCCGGTCGCATAGGACATCATCAGGTTGCGGTACTGCGTCTCCCACGAATGGGTCCAGAGGACCTCGCCGGTCTCTTCATCGAGCGCGAGGATCCGCTCCGCGCCGTCGGCGACTCTGGTGTCCGGCAAGAACTCGAAATCGGTGACGAACACGCGCCCGTCCGCCACGACCGGCCCCGCGTACCCGCCGTTCACCGGCACACGCCAGGAGACCCGCAGACCCTCGTCGGGAAACCGATCCAGCACGCCGTCCTCTGTCCAGACCGCGAGTCGCGCGGGCCCCCGCCACTGCGGCCAGTCCTCGGCACCGACGCTCGTCGTGACAAGTGCGGAGAGCGCGACACCCAGAGCACACACACCTCGAAGCGGACGTTCAACCATGATTCACCTCGTCGCCTGGTTATGCGTGGGGGAGGCCCAACCGTCTGATTATGCCACTGCCAGCACGCAGGCGCCGTTCTTCAGATCTGTCGCAGAAACTCCAGCACCAGTTGGGTCACTGTCTCGGGCTGCTCTTGCTGCACCCAGTGGCCAGCGCCATCGAGAAGGTGGAGACCGCGCATGTCGGTGCACGCGCTAGTCCGCATCTGTTCGAGCGCACCAGGGCGCTGGTGGATGCCCCAGTCACTCTTCCCCGCGATGAACAATGATGGCTGGTCGATGGTTCTCCCGGCGAACAGTTGGAGGTCGGCATTGATGCCGTCACCGCCGAAGATCGACGAGACCGATGTCACGCTTCGATACCACTGCAGCCCGCCCTGGAACCCGGTCCGTTTGTATTCGGCGCTGTAGACGCGGAGCGCGTCGTCCGGCAGCCACTCGCATGCGGCGATCTCGGCCGGCGATGGCATCGCCTCGGCGACTGTCTCCGCCATCCCCTTGTCTAGGTCCATGACGTAGTAGTGCGGGAGCTGCGCCAGCGCGGCGGCGGACCACTCACGCAGCGGATACGGCCGGTTCCCGGGCCAGTCGGCGCTCTTCATGTGGTAGTACGCGCGAAGGAAGGCGTGAACGCCCTGCGGCGCGCGCCACATGTTGTCGTTCGCCTCGCGTGTCGCGTAGAAGCGGCGGTAGTGCTTGCGCGGGGGCGTCAGCCTTCGGAGACCCTCGTCGATGTCGGCACCTGCGGAGGAATCCGCGAGTGTCGGTCCCCTGTCGGCCGTATCGAACGGGAGCGTCGCCGTGCCTCCGAATGGGGCGCTCATCAAGACGACGGACCGGAAGACATCAGGGCGCGCGACCGCGCACCAGGACGCCACCAGCGACCCGAAGTCGTGTCCGACGAGGTGTATGTCGCGATAACCAAACGCCGCCACCAGCCCGAGCATGTCCCGTACCTCGTTCACCATGCGGAACGGGCGCAGGTCGTCTTCGAAGTCGATGTCTGAACCGTCCGTGCGACCGTATCCCCGGAGGTCGGGCGCGATGACGTGGTAGCCGGCCGCGGTGAGGCGTGGCATCACGTTCCGCCAGCTGTACGCCAGCTCCGGAAAGCCGTGGACCAGTAGGACGCCCGGACGGCCCGTGGCCCGTGACCCAGCCTCCAGGACGTGCATGCGCAGACCGTTGACGTCGCGGACGAATCGGGAGCGCACGCCGGGTGGCAACACGTCGGCCGGATACGGACCGAGGTCGTTTCGCTGCGCCGGTGGTCGAGCGCCCACGCTGACTCCCGGTCTCCACGCGGCGGAGACAAGGCCTGCGCCGAGCCCGGTCATGAGCTGGCGTCGCGTGAGCGCTCGGGTGCAATCGGTCAGCGTCCCGGCACCATGATGTGCGCTCCCGACGTGCCGGCGTCCATAATCCACGTCCCGGCCTCGTTGTAGGCGCCGCTGCTCGGCAGGCCGAGCGAGTCGCTGGTCGCGAACGGGACGGCGACCGTGATGTGCGGGTTTGCCGAGGCCTGGTCCTGCCCGCTCAGCGAATAGTAGGTGCTGCCGAACGCCGCCACCTCCCGCGTGCCGTCCGCCTCGGCCTCGTCCATCATCGCCTGGATCGCTTCGGCGTTGCCGCCCGACATGTTCCAGGCGCGATTCTGCTTGACGCGGGCAAGATTCGCCTCGCTTGTGCATTGGACGGCGAACGAGCGCCCCGGCTCGTCGGAGCGGTCCCAGCACATGAGGCCGTTCGTGCCTTCGCGCAACACGTCATGGCCGCCGTCGGCCGCCAACCGGATCACCATGGCGTCGCCTTGCATCACTCGCGGCGCCGCCAGCACCGCCCGTGCAATAGCGTCGGCCGACGTCTGAGCCTGCGAGATGACGCCTGTCGCGCACAAGATGGATGTCACGATTACGGTTCGCCTCATTGGATTCCCTCCCTTTGCGTACCGCTAAACATACGCCATCGCGCCCGCGCTGCCGCCTGATCTATGCTGACGGTGAGGGGAGGCTCGCCATGACTGACAGCTCAACCTATACGTCGACGCCCGTCGAGATGCTCGGCATCGATGCGCGCGCCACGTTCATCACGCGGACCTACACCCACCTGTTCGGCGCGATCATCGGCTTCGTCCTGGTCGAGATGTTCTTCTTCACGACGGGTCTCGCCGAGGTCATGGCCCGCGCGATGCTGGGCACGAGCTGGCTGCTAGTGCTCGGCGGCTTCGTGCTGGTCAGCTGGCTGGCGAGCCGGGCGGCACACCAGTCGCGCTCGCTTGGCACGCAGTATCTCGCCCTTGGCGGATTCGTGGTGGCCGAGGCGGTCATCTTCGTCCCGATGCTGTTCATCGCTCAGAACTACGCGCAGGGCGGCGTCATCGAGAGCGCCGCCACCGTGACGTTGCTCGGGTTCGGCGCGCTGACGGCCATCGCGTTCTGGACGCGCAAGGACTTCTCATTTCTCGGCGCGCTCCTCCGCTGGGTCGGGATCCTCGCCCTGGTGGCGATCGTCGCCGCCGTCCTCTTTGGCTTCGAGCTCGGGACCTGGTTCTCGGTCGCGATGATTGGCGTGGCGGGCGCGGCGATCCTCTTCGACACGTCCAACGTGATCCACCACTTTCCGGAGGATCGCTACGTGGCGGCGGCGTTGACGCTCTTCGCGTCGGTCGCGCTGATGTTCTGGTACGTGCTGCGGCTGTTCATGGGGTCTCGGGATTAGCGCCCCTCGAACTCCCGGACTGTGTCGGACGTCAATCGAGGGGACGCGCCGGCTAGCGGATATAGCCCAGCGCCCGGAGCTTGGCGAGCTCCTCCGGCGGGAGATCGTCGGTGGACGTCTCCTCGACCTGTTGCGCGACGGCACGCGCCTGCCACCGATCGATCTCATTGGCGAGACGCTCCACGACGTCGGGATGGTCGGCGGCGACGTCGTCGAGGTTGAGCGGATCGTCGACGTGGCTGTAGAGCTCGAACTCCGAGCGCCCCTCGGGCACGTTCAGGTTCTTGACCAGCTTCCACCCGCCCAGCACGACCGCCAGTGACTCGATGTCGGGCAGCGGGGGATCCTCCTCGCCAAACCCGCCGTCGCGCCGCTCGGAGAACGCCGGCCGGCGCACCCACCCGAGCTCGTCGGGCGCATCCGGGGCCGCCATCAGCGGCACCAGGCTCTGCCCCTGCGCGGCCTCGGGCACGGCGAGCCCGGCCAGATCGAGCACCGTCGGCATGACGTCGAGCGACTGCACGAGCTCGTCGACCACCGCGCCGGCCGGCACGACCCCGGGCCACCAGAAAAACAACGGCACATTGACCATCTCGCCGTACGCCGTGTTGCCGTGAAAGTGACGGCCGTGCTCGAGAAACTCCTCCCCGTGGTCGCTCATGAACACCAGCAACGTGTCGTCGTCCAGGCCGAGCTCGCGCAGCCGCTGGAACAGCCGCTCCACCTCGGCGTCCATACCGCGGATCGACCCGTCGTACCAGTCCTCCTCGTGGGCGATGAACGCCTCGCGGTCGACCCCCGCCGCCTCAATGTCGATGTCGAGGGGAAGGGTCTCACGTCGTCCCCGAACGTCCTCGTCGAGCGCCTCTCTGATCGCGTCGATACGCTCCTGGTGGGTGTCCTTGGCATCCGGCGGAGCCCAGGCCGTGTCGTAGGGCCGATACGGCTCGAACGGCGAGTGCGGGTCGAACACATGCAGGAAGACGAAGAACGGCGCGTCGCGGTGATCCTCGAGCCACGGCACGAGTCGGTCGACGAAGGTGCGGGCGGTCTTGGCGCTGCTGTGCTCGAGGTCGGGAACCGAGGAGCGCTCGTGCAGCACCTCGACGCCCTGGTGCAGGTTGGTGAGCCGGCCGGTGAACTGCACGGACGAGGTCGACAGCGTCGCGTATCCGGCGTCGTTGAACACCTCGGGCAGGATGGTCACAGAGGACGGCAGTCGGTCGGCCACTTTGGAGATGCGGTTCGAGGTCGGATACAGCGAGCTCAAGATCGACGGCACCGACACCTTCGTCCAGGTGCCCTGCGAGATGTTGTCGGCGAACCGCGTGCCCTCGGATGCGAGTCGCGTGAGGAACGGCGCGGTCGGCCGGCCGTAGCCCCACGATTCGAGGTGATCGCGCCGCAAGGTATCGGCGATCAGGAAGATCACCCCCTGCGGTCGGCGGCCGCCGCCGTCCTCCAACGCGCTGCGCGCCTCGCTCACGTCGCCGGCGTCCGCCATCGTGTTGCTGCTGCGCAGGACCGGCGCGCCCCAATAGCCGAGCATCCCGGGGGTCTCGCTCTCCAACGACAGCGACAGCGTCACGCTGCGGCCGGCGTAGTCATCCAGGTCGAAGCGCACGCTCTCCCATCGACGCGGCGTCGTCACGGTCCGTTCCATCAGCGTCGTCTCGTCGATGTCGACCGAGAACGTGAGCTGGCCGTCCTCGATGGTGCCGTAGCTGATCTCGAACCACGGCCGATCGGGCACCTCGACGTTGAAGGTCACCACCTCCGGCGATCGCGAGACGATCGTTTCGCGGTAAATCTCACTCAGGCCCTGCCAGCCCGGACCGGACGAGATCGACCGGAGGTGTTCCTTGAGCGTGGTGACACGCACCGATTCGATCTCGAAGTCGGTTACGTCGGCGTCCGTCACCTCGATCAGCAACCGACGCGTGCTCGCCACCGGAAAGCTCCGCGTCACGTTGGTCAGCGTGTAGGTCTGGAACTCATCGCCAGAGGTGAGCTCGGTCTCGAACGGCGCCGGGTTGCGGCGGAAGTTGCGCAGGATGTCGTCCTTGCGCTCCGCCTCGAGGAGGGTCGCGACATCCGGCGCGTTGTTCGTATGGACCCTCAGGATGTCGCCCTCACCGACTTTCACGCGGACCTCGACCGCGTGGATGTAGGCGTTGTCGTCGAGGGTCTCGGGAAGCTCGGCCATCAGCACGGCCTGTTCGCCGGTCGTGCCCGCGAGCATCCCTTCGCGGATCTCCAGGCTCTCGATGCCGTTGAAGACCGTCCATCCGTACGTGTCGAGGCCGAGATCGACCGGCGGGCGCTCTTCATCGTCGCTGTCGTCCTCGTCATCATCCGCTGCGTCGGGCGCCGCGTCTTCCCCATCGTCTTCGTTCGGTTGGGGAGGCTCCGGCGCCGGAACCGTGCCCGCACCATCGAATCGCCACTCGGTTCGCGCGAGCGTCTCGACCTCCACCGTGCCCGCCACCGTCGCGTCCGCGAAGTAGTCGACGAGGTTAAAAGCGATGGGTGTCGACGGAGAACCGCAGGCACTCGCCAGGGTCAGTGAGGCGAGGGCAACGCCCCAGCGCGTCGTGCGGGCACACAACGTCACGAGCATCAACGTCACAGGTCTGGTGCGCATAGGGTCGTCCTTGCTGCGGAGTCGGCCCATTATGGCACCGGGGTAAACTCTCAACATGAGTGAACGAAAGCCTCGCCGTACGGTTCGTGCCGTGGTGCTGACCGCTCTCGTGGTCGCGCCCCTCGGCGCCTTGCTGTACTGGACCGTCACGTGTCCATGTGAACGAACGCCCGGCGGCTATTTGATGGGAGCCGCGGCCGAGGCACCGGTGGCGGACTGGTCATTCGCCAACGACGTCACGCTCTGTCAGATCCAGATCAGCGCGGGCCTCCTGCCGCACTCGATCAACCTCAACTGCATGGCGACCGGCGCCGGAGACCTCTATCTGAGCTGCTCCCAGTGCGAGAGCAAACGCTGGTCCAATGCGGCCGTCGGCAACGGCCGTGCGCGACTGCGCTTGGACGGGACCGTCTATCCGGTGAACGTCACCCGGGTCATGGACGCCGGCGAGCTCGACCGAGCCTGGGGCGCGCGGGTGACGAAGCTGAACACGCTCACCGCCCCCGCGAACCCCGCACCCCCACCCGGCACACCTCGCCCGGATCATTGGTGGTCCTTTCGCGTGGTGTCTCGCTAGCCGGCGCCTCGGCTCGCGAAGAGTCAAGCCCATTCTTAGTTGAAACTCTCCACGGCTCCCGATGGCTTACGCGGCCTGCTTCTTCGACGTCGTCGTGTCGATCTTCAGTTCTCGCTTCAATGCGGCCCGAAGCGTGGGAAGGTGGCGGTAGCCCCTCACCCTTCGTAAGCGCGGTTCGATGTCCAGGAGGGCGGTCGCCAGCCAGCGGTGGCGTTGGCTCGAGCTCTGCCAGTGATCTACCTTCGCGCAGCGTTCCTCGACCAGCGCATTGACCGACTCCAGACAGTTCGTCGTCTTCAGCGACCGGCCCAGCACTCCGTACACGCCCAATCGATGTAACGTCAGGGTTTCGTCCAGGCCTTCCGCCAAGCTGTCAGCCGCCGACTGGTTCCGCTCGTCCAACTCGCCGTGGAGCGTCTCGAGCGCACCGAGGGCCTCGTCGTAGTCCGGCCGGTTGTACGCTCGCTGGAGACGCTGACGCCACACCGCCTGCTCGTGCTTGGCCAGGTAGCTCACCACGTTCTCGCGCTTGTGCCACTGGCACCGTTGGACCAGGGCCCGGCCCCGGAAGGCCTTCCGGACGGCCGTGCGGAGCCCCTTGCCGCCATCGAGGATGACCAGCACACCCTGGGAGAGGTCGAGGCCCCGCTCGACCAACGACCGCAGGAACGGTGTGAGCACCGTCGCGTTCTCCGTGTCCGTTTCGACGAAGCCCAGGAAGCGTTTCTCCCCAGACAGCGTGATGCCTAGCGCGATGACCATCGTCGCGTCAGCGAACGTCTTGCCGTCCAGGAACACGGCCACCACGTCCTCATCGGATAGGTCCCGCTCCTGGAACGCCCGTAGCTGCGCCGCGCTGGCCTGGATGAACCCCCGGGACACCGTCGAACTCGACAGCCCGATCGCCCCGGGAATCGCCGCCGCGGCCGCCGCGTAGTTGCGGCACGAGATCCCGTAGAGCACCCGTCGCAGCAGCGCGTCGTCCACCTCGCGGTCGTCATGCAACGCCTCATACGACCGCAGCGGAATCTCGCTCCCTGCGAGGCGACGAATCCGGGGCACGCGAATCGGCACGCGCTGCCCCGCGAGACCCACCGTCCCAGGGTTACTGCCGTGACGGCGTCCACCGACCGACGCGTCCTTCCGGACGTAGCGCTCGCTCGCCAGCGCCGTCACCTCCTGGTCGAGCAACTCCTGCACATGCATCAGGCCCAGGGGCACCAGCGAGCGGATCAGCTCCACCTTCGCGTCCAGCTCCAGATCCGCGTAGGCCTCGCGGTGAATGATGTTGACCGAGCCCAGCTTGCGAACTTTCTTGCGCTTCCTGACAGCACGTAGGACACTCATCGTGGCTCCTCTCTCTCGTGGGGTGATGTCCGTCTTTTGCAACGTCATCACACCACAGGGTCTGGAGCCGTTTCAATTTTCAACTAAGATTAGCTCACCCTCCTCGCGAACGCCCGGTCGACAATCGACACGACCGTCGACGCCACCAGCGCGTAGCCAAGCGCACCCGCCGTCTGCGTCAAAAACGACGCGGCGTCTGCGGGCAGCCCCAGCCGCGCCACGGACAGGACCACAAGCGGCACGAAATAGAGGACGCCGTTCCAGCGCCCGATCCTGCTCATCCGTAGCTGCTTCTGCCGGTGCAGCAGATACGAGTCCACCACGTACTGGCCAAAGGCGACTGTGATCAGGAGAGGCAGGAGGGGTGTCACGAGTGCCGACACGGCGGCGCCCGTAAGCGCGCAGGTCACGAACACGAAATCGGTGCCGTGGTCGAACAGCTGGCCCCCGGGCGAGGCCGTCCGCGTCACGCGCGCGACCCGTCCGTCCCAGTAGTCGGTCGCGATCGCCACGAGCAGCAGCACGATCAGCACCCTGGGGTCCACGAGCGCGGGTCGCGCGAAGGCCAGCGCGACCGGCGCGGTGAGTATCAGCCGCGCCGCCGTGAGCGCATGTGCCACTACCGTCCAAACAGCTCACGCTGCGCTCTAGGCCAGAACGCTACCCCGATCAGCGCGTTGAACAAGATGAAGAAGTTGTGCTGCACCAACCCAAACGCCGCCATTTGACCCTCGTTGTCGGGGAAGAGCACCACCCAGAAGGTAATCGCCGCAGCCCGCATGGGTGTTGGCACGGCGGCCGCAAAGAAAATGACCGGCAAGTACCCCAGGAGCGAGAGGAGGGACACCTCCACGCCGAACAGCCTCAATGCGACCGTGTAGACGACTACCGCCGCAAGTAGCGCCGGCGATCGCAACAGAAAGAACAACGCGTAGTGCTTGAGGGTGGCCATCTTGAAGGCGTGGACAATTTTCTGATTCCGCCATTGCGTCGCGGGGAGGATCGTTCCGCGAAAGTAGAGCACCCAGGCGACGAAGACCGCGACGCCGCTCAACGCGATGGCGGGAATGAGGCCAAAGGCCTCGGGGAGCGTATCGCGGCTCGAGATAAATCCGACGGTGGCCCACGTCAGCAGATAGAAGACCTCGCAAAACATGATGAACAGCATCACCGAGGCCACTTCCCATCCAGGCACCTGGTCGCGCTTGTTCAGGTAGAACGCCATGGCGCCCTTCCCGATCTGTTCGTTGAACACGGAGATGATGTAGGCGCTCGCTCGAATCGGCAGGATGTCCCGGTAGCGGATTGGCTTCACGAACCAGGAGAGCGCACGCGTCACGACCAACGTGTCCACCAAGAAGTAGAACGTGGAGTACGCCATCATCAGTCCCAGCCAGGGCAGCCAGCGCACGCTCGCAAACACCCGCGTCATGTAGTCGACGAGCGACAACCCCTCGCGCGCCGCGGCGCCGTCCAGGCGGAAGTAGAGGTAGACGAAACATCCGGCCGTCATCACCGGGAAGACGATGCGGCCCAGCGTGCTCGCGCGACGGGACGGCGCCGCGTCGCTGTTGGATTCGGTCACGAGTGCTCGGCCTTCTCGGGCAGGAGCTTGTGCAGGGTCGCCGGGAGCGGCGTGAGGCGCACGCCGAGGTCAACATCCGCATTCGTGTGCACGGTGTCGTCGGCGGTGATCACGTCGATCACCGCTGGTGTCATCCCGCCCGGCCGCCACCACCCAGCCACGGTTGCACCCAGCTTGGCGGTCCACACTGGGATCGCACCGATCGACACATTGTGGCCCATCAGCCGCGCGGTCGCCGCGATCAGGTCGCGATAGGTGGTCGGCTCAGGCCCAACGAGCTCGTGGACGGCCGCGCCCGCCGCTTGCACCGTGCAGCAGTGCCGAATGGCGTGGCTCAAGTCGTCGACGTCCAGTGGACGCAGCGTGTGTCGCCCCCCACCCAGCAGGCGCACCGATGCCCGCGACGCCGCGCCGACGAGTGACCGCGCTCCGGCCGTGCCGGGGCCGAGCAGCAGCGGCGTACGGATGGTGCTGGAGGACGTGCCGGAACGGGTGACGAGCTGTTCGGCCACCCCCTTGGATCGGTAGTAGCCGTTGCTCGAGGTGCTGTCCGCGCCCAGGGTGCTGACGAACACGATGTGACCCACACCGGCGTGTCGACACGCCTCCACCACCGCCTCCGTTGCGTCCACATTGGCCGTCTGGTAGCTGGAACGCCTACTCTCGATGAGAATACCCGCGAGATGCACCAGGCAGCTGACGCCGTCGAGCAGTGCCGCCAGCGTGTCCGCGTCGCCGTAGCGAATCACATGCGACGTGATCCTCGGATCGCGCGGTAGAGACGCTTCAGCCTCTCGTGTGCGCACCGCGGCGCGGACATGAAGGTCGTCCTGGTGGTCGGCCACGTGGCTCAACAGGGCTATCCCGACGCTGCTGTTGGCTCCAGTGATGGCGATGTGCAAGGGACCGGGGTGATCGCCGGTCGGCGAAACGGCCATGTAGAATCATCCCACGGCACACCGCGCGCCGGATCCCATAGGACACATGCAGGATCAGACCTATCATCGGCCCTCCCGCGACGAGGCACTTCGCCTCGTGCGTGACTCCGATCTCCCAGCGCTCATGGCGCGGGCGTCTGCGCTGAGAGACGCGGGGTTCGGAAATGCCGTGACGTACTCGAGGAAGGTCTTCGTCCCACTCACCCAACTGTGCCGCGACGTGTGTCACTACTGCACGTTCGCGCACCCGCCGAAGGCGGGCGAGCGCGCGTATCTGACGCTCGACGAAATGATCGACGTGGCACGACAGGGCGCCGCGGCCGGCTGCCGCGAGGCCCTCTTTACCCTCGGCGACAAACCGGAACTGCGGTACCGCCAGGCGCGAGAGGAGCTCGCCGCCCTGGGGTATGCGACGACCATCGACTATCTCCGTGCCGCCGCCCAGGCGGTCTTCGATGCGACCGGCCTCTTGCCGCACGCGAATCCCGGCGTCGTCACCCGCGATGAGCTCATCGCCCTGCGAGAGATTTGTCCGTCGCAGGGCTTGATGCTCGAAAGTGTGTCGCGACGCTTGCTCGAGCGTGGCGAGGTGCACTTCGCCTCGCCGGACAAGGATCCGGATGCGCGGCTTGGGACCATGCGGGCAGCAGGCGAGCTCCGGATTCCCTTCACGTCCGGCATCCTCATTGGCATCGGCGAAACGCGGGAAGAGCGGATCGAGTCGCTGATCGCACTGCGCGACCTCAACGACGCGCATGGACACATTCAGGAGATCATCATTCAGAACTTCAGGGCCAAGGCGGACACCCCGATGGCCGGGGCGCCCGAACCCGAGCTGGATGATCTCCTCTGGACGATCGCGACCGCCAGGACCATTTTCGGTCCCCACATGGCGATTCAGGCCCCACCCAACTTGAGTCCGGGGACGTTCGGCGCCCTGATCCGCGCCGGTATCAATGACTGGGGTGGGGTGTCGCCGGTGACGCCCGACCACGTGAATCCCGAGGCGCCATGGCCGCACCTGGACGTGCTCTCCAGGACGACTGAAGACGAGGGCAAGGTGCTCGTCGAACGGCTCACGGCGTATCCTCGCTACATCCGAGAGATGGACACGTGGATTGCGGACGACCTCAGACCGGCCGTGGTGCGAGGGTCGGACGCCGAAGGTTTTGCACGCGCCGATGCGTGGACTCCGGGTGACGGCGACGCGCAGCTTCCAGAGTCGTTGTTGCAGCGCATTCGCATGACGGCCGTTCCGCACCCCTCGGCGCGTATCGCCGACCTGTGTGCCAGGGCGAGTCACGGCGCCGCACTCGACGCGGGCGAGATCGCGGAGTTGTTCACGGCCCGAGGCGACGACGTGGTGACGGTCGTGAGGGCCGCCGACGCGCTGCGTCGCGAGGTCAATGGCGACGAGGTGACCTACGTCGTCAATCGCAACATCAACTACACGAACGTCTGCTATTTCCGGTGTCAGTTCTGTGCGTTTTCCAAGGGGAAACTGAGCGAGAACCTGCGCGGCGCTCCCTACGACCTCGACCTCGACGAGATCAGGCGCCGGAGCATCGAGGCCTGGGAGCGCGGTGGCACCGAGGTCTGCATGCAAGGGGGGATTCACCCCGACTACACCGGGGAGACGTATCTGGAGATCTGCCGGGCGGTGAAGTCGGCCGTGCCGCAGATGCACGTGCATGCGTTCTCGCCGCTGGAAGTCTGGCAAGGCGCAGAGACGCTCGGACTGTCACTGCACGACTTCCTGACGCAGTTGAAGGATGCGGGGCTCGGCACCTTGCCGGGCACTGCAGCCGAAATCCTCGATGACGAGGTCAGACAGGAGCTCTGTCACGACAAGATATCGACCAACGAATGGCTCGAGGTGATGGAGACCGCGCATCACGTCGGTTTCAGAACCACCGCGACCATCATGTACGGTCACATCGATCGCCCGATTCACTGGGGCCGGCATCTGATGCGAATCAGGGGATTGCAAGAGAGGACGGGCGGGTTCACGGAGTTCGTGCCGCTGCCGTTCGTGCACATGGAGGCGCCGATCTACCTGAAGGGCCGAGCCCGCAAAGGCCCGACGTTCAGAGAATCGCTCTTGATGCATGCCGTCGCGAGACTGGCGTTGCATCCGGTGATTCCGAATATTCAGGCGTCGTGGGTCAAGATGGGGCCGCGGGGTGTGGCGGCGTGTCTGAACGCCGGCGTGAATGACCTCGGTGGCACCTTGATGAACGAGAGCATTACGAGAGCCGCCGGTGCGTCCTTCGGTCAGGAGCTGCCGCCCGAGGACATGGAATCCGTCATTGCCGACGTGAATCGCGTCCCGAAGCAGCGCTCAACCGCGTATGGCGAGCCGCCGGTCCAGCAGGTGGACCGTTCCTTTGGCGCGGCCGCGCTCGCACCGGTCGTCCAGACGCCGGTTTAAGGTTAGGACTCGATGACCGCGTCTTAACGGGGATCCAGTCGCACGAAGTACCGTGGCGGAAACCCGGTCAGGAGCCGAAACACGACGCCGAGACTGTGCTCGTTGTTGACGCGATCGTGCTCGGCGCCGGTGACCGGGACGGCGAGGTAGTCTCCGGTCTCACCATTCAGCGTGACCTGCACGTTCGGCTGATCCAGCGCGCGGCCGTACCACGCCCTCGGCCAGTGATTCGCAGCCACGTAGAGCTGGTCGTTGCTCTCGAGGCGCGCCACGACCCGGCCGTCTTGGGTGCCGTCCGCGGCGATGGTGGTAATGACGAGCGTGCCTTGCCCGGCGGGCTGGAAGAATCCAAGCAGCGACTCGAACGCGACCACGAGCCCGATGTAGACGCCGAGCGCAATCGCGAGTCGGCTTGCCGCTTTCACGTTAGGACTCCCCGGAAGCGACGCGCGCCGACCCGCGCGCCGGTACCGTCGGGTCTGCGTCCGGTCGATCCGCGTGGTCGAAACGGGGCCTCGCGCGCCAGAGTGCCACCATCGGCACCGCGAAGACGGCCGCGGCGACCACCCCGCCACGCCAACCGCCGGCCCGCGCGTTGACGATGTTGAAGACGAACATCGCGATCACGACCTGCCCGGTGTACACGGCCGCCCATGGCCACATCCAGGACTTCATCTTCCAGAATCCGTACGCTCCTGCGCCGTAGATGAGCCAATGGAGTGGTTCGGTCGCCTTGGCCCACCACCCGCTCAGCGCGAACCCGAACCAGATCTCGTCATCGGCGGCCACCGGCTTTGCGAACAGATCGAACGGGACGTAGACGAACGTCATGAAGACGCAGAAATAGAAGAGGAGGTTCATCCACCAGGGCCGCGATGACCAATCAGCCTTCAACGCACTGACGAATCTAGTCATGGTCTCCAATGCCGAGCGAATCGCAGGGGCGTCACCACATCATGATCGACCCGGCGTCGGATCCCTGCGAATGAAAGACCCGAATCTTCAGCGTGTATGTCGACCCGCGCTGAAGCCGGTGTCGCAATCGGGCGTTCTGATCCGTTCCACTGTCGTCATCAGCTGCTCGAAAACCGAAGGCCGCCGTCGGTGTTTTCGAAGAGGATCATGAGTGAATCGGAGTCCCCGAAGGTCCGCATCGTGAACGTCCGCGTGAGTGTGGGGCGGATCGTGAAGTCGATCTGTCCGTCAGGCGACACCGTGAGCGGTTGCGATTCGAATGGTCTCAGCTCCCGGACCACGGCCTCCAGAGGCGGGTAAAAGGTCCGGATCCAATCCTTGTCACGCTGGGACAACCCGGCCTGGGGCTCCAGCGGCTCGGTTTGGTATCGTGCCGGATCGAGTATCAGGCCCTTGTCGAACTGGTAGTGCATGATCGAGTTGGGGTCCCACCTCGATCCGCTCACCAGATAGGCGGGGATCTTCCTCAAGATGTTGTAGTAGGTCGTGTCGCGATCCCAGTTGTTCGGCGGGTTGGCGAAGTGTGTGTAGACGGTCGCCACGTCCCACACCAGACCCGCATTGGGATTCTGGTGCTCGTGGGGCAGCCCCAGGGTGTGTCCGATCTCATGAAGGGCCGTGTCGTAGCCGTATGTCCAGCCATACAGCTGCCAGCCAAAGTTCATCGTGCGCTTGTGGGTCGGCTCCTCGAGCACTCGCCGTCCCACCCACGACCATGACCCGTCGCCTTGCATGAATCCGATTCGCACCTCGGCGTCTTCGCGATCGTCGACTTCCGTGAACTCCAACCCGATGCCAAGGTCTTTCCATTCCCGGAACGCGTCACGCACGACCTGCCGCTCACGATTGGCGCCCAACCAGCTTCGCCATTCCTGGCTTCCATCCTCGAACGCGACCGTCAGTCCGTCCGTCTCACGGTCGAAGAAGTGGTAGCGCAACTCCGTCCCATTCGCCCACTTTGACTGGTTCCGCAGGATCGCGGACGCTCGCCCCGGGTCGATGCCTGGGGCCAACACGCGTTCGCCCGCAACCGGCAACGTGCATCCGAGACGAGATTCCGGTCGTTGAGAGGCCGACCGTCGGGGCCTCACCTTGCCCCTCCTGATGCCCATCGTTGTCCCTCCGTTTTCGGACGCGTGCCGAGGTCCGTGTAGCTAACAACGCGGCGTGGCCGCGAACCGAACAGCGGGGCGGGCGTTGTCAGGATGAGGCCACGCGCACGCCCGCGACGGCAGCCGAGATTCGCTTTCGGTGTCTGCCGCCGCGTGAGGCGTGCTCGGGTCAGTTGGGCTTACCGGCCTGGCACCATGATGTGGGCGGTCGACGTACCGGAATCCATGAGCCACATCACCGTGGCGCTGGGCATCTCAGGGATACCGAGCGAGCTCCCGGTCGCGCCAGGGACGGCGATCGTGATGTGCGTGCCGGCGCTCCCGGCGTCGTCACCGTTCATCGTGTGCCAGACCGACCCGAACACCGGGGCGATCCGGGATCCGTTGGTCTCCATGGCGTCCAGGAGTTTCTGCCCGGAGGCCCGATCACCGCCGTCCGCGTACGCCTTGAGGGTCTGCTCGACGCGGTCGAGGTTGCCCTCATCGGTACACTGAACGGCGAAGGGGCGGGTGCCCGGGTTGGCGGAGCGGTCGTAGCACACCATGCTGTTCGCGCTTTCCTTCAGCACGACCCGTCTCCCGCTAGCGTCCCAGGACACGACGCCCGCGTCGGCTTTTGCTCGGTTCGGCGCAACCATCAGCGCCCGGTCGATGGTCGCCTGGTTCTGTGCGAATCCGGTGGTGGTGACTGCCAGCAGGGCAGCGACGACGAGCGTGATGCGGACCATGTTCGATCTCCTCACTTGTGGGCGCGACGCCGCCCGTTCAGGCCGGTGGCCAGTATATGTCGACTCCGAACGCGTAGGTAGAGAAGACACGAACCTGGTCTAGCTCCACCTCGATCCTCTGCTCGATCCACTGCGCGCACACGCCCGCTTCCAAGCCCTCCTGCGCCGCATGAACTTCCCGGAGACGGCGGACGACCGCTTAGGACCCGTGCGCCGCGGTGGCGGTGATCACGCCGGCCGGTGGCATAATCTGCCTGGTGTCCCTAGAGGGAGGCGTGTCATGAAATGGCTCATCGCGGTGACTGGCATGATGCTGGGGTGTGGTGCGTCGACCATCATCGGCGTGGCGCAGGAGCGCTCCGATAGCCATGCGGTGGCCCGCGTGGCACCCTTCGACCGACTACCTGGCCCGCGCATCGACGTGCCCGAGGACGCGCAGGGGATCGCGTCACTGTTGCAGTTCTGCCCCGAGCGCACCGACACCTGCCGGAAGTACTGGGCCTACACGATCAACTTCGTCCAGAACTACACGATTCCGCTCCGCGACAAGGAGGTGCTGATTCTGCGAACCGCGTGGCTGTCTCGTGGCGACTACGTGTGGGGACGCCACAA
Organism: Vicinamibacterales bacterium; assembly: GCA_965249175.1. Lineage (GTDB taxonomy): Bacteria > Acidobacteriota > Vicinamibacteria > Vicinamibacterales > UBA8438 > CAZYFH01. The sequence goes on from OZ252227.1 coordinate 5,987,067, forward strand.
CGTCATGGGCCAGGGCGCGGGGCTCACCGAAGAGGAGATCCAGCGGATCACGGCGGGGCCGGATGCGCCGGGCTGGAGCAGCTTCGACGCCTTGCTGCTCAAGGCGGCGGACGAGCTGCACACCAGCCGCTACATCTCGGAGGCGACCTGGAATGGCCTCGCGGACCGGTACACGCAGGACCAGCTCGTGGAGGTCGTGCTGATCGTCGGGAACTACACCCAGCTGACCATGTTTCAGAACACGCTCGGAGTGCAACTACCGTCCGACGTCGAGGGGCTTCCGGACGACCGACCGCGCCGGTGACGGCGGCGCCACCGGCGTCTCTAAGAGTTGCTCCGCGACGAGCTCGAACGAGCGCAGCCGGGCGGTATGGTCGTAGATGTGACCGGTCAGGATCACCTCATCGACACCGGTGCGTCCGACGAACGCCTCGACCTCGTCGCGCACCATGTCCGGGGTCCCAACCGCCGAGCAGGACTGCGCCTGCTCGAGCAGCTGACGGTCCGCGGGGGCCAACTGGTCGTCGAACCCCTCGACCGGCGGCGGCAGCCGCGCCGGCATGCCGCGGCGGAGGCGTAGCAACGACTGCTGGGCGGAGGTCAGCAGCAGACGTGCCTCGGCGCCCGTATCGGCGGCGACGACGTTGAAGCCGGCCAGCGCATACGGCTGGGACAGCTGCTCGGATGGCTCGAAGCGGTCGCGATAGATGTCGAGTGCCTGCATGAGCGCGGCCGGCGCGAAGTGAGAGGCGAACCCATAGGGCAGCCCGAGCGCGGCGGCCAGCTGTGCACCGAACAGGCTCGACCCGAGAATCCAGATCGGCACGTCGAGGCCCGCCCCGGGGACCGCCTGCACACGCTGCCCTGGCTGGGGCGTTTTGAAATAGTGCTGCAGCTCCACCACGTCACGTGGAAACGCGGTGACGTCACCGTCGAGATTCCGCCGGAGCGCCTGCGCGGTACGCCCGTCGGTGCCGGGCGCCCGCCCGAGGCCGAGATCGATCCGCCCCGGAAACAACGTCGCGAGCGTCCCGAACTGCTCGGCGATGACGAGCGGCGCGTGGTTCGGCAGCATGATGCCGCCGGCTCCCACCCGGATGGTCGAGGTGGCGGCGGCGATCTGCGCAATGACGATCGACGTCGCGGCGCTGGCGATGCCCGGCATATTGTGGTGCTCGGCCACCCAGAAGCGCCGATAGCCCCACCGTTCGGCGTGCCGGGCCAGATCGACGCTGTTGCGAAGCGCCACCGCGGCGTCGCCACCCTCGGGAATCGGCGTGAGGTCGAGAATTGAGAAGACCGCCATGCGTCTGTTCGAGTGTGTCACACGCGAGGCACGCCTCCCACCAGTCCCACCGGATGTCGAGACCAACGGTCGATGGTTCCGCTCCCTCCATGCATAATCATCCATACCTCACGCGACACATGGTGCAATGAACATTCCCTTCGACAACACCTACGCCCGGCTACCCGATCGTTTCTTCGCTAAACAGGAACCCGCCTGTGTTCCGGAACCGAAGCTCGTCCGTCTCAACCTCGAACTGGCGGCAACACTCTCGATCAACACCGACTGGCTCGAATCTGCTGACGGCGTCGCGATGCTCGCGGGCAACGCGATTCCGGCGGGCGCCGAGCCGATTGCCCAGGCCTACGCGGGCCACCAGTTCGGCGGGTTCTCGTCACAGCTCGGCGACGGCCGCGCCATTCTGCTCGGCGAAGTCATCGACACAGACGGGGTACGTCACGATCTGCAGTTGAAAGGCTCGGGGCGCACGCCGTTCTCGCGCGGCGGCGATGGCAAATCTGCGCTCGGCCCGGTCATCCGCGAATACGTCGTCAGTGAAGCCATGGCCGCGCTCGGGGTTCCCACGACCCGGGCGCTCGCCGCTGTCACGACCGGCGAACGCGTCGCGCGCCAGGAAGGGCCGCTTCTCGGCGCTGTGTTCACCCGCGTGGCTGCCAGTCACATCCGCGTCGGGACGTTTCAGTATTTTCTGGCGCGCCGTGATATCGATGGGCTGCGACTGCTCGCCGAGCATGCCATCGCGCGGCACTACTCGGACGCCGCCGGAGCGCCGGCTTCCTACGCGGCATTGTTACAGTCGGTCGCGGCTGCCCAGGCAGATCTGATCGCCCACTGGATGTCGCTCGGCTTCATCCACGGCGTGATGAACACCGACAACACCGCCATTTCAGGCGAGACGCTCGACTATGGCCCGTGCGCGTTCATGGACGCCTTCCACTCGAAGTGCGTCTTCAGCTCCATCGATTCGGGTGGGCGCTATGCCTGGGGCAACCAACCCGAGATTGGACTCTGGAACCTCGCCCGTTTTGCGGAAACGCTGCTGCCATTGTTGGCTGAGGATCCTCGAAGAGCGACAGAGATCGCCGAAGCCGCGCTCGCTGGATATCCCGGGCGCTTCGACGACCAATACACCGCCCGTTTTCGCGCCAAGCTCGGCCTTCCACCCGAGGCGCCAGTCGAGATCATCACGGAGTGTCTCGATGTGCTCGGCACCCACAAGGCTGATTTCACCCTCTTTTTCCGTCGACTCACCCGTATCGCCGGCGGAGAAGATTCCGACACGTTGGCAGCGATGTTTTCCGGCAGCAAGGCCTTTGAAACGTGGTTCGCCAAATGGCGTCGCGAAGCCGACCCCGTCACGCGCCTCGCCGACATGCGCGTGTCCAACCCGATCCGAATCCCGCGCAATCACCGGGTCGAGCAGGCCATCCAGAGCGCCTATGGTGGCGACTACGCCCCGTTCCACCGACTCGTCAACGCGCTGGCCGCGCCCTACGCCGACCAAGTCGAATTCGCCGATCTCGAAACGCCCCCGCGGCCAGAGGAAATCGTCCGCGAAACGTTCTGCGGCACCTGAGCGTGCCGCTGCGTACGTCTAAATAGGCCGTGTCGATGACTGTGGATGCATCCGTCTGGGGACCGGTGATCGTGGCGATCGTCCTTGGTGCTGGGGCGACGGCTGCAAGCTGGAGGCTCATCTGGCCGCCGTACAAGCGCGTCGGCAAGCTCGCGTTCTATCTCGTCGTCAGCGTGGCGCTGGCCTACGTCTTCGGGTGGTGGAGTCTCGTCTTCGTCACGCTCCATCCCCTCTCCGGCCTCGTTGGACAGATCTGGTGGTGCCGGAAGCATGGGCTCGACATCTGGCGGCCCGACGTCGAGGCGTACGTCCAAACCCAGAAGGACTGGGCTGCTTCTCTCGACACGCGCTGGTCGAAACCACCACGTTCCCGTCCCTAACGTGCGCGTCAGATGAGTCGCCCGAATCACTGGCGATCGGTGCTCATCGGTGAATCGGTCGCGCCCGGCGATGCCAATCGGGCTCGCTGGTTCTTGCTGGGAGCGGTGCTGGTCACCGGAGCGCTGTACACAATTCCGCTCGGGTGGTATATCGCCTACCCGTTGGTGCTCCTGTCGACCTACGTCCACGAGATCTCTCACGGTGTGGCCGCTGCGCTGGCCGGCGGACAGTTCCACTCCTTGGCGATCCACGCCGATGGATCCGGGCTGGCGATCATTTCAGGCAACAACGGTCCGTTCGCTGTCGCGTTCGTGGCCGGCGCGGGACTGGTGGGGCCGGCGGCCGGGGGCGCCGCCTTTCTCATGCTGGCCGCCCGACCGAAACTCGCCCGCGTGGGTTTGAGCTTGTTCGCGTTGCTCAGCGTCGCCGCCCTGATCTGGGTCGTACGTAACGTCTTTGGTTGGTTCTTCGTAGGCGTGTTGACCGTCGGCTGCGGCGCGGCCGCGTGGCGGGGGACCGCCCAGATCGCCCAGGCGGTGGTGGCGTTCCTCGGGGTGCAGTTGGCGCTCAGCGTGTTCTCGCGAGCCGACTATCTCTTCACGGAGGTGGCAACCACCGGCAGCGGCAGCCATCCGTCGGATGTCGCGAACATGGCCGAGGCCCTGTGGTTGCCGTATTGGTTTTGGGGCGGCCTGTGCGCGTTGCTGTCCGTGGCGGCGCTGGCAGCCGGGTGTTGGGTGTTTCTCTCGCTGAGCGGAACCAAAGAACTCGCCAGCGTGTCCCAGGTGAACACGAAGGCTTAGGCGATCCTCGAGATCGCGTTTTCCGGTCTAGATCGCGCCACGATCTCGTGGAACCGTTACGGCAAAGGTAGACGCGGTTCGACGTCCTTCGGGAGCTGCTGGTCGAACGCCGCCAGCACGGCAGCGTCCGCCGCGTGTGCCCCCATCAGGGCGACGATGTCGACGAGGTCGCGCACCCCAAACGCGGTTTCCGCGCGTGTGTAGGTCTCGGCTCGGACGTCGTAGTCGGCGAAGAGCTCACGCGCGAACGCGATCAGCGCGGCGTCCTTCGCATCGAGTCCATGTAGCCGGGCGCGATTCCGGATCACCTCGATCACGTCCGTCTCCAGGCCCGCCTCCACCGCCCGCGGCTCATTCACGCTCCAGTCGTACTGCGAGTCGTGGGCTCTTGCCGTCACGAGGACGGCAAGCATCATCAGCCGTTGACCGACCCTCTCCTCGAGCGTCGCCAGCCCCTCGCCGTAGGCCCGAATCTGGAACGGCCCAAGCCCGCCCGGTGATGCCATGCGTCCGTAGAGCGCGCTCACCGAACTCCGGTATGGGCCCGGACGGAGCGGCAGACGGCTGCGCGAATCGGGATGGATGTCATCGGGATAAGTGAACGGCAGCGGAAGGGACTGCCGCCAGCCCAATGGCATCTGCTGATTGAACGCGGTCAGCGTAGCGGCCGTCGACGCATAGCGGCCCATCAAGTCGATGAGATCGACGAGGTTGGTCTGGCCCAGCCGCGCCAGCGCGCGCGCGTAGGTGTCCGAGCCAAGCGTGCGTGTCGCGAAGAGCTCGCGCCCCACTTCCACGATGATCGCTTCTGGGTCGCCGACATTGGTGGTCGGTTTTCGATGTCGCACGATGTCGATGAGGAGCTCGTCCAGTCCGACTGCCAGCGCGTCGAGCTCGTGCAGCGCCCACTCGTAAGGCTGGTCGTGCTCGCGCGCTGTCGTCAGGATCGCCAGCTCGGTCATGGGACGGCCGAGGGGCCCGGAGAACCGAAGGTCGGTGCCCGAACCATGGAGCCGCAATGCCGCGGCACTCGTGGGGGCGCCCCCTGAGCGAGCGGCTCGCATCGCCGCGTCGTAGGCTTCTCGTCGGCTCGGATCGAGCGTCTCGCGATCGACGGGAGGCAGGCGATTACGCGACACCGGATGCACGTCCGCAGGGAGCTGGCCAGCCTGAGGCGTCTGCGCCGCCATCGGGGCGACCACCACCCAGAAGCACACGGCAACCGTCTGTACCCATCCACGCATTGCGGCCTCCTACTGACCGGCGTTGGGTCTCATTCTACGTCCCGGAGACTTGAGACATCCGAGCATCGTCGTTCTGCCCCTCCGTATGTCCCTAGCGTGTTTGGCTATCATGTCGCTGACCCGAGCCACCGGCATACATTCATGGCCTTGACTGTCAGTTTTTGCCTCGCGCCGGTGCAGAATCCCGCGCCGTCGATTGTCTGGGCGCTGCTGATGTGGATCGGCCTGGCTGCGCCCTCGCTTGCGTTGGAAGGGACCCTGCTCGTCGCGAATCGCACGGGTGGGAGCGTGTCGTTTATCGACCTGACGACCGGGATCGAGGTCGCCCGGGTTCCAATCGGCCCCGTGATTCCTCATGAGGTGCACGTCTCGCCCGACGGCCGATTCGCGCTGACCACGGAGTATGGCCCGGAGAGTCATCACGGCCGCCATGTCGTCCTGATGGATGTCGCGACCGCGTCCGTCGTCGGTCGAATCGATCTGGGACCGAATGCTCGGCCCCACACGGCGCTCTTCCTACCCGATGGTCGGCGCGCGGTGGCAACGATGCAGGACTCCGACCAGCTGGCGCTCATCGATCTCGACACGATGGCGGTGATGCGAACCTATCCAACCGGTGGCCGTGAGGGACACATGGTTCGCCTGAGCCCCGACGGCGCGCGAGCCTACGTGACGAGTCGAGGTGCCGAGGGGACCCTGTCGGTGATATTCCTCAACGAGGAGCGTGCCCCAGTGGTCATCGAGACCGGTCGTGGTGCGGAGGGACTGGACGTCACCGCCGATGGCAGCGAGGTCTGGGTGGCAAACCGAAGCGAGACCTCGATCGCTGTGGTGGACACAGATCGTTCGAGGTTGTCGCGACCCTCGATTCGCGGCCATCTGCCGGTCGGATAGAGATGGGGCCCAATGGCCGCGCCATCGTGCCCAATGGTGGCCGTGGCTCGACGGTCCCACAGTACTTGAGACTCTGGGACGTCGAGACGCGCCGCATGATCACGGAAGTCCCGCTCCGAGACGGTGAACCGCAGGGCGGTAACTTCGGGGTGCTGATCCACGACGGAAAGGCCTTCGCCAGTGATCCCAACGGTGGCACGATCCAGGTGTTCGAGCTCGACGGACTGACCGGTCGACGATTGTTGGTCGTAGAGCACGAAGCGCCTGACGGGATGGCCTGGTCGCCCATCCGCGTCGCGGTCATGGCGGAGTAGCACGTCTGAGCTTCGCGCACCAACTCCATCATTCGTGCGATTACGACGAGGGCAATCCCAACTATGGGTGCACGGTGATCTTCTGGGACCGCCATCTCAACCAGAACGCCGGTCGCTTGCACGGCGTTCCCGTCAGCCGAACGAGCGGGTGCCGGTCTGGTGTCCTGACCGCGTGATAGGCTCGGCGCGATGTGGACTCAGCGCCGCGCGTTCGGCGTCGCCCTACTCGGCAGTCTGCTCCTCGGGCTCAGTGTCAGCGCCCAGGAGGGGCCCGGCGGTGGGCCCCCGGACCGCGGGTGGCGCTACTTCGGTGGCGATAAGGCGTTCACACGCTACGCGCCACTCGACCAGATCAACCGCGACAACGTGGAGGACCTTCGGATCCTATGGCGTCGTCCCGCGGTCGACGCGGTGTTCACCCGAGCCTTCCCCGATCTCGCCCCGTCGAGTTACCTGCGGTCAACGCCAATCCTCGTCGACGGCGTGCTGTACGCGACCAACGGTCTCGGTCTGGTCGAGGCCTTCGATCCGGCGACGGGCGAGACCATCTGGCGGCAGCGTCCGCTCGCGCCGACGCTCGAGGAAGTGGCTGGGCAGAGTACTCGGGGCGTCGACTACTGGCGCGACGGCGCCGACCGTCGCCTGTTCATGGTGCGTAAGACCCATCTGTTCGCGCTCGATGCCGATACCGGAGAGCCGGTGATGGGGTTCGGTGACAACGGTCGCGTGGACCTAACCCCGCCCGGTGCTCGACGCGCCAACGGCGGCTCGGGCCCGATCGTCGTGGGCGACGTCGTCATCGTCGGCGGGACGGTTGATGGCGCCGGCGACGGGGGCGTTCAGTGGAAAGGGAGCACGCCCGAGGACATCCGCGGCTACGACGCGCGGACCGGTCGACAGCTCTGGACCTTTCACGTCGTGCCGCGGGACGGGGAGCTTGGCGTCGAGACGTGGGGCAACGACTCGTGGAAGGAGTCGGGTGACCTCGGCGCGTGGTGCTGCCTGAGCGCGGATGAAGCGCTGGGCTACGTCTATGTCCCGCTCACCGCGCCGACCGCTGCCTATTACGGCGGTCACCGTCCGGGCGACAACCTCTTCTCGAACAGCCTCGTGGCGCTCGATGCGACGACGGGGGCACGCGTGTGGCACTTCCAGCTGGTTCACCACGATGTCTGGGAGTACGACACCGTCGGCCCACCCACGCTGGGGGAGATCACCGTCGGCGGACGTCGGATCCGCGCGGTCATGCAGCCGAGCAAGACCGGGTTCCTCTATGTCTTCGACCGCCTGACGGGCGAGCCGGTGTGGCCGATCGAGGAGCGTCCAGTGCCACCGTCGACTGTCCCCGGGGAGCAGACGTCGCCAACACAGCCGTTTCCGACGAAGCCGCCTCCGTTTGCCAAGCAGGGTCTGACGGCCGAAGACCTCATTGACTTCACGCCGGAGCTGGCGGCGCGCGCCCGCGACATCGCCGCCACCTTCCTCATCGGCCCGTTGTTTACGCCGCCCTCGCTGGTCAGTGAGGAGCCGGGGGGAACGCAAGGCACCCTGCTGCTACCGGGTTCCTGGGGGTCGGGCAACTGGAACACGGGTGCGTTCGATCCGGAAACCGGCTTCTACTACGCCTTCTCCCACGCGGTCCCACGTGTCTATCGCATCGCCGACGCGTCGGGCGAGCCGAATACCGAGATGGCCTACTACAGCCCGAATCGCGACGCGCCGTATATCGACGGCATCCCGCTCACCAAGCCACCGTGGGGGCGGCTCACCGCGATCGATCTGAACCGCGGTGAGCACGTCTGGGTAGCGACGAACGGCGACGGTATCCGTGATCATCCGATGCTGAAGGGCCTCGACCTCCCGCCGCTCGGCATCGCGAGCCGACCGGTGGCCCTCGTCACCAGGACCCTGCTGTTCGTGGGGGAAGGGGGCGACGTCTTCGGTGGCGTGCAGCCCAATATGTGGGGGACCGTCTTCCGGGCCTACGACAAAGCAACCGGGCGAGTGATCGCGAAGCTCGATCTGCCGGCCGGGACGACCGGCGGGCCGATGACGTACATGGCGGGCGGGAAACAGTTCATCGTCGTCCCGATCGGAAGACGTGACTACCCGGCCGAGTGGGTCGCGCTGGGGCTGCCGGATTGAGGAATCAGTGCGAGCGCACGGCGGTCCCCGTCCTCGGCGGCTGCGAGGATATCAAGGCCCTTGATGAGGATGCAGCTGCACAGGCATCGGTGGGGCCCGGGGGCCATCATCAGGCATCCGAGCTCGCCGCGCCCATAGCTCAAATGGCGGTCGCTACGTCCGTCGAGGTGGAATCATGAGAAAGCCGAAGCGGGCTGGTCTTGCTCTCGCGTGCACGGTCGGCATCGCCGTTACCGGCTGTGCGCAGTCCCAGGACGCTGGCTCCCCCGCCGATCTCATCTTCTTCGGCGACCACATCGTGACGATGGACCCGGATCAGCCGGCCGTTGAATCCGTGGCAGTCCGCGGCCAGACGATCACTGCGGCTGGGGCATTGGATGATGTGATGGCCCGGCAGGGGGAGTCGACGCGGCTGGTGGATCTGGGCGACCGTGCTCTCCTGCCCGGCTTCATCGACGCCCACGGTCATTTCCTAGGAGCGGGTCGATCGCTCGATGCGTTATCGCTCCATCCCCCGCCCGTGGGCGACGTCACCAACATCGATGAGCTGGTGGCCAAGATCCGGCGCTGGATCGACGAGAAGGAGATTCCACGAGGCGAGCCCGTGGTGGGAGGCGGCTACGACGATTCGTTGCTCGCGGAGGGCCGCCACCCAACGCGCTTCGATCTGGATCGAGCCTCTACGGAGCACCCCATCGTCTTGAGTCACGTGTCGGGGCATCTCCGGGCGGTGAATTCCACGGCGCTCGAGAGCAGCGGCGTTACGTCCGCAACCCCGGACCCCGAAGGCGGTCACATTCGGCGCATCGAGGGTTCAACGGAGCCCAACGGCGTTCTCGAAGAGCGAGCCGGTCGGCTGGTTCAGGTCGGCGGCGGGTTGTACGACCCGGCGGCGGGCGATCTCGACGAGCTGATTCGCACGTCGATCGGCGTGTATCTGAGCTATGGAACGACCACAATCCAGAACGGTGGCGGAACCGGTCCCGCGATGGTGGAGAGCCTTCGTTCGGCGGCGGAACGAGAGCCGCTCGACGCCGATGTGGCCGTGTTCACCAACGTCGACGCGATCCTCAATGGAAGCGTCGACTACGCTCCGGATTACGACGACGGCCTTCGTGTCGCTGGCGTCAAGTTCGTCTTGGACGGGTCACCCCAGGGGCGCACCGCGTGGGTCACGGAGCCGTATCACGAGGGACCGCCAGGCGCACCCGCGGATTATCGCGCCTACGGCATCATGGACCCGGATGTCTACAAGACCGGGGCAGCTGCACTGATCGAGCGGGGTGTACCGTTTCTGGCCCACGGCAACGGGGACGCGGCCATGGACCTCATGATGAAAGGGGTCGAAGAGGCCGTCGCCGGCACGGACCCGATGCCGGACCATCGCTCCGTGATCATTCACGCACAGCTCATGCGCCAGGACCAGGTGGAGCGCGCGGCTAGGTTGGGCGTCGTACCGTCGTTCTTCGCGGCCCACACGTTCTTCTGGGGCGACTGGCACGTGCGGAGTTTCGGTGAAGAGCGCGGCAGCAACATCAGTCCGGTGCGCTGGGCGATCGATAACGGCGTGCATCACACCATCCACAACGACGCGATGGTGGTCCCGCCAGACATCATGCGTCTGGTCTCGATCGCCGTGAACCGGAAGACGCGGAGTGGACGCGTGCTCGGTGCGCACCAGCGGGCCACGATCATGGAGGCGCTCAACGCCGTCACCCTCGGGGCTGCCTACCAGTACTTCGAGGAGGATCTAAAGGGCTCTATTACGGTAGGGAAGCAGGCAGACCTGGTGATCCTGGGCCAGAATCCGCTGACATCAGACCCGGCGGAGCTCGAGCATGTCGCTATCCTGGAAACCTTCTCGAGGGGTAGATCGGTCTTCACGCGGTGACCGGACATGGCGGAGTGCTCGTCTGGTGATCAGCCGTTCGTTTGCAATCCGTTTTGCAACTCAGGTACCCCAACCGGATCATGCGGGCGGAACTAAGCCAGGAAGATAGTCGATCAGCTCGAACGGATCGGGGACCTTCTTTGGTTCGCCGCTTGCGGCGCTACGGCCAACTCTCACAAGTATGTCTGAGGCCACATAGTAGCGACCTCGTTTTTCGCCCTGCGACAGGAGTAGTCCTTCGTCGGTCAACACTTTCAGATCACGACTGGCCGTATTGTTAGATATACCGGCCGACCCGCGGTACGTAGCGTTACGAACGCGCAGGCCCAGAGCCGCGTCCCCAAGGGCGGGAATCATGCGGTCGGGCAATCCACGAGCCTTCGTCTCATGCTCCAGCGCCTCCCAGATCCTCTGAAGCACTCGAGCCCGTCTAACAATCGTCGATGCCTGGCGGAAGTGGGCTGTCAGACAATAGCGGACCCAAGGACGGGCATCCCGTTCAGGATGCCAACTGCCAGCCCCGACTTCAGCCAGGACGGCATAGTACGACTGTGTATTTTTTCCCAGATACTCCTCGATGCTGCAGAACTCTTTGGTGAGGATTCCGCTTCGCGCCAGAACCAGCGTTTGAAGTGCCCGGGCCATGCGCCCGTTCCCGTCGGAGAAAGGGTGGATCATCACTAAGTTCAAGTGACTCATCGCGCCCAGAAGGAGTGGGTGTGTCCCGGCGGGACTACGACTCAAGAACTCAACCAGTTCGTGAGTTAGGTCGTTAACCATGCCGGCATCCGGGCCCTCATAGACCCGTTCACCAGTGTCGTCGTTCCGGACAAAGACGGGGCCTGGTCGCCACCGACCTGGGTGCGTGCTCAAATCGTACTGAAGCATCATGTAGTGCAAGCTGCGAATGAGTCCCCGCGAATAGGAGAAATGTGGATCGTCCGCCAGCTGCAGGATGTACGTCATCGCATTTCTGTAGCCCATTAGGGCTAGCCAGGTTTCACCTTGCGCTGACATGGGCTCTTCGTTTTCCGCCGCCGCTATGGCGTCCTCGATCGTGACGTTGTAGCCTTCAATGCTGTTGGAGCCCTGAATGCTCCTGGCGAACGCCGTTCGAGCCAGCATTCCAGTCCATCGTCGAGCTGCCGTTGCGTATGCGAGGTTGGCGCGGACCTCGTCAATCCGGGCGATGACAGCCCGCTCCTGATCGTCGATTTCCGGTACTGTGAACAACACGCTATCACCAGTTACTAACTGAGTGTGTAACATATAGAATATGATGTAAAGTCTGTTTGTATTTGTGTTTCATGCACGTGCCAACGCAGGGGTTTGGCGTCGGTCAGGACTCTGTAGATAGAATTGAATGGCGGAGGGACTGGGATTCGAAGCCAGGAGCGAGTTTCCCCGCTAACGGTTTTCAAGTGCGGTCGTCGTCGTCCCGGCTGGTCCCGGCCTGTTCCTTCGAGCCCATTTCCATTGAGTGATCCGCGCGGCGCCATCCCGGCGAGTCCCTCCAATCCCGTCTGATGATCTGCGCTTCGACGATCTGGTTGCCGTCATCGTTCCAGCAGGCATCGACGAGCGCCTCCGGCTTGGCACTGACCGCGAAGCTGTCACCCGAGGACGCGAGGGTGATGTTGGTGAGCCATTCGTCCATCAGCGCGAGGTTGTCTTCCGCGCGCGACAGGGGTGCTGTGCGACGCTGGAGCACGTAGTTGTCGGCGTGACCGTTGTCGCGAATGAGACGCTCGCGCATGACGAACGAGTAGTAGCTCGCGTGGAAGTCGCCCGACAGGTCGCGATAGTTTCGTTCGTCGATGATCGGCGTCGTCGCCAGTCCTCCGCCGCCGCTGGTGATGCGCCCGGTCTCATAGGCCACCCGCACCGCAACGGGGTCGGCCTCGGACCGCTCCGGTCGCCACCTGAAGTCGATGTCCCATCCACCGACGTGCTCATTCAAGTCGATGAACAGGTCCTTCGAGATCAGGCCCTCGTTCAGCGCGGCGAGCCCGTATTGCACGCCAACGTTGCCGTGCGGGTTCTGCCCGAACGCCGCCCGTGGTGCCGGTTCGATGCCGTCGTACGTTCTGGTCCCGAAGACGTTGCGCATGCCGTCATAAATCGAGCAGCGGACGCCTGTCGGGTTGTTCACCGGGTGATACCGCTCCTCGACCGGAATCTCCGACGGACAATCGTCCGGGCCGATCCGGTTCGGCCGGTTCCCGAGCGACCGGTCACAGGTCTCCCAAGTGGCCCAGCCTCCCACCACCCGTTTGGTCTCGTCGTCGAGTTCGGCCTCGTTGAGAAAGTGCCTCAGCGGGAGCCGACACTCGGACGTGTCGATGAAGTAGCTGACTGCGTCGGGAAAGGTCGCCGTCAGCATGATCCCGTCGAGAATGCCGGGATACGCCCCGGCGATCAGCAGTTGCTGCATCGCGCCACCGGATCCGCCGGTCCCGATCGTGTGAATCGGCGGGCCGAACGTCTCCGAGAAGTGCTCCTTGACCATCATGGTGGTCTCGGCCGACAGCACGTCGTTGCACCCGCCCTGACGATTCACGTTGAGCGTCGACGACGCCACCGCATAGCCCTTCGACAGCAGCGCGTCTCGGAGCACGCCGCCCGTGCTCGTGCCCTGGAAGAAGCCGGCTTCACAGCCACCGCCGTAGGTGTAGACGAGACGACCGTTCCACCCGCGGGGACGGTCCCAGGGCGTGGGGTCCGGCTGGTCGGGGTCAATCAGGATCGCCATCTGATAGATGGCGCGATTGATCGTGCCGGTCTCGAGACGAACGACATAGGGGACGGTGGCGCCGCTCGTCGTGGTCGTCCGTGAGACGTCGGCAGGCAGCTGCGCTGGATCGACCAGACCGCCGAACGCGCCCTCTCCTTCGCCCTCCGTCGTGCGATACAGATAGTCGACGCGTGTCTCCAGCGAGCAGTCGTCGTCCAGCGCAGACCCGACGAGAAAGTCGCCGTTGCCGATCGGGAATCGGCGCGGCTGGGCCTCGCGGTCAAGGGCGAGGTCCTCGAGACAGATATAGGGTTGGAGGTGATCGCCGGAGAAGATCGGTCCCGCGACAGGATAGTTGGTCACCGTCATCGACGAAATCGGCGTACGCGCATACTCGACAACCACGGAGGTGTCTCCGACTGCCAACCCGTCGACCAAGCCGAGCAGCGCGTCTGACTCGCGTCCGAGCCAGTCCGCCGGGGCCGGGCGGAACCGCTCCGTCATGTCCACCCCGTTGACCGAGACCGAGACATCGGGGAGCGAGCCACCGAAGATTGGTTCGATCCGCACCAAGGCGTCGCCCCCACTGATCAGGTGCTGACTCGTGGGGACGGTCTCGACACGAAGCTCCCCGGGATTGACGGCGGTCAGCTCGTCACAAGCGCCCGCACTCAGCGTCCCAAGCATCGCGCCGACCGAGACGGCCATCTGTCCGAGACGTGGATTCTGTCGCATCACGGGTCTCCTCACCGCCCATCACAACGTAGAGCTGGCCGTCGGCCGTCTCGTTGATCTCGTGGATGGTGCAGATGTTGGGGTGGTCGAGCGCAGACGCGGCCTTCGCTTCCTGGAGAAAGCGTTGCTTGGCGATGTCGTCGCGGGTCAGGTCTGGCGGCAGGACCTTGATCGCGACCTGGCGGTCAAGACGCGGGTCCTGCGCGAGGTAGACGACGCCCATCCCGCCCTGGCCGAGCTGGGAGCGGATCGCGTACGGGCCGAGCGTTGAGCCGGGAATCAGGGTCATGCCGGGAGGGGTCATCATAGCGCGGGCTGTCCCCGCGCCAACCGGTTCTGGTACCGCGGATTCTCCTGCGCCCCAGACTGCCCCATCGGGGTCTCAGACCGTTGACCCCAGCGTGCTCCCTCACGTAGCCTGACTCTCAGTTGACCGGCCGGGAGCTTCGTCGTCAGAGGCTCCGTCTCGGTCTCACGCAGCGCGAACTCGCCGAGCGGCTTGGCATGGCCCGAAACACGATCACGCGGTATGAACGCGGCTTCCTGCCCACGATCCCGAAGTACGTTGAGTTGGCCGTCCAAGCCTTGATGACCGAGTCGCCAAGGCGCACGCGCAAGGGGAGAGATCGAGGCTGACGAGCACACGTTGCACGTCTGAATTCGACTAATCTCGCATGCTCCCTAAGGGAGCACTCGAAGTGCCCGGCACCGTCTCGCGCATGGCCTCTCTGTTCAAACAGCCGTTCGTTGGTCGCACGGAAGGCATCGCCACGCTCGTGGGGGGTGTCGCTGGCGCGGTGATCGCAGCGACACTCGCCGCCGGAGAAGACCTCTCTTGGGGAGCGGTTCTTGTTGGGATGGTCTACGGCGGGACCCTGGGCTTCGTCTTCGGTCTGGGCGTCGCGAAGCACGTCTTCGATACTCCATCGCGGCGGGTCGCAGCCGCCGTGGGCGTCGTCGCGGCTTTGGTCGGCGCGGCATTGAGCGACGGCGACGCGGGCGATCGCGTTGCTGTCGCGATCGGCGCTGGGATCATCGGCATGATCGTTGTCGATCGCCTCTCTGCGGCCATGCAACGGTTTCGTAGACGTGCTTCAGACACGAAGAGGGCAAGCGCAGGGAATGTGCTCATCGTGGGCCTGGATACCGCCGGGGTTGCTATAGGGGGCAGCGAGAAGCCGGCACCCTCGGGGACCTCGTCGAAGAGCTCGGTCGCTCGGACGGATGGGACGAACGCGACCACCTCATCGCCGCCCGCTTGTTGCACGCCGACCGGGGCATCTCGACCTGTTCCTCGACCGGGCCATCTCCGACCTCAGCGTCGTCGTTGAGTCTCGTTGCGACGAAGAAGAGGAGAATCCCCACAAGCAGCAAGGTCAACACGAAAGTCGTTCGTCGTGCCATTTCCGTCTCAGAGGATTCGACCGATCGTGCCGATGTTTGCAGAATGTTTGCAAATCGGCCTGATCGACCCCTTCGACACCACTAGGCTGTCCCCAGCCTGGTGACGCCAAGTCACTCTGTTAATTAGAAGATAGTGGCGGAGGGACTGGGATTCGAACCCAGGAGACGCTTTCACGTCTAACGGTTTTCAAGTGCGCCGCGGGTGATCCCACAGATCGGCGTTTTCCCTAGTAATTCCCCGCTGTCAACAACTTGGCACCACTCCAGAAAATACGAGGGCGTACAGATACGAGGAGTGAGGTCCTGGCAGGGACAGTTTGGGGACAGGCAGCGGATCCACGGCGGGGACGCGCGTGTGCTCTGAGTTCATCCAGCCAATGCTGGATAACGATGATGGCTGCGGATGCGGAGGCATCCGATCCATCTCGGGGGGTGATCATAAGGTGCAGTTACACTTCCGCCTACCGGGGCGAGAGGCTCGCAACGCGCTGTCAGCTTGGGCCACGTCGATCACCAAGGAGGGCTTCATGAGCCTCGTGATGAAAACGCTCTACGGTGCGTTTCTGTTGTTCGCGATGGCGTGTGCGAGTGGCGGAGCGCCAGAGATCCAGGGTGGTGCCAACACCGGGGCACTGTTCACGGGCGCACGGCTGATCGTCGGCGATGGAACGGTGATCGAAAACGCCGCGTTCGTGGTCCAACACGACGTGATCATGCAGGTCGGCACGGCGGGCGAGATTCGCGCGCCGGCCGGTGCGGTAACAGTGGATCTGACGGGCAAGACGGTCATGCCTGCGCTCGTCAACGCCCATTCGCATCTGGGATGGGAGAAGTACACGAGCTGGGGGAGCGAGAATTTCACCCGCGAGAACCTCATCGATCATCTGCATCGTCACGCGTACTACGGGGTCGGCACCGTGGTCTCCACGGGGAGCGACAAGGAAGAGGTCGCGTTACAGGTCCAGCTGGAACAGCGGCTGGGGCAGATCGGCGGCGCCCGCTTCGTGGCGTCTCCGGGCATCGGCACGCCCGGGGGTGGCCCAAACCCGAACTTCACCGCGGACGAAGGGTTTTGGGGCCAGCATGGTGTGTCAACACCGGAGGAGGCCAGACGGGTCGTCCGGGCGGAGGCGGCCAAGGGCGTTCAGGTCCTCAAGATCTGGGTGGACGCTCGGGACGAGCGGCGGGGAGCAAGGGTGAAGTTGCAGCCCGAGATCTATCGCGCGATCGTGGATGAAGCCCTGGTCCACGACATTCGTGTCCTCGCCCATGCACCGCTCCTGGAGGATCAGAAACGGCTGCTGCGTGCCGGCGGGCGCAGGCTCATTCACGGGCCGAGCGACGTCGACGATGAATGGATCGCGTTGATGCGCCAGCGGAATGCGTTCCTGATCCCGACCGTGGGTGGGCTGTTTCGCGATCCCGAGTACTTCGAGGATCCCTTCTTCCGGGAACACGTCTCCGCCGCGGTGCTCGCGCGTCTCAGCGACCCTGCACGAAGACGCCCGATCGGCCAACAGAGCCAAGGCGGTGTGGCCGGCGGCGCAGCCGCGGAGGAGCGACGGCGTAAGCGCGCCAGGGATTTCGCGAGGATGAACGACGCCGGGATCCAGTTGATCTTGGGGGCCGATGCCGGTTTCGGTCCGACAGGCACGGTCGTCGGAACGTTTTTCGGGTACGCGGAGCATACGGAGGTGGCGGCCTTCGTCCGGCTGGGCATGACGCCTGCACAGGCGATTGTGGCCGCGACGAAGCGGCCGGCCCAGGCCTTCGGCATCACTCACGTGGGCACGATCGAACCCGGCACGAGCGCCGACTTCCTCGTGCTCGACGCCAACCCGCTCGACGACATCGCCAACACGCGTCGGATTGCCAAGGTGTACCTCCGCGGCGACGAGATCGATCGAGCCGCTCTTCGGGCGGCCTGGACAGAGTAGCCGATAACCACAGTGCTCCTTGTCGCCTGTCTCCGCCTCGTGACACCCTCATGCCTACACGGACCCCCGTCAGGGTCCGAGCGGCTTGGGAAGGAGGATCGCCATGCCTACACGCCACCTGATAGCGGGTGCACTGTCCCTCGCTGCGATCATTGCGCTCGGTCTCGGTCAGTCGGTGGTCGAACGGTCGGCCGTCGTCCAGGCGCAGGGCGGCGTCGAGGCGCCGATGTTCGAGGTCGACCCCCTCTGGCCACAGCCGCTGCCCAATCACTGGGTGATTGGCACATCGATCGGCGTCGCCGTCGATGCCAGGGACCACGTCTTCATGGTCCACCGACCCGATTCCGTCTCCGCCGGCGAAGCGCCGGCGGCCAACGGCAACCGCCGGAGTGCTGTGAGCCGGCCCCGCCGATTCTTGAGTTCGACCCGGAGGGCAACTTCGTCGGGTCGTGGGGAGGTCCGGGCAACGGATACGAGTGGTTCGAGTCGAATCACGGGCTGGCCTTCGACCACCGTGGCAACTTGTGGATTGGCGGCAACGGCGGCAACGATGCGCACATCCTCAAGTTCTCGAGAGACGGCCGCTTTCTCGCGCAGGTGGGCAAGGCCGGCATGAACAATGGGAGCCACGACCAGGAGAACTTCTGGCGCGTGGCGAAGGTCTTCGTCGACCCGCTGGAGAATGAGGTCTACGTGGCCGACGGCTATGGCAACAAGCGCGTCGTCGTCATCGATGCCGACAGCGGTGAGTTCAAGCGCTACTGGGGCGCATATGGGAACCCTCCCGACGACACCGACCTCGGACCGTACGACCCGAGCGCTGAGCCTGCACAGCAGTTCCGCAATCCGGTCCATTGCGCGGAGCTGGCGGTCGACCGTCTGCTCTACGTGTGTGACCGCGTGAACGACCGGATCCAGGTGTTCCAGACAGACGGCACCTTTGTCGCAGAGACCTTCATCGAGAAGGAGACGCTGGGAGCCGGGTCGGTCTGGGAGATCGCGTTCTCAGGAGACCAGTGGCAGACGTACATGTATGTCGCGGACGGCGTCAACGAGCGGATTCACATCCTTCGGCGCGACACCCTGGAGTACCTCACGAGCTTTGGCGACGGCGGCCGCCAGCCCGGTCAGTTCTACGGCGTGCACAGCATCGCCACCGACTCGCAAGGGAACATCTTCACCACCGAAACGTTCGAGGGGAAGCGCATCCAGAAGTTCGTCTACAAGGGGGTGGGCAACGTCCCGAGGGGGCACCAAGGGGTCGTCTGGCCGGAGCGGCAATGACTCATGGCGTGGCAAGAGTTGGTGTCCTTGCGCTGTTCGTTGGTATTTGTGGCCCGTCCCCCCTTGCGGCGGATGAGTTCAGCTCGGACATCGTGATCGAATTGTTCACACTCGACGATTTGCCCGTGACGGAAGGCGAAACCGTGTCCGGGATACTCACAGGCAAGGTCACGATACGAGACTCCCTGACGCAGCACGCCCAGTTGTACAAGAATTTCAGGGTCATCAGTACCCATGAAGCCGGGCACACGATTGATTCCGACGAGTGGGTGCGCACATTCAGCGTGGACACGTCCGAGTTCTATGACGGGGAGAATTTGATCAGCGCCCACGTGCATCCGATGAATGTGCCGGGGCAACCGTACCTTGCGGACTTCTCAGTCCAGGCATTCAAGATCGTGGCGGCGAATGACAATCCAGCTCCGTCCGGAGACGTTCGCTTGCCGTCGTTGACGATTGATCCCTCGATGGTGTTGCTGCTCGACTCGACTCTGCTGGACAGCAAGAGTGTGTACACCGACTACGACGCGGTGACGGTGTCGGACGACGAGGGGCGAATCGACGTCGATCAGGACGAGCACACATCAAATAGAGCGCAAGTGATTCCACATCTTGGCGCGTCGGTGCTGGGTCGCTTCAGATGGACAGACAGGACACTGCCTTTCGGGGAATCGCTTGGACGCTTGATACGGCGTGCGCATCTCGTCAATTTCCAAAGGTCGATGGACACACCAGCCAGAATCGTCTTTTTCTTCAACGATGCATCCGGCCGTGCGAACTACGGCTTCTATCGTTTCACGCTTCCCGCTCTCTCAGACGAGGCGAGACGTACATATCCGTTGCCATCCACAGATGCGAAAGTACTGAACGTGTCTCAAGGCGATGAAGTCGTCATTGCCGATGACGGTGTGTTTACGTTACGAGTCGAGGTAACGAATCCTAGGCTCTTGGGGAAGGAGTTTGCGACATTGTCGACATGGGTCGGTAATCGCTCCGTGGCGAAGACCGACTTAACACCGCTGGTGCGGACCATGAAAGCGGAAGACACGAGCGTGATTGTCGAAGTGGAGATTCCGGCGGCTGAGATCCAGAAGCTGCAAGAATCACGTGACGGAGGTTTGGACGCGACGGCCTTCGTGCTGTGGAATGATTTTGACAAGTTTCGGGATTCGAGTTTGCCTGCGAGTGAGCACGTTCATGTGAACAGCATTCGAACGGAGTCGTATCCTTGGCCGCAGAGAGTTCCAGCGGCGAGTGGGAGGCGGTGACGTGCGCCCGCTGAACGACGATGTGTGTTCGAGTGTCGCGGGGCAGCTACGCTCCACGGATTCTCAGTTGATAGAGCCCCGTAAGTCGTTGATAATGGCGGAGGGACTGGGATTCGAACCCAGGAACGGGTTTCCCCGTTAACGGTTTTCAAGTGCGCCGCGTGTGGTCCTTAAGATCGGCGTTTTCCTTAATAGTTCCCTGCTGTCAACAACTTGGCACCACTCCGGAAAATACGAGGAGTGCGTACAGATACGAGGAGTGAGGTCCTGATGGGGACACTTTGGGGACAGTCAACTCGCTCGCGGAAGCGGGCGCGGCAGATCCAGTCCCCGAGTAGCGACCCGATGAAGATCCACAGCTTTCTGCGCATTGAGCCAGAAATCCGCGGTTGTTCGAAACGCCGCTCCCAGCTTCATCGCCATCTCAGCAGTTACGGAAGTCCGCTCGTTCACGATTCGGTTGATGACCTTGACGTCGCACCCGAGGTGATCAGCCAGCTGCTTTTGCGTCATCCCGAGGGGGATAAGGAACTCCTCCCGTAGGATTTCCCCCGGACTCGTCGGTTCGCGGCGGCGGCGCCTCGGGTTCGTCATAGTGTCCCCTAGTGATAATCCCGGATGTCCACGTCGGTAGGTCCGCCGTCTGTCCAACGGAAGACGACCCGCCATTGATCATTGATGCGAATGCTGTGCATCCCCTTGAGGTCACCCTTGAGAGCCTCGAGGCGGTTTCCAGGAGGCGACCTCAAGTCAGTCAGCGCGCCGGCGTAGTGCAGCATGTCGAGTTTCCGGGCGGCGGCCTTCGCTGCCCGTGCCCAACCGGTGCGCCTCGGGATGGTGCCGAAGACGAAGAAACGCTCGACCGCTTGACTAGCGAAGCCCCGGATCGCCACCGGGAAGTAGTATACCTGTTACAGGTATACCCTATCAAGGCATCAGCCTTTGGAGACGGAGACGAAATGGCGGAGGGAGGCTACTTCACGCGAATCACGCCGACAGCCTCTTGGATGTCGATGGTCGTGCCGAAATCCCGCGACAGCCTCTGCATCCGCTGGAGAATCGCCTGGGCCTTCTCGGGCGGCGCGAGGCGGGGAATACCGAGCCTGGAATCAGGGCCATCGGCGCCTAGTTCCGTCGGATAGAGCCGCACTTCTGCCAGCTCACCATCCTGGAAGTGGCTGATGGCCACTAGGCTCTCCAGCGACTGAGTGGACCCCCCGAAGTTCCTCGCGAAATTCTGGCGCGGCGATTGCTGGTCCGCGTCGGTTTGTCCGAACTGCTCGCCGAGCGTCCACTGCGCCTCGCGGAAGAACTCACCAAGACCGTAGAAAATCGGCTTGCCCTTGTAGATCTCGATTCCGCGCAAGAGCTGCACACCGTGCCCGACAAACGCATCGGCGCCAGTGTCGATCGACTGGTGCGCCAGGTCGACGTAGAAGTCCGGCGGTCTGGTACTGAGATGCATCTGCTCCAGCACCGACCGGCCCTGGTGGATGTGCGCCGTCGCGACGACGAAATCGGCGTACCGCTTGGCGTTGCGGATACTGCGCAGCGTCCGGGTCAGATCGTTCTGATTCAGGGCGTAGTCGATCGTTCCAGGTGTCTCGCCAGGTCGCGCGGCCCGGTAGGTCGGGTCGTCCCTGCCCGAGCTTGAGGCCGGAAAGCGGACTCTGTCGCCCGGTTCGTAGTCTGGTGCCGGTCGTGGGTTGTCGTAGTTCGAGCTGAACTCGAGAAACCGG
The DNA here is from genome assembly GCA_965249175.1 of Vicinamibacterales bacterium. Lineage (GTDB taxonomy): Bacteria > Acidobacteriota > Vicinamibacteria > Vicinamibacterales > UBA8438 > CAZYFH01. The sequence goes on from OZ252227.1 coordinate 6,008,722, forward strand.
TCACGCGCCTGCTTCAGCAAGGCCAACTGCTCGTCCGAGACCACGATGGTCTCGGTGTAGTGGAGCATGTTGAGCCCAGGGCGCCCGCCCAGATTACCGAACTGCGGAGTCGCGGCCAGCCGACGAAGTTCGGGCCACAGCGGCGCATGCATGCCGACCATTGCCACCCGACCTCTCGGCAATTCCAGAAACGCCGGTGCCGCCGCTTCGTCGAGGTTCCTACCGCTTCCGGCATGGACGATGCCGGCCTCGTCCAAGAGGGCATTCGTGGAGAACATCCCCTCGGCTTCTGCATCGAGCAGATGATTCTGAGCTCGATTGACCATGTCGAACCCAATGGCTTTCAGGTCGGCCGCGACTTCATGCGTGCCCACGAACCCGTTCAGAGGCCCGTCGAAGTCACGAAGGTTGGCCAGTTCTCCCTCCATATTCCCGACGGCCAGGTTGGCCTCACGAACGAGTTGCAGCGCCGCCTGGACGCCGGAATGAGCCAGCTGGGAAGCCGGACGTCTCATCATCAGGTCACCGACGCTCGCGAGGGTGAACTCCCCAGGGATCGTCATGGCCATGTCGCGCGGATTCAGCGGGGCTGGGTCTGGGTCGCGCCCGGCGCGATCCAGAGCAAGACACCCGCCATCAAGAGGAGGGTCAGCATGGTCTGGAAGCGGCGACTGGTGCGCAGGATGTGACTCATCGGTTCCTCCAGCCCGCTCTCGCGGAAGGAGTCAAGCCCATTCTTAGTTGAAACTCTCCACGGCTCCCGATGGCTTACGCGGCCTGCTTCGTCGACGTCGTCGTGTCGATCTTCAGTTCTCGCTTCAATGCGGCCCGAAGCGTGGGAAGGTGGCGGTAGCCCCTCACCCTTCGTAAGCGCGGTTCGATGTCCAGGAGGGCGGTCGCCAGCCAGCGGTGGCGTTGGCTCGAGCTCTGCCAGTGATCTACCTTCGCGCAGCGTTCCTCGACCAGCGCATTGACCGACTCCAGACAGTTCGTCGTCTTCAGCGACCGGCCCAGCACTCCGTACACGCCCAATCGATGTAACGTCAGGGTTTCGTCCAGGCCTTCCGCCAAGCTGTCAGCCGCCGACTGGTTCCGCTCGTCCAACTCGCCGTGGAGCGTCTCGAGCGCACCGAGGGCCTCGTCGTAGTCCGGCCGGTTGTACGCTCGCTGGAGACGCTGACGCCACACCGCCTGCTCGTGCTTGGCCAGGTAGCTCACCACGTTCTCGCGCTTGTGCCACTGGCACCGTTGGACCAGGGCCCGGCCCCGGAAGGCCTTCCGGACGGCCGTGCGGAGCCCCTTGCCGCCATCGAGGATGACCAGCACACCCTGGGAGAGGTCGAGGCCCCGCTCGACCAACGACCGCAGGAACGGTGTGAGCACCGTCGCGTTCTCCGTGTCCGTTTCGACGAAGCCCAGGAAGCGTTTCTCCCCAGACAGCGTGATGCCTAGCGCGATGACCATCGTCGCGTCAGCGAACGTCTTGCCGTCCAGGAACACGGCCACCACGTCCTCATCGGATAGGTCCCGCTCCTGGAACGCCCGTAGCTGCGCCGCGCTGGCCTGGATGAACCCCCGGGACACCGTCGAACTCGACAGCCCGATCGCCCCGGGAATCGCCGCCGCGGCCGCCGCGTAGTTGCGGCACGAGATCCCGTAGAGCACCCGTCGCAGCAGCGCGTCGTCCACCTCGCGGTCGTCATGCAACGCCGCATACGACCGCAGCGGAATCTCGCTCCCTGCGAGGCGACGAATCCGGGGCACGCGAATCGGCACGCGCTGCCCCGCGAGACCCACCGTCCCAGGGTTACTGCCGTGACGGCGTCCACCGACCGACGCGTCCTTCCGGACGTAGCGCTCGCTCGCCAGCGCCGTCACCTCCTGGTCGAGCAACTCCTGCACATGCATCAGGCCCAGGGGAACCAGCGAGCGGATCAGCTCCACCTTCGCGTCCAGCTCCAGATCCGCGTAGGCCTCGCGGTGAATGATGTTGACCGAGCCCAGCTTGCGAACTTTCTTGCGCTTCCTGACAGCACGTAGGCCACTCATCGTGGCTCCTCTCTCTCGTGGGGTGATGTCCGTCTTTTGCAACGTCATCACACCACAGGGTCTGGAGCCGTTTCAATTTTCAAGTCGCTATCCCCTACGCGGCTCCAACCCGGTACGTTGTCTCGGTGGAGACCCTGGACGCCGCCAGACCCGTCATCGCGTCGCTTCTGTTGACGGGTGACGCCTACGAGTAGCCGAAGGTCGTAGCAAGGCAACCCGCAGGGACAATTTCGGGGACAAATCGCCGATTGCGCCTTTTCTAGGGCATCCTCCCGATCGCTCTAACTCGTTGAAAAGATGGCGGAGGGACTGGGATTCGAACCCAGGAGCGAGTTTCCCCGCTAACGGTTTTCAAGACCGCCGCCTTCAACCGCTCGGCCATCCCTCCTTTCGTGCCGACACTCAGGGCGACGCGTTCTCGTACCACTTCAAATTCGCGGTTCCGCCCCCGATGCAGACGAGGTCAAGGCGCGTGTCGGCATTGAGGTCCTCGACCGTACAACCCGACGTCGCCATATCGCCATCGTCGAGCAACTGGCGTGCCCAACTCGTTCCGTCGGGCTCGGTCGCCGCATAAAGATACAGACTGCGCGCGCCGCCTCGGTCACCAGTCACGATTTCGTCACGGCCGTCGCCATTGAAGTCCGCGGTGACGATCGTGTGTCCCCCGTCGATGGTGTCGATCACCTGGCGCGTCCACGAGTCGCCGTCCTCTCGGTACACGACGACCTGGTCGCCATGCCACGGTTCGATCGTCGTGACGAAAACCCCACGCCCCAGACGTCCGACCTCGACCTCACTCGAACCACTCTCGGGCCATGCGGCGGGATCGCCGTTGGTGATGAGACTTCGGTGCCACTGCCCGTCGATGAACCGATGGATATGCACGCCGGCAAAACTGGCGCTGAAGATGGCGTCGCGATCGGCGTCCTGCCACGGTTTTACCAGCAGTCCGTGCACCACCCCCTGCTCGGACTCTGTCACGACTTGCCGAGACCAGTCCTCGGGTCGATACCAGAAGATGGGCACGGCGTCTCGATACTCTGGCGCCGACGCCGACGCACCGACCAATGGTGCGGTCACCAACACCCTGTGACCCGTGCCGTCGATATCGGCCCACCGCACCCGGTGCACGGTCGGTGTGCGGTCAATCTCACGTACGCGCCAGGGGCGTGTCGGGTCGCCTCGATGGGTCAGCAGGGAGAGGACGCCGAGACTGGTGTCGTGCGACGTCCCGAATTCATGGGCGACGACCAGTTCGGGGATCCCATCATCATCGAGATCCTCGGCGGCAAGGTTGATGGCTCGGTTCAGACCGGTGGTGAGGACGTGTTTCTGCCAGCCAGGGTTCTCGAACCAGGCCAATTCGTCGAGGCTGACCGAGAGTCCGATGACGTCCGGCCGCGCGTCGCGGTTCAGATCGACCACCACCGGCTGATAACCACCCGTCAACCCCGTGGCAATCGTGTGCGCCACGAATCGATACCCGCCGAGGCCCGCGTCCTGCGATGAGCCGACGGACACCGCCGGCCTTGATCCAGACGCGAAGAGCGACACCAGTACGACCGCACTGGCGACCGCCGTGGTAGCGACACGACCGCGTGCAGTCATCCGTGTTCCTCCCCGCCTACGCGGGCGGCTCGATCACCTCGAGGCCGCGCATATAGGGCCGGAGGACCTCCGGAATCACAACCGACCCATCGCGCTGCTGGTAGTTCTCGAGGATCGCAATCAGTGCGCGGCCGACCGCGACGCCCGACCCGTTGAGCGTATGCACCAGCTCCGGCGTGCCCTTCCCGTCTCGGCGGAAACGGATGTTGGCACGCCGTGCCTGAAACGCTTCCGTGTTGCTACACGACGAGATCTCCCGATACGCGCGCTGTCCAGGGAGCCAGACCTCGAGGTCGTAGGTCTTCGCCGCCGCAAACCCCATGTCGCCGGTGCAGAGCGTCACGGTGCGATACGGGAGGCCGAGCTGCCGAAGCACCGTTTCGGCGTGGCCGGTGAGCTCCTCGAGCACCTCGTACGACTGCTCGGGCGTGGCAAACGCGACGAGCTCGACCTTGTCGAACTGATGCTGGCGGATCAATCCCCGCACGTCCTTGCCGTACGATCCGGCTTCGCTCCGGAAGCACGGTGTATATGCCGCATACCGCGCGGGGAGCGCGCGCCCGTCGAGCACTTCGTCGCGATGCAGGTTGCAGAGGGGGACCTCGGCGGTCGGGATCAGATAGAGGTCCCAATCGCCGGCCACTTTGAACAAGTCGGCTTCGAACTTCGGTAGGTTGCCGGTGCCGGTGAGTGCGGCGGCGCTGGCGAGAAACGGCGGCTCGACCTCGGTGTAGCCATGCTCGCCAGCGTGCAGATCGAGCATGAAGTCGATCAGCGCCCGGCTCATCCGCGCACCGGCGCCGATGAGCACGGCAAAGCGGGCGCCCGCGATCTTGCTCGCGCGTTCGAAGTCGAGAATCCCGAGCGCCGGGCCGAGATCCCAGTGCGACTGCGGCTCGAAATCGAACGCCCGCGGCTCGCCGTGCCGGCGGACCTCCGTGTTGTCGCGCGCGGACCCACCGACGGGCACGCTCTCGTGTGGCAGGTTGGGCAACGTCAGCGACATCGTGTCTCGCTCGGCTTCGATGACCGCGAGCGTGGCCTCCCGCTCTTTGATCAGCGTGCCGTGCGTGTGCCCCGTCGCGATCAGATCGTCCGCCGGTTGACCTGCCTTCTTGGCTTTTGCAATCTGCTCGCCGACGGACTTTCGCTCCCGGCGCGTCTGTTCGAGCACCGGGAGAATCGCGCGCCGCTCGCGGTCGAGGCGGACAAGCGTGTCGAGCTCGCCGCCAAGATCGGCGCCGCGTGTCTGGAGGCGTGTCCGCACCTCATCGAGCCGTTCACGGAGCAACGCAGGGTCAAGCATCAGTGATCATGAATGATACGATCGCTGACCGCATGCCGACGACCGCATCGGTTCGAACCGTCGTCATCCCGGCCGCTGGACTCGGGACGCGCATGCTCCCCGCGACCAAGGCTATCCCCAAGGAGCTCCTGACGCTCGTCGACCGACCGATCGTGCAGTATGGGGTCGAGGAAGCGGTGCGGTCCGGCGTCCGTCACGTCGTGTTCGTCACGAATCCGGGCAACCTCATGACGGCGTCGCACTTCGCGACGGCCCCAGCGCTCGAAGAGGCCCTCGAGGCACGCGGGAAGAACGAGCTGCTCTCGGCCGTGCGCGCGCTGACGGCAATGGCCGAGGTCACGACGGTCCATCAGCCGGAGCCGCTCGGCCTCGGTCACGCCGTGCTCTGCAGCCGATCCGCCGTGGGTGACGCCCCGTTTGCCGTGCTGCTCCCCGACGACGTCATCGATGCCGACCCACCGGCGCTCCGCCAGATGCTCGACGTCTTCCGCGAGGTCGACGGCCCGGTCGTGCTCGTCGAGCGCGTCCCGCACGCCGCGGTCGATCGCTACGGCATCATCGATGCCCAGCCGGTCCGTGCCGGCGTGCATCGCGTCGTCGACATGCTGGAGAAGCCCGCACCCGACGCCGCGCCGTCGGACCTGGCCATCGTCGGCCGCTACATCCTGACGCCGGATGCCTTCCCCGCCCTCGAGGCGACCGGCGCGGGCTCAGGTGGCGAGATCCAACTCACCGACGCCCTTCGTCGCCTGCTCAAGGACCGTCCCATCCACGCGGTGGAGATCGACGGCAGTCGCCACGACGCCGGGACGAAGACCGGGTATCTCGAAGCGACGCTCCACTTCGCCGGCAAGCGGCCTGACCTCGCGGCAACGATTGATGCGGCCCTGGAGACGCGCCGGGCGGCGCGAAAGAGCTGACGGCGCGTGTCCGACTACTTGGTCGCCGACGGCTCCGAGGATGACGACGACGACGACGACGGACCCGTCCCTGACTTCGATGTGGACTCGGAGTCGGACCCAGACGAGGACCCCGAGCCAGACTCCTTGGCGTCCTTCGACCCGGAGGTCTTCTTGGCCCCGTCCTTGTCGGATGACGCCTCGCTACCAGACGCCTCTTGATCCGCGCTCGGTTTCCGCGCGTAGTCGGTGACGTACCAGCCGGTCCCCTTGAACTGAAAAGCGGGCGACGACACCAGCTTCCTGACCTTGCCGCCGCAGGAGGGACAGATCGAGATGAGCTCGTCCGAAAATTTCTGGATGCGCTCGAACCGATGCCCACAGTCCTCGCACTCGTACTCGTAAAGCGGCATCGTCGTCGCGGCCTCGTGTCTCGACCGACCGATCGTAGTGGCCAGGCCGGAGACGGTCAATTGGCGCCGTGGTCGGGCGCGCGCATCACTCGAGCAGGGTGCCGGACCCCACCATCAGCTCGCGATGCATCCAGAACGGCAGCCCCCCATGCCCGAGGAGCCGGTCATGGAACCGTTGCAGGCCGAACGCGCCCCCGTCGGCGGCTTCGCAGTCGGCGCGGAGCTTCAGCAGCATCTGCTTCCCGAGGGCGTAGAGCACGTAGCCGGGGTCGAAGGTCCCGCGCTCTGCTTCCTGGCGGGCGCTGCTTTCTTCGAGATAGGCCTCGTCGCGGAAGAACCGCATCCCCTGCTCGACCGACAAATCCTCGGTGTGCAGCCTGAGGCCGACAACGGTCCGAGCCAGGCGCACGAGGGCCTCGGCGAGCTGGCCCAGCTTGATCTCCGTGTTCCCGCGCTCGAAGCCCTGGTCGAGCATCATCTGCTCGCAGTAGTGCGCCCAGCCCTCGACGAACGACGTGGGCGCGAAGAGGACCGATTTCCGCAGGGGCGAATCGACCTCGCGTAGGTGCTCGAAGTGCAGGAAGTGGCCGGGGTAGACCTCATGCATCGAAATGGACCAGAGCGTGGCGTGGCTGAAATCCCTGAGGTGCTCCTGCCGCCGCGCCTCCGACCACGCGGGGTCGACGGTGGTGAGGTAGTAGTACGCGGCCAGCCGCTTCGCTTCGAAGGGACCGGCGGTCCACAGGCTGGCGAACGTCCACCGGTAGAAATCGGGCGTCGGCGCGACCACCACGCCGTCGTGGTCCGGGACCGTCACGATGCGCTTGCGCTGGATGAACGACCGCAGATCGCGCACCTGTCCTTCGACTGTCCCGATCAGTGCGTCAGCGTCGGGATGACGCGCCTTGACTTGGCGCCAGGCCTCCCGTGGATCGGCATCGATGTCGACCGCGACTCGCTTGAACTCCGCCTGGGTCGCCCGCAGCTCGCGCATGGCGACCTTCAACAGTCGGTCGACGGGCACGTCGATGCCGTCGTCCAGTCGTAGCTTCTCGGTGAACCGGTCGCCGCCGAGGCGAAACGACGCGCGACTTTGCGGCCCGACCTTCTCGCGCAGATGCCCGATGTAGGTGCGCAGCGCATCGGTGGCTTCGGTGGAGGCGTCGGCCAGATCGCCGAGCAGATGCATATCCTCAAGATCGCGAAAGGCGCGGGGAAGATCCCGCTCGACGAAGGACAACACGCCTTCAAGGGCTGCGATCCCCACCTTGACGAAGAGGCCGGGCGCCTCGGTCACGTTTTCTCGGGCGGCCTCCAGCAATCGGGGTGTCTGACGCAGCTTCGACCCGACGCGCCGCGCGCGCTGGTTGAGGTCGTCGTACGCAAAGAACACCTGGGCCGCGAGGCTATTCGCCAGCGTGTCCGCGTAGAACAGCGGACTCCGCTCCCAGTCACGGGTTTCTTCGAGGGCGAATAGCCGGCTGCGAATGCAGTCGGCGAGCATGCGACGGTCCAGTGTCTCGTCTCGCGTGAGACTGGAGGGGGCGATGCCGTCGAGCCGGCGAGCCCACCCGCCGAGGTCGCGGGCGTGTGCCTCGATCGCGGCGCGACTGACATCCTCCAGCAGGTCATCGTGGAGGTGCACGCCGTCGGCGGCCGCCTCCGTCGGATAGGTTTCGTAGAGATACGCGCGGTACTGTTCGACGAAGTGGGCGAGCGGTTCGGACGTGTGTGTCGAGTGCGACCGGCGCATCTAGTGTCCTGTAAACGTGATTCGCTGCGTAAGTCCCGGCGCGCGGCGCCCGGCTGGCAAGACGCGACGAGGGAGCATAGTGGGCCTATGTGACCGAGGAGCAACGCTGCCAGGCGGGATGCCCCGCCCGGGGATTATGCAGCGAATCACGTTTACAGGACACTAGTGGACTGTATCAATGAATTCGTTAGTAATCATGCGATGCGCCGGGAGGGGTCTGTATATGACCAGCGCACCGGTGCTGCCGTGCGGTTGTAGCGGTCGATGTACCGACGGAGTTTACGGGTGAGGTCGGTGACCGACGTGAAGATTCCGCAGCGAGCACGTCGCGTGTGAGTTTCGAGAACCAGAGTTCCACTTGATTCAGCCACGACGAATAGGTCGGCGTGTAGTGGAGCGTCACGTTCGGATACGCATCCAAGAAGTCGGTGACCTTCGCGGTCTTGTGAGCGGACAGGTTGTCCGCGATGATGTGGATCTCCCGGCCGGGCGATTGCGAGGCCACGATCTCGCCCAGGAACTGGACGAATTCCGCACTGGTATGCCTGGCGGCCGGCCGGCCGAGGACCTGCCCGTCGTGTGTAGTCAGTGCCGCATACAGCGACAGCGTCCCATGGCGGACGTATTCGAAGCCGTGGCGTTCGGCGCGGCCCGGCGACAGCGGCAGCCGCGGGTCACGCCGGTCCAACGCCTGAATCGCGGTCTTTTCATCGACACAAAACACCGCGGCATGCTGGGGTGGATGCAGATAGAGGCCGATGATGTCGGCGGCCTTGGTCTCGAAGTCGGGATCGGTCGATCGCAGGTACCGTTCCAGCCGATGCGGCTGGAGCCCGGCGCGCCGCCAGGTCCGGGCCACGAACGTATGGGGAATGCCGAGCTTGCGGGCCAACCGGCGGGTCGACCAGTGGGTGGTCCCGTCCGTGGGCGGCTTGCGCGTCCAATTGAGAATCCGCGCTTCCAGTCGCGCCGTCAGCCGCCACGCCGTCGACCCGCGGTGCTGGGCCCGCAGCCCAGGTACCCGCTTCGCGAGAAACCGTTGGCGCCATCGGCTAATCGTGGGCGCGCTGCATCCCACCCGTTCGGCGATCTCGCTGTAGGAACACCCGTCGGCCGACAGCAGCACGATCCGAGCTCGTCGGGCATCCGCCGCTCGCCCGCGCTGCGAGCGGACCCATGCGTTCAACGTGGCTCGTTCTTCCGTGGTCACCGACAGCAATGAGGTAGGAAGCATGAGGAATCCTACCACTAACGAATCAGTTAGTACAGTCCACTAGTTGTCCCAGGAATCCCACGGATGAAGGGGCGGGCCAGCGCTTGATGGTACAATACCGTTGCGGTCCGCACGGCGCGGTGGCCGTTCTTCCCCGACATCGTGCAGGTCAAGCCCGGCACGCTCTACATCGTCGCTACCCCCATCGGTAATCTCGAAGACGTCACGTACCGCGCGATACGGGTGCTCGGTGCCGTCGACCTGATCGCTGCCGAGGACACACGCCGCGCGGCGAAACTGCTCACGCACTACGGCGTCGCAACGCGACGCACCAGTTTTCACGAGCACAACGAAGTCACGAAGACACCACGCCTGCTTGACGGGCTGGCGGAGGGTGGCACCGTCGCGCTGATCAGTGACGCCGGCACCCCACTCGTGTCCGATCCCGGTACGCGGCTCGTCCGCGCGGCCCTCGCGAGGGGCGTCCGAGTCGAAGCGCTCCCCGGTCCGACTGCCGTGATCGCCGCGCTTGTCACGTCGGGCGCAGCCGGTGGACCGTTCCTCTTCGCCGGCTTCGCTCCGTATCGGTCAAAAGCCAGAAAAAAGTGGTTTGCATCGGTCGCCACCGTGACGCACGCAGTCGTTTTCTTTGAGGCGCCCCATCGTCTACGGGCCTCGCTCATCGACCTGCGCGACACGATCGGAGAGAGAACCATAGCGGTGTGTCGAGAGCTGACTAAACTACACGAGGAGTTGGTCATTGGACCTATTACTGGGGTGCTTGCTCGCCTGCCATCGCCGCGCGGGGAAGTGACCGTGGTCGTCGAACCGGCCGTTGAGGGGCAAGGGAAGAGCCATGTACCACCTACGGGGCGGGCTCTGTTGACAGAATTTGGTCTACTGACCAATGAATTGGGGGTCAGGAGGGTTGCCGTGCGTGCGCTAGCAACCAAGTACGGCGTGTCTGGAAGAGAGATCTATCGGGCGATCGAGAACGCCAAGTTATTATCTGGTGATTGACCTATCACTGGGGGCTCTGCTAGGCTGTCACGCCTTCGGCGCGCAGCGACCTCCCATGGCGAAACGTCAAGCGCGGAAAACGGCTGCCGCACGCAAGACCCCGACCAGCAAGCGCAAGCGGAAACCCGCACGGCCGCGGGCCGAGCCGAGCGAACCGGCGCCCGAAGTGAGCGCCGCGGCACAGGTGCGCCGCGAGCGGTCCGCGCGCGCACTCCAACTCTACGAACAGGGGATCGACGCCATGCAGCGGCGCGATTTCTCGACAGCCGATGCGACCCTGCGGGAAGTGGTGACCGACTATCCGGAGGAGCGCGAGCTCCGCGAACGGGCGCGCGTCTACCTGAGAGTCTGCGAACGGGAGTCCTCGCCTCCCGTCCCGCAGCCCCAGTCGCTCGAGGAGCGCACGTATGCCGGAACACTGGCGCTCAATAGCGGGTCGCTCGACGAGGCCGTGCGCCATCTCGACGCCGCTGCCGCCGAGGACCCCGATAGCGATCACGTACAGTACATGCTGGCCGTCACACGGGCGCTCCGGGGCGAGACTGACGCGGCCGTCGCGCATCTGCGTCGCGCCATCGAGCTGAACGCGGACAACCGGCTCCGCGCGCGGCAGGAACCCGACTTCAAGGCACTGCAAGCGGACGCCGCGTTCCGACGGGTGATCGAGGCGCCGCCCGCCGCTCGACGCCGGTCACGCAACCACCAGCTGTCATAGCCAGATGGCCGTTCGCCACGTGATCGTGCTCGCCGCCGGCAAGGGCACGCGGATGCACGCGGCTCGGCCCAAAGTGCTGCATCGGCTGGCGGGTCGCACGCTGCTCGACCACGTCTTGCGGGCGGCGGCATCCCTGGACCCGGCCTCGACCACCGTTATCGTCGGTCACCAAGCGGAACAGGTCTCTGCGGCGGCCGAGCTGGTCGGCGACCCGGGGGTGCGGGTCGTGCGACAGGAACCCCAGCTCGGGACGGCACACGCGCTGCTGCAAGCGGCGCCGCGCTTCGACGGTGTCGCGGGGACGGTTGTTGTCCTCTCGGGCGACGCGCCTCTCATCACACCGGCGACGCTGGCGCGCCTGGCGGATCGGCACGACGCGGCAGGAGCGGCCGCCACCGTCTTGACGGCCGTCCTCGACCAGCCGTACGGCTATGGACGCGTCGTGCGACAGGATGGGGCGTTCGTGCGCATCGTCGAGGAGACCGACGCCTCCCCGGAGCAGCGGCAATTGCGGGAGGTAAACTCAGGCATCTACGCCTTCGAGCTCGATCCGCTCTTCGACGCCCTCACGCGCGTCACTGAGGACGGACCGCAGCATGAGCGGTACCTGCCGGCCATCCTGCAGATGTATCGGCGCCGGCGGTTGACGGTGGAAACGGTCGTGACCGAGGACGCGCGAGAGATCCGCGGTATCAACAGCCAGGCCGAGCTGGCGGAAACGAGCGGCTTTATGCGACGAGGCAAGAACGACGAGCTCATGGCGGCCGGCGTGAGCATCGAGGACCCGGCGACGACCTACATCGATGGTGACGTCTCCGTCGGTCCCGACACCGTGATTCATCCGGGGGTGATGCTTGAGGGGCGCACAGTGATTGGCGCACGCTGCGAGCTGCACGGGGGCGTGCGTATCGTTGACTCCACGGTCGGGGACGACGTCACGGTCAACAACTTCTGCGTGATCGCCCGCTCGGAGATCGCCGCGGGCGCGCGGGTCGGTCCGTTCGCGCACATCCGGCCCGAGTCGGTGATTGGGGAGCGGGCGCGCGTCGGCAACTTCGTCGAGCTCAAGAAAACGACGCTCGGCACCGACGCGAAGGCCAACCACCTGAGCTACCTGGGCGATGCGGAGATCGGAGCCGGCGTCAACATCGGCGCCGGCACGATCACCTGCAATTTCGACGGCAGCACCAAACACCGCACCCGGCTCGAGCCCGACGTGTTCGTCGGCAGTGGCACCCAATTCATCGCCCCTGTGACCGTGGGTCGTGGCGCCTACGTCGCGGCTGGCTCGTGCATCACCGACGATGTGCCGGCCGGCGCGCTTGCGATCGCCCGCGGGCGCCAGACCAACAAGGAAGGCTGGGCGGACGAGAAAAGGAAGAAGGGCTAATAGAGGTCCTACGCTACAGTTAGGGTACAGCCCCCCGTCTAGATAAGGCTCACCATGTGCGGCATCATTGGCTACCTCGGTGACAAACCGGCGGTGCCCGTCCTGATCGACGGCCTGCGACGGCTCGAGTATCGAGGCTACGACTCGGCCGGGGTCGCCCTGGTGCGCAGCGGCGAAGTCGACGTGCGCCGGAGCGCGGGCAAGCTCGACCGGCTCGAGCACGTCATTCGAACCGATCCGGTGGACGGCGATTACGGTATCGGCCACACCCGCTGGGCGACCCACGGCCGGCCGACTGAGGAAAACGCCCACCCGCACCGCGACTGCAGCGGCCACCTCGTGGTCGTGCACAACGGCATCATCGAGAACTATCTCGAGCTCAAACGGCAGCTCCAGGGCGAAGGCCACCGCTTCGAAACCGAGACCGACACGGAAGTGATCGCGCATCTCGTGGAGAGCGAGATCCGGAGCGACGGGCTCGAGAACGCCGTGCGCCGGGCCCTGGGCCGGCTCCGCGGGCTGTTCGGCATGGTCTTGGTCCACGCCGAGGACCCCGACAAGATCGTGGCGGTGCGCAACGGTCCGCCCATCGTCGTCGGTATTGGCGACGCGGAATTCCTGGTGGCGTCTGACGTGACCGCCATTCTCGCCCACACACGTGACGTCGTGTTCCTCGGCGATGAGGAGATGGCGGTCATCACACACGGCGGTGTCGAGTTCACCGACTATGCAGGCCGGGCGGTCTCGAAGGCGACACAGCGGATCCAATGGGACCTCGTGATGGCCGAAAAGGCCGGTTATAAGCACTTCATGCTGAGGGAGATTTTCGAGCAGCCGCGGGCGCTCCAGGAAACGGTACTTGGACGAATCTCCGAGGAGCATGCCAACGTCCATCTCGGCGAGATCGAGATCCCTGCCGAGACGCTCCGCGCGATCGAACAGGTCGTCATCCTCGCGTGCGGGACGTCGTGGCACGCCGCCCTCGTGGGCAAGTTCTTGATCGAATCGCTGGCGCGGGTGCGTGTCGAGGTCGACTATGGGTCGGAGTACCGATATCGCGACCCGATCGCCGGGGCGCGCACGCTCGTGGTCGTGATCACGCAGTCTGGCGAGACGGCGGACACCCTGGCGGCGTTGCGCGAGGCGCGGTCCAAGGGCGCGAAGAGCATCGCGATCTGCAACGTGGTCGGCAGCATGGCAACTCGTGAGGCCGATGGCACGTTGTACACGCACGCAGGTCCGGAAATCGGGGTCGCGTCCACCAAAGCGTTCACATCGCAGCTCGTGGCACTCAACCTCCTTGCGCTGCACCTGGGCCAGGCGCGCGACACGCTCGCGCCAGCCGAGGCGCGGCGGCAGATCGAGGCGCTTGCGCACCTGCCGGTCTTGCTCGAGCACACCCTGAAAGCTGACCGACGCATCTTCACGATCGCGAAGCGGTTCTATCGGAGCGCGAACTTCCTCTACCTTGGGCGCGGCATCAACTACCCGATCGCCCTGGAGGGCGCGCTTAAACTGAAGGAGATCTCCTATATCCACGCCGAGGGCTACCCCGGCGGTGAGATGAAGCACGGCCCCATTGCACTCATCGACGAAAACATGCCGGTGGTCGCGGTCGTGCCGCGCGATGCGGTCTTCGACAAGATGCGCACGAATCTGCAGGAGATCAAGGCGCGCGGCGCAGCCATTCTCGTCCTGACCGACGCGGCACCGGAAGACTTCGAGGGCCTGGTCGATCATGACCGTGACGAGATCATTGCGATCCCAGCGACCCATCCGCTCCTGACGCCTGTGCTGATGGTCGTGCCGCTGCAGCTGTTGGCGTATCACATCGCCGTGCTTCGGGGCTGCGACGTGGACCAGCCGCGCAACCTCGCCAAGAGCGTGACGGTGGAATAGGCGACATGCCTGGCGAGCGCCGCAGCGGCACCACCCCTCGCCGCTGACCCCGAGTCGCTGGTCACCGCCCGATGCGCCTTCTCGACGATCTCAACCCCGAGCAGCGGACCGCGGTGTTGCACCGGGAAGGGCCGCTGCTGATTCTGGCCGGGGCCGGCTCGGGGAAGACACGCGTCATCTGCTATCGCCTGGCGAATCTCATCGGCGAGGGGCACGCCGACGCGACCCAGGTGTTGGCGGTGACCTTTACGAACAAGGCCGCCGGGGAGATGCGGGGCCGCGTCGAGGGGCTGCTGGAGTCAGAGCATCCGAAGCTATGGGTCTCGACGTTTCACGCCTTCTGCGCGCGGATATTGCGGCGCGAAGCGCCACGGATCGGCCTGACGCGCAACTTCGTCATCTACGACTCCGTCGACCAGTTGGCTGCCGTTCGGCGCGCGATGCGCGACCTCGACGTGGACGACAAGATCACGCCGCCCCGGGCACTGCTCTCGCGCATCAGCCATGCCAAGAACCGAATGGAAAGCGCCGCCGACGTCCGCCGCGACGGTCTGACCTTCGGCGACGAGCAGCTCGCCCGGGTCTACGAGCACTATGCGCGCGCCCTCGAGCGGAGCAACGCACTCGACTTCGATGACCTCCTCCTGAAGACGGTCACGCTCTTCGACAGCTCTGACGAGGCGCGGAGTCGATACGCGGAGCGCTTCCGGTTCGTCATGGTGGATGAGTATCAGGACACGAATCGGCCGCAGTATCTGCTCGTGCGGCACCTCGCCGCTGCGCACCGCAACCTGTGCGTCGTCGGCGATCCGGACCAATCGATCTACAAGTGGCGCGGCGCCGATCTGCGGAACATTCTCGACTTCGAAGCGGACTTCCCCGAAACCACCGTGGTGCGGCTGGAGCGCAACTACCGATCCACGCAGGTCATCCTCGACGCCGCCACCGGGGTCATCAGCCGCAACTCAAACCGCAAGGCGAAGCGGCTCTGGACCGAGCGCGAAGGGGGCGATTTGATCGTGTGCCACCGCGCCCACGACGAGCTCGAAGAGGCCGACTTCATCGTGGGAAGACTGCGGGCGGCGCTGGCCGCCGAGGCCGACGCCGTAGCGGTGCTGTATCGCACGAACGCGCAATCCCGTGCCATCGAGGATGCGTTGACCAAGGAGGCGATGCCCTACAGGGTCGTGGGAGGGGTGCGCTTCTACGAGCGGAAGGAGATCAAGGACGCCCTGGCCTATCTCAAGCTGCTGCTCAACCCGCACGACGACGTCAGCCTCCGGCGCGTGATTAACGTGCCGGCCCGCGGGATTGGCAAGGGGGTCATGGAGCGACTGGAGGGCGTGGAGCCGCAACCGCCGCCGACCCTCTCACCGCTGCTGCGGGAGAGCGGTCTGGGACCGGAGGCCGCGCCCGAATCGCTCTGGGCGCGGGTCGTGCGGGCCACCGATGAGCGGCTGCTGCCCACCCGGGCGCTATCGGCGGTCACCCGATTCCGCGACATGATGACGGCGCTGACTCGGACGGCCGGCACCGAACCAGCCTCGGTCGCGCTCGCCAGTGCGCTCGATCAGACACGCTATCTCGAAGCGTTGCGGGACGACGGTAGCGCCGAAGCGGAATCCCGCGTCTCGAACCTGACGGAGCTGGTCTCCGCCGCGCGTGATTACGAGGTGCGTGAGGACGGCGCGAGCCTGGCGGGCTTCATCGACCGGCTCTCGCTTCTGTCGGACGTCGACGAGGAAGACGGCGCGCCGAACGCCCGTATCTGGCTGATGACGCTCCACGCGGCCAAGGGGCTGGAGTTCCCGCTCGTGGTGATTGCCGGCATGGAGGACGGCCTCTTTCCGCACGCGCGGGCCGCGGACGACGAGGCGGAGCTCGAAGAGGAGCGACGGCTGTGCTATGTCGGGATGACGCGCGCCCGGTCGCAGCTGGTGTTGACCAGCGCCGCGCGCCGGCGCGTCTTCGGCGAATACCAGTCAACCGAACCGTCGCGCTTCTTTCTGGAGATCCCGGCCGAGCTCGCCGAGGTCGTCGAGCCGGCCTTCAGCCCGCCGTCCCGCGCGACGGCTACGACCGGCAGGCGCCGCGCGTTTCAGCGACGCGGCCGGTGGGAGGAGCCTCCTGCGAAGTCGCCGCGGTATGACCATGACGACGCCGCCGAAGACCAGTCGTACGGCGGCATCTCGGCCGGCGCGCGTCTCCGACATCCGACCTTCGGCGTCGGGACGGTGGTGAGCGTCGAGGCGGCGTCATCCGATCTCAAGCTCACCATGCGGTTCCGAGGGGTCGGCGTGAAGAAGCTGTTCGCGCGCTATGCGAAGCTGGAACCCGTATGACGCCCGCGTGCCGGCCACACGCACTCCTGAGCCTCTGCTAGTCGGGGTCTCGTGTCGGGCACGTGCGGGCACCGCGCGGTAGAATCCCCCTGTGCGGCGCCTTGTCGTCTTCGCCATCCTGCTCGCCGTCTGGCTGGTCTTCTCCGGCCATTTCGACGCACTACATCTGAGTCTCGGTCTCGTCTGCGCCGCCCTCGTCGCGGTCACCTCCTCCGACCTGCTGCTTCCGGAGTCGCTGTCGTCCCGCACGCCGCTGAAGGTCTGGCGGTATGTGTGTTACCTGCCGTGGCTGCTCTATCAGGTGGTCCTCGCGAACCTCCACGTCGTCTATCTCGTCGTCTTTCCCCACAAGATCCGCCCGCAGGTCGTGCGCATCAAGACCGGGCTGACGAGCGATCTGGCGCTGGTCACACTCGCGAACTCCATTACGGTGACGCCCGGCACAATCACGATGGACGTGGACGACGGCGAGCTGTGTGTGCACGCCCTCAGCGACAAGGTCGCTGCGGGGCTGCGGGCGGGTGACATGGAGCGGCGCGTCGCACATGTGTTTCTCGAATCGGAGCCCGTGGACCCGCCCTCGACGTCCCCGCCGCGCTGATGCAGACCTTTTTTCTGGCCACTGCGATGGTCATCTTGCTGGCCGTCTCGTTGTGCCTGTA
This sequence comes from Vicinamibacterales bacterium, assembly GCA_965249175.1. Lineage (GTDB taxonomy): Bacteria > Acidobacteriota > Vicinamibacteria > Vicinamibacterales > UBA8438 > CAZYFH01. Next base: position 6,025,994 of record OZ252227.1, read on the forward strand.
TCGCGCGATCCGCGGTCCGACGATCATCGACCGTATCGTCGCCGTGAACGTGATCGGCACCAAGACCATCGCGGTCATCGTGCTGACGGGCTATATCTTCGACCGCGTCGAGTTCTTCGTCGACATCGCCGTCGTGTACGGGCTCATCAACTTCATGGGGGCGCTCGCGCTGTCGAAGTACTTCGAGCGCAAGGGCGTGCTCGATCGGCAGGGACTGTCGTGACGGGGCTCGCGGTGGGGCTCGTCTGCGCCGGCGTATTCTTCCTGTTCACCGGCGCGGTCGGCCTGCTCCGGTTCCCGGACTTCTACACGCGGATGCATGCGGCGGGAAAATGCGACACGCTCGGGGCGCTGCTGGTGCTCGCGGGGCTGGCCTGCTACAGCGGTGTCGCTCTCGTGAGCGTCAAGATCCTGGCCATTGCCGTCTTCATCTTCCTGACGAGCCCGACCGCCACGCACGCCATCGCGCGTGCGGCGCTCAAGCATCAGGCCGCGCACTGGACCACGGAGGAGCAATAGGCGCGACGATGATCTGGCAACTCGACGTGGTCCTGCTCGCGTTCGCGGTGGCAAGCGCCATCGGCGCCATCACAGTCCGGGATCTGCTCGCCTCGGTCATCCTGCTCGGCGCGTTCGGGCTGTTCATGTGCCTGGTGTGGATCGAAATGGGAGCGGTGGATGTGGCCTTCACCGAGGCAGCGGTGGGCGCCGGGGTCACGACGGTGTTCCTGGTGATTGCCGTCTTCAAGACGGAACGGATGAGCCTGGATTGAGGTATCTGCATCTCGTCGCCACTGGCGTCACCGGGCTGCTGCTGATCCTCGGATCCGCCGACATGCCGCCGACGGGTGATCCGGCGTCGCCCGCCAGCGTGCACGTGTCGCCCCGTTACATCGAACAGAGCTACAGCGAAACCAACGTGCCGAATATGGTCACCGCGGTTCTGGCCGACTATCGCAGCTTCGACACGCTGGGCGAGGTCACGGTGGTGTTCACCGCCGCGATGGCGGTCCTCCTCATTCTTAGAACCGGGCGCAGGGACGAGGACCCGTCGTGATCGAGGACCAGGAAAGTATCGTCGTCAAGACCGTCTGTCGGCTGCTCGCGCCCTTCATCCAGCTGTTCGGCCTCTACGTCATCATGCACGGTCACAGCAGCCCAGGCGGCGGCTTCCAGGGTGGGGTGATCCTGGCGTCCAGTTTCGTCCTGCTGGCGATCGGCTACGGCGTGACGGCCGTCAAGCGCCGGTTGTCATTGCGAGCGCTCACCACGCTCACGAGCGCCGGCGTGCTCGTCTATGCCGGGATTGGCGTGGTGTGCGTGCTGTTGGGCGCGAATTACCTCGACTACGGCATCCTGCCGCTGCCCGACGCCCGCAGCCTGGGCATGCTCGGTATCGAGATCGGCGTTGGGATGACGGTGATGGCGGCCATGGTCTCGATCTTTCACGACCTGATTACGTTCGAGTAGGGGGCGATGGTGGACTACCTGATTGGCCACTTCAACGTCGTTACCTACGTCGTGCTCATGATGATCGGCTTCTATGCGATGACCGGCAAGACCAACCTGATGAAGAAGCTCGTCGGGATGAACATCTTCCAGTGGTCGATCATCCTGTTCATCGTTTCGCTGGCCGCCAAGCGCGGCGCCACCATTCCCATCATCGTGCACGAGACCGCCACGGGGCCGGCCGAGGACGCGGTGGCGCTCCAGGTCCAGGCGATGGACTACGTCAACCCGTTGCCCCACGTGCTTATGCTGACCGCGATCGTGGTCGGGGTCGCGACGACGGGCGTGGCGCTGGCCCTGCTCCTCCGGATTCACCGGCAATACGGAACGCTGGAAGAGAGCGAGCTCCTGGAGCGAATCCGAACCTCGGGATGAACATTCATCAGTCCGCGGTTCCGATCGTCATCATCGCCGCGCCACTCCTCACCGCGTTTGTCCTTCCCCTCCTGGGCATGTGGAACCGGTCGGTGGTCTTCCCTGTCACCCTCGCCGCCCTCGTCGTCTCGCTCGGCGGGTCGGTGTTGGCCGCGCATCGAGTACTCACGAGCGGACCGCTGGAGTACTTCATGGGCGGGTGGGCGCCACCCTGGGGGATCGCGTTCCGGATCGATCATCTCGGCGCGCTGATGCTGCTGCTCCTCGGCGCCGTCACGTTGGCCGTGGGGATCTATTCGAAGCGCAGCATCCTGCAAGAGCTGCCGGGCAAGGAGGCGCCCTTCTACAGCGTCTTTCTCCTGCTCGTGAGCGGCCTGATGGGCATCGTCGCCACGGCCGACATGTTCAACCTGTATGTCTTTCTGGAGATCGCGTCCCTCACGAGCTACGCGCTCGTGTCGCTGGGCGGGGGCGCCGCGGTCGTTTCGGCGTTCCGCTACGTCATTCTCGGCACCGTCGGCGCCGCGTTCTACCTGCTCGCCGTTGGCTACCTCTACAGCGTCACCGGGACGCTGAACATGTCCGATCTGGCCGAGCGGCTCCCCGCACTCTACGACTCGAACGCCGTCCTGGTCGGCTTCGCGTTCTTCGTCATCGGGATATCGATCAAGATGGCGCTCTTCCCGATGCACGCCTGGCTGCCCGGCGCGTATGCCAATGCGCCGTCCGCCGTCAGCGCTCTGATCGCCGCGACGACGACGAAAGTCGCCGCCTACGTGCTCGTGCGCGTGATGTTCTTCGTCTTCGAGCCGCGGTTCGCCGTCGACCTGATTCCAGTGACCGCGCTCCTCAGCTGGATGGGCGCCGTGGCCATGATCATGGGGTCGGTGATGGCCATCGCGCAGTCGGATCTCAAGCGGATGCTCGCCTACTCGTCCGTGGCCCAGATTGGCTACATCGTGCTCGGCGTCGGCCTCGCCAATGCCATGGGCCTGACGGGCGGGTTGCTGCACCTCGTCAACCACGCGTTCATGAAGGGATGCCTGTTTCTCGTGGCCGGCGCCATCTTCTACCGCACCGGGCTCCGGGAGATCCGCCAGTTCCGCAACCTGTCGCGCCGCATGCCGTGGACCGCGGCCATCTTCACCGTTGCCGCGTTCTCGATGATCGGTATCCCTCCGTTCGGCGGCTTCTTCAGCAAGCTGTATCTGATCCTCGGCGCCATCGACGCGGGGCAGTGGGTGTTCGTCGGGGTGATCCTGCTGAGCAGCGTGCTGGCCCTCGTCTACTTCGCGAACGTCATTCGCCACCTCTACTTCCCCCCCCCCGACGACGTCGACGCGGAGCCGGCGGCGGCACCCGTGGCCGAGCCGACGGCGATGCCACGGGGCGATCCCCCACTGTCCATGCTCGCGCCGATGCTGACCCTGGCGGTCGGGATCGTCCTGTTGGGGGTGTTCAACGGAGAGATCGTCTCCCGCTTCATCGAACCGGTGGTCGCGGGGAGCGTGCAGCCGTGAGTGTCGCGGCGGCGGCGTGGCTGTGCATCGTCGCGCCCTTCGTGGGCGCGGCGGTGACACCGTTGGCCGGGCGTCTCCGCGTGCAGCATGCCGACCGGGTCGCCGTCCTGTTCTCCTTCGTGTCGGCCGCGGCCGCCCTTCGACTGCTCCCGGCGCTCGCCCACCCGGACACGCTGCCCCTCGAAAGCGCCGGCGTGTGGCTCGAGGTGCCCATCGCGATCGGCGTCGGCATCCTGATCGATCCCCTGAGCATCGTGTTGGCGAACGTCGTGGCGGTGGTGAGCTTCGTCATCATGGTCTACTGCCTCGGCTACATGCAGGACGATGCGGCGCGCATCCGGTTCTGGATGTGGATGAACGCGTTCATCGGCAGCATGCTGCTGCTCGTCCTGGCGAACAACCTGCTGTTTGTCTTCGTCGGCTGGAAGCTCGTCGGCGTCTGCAGCTACGGCTTGATCGGCTACTACTACCAGGACCAGCGCACGCACTGGATCGGCGGTCCGCCGCCCGCCGCGTTCACCACCCCATCCGAGGCGAGTCTCAAGGCGCTCGTCGTGACGGGCGCAGGGGACATGCTGATGCTGGGCGGCATCCTCATCCTGTACTTCTACTCGGGCACGTTGAATTTCCTCGAGCTCTACGAGACCGCACCGACCTGGCTCGCGGCGATGGCCGCCACGCCGGGCATGGTCATCCTGGTGAGCGCGCTGCTCCTCGCTGGACCATTGGGCAAGTCGGCGCAGTTTCCGTTCCACGAGTGGCTGCCGGAAGCGATGGCCGGGCCCGGGCCGGTGTCGGCGCTCATCCATGCCGCCACGATGGTCAAGAGCGGCGTCTATCTGGTCGCACGCTTCGTGCCCATCTTCTACTACGGCGCCTGGGTGGCCGGCATCGACGCCGCGGTCTGGTTCTTTCACCTCACCGCCTGGGCCGGCGCGTTCACGGCGCTCCTGGCCGCCACACAAGGCATGGTCGCTGTCGAGCTCAAGAAGGTCCTGGCGTATTCGACGGTCAGCCAAATCGGTTACATGATGCTGGCACTGGGCGTCACGGGCCTTGCGCCCGGCCTGCTCGTCGAGGGGTACACCTCTGGCGTCTTCCACCTCGTCAGCCACGCGCTGTTCAAGGCGTGTCTGTTCCTCGCCGCCGGTACCGTCATTCACGCTGCCCACTCCATCTACATGCACGACATGGGCGCCCTCCGGTCGTTGCTCCCGCTCACCTGGGCGTGCACGCTGATCGCCGCCCTCTCACTCATGGGCGTGCCTCCGTTCCCCGGCTTCTGGAGCAAGGACGCCGTGCTGCTGGCGACATATCACGCCAGCACGCCGCTCTTCGTAGTTGGGCTCGTCACGGCCGGCTTGACCGCCTTCTACACGGTCCGCTTCTTCGCCCTGGTGTTCCACGGCCCGGCCAGCGATGCCCTGGCGACCCACATGAGAGCGGGCGGGCACCTTGACGACGGCACCGGTTCGATGCGGACCGCCACGGCGGTCCTCGCCACGGCCCTCGTCGTCGCGGGGCTTGGCGGACCGCTCCTCGAGGGCGTCCTGCGTCACGGTTTCGACATCAACCTCAGCGCCATGCTCGGCGGCGAATTGGGGACGACGGCCGCTGCCGATCCGGAGGGCGCGTCCGGGCACGGACTAGTCGTCGCCCTGTCGCTTCTCTGTATCGCGGCCGGCGCGGTGCCCGCGTATGCGCTCTACCTGTCGCGCGCGGCGTCACCGGCGGCGCTCCTCGACGCGCACGCCGCGCTCCGCGGGCTGTACGGGTTCTTCTGGCGGCGGTGGGCGATCGACGCGTTCTACCACCGCGTCTTCGTCGGCGGCACCGGCCGGCTCGCCGCGTTCATCGCTGAGGATGTCGAGGCGCGCTGGGATCGGCTCGTCCACCGCCACCTGCCGTGGGTCCTCACACGGCAGACGGAGCGCCTCGCGCATCGGCTGCGGACCGAGACCGAGGAGCTCGTCTACAACGTCTCCTACGTGCTCGTGCTCTTTGTCCTCTTGCTCGCCGTCCTGCTGTTCGGCCCAGGGAACGACTAGTGCTGCTCCTGCACATCCTCTTGGCGCCGCTCGCGGCCGTGGTGCTGATCGTCGCGACGCGGCAGACGCGCGCCCGCCTTGCCGGCTGGATCACGACGGGTGTGCTGCTCTACGCAACGGTGCTCGCTGGTCGGGCGGCCGTGGCGGTCGCCCGCGGCGAGGTGCTGGTCGAGGAATACCTCGCCATTGCGCCGGGCATCCGCCTCGGTCTCCGGGCGGACGGGCTCAGCATCCCGACGCTGGCGGTCGTCTTGCTCCTGTGCACGGCGCTCGCCTGTTACTCCATCCGCTATGTGGAGCACCGCGTCACGGTACTGTATCCGGACGAATCCGACGAGGCCCAGGCGCGCCACTACGCGCGTTTTTTTGCCCTGCTGCCGTTCTTCCCGATTGGTTTCATCGGCACGATCCTCAGCACCAACCTCGTCTCGCTCTACTTCTTCATGGAAGTGCTGACCGTCACCCTGTTCTTCCTGATGGCCTTCTTCGGCTATCGGGAACGTATCCATGTGGCGTTCATCAGCCTGTCGTGGGGCATCATCGGCGCCCTGCTCTTCCTCGCGGCGTCCCTCATCGTCTACAGCCAGCTGGGGAGTCTCGAGATTGCCGACCTCTCACGCATGGCGGGAAACCCATTGACCGTCGGGACCGCCGCGCTCTTCCTGGTCGGCCTCATGATGAAGCTGGCGCTCGTCCCGTTCCACGTCTGGATGCCGTCGGTGCACGCGGAGCACCCGACCTGTATCGCCGGGCTGCTGGCGGTGTACGCCAACCTGGCGCTCTACATCATCGTCCGCGTCCTCGTGCTCCCGCTCGGCACCGAGTTCGCGGTGTTCGGCATGCCGCTGATGATGCTCGCCCTCGTGACCATGATCTACGGCTCGCTCCTGACGCTGGCCCAGACCGACATCAAGCGGCTCGCGGCGTGCTCCACCATCAGCCAGATCGCGTACTCAATCCTCGGGTTGGGGGCGTTGACCGCCGCCAGTGTCGAGGGTGGGATGTTCTTCTTTCTGAGCCACATCATGGGAAAAACGGTGTTCTTTTCCACCGCAGGGATCGTCGTCTACACGACTGGCATCCGCGACATGCGCGAGCTCGGGGGCCTCGCGCGGAAGATGCCGGTGACCGCCGTCCTGTGGGTGATCGGGTGCATGATGCTCTCCGGATTTCCGCCATTCAGCAGTTTCACGGCGGAGTGGATCATGTTCACGGGGATCTTCGAGCGCGGCCTCCTCGCGGGTCCCGTCGCTCTTCTCGTGGCCGTCGGCGGTGTCGTCGCCATCCTGCTGACAGTGGCGTATACGTTCAGAGCGGCGCGCCGGATCTTTTTTGGGCCGCTGAGCCCGGCGCTCGCCGAACGGGAGGTCGCCGACCCTCGTTGGACGATGACGGTGCCGCTCGGTGTCGTGGCCGCGACGTCAGTCGTGTTGGGGCTCTATCCGCGCGTGATGATGGATCTGCTGCACACCGTCCTTGGTGGGATTTGACGAAAACGGCCGGGCCAACCGGGGCCCGGCCGTGGGATGGAGCGTCGTCAGCGGAACGCCGCGCTACTCGAGCGCCGTGATGATCCACCGTCCGTCGATGAGGCCGTCTTCTCCACCCTGGAGCTCGACCTTCTCCAGGGTGATGACCATCGTTCGGTCCTCCCCGACCTCGTCCTTGGTCACGGTGGCCGCGACGGTGACATCCTTGGACACCAACTCGCCCTCGAACTGGGCAACGTCGAGCGGGTTCGATGGGTCGTAGGTGCTGGCCTGGGCGATGCGAGCCTCCTCATCAAGAGCGCTCTGCGAGTCGGATACCTTGCGCGCGAAATCACGTTCGTCGTCGCGCCAGGTTCTCCAGGCTTCCTGGATTTCCTGATCGCGTCGAGCGACGTCCTCTTCCCCTCGCTCGGCCGCGATCACCCGCGCGATCGCCTCGAGGTTCTCGTCTTGATAGGTCTTCTTCTCCGCGCGAAACGTCGTTTCCGCGTCCCGGGTCTCCTGGAGGGCCGAGGCGAGGTCGCGCAGCCGAAGCGGTCGACGCTGCTCCTCGGTGACGCTCTCGACGCTGGCCCCCGACACGATGCCGTCCTCTTGCGGGTCGAAGACCACCATCGACATGTTGCCGAGCGTCGTGCGGTCGTTGAAGCGCGAGGCCTGGAAGAAACTGCGGATGATGCTTTGCTCCGCGCCCCCACCCCCGCACCCGGCGAGCAGGCCGCCGCCAACCACCAACGCCAACGTCATGCGCCCGGCGGTGCTGATCATTGAACGAGACATGCTGGTTGCCTCCTTGGTCACGCCCGCGGAACATTGCGGGACGTATCCGCTACGCATCGCCCACGTCGGTGGGTGCGCCCTCGCCGCCGGTGCTCTTGGACGCCTCAGCGTCGTTCCCGCTGGCATCCGATTCGACGAGACGTGCCATCGACACGACCCGATCGTCGTCGTCGATCTCGATGAGCCGCACGCCCTGGGTTGCCCGGCCGATGGAACGAATGCCGCCGGTGACCATGCGCAGCAACTTGCCCTGCTGCGTGATCAACATAACCTCATCGTCGTCCTCTACGTAGGCGACGCCGGCCACGCGTCCGTTCCTGTCATTTGCGCGAGCGTTAATGATACCGAGTCCCCCCCGCGATTGCACGCGGTATTCCTCTAGCTCGGTGCGCTTGCCGAACCCGTTTTCGGTCACGGTCAGCAGCGTCCCAGTCGGCCGGACCACGGTCATGGCGACCACCTCGTCGCCCTCCCGCAGCGCAATGCCGCGAACGCCCCTGGCTGTGCGGCCCACCGGGCGGACGTCCGCCTCCGCGAACCGGATCGCCATGCCGCTCCGGGTTCCCATGAAGATCTCAGCCCGCCCGTCGGACAGCTCTGCCCCGACCACGGCGTCGCCCGCGGCGGCGTCGATCCCCATGGCGATGACCCCGCCGGCCCACCGGTGTCGAAACGCGCGGAGGTCCGTCTTCTTGACGACGCCGCGACGCGTCCCCATCACAACGAAGCGCTCGCCGTCCGCCCCTGGGAAGTCCTTGACCGTCTCGAGCGCCGCGATCCGTTCGTCTTGCGCCATCTTGACCAAATTGGCGATCGACTTACCGCGGCCGGCCGGCCCAACGTCGGGAATCTCGTGCACCCTGAGCCGGTAGACGCGGCCGCGGTCCGAGAAGATGAGGATGTTGGCGTGCGTCGACGCGACGAAGAGATGCGTCAGGAAGTCCTCGTCGCGTGTCCGCATGCCGATGCGGCCCTTACCGCCGCGGCGCTGGTTGCGGTACTGGGTGATGGCGGTGCGTTTGATGTAACCGGTGTTGCTGACGGTGATCGCCATGTCCTCTTCGACGATCAGGTCCTCGATGCGGAACTCGCCGTCCGCGTCGATGATCTGAGACCGTCGGGCGTCGCCGTACTTCTCCTGAATCGCGCGGAGCTCGGTGATGACGATCCCGAGGAGCAGCGCGTCGCTCTCGAGAATGGCGCGCAGACGCTCGACGGTCCGGAGCAGCTCAGCGAGCTCGTCGACGACTTTCTGCCGCTCGAGGCCGGTGAGGCGCTGCAGCTGCATGTCGAGGATGGCCTGCGCCTGCTTCTGCGTCAGCTCGAACTGATCCATGAGCCCGGTGCGCGCCTCGGCAGGCGTCTTGGCCGCGCGAATCAGGTGGATGACGGCATCGAGGTGGTCGAGCGCAATCTTGAGTCCTTCGAGGATGTGCGCGCGCGCTTCCGCCTTCCGCAGCTCGTGCTCCGTGCGGCGGCGCACGACCTCGCGCCGGAATTCGAGGAAGTGCTCCAGCAAGTCGAGCAGCGTGAGCACCTGCGGCCGGCCGGCCACAATGGCCAGCATGATGATGCCGAACGAGCTTTGGAGGGACGTGTGCTTGTACAGGTTATTGAGCACCACCTCCGGGATCTCGCCTCGACGAAGCTCGATCACGATGCGCATGCCGTCGCGGTCCGATTCGTCGCGCAGGTCCGAGATGCCGTCAATTACCTTGTCGCGCACGAGCTCGGCGGTCTTCTCCAGCAGCCTGGCCTTGTTCACCTGGTAGGGAATCTCCGTCACGATGATCGCGACGCGGTCCTTCTTGCGCCCAGGTCCCGACTCTTCGATCGTCGTCCGGGCGCGCATCGTGATCGACCCGCGGCCCGTCCGATACGCCTGGGCGATGCCCGCCCGCCCGACGATGAAGCCGCCGGTTGGAAAATCCGGACCGGGAATCATCGTCAGCAGCTCGCGAAGCTTGGCCTCGCGAGGTTCCGTCGTATGCTCGGCCACCCAGACGAGTCCGTCGATGATCTCCCGGAGGTTATGGGGCGGGATGTTCGTGGCCATCCCGACCGCGATCCCGGCCGACCCATTGACGAGAAGGTTCGGGTACGGCGCCGGCAACACGGTCGGTTCTTCGCTGGTTTCGTCGTAGTTCGGAATGAAATCGACCGTCTCTTTGTCGAGATCGGCCATCAGATCGTCGGCGATCCGCTCGAGCCGCGATTCGGTGTATCGCATCGCCGCCGGCGGATCCCCATCGACGGACCCGAAATTGCCCTGGCTGTCGACCAGGGGGTACCGCATGTTGAAATCCTGGGCGAGTCGCACGAGGGTGTCGTAGATCGAACTGTCGCCATGGGGATGGAAATTGCCCATGACCTCGCCGACGATCTTTGCGCACTTGCGATACGACCGGTTGGACGCGAGCCCCATCGTTCGCATCCCGTAGATGACCCGCCGGTGCGCCGGCTTCAAGCCGTCGCGGACGTCGGGGAGCGCCCGCCCGATGATCACGCTCATGGCGTAATCCATGTACGAGCGACGCATCTCGTCTTCGATGTTGACCGGGATGTGGGGCTGCTGAATGTCTGTCATGTGATGCTACGACCGCTTCGACTACAACATGCGGCGCGAGGAGCGGGTGTCGGAGCTAGGGTGAACAGTTTCGCTTTAGTGTTGACAGTCTCGGCTGTCTGACAGCGGAGATAGAACGAGGGCCATGTGGCCTATCCTTCCACGCAGTTTCTTTGGACCAAGAAGCGCGAAAGGAAGGTACCCAATGACCCTCGACGACAGCATACAAGGGTTCCGGCTGCGGGTTCTGCGGGCGGCGCAGCGCAGTGGCAACGTGAGCGCGACGTGTCGACGCGACGACGTGTCCCGGACGGTGTTCTATCGATGGCGGGCTCGGCTGACGCGCGACGGGGCCGACGGGCTGCAGCCGAAACGGCGGACCGCCCGGCGGAGGCGTGCCCCCGAGCTCAGCGTGATTGACGAGCGGCGGGTGATCGCCGAAGCCTTGGCCTGGCCGACCCGCGGGCCGCAGTGGGTGAGCGACCGACTGGCCCGGCAAGGACACGCCATCGCGCCGGTGACCGTCTGGCGGGTCTTGCGCCGGGTCGGGCTGAATCACCGCCTGGCCCGGTTGGCCGTGCTCAAGGAGCACCGTGCCGCCACCGGCCTGCTGACCGAACGCACGGTGCGGCGGCGGCGGGGCCGCCATGTCGTGGCGGAGCGGCCGGGCGACCTGTGTTCGCTCGACAGCTTCTACATCGGGAAGCTGAAGGGCGTGGGCAAGGTCTGGCAGCTGACGGCGTGTGATTGCGCCTCGTCGTACGGGTGGGCGCGGATCGTCGTCGGCGAGGTCACGGCGGCCCTGATGGCGGCCCTGCAACGGTCGTTGGACCGGTTCTTGGTGTTCTACAACGGGCACCGACCACATCGTGGCTATCGCCTCCGAGGCCGGACGCCGGCCACGGTCTTCCGAGGGGCCGTTGCCGCTTGAGCGAGCACGCCGGCCTCACCCGATGGGGCCGGCGCGCGCAGCGAACACGTGGTTGGAACTGTCAACACCTTTGCGGAACTGGACAAGCTAGGGCCCGCACACGGGGCGTGTGCGGGAGCGGGCCGTGGGCCGCGGCCTGTGGTCCTACACATCCAGGTGTTCTACATCGAGCGCGTTCTCCTCGATGAACTTGCGCCGCGGTTCGACTTTGTCACCCATCAACGTTGTGAACATGTGATCGGCTTCGGCGTCGTCTTCCGCGCGAACCTGGAGCAAGGTGCGGTTCTCGGGGTTCATGGTCGTCGCCCACAACTGGTCGGGGTTCATCTCGCCGAGCCCTTTGTACCTGTTGACCGCGACGCCGCGCTTGCCCGCGGCAATGAAGTACTCGACCAACTCGTCGAGCGAGCCGATCGGGACGTCCTGGTCCGCGCCCGCCGCGGGGGGCGACTCCTCACCGGCGTCGGCATCGGCGTCGGCCCGGTTGGCCTGCGGCGGTGCGCCGGTCGCCACGACCATCGGCCCTTCGATCTCGCGGATCTCAGCGTGCGCCGCCAGCAGGGCGCGATATTCGGCCGCTTCGACGAAGTCGACGCCGACCGCGTGCCGTCTCGGATAGCCTTCCGTGCGGTCCTCGATGTGCAGCAGGGACGCGTTGTGCTCTTCGTCGGGGCCAACTGACACGGTGCGGAGCGTGGACGACAACTCCCGCGCGAGCGCGTCGACGGCCGTCCGGTCCGCGAAGAACGCCCGCTCGCGGGCACCCCGCGCGACGAGCGCGATGATCACGTCGCGGGTCGGCCCCCGGCGCTCGACCACCTGAAGGAGCTTCCCAAAGGCCACGAGCCGATGCAGCACCTGCTCGAGGTGCTCGCCGGCGAACTCCAGCCCCGCGGAGGGCAACCGTAGGACGCGCGACTCGCTGGCGCGACGGATCAGATACGCCTCCAGATCGCGGTCGTTCTTGATGTACTGCTCGGCGCGTCCCCGCTTGGCGCGATAGAGCGGCGGCTGCGCGATGTAGATATGCCCGCGCTCGATCAATGCGCGCATCTGTCGATAGAAGAAGGTCAACAGGAGCGTGCGGATATGTGACCCGTCGACGTCGGCGTCGGTCATGATGATGACGCGGTGGTAGCGGAGCTTCGAAGGATCGAAGTCGTCCTTGCCGATGCCGCACCCGAGCGCGGCGATCATCGTCTTGATCTCGTCGCTGCTCAGCATCTTGTCGAACCGGGCACGTTCGACATTGAGGATCTTGCCCTTGATGGGCAGCACGGCCTGAAACCGTCGGTCGCGGCCCTGTTTCGCCGAGCCGCCGGCCGACTCGCCTTCGACGATATAGAGTTCGCATTTCGCCGGGTCGCGCTCCTGGCAGTCGGCGAGCTTCCCGGGCAATGAGCTGTTGTCGAGCGCGCCCTTCCGGCGCACGAGGTCACGGGCTTTGCGCGCCGCCTCGCGGGCTCGCGCGGCGTCGATCGCCTTGTTGACGATGCGTTTCGCGACGCCGGGGTTCTCTTCCAGATGCGCGCCGAGCCGATCGTTGATGATCGCCGCAACGATCCCCATGACCTCAGTGTTCCCGAGCTTTGTTTTGGTCTGCCCCTCGAACTGCGGCCGCGGGAGCTTCACGCTGACGACGGCGACGAGACCCTCGCGAATGTCGTCGCCGCTGACACTCTCTTTGAGATCGCGGGCCAGGTTATTCGCGTTCGCGTAAGCGTTGATCGTCCGGGTGAGCGCCGACCGGAACCCGGAGAGGTGCGTCCCGCCTTCCTGCGTGTTGATGTTGTTCGCGAACGAATAGACCGTGTCCGCGTACCCGTCGTTCCATTGCAGCGCGATCTCGGCCTCGATCCCATCCCTGGCGCCGTGCATGTAGATCGGTTGCGCGTTCACGGCGGTCTTGTTCTTGTTGATGAACTCGACGAACGAGCTGATCCCGCCGGCGTATTGGAAGTTGCGGCTCTTGCCCGTGCGCTCGTCGGTCAGGGTGATGGTGATGCCCGCGTTCAGGAACGCCAGTTCGCGAAGGCGGTGCGCGAGCGTGTCGAAGCTGTAGACGATGGTCTCGAACACGCGCTCGTCGGCCTTGAAGGTGACCTTGGTCCCGCGTCGCTTGGTGGTGCCAATCGTCTCGATCCCCTTCGTCGGCCGGCCACGCGCGTAGCTTTGCCGGTAGACCTGCCCGTCTCGCCAGATCTCCAGGTCGAGCGCTTCGGACAATGCGTTGACGACCGACACCCCGACGCCGTGCAACCCTCCCGAGACCCGGTAACTCTTGTTGTCAAACTTGCCGCCGGCATGGAGCACGGTCATCACGACTTCGGCAGCCGACTTGCCGCTTGCGTGTTCGTCAACCGGAATACCACGGCCGTTGTCGACGACCGTGATCGAGTTGTCGATGTGCACGGTCACATCGATGAGATCGCAGAACCCGCCCAGTGCCTCGTCGATCGAGTTGTCGACCACCTCGTACACCAGGTGGTGGAGGCCGGTCGGGCCGGTCGATCCGATATACATCGCCGGCCGCTTCCGGACTGCCTCGAGCCCTTCGAGAACTTTGATCTTGTCGGCGCGATAGTCGTCCGAGTCCTGCGCTTCGGCCGGTGGGGGGGGGGCTGCTGGCGGGACGGGCAACGCGTTGCTCTCTGGCGTCACGTCGCCCTGAGGATCGTCTTGTTCCAGTTGTGTCATCGGGTCCGTTGGGAATGCGTCGCCGCGTGTGTGCTACACCCGCATCGGCATGATGACGTAGGTGTAGTCGCACCCATCACCGCCGACAGGCATCATGACGGCCTGGCTCATTTCGTCCTTGAACTCGAGGCCGACGTTGTCCGTGTCAGCGACGCTGAGAAAATCGAGGATGTATTGCGCGTTGAAGCAAATGTCGACCGCGTCGCCGGCGTAGTCCACCGCCAACGCTTCCTTGGCTTCCCCGACTTCAGGGCTGCTCGACGCGACCTCAACAGTGTCCTTGTCGATGTGAAACTTCACCGCGCGTGACCGTTCGCTGGACAGGAGCGCCACGCGCTTGATCGCGCTCGTGAGGCGGTCGCGTTCGAATTCGATCCGCTTGTCGTTGCCCTTGGGAATCACGCGCTCGTAGATGGGAAACTGCCCATCGATCATCCGGGAGATTAACTGGCGCCCATCGATCTTGAAGAAGAGGTGGTTTTCGCCGCATTCATAGGTAACGTCGCTGTCGCCGTCACCGAGGAGCCGCGACAACTCCCAGAGGGTCTTCTTCGGCAAAATGGCTCGTAGCTCACTCTCCGCCTGTTCCTTGGCCTCCCACGGCGCGGAGACCAGCGCGAGTCGATGGCCGTCGGTCGCCACCAGGTCCATGCGCTGGGATCCCAGCACGAACAGCGCGCCGTTCAAGAAGTAGCGCGTATCCTCGCCGGTAATCGCAAATTGGGTCTTCGTCACCATCTCCCGCAGCAGGGCCCTCGGCAAGACGGCGCTCACGCCGTCACCTGGCTCGGGCAGGGTCGGGAAGTCTTCGCGCGGAAGCGTCTGCATCCGCGAGTCGAACCGTTCCGCGGCCACCTTGACGGCCCCCTTCGCCCCCTGCTCGATCCGTATGTCGGTGTCCGGGAGCGCCCGGACAATCTCGTACAGCTTCTTGGCCGGGATCGTCAGTGACCCGCCCTTCGCGATGGCGGCGGGACACTGGCTCCGGAGACCGACCTCGAGGTCGGTCGCGAGCAAGTGCACGCTCCCATCGCCGTTCGCCTCGATCAGCACGTTGGCAAGAATGGGAATCGTGTTCTTGCGTTCGACGATCCCCTGGAAGAGCTGTAGCTCGCGCAGCAGGTCGCTCTTTCGGACGCTGAGTTCCATGGGGTTGAGAACCTCGATAGGGGGATGACTAGCCGATGATCACGTGTATTTACATGATCATAAAGACAAGAGAAATTATAACAAGAATAGAGGTCCGGTTGAAGCTGTGAACACCCTTTTTAAGTATCGTCCTATCAATCAGTTAGAGACCACAATCCGTGTGGATAAATCACACGATTCGTGGGTGCGGCTGTGGACGTTGGAACATTGACAATTCGCCGTCGGTCGGCGGTCTGTCGTCTGTGGAAAACGGGTGGGGTTGGCGAGACGGCGACCCGGGTACGTCAGTTAATGGACTCGAGAAAGCTGTTGATTAAGGTATTGAATTCGCGATCGCGTTTTCGACGGTCTTCAATTTTGCGGATCGAGTGAATCACAGTCGAATGGTGTTTACCACCAAAGCTCTTCCCAATCTGCGGGAGCGACGAGTTGGTCAGCGACCTGCAAATATACATGGCGATCTGTCGCGGGAGCGCCACGGCCTTCGCGCTGCTGCGCGACTTGAGGTCCGCGATCTTGAGCTGGTAGTAGTTCGCAACGAACCTTTGCACCATCTCGATCGTCGTGACGTGGTCGTCGCGATCGAGGATGTTACGTAAGACGTCCTGGGCTAGCGAGAGTGTGATCGTAGTCCCGGTCAGCGACGCGTAGGCGATGAGGCGTATAAGTGATCCCTCGAGCTCCCGGATGTTGGACTTGATGCGGCCGGCGATATAGAGGGCCACGTCATCCGGGAGCGGCACGGCTTCGGCACCCGCCTTTTTCTTCAGGATAGCCACCTTCGTCTCGAGATCCGGAGGCTGGATGTCGGCGATTAAGCCCCATTCAAAGCGGGAGCGTAGCCGTTCCTCGAGTGTTGGAATCTCGTGCGGCGGTCCGTCGCTACTGATCACGATCTGTTTCTGCGCGTCGTAGAGGGAGTTGAACGTATGAAAGAACTCCGTCTGCGTCCCTTCCTTGCCAGCCAAAAACTGGATGTCGTCGACGAGCAACACGTCCATGCTTCGATACCGCTGACGAAATTCCAGTATGCGGTCGTATCGGACGGCGTTGATCATCTCGTTCATGAAGCGCTCGGACGAGATGTAGGTGAGCTTCAGACTCGGCGTTTGGTCGAGGAGATACTGCCCGATCGCGTGCATGAGGTGTGTCTTGCCGAGGCCGACCCCGCCGTAGAGAAACAGCGGATTGTAGGAACGTGACGGGGCTTCGGCGACCGCGAGCGAGGCGGCCTGCGCGAACTGATTGGATGGGCCGACGACGAAGGTCTCGAACGTGTAGCGCGGGTTCAATCCGCGGGGTGGCGCGACAGGGGCCGTCGTCGGCACCGGCGGTCTGGTGTCGGGCCGTTGCTCTATCACCCGTCCGGTTTCGCCTTCTATGACGAAGGCGATCTGCATCCCGTCCCGTTCGACCTCGGTCACCGCTTCGCTGATGACCCCGGCGTAGTGCTTCGTGAGCCAGTCCCGGAATAGGTGGTTCGGCACACGGACGGTGATGGTTTGGCCCGCCTCCTCGACGAAAACGGTCGGCTTGAACCAGGTGTGAAAGCTGTGTCGGTTGACCTTGGTTTCGATGCGGGAGAGGACCTGATTCCAGACGTTGCCGGACATCGCCATAGCGGTTACGCCGAACTTTCGTCTTGCGAGGACCCGACCCTACCGGCCCTAGTGGTCACCACGTGCGAGTGGCCCAAATCAGGTCACGGACGGCCCTGCGGCCCCGGCCTCCCTCTAGCGCTCGGCCAGCGAGCGGAATCGGCCCGGAACTGCGGCGACCATCCGCTGGTGGTGCAAACGCCATGGATTTCCACAATTTCTTCCACAGTTGTGGAAAACTGCTGGGAGGGCCCTCCCGGGAGCCACAGGGCGGCGACTGTAGCACACCGGATCTCGGCAGACAATCCGAGAACGGGCCGCAGTGCAGATCCGTGCAACCACACGGCGGAATCGCCTATCTTATTGTGAACGAAGTCACAATCTATATCGAGGATCGCGAGAACCTGACGACATAGCGATTGACAGTCGCTTTTCTGCTTCGATACGATGAGGGTTTCCCGTCGTGTGTGATCGCTGTGCCGTGGCGAAACGCGTCGTCGGGCGTACGGAGACTCGGGCACCATGAAGCGTACCTATCAACCGAACGTCAGGCGCCGCAAGCGCACCCATGGATTTCGAAAGCGGATGAGCACGAAGACCGGTCGGCGCGTGTTGAAAAGGCGGCGCGCCAAGGGGCGCAAGCGCCTATCTGTGTCGTAAATTTTTTATTTGTAACACTTTACATAAAGTGAGCCGCACTCTGACCAGCCGCGAGCGTATACAGCGGCGGCCGGAGTTCCTGAGGGTGCAGCAGCGCGGCGTCCGGACCCGTGGGCGCTATGTGACGTTGTTCACCCTGCCGAACGGTCTCGATATCGCCCGACTCGGCATCATCGCAACGCGACGGTTGGGTGGATCCGTCCGTCGCAATCGCGCCAAGCGTCGCGCGCGCGAGTTGTTCCGGCACGGGAAGGGCCCGCCCGGCGTCGATATCGTCGCGTTGTTGCGACCGGAGTTCCCCGATGCGCCGTTTGCCGTCCTCGATGCCGACTACCGTCGGACCCTCAATCGCCGGTAGCCGGGTGGGCCTGCTCGGGACAGCGCCGTCACGAGCAGCGATCTCGGCGATCAGATTGTACCAACTTGTTTTTTCACAGCTGTTTACAGGATCCTGCCGATTCGTGCCTTCATGCTCGGCGTATGCTGCCGAAGCGGTCGAGCGACACGGGGCTGCGCGTGGGCTCTGGCTCGCCGCCCGGCGTCTGATGAGGTGCCATCCCCTGTGCCAGGGTGGCCTCGATCAGGTGCCTATGCCGCACACCGAGACCGAGGTCGGCACGCCGCCGATAGGCTGACACGCGATGGAACGCCGGGTCCTGCTCGCCTTCTTTCTATCGTTTCTGGTGCTCTACGCCTATCAGGCGTTGTTCGTGCCATCCTCGGACCCGTCAGTGGGCGATTTCGCGGGGCCACCAGCCTCGGGGTCGGTAGACGCTGGTCCGGCCGCACTCGACAGCGGTCGCGCGACGGCCCGTGATCGGGACGCGACCGAGGCGGGGACCGCGCCGCAACTCCAGGACACACCCGAGGTCGCTCGGGACTCCGTCGCGGCGTCCCCCACCGTCTCCTCCGACACCGCGCGGGACATCGTGGTGGACATGCCAGCGTTCACGGCGGTGTTCGCGAATCGTGGGGCCGAGCTCGTCAACTGGAAGCTGAAGACCTACTTCAATGAGGGTACAGACACGCCCGTCGATCTCGTCCCCCGGGAGCTCCCCGATGAAGAGCCCGGGCCCTTCGCGCTCGCCTTCGACGACACCGCGGTGACGGCTCGCGCTGCCGGCGCCTTGTATCGCGCGACACGGGATGGGCGGCCGCTCCCAGAGGGCACACGCGAGCTTCGGGTCACCGACCGCGAGACGACGTTGATCTTCGACTACGAGGAAGCGGGTGGGCTCCGCGTCTCGAAACGGTTTCGCTTCGATCCCGCGCATCCGTTCGGCGTGACGGTGACCATCGAGGCGACCCTGAACGGTCAGCCGCAGGCGCCGACGATCCGGTGGGGGCCCGCCCTCGGCGGCGTCGAGTCGAGCTCCTCGGGGTTCGCCTATCGTGTCGGTCCCCGCGGCGTGCTCTTCGGCGGTGTCCGTCAGCTTGACGGGCGAGTCGAGGAGGGCGTCGAACGACCGGACGGCGACGCGATCCACACCGGGTTCCTGCAGTTCGTCGGCATCGACAACCACTACTTCATCGCCGCCGCGCTGCCGGGTGGTGTCGAGACAGCCGTCAGCTACCGCGCAGTGCCGCAACCGCCGCTGGCGGACGGCGGCGACGTGCGTAGTCTGATGGCGTTCGATCTCGCCTTTCCTGATGACGGCGTCAACGAGATGCCGTTCTTTCTCGGCCCGAAGGACTTCGAGATCCTCGAAGCGGCGCAGGCGACGATGGTGCGTTCCATCGAGTTTGGCTGGTTCGGGTGGCTGGTCGTGCCGCTGCACCGCTCGCTCACATGGGTCCATGACTACGTCGGCAACTGGGGCTGGTCCATCATCATACTGACCCTCCTCATCAACATCGTCATCTTTCCGCTCAAGCACAAGAGCGTGATGTCGATGCGCAAGATGCAGGAGGTCCAACCGGAGATGAAGGCGATTCAGGAGCGCTACAAGCACCTGAAGACGACCGACCCCGACAAACAGAAAATGAACCAGGAGGTCATGGCGCTGTATCGGGACAAGGGCGTGAATCCTGCGAGCGGCTGTCTCCCGATGCTGGCCACCATGCCGGTGCTCTTCGCGTTCTACCGCCTGCTGTCGATGTCGATCGAGATCCGGGGCGAGCCGTTTGTCGGGTGGATCACCGACCTGGCGGTGCAAGACCCGCTGTACATCTTGCCGGCCTTCATGGGTGCGTCGATGGTGGTGCAGCAGCGGATGACGCCGACTCAGGCCGACCCGATGCAACAAAAGATCATGATGTTCATGCCAATCATGTTCACCGTGATGATGGCCTTCGCGCCGAGCGGACTCGTGCTCTACTGGTTGACGAGCAACGTACTTGGGGTCGGGCAGCAGTTCGCGACCAACAAGATCATCGGCCCGCCGAAGATTCACACCGTGCGACCCGCGGCGGAAAGCCGGGCAAAGAAGATCGGCGGCAAGAAGGCTAAAGCGTGAAGGATCCATTCAGTGGCTGACGACTTGAACGCGCGGATGGTGGATTTCGTTCGCGAGGTGGGAACCGCGATGGGGTTGACGCTCGACGTCGCGGCGGAATCGATCGAGGACGGCACGCGAATCACCGTGGCCGGTGATGGCTGTGACCTGTTCGTCGAACGCAAGGCCGCGGCGCTCGACGCGCTGCAGCACGTCGTCAGCGCCGCGTTCCGTCGCGAGCACCCGGGCCGACACATCGTCGTCGACTGCCTCGACTATCGAAAGAGCAAGGACGCGGAGCTTCGCGAGACCGCGAAGGTGCTGGCCGAGCGCGCGAACGAAACGGGACAGCCACAGGAGATTGGACCGCTCAACCCGTACGCCCGCCGCATCGTGCACCTGGCGATTGCCGAGGAACCCACCGCGACGTCGGAGAGCATCGGCGACGCGTTCATGAAGACGGTCGTTATTAGCCCCGCGGAGTAGCGAGACCGCGCAGGGGTCATGGCTCGAGGCCATCACACCCAGCGCTCGCGACGATCCGGCCCGTGCGACGCGCACTTTCACCACGGGCTCCTAGCAGCCCGTGGTGAAAGTCCCTATTAGGGATCGACACGATCGATCCCGCGTACTACACTGTCGCGCATGGCGATGGGCAAACGACGACGCCGGGCGCGGCAAGCATCGATGTGGGTTCCCACCAGCGACCTGCCTCGCAGTGCGGCGCATCCGTTCTATCAGCGATTGAATCGGATCCTCGATGACACGGGCTTCGACGCGTTCGTCGAGGCGCAATGCGCGCCGTTCTACGCGGACGGCGTCGGTCGTCCGAGTCTGGCGCCGGGGCGGTACTTCCGGCTGCTGATGCTCGGCTACTTCGAAGGGCTGGACTCGGAGCGGGCGATCGCGTGGCGGGCGGCCGATTCGCTGAGCATCCGGCAGTTTCTGGACCTCGAGCTGCACGAGGCGCCGCCGGATCACTCGACGCTGTCGCGCACCCGGCGCCTGATCGACGTCGAGACCCATCAAGCGGTGTTCACGTGGGTGCTGCAGCAACTGGCCGACGCCCAGCTCGTGACCGGGCGGACCCTCGGCATCGATGCCACGACGTTGGAAGCGAACGCCGCATTGCGGAGTATCGTGCGCCGGGACACGGGCGAAGGCTACGAGGCGTTTCTGACCGGGCTGGCCGAGGCGTCCGGCATCGTCACGCCGACCCGCGCTGAGCTGGCCCGGTTCGACCGGAAACGGAAGAAGAAAGGCTCCAACGACGACTGGACGCATCCGCAGGATCCGGACGCGAAGATCACGAAGCTGAAGGACGGGCGCACGCACTTGGCGCACACCGCGGAGCATGCGGTGGACCTGGAGACGGGGGCCATCGTCGGCGTCACCGTGCAGGATGCCGACGACGGCGATACGACGACGATGGTCGAGACCCTGATCACGGCGGCCGACCACGTCGAAGCCGTCCTGCCGGCCGGCGCCGGTATCGCCGAGGTCGTCGGGGACAAGGGGTATCACAGTAACGAGACGATGGTGGCGTTCGCCGCGCTCGGCGTGCGCAGTTATGTTTCGGAGCCGGACCGCGGGCGACGCAACTGGACAGGCAAGGCGGCGGCGCGCGACGCCGTGTACGCGAACCGTCGGCGCATTCGGGGCACGCGTGGGCAACGGCTGCTGCGACGGCGGGGCGAGTTGCTCGAACGCCCCAACGCGCATCTCTACGAGACCGGGCGGCTGCGCCGGGTGCATCTGCGTGGGCATCCCAACATCCTCAAGCGCGTGCTTGTGCACGTCTGCGGGTTCAATCTTGGGCTCCTCATGCGGCAGCTGACGGGCGTCGGCACGCCGCGGAGCCTCCAAGGCCGCGCGGTCGCCGTCTTCGAGGCCTTGATCGCTGATCTTGGCCGCCTCTGGACCCTCGTATCGCCCGCGTGGGCGCGAGATGCGCAAGATCTGCCGCACTCGTCGTTTCTCGACCTTATGACACGGTGTCACGAACACATGCCCCTCGACCTACGAAAGGGCGTTTTCACCACGGGCTGCTAGAGCACGGGGTGGTGTCCCACGCACCCATGTTCGCGACCGATGACACCATCGTGGCAATTGCCACGCCGCCAGGTGCGGGAGGCATCGGGATCGTGCGCGTGAGCGGGCCGCGGGCCGCACCGATCGCCGGATCGGTGCTGCGAGGCGAGGCCGCGCTGGAGCCACGTCGCGCGACGCTACGCGACGTGATCGATCCGCGGTCGGACGGGCGCGCCGTCGACCGAGTGCTGGCCACCTATTTCCCTCGACCCGGGTCGTATACCGGTGAAGACGTCGTCGAGATCAGCGGGCACGGGAGCCCGGTGTTGCTGCGCGAGATTGTCAGGACCGCCCGTGAGGCCGGAGCCCGTCTGGCGGAGCCCGGTGAGTTTACGTTCCGTGCCTTTCTCAACGGCCGGCTCGACCTGATCCAGGCGGAAGCGGTCGGAGATCTCGTCGAGGCGGTGACACCGCTCCAGGCGCGCGTCGCGTTCGACCAGCTCGAGGGCACCGTGACGGCGCTCGTCGCTGACGTCGATCGCGCGCTGTTCGACTTGATTGCCCGGCTCGAAGCATCGCTCGACTTCCCCGACGAGGGATATCACTTTGTCGAGGCGGGTGCGGTGGCTGCCGAGACGCGCGCTCTTGCGGACCGCATCACACACCTGCTGGGCACCGCACAGCAAGGGCGCCTGGTGCGAGAGGGATGTCAGGTCGTCATCCTCGGCAGGCCGAACGTGGGCAAGTCGACGTTGTTCAACCGTGTGCTCGGCGCGCCGCGGGCGATCGTCACCGACGTGCCAGGGACGACGCGGGATCTGTTGACCGACACGGTCGACCTCGACGGTATCCCGGTGACGCTCGTCGATACCGCCGGGCTGCGTGCGACCCGAGACGTCATCGAAGCGGAGGGCGTCAGCCGCGCGCGCGGGGCGCTCCGGGTGGCCTACGTCGTCATCGTCGTCCTCGATCGGTCCAGTCCGCTCGGACCCGACGACCTCGGGTTGCTCGCCGACACGGCTGGCACACCCCGCCTCGTGGTCGTCAACAAGATCGATCGGCCCGCGCGCTGGATGCCGGGCGACGTCGACGCGCTCGGTGACGAACACGCCGTCGTGAGCGTCTCGCTGCTGGACGTCGATGGCGCGGAGGCGATACGCGCCGCGCTGGCGCAGGCGCTGTGGACCGGTGAACGGCTGCGTGACACGCCGTCCATCTCCAACGTGCGGCACATCGAGTTGCTCCAGGCGGCGACTGCGGCGCTGGAGCGGGCAGCCGGAGCGGCCGAGGCGGCCGCGACCGAAGAGCTTCTGCTCGCCGACCTCCAGGATGCGAGGCGCGCGCTGGAGGAGGTCTCCGGTCGCCGCACGCCGAATGCGGTCCTCGAGCGGATCTTCGAGCGGTTCTGTATCGGAAAGTGATTGGCGGTTCCGAGACATTCCGAGGCTCGATGACCACCCATTTCGACATCATCGTCGTCGGCGCAGGGCACGCTGGTTGTGAAGCGGCGCACGCCGCCGCGCGCTTGGGCTGCTCAGTCGGCCTGTGCACGCTGTCAGACGAGACCGTCGCGCTGATGCCGTGCAACCCCGCCGTCGGGGGCACCGCAAAGGGGCATCTGGTTCGCGAGATAGATGCGCTCGGTGGATTGATGGCGCGCGCGATCGATGCGACAGGTATCCAGTTCAAGCTGCTCAACCGCAGCCGCGGCCCGGCGGTCTGGTCACCGCGGGCGCAGGCCGACAAGCGTCGGTACGGCGCATGGATGAGGGACGCCCTCCGCCGCCAGCCGGGTATCGAGTGGATTCTCGAGCGCGTCGGCAAAGTTGTCGTCGAGGGCAGCCGCGTGAAAGGTATCGAACTGGAATCCGACGGCCGCGCTGGCGAGCGGCTGTCGTGCGACGCGCTTGTCGTGACGACGGGGACGTTTCTCAACGGCGTGATCCACGTGGGACCGGACCGGTGGCCGGCGGGGCGGGCGGGCGAGCCGCCGTCGGAAACGCTGGCCAGCTCACTGAAAGCGCACGGTTTCGCGTGGGGGCGGTTGAAGACCGGCACGCCGCCGCGGCTCGACCGCCGCAGCCTGGACTTCACCCGGTTCGAAGAAGACGTCGGGGATCACCCGCCCGTCCCGTTCTCGTTCCTGACGGACGGCATTACTCGTCCCTCCGTACCGTGCCACCTCCTGTACACGAACGACCGCGTGCGAGAGCTGGTGCGGGCAAACATCGGTCGTTCGCCGCTATACAACGGCCAGATCAGCGGTATCGGCCCGCGCTACTGTCCGTCACTGGAAGACAAGATCATGCGCTTCCCCGACCGGGAGCGGCACCACGTCTTCCTCGAACCGGAAGGCCTCGATGTCGACGAGATCTACGTCAACGGGTATTCGATGAGCCTGCCGTCGGACGTGCAGACCGCGCTCGTCCATGCACTGCCCGGACTCGAGGATGCTGTGTTGCTCCGACCCGGCTATGCGGTCGAGTACGACTTCATCCAACCGACGGAGCTCGCGCGATCGCTGGAGACGCGGCGGCTCGACGGCCTGTTCCTCGCGGGGCAGATTAATGGCACGTCCGGTTACGAGGAGGCGGCCGCGCAGGGACTGCTTGCGGGCATCAACGCTGCGCGGCGAGTGCGGCGCGACAGCCCGTTCGTGCTGAGGCGCGACGAGGCGTACGTCGGCATCCTGGCCGACGACCTGACGACCACCGGGTGCCTCGAGCCGTACCGGATGTTCACGTCGCGCGCCGAGCATCGCCTGTTGCTCCGGATCGACAACGCCGATCTGCGATTGACTCCCCGTGGTCGCGACGTGGGCCTCGTGAGCGACGCCCGCTGGGAACGGTTCGAAGCGAGGCGCGCGCGGTTCGAGCAGAACATGCGACGCGTCAGACGGACCACGATCACGCTGGGTGACGGCACCCGGGCACGCGCGTCACGTGCGCTACGGCGCCCTGACACGAGGTTGGCGGACTTCGTGGCCGCCGGGGAGCTCAGCCTGTGTGTCGCGGACGGCCAGGACCACGTGGACGTGGCGAGCGTCGAGACGGAATTCCGATACGCCGGCTATCTGGAGCGCCAGGTGAAGGTCGTCGAGCGCGCGCGGCGCGACGAGGGGCGTGCGATTCCACGCGGGCTGCCCTTCGATTCGGTGCCCGGGCTCTCGCGCGAGGTGGTTCAGCGGCTCACCGAGGTTCGACCTGAAACGCTGGGCCAGGCGCAACGCGTGCCCGGCGTGACGCCGGCGGCGGTCGCCGTGATCGGCGCCTATATGGGCCGCATGGGACGAATGTCGCGCGCGCCGCTGAGGGAAGACAGCGACCGGCGGGACGGGCCGGCAAACCAACGTGGTTGCTAGAACAGCATCGCCGTCCAAACGGCGCAATCTGACCCGGCGGCTGTTGCGTCGGGCTGAGCGCGCCCGCGTGCCACTCACCGAAGCGGTCGCCCAGCGCATCAGCGCGTATGTCGAGCTGCTCGGACGGTGGAACGAGCGCATAAATCTCACGGGGTTGGACCTGGACGATGCGGGGCTGGACAGGCTGGTCATCGAGCCACTGGCCGCCCGGTCGCATCTGCCGCCGGCCGCAGCGCTGATCGATATCGGCTCCGGCGGCGGCTCGCCAGCCATCCCGTTGAAGCTGGCCGTGCCCGGCGTCGCGCTCCGCATGGTGGAGGCCAAGACCCGGAAGGCGGCATTTCTCAGAGAGGCCGTTCGTCAGCTGGATCTGGATCGCACGGACGTCGAATCTCACCGTTACGAGCAGCTGTTGGCGAGACCGGATCTTCACGAAACGCACGACGTGTTGACACTGCGGGCGGTTCGTCTCGAAGCGCGGCTGCTCCGCGGTCTGCAGGCGTTCGTCGCGCCGGGGGGGGCGATCCTGCTGTTCCGCGGTGGGAGTGGCTCGGACGTTCCGGCAGACCTTCAACCGCCCCTGGTGTGGGAGGCGACGGTCCCGCTGGTCGAGTCACTTCGGAGCCGGCTCGTCATCGTGCGGAAGCTCCGCTTATAAACGAATAAAAGACGAATGCAAAGAATGGAAGGCGTCCAGTCGCTGGGGCATATGGCGACCGTGGCATTGTCCACGATCCCTTTTGCGCCGACCCAACGGCCGCATGATGGTTCGCTGTCGTTTCATGCGCTCCGTGCCTTCCCATTGTCCAGCCTAGAGGCTTCCCCCAATATAGTGGTCGCCAGGCCTGCGTGTCCCTCGTGGGTCGTTCCAGCAGGGCCAGTCACGGATTCCTAGCTGAAGTCAGCGGTAATAACTTACTTGACTAACTAGGGCTATCTCGGTCATAATGCTCTTGTTATGCCCGAGCGACTTCAAACGCCACAGACCCTCCAGGCCGCGATCGAGTTCTTCTCGGACGCGGACCGCTGCCATACCTACATGGTTGAGCAGCGGTGGCCGGACGGTCGTATCACCTGCCCGATCTGCAACCGGCCGGACCCGCTCTATCTGACGAACCAGCGGCGCTTCAAGTGCCGAGGAAAGCACCCGCGGGCGCAATTCTCGGTCAAAGTGGGGACCGTTTTCGAGGATTCCCCGATCCCGCTCAAGTCGTGGCTCCTGGCCGTCTGGATGATCACCAACTGCAAGAACGGGATCTCCAGCTACGAGATCGCGCGAGCTATCGGCATCACCCAGAAGTCCGCCTGGTTCATGCTGCACCGGATTCGGTTGGCGATGCAATCGACAGATGGCGGCAGGCTGGCCGGCGAGGTCGAGGTTGACGAGACCTACATCGGCGGCAAGGCGCGCAACATGCACAAGAGTAAGCGCGAGAAGATGCGGGGCCGGACATGGTATGGGAAGGCCGCCGTGATGGGGTTGCTCCAGCGTCACGAAACCAAAGGGAAGTCAAAGGTTCGGACGGCGGTTGTCCAGACGACACGCAAGAACGAGCTGCACCCGATGGTCGAGCGGCATGTCGAAGACGGGGCGAAGGTCTACACGGACGAGCTACGGAGCTACGAGAACCTAGGGGTTTACTTCGAGCATCAGTTCATCAACCACGCCGAGACCTACGTCCGCGGCGAGGTTCACACAAACGGCATGGAGAATTTCTGGTCGTTGCTCAAGCGGGCCATCGGCGGGACCTACGTCTCGGTCGAGCCGTTCCACCTGTTTCGCTACCTCGACGAAGAAGCCTTCCGGTTCAACGAGCGGGACGGCACCGACGCCGCGCGGTTCGCCCACACGCTCGGGTCGGTCGTCGGCCGGCGACTCACCTACCAGGAACTCAGCGGCCGTCCACCAGCCGAGATCGCCGCGACGTAGATCCCGACGAGCTGGCGCGTATCCTCTACGCCCGGCGTATGAGACAATGGCGTCACGGGCGCGGGAAGCGCCGCTGATGCCACGCAAGAGCCAACCGCCAGAGTTTATCGAGGGGCCAGAGGCCGCCTCCGCGTTCGAGGCGACGATGGGGAAGATCATCGCGGCCGGGAAGCTGCCGGCGTCGAAGCGGCAACCACCGTCGAAGCTGACACGTCGTCGCGCACCAACGTCGAGACGGGGCCGACGCCCATCGACGCCGACTCCCGCCCGACACGAGGATTAGGGGTGGTGGCGGCCGTGCTAGACTCGTAATCGACCCACGAGCCGCCCACAGGCGGTATCGCATCGCATCTCCATCGCAGGATTGCTTGGGTCACAAGGGCCGGACGGCTACCACCGCCCGGCCCTTCTCTTTTTGGCCTTACGCGCTTTTCTTCCGCTCAGCCTCGTCGGGGTCAACGTCCGCCAGTCGCATGAAATCGACCAACGCTTCATAGGTGTCGAGCACCCGCTTGCGTGCCACCTTGTCGGTGCGGATCCGCAGAATCTCCTTGACCTGCGCGGCACTCGTGCAAGCCTGTCGGAGTTTTGCGAGCAACTTGAAGAAGTCTGATCCGTGCTCCGGTTCGGCGGCCTCGACGGCCTTCTTGACCTCGGTAAACGGGGTGGTTCCCTTTTCCAGCTTCTTCCTGGCGTCATGGTTTCTCAGCACGCTCGGAAGTATCCTGACCTCGACCGGAGGGAAGCGTGTCTCCCCAACCCAGCGACAGAAATCATCACCGAACTCGGGGTTCTGCTTCATCTCCGCGCGGAGTTCCTTCTGCTTGAACATTTCCTCGAAGTAGCTCCACTTGCGCTCCCCATCCTTCGCGTATTTCTCATTGTCGATCTTGAGAAACCGATCGACCATGAAGGTGTATGCCTGGAGCCAACGATTGACGGCCGTCTTGCTCGTTCGCAGGTAGACCGCAATGTCCTCCTGCGGCATCCCCAGCACGTTGTGCATGTGGTAGATCTGCCCGGCCTTCTCGTGGGCTTTCCATTGGATCTTCCCGGCGACATGGAAATCGGCCAGGAGGATCGCCACATGTTTCGGGTCCACGTCCTTCGGGAGGATTCTGGACGGAACCGTGGTCCAGCGCGGATCTGACGGGGTCTTCTGGTGGAGGCTTTGAAGGGAGACCAGTCGTGAGTTCCCCTCGACGGCCTTCTTTTTCGGGCCACCGTTTTCCTGGAGGATGACACGCTCGCGCAGCCCCCCATTCTTCTCGATGTCCCGCCGAAGCGCCTTCATTTCCGGCATCGCCAGCATGACCTGATCCAGCGACTTGCCGTTCTGTTGCAGCTTGAGACGGTATCGGATCCGAGGGTTGTCCTCGTCCAACTCAATCTGCTCAATCGGCACGTCGGCGTGCGTGAGCTGGACCGTCTGGCCAGCGATCACGACTTCTTCGATCATCTTCTCCATCGCAGTTCTCCTAGAGACCGACCAGCACCATGCCGGCCGATGTGATACCGGATGATACCGCACAACCAAACCCTAGACCGTGACAAAACTACCCACGTCGGCTATGATGATCGCTGTGGATCCACGGCGATCCACGAGGATGCAGTGGGGGTCACTGTGGAGAATCGCTATCGTCACGCGGATGCCGCGAAGCAAATCGGCGCGAGCAAGAACACGATCAATCGCTGGGAGAAGCGGGCGCAAGAGGTTCGAGAGCGAGTGGCCGCCGGGTTACCCGTTGAAACCAAGGATCGAATCTGGACAGCCTTCCCAATGCCGAAAAGGAATGCTCACTCACGGCACCGCGTCTTCACCGACGAAGACATCAAGGCCATCAAGGCATGGAAGGAACGGACCACGGACTTGGTCGCGTGAATCGGGAGATGCGGATTCTGCTCGTTGAACCGAACTATTACACGCAATACCCACCACTCGGGTTGTTGAAGCTGTCGTCCCTCTACAAGGCCCAGGGACACGAGGTGCGTTTCGTGCGCGGCCTCGAACTCGTGACGCGGTTCGTGCCGGACGAGATCAAGGTCACGAGCCTCTTTACGTGGGCCTGGAAGCCGGTGTGGGAGGCGATCGCCTTTTATCGGGCTCTGTTTCCAACCGCCAAGATTTCACTTGGCGGGATCTATGCCTCCCTCACGCCTGACCACGCCCGAGAAGCCGGCGCTGATGAAGTCGTGGTCGGGCTTATTCGGGAGGCGGAGGATCTACTCCCGGACTACGGTCTCGTGCCGGACTGGGAGTCGGCCAGGACTGCGTCGATCGTGTTCACCAACCGGGGCTGTATCCGCACGTGCGCGTTCTGCGCGGTCCCGGCACTAGAGGGGAAGCCGTTCCAGGTGCGCCCCACGACGCGCGTGAAGCATCTGCTCGGCGCTGGGCACAAGCGGGTCATTCTGTGGGACAACAACATCCTTGGCGAGTCGCACTGGCGGGACGTGCTCGACGAATTGAAGGGGCTCGATGTTGAAGTCGATTTCAATCAGGGCCTCGATGCACGGCTCGTCACCGATGAGGTCGCGACCGCGCTGAAAGGCATCCGCCTCCCAACGATTCGGCTAGCATACGACTTTCTTGGGATGCGCGATGGTGTGCGCCGCGCCGTGACCTTACTGAAAGCGGCGGGCTTGACGAACAGGCGGTTTCGGCATATATGCTGCTACGTCCTCTACAACTACAAGGACACGCCGGACGATCTCTTTGAGCGGGTCAGAGACTTGCTGGCGTGGGGCGTCAGTGCCTACCCGATGCGCTATCAGCCTCTGAGCGGGGAGTACGCCTTCGAGAAGGACTCCTACGTCTCGCCTTCGTGGACTCTCGAACGGCTCGACATGGTGGCAGCAGCACGCAGGGTCATCGGGTTTGGCGGGGCCTTTCCTCCATACGATGGGCTCGTCAACAAGTTCAAGGACGCCTCTGGCTTCGACGAGGCGTTTGGCCTCCGCGCGCACCCAGAAGGCAAGAAAAGGCGAAGCTACTACCGCCGGCTCCCGGAGAAGCCCGGCGCTGGTTTTGAGCTTCGCGAGTTTGCCTGGGACCTGATTCAGATGGGCAAGGACCACCAGTTCCCGGTCCCTATTCACGACCGCATGGTGGATGGTCGGGGCCAACCAAAAGTGTAATCTGGGGTATCCATTTAACCGGAGTAAGCTAGGAGCGTGGAGCATACCCGCGCTGGCAGGCACTATCCACGGTCCGTGGGTGAGTCGGAGCCGGGCGGCTCGTAGGCTGCGCCGGTCGTGGACGTAACCCAGCTTCTCGAGTCCGTGGTAGCCCTGCCAGCCGGTCCGCTACCACGATCTGATCGCCCACGCGCACCCTCGGGCTCTCCCGCCTTCGCCGCCGTATACCCGGGGACCCCCGCCGAGTCTGGAGCGCCCACCCGCGAACCGCCCCTGGAGAACCTCGGATCCGGGCTACTCCGGTTAAATGGATACCCCATAGTGTAATATTGGCCTGTCACGCCACTGACACTATAACAGTTAGTCAAGTAAGTTGTTACCAAGTCAGCAGAGCACGCCAGGCCCATCCAGTTGGAACCGATTACGAATCCTTTGGTTCCGCTGCCGCCACGACCTATTGCCACGCTCGCGGATGCTGGCGTTGGAGATGTTCCACGTGGAACACTCAGCTCTACTCAAGATTGCAGACACCCTGTTCCGCACACACAGGTGCCTGCACGCGTCACATGGACAGCAGATTCAGCAGCTGATGCTAACCCCAGCGTCCAGTGCGATAGGCATAGGTGTCTATAGCAGGATTCTCTTGACCATGGCGCAGGCCCAGAGTTACGATACGAGTGGCTTAGATAGAACCCATAATAACATAATATAAATAGGTCTATTAACATAACAATAGAGATCGTGGGCACGAACAAGATCTTCGCGGTTGCAAACCAGAAGGGCGGTGTCGGGAAGACGACGACCGCGATCAACCTCGCGGCCACGTTGGCCTTGGCTGATCGCAGGGTGCTGATCGTGGATATGGATCCCCAGGCTAACCTGACGAGCGGAATCGGTCTCAAGGGTGGCGCCACCGGAGCCGGGACGATCTACGAGGCGCTCACAGCCGACGCTGTTCCCGATATCGGGGCATTCGTCATGCCGACCGAGGTCGACGGGTTATCCCTCCTTCCCGCCAACCGTCATCTGACGGGCGCCGAGATCGAGCTCGTCTCCATGCCGCGGCGCGAGAGCCGGCTCCGGCCGCTGCTCGCCCAGGCTCGTGACCGATTCGACTACGTCTTCATCGATACACCGCCTTCGCTCGGCTTGCTCACGCTCAACGCGCTGGTGGCGGCTGATGCGGTCCTCATCCCACTCACGTGTGAGTACTTCGCCCTTGAAGGGCTGGCCGAGCTCACCGCGACGCTGCAACGCGTGCAGGCACAGCTGAACCCGGATCTGGAGATCGCGGGCGTGCTCCTGACGATGGCCGACCGGCGCACGAATCTCGGCCAGCAAGTGGCGGCCGAGGTGCGAGGGTTCTTTCGCGAGAAAGTGTTCGAGACGATGATTCCCCGGAACGTCCGCTTGGGCGAGGCGCCGAGCCATGGCTTGCCCGCCATGCTCTACGACGTCAAGTGCAGGGGCGCGGTCGCGTACGTGACGCTGGCACGCGAATTTCTCGCGGCGGGGCGCGAGCCGATGGCAGAGGGGTAGCTAGTGTCCCTTTACCGTAGTTCGCGAAACAATTCCCAGGCGAGGCATCCCGCCTGGCGGCGTTGCTCCTCGGTCACATACGCCCAATATGTTCCCTCGTCGCGCCTTGCCAATCGGGCGCCGCGCCAGGGTCTTATTCCACGATCTACGGCAAGGGGACACTAGCGGTGCCCGAGAAGCGGCCGGCGCTGGGACGTGGTCTACGGGCGTTGATTCCCGACGCGCCGTCAGCGCCGCCGGAGTCCACCCGAGAGGTCGATCTTGACCTGCTGCGCCCCAATCGCGACCAACCGCGACGCGCCATCGAGGACACCCGTCTGGAAGAGCTGGCGCAGTCGATACGAGCGCACGGCATCATCCAACCGATCCTCGTTGCTCGTCAGGAGGACGGCTCGTTCGAGATCGTCGCCGGCGAGCGGCGCTGGCGCGCGGCCCAGCGCGCCGGGTTACTGCGCGTCCCGGTGGTCGTGCGCGATGTCGCGCACAGCAAGCGCCTCGAGTTGGCCCTCATCGAGAACATTCAGCGGGAGAACCTGAATCCGATCGAGCAGGCAGCGGGGTACGCGCGTTTGGCCGAGGAGTTCGGGCTGACCCAGGAGCAGATCGCGCGCTCGGTCGGCCGAGACCGCGCCACGGTGGCGAACTACCAGCGGCTGCTCGGGCTCCCGGCGGAGGTCCGTGCCGAGCTCGCCGCTGGTACGCTGACGATGGGTCATGCGCGTGCGATCGCGGGACTCGCTGACGAACGCGCGCAGCGACACGCCGCGCGTGAAATCCGTGCGCACGACCTCTCGGTGCGCGAGACCGAGGCGCTGGTCAAACGCATCTCGGGCCCGAAACGTCCGGGGGCCACCCCAGAGGCGACCGACGTGCACACCCGTGCCGCGGAGGAGCGACTGAAGATTGCCCTCGGCACTCGGGTTCGCATCGTGCGCCGTGGCACGCGCGGCCGGATCGAAGTTGCCTTCGCCTCGGAAGCCGAGCTGCAGCGCCTCTATGACCAGCTGACCAGCTGACCAACTGACCAGCTGGCGATACCCTCGGCAGCGCGTCGCCGCGGTCCCAACCACACGGTACCCGCACCTTGCCGAGGCTTCGGGGCGGATGGTATAAATGTC
Source organism: Vicinamibacterales bacterium (assembly GCA_965249175.1). Classification (GTDB taxonomy): domain Bacteria; phylum Acidobacteriota; class Vicinamibacteria; order Vicinamibacterales; family UBA8438; genus CAZYFH01. The sequence continues at coordinate 6,058,869 of OZ252227.1, forward strand.
TGTTTTAACCTGCTTCGATCCCACCTGACGTAGGTACGCTGGTGGAATCCAGCGTCGCGCCCAAACTCAGGACCAGTTACCACGATGACAGATCGGGCGGCGGCAACCCGATACGCGCGTGCGCTGCTCGACGTCAGTCTGGCCGACGATGATCCCGGGCGTGTGGAGCGGGATCTGAGCGCCTTTGCCGCGTTGCTCGAGCAGCATTCGATGCTCAGGAGCGTGTTGCTCAACCCCGCGGTGCACGCGGCGCGCAAGCGTGACGTCGCTACCGACATTCTCGATGCGTCAGGTGACGTGTCCGTCGTTGCGCGACGCCTCATCGTGATGCTCGGGGAGCGGGACCGATTCGGTCTCCTCGCCGATCTGCTCGAGGTCTTTCAGGAGCGCCTGTTGGACCACCGCGGGATCGTGCGCGCGCGAATCACGACCGCGGAGCCGGTCGACGAGACGCGGAGACAGGCCATCGCGGACGCACTGGCCGCCGCCACCGGCCGCCAGGTCACGATTGAAGCCACCGTTGATCCGACGCTGGTCGGCGGCCTGGTGACGCAGATCGGCGGCACCGTATACGACGGCAGCGTCGCCCGACACCTGGAGCAACTCAGACGTCAGTTCGTGATGCGGGCGTAGAGGCGAAGTCGAGGATGAACATCAAAGCAGACGAGATCTCCAAGATCATCAAGAACCAGCTGGGGGACTACTCCCTCGATGTCGACGTTGCCGAAGTCGGCACGGTGGTGTCCGTCGGGGACGGCATCGCCCGCCTCCACGGTCTCGAGCGCGCGATGGCGACCGAGATGCTGGAGTTCCCGCACGGCGTGTTCGGCATCGCTCTCAACCTGGAGGAAGACAGTGTCGGCGCCGTGCTGCTCGGCGAGACGACCGCGATCAAGGAAGGCGACACGGTCAAACGCACGGGCCGGATCATCTCGGTGCCGGTGGGCGACGAGATGCTCGGGCGCGTGGTCAACGCGCTCGGCCAGCCGATCGACGGCAAGGGTCCGATCAATACGACACAGCATTCGCCCATCGAGCGCATCGCGCCCGGCGTGGTCGACCGTCAGCCGGTCAAGGAGCCGCTCCAGACTGGGCTGAAGGCCATCGACGCGATGATCCCGATTGGTCGCGGTCAGCGCGAGTTGGTGATCGGCGACCGGCAGACCGGCAAGACCGCGATCGCGGTCGACACGATCATCAATCAGAAGGGCCTCGACGTCGTCTGCATCTACAACGCGATCGGGCAAAAGCAGTCGACCGTCGCGCAGGTCGTCAAGACGCTCGAAGACGAAGGTGCGATGGAATACAGCATCGTCGTCGCCGCCACGGCGTCTGACCCGGCGCCGCTGTTGTATATCAGCCCGTACTGTGCCTGCACGATCGGCGAGTACTTCCGGGACAACGGGCGCCACGCGGTGTGCGTCTACGACGACCTCTCGAAACACGCCCAGGCCTACCGCGAGATCTCCCTGCTGCTGCGCCGGCCGCCGGGCCGCGAGGCGTATCCGGGCGACGTGTTCTACCTGCACTCGCGTCTGCTGGAGCGCGCGGCCAGGATGAAGGACGATCTGGGCGGCGGGTCGTTGACGGCCCTGCCCGTGATTGAGACTCAGGCCGGCGACCTGGCCGCCTATATCCCCACGAACGTCATCTCGATCACCGACGGGCAGATCTTTCTCGAATCCGACCTGTTCAACCAGGGGATCCGACCGGCGATCAACGTGGGCAACTCGGTGTCTCGCGTCGGCGGCTCGGCGCAGGTGCGCGCCATGCGTCAGGTGGCGGGCACGTTGCGTCTCGATCTGGCGGCGTACCGGGAGCTGGCCGCGTTCGCGCAGTTTGGCAGCGACCTCGACAAGGCAACACAGGCGCAGCTGAATCGCGGTGAGCGACTCACCGAGGTGCTGAAGCAGGGCCAGTATCATCCGCTCCCCATCGAACGCCAGGTCCTCGTGCTGTTCGCCGGCACCAATGGGTTCCTGGACGGGATCGCGGTGAGCGACGTTGCGGCCTTCGAGCGGGACCTGTTCCAGTTCATGGATGCGCGACACGCCGAGCTCGTCGGCCGGCTCGCCACGGAGAAGAAGATCGACGATCAACTCAAGGCGGATTTGACTTCTGCCATCACCGAGTTCACGGCACAGTTCCAGGCCGCCCGCAAGGGAGCGGCGGCCTGAATGTCGCGTCCCACCGGAGCGAGGGATCACGGGCCGCTAGGGGCGAGGGGCTAGGCGCTCGTGCCGTCACTCCTCGATCTGCGCCGGCGGATCCGCGCGGTCAAGTCGACCGAGCAGATCACGAAGGCGATGAAGACCGTCTCCGCGTCGAAGCTCCGCAAGGCGCAGGATCGCATCTTGGGCGCGCGGCCCTTTGCGCGACTCATGCTGCGGGTGTTGAACGATCTCGCGGCGCGGGTCGACCCGTCGACGCACCCGTTGCTGGCGCCGCCGGCCAGCCCAGAGGCACCGGCGCTGCTGTTCGTGGTCACCGCCGACAGGGGACTGTGCGGCAGCTTCAACTCGGGCATCTTTCGCAAGGCGGCTAGCTTCGTCCAGGGCGCCGATCGCCAGGTGGTGATGGGGCTCGTCGGTCGCAAGGGACGCGATTTCTTCGTGCGGCGCGGCTTCGAAGTCCGGTACGAAGACGTGAATCTCTTCAACGACCTGCGCTTCACCCACGCGCAGGCGATGGCGCGCGTGGCCGTTGACCAGTACGCCACGGGCGCGTCATCCAGCGTCTCTGTCGTCTATAACGAGTTCAAGAGCGCGATTCAACAACAGATCGTCGTGGAGCGGCTCTTACCGATTCCTGAGTTGGAATCAGTAGACGCCGAAGCCGCCGCCGACGCGGGCGCGCCGCTGGCCGATTACCTCTTCGAACCGGGCCCTCGCGAGATCTTCGATAACCTGCTGCCACGGCACGTCGAGACGCAGTGTTTTCGTGCGTTGCTCGAGTCGGCGGCGGCCGAGCATGCCGCGCGTATGACCGCGATGGAAGCGGCGTCGCGGAACGCGGGGGAGATGATCGACGAGTTGACGCTCTACATGAACAAGGTGCGCCAGGCGACCATCACGCGGGAATTGATCGAGGTCGTGTCAGGGGCGGGGGCGCTTTGAGTATTGCCCCTAAGACCTAGACCCAAGACAGAGTACCTAGAGGAAACACGATGGCAGATACAGGCGGCGAGAAGACCGGCAAGATCGTCCAGGTGATCGGACCGGTGGTCGACGTGGAGTTCGAAGCGGGCGGGCTCCCGCCGATCCATCACGCGCTCAGGATCACCGGCGGCGAAGGGTCGCATGCGCTCGACATCATTGCCGAGGTCGAGCAGCACCTCGGGGAGAGTCGCGTCCGCGCGGTGGCGATGAAGCCAACCGACGGGTTGCAGCGCGGGATGCCGGCCGTCGACACGGGCAGCCCGATCACGATGCCCGTCGGGCCAAAGACGCTCGGGCGCGTGATGAACGTCCTCGGGGAGCCCGTCGACTTCCCCGATCGACCTATCGAATCCGAGGAGCGCTGGTCGATACACCGTCCGGCGCCGACGCTCGAGGATCAGTCGACCGAGCTCCAGATGTTCGAGACCGGCATCAAGGTGATCGATCTGCTCGAGCCGTATCTGCGGGGCGGGAAGATCGGACTGTTCGGCGGCGCCGGTGTTGGGAAGACCGTCATCATCCAGGAGCTGATCCACAACATCGCGACGAAACACGGCGGGGTCTCGGTGTTCGGCGGCGTCGGCGAACGGACGCGCGAGGGGAACGACCTCTGGATCGAGATGCAGGAAAGCGGCGTCATCAACATCGAAGAACAGGAGAAGTCGCGAGGAGCGCTCGTCTACGGCCAGATGACGGAGCCACCTGGCGCGCGGCTCCGCGTCGCCCTGAGCGCGCTGACGGTCGCCGAGTATTTCCGGGATGCGGAGGGCAAGGACGTCCTCCTCTTCATCGACAACATCTTTCGGTTCACGCAGGCGGGCTCCGAGGTGTCAGCCCTGCTCGGCCGGATGCCCTCGGCCGTTGGCTATCAGCCGACCTTGCTCACGGAGATGGGCGAGCTGCAGGAACGCATCACGTCGACCAAGAAAGGGTCGATCACCTCCGTCCAGGCGATCTACGTGCCGGCCGATGATTACACCGACCCGGCGCCGGCCACGGCGTTCGCGCATCTCGATGCGACGACCAATCTTTCGCGTGCCCTCGTCGAGATCGGGATCTACCCCGCGGTCGATCCCCTGGCGTCGTCGTCGCGTATCCTCGACGCGCGTGTGATCGGAGAGGAGCACTACAACGTCGCGCGCGACGTCAAGCAGGTCCTACAGCGATACAAGGACTTGCAGGACATCATCGCGATTCTCGGGATTGACGAGCTCTCCGAGGACGACAAGCTGGCCGTGCAGCGCGCGCGCCGGGTCCAGAAATTTCTCTCGCAACCGTTCTTCGTGGCCGAGCAGTTCACCGGCAAGGAGGGTCGGTATGTGCCGATCGCCGACACCATCCGTGGATTCAGGGAGATCGTCGAGGGTAAGCACGACGACCTGCCCGAGCAGGCGTTCTCCTTGGTCGGGACCATCGAGGAAGCCGTCGCTGCCGCAGAGACGGCGCAGGCGACCGCGTAGTTGCGGACCGTTCTGAGACGATCATGGCCCTCCCGACACACCTCGCTATCGAGATCGTCGCACCGGATCACTCGATCGTCCATGAGACGGTGGACGAAGTCGAGATCCCCGGGGCCGATGGTTACCTCGGGGTGCTCCCTGGACACACGCCGCTGCTCGTGGAGCTGCAGGTGGGCGAGCTTTGGTTCCGCAAGGGTGACGAGAGCTCCTATGTGTCCGTCGCGTTCGGGTTCGCCGAAGTCTTGCCCGACCGCGTCCGCATCCTTGCCCAGATCGCCGAGCGCGCCGAAGAGATCGATGTAGCCCGCGCCGAGAAGGCCGTCGCGCGCGCGCGGGAACGAATCGCCGCGCCGGCGGTCGAGCTCGACTATGAGCGTGCACGCATCGCGCTGATGAAATCGATGATGCGGCTGCACGTGGCGAAAAAGGCCCGGATGCGGGGCTCAGCCGGGCTGTGACACTAGCAGCGCGTGGTGAAAGCCCCGCGTGCCACCGAATGCAGTGGGACTTTCACCCCGGGCTGCTAGGGGCGCTCGGCGTCCAGTCGTGGGCCGCGTTCGGCTTGTCTACCTCCCAACGTTGATCGTGTTGTCATGCACCTCACTTGGGCTGCGCGCTCTGATCCCGGCCGTCGTCGTGCCACGAACGAGGACAGCTACTGCGCCCGGGACGACCTCGGGTTGTTCGTGGTGGCCGACGGGATGGGCGGTCATGTGGCCGGCGAGGTGGCCGCACGGATCGCCGCCGAGGAGATCGAACGGTTCATCGAAGCCACCGTGGCCGAGGGGTCGGAGGATTCCTGGCCGACCCCGATTGACCCCGCCGTGGGCCGGGATGGGAACCGGCTGAGCGCCGGCCTCACGCTGGCGAACCGCCAGATCGCGGCCCGCGTGGAAAGCTCGGAAGAGCTGCGCGGCATGGCGACGACGGCGGTCGCGGCGCTCGTGCGTGGTGACCAGGCGGCGCTCGCGCATGTGGGCGACAGTCGGGCGTATCTCCAGCGGGCCACCGAGCTCAGGCGCCTCACGCGCGACCACTCGTGGGTGGAAGAGCAAATGCTCGCCGGGATGCTCTCGGCCGAGGCCGCGCGTGATCACCCCTGGCGCAACATTGTGACGCGGGCGCTGTCCGGGACCGACCCCGTGGAAGTCGAGGTGAACGCGATGGAGCTCGTTGCGGGCGATCGGCTTCTGCTCTGCTCAGACGGGCTGACGTCGGTGCTCGATGATGGGGAGGTCGACAGCGTGCTCCGGGGCACCGCGCCCCTCGACGCGCGGTGCGAGGAGTTGGTCCGACGGGTAAACGATGCGGGCGGGCCGGATAACGTCACGGTGGTGGTGATAGACATCGATGCTGGCTAACCTGGGGCGGCTGCTGCGGTATCGCAGCCTGATCCAGACCCTCGTGTTGCGCGAGCTGAAGGCGCGCTACCGCGGCTCGGTGCTCGGATTCTTCTGGTCGTTCGCCAATCCGCTGCTCCTGCTCCTCGTCTATACGTTCGTCTTCTCGGTCGTGCTCGCGGGGTTCCGGCCCGTCGACATCGAGCCCTACGCGCTGTTCCTGTTCTGCGGGCTGCTGCCCTGGACCTGGTTCTCGTCCGGACTGACCGAGGCCGGGAACTCGCTCCTCGCCAACGGCAACCTGATCAAGAAGGTGCTGTTCCCGGCCGAGATCCTGCCGGTCGTCGCGGTGATCTCCAACATGATCCACTTCCTGCTCGCGCTGCCGATCCTGGTCGTGGGTCTCGTCTTCTTCGCGCCCAGTGCCCCAGGGGTGCTGGAAGTGATCTGGTTTCCGGTTGTGATGGCCGTGCAATTCATGCTGATGCTGGGGCTCGGTTTGATCCTCGCCGCGCTCACGGTGCACTTCCGCGATCTCAAGGACCTGCTGTCCAATGTCCTGACGTTGTGGTTCTTCGCGACCCCCATCATCTATCCGATGTCGCTGGTCGCGGAACGCGGACCGTCATTAGGCGGCCTGCCGCCGCTCGGCAAAGTGCTGATGGATCTCAACCCGTTCGCGCACCTCGCCATCTCGTATCAGGAAATCCTGTTCTACGACGGACCCTTCGGGCACTGGAAGTTTCTCCTCGCCCTGGCCGTGGGGTCCGTGGGGGTGTTCCTTGCGGGCTACGCCCTCTTCGACCGACTCAGAGACACGTTCGCGGAGGAAGTGTGAGCGACGTCGCCATCGCGGCTCGGGATGTCACCAAGCTCTACCGGCGCTACGCCTATCGGCGTCAGTTCTCGACGCTCAAGAGCGCCCTGCTCGGGGGGAGCCTCACCAGTGCGCTCAGTCCGGACGAAGTGTTTCACGCGCTCAGCGGTGTCTCGCTCGAGGTGCCCGGCGGCACGACGCTCGGCGTCGTCGGGCGCAACGGATCCGGCAAGAGCACGCTACTCAAGGTGATCGCCGGGATCACCAAGCCGACCGAGGGCGAGGTCGCGGTCAACGGCCGGATCTCGGCGCTGATCGAGCTCGGCGCAGGGTTCCACCCGGAGATCTCGGGCCGCGAGAACGTGTTCATCAACGGCGTGATGCTCGGGTTGACGAAGCGGGAGATCGCACGTCGGTTCGACGAGATCGTGGCGTTCGCGGAGCTCGAGGAGTTCATCGACGCGCCGGTCAAGACCTACTCGTCCGGGATGTATATGCGACTCGGTTTCGCGGTTGCCGTCCACGTCGATCCGGACGTCCTGCTTATCGACGAGGTGCTTGCCGTCGGCGACGAGGGGTTCAGCCTCAAGTGCCTTGACAAATTCGCCGAGTTCAAGCGACGTGGAAAAACCATCCTGCTGGTCACGCACGGTCTCGGAATGGTCGAGCGGTTCTGCGATGCGGCGGTCTGGCTCGATGCCGGCCGGGTCCGCGCACAGGGCGATCCGCGCCGGGTGGTACACGCGTACACGACGGATGTGCAGGACGCGGAGGAGGCCGTGCTCGCCGCCGGCGACCGCAAGGTGCGTGAGGCGACGCGCACGCGGGGCGCGGCCGGCGAATCGGCCATCGTCGCCGACCAGCCCGTCACGACAGAGGAGCCCCCCGACGACATGTTTCTCGCGGCGACGGGTCGATGGGGGCCCGGCCCGGTACGGATCGATGAGGTCGTGCTCGAAGGGGAGGCGGGACCGTCGCATGTGTATCAGAGCGGCGACCCGCTGGTCATCCGGCTCGCGGTCAGCACGCCAGAGCCGGTGCGCGATTTCGTCTTCGGCGTCAGCATCTTCAACGCTGAAGGGGTCTGCTGCTACGGGACGAACACCCACATCGAAGAGCTCCGGTCCTCAGAGATGTCCGGGTCCGGAGAAGTGGTCTTCCGCATCGAGCGCCTCGAGCTGGTTGAAGGCACCTACAAGCTCGACGTCGCGGCACACACGCGAGACGGTGCGCAGTACGACTACCACCGCCTCCTCTACACCTTCCGCGTGAAATCCCACACCAAGGATGCCGGCATCTATCGGCCACGCCATACGTGGTCGTTCAGCGAGCGCATCCGATTCGAGGGTCATGCTTAGATGGGGCTGCGCCCCAAGCCCCGCAACAACGAGAGCCCCACTCCGCGCTCGTGCTAACATCCACGGCCTCGTAGTGTAAGGCCGCTCGTTCGTGTCGTTTGCGACGACTTCGCTGACGCTCCAGGCGCTATTGAAATCGGCGGCGAGCCGCGCCGGTCTCGGGCTTGGTGCGCCCGGATCGGGGTCGATCAGCGGGTTGACGCCGGCGGCGCAAGCGCTGGCCGTCGCGACGGTCGCGACCCAGACTCCCGTGCTGGTGGTCGTGCCGCGCGATGCCGACGTCGAGCGGATGACCTCCGACGGTCGTTTCTTCGCGGCCGCCCTCGAGGGCCTCGCGCTCGCCGAGGTCGAGCGGCGCATCCTGCCGTTCCCTTCGCCCGAGGTCGATCCCTACCGCGGCATCGCACCACACCTGGACGTGGCCTCCGCGCGCGCGCGGGCCCTGGCTACGATGGCGCGGCGGAGCGCCGCGGTCATCGTGTCCTCGGCCGCCGCCGTCGCGCCACGGGTCAGCGCCCCCGACCGCTTGCGTCAAGCCACCGTCGAACTGCGTGCATCGCACACGATGTCACCAACCGAGCTTGCGGATCGGCTGGCCGATGCGGGCTTCGCGCCGGCGGACCCGGTCGATGCCCACGGGCAGTTTTGCAGCCGCGGTGGGGTCGTCGACGTGTTTCCAGCTGGCGATCTCCATCCCATTCGGGCGGAGTTCGCGGGCGACACGATCGAGTCGCTCCGCCGATTCGACTCGGCCACGCAGCGCTCGATAGCGACGCTGGACCAGGTGACCATCTTCCCGTTGCGGGAGCGGTTCGAGACTGACCCCCGCAGCGAAGGCGAGCGGTCATCGACCACGGACGACGTGCTCGACCGAAGTGCCACGCTGCTCGACTATGCGGCATGGGCGTCCGCCACCGTCATGGTGTCGGAACCGGCGGACACGACGGCCAGGAGCGCCCACGTCGACGAGCAGCTCCGCCGCAGCCACCACGACGCGGTTGCGCGGGGGGACGTGGCGGCTCCGCCCGATGAGATGCACGTCGAGCTCGATCAGATCACGACGTGGCTTGCGGGTGCCGCGGGTCTCGACACCCTCAGCATTGCCGACGCGGACGCCGGCGGCGACAGTTCTCTGCGTCACGTCTCGTGCCAGCCCACCATCGAGTTCCGTGGCCGGCTCCGCGACTGGGTCGCCGAGGTGCGGCGTGGCCGCGAGCGCGGCGATACGCAGCTCTTCGTGGCGGCCACGGATGGGCGCGCCGAACGGATCGTCGAGTTGCTCGCCGAGGACGGGCTGGTCGGCGTGGCGCTCGATGGCGCGGCGGACACGCATACGGCGGCCGTGCTGGTGGTGACCGGTGCGCTCTCGCGAGGCTTCCGATTGCCCGACGCTGCGCTCCAGATCTACGCAGAGGCAGATCTGTTCGAGGAGGAGCACGGGGTCCGGCGGCAGCGGTCGATCACGCGGTCGTTTCTCTCGGATTTCCGCGACCTGAAGGTCGGCGACCACGTCGTCCATGTCGAGCACGGCATCGGCGCCTTCGTAGGATTGCGCCAGCTCGCGGTCAGCCAGGTCCGGACCGAGACCCCGCCCGAGTTCGTTGAGCTCCGGTACGCCGGCGGCGACAAGCTCTTCGTCCCGGTCGAGCAGCTGGACTTGCTGCAGAAGTACACCGGCGCTTCGCGGGCGGCGCTCGATCGCCTCGGCGGCACGACGTGGGAGAAGGCCAAGACCCGCGTCCGCCGATCCATGCGCGACATGGCTGAGGAGCTCCTCAAGCTCTACGCGGCCCGGAAGGCGCTGCCTGGGCACGCGTTCGGCGCCGACACCCATTGGCAGCGGGAGTTCGACGGCGCCTTCGAGTACGAGCTCACCCCCGACCAGGCGTCCGCGATCGCAGAGATCAAGACGGACATGGAGTCACCGACCGCGATGGATCGGCTGCTCTGCGGCGATGTCGGATATGGCAAGACCGAGGTCGCCTTGCGGGCCGCCTTCAAGGCGGTGATGGATGGGAAGCAGGTCGCACTGCTCGCGCCGACGACGGTCCTCGCCTTTCAGCACTACAAGACGGTGTGCGAGCGGTTCCGCACGTTCCCGGTGCGAATCGAGATGGTGAGCCGTTTCCGAAGCAAGGCCGAACAAACCAAGATCCTCGACGAACTCACGGCGGGCAAGGTCGACGTGATCGTGGGCACCCATCGGTTGCTGTCGAAGGACGTGCGGTTTCGTGACTTCGGCCTGCTCGTCGTGGACGAGGAGCAACGCTTTGGCGTGGCCCACAAGGAGCGGATCAAGCAGCTCCGGCACCGTGTGGACGTGCTGACCCTCACCGCGACGCCCATTCCACGCACCCTCAACATGTCGTTGGTCGGGATTCGAGACATGTCGGTGATCGAGACCCCACCGAAGGACCGCCTGGCGATTCAGACCAACGTCGTCCGGTTCGATGCCGACGTCATCACGCGTGCAATCCGGACCGAGCTCGACCGCCAGGGACAGGTCTACGTCGTCCACAACCGGGTCGAATCGATCTACGCCGTGGCTGATCTCATCCGGCGACTCGTCCCGGAGGCACGGCTGGCCGTCGCGCACGGACAGACGGCCGAACACCAGCTCGAGCGTGTGATGGTCGACTTCGTCGGGCACAAGCACGACATCCTGGTCGCGACGACGATCATCGAGAACGGGCTCGACATCCCGAACGTGAACACCATCATCGTGAACCATGCCGAACGCTACGGCTTAGCCCAGTTGTATCAGCTGCGTGGCCGTGTCGGCCGCTCCGACCGGCGGGCCTACGCCTATCTCGTGGTGCCGGCCGACAACAGCTTGTCGGCTGTCGCCCGGCAGCGGCTCGCTGCAATCCGGGAGTTCAGCGACCTGGGGAGCGGCTTCCGCGTGGCGGCGCTCGATCTGGAAATCCGCGGGGCCGGCAACCTGCTGGGGGGCGAGCAGAGTGGCCATATCGAAGCGATCGGCTTCGACATGTACGTCAAGCTGCTCGAGCAGACCGTCCGTCAGCTCAAAGGGGAAGACACCGACGAGGACGCGCCGCGCGCGCGGGTCAATCTGGGCGTGGATCTGCGGATCGACGAGACATACATCGTCGAGACGAATCAGCGGCTGGCCGTCTACCGCAAGGTGGCCGCCGCCACCGATGAGACCCAGCTCGCGGCGACCCTTGATGAGTCGGTGGACCGCTATGGGCCGCTCCACCCCACGCTCCGGCACCTCGCCGAGTACGGTCGGATCCGCATACTGGCCGACCGAATCGGTGTCGAGACCCTCGACCGCGACGGCTCGCAGCTCATTATCCGGTTCCGGACCGACGCGCCGCTCGATCCGGGCCGGTTGATCGCGCTGGTGCGGACCCGGTCCGACGTCACGCTCACCCCGCCCGGCGTGCTCCGGATCCATCTCGGAGCGCAGGGCGAAGCCACGGAGCGCGGGCGTGCCGGCGCGCGCCCGCGCACCTCGTGGTGGACCAGTCGGGCCACCGCAGGTCGCGTCACGGAGGGGTTCACCAAGCAGGAGGTGCTCGCGGCCGCGAGCCCCCAGCTGGACGCCGGTTTGGCCTTCCTTTCGGAGGTGGGGGGCTGGTTGAGCGAGCTGGGCGCGTCCCGCACATGAGCGCTCTTGACACCAGGTCGGACGCGCTACACTAGAGTTGTAGGACGACAGTGAGACAGGAGCCAGCGAACATGCAGATTGTGCAGGCGACCAACCGTGGATGGGGCTTCGCCCCAAGTCCCCGCGACCGCTGCGCGGGGACCCCGAGTGCCCCGCTCCGCGGTCGCGAGGCGCGCTGTGCGCGCCTGACGACTCGGCGCGCCGCAATTGCCATCGGCGGTCTGAGCGTTCTCCTCGCGGCCGGTACCGCCGGCGCGCAGGCGCCCGAGTTCAGCGGCACCACGCCAGACACGGCGACCGGTCAGATCATCGAGCGAATTCTCGTCAAGGTCAATGGCGACATCATCACGCAGACCGAAATCGAGAACCGACAGATCACCGCGATGCGAGACCGGGGCTACCTGCCGAACAACGAGGCCGAGCTGCGCGAGGCGTTGATCGAAGTGACACCGGGAGTCATCACCACCGCCGTCTCCGAGCTACTCATCGTGCAGCAGGGGCGCATGCTTGGCTATGCGCTCAGCGACGATCAGTTCGACGAGTTGGTCACGAACATCAAGGTGGAGAACAACCTGGAGGACGACGAGGAATTCGAGCAGGCGCTCGCGCAGGACAACGGCATGACACTCGGTGACCTACGGCAATTGCTCGAACGACAGATGCTCATCCAGCAGGTTCAGCAGATCGAGGTGTTCCGGAAGGTGATTCTCACCGAGACGGAGGCACGCGAGTATTACAACGAGCATCTCGACGACTTCACCGAGGTCGCCACCATCACGCTGCGAGAGATCATGATCGCCGTTGCCGACGCGGGAGGGGGCATCAACGCCGCCGCCGATGACCAGGCGCTGGCGGCCGCCGGCGCGGCGCGGCAGCGCGTCCTCGACGGGGAGGAGTTCAGCATGGTGGCGGTCGCGGTCTCTGACTCTCCGTCGAAGGCAAACGGGGGCCTGATCGGCCCGCTGGAGTACGGGCTCGTCAACGAGGCGATCCAGAATGTCGTGGACGGGCTCGAGGTCGGCGACATCAGCGCGCCCATTCGCACGCCCGCCGGCTATCAGGTCCTGCAGCTGGAGGATCGCACTGATCCAACGCCGATTCCCTTCGACGACGTCAAGCGGGGCATCGGCGATACCGTGTTCAGCGATCGCCGTGTGCAGGAGTACACACGCTTCCTCACCGAATTGCGTGACCAAGCGGACATCGAGTGGAAGGATGAACAGCTGCAGCACGCGTACGAGGAGTTCGAGCTGGAGCAACTGATCACCGCCCCCGGAGCGGGCAACTGAGCACGCCACAGGACCGAGAGCCAACCGATCACGCATCGAACGCCTGGTATGCGGTCTGGACGCGGTCGCGTCACGAGCAGGTCGTCCGGCAACAGCTCGATCGGCATCAGATCGAGGCGTTCCTCCCCACGATCACGCGCTGGAGCCGGTGGAAGGACCGGAAGAAGAGGGTCGACTGGCCGCTGTTTCCAGGCTACTGCTTCGCGCGGTTCGACGCGCGGGCGCGGCTCAGGGTCCTCAAATGCTCCGGTGTGGTCAGCATCGTGTCGTTCGACGGCGAGATCGCACCGATCCCCACGCTCGAGATCGACGCCATCCGCCAGCTGATCGAAAGCGACCTCCAATACGATCCCTGTCCACTGATTCGCGAGGGGATGATGGTCAAGGTCGTGCACGGACCGCTGCGCGGGGTTGCCGGTCGTCTGGTGCGGAAGGGCGCGCACGCGCGTCTCGTGCTGGCCGTGGATCTGATCGGCCAGGCAGTGAGCGTCGAGGTGGATGCCGCCGACGTGAAGGCGTACTAGCGAAGCCTGAAGCCCAGAGCACATCAGATGCAGATTGGTTCCATCACCCTCGATCCGCCATTCGCGATGGCGCCCATGGCCGGCATGACCGACACCGCGTTTCGGCGTCTCGTCAAGCGCCGCGGGGGCTGCGGCCTGGTCGTCACCGAGATGGTGAGCTCCGAGGGGCTCGTGCGCGGTATCGACCGCACGCTGGACTATGCGGAGTACACCGAGGAGGAACGACCGGTCTCGATCCAGATCTTTGGCGGCGACGCGGGGAAAATGGCCGCGGCCGCGCAAGTGGTCGAGGCGATGGGCGCCGACATCGTCGACGTGAACATGGGTTGCCCGGTCCCCAAGATCGCCAAGCACAACGCTGGCTGCAGCCTGATGCGCGAACCTGCGCACGCGGCGAGCGTCGTGCGCTCGATGACCGACGCCGTTCGCATTCCCGTCACCGTCAAGATGCGGGCTGGATGGGACGACGCGCACGTCAACGCGCCGTTGATGGCCCAGTTGATGGAGGACGCGGGCGCGGCGGCCGTTGCCGTCCACGGGCGTACGGCCAAGCAGTCCTATAGCGGACAGTCCGACTGGGGGTTGATCGCTGAGGTTGCGGCGGGGGTCGGGATCCCCGTGTTCGGCAGCGGCGACTGCGTGACCCCCGCGCAGGTGGTCGAACGGACGAGCGACACTGGCGTCGCCGGCGTCCTGGTCGGGCGCGGCGCGCTCCGCAACCCGTGGATTTTCCAGCAGGCGCAGGCGCTGGCGGCCGGCGAGCCCGAGCCGATGGTTCCGCTCGACGAGCGCGGGCGCTTTCTCCTCGAATACATCGACCTGCTCCTGCGTGAAGGCGTCGATGAATGCGACGGGTTCCGCCACCGAGTGCCCCACTCGGCTCGCTCGGGATCGTCGCGGCCTGCCAGCAGTCGTCCCCGCTGGGTGGTCAACAAGCTCCGGGCGCTCGGCTCGTGGTACACGAAGGGGCTCACCGGTGGTTCGCAGCTACGGACCGCCATCAACCACGCGGCATCGGTCGACGAGCTGCGTGACATTATCGGCGCTTTCTTCTTCCAGCCGGCATCGGTCGAGGTTGTCGCAGTCTGATTCGCCCGGCGCGCTCAGGTCCCGGTCGGCCGCTCGCTCATCCGACAGGATTCGTCCCCCCACTCGATCTCGACCGTGGTGTGCGCGAAGTCGTGGTCCTCGCACAACCCGCGCACCTGTTCTCGCAGCGAGAGCACCTCGTCCTTGCTCGTCTCGGCGTCGACGACCAGATGTGTCGTGAGCACGTGATGCGCGCCGTCCATCGACCAGACCTGCGTGTGGTGCGTGGACTGCACGTGGTCCAGCGCGGCGAGCCTGCGCTCGATCGCCTCGAGGTCGACGTCGTCAGGGACTCCTTGGAGGAACAGCACCGTCGTGTCCCGCAGGTTGCGTACGACATTGTAGAGGATGAAGACGGTAATCACGATCGACAGCGCCGGGTCGAGGATCGGGAGGTCGACGAACAGCAGTGTGATGGCGACGACGAGGACCGCGCTCCACCCGAGCACATCCTCCAGGAGGTGCCACGAGACGACGCGGGCGTTGAGCGACTTGCCGTGGCGCAGACGCAGCGCGGCGACCCCGTTGACCGCGACGCCGAGCACGGCAAACCCGACCATCCCGAGGGCGTCGGTCGGCTCGGGCTCCAGTAGCCGTGGGATCGCTTCGGAGAGGACGAAGGCCGAGCCGACGACGAGTGCGGCGGTGGTCGTCACCGCACCGAGCAGCGAGAAGCGACGGTAGCCATACGAGAAACGGTGGTCGCGGCCCCGCCGGGAATACCGATCGAGATACCACGCCAGACCGAGCGACAGGCTGTCCCCGAAGTCGTGCACGGCGTCGGACAGAATCGCGACGCTGTTCGTCCAGACGCCGCCGACGGCCGCGACGAGGGTGAAGCCGAGGTTGAGCAGGAAGGCCAGGCGCAGATCGCCGGTGGTCTCATGCGAATGGTCGTGGGAGTGGCCCATGCAGGTTCCAGCGCCATTCTAGTCAACACACTAGGATCTTTGACGTGCCACCGCGGCGAATCGACGATATCGACTGGGCCTCGTGGACGGCGGTCGATCCCGCGACGCTCGTCTTCGTGGTCCGCGGCGGGCAGATTCTGCTCATACGCAAGAAGCGCGGGCTGGGCGCGGGCAAGATCAACGGGCCGGGTGGCCGTGTCGAACCGGGCGAGTCATTCGACGCCTGCGCGGTCCGCGAGCTGCGTGAGGAGCTCGGCATTACGCCGGTCGATCTCGTCAAGCTGGGCGAGCACCAATTTCAGTTCGTCGACGGCTATTCGACGTTCGTGCACGTCTATCGCGCATCGGACCTCGAGGGGACACCGGTCGAGACCGACGAGGCCATACCGCTGTGGGTCGGCCTCGATGCGATTCCGTTCGATGAGATGTGGGAGGACGATCGCTACTGGCTGCCGCTTGTCATCGCCGGCACACGCTTCTCCGGGAGCTGGATTTTCGATGGCGATCGGATGCTCGACTATCGCCTGGATGTGCTCGGCTAACCGGTCTCGCTGGTCCTGGCCGCCGAGTGCAGCGTTGCTCCTCGGTCATGTGGCCCGCCACATTCCCTCGTCGCGCCTTGCCCTCGTCGCCCAGTCCTGCGCGAGACCTCAGAGCACGCCGGAAAAAGCAGGCCCGTGGGGATCAGCGCAGTTCTTGGCGGGCGCCTGGGGCTGGCGTATGCTTGCGACACTGGGAGGTGTCTCCGAGCGCGCGCGAGGCTTTTCTGCGCGAGCCGGATAACCGGGAGGTCGCCGTGGCACAGTCGTTCCACTCCACGCCACTCGGGGGTCCCCGCGCGGTCGGGCTGCGGCGGGTGGCGGCGCTGGCCGGCGCGGTCGTGCTGTGCCTGGCGGCGGCTGCCACACCGCTCGCAGGTGCCGGGGCCGACGGCGCGGGCCCGACCTCCTGGACGAACGACCTCACCCGGATCACCGCGGCCGAGTGGGACGCCTCGAAGGCGGCCCATCTCATCGAGCGCGCCGGTTTCGGTGCGACCCCCGAGGAGATCGCTCGACTCGCGGACATGACCCCCCAGGAGGTCGTCGACCGACTCGTCGACTATCAGGCGGTGCCGGATCACCTGGCGCCGTTCGATGCGTCGCCGATCTGGGATCCGGGCATGGATCCGTTTCCAAAGAGCCGGGCGGAGGCCGTGCGCATCGCCCGCGAGCGCGGCGTGTCGATGGGCGTCAAGGTGCTGCCCGAAGGCGAGTCGCGGCGGCTCCAGCCGGTGGTCAACACGTTCTTCTACGGGCTGCGGTCGAACGCCGTGGAGACCCAGCGGCTGGCGACCTGGTGGGGTGAGCGCATGCTGCTCACCCGGCGCCCCCTCGAAGAGAAGCTGACACTGTTCTGGCACGGCCACTTCGCCACCAGCAACGGCAAGGTGCGCGACACCCGGATGATGCTCCGCCAGAACGAGTTGCTGCGTGCGCACGCCAGCGGCCGCTTCGAGGAGCTGCTGCTCGGCATCCTTACGGATCCGGCGATGCTCGTCTATCTGGACAACGGCGAGAACGTCAAGGGCCATCCGAACGAGAACTTCGGGCGCGAGCTGCTCGAGCTTTTCTCCCTCGGTGTCGGCAACTACACCGAGCAGGACATTCGCGAGGGGTCGCGCGCGTTTACCGGTTGGACGAACGATGTTCTCGAGTTCGAGTTCGACGCCGAGCAGCACGACTTCGGCGCGAAGACGTTCCTTGGCCAGACTGGGCCGTTCGACGGCGACGACATCATCCGGATCATTCTGGAACAGCCGGCGGCGGCCGACTATCTCAGCGCGAAGCTCTATCGGTACTTCGTCCGCGACGACCTCGACGCCGCCACCGGGTCGACGCTTGCGGCGACGTTCCGCGACGCGGACTACGCGCTCAAGCCGCTGCTCAAGCGGATCTTCCTGTCGCGCGATTTCTACAGCCCGGACTCGTACGCCACGATGATCAAGAGCCCGGTGCATCTCATCGTCTCGACGTATCGGAAGCTCGGGCTGACGGAGCTCCCGACCATCCCGGACTTCAACCGGCTGACCGCCGGACTCGGGCAGACGCTGTTCAACCCACCCAACGTCGCTGGTTGGGCGGGCGGCCGCACCTGGATCACGCCGGCGACGCTGCTCCAGCGCGGCAACCTGTTCCGCGACGTGCTGTACCCCGACGCCGACTCGTTCTGGGCGCCGGACCGGTCCGTCCCCGGGATCTACTCGGAAGTCGAGCGACGGCTGGAGCTGGGGATGAACATCACGGCGGCAACCCAGGAGGGAGACGCCGAGTCGAGCCAATTGGCGGACCGGGACGAGGACTACAACACGCGGTACGGTGGATACATGGGATACATCATGGCGTTCGAGCGCCTGCACGAGATCCCACGCCGCGTGCCGGATCTCGATCTGGTCCGGTTGCTCACTGAGGCCGGCGCCGTCGAGGTCGATGACATCGTCGACCATCTGGTCGCGCGTTTCCTGCGGGTGGATCTGGCGAGTGCCGATCGCGCTGTGATGGCTGACTTCCTGCGCGGCGAGTTGGGCGCCGATCGAATCGGAGCCGCCGCACCGGAAACGGAATCGGCCCTCCGCGCACTGCTGTACCTCGTGTTGAGTACACCGGCGTATCAGTTGGCGTAGGGATGAGGCAAGGAGACGACGATGGCTCGCAGACGCACTCACACGGGATGTTCGTGTTCGCGGCGTGACTTCCTCGCCAAGGGGATGTACGGCCTCGGTGTCGGCGCCGCGCTGCCGGTGCTCCTGAATCGCACCTCAGCGGCATTGACGGCACAAGCGCTACGGGGCACCAGCATGGAGGCGAGCCCAGAGCGGATTCTCGTCGTCATCGAATTGTCCGGTGGTAACGACGGTCTGAACACGGTCGTGCCGTTCGGCGACGACGAATACTACCGGGTGCGCCCGAATCTCGGGATACGCGAGCCGGACGTCCTCAAGATCGAGGACGGCTATGGCTTCCATCCATCGCTCGTCGGCTTCGAGCGGCTGTACAAGGACGGCCAGATGGCCGTCGTGCACGGATGCGGGTATGACAACCCGAGCCTGTCGCACTTCTCCTCGATGGGGTTCTGGCACACCGGCGTGCCGAACGGCGGCGAGCCGCTCGGCTGGTTGGGTCGGCTGGCCGATGGCGCGTACGACCACGACGCGCAGGGCAACCGCATCGTGAACATCGGCACCTGGCAGTCGCTGGCGGTGCGGAGCCGTCACCACTCCCCGCTCGTCTTCAACGATCCGCGAACGTTCCGTCGCGACGGGACCGACGACCAAAAGACCGCCATCGACCGGCTCGCGCCGTCCGAGGCGGCCGACAATGCCGCCCTCGAGTTCCTTGCGTCGACCGCACAGAACGCCGAGGAGAGCTCGGCGTTCGTGCGGCAAGCGTCCGCGAGCTATCGCACACCGGTGGACTACGGCATCGGTGGTCTGTCTGGACCGCTACGCCGCGTGGCCGCGCTCATCGCCGCCGAGATGCCGACACGGCTCTACTACGTGACGTATTCCGGCAACTCCTTCGATACGCACGTCCATCAGGCTGATCCGCACGCGCGGCTCCTTGCCTACACTGCCGACGCCGTCCGCGGGTTCACGCAGGATCTCGAGCGGATCGGGCGCGCGGAGGACATCGCCGTCATGATGTTCACCGAGTTCGGCCGGCGCGTGGAGGAGAACGGCAGCCTCGGCACCGACCACGGGACGGCCACCCCGATGTTCGTGATCGGCAACGGCGTCAAGGGTGGCCTCTACGGCCAGCACCCGAGCCTGACCGATCTCGACGACGGCAACCTCAAGAAGACGACCGACTTCCGCCGCGTCTACGCCACGATGATCGAGGAGTGGCTCAGGTTCGACGACACGCGGTCCGTGCTGAAGGGGGCGTTCGAGCCGATGGGGGTCTTCGCGTAGTCGCGCCGGACGGCCCGACCCGCGCGTCATTAGTCAGAGCTCCAACCGCTTCGTCTTTTCGATCAGGGTCGTGCGCTTGATGTTCAAGAGCTGCGCGGCCTTGTGCTTGTTCCCGCCTGTACGTGCCAGCGAGCTCCTGATCAGCTCCCGCTCGATGTGGTGCAGGTAGTCCTGCAGGTCGAGACCGTCATCCGGGAGCGCGACCGGCGCCGCGACCGGGCCGCTCCCACCCTGCCGGATCTCGTCCGGTAAATCCGCCACGTCGATCTGCGAGCGGCCGGGGGTGAGCGCCAGCGCCCGCTCGACCGCATTCTCGAGCTGACGGATGTTGCCCGGCCAGCGAAACGCCATCATGTGGCGCATCGCGTCCTGCGAGAAGACGACATCGACCCGTGGCGGCACGTGCTCGCGGCCCAGTTGTTCGAGAAACCCCAGCACCAGCAGTGGGATGTCTTCACGGCGCTCGCGCAACGGCGGCAGCTGGATCGGAATGACGTTGAGGCGGTAGTAGAGATCCTCCCGAAAGCTCCCGTCAGCGACCATACCTGACAGGTCCGAGTTGGTGGCCGCGATGAATCGGACATCGACTTTGACCGAATGATTGTCGCCGACGCGCTCGAATTCGCGCTCTTGCAGGGCGCGCAGCAGCTTCGCCTGCAGGCTGGGGCTCATCGAGCCGACCTCGTCGAGGAACAGCGTCCCCCGGTGGGCTTGTTCGAGGCGGCCCTGTCGATTGGCCACGGCCCCGGTGAACGCCCCGCGGACGTGGCCGAACATCTCGGCCTCGAGGAGGGTCTCGGGAATGGCTCCGCAGTTGAGGGCCACGAATCGCTGGCTGCGGCGTGGGCTGTTGTGGTGGATGGCCCGCGCGACGAGCTCCTTACCGGTGCCGGTCTCCCCGGTGATGAGAATCGTGCTCGCCGTGGCGGCAACCGTTTCGAGCAGCTGGAACAGTTCACGCATCGCCGCGCTACGGCCGACGATGCCCTCGAATCGATAGCGCTCTTCGAGCTGCGACCGGAGGTAGGCGTTCTCCGTCTGAAGCCGCCGTTGTTCGAGCGCAGACGACAGGACGTGGAGCAGGTGGTCGAACTGAAACGGCTTGGTCACGAAATCGCTTGCGCCCTGCTTGATGGCCGCGACCGCATCCTCAACCGTGCCGTACCCCGTGACGACCACCGCCACAATCTCCGAGTACCGCTCCCGCGCGGCCTCGACGACCGCCGTGCCGTCGATCCCGGGGAGCCGGAGGTCCGTGATCACGACGTCGAACGCGAAATCAGCGAGGCGCTCGATCGCGGCCTCGCCGCTGTCGGCCTGGACGACCAAATACCTGTGCTCGCGAAGTCGCTCGGCGGTCGCCTCCCGGAGCGCCGCCTCGTCCTCGACGAGCAGCAGATGTGTTTCTTTTTCAGTCATTTAGTAGGGTGCCGGCATTTTGACACCCGAGTCGGAGAGGGTCAAGACAGCGCGCCCGGGCAGTCCGGAGTGACGCGCCTACAGGTCGGACCCGGCGAAGCCGATATCCTCCTTCGGGGCCACAGACGCGAGTTGCGGCACCGTCGTTGGCTATTTCATTTTTCCCAGTGGTGCAAATGGCGAGCGCAGCGATGATTGTCGACAGAAAAACGATCTCCATCATGAAAGCGTGCGAGTTGGTCGGTGTCAGCCGACGGACGATCTACAACTGGATCGCCAGCGGCAAGGTCGAGTACGTCCGCACAGCCGGTGGGTCCGTGCGGATTTTCGCCGACACCTTGTGGCGGGAACCCGAAGATCACACGCCGCGATCACCGTGGGTTTCGTCACCGGCACGCCAAGACGCTTAGGTTGGGCGCGTGGGGTTCGGGGCGAAGCCCCGTCTAATTGAGACGAGACCATCATCTTTATGGCGAGCGATGTGCCCTTCCCAACACCGCCGACCCGCGCAGGCCTTGTGGTCGCGACCGGCCTGCCCGCCGAGCTCGGTACTCTGCTGCACCGCCTGAACAACCAGCTCGGGATCATCCTGGCGAACGCCGAGTTGCTCGAGACCCGCGCGCAGGCGGACGATGTTCGCACGCGTGCCGGTCAGATCGTCGCCGGCGCGGTCGAGGCGATCGCGACCGCCAAGGACATCCGCGCGCGCGCCAAGAACCCGTCGACCTAGCCTCCCTGCGCGGCCAGCGAGTAGCACGCGGCGCGTCAGCGCGTTGACGATCGCTTGAGACAGCGTCAACCAGCTGACGGCGCTCCACTCAGACCCGCCTCGTGTTCACGCGCTTTCACGGCACGACTCAGAACCACAAGCCTCGGTAAAGCAACAGGTTGCGAGGCAGAGCTGTCGCGCTCAGGCCTTCGTCTGATATTCGCCTATGGATTGGCATCGCCATTGCGCATTGGGTGGCCATGCGAAAAAGTATTCGAACGCCCGCTCAGCAGGATCGCATCGCGTCAGGGCTGCCTTTCGTGGAGGCGCTCGCGCGCCGGCTGGCTGCCTCGATGCCCCACTCCATCGACCTCGGTGATCTCGTGCAGGACGGGATGATCGGGTTGATCGATTCCGCGCATCGCTTCGACGAATCGCGTGGGATCAAGTTCGAGACCTTTGCCGAGCGGCGTGTGCGCGGCGCGATGATCGACGCGCTACGGCGAGACGCCTGGCCGCGGGGCATCCGGCGTGTACGACGCGAGCTGGAAGCCGCGCGGGAGAAGCTCCGGCACGAGCTTGGCTGCGAGCCGTCGCTTTCCGAGCTCGCGAACCACATGGGCGCTGACGAAACCCGGTTGGGCCGCACGATCGTTCGGATCAACACCATCGAGTCCACCTCGCCGCTCGCGACGAGCGATACCGTCGACGGCGCGAACCTGCCGCCGGTCATGGTGCCCTCCGAGCCACTCGCGCCGGACCGGGCCTGCGAGCACGCCGAAGTACGCGGTCGCGTGCGCGCCGCGATTGCGGCGCTGCCGTGGCGCGAACGCAAGGTCGTCGGGCTCTACTACTACGGCGAGGTCACGATGAAGCAGATTGGCGCCGAGATCGGCGTGAACGAATCCCGCGTCTCTCAGCTCCACGCTCGCGCCATTCAGCGCTTGCGCCGGCTGCTGGGACCGGACATGGCGTCGGACGAGCTACACGCGGCGCTGGTCCCCATGGGGAAGGCCGCGACGGCGATGCGCATGGCCAAGGCATCGCTTGTATCGCGGCGGGCGAACGGCGCGGCGGCAACGGTCCGCTCGGCGAGTGTCCCGGCAGGGACATCGGGACGGGGCGTGTTGGTGTCGTATGCGGATGCGCGAAAACGACGGGCGGCAGGACACGTCAAGGGAGCCAGCCCGCGTCGAGCGCAGCCGGTGGCAGCAGCACGCTAGCGGCAATTCTAGACGGGGCTTCGCCCCGAGCCCCCGCAGGCGCTACGCGGGGACCCCGCGAGCCCCACTCCGCGCGCCCGCGAGGCGCGCCGTGCGCGCCTTGGTTTCAGGCGACGATCTCGCGGGCTACTCGCAGGAGGTCCGCGAGCCGGAACGGCTTGGCGAGCCAGCGGCAACCGCTGTCCTCCAGGAAGTGTTCCGCGTCGGTGCCGGCGACGTCTCCCGTCACGAACACGATCCGGTGGGTGAGCGACGGGTGCGACTCGGCAATCGTCCGATAGAACGCCGGTCCGTCGAGACGCGGCATCTTGAGATCGCAGATCACGAGGTCATAGACTCGGTCGCGTACCCGTTCGAGAGCCTCCTGCCCGTCAGCCGCGCGGTCGACGCGAAAGCCGGCGTCGGTCAGCGCTTCCGCCACGGCTTCGGCGAGCGCCGGCTCGTCCTCGACGACTAGCACCGGCGCTCCTGCGCCGACCGTCGGGGCGGCTTGAGACGCGGGCGCCACGCGACGCGCCACGCCGCTCTCGGTTGGAAGATCGACGTAAAACGACGCGCCGCGCCCCGGATCCGAGTTGACGCGAATCCGTCCGCCATGGTCTTGAATGATGGCGTAGGCAACCGTCAACCCGAGACCGGTCCCCTTACCGACGGCCTTCGTTGTAAAGAACGGGTCGAAAATCTTCGACTGTACGTCATCGGGCACGCCCGGTCCGTCATCGTTGATCTCGAGCACCACCGAGTCACCCTCGGCGTCATGCCAGGTGCGGGCGATGAGGGTGCCCCGTCCGTTCGTAGAGAGCATCGCCTGCTCCGCGTTGATGATGAGGTTGAGCAGCACCTGCTTGAGATGGTGCGGATCCGCAAAGACCTGCGGGAGGCCAGTCGCGAGCGCCTCAATCGTCGTGATGTTCGAGACGCGCTGCTCGTACGCCCGGAGCGCGAGCGTCTCGCGTACCACCTGGTTCAGGTCGACCATCGACCGCGTCGTGTTCCGTTTGCGGGAGAAGGTCAGGAGATTGCGGACGATCTTGGCGGCGCGCTCTGATTCGCCGAGGATGGTCTCGATGCCGCGTTTGGTGACCGAGTCGACCGAACGCGATGCCAGTCTCTCGGACCATGTCAGGATGGTCGCGAGCGGGTTGTTGAGCTCGTGGGCCACGCCTGACACCGTCTGGCCGAGCGCAGCAAGCTTCTCGGCCTGCAGCAGCTGGTGATACACGTCACGGCCCTGGTCATCGAGCTTTCGCCGCTCACTGACGTCGCGAAGCAGCGCCTCGATCTGGGGCGCGTGCCCGTTCGAGGCCACATCGAGGTGCGCGGTCACTTCGACCCAGATCGAGCTCTCGTCGGCCCGCCGGAGCCGCAGCAAGTAGTCGGTGACGGCGCCGTCACGAGTCAGCTGGTCGACGAAGGCTTGACGCGCCTGCGGATCGACGAATCGCCCCGGGTCGAACGGCCGCACCGTGGCGGCGTCCACCTCTGGCGCGTATCCGAACATCAGCTTGAGATAGGGATTCGCGGCCAGCGTATCTGAGGTGCTGGTGTCCAGTGAGCCGATGTAGATCCCCTCGCGGACCGCTTCGAACAGTTTGGCCAGGGCGTCGGGGAGGGCGGCGGGTTTGGGCCGCGCGCGGCGCGCGGCGCGGGGCGACACGGCCGAGTATAGCAGTGCTACTCGACCGCGCGCCGCGAGACCACCAACCCCCAGCTCTGGGTTAGTGCGGCGGCGTCGGGGTCGGTGTTTGACGCGGGTACTGCTCGTACTTCGATTCGACCGACGCACGGATGTCCTGCACCGACGCGCCCGAGGCGTGAAGCTGCATGGCGTCGCGCGCGACGTCGATGCAGATGGTGCAGGCCATGCCATGCGTTTCCCAGGCCCGCACGCTGCCGTCGCTATTGCGGGACTGCACGAAGCAGTCGGCGTTGCCGCTGTGACCGGCGGTCTCGCAGCCGCAGAAGCAGGGCACGTATTCCAGAACGTCGGGATTCTGCGCGGCGAACGTATAGGCCTCGCGGATGAGTTCGGGAGACCGCGGCACCATGTTCGACACCAATGGCAGCGGCGGCATCTCCGCGTCTTCGCTGGGCACCGGTGTCGGGTCGGCGGGGGCCGGCGGTGGGGCCGCGCGCTGCGGCAGCTCGGTCGGCTCGGCGGCGGCATCCGGCTCGGATGCCGTTGCGCCGGCGTCCGCCGTGGACGACGACGGTAAGGCGCCGCCGTCGCTGGTCTCTCCTGACGGCAAGAGGGCGAGCCCGGCGACCGCGGCCACGGCCAGCACGCCGGCGATCAGAATCCACGGGGGCCCGCTGGGCGCCGGCGCCGATGTGTGCGTTCGCTGTTTGGCACTCACAAGTGCCATTCTATATCACGGCACCGGGAGCCCCCGAGCCGGGTGCCGGTCGGTCGGCCCGGAAGCGAGCGTCCGGTCGGTTGTTGCGCGGGTACTGCCTCGGACACAATAGGACAGCATGCGACGCCAGAGCCGAAACGACTCGATTCTGCTCGTCGGCGCGACCGTAGCGGTGCTGGTGGTTTTTCAGCGCCCCATCCGCTATCTGCTCGAGTCGGCTCACGCGATCGAGGACCAGTACGGCTTGGCCATCGTGCCGGGGGTGGTGATCCTCGCCGTTGTCATCCTCGCCAATGTGCTCACACGACGGAGCGACGAGCGCATGCAGAGCTCGGTGGCCAGGGTGACCAAGGCGGAGCGTGACGAGCGCACCGCGGAAATGGGCCGACTGGTCGGCCTTGGCCACAATCTCGCCACCGCACGCAGCATGGATGGCTTGCGCGATGCACTGCGACGCTACCTCCCGGAGTTCGCTCACCTTGGCGGTATCTGGGCGGTGATCCGGATGGGCGGCAAGTGGGAAGCGGTGGCCGGCGGGCTTCCCGGGACACCGCAGCGCGCGAGCCCCGTGCTCGAGGCGCTGGCCGACCGGGTGCTGCAGCTCGGGCCGGACGCCCTCGACAATCCGGGAGGCGCTGAGTGGGAAGGCCACGTCTGCTTCCCCATGATCGTGGGCGACGCGGCGGTCGGCGTCCTCGGCGTGCGTCGCGCGTCGGACGAGGGGCGCGACGACCAGCGCCGTCTGATGGGGGCCATCGCGACCACCCTGGCGATTTCAGCGCGCAACGTCCAGCTCCTGCGCGAGATCCAGGAACACGGCGTCTACGACGGTCTGACCGGGTGCTTCAATCGTATGCACGGGATGAAGGTGCTCGATTCGGAACTGCAGCGTGCCCGACGCGCGCAGACGCCACTGTCACTCATCATGTTCGACCTCGACTACTTCAAGTCGGTCAACGACCGGTACGGTCACCTCTGCGGTGACGCCGTGCTGACCGCCACCGGCAAGCGCATGCGCGAGCTGATGCGCAACAGCGATGTGAAGTGTCGATACGGCGGCGAGGAGTTTCTCATCCTCCTGCCGGATACGCCCTTCCATGGGGCGGTGCACGTCGCGGAGTCGCTGCGGCGAGAGATCGGCAAGACCACGGTCCTCTGGAACGGCGAGACCGTGTCGACGACGGCGAGCGTCGGCGTCGCCATCGCACAGGTCGGCGAACTGGACGCGCGCGCGCTCATCGGGCGGGCGGATGCCGCCCTCTATCGCGCGAAGAACGAGGGGCGGAATCGCGTCTGCGTCGAGACGGACTCGGCGACGACCGCCGATCTCGGGGCGCCGGGTAACGTCGAGGCGTTTCCGGAAGCCAAGACGGAGAATCGCCGGCACGCGGTCGGCCGGCCTCCGGCCGATGCGTCCTAATTGGACGGGCTTCGCCCCGATATACTCTCCGCGTGACGACGCCCCTGACACTCCCGCTCGACAACGCGGCGATCGAGCGCATCCTTCCCCATCGCTACCCGTTCCTCCTGGTCGATCGCATCACCGAGTTCGAGCTCGACAAGCGAATCGTCGGCATCAAGGCCGTCTCGCGCAACGAGCGCTACCTTGCCCGGCGCGACGGCGAGCGGCCGGTGCTGCCACCGACGATTCTCACGGAAGTCGTTGCGCAGGTCGGCGCAATTCTCATACTGGCGAAGCCCGAGAATCGCGAGAAGCTGCCGTTCTTCCTGGGCATCGAGCATGTTCGATACCGACGGCCGGTCCACCCCGGCGACGTCGTAGTGATCGAGGCAACGGTCGATCGTCTCCGAAGCCGAATCGGACGCCTGAAAGGCGTCGCGCGCGTCGGCGATGCCATCTGCGTCGAAGGGACGATGACGTTCGCGCTCGGACCGAAGAAGGGCGTGTGAAATCGGCCGCGACGGGATCGCCAGTGCCCCACGAACGGGATGCGGCGATGCCAGCGCCTGCCTAGTGAACGCATCCCGCTGATCCCGCGCGGCCGCTTCCTATCACATCAAAACGCGTGCCGTCTCCGCGGGGCACCAGACCCCGTCGATCGGGCCGATCCGCGAGCGTGCCGTCCTGTGCTGGACACGACAATGACCTCTCGAGGGGCCACCGATCCGACCAAGCGGCGCCGGCCACCGTCCTAACTCTAAATGACCACCGCGCGGCCGCTGCCGCGCACGCGCCGGTCATGTGGAAACGAGGGACGACATGGCAACGCAGACGTTCGCGAGATTGCTCCTGTGTGGCGCGGCGATTCTCACTGTCCTGGTGGCGATCCCCGTCGTGGTGACCGCCCTCGGCGGCGTGGAGGCCGAGCAAGACCAAGACCAAGACCAAGGGCCGGCGGTCCTGGCGAGCGGACTGCTCAACCGGGGTGGCACCCACATTGGGGTCACGGTGCGCGATGTCGAGGGGGGCGAGGATCCGTCCGAGGGCGCGGTCGTCGAGGACGTGCGGTCGGAGAGCCCCGCCGACGCCGCCGGGTTCGAATCAGGTGACCTGATCGTCGAGTTCGATGGAGAGCGCGTGCGGAGCGCGCGCCAGCTCACGCGCCTGGTGCAGGAGACCCCGGCCGGCCGGTCCGTGGCAGCGACGGTCGTTCGAGCCGAGTCGCGTATGAATCTCAACGTGACGCCTGAGCGAGGACGAGGCGTGATGACCATGCTCCCCGACGAAGCGGTCCGTGCGCTCGATCATGGTGTTCGCGATCTCCGACAGTCTCTGCGCAGGGACCCCGAGCGCGTGGAGCGCTATTTCGACTTTGGGTTCACGCTGCGTCGTGGTCGGCTCGGTGTGAGCGTCGACGCGATCGGTGACCAGCTCGCTGACTACTTCGGCGTGGAGAGCGGCGGGGGTGTGCTGGTCACGAGTGTCCAGAACGACTCGGTGGCCGCCGCCGCTGGCCTCCAGGCGGGTGACGTCATCACGGCGATCGACGACCGTGCCGTGGATGACGTGCCGGCACTCCGTCGCCGGCTTGCCAGGGTCGAGCCCGGTGAGGAGTTTGTCATCTCGGTCGTGCGCGACCGGACCCAGATGTCGGTGACGGCCATGTTCGAAGCGCCGGAGGAGCGCCGGCGATCGCGCCGAGCGAGGTCGATTTGAGGGGGGCCCGCAAGGCCGCGGGCCTTCTCTCAGGCTTGCGCCCGCGCTTCGTGTCTGACCGGATCGGCAACGACCAACGTCGCAAGCTGGGCGGCAAGGATCGCCGCGGCTGATTGCACGGCGTCACTCGTCTCCCAACCCTCACGGAGCTCGGCGGAGAGGACCCCGACACAGCTGGTCGACGTGATAAGGGGGGCGACAATCGCGCCGGTGCCCGTGAGGTCGGCCGCAACGACATGCATGCGGACGTCGCGAAACGCGGCGGCCGTGGCGTTGTCACCATCGCACGCGATCGTCCCCAGCGCGGCGAGTGTCTGCGCCGCATATCCATGCCCGATCGCGGGACGCAGGCCTTCGCCGGACCCGTCGCGGACCCACACGATGAGCCCCGACGCGTTGAGCACTGCGGCCGCGCGGCCCAGCAAGTCCGGCAGATCCGCTGTGCCCGACAGCCGGCCCAGGTCGGTGCAGAGCTCCGCCGCCGCGCGCAGGTCGAGCGCCACTCCAGGCTCAGCACTCGCGAGTGACGTGTCCGGTTCGTCGGCGAGCGAGAGCCGGTTGGACTCAAGATCGAGGTCGAGCAATACGCGCCCATCCGGTAGCTGCAGGGAGGCGGCGTCGGTGTCGGCCGACTCTAACTCTCCGTCCGCGGGCGTCTCGCTCGAGGCCCCCGTACGCTCCTGCGGGCGCGCGACTGGCAACAGCAACAAGGCCACGAGGACTCCCGTTCCCATTGCGGCGGCCAGGGCTATCCCCTGGGTGCGCCGATCGGCCTCGGCCGAGGTGTCACGGGCGGCGCGCTCGGCGGCCCGCGCCAGCTCGACGTGGCTCGCCGCGCTGCGTGACAGCTCCAATCCGTCCGTGAAGATGAGATCCGACGCCATGAGATCCTGGCCCGCCGACGAGTGATCCCGCGCCAGCACGTCCATGCGCTGGAGATCGTCAACGGCCGACGTCGCCTCCGCCAAGGCGCTGCTGGTGCTCGGTGCGGTCGAGAGGCGGGCCAGACTCGAGAGGCTCGTCGTGATCGCGCCGATCTGCTCGGCGGTCTTCGCCACCCAGTAACCGCGATCCTGCCCGGCCGCGACGTAGGCTTTTTGCGCGGCGCGTAAGTCTGACAGCGACACTGCCAGCTTCCAGCCCAGCGCGGTGAACGCACGCTCGGCTTCGCGCTCGTCTTCGATGTGCTGCTCGGTGAGGAATACCTGGTAGCCGGAAGCGATAGCCACGCCGAGCATGACGATGACCAAGCTTGCTCTCAGCCACACACGGCGCATAGTTGGACCTTACTATAGCACTCGAATGACCGCTCGCGAGCGTTGATCACCACGACATGTACGTTGGCATCGTCATCAACCCACAGGCGGGACCGAAGCAACGCGTCACAATCGAGGCACGGTGCGACCTCGCGCGCGCCGCGCTACGCACGCAGGCGACCAACGGGGATGCTCGTGTGACCAGCGGCCGTGGAACCGCGCGGGCGCTCGCGCGCGCGCTGATCGACACGGGCGCGACGCACCTCGTGGCCTGGGGCGGCGATGGGACCGTCAACGAGGTGGCGGCGGCAGCGGTCGATCACGGTGTCTCGCTCGGCATCGTCCCGGGCGGCACCGGCAACGGCCTTGCGCGCGAGCTCGACCTCGAGCACCGACCCGCGGCGGCGTTGCGTACGGCGCTGGCCGGGCGTGAGCGGGTCATCGACGCCGGCGAGATCGATGGGCGCGTGTTCTTCAATGTGGCGGGGGTGGGCTTCGATGCCTGGTTGGCCGGGGTGTTCAATGGGCTCGCCCACCGCGGAAAGGCGGCCTACTTCGCGTCGGGTCTGCGAGAGCTCCGTGAGTACCAGCCCCGGACGTACACGGTGCGGACCGCGCAGGCCTCATTTCGGATGTCGGCGTTCAGCCTGGCGGTGGCGAACGGACGGCAATACGGCAGTGGCGCCGTGATCGCGCCGGCCGCTCGTCTGGACGATGGGCGGCTCCAGGTCGTGTGCGTCCCTCCGGCCTCCGCCTGGGCGCAGGTGTGGCGGGCTCGGCGCTTGTTCACCGGTAGCATCGACCGGGTGCCAGGTATCCGGATCGTCTCGACGGACCGCGCGGAAGTCGCATCGGATCAGCCCCTCGCGTTCCATGTCGATGGGGAGGTGTGTTCCGGTGGGCGGCACCTGCTGGTGCGCGTCCTGCCGAATGCCCTACGGGTCCGCGTGCCTAGGTACTAGGTAGGGCTCATGGCCGGTGGGTCTTCGTAGCCCTACGCTCTAAGCTGTTTTCAAGGCGCCGTGGCGCCGCCCGGCGGCCCGGAGCCCGGGCGCAGGATGGCGTACGCCGGCAAGCCGATGGCCTCGAACCGCTCCATGACCTCGAGCGCGGGGGACGCTCCGGGGTCTTCGGCCTGGAACTTGATCTTCACGTAGTCGGCCAGCGCCGCGTCCACTGCGGGGTCCTTGAGCGTCGTGCTGTCCATGACCAGGCAGTTCTTGCACCACGTCGCCCACACATCGACGAGGACCAGCTTGTCCTCCGCTTCGGCTGCGGCGAGGCCCTGGTCCAACGATGGATACCATCCCTCGTCGATCAGCTCCTGCACGCTCCCCGCCACCAGCTCCGGATCGACCCACCGCTGGCTGAAGAGCCCGTAGGCTAGCGAGCCGTAGTAGACGGCAGTCCCGAGGATGAACACGCCGATCGCCTGCTTGACGCGCACCATCCACGGGCCGGGCTTGGGCATGAATGTCAGGCCGGCCCCCGCGATGGGCCACGGGATGGCCATACCCAGGCCGAGGATGAAGGGCAGCGCGAGGGCGATGCCCGTGCCGGTCGCATAGAGATTGCTGGAAAAGACGATGACCTGGATGACGACCGGCGCCACGCACGCCCCCGCCAGCAAAGCGGCCACGCCGCCCATCCCGAACGCGACCGCGAACGACCCGCTCCCACTGGAATCACCGGCTAACCGGTTCTGAAAACGGGAAAAGTCGATGGTGATGACATCGAACATGGCGAGCGTCAGCACGACGAAAAGCAGCGCGATGCCGAGGTTGAACCACGGCGAGGCGTTGATGGTGCCGAACGTGCCCGCGGTCAGGATCACGATCAGCCCGAGCACACCGTACACCAGCGCCATGGCCAGGCCATAGGCGCTGCCAAGCAAGAAGCCGCGCAAGCGGGATCCGGCCCGGGCGCCCGCACCGATGATCGCCAGGTTGATGGGGATCATCGGCAAGACACAGGGCGTGAGGTTCAAGGCCAGCCCGCCAATGAGGATCAAGGCGAGGATGGCGATCGGCCCGCGGCCTTCGAACCAGCCGCGTTCCGCTTCACCGGATTCCGCGCGCCCGATGAAGCCCAGAAACTCCTCGACATCCGCGTAGCCAGTCGTTCCGAGCACCTCGAACTGCGTCAAGCGGGCGAGTGCGCCGGTGTCGTCGATGACCGTGCCGGCGTCCGCGACGGTCGCGCCCGCCCCGGATGGCGCATCGGGCGGATCACCGGCAGCGCTCGTGGCGGAGAACGCGAGGGCATCGAACAGCTCGACGTGCCGCGGCGTGAGCGTCTCGCTCTCGGGCGCCACGCGCAGCGCGAACTCGACCGGCGCGGTGGTCGGGATGTAGCACATCCGCTCGTCGCACGCCTGATAGCGAAGCGACCCCGGTATCACATAGTCCCCCGGCGCCAGATCGGCCCCGAGCGTGAGCGCCGCACCGATCAAGAACTCCTCCTCGAAGACCGCAAGTGGCTGCTCCTGGCCTTGCTGCTCGAGGAAGACCGGCGTCGGCCACGCGACCGCCCCGAGCTCGACGCCTGGGGGCGGCTCGAGCGTGAGCACGGTCGGGATCAAGAAATCCTCGAGCGGCGCGTTCGAGTTGACGTGCAAGCCGGCGCCCTGCGGATCCAAACGCGCTTCCAGCGCGACCCGATGGGTCGTGCCGGGGTGGGCAGCGTCTGCCTCCGCCACGTTGCTGAGTGCGATCGAGATGCGCTTGGGCTGCGCCCCGGTCGACGCGGGCCAGAGCAGTACCGTCGCGATCACCGCGCACAGAAATCGTTGCCACATCACGACTGTCCTACCTTTATCCACTTGGACGCCCCGGACGCCCGCCAGGTACGATTCTACCAGTCCCGGCTCCTGCTAGCGGTCGATCTCGGCCAATGCCGCGCCGTCGTCGTTGACCTCGATGCGGCGCAGTGGTCCCCGAACCGGCACGCGCACCTCGGTCACGCGCTCCACGACCGGCACGACGATGGGCCGAGTCGGTTACCGAGATACACCGGACCCTGCGCGGAATGCCGCAGGCTCCAGCGGCGCATCTGCTCGATGACCTCGCCGAACACCTCTGGTCCGCCTTCCCGCTCCGCGTAGAGCGCAGCGAAGTACTGGGCGACGCCTTCGCTCAGCCACTGCTCGTGATAGTTCTTCCATCCCACGGCCTGGCCCCACCACTGGTGGGCCAGCTCGTGCGCGAGAAAAAACGAGGGATAGCTGCTGAACGCCACCGGGTCACCGCCCACGCAAGCTCGAAGCCCGAGTGCCGGGGCAACGGGTGGTTGAGCACAGCGAAGTAGGCGGGGCTCTGACCGCCGGGGAAGACGGCACCGGTCAGCGCGACCGTAAGCGTGGGATACGTGCGAGAGGCGGCACAGCGAGACAGAGACACAGCGTCAGGCTGCCGACGCTGCCGCGCACCAACCCCGTCAGGCGCGGCACCACGGGGCCCTACTCGGCGAGGAACTCGGCGGTGAACGCCTCGATGGCGTCGTAGAGCTCGTTCAGCTCGTCGGGTGGCGCGAGGAACACGACGCGGAAGTAGCCGTCGTGCGGATCCGTGCCAAAACCCGAGCCGTAGACGCACAGGATGCCCGTCGCGCGGACGAGCCCGATGACGTACTCCTCATCTGTCCGTCCGGGCGGTAGCTCGACCTTCGGCATCGCGTAGAACGCCGCGTGGGGGGGGACGCACGACATGCCCTCAATGGCGTTCAGCCGGCGCGTCGTGACGTCGGCGCGTGCTTTCAGCTGGCGGCGGAACGCGGCCTGATGGCTCTTGTCACCGGTGAGAGCGGCCTCCACGGCGTACTGCATCGGACCGACGCTGCAGAGACGACCGTCGGCCATCTCAAGAATTGCCGCGAGGACGCCGTCGAGCCGAGAACCGCCCCCGACCGCCATCCACCCGGCGCGCCACCCTGGTGCCAGATAGGCCTTCGACAGCGACGAAAACGAGATCACCGGTGCATCGGGGTCGTAGCTCCCCAGCGGGGCCACCTGTCCGTCATAGGCGAGGTCGGTGTAGCCCTCATCCGAGAGCAGCACGATGTTGTGACGGTCGGCGAGGTCGACCAGGGCGCGTCGATGCTCCGCGCTGTAGACCGCGCCCGTGGGGTTGTTGGGGTCGATGACGACCAGCGCGCGCGTCCGAGGCGTGATCGAGCTCCGGATGTGCTCGATGTCGGGCTGCCACCTGCGCGACGGGTCGGTTCGGTAGTAGACGCCCCGCGCGCCGAGCTTGCTCAGAATCGCGGTGTAGAAGGGGTACGTCGGCACCGGCACGAGCACTTCGTCGTCGCGGTCGACGATGACGCCCAGCGCCAGGTCGATCCCCTCCGAAGCGCCTGCCGTGAGCACGACGCGGTCGGACCCGATCCGCAGGCCGCGGGCACCGAACTCCGCGGCCACCGCCTCGCGCGCCACGCCGACGCCCGCGGCCGGCGTGTAGCCGTTGCGCCCGTCCCGCATCGCGCGCTCGACCGCATCGATCAGGTGTGGCGGTGTCTCGAACCCGAACAGCACCGGGTCGCCGATGTTGAGATAGCGCACCCGCCGACCGCTTGCTTCGACCTTGCGCGCCTCGGTCACGATGTTCCGAATCGCGTAGTCGAACCCCGCGTTGCGATTGGCCGTACGTATCGCCGCGGGCGTAGCCGCAGCGACGTTCGGATGAGTTGCCACCATTTTGATACTACCCCACATTCGGCGTAAGCTCCCCCAATGGCGATCCGTACGGAGTTGTCGGTAAGACTGCAAAACAGTCCGGGCGCGCTCAGCCGCGTCTGTCAATCGCTGGTCGACGAGCGGGTCAACATCATCGCGCTGGCCGTCGAGGGCGGCGGCACGTTGCGCATGGTCGTAGACAACCCGCTGCACGCAGCCGGTACGCTCGAGGAGCAGGAGTACGCGGTGGAGCAGCGTGATGTGCTGTTCGTGCAGTTGCCGAACGAACCGGGCGCGCTCGGGCGCGCAGCGCAGATGCTGTCGAATGCCGACGTCAACGTCGAGTACGCCTACGCGTCCGCGCTCGAGGACCAGACGATGGCCGTGGTCGTCGTCGGCGTCGAGGATGCCCAGCGCGCGTCGATGTCCGCCGGCGTCTAGCGTTTCCGACCGTCCGCCCGATAGCGCCTGCCCGGTGATCGCGCGCGGGTCGTACTCGCTCCAATGCAGTTCAATCTCAACGCCCTCGCTGTGATTGGCGCCGTCCTGGTCACCCTGGCGTTGGCGGGCGTGATGCTGTTCGGCGTGGACATCGTCAGGCAGTGTTGCGTCTAGCAACGAGTGTGACGAAGCCTCTCGATCCGTTCCCTTCGCGCGCCGAGCAGGAGCAGGCCGAGGCGGTCCAGTTGTACCGGCTTGCCGCGGAGCAAGGTGTGGCCGGCGCACAGTGCCGACTCGGTGTGATTTACGCCGAGGGTCGCGGTGTCGCGCGGGACGACGCCGAGGCCGTGCGTTGGTTTCGGCTGGCGGCCCGCCAGGGCGATGCGGAGGCTCAAGGTGGTCTAGGCTTTGCGTACAGCGCGGGTCGGGGCGTCGAGCAGGACTTCGTGGCGTCGTATATGTGGCTGACGCTGGCAATCGCGACGCTCACCGGTGTCACGCAGCATGGTGCGACGAAGTTCCGCGACACGATCGCCGCGGCGATGACATCCGCGCAAATCACTGAAGCCCAACGCCTCGCTCGTGAGTGGACGCCGATCTCGGACGCATCGACTTAGGACCCTGATCAAAATAGGGTTGCAACTCTGGACGCTGAGGCGCCCGGATGGCAAGGCGCGAGGAGCGCGCATACCGGGCGTATGTAAGCGACGAGCAACGCCGCCAGGCAGGATGCCTCGGCGTTCAGATGGCAACCTTATTCTGGTCAGGGTCCTTCGGGTCCGGTCGCGGCAACAACGCGGGTCTCTCGCACCTGACGCGCGCCGGCTGCCGGCGGCGATCCACAGTGGCCTCGTCACGTGACAAGAGCAGACATCGGCAACAGGCGAGACGCGCTTCACACGATTCTCCGGTATCACGAGGTCACAAAACACCAGTTTCAAGGCCATGCCAGGGGACCCGGGCACCTTGATTGGGCCACGCAGCCGAACCCATTTCGTCGGTATGAGGGCGCGCGCCTGGCGCCGCTACGGCAAACTCCGCCAACCGAGACGCCGCGCTATGACGACGCCTTCGTTCAAGGTCGGATATCGCCCGCGGTCGCGAACGCGCAGAGCGTCTCGCAGGTCCTGTATGACAGCTTGGCGATATCGGCATGGAAGAGCACCGGCGGGACCAGTTGGGCGCTCCGGGTCAATCCGTCGAGCGGGAATCTGCATCCCACCGAAGGCTACGTGATCTGCGGCGCCATCGACGGGCTCTGCGGCACCCCCATGGTCTGCCATTACGCACCGAAGGAACATGGGCTGGAGGTGCGAGCGCAGTTTTCGACCGGGCTGTGGCACGCGCTCTGTGCCGGGTTTCCCAAGGACACGTTCTTCGTCGGACTCACGTCCATTCACTGGCGGGAAGCATGGAAGTACGGTCAGCGCGCGTATCGCTATTGTCAGCACGATGTCGGCCACGCCATCGGAGCGATCAGTGTCGCCGCAGCCGGCCTGGGATGGCGGACAACGATGCTGGATGATCTGGGCACGGATGAGCTGGCACTCCTCCTGGGCACCGGGCGGGATCACGACGCTGAACCGGAAGAACCGGACGTGCTCATCGCTGTGGTCCCGTGTGACGCGGATATACGTGAGGGCCGTCTACCCAAGGACTCGATTCTGGATTTTGCGTCTCTTGACTGGCGGGGCACACCGAATCAACTGAGTCCCTCTCACGTGGAGTGGGGCGTCGATGAACCCGCCGAGGCAACGCGAGTGTCGCCTGGTCTCGGCAAGTACGAGGCGCGCGGAGATCGGCCGGCCCAGTGGTCGTTGGACGCCCGTCCGCTCTCCCTTCGCACGCTGATCCGTCAGCGCCGTAGTGCGGTCGCCATGGACAGAACGACTCGAATCGATCGCACGACGTTTTATCGGATCCTTCACAGGACGGTGGCCGTTCCCGGCAACGTTCCCTTCAGCACCCTCCCGTGGAAGCCGCACCTCCACTTGGCCATTTTCGTCCACCGGGTGGATGATCTTGCTGCTGGTCTCTACTTCCTCGTTCGCGACCAGTCACAGAAGCCGGCGCTCGAGGCGGCCCTCACGCAGGCTGGGGAGTGGCGGCGTCCCCCCGGATGCCCCGATGAACTTGACCTGTATTGCCTCGTCGAGGGCGATACGCAACACGCCGCCCGACAGGTGTCGTGTTTTCAGGAGATCGCAAGCGATGGGTGTTTCAGTCTGGGCATGATTGCCGAGTATGAGCAGCCCCTGCACCGGTACGGCGCCTGGTTTTACCCTCGCCTGTTTTGGGAGGCCGGTGTCGTCGGCCAGGTGCTCTATCTGGAAGCCGAAGCCGCTGGTATCCGGAGTACCGGCATCGGTTGCTATTTCGACGACCCGATGCATGACGTCCTCGGCCTCAAAGACCGGACGTATCAGGACCTCTACCATTTCACGCTCGGCGGTCCCATCGAGGACACTCGACTGACCACGCTACCGGCGTATCCAGACGAGTAGTCCCGGCGCGCGGCCGCACGGCGCGTCCTCGAGGCCACTAGCTGTATTGGTAATGATCGAGATTGAAGTGACGGCTGCGCCACCAACGCTCGAGTGACGCCGACGGCCGCAGAAACGGCGCGTCGCCGTGACGGTCGAAGTAGTAACTGTTGACTGTCGAGCAGCGATCGCTGAACAGCACAGTGTTCTGCCGCCGCCGCAGGACGTCGCGAAAGAACGCCTCGTGCGGCGTCGTCTTGATCTCGACCGTCGTTGCCTGGCGCCGCCGCGCCTCGGTGAGGCAGCGCACGGCGTGATCGGCCTGCGCCTCCACCATCGCGAACCACGACGATCCGGTGGTGCTGTAGGGACCGAGCACCATGAAGAGGTTCGGAAACCTGGGCACCGTGGTGCCCTCGTAGGCCTGATAGCGATGCTCGTGCCAAAACAGACCGAGCTCCCGACCGCCGCGGCCGAACACCTCGAACGGTGGCATGCTGCCGAGCTCGAACACCTTGAAGCCGGTCGCCAGAATCAGGGTATCGACCGCGCGCGTCACGCCGTCGGCGGTGCGGATGCCCGTCGGCGTGACGTGTTCGATCGGCTGGGAGACTAGCTCGACGTTGTCCCTCGTAAGCGCGGGAAAGTAGTCGCTGGAAAAGCAGGGGCGCTTGCAACCGAAGGCGTAGCGGGGTGTGAGCTTGTCCCTCAACTCGGGGTCCGACACCTGCCGCTGCAGGTGCCGTGTGCACAGCGCTTCGATACGGCGAACGACGATGGGTAGCTGCCGGTGGTGGATGAGGCCGGTGACCAAGACGAGCTCGGTCAACGCGCTCGTCAGCATGCGCAACCCGGTCTGGGTCGCGGGTATCGTGCGAAACAGCCACGACATCCACCGCGGGATCTCGCGATCGGGTTTAGGGAGAACCCACGGCGGCGTGCGCTGAAAGACGTGTAGCGTCCCGACCTCGGGCGCGATGGCGGGTATCACCTGCACCGCCGACGCGCCGGTGCCAATCACCGCGACGCGCTTACCTTTGACGTCGTAGTCGTGATCCCAGCGAGCCGTGTGCATGACCTTGCCTTCGAACCGGTCAAGGCCATCGACGTCCGGCGCCTTCGGTTGGGTCAACCCCCCGCACGCAGTGATGATGTACCGCGCCGTGATCGTGCCCGTGCTCGATTCGATGCGCCAGATGTTCTCGGCTTCGTCGAAGGTCGCCTGACGGACCCGTGTGTTGAAGCGCATATGGTCGCGCAACCCATAATCGTCGGCACAACGGTCGGCGTACCGTCTGATCTCGTGCCGGGAGCGAACAGCCGCGACCACCCAGGGTTTTGCGCGAAGGAGAACGAATACGTCAGGCTGGTGATGTCAACCGCGACACCGGGATAGGTGTTGTCCCGCCAGGTGCCACCGAGGTCGGCGGCTTGCTCGAGGATTACGAAATTGTCGAGCCGGGCCTGCTGGAGTTTGATCGCTGCGCCGATGCCAGAAAAGCCGGCGCCGATCACGACAATCTCGTAATCGAGCCGGGCCTCGTGCTCGCCACGCGCCGCCGCCGCACGATGCTTGGCCGCCAACCCCGCCATGTAGTGGATTGACGTCGATGCCGGTTGGATTGTTCGCAAATGACGGGCTGCTAGCCCCGCCGTCGCATCTAACCTTAGACCGGGTGGTGGCCCTCGTTACCGTCCGCCCTCGACCCATGGTGGGCCGATCAGCAGGGCCGGATCCGCGCCGGGTTTCGGCACGAACTTCTGGGTCCGACCGTACTGGTTGTCTCCGCCATACAGGTTGCCGTCGGAGTCGACGGAGATCGTGTGCACTTCGAGATAGCCGTCGGGTAGCTCCCCGGGGACTTTCCAGGTGTAGAGGTGATTCCCCTCGAAGTCGAGCTTGATGAATCGGAGCGGTCCAAGGTCGGTCATCCAGAGCGCGTCATCGTTGACGATGATGTCCAACGGCAACGTGAACCCCTCCCACGCGCCGACGACGTCCACCGTCGCGGGATCGTCCGTCGTCCGGAAGACATTGACGCGGCCGCCGGAGCGATCGAGCGCGAAGATCAGTCCGTCGGGGCCGACGCCGAGCGCGTGGATGCCGTCGAACTGACCTGGCGCCTCGCCAAAGCCGCCAAACTCCGAGATGTAGGTCCCGTCGCTATCCAGGATGACGACACGATGGTTGTCCAGGCCGTCGGCGACGAGCACTCTGCCGTCGGGCAGAAACGCCACGTCCTGCGGGCGCCCAAAATGCGTCTCGTCGTCTCCCGAGACAAGTTTCTCGCCCA
The DNA here is from genome assembly GCA_965249175.1 of Vicinamibacterales bacterium. Taxonomy (GTDB): domain Bacteria; phylum Acidobacteriota; class Vicinamibacteria; order Vicinamibacterales; family UBA8438; genus CAZYFH01. The sequence goes on from OZ252227.1 coordinate 6,098,370, forward strand.
ACGTCTTGAGCAGCTCGCGCCCGTCGTTCGAGAAGACGTAGATCTGGTGAAACGTCTCGTTGACGAGCCAGACCCGCCGCTCGGGGTCGTAGGGGCTGATCCGCACCCGGTGGGGGCCCGGTCCGTCAGACCCTTCGCACAGGTGATCCCACTGGTCCCAGAGATCGGTGACGCGACCGTCCGCGTCAAGCGTGTAGAGGCAGTTGCGCCAGACCCGCCGATCGGTGTCGCGCAGCACGTTGATGCCGATGGAGCCGGCGTATCCGGCGAACTCCGGCGGGATGGGTGAAGGCAGCCGCGCTTCGCCCCGCTGGGCGATGAAGATGCGGTCCGGTGACTCGGCGAACACGCCGGAGTTCCCACCGAACGCGTACCCGTCGTCCGCGAAGGGCGTGTGCCACCCGGACACCACATCGTAGGGGCTCGGACCGACCGGCCCCTGCGTGGCGTCCCGTCCCTGTGTCGTCGGCGCGACGCCGGCCACCGCGAGGATGGCGAGCGCTGCCATGAGCGTGCGCGTCCTATGCGTCATGCCGTAAGGCTAGCAGGAAGTGACCGGCGCGGCCGGAACGCCGCCGGTCAACGCGAGACGCTGTCGGCGCGCCATCGTGCGAGCGCCGACGCGATCTCGCGCCGCGCCGCCCCGGGCCGCTCCGGCTGGTGGTTGACGAAATAGCAGAAGATGACGGGCGCCTCGAGCTGAGGATCGAGGACCCCGGCGAGCGCGACCGTGTGACGCAGCGTACCGGTCTTCGCTGCAATCGGTGGCGTGCGCGGCCACGCCGCCAGCGTGCCCTCACCGGGCCCGGCCATCCGGTCGAGCATCGTCCTGCCCCAGGGTTGTTCGACCGCATGCGCGAGGACCCGCACGACGGCGTTGGGTGTCACCAGGTTCGACGGCGAGAGACCGGAGCCGTCCTGGATCCACAGGTGTTCACGCGGCCGCGGGTCATCGCGGAGGAGCCTTACGACGACGTCGGAGATGACCTCGACCCCGTCGTCGAAGCGCCCACTGCCCGCCACTTCCAGCGCCAGCGTCAGCGTCAGCATGTCGGCGTACCAGTTGTGGCTCTCCGTGAGAACCCGCTCCAGGACGTCTTCGAGGGGGCGCGACCTGAGCTCGGCCAGCGTGGTGACCTGTCGAGGCGGTTCGGGCAGCCGCGACTGCAGCCGCACCGCACCGTCGAGCCGCACGCCGGCTTCGCCCAGCGCCTCGCGCAGTCGGCGCCCGGCGCGAACCGCGGGCGCCGGGTCGCTGGCGGTCACCACGAACGGGGCTTCGCTGATCGGGTACTCGCCGCGTAGCAGCAGCGTGTCGGTGCCCCACACCGGCACGAAGTCGAGCGTCCCTGCGCCGTGCCGCTCTCCGCCGACTGTTGTCGAGTGGTTGATGACCTCGATGCCGTCGGGCACCTGGACGCGCGCCGGCTCGCCAACCGCGCGCCCCGGTGCGACACGAACCGTGATCGTGGCTTCATCGACCGCCAGCGGTGCCGCCGGCGTGCCGTATCGATACGGAAGATCGCCGTAGGAGCGATCGATCGGATGACGGCGGCCGGGAAACCGACCAGCGTTGACGACCAGGTCGCCGCTGATCCGGCGGAGGCCGTGAGCGCGAATCTGACCGGCCAGCACCGCCAGAGGTTCTGCGGCACCGCCGTCAAAGAACGCCTCGGCCCACGTTGGGTCCCCCCCGGGCTCGATGACCAGGTCCCCCTCGAGGACCGCGCCGGTCACCGTCGCGGCCGACGTCAGGCGGGTGAGCCACCGGTACTCCCCACCGAGGTGTTCGAGGGCCGCGGCCACTGTGACCACTTTGAGGACCGACGCCGGCACGAACAGGCGGTCGGCATTCAGCTCGTCAATCACCTCGTGCTCGCCGCCGTTGACGACGCGCACGGCCACATACCCCCGGTGGGCCCCATCGATGGCGGGGGCCGGCGGCTGAGCCACGGTCCGCTCGGGGGAGACAAGCCCCAGGAGCACGGCAGAGACAGCGACCAACAGCAAGGGCTGAGCGCGAAGCCTGGTGTGGTTTATCGTGCGAGTCTTCAGCCTGTCGGACACGACGTGGCTGCATTGTAGTGCGGGTCGGACGCGGAACATCTCCGGCGTCTCTGGGGTTCGTTAAAGCCGGCGGCGTCCCGGCCGATCTACCTCTCAGATTCCCGAGGCGCGTACCCGCGCGCCTCGCACGGCGGGGGCGCATGCATACGGATCACATCCGGTGGGTTCTCGAGCTCGGTCTCATCATCGCGGGTGCCAGGGCAGCCGGCGAGCTGTTCCGACGACTGCAGCTGAGTGCCGTGATCGGCGAAATCCTCATCGGCGTGCTCCTGGGCGCCGGGGTCCTCGGGGTGGTCCACGGTGGCGAGGTGATTCACGCCTTCGCCGAGGTGGGGGTCCTGCTGCTCATCTTCTCGCTCGGCCTCGAGACCAAGCTCGACCAGCTGCGCGCGGTGGGCCCGATAGCCGTCGGGTGGCGGTCGGCGGCGTGGTGGTCCCGTTTGCGGCGGGGTACGGGCTCGCACGACTCTACGGGCTCGAGGCACCGCCGCGCTCTTCATTGGCGCGGTCCTTACCGCCACGTCGATCGCGGTGTCGTCCCGGCTTCTGATCGATCTCCGCCTCGGCGACTCGACCGCCTCAAAGGTCATCCTCGCTGCCGCCATTATCGATGACGTCGTCGGACTGCTCGTCCTCACGGCGGTGGTCGCCGCCGCCTCCGGTCACGAGGGTGGGCTCACCGCCCAGTTGCTGCCAATCGGGCTCTTCATACTGATCGGCTTGCCGATCCTCTACTGGGTGTTGCCGCGGATCCTGCGTGGCGCGCGCCGGATCGGCGGAGAAGAGGCCGGCCTGGTGGTCACTGTAGGCACCACCCTCGCCATCGGCTGGATCGCGACCCAGTGTGGGCTCGAGGCGATCATCGGCGCCTTCTTCGCCGGTCTCTTCTTCGGCACCACGCCGGCGGCCCACGATCTCGAGCACGAGATCGAGCCTGTCGTCCGGCTGTTCGCGCCTGTCTTTTTCGTCTCGATCGGACTCACGATCATTCCGGCCCAGATGGTATCGGCCCTCGGGTTCGCCCTCGCCCTGACCGTGGCGGGCATCCTGACCAAGCTCGTCGGCTGCGGCCTGCCCGCAAGCTTCGGCGGCCTCGGGTGGCGTGAGTCGGCGCTTGTGGGCTCCGGTATGGTGCCGCGTGGCGAGGTCGGCCTGATCATCGCAGGCATCGGAGCCCAAGGGGGCTTCCTCGACCCGGCGGCCTTCTCGGCCGCGGCGTTCGCATGCATCGCGACCATTCTCTTTGCCCCGCCCGCGATTCGGTTCCTCGCGCGTGATATCCGTGAGGTTGAGTCCGCCAACCAGGAGGCTGTCACATGAGGGTTGGAGATGTCTATCAGCGGCACACACGCCAGCTAGAGCTGGTGAGCCCCGATGCGCCGATCACTGAGGTCATCGCCCTTGTGGCCCGGGATCGCGGTCCGTTTTCGTCGTCGACGACGACCATTCCCTCAGGGGCATCATCCGGATGCAGGACATCCTGCGCCGGGTGGGTGTCAAACACGTCGGGGGTCGTGGCTTCATGCGCGCCGGGGAGGTCCTGGCGACGATGGCCCGGCACATGATGATTGAGCCGATGTCGGTCAGCCCGGAGGACGACGTGGATGATGCGCTCAGACTAGCCGTGCAGTTCAACATCGAGGACGTGCCGGTCGTGCGCGACGGCAAGGTCATCGGCCAGATGGATTGCTTCGAGATGCTCTACGGGTTCTAGGCAGCTGACGCCGACCCGATGCCGAACACCGAAAGCCTAGCGGTATTCGACGTTCACGCTCGCCGCCAGAACTTCGCCGCGCGCATCGGCCGACGTGAGGCGGCCAGACCGACACCCGCTGGCTGCTCGGCCGCGCGTCCTGGCTCCATCCTGCCGACCAGCAACTGCACGCCGAGGACCACCATGAACCCGAACACGGCGAGCGCGGTGACCTGAGTCAGAATGCCGACGAGGGGCCCCACGCTTGCGCCGCTAAGGTGCGCGAGCATGCTCACGAACGCCACGGCGCCGGCCACAACCCCGAGCCACCCGACCCAGCGCGCCAAGGATCCGCTTCGGGCAATCAGCAGGCCGACCGGGAGCAGCCCGAGGCCGAGAAAGACGAACGCGGACGTCCGGATCTTATCCATGGTCAGTTCGAGCACGCTAGCAACGCCCATGCCCGGCATCGCTGCCGCGCCGAAGGTCGCGAACTGGTCGGGGAACCGCAGCCCGGCGAGCAGCAGCGCGGCCGTGAGCACGACGAAGAGGCTGTGCGCCGCGAGGCCGAATGCCCCGAAGGCGGCGAGGGTCGGCTCTACGCCACGGAACGTGGAATAGAGCGCCAGGCCGGCGAGACCGATTGGGAATCCGTAGACGAGAACGAAGACGATGGTCGTGCGACCTGGGCCGAGACCCAACAGGGTCACAACGTGGCCGAGGAAGAGCAAGACGCTGGCGATCAGCAGTGCGCCAGCGAGCCGTTGGGTGGCGTGCGTGGACAACATCGTTTCACCTCCTCAGCCTGTGAGATTCTTGATACGACTGCCCATCCGGAGCACCTTTTTCTGCACGGGTGCGGGCAGCTTGCCCATCTGGTCGTACCAGGCCGTGAGCATGTGCAGCACGCCGAGGAGGTCGACCATTCGCCGACGTGTGGTCTCCTCGATGCGGCTATCGTCCTCGGCCTCGAGAACGCATTCCTCCAGCACGGCCAGGGTCGGATCGATTTCTCGTTGTTTTCGCGCCTCCAAGACGACCCTGAAGAGGTCCCACGCGTCCTCCATCGTCTCGAAGAAGTCACGGCGGTCACCGAGCTGGTGTACCATCCGCACGACGCCCCAGGCCTGCAGCTCACGGAGGCTCGTGCTGACGTTGGAGCGCGCGATGTCCAGGGTTTCCGCGATCTGATCTGCGGAACGAGGCTCTGACGACAGGAACAGAAGGGCGTGTATCTGGGCCATGCTTCGGTTGATGCCCCACCGGCTGCCCATCTCCCCCCAGTGCAGGATGAACCGCTCTTCGACGCGTCTGAGCATGGTGATGTGTGACCCTCCCAACGGTCCGACTCTACCATAATTTCTGTAATAACAGAAAGTACCGAACATACTAGTTCGGCAGTCGGGAACGCTGGCGGCATCCGCTTGGATGCTTGAGCGTGGCGCGTATGCGAGCGATCGCCGAGCGCGATGGCCATCGCTCTCAACGCGGTTGTAATTCCGAGGGCGGGGCAGACCTGGGTCAGGACCTACCCGGGTGGGGCGGCGGCGCGTTCCAATGCTTCGACGAGCTCCTTGAGCGCTGCGATTTCGTTTTCGGCCGAGTAGAGGATCGCGCGCGTTTCCTGCAGTGTCGGGGTGCTCCACTCCTCGTCGTCGAAACGCACGCGTCCCGCGGCGTCGCACTCCACCAGCACTGCGTCCATCGGTTCGATGTAAAGCCGCATGAGCCCTCCAGCTCGGTCGTCGGGGCCGCCGGTGCAAGTGTGCGCGGCCTGCACGCGGGTCGGCAGCGCGCTCCACCGTCGCCGCTTAGGGCGAGTCGACCGTTTCCAGCTTCCCCACCGTAACGCTCGCCGGCCGCAGCACTTCGTCGCCGACCATGTATCCCGGTTTGGCTATGGCGACGACGGTGTCGTGCTCAGCCGCATCCTGCACCGGCGTGGTCGACAGCGCGTCGTGGACGTTGGGGTCGAACGGTTGACCGAGGGCATCGACCCGGGTGACGCCGAAGCCGCTCAACATCGCGAGGCACTGATTCCGCACCAGGCCGACTCCTGTCAGGACGGCATCGCCCGTTCCCGGCGCGGCGTCCGTCGCCTCGACCGTCGCGTCGATCGCCCGCTCGAGATTGTCGACGACCTCCAGGAACGCGGCGAGGACGCCGCGCTTTTCGCGCTCGACGTCCTTGGCCGACTCCCGGCGCAAGCGCTCGCGTATCTGGTCGAAGTCCTTGGTCGCGCTCGCATACTTGGCGGCGTACTCTGCAAGGAGCGTCTCCTTGGCCGCCAGTTGCTGCTGGAGGTCCTCCACGTATGCAGGCTTCCCGGACCCCGTGCCGCCAGGGGAGGCGTCGGCGTCCGCCTCCGCGCGTGCCCACCAGCGCTTGTCCACGACCCGGACGGGGCTCGCGTCGTCCTCGGTGCGTCCGTCGGCGGGGGTGGCGTCTGTGGAGTGGGAGGCCGACTCAGTCACTGGTCGCCTCTTCGGGGGTCCGCGCTGGCGGTCCAGGCACGTCGCCAGGTGCCGCGGTCTCGCTATCGGCCTCGACGTCGAACGTCAGGGCGTCGTCCGCGAGGCCGATGCGCACCGTGCCGCCTTGCTGAAGGCGGCCGAACAGGATGTCCTCGGTGAGCGGATTGCGCACCTCGGTCTGGACGACACGCGCCAGCGGGCGTGCGCCGTAGACCGGGTCATATCCCTTGGTGGCCAGCCAGGCGCGCGCGTCCGGCTCGAGTGTGATCGCGACCCGACGCTCGGCAAGCTGGGCCTCGAGCTGCAGGACGAACTTCTCGACGATGGTTTCCATCACGCCCGGGGTCAAGGTGCCGAACGTGACGATTGTGTCGAGACGGTTGCGGAACTCGGGACTGAACACGCGCTCGATCGCGGCTTTCATGCGACCCGTGGCCGACCGCGCCTGATCGTCGTTGAACCCGATGGCGGTGGCGCTCGCTTCGCGCGACCCCGCGTTCGACGTCATGATCAGCACGACATGGCGAAAGTCGGCCTTGCGGCCGCTGTTGTCGGTCAATGTCGCGTGATCCATCACCTGGAGCAGGATGTTGTAGACGTCGGTGTGCGCTTTCTCTATCTCATCGAGTAACACGACGCTGTAGGGGTGCGTCCGGACCGCATCGACGAGCAACCCACCCTGCTCGAAGCCAACGTAGCCGGGCGGCGCGCCAATCAGGCGCGCCACCGCATGCTTCTCCATGTACTCACTCATGTCGTAGCGGATGAACTCGTTCCCGAGGTGGAGCGCCAGCTGACGCGCGAGCTCGGTCTTGCCGACACCGGTTGGTCCGGCGAACAGGAAACATCCTGCCGGTCGGTCCGGCATGCCGAGACCGGCGCGGGCCCGCTTGATCGCGGTCACGACCGCGCTGACCGCCTCTTCCTGACCGAAGACCACGCGTTGAAGCGCTTCCTCGAGCGTCCGCAGACGCTCCTTGTCCGAGGAGGTGGTCTGCTTCTCTGGAATGCGCGCCATCCGTGCCACGACGCGCTCGATGTCGCCGATGGTCACTTCGGGCGGCTCCTCGTCGGCTACCGTCGCCTCGTCGGCCGGCGGTAATCCCATGGCAAGGACGGCGCCCGCCTCGTCAATCACGTCGATGGCGCTGTCCGGCAATCGCGAGTCGCGCAGGTGACGTTTGGCGAGCTTGGCCGCTGCGGCGATGGCATCGTCGGCATAGGTCACCATGTGGTGCGCCTCGTAGCGTGACCGCAGCCCCTCGAGGATTTTCCCGGCTTCGTCGACCGTGGGTTCGTCGACGACGACTTTCTGCAGCCGTCGTGCCAGCGCGCGGTCCTTTTCGATGTGCTTGTACTCCTCGAACGTCGTCGAGCCGATCACGCGCAGCTCGCCCGCCGCCAGCACCGGTTTGATAAGCGTGGCGAGATCCATCGTCCCGCCGGTGGTGGCGCCGGCGCCGACCGTCGCGTGCACCTCGTCGATAAACAGAATGGGCAGCGGGTGATCGGCGAGCGCGCCGATCACCGCCTTGAATCGTTCCTCGAAATCGCCCCGAAACCGCGTGCCGGCGAGCAGCGCCGCGGTGTCGAGTGAAAAGACCTCGGCGCCGGTCAAGCGCGTGGGCACGTCGTCCTCGACCAGGCGTGCCGCCAGCCCCTCAGCGAGCGCGGTTTTGCCGACACCGGCGTCCCCGACGAAGACCGGGTTGTTCTTACGGCGCCGGCAGAGGATCTCCAGCGTGCGTTGCATCTCGCTCGTCCGGCCGATGAGGGGGTCGAGTTTGCCGGCCTTCGCCCGTACCGACAGGTTGATGGCATACGCCGAGAGCGGGTCGCGCGCGGTTGCCGGGCCCTCCTCGCCGAACCCCGCCTCGGCGTTCTCGCTCGGCTTCTCGGTGTCGCCAGTGATGAGCGGCACCTTGGAGATGCCGTGCGAAATGAAGTTGAGGACGTCGAGTCGGCTGATGCCTTGCGCTTCGAGGACCTGTGCGGCGTAGGCCTTCGGCTGCTGCAGGATGGCGGCAAGCACGTCGCCAGACCGGACCTCGTCCTTTCCCGCGCTTTGCACGTGCAGCACCGCCGTTTGCAGCACGCGGCGGAAGCCGAGTGTCTGGGCGGGCTCGCGGGACCGCTCCGCGCGGCCGAAGGTCTCCAGCGTGCCGAGGAACTCGTCGAGCGTGCGCCGAAGGGCCGGCAGTTCGGACCCGCAGGCCGACAGAATCCGCTCACCCTCCGGATCGTGAGCAAGGGCATAGAGCAGATGCTCCAGGGTGAGATGGGTGTGGCGCCTGGAGGCCGCCTCCCGGTACGCGACGTTGAGTATTAGCTCGAGCGATGCGCTGAACATGCGGGATTGGCTCCTAGCAGCCCGTGGTGAAAACGCCCTTTCGTAGGTCGAGGGGCATGTGTTCGTGACACCGTGTCATAAGGTCGAGAAACGACGAGTGCGGCAGATCTTGCGCATCTCGCGCCCACGCGGGCGATACGAGGGTCCAGAGGCGGCCAAGATCAGCGATCAAGGCCTCGAAGACGGCGACCGCGCGGCCTTGGAGGCTCCGCGGCGTGCCGACGCCCGTCAGCTGCCGCATGAGGAGCCCAAGATTGAACCCGCAGACGTGCACAAGCACGCGCTTGAGGATGTTGGGATGCCCACGCAGATGCACCCGGCGCAGCCGCCCGGTCTCGTAGAGATGCGCGTTGGGGCGTTCGAGCAACTCGCCCCGCCGTCGCAGCAGCCGTTGCCCACGCGTGCCCCGAATGCGCCGACGGTTCGCGTACACGGCGTCGCGCGCCGCCGCCTTGCCTGTCCAGTTGCGTCGCCCGCGGTCCGGCTCCGAAACATAACTGCGCACGCCGAGCGCGGCGAACGCCACCATCGTCTCGTTACTGTGATACCCCTTGTCCCCGACGACCTCGGCGATACCGGCGCCGGCCGGCAGGACGGCTTCGACGTGGTCGGCCGCCGTGATCAGGGTCTCGACCATCGTCGTCGTATCGCCGTCGTCGGCATCCTGCACGGTGACGCCGACGATGGCCCCCGTCTCCAGGTCCACCGCATGCTCCGCGGTGTGCGCCAAGTGCGTGCGCCCGTCCTTCAGCTTCGTGATCTTCGCGTCCGGATCCTGCGGATGCGTCCAGTCGTCGTTGGAGCCTTTCTTCTTCCGTTTCCGGTCGAACCGGGCCAGCTCAGCGCGGGTCGGCGTGACGATGCCGGACGCCTCGGCCAGCCCGGTCAGAAACGCCTCGTAGCCTTCGCCCGTGTCCCGGCGCACGATACTCCGCAATGCGGCGTTCGCTTCCAACGTCGTGGCATCGATGCCGAGGGTCCGCCCGGTCACGAGCTGGGCGTCGGCCAGTTGCTGCAGCACCCACGTGAACACCGCTTGATGGGTCTCGACGTCGATCAGGCGCCGGGTGCGCGACAGCGTCGAGTGATCCGGCGGCGCCTCGTGCAGCTCGAGGTCCAGAAACTGCCGGATGCTCAGCGAATCGGCCGCCCGCCACGCGATCGCCCGCTCCGAGTCCAGCCCTTCGAAGTAGCCGAGCATCAGCAGCCGGAAGTACCGCCCCGGCGCCAGACTCGGACGACCGACGCCGTCCGCGTAGAACGGCGCGCATTGCGCCTCGACGAACGCGTCGAAGCCCGTGTCATCGAGGATCCGATTCAATCGCTGATAGAACGGATGCGCCGCACTGCGAGGCAGGTCGCTGGTGGGAACCCACATCGATGCTTGCCGCGCCCGGCGTCGTCGTTTGCCCATCGCCATGCGCGACAGTGTAGTACGCGGGATCGATCGTGTCGATCCCTAATAGGGACTTTCACCACGGGCTGCTAGGCGTCTTCGATGCTGGCCTGCAACGGAAAGCCTTCATGCGCGGCCTGTTCACGGACGGTCTCGACCTTGGTTTCGGCCACCTCGTAGGTGTAGGTGCCGCAGACCGCCTGACCCTGCATGTGCACCTGCATCATCAGTCGAAACGCCTCGGCCGGGCTCTTCTGAAACGTGCCCTCCAGCACGCTCAGCACGAACTCCATCGTCGTGTAGTCGTCATTGATCAGCAGTACCCGGTAGAGCTTCGGGGTCTCGGTCTTGTCCTGCCGCCGTTCGAGGACAGCCCCGCCGGTCTGCCCGTCCGTACCGTCCGCTGTCATGGTTGTCGTCCCAGGGAGGGCGTCGCATCCAGCGTACTGAGACAGCTTTCGACAGGTCAAGCGCGCGGCGCACACGGCCGCGGTTGGCGCCGGGATCCCCTTGGCGGTCATAGTACAATCCGCCGGCACATGGAGACGATCGCCCGCGGCATCACGTACACCGACCTGATGCACCGGGGACGCCCCCGCATCATTGCCACCGCGATCCTCCAGAGCCCCGGGGGCGTGACGCTCGTCGATCCGGGTCCGACGTCGTGCCTCGAGACCCTTCGCGCCTCGCTGGCCGACGCCGGCATCGGCATCGGCGACCTGCGTGCGCTGCTGCTGACGCACATCCATCTGGATCACGCCGGAGCCGCGGGCTCGCTGCTCGCGGAGAACCCGGAAATCGAGGTCTACGTCCATGAGCGCGGCGCGCCGCACATGATCGATCCAGCCAAGCTGCTGGGGAGTGCCCGGCGCCTCTACGGAGACGCCATGGACGATCTCTGGGGCGCCTTTCTCCCGGTGCCGGAGACGGCCGTGCGGATCTTGAAGGGCGGCGAACGCATTGCTGTGGCGGACCGCGAGCTCGAGGTGGCGTATACGCCGGGCCATGCGTGGCACCACGTCAGCTATTTCGATCGGTCGAGTGGGGTCGCGTTCGTCGGCGACGTTGCGGGCGTCCGGACCGGGACCGAGCTGTTCGTCATGCCACCGACGCCGCCACCCGACATCGACATTGAGGTGTGGGGCAACAGTATCGAGCTCGTCCGACGCTGGCAGCCGGCCACGCTGCTCGTGACCCACTATGGCGCGCATGAGAATCCCCCGGCGCATCTCGACGCGCTGCTGACCCACCTCGAGGCGGCGTCGGCAATGGCTCGTCGCAGCCTCGATGTGGAAGGCAGCGACGACGACCGCCTGAACGCGTTCGCGGACGAGATGCGCATCTACCTCCAACGGCACATCCCCCCGAAGGAGGTCGATCTGTACGGATACGCCGCCCCGATCGACCAGTGCTGGCTCGGCCTGGCGCGTTACTGGCGGAAACGCGGCGTCGGGGTCCAGGCGTCGTAAGGCACGCTGCGGAGCCGACGTGCACGCTCCCGATCCACATCTGACGGACGCCGAGCGCACAGCGGTCATCCGTCTGCTGACCGACTCTCGCGCGGCACTCCTTGCCGCGGTCGAACCGCTGTCGGACGCGCAGTGGTCCTTCAAGCCGAAACCTGATCGGTGGTCGATCGGCGAGATCGTCGAGCACCTTGGGTTGGTTGAGCGCGGGCTGTTCCGACGCGTCGAACGCGCGCTCGCCAAGCCGGCCGATCCCGACCGGGACGCCTCGACCGACCGGAAGAGCGAGATGATCGCGCAGACGCTCGGTGACCGCCTCGCGCGACGCGAGGCCCCCGCACCCGTCATCCCGACGGGGACCATCGGCCGGGACGAGGCACTCGAGATCTACACGACCCGGCGCGAGGCGTCGCTCGCCTTCGCCACGACGGCCCGCGAGCCGCTCAAAGCGCACACCGACGAGCACCACCGGTCGGCCATCGGCACGCTCAATGCCTATCAGTGGCTGATGTACATCCCGCTGCACAACCTGCGGCACGTCCAGCAGATCGAGGAGATCACGCTGTCACCGGCGTTTCCGGCCAGCTAACGCTTCGCCGTCCGCGGCGGGGTGCGGGCGCGGCCAGAATGGCCCAGGTCGCTGGCACGCCTTAGGACCCTGGCGCTGACAAGGCTTCAGTACACACAACGGCGTGTACGAGGACCTATCTGAGAGAGCGGGCACGCGCGCCCGAGAGCACCAGCCCCTCCGGGACGGCATCGGGCAGCGGCACGAATGTCAACGAGCGCGCCGTCTGCCCTGCGCAGCCGTTCACGCTTGCCGCGACGGCGAGGCAGATCGTCAGCATCGCGCCTGCCGTCGCCCACCGCACGGGATCGGCCAGGAGCAACACCTCAGTCCGGGACGCGCCGATCACGTAGAAACTCATTGCCATCAGACCCACCCCGCCGAGCAAGAGGATGCGGTCGCGACCCGGCACGTAGGCGCAGGCGAACGGCACGGTGTGGAACCTGAATAGCAAGAGCTCGGCGAGCACCATAGCCAGCCACACCCACAGCACGGTGTGCCCGATGGCCAAGGGGGCGCCCCAGAGCAGCCAGTAGCCCGGCAGGGTCACCGCCACGATCGGCACCAGGGACAGCCGCAGCGCGAGCCGCGCGGCCCGCAGATACCCCGTCGTGTCGTTGGTTTCTGTCACCCGGAACACCCAGTTGGCGGACAGCTCGCTGGGGATGGTGAAGAGCACGCGAAGCCCGACCAGTGTGAAGAACGCCAGCACGTGCGGAATGCACAGTAACGCGGTCGTGGGCGCCTCCAGGCCCCGTGCGTCCCCGCGGACGCCCATCGCGACTCGCATGAAGCGCGCCACGCCCGACTCGGCCTCCGCCCCCGGCCAGCTCACCAGCACGGCCATCGCGACGAAGCCCAGCGCCACGCCGACATACACGGCGAACAAGAGCGGGTGGTGTGGACTGCGACGCAGCGTCTTCATCACGAACCCGACGACGGCCTGCTCGGTGGCGCCCCGCACCACGACCCGATCGGTGACCCAACGCACGGCGCGCGCGACCGCGCCTGGCTCGCGTGGCTGGGGCACCGGCGATTCCAGCACCTGCTGCCTGAGATGGCGGTAGCGGGCGAGGTACGCGAGGGTTGCCACGGCGAGACTGGCAAGGGTGGCCAACCCGGCTCTGGGGGCGAGCGTGCGGAAGATCGCGTGTTCGGTGCCAAGCACCGTTTCGTACAGGCCCAGGAACCAGAAGGGCGGCACCCAGGCGGCCACCGCGTCGCCCGACAGCCGTAGCCCGTTGTCGGCGAACCATCCGGACAGGAACAGCGAGAACATCAACATCTGCACCACACCGATCACGCACACCAGCTGCAACGCGACCGACAGCGCGCGCAGGAGCCGCGCAGTGAAGACCAGGCGCAGGAGCGCCTGCATCGCGAACAGCGACGAGAACACGAACAGCCCGGCACTCGGCAGGACCAGCAGATGGGCCACCAGATACCGCACGTGGATCAGTCCCGCCGAGCTATACCGGCAGCGATCGCCATCGCCACCGCCGAGGGCAGACTGATCGCGACCACAACCGCCACGACCAGCAGGAGGAGCGCCGGGAGCTTGGCGCCGAAGACCGTCCGCTCCCGTACCGGGAGTGTGCCGAGCACCATCACATCCCGTCGATCAGGATAGACACGGTCCCAGACCATGACGGTGATGAACCCGACGACCGTCATCGCATAGAAAATGAACAGCAGCTCGACGCCCCACGACAGCTGTTCCTTGCCAACCAGGAGCAGTCCGAGGGTGCCATCCAGCTCCGCTTGCCTCATGGCCCACCAGCGGGGACGGAAGCCTACATAGAGCACGAGTACCGATATCCACACCATGGGGGTGAGGACGATCGCGCCCACCCAGAGCAGCGACTGTCTCAGGTCGCCGTCATCCGGCAGCAGGTCGCTCTCGAAGAGCCCGTGGAAGAAACTGCGCACCAAGAGCGCGAACGGTCGCTGTCGAGCAGGACGGGTGCCTGCCGGGTCGTCGGTCACCAAGTGGTCCGCTATTCAGCGTTCAGCGTCGCCAGCGGGTCAGCCGTCGCGGCGCGTCGGGACGGCACCAGGCAGGCGAGCAGCGCCACGCCGGCCAGCAGGAGTCCCGTCACGCCAAACACCACCGGGTCTGTCGGATTGACGTTGGGGTTGGGCAGGGAGCGTGTCAGGAACGGCGTCACACCGGCGGCGGCAAGGAACCCCAACGCCATCCCGATCCCGGCCAGGATCATGGCTCGACCGACCGTCAACCGGACGATGCCGGCAGCGGTCGCGCCGAGCGCGCTGCGAATGCCGAACTCCTGCATCCGCTGCGTGACCGAGTACGCCACGACGCCGTAGAGCCTCACCGCCGCCAGCAGCAGACCCAGCGTGCCAAAGGCTCCGAGCGAGCGGGCACCAAGGCGGCTGAGACTCAGGACTGGATTGTCGTACGCAAGCCGGTCCATGCTGGTGACCCCGAAGACCCCCAGCGTCGGGTCGAGCCGGTGGACGGCATCCGTGACCGCCGAGGCGAGGGCGGTCGGCGGTCCCTCGGTGTAGACATGCAGCGTCGCGCCCGGGCCGGCGGCGTGTCGGTGGCCGAATGGCAAGAGTACGACGGCGGGGACCTCGGCGATGTTCATCGAGAGACGCGCGTCGCGCACGATCCCGATGACTTCGTACTGGTGGTCCGGGGGGGCGCGGGAAACATGAAGCGCTTGCCCAACGGTTCCTGGTCGGGCCAGAACTGCCGCGCCGCTGTCTCGCCGATCACCGCCACCGGACGGTCGTCGTCGGTGGCCTCCTCGTCGCTGAACCCGCGCCCCCGGATCACCGGGACGTCGACGGTGTCGAAGAACGCCCCGTCGACAAAGTTCGGGGCGACGGATGCGGGGTCAGTCTCTGAGGGGAAGGCGCCTCCATCCAGCGTGACCACGTTCCAGCGTTCCATGGTCTGTGGGGCCGAGCTCGCCCAACTCACCGACCTGACACCGGGCAGTGCGGCTACCTCGTCGGCGACGTCGCGATAGAATGCGGCGGCCTTGTCCGGTGCGTACCCGTGGGCAAGGGGATTGACCGAGATCAGCAGCAGGTCGTCGGTCCGAAACCCTAGATCGATGGCGCGGCTTGTTGCCCGCTGCGAACAGACAGCCCGGCGCAGACCAGCAGCACCACCGAGAGCCCGACTTGCGCGACGACCAGGCTGCTCGTCAGACGCTGCCCCGTGGCACCCCCAGTGGCGCCGCGGCCGCCCTTCCCGATCGCGCCGATCAGGTCCACCCGTGAGGCCCGGAGCGCCGGCGCGAAGCCCGCGATCAGGCCCGTCAGGGTCGCCGCGAGCGCGGTGAATGCGAACACCCGCCAGTCCATCGTCACGTCGAAGATCACCCCCACACCGAGGACCGTCCCGAGGTCGAGCGTGCTGAACCGGTCGGTGGCCCACAGCGCCGCCACCGCCCCCCCGGCGCCGCCGAGGATGGCGAGGAGGACGCTCTCGCTGAGCAGCTGGCGCACCAGGCGCAGCCGCGTGGCCCCGAGCCCTGCGCGCAACGCCATCTCCCGCTGGCGACCAAGTCCTCGGCCGATCAAGAGCGACGCGACGTTGGCGCACGCGATCAGGAGGACGACTGATGCCATCGCCATCGCCGCCGTCAGTGCGGGCGCCATGGCTTCGGCCCCGGGGGGGGCGGGCCGCGCGCGGCGTTCGGCCTCGACCCACAACTCGCTGTGCTCCATCTCGTCCGGATACTCGGCGGCCAGCGCGGTCGTCAGCACGCGCAGGCTCGCGCGGCCGGTCTACCTGATCGCGTTGACGACGTACTCCTACTCGACCACGCGGCTCGAGCTGTGGCTGCTCGAGGACTGGACGCGGTGGATCATCGCGTGCGGGACCGTCGCCGCCTGCCTTGCCGCCACCATCGTGTATCGACGGCGCGCCACCGCATCGACGCTGCGATTGAGCTACGAGGAGACCCCCGACGCGACGGTCCAGATTCTCGGGCTCATGCGGCAGGTCTAACCCTTGATGGGGCTTCGCCCCAACTGCTGGTCTCCGAGATCTACAACGGCGCCGTGATGATGCGGCTCAGCGCGGATCGGCCGGCCGCCGAGCCTATCCTGGAAGGGATCCGCCAGCGACGGAACGGGCGAACCGTGGATAGCTACACACTTCGGCGTTAGGCAGGAGTAATTCGCCCACTACGTTGCCGTCCGTTGGTGTTTGACTCTCCGGGTCGCGGAGCGCTCACAGCGTGCGAGTCGGCTTCGACCATCACGTGCCTCGCGTAGCGAAAGTCACGGATCGCTGCAATGCGCGCCCCGGCCCACTCCAGGAGAATGAAATAGCTGGGAGCTTCGTCTGGCGCGTCTGAGGCCAGGAGCGCAGGACATCCCTCGACCATCCCGGGACGCAGTCGACACTCAGGAGCCTTGGCGTAGTTGGTGTAATACCGACCGGTCGGCTCGGCGCCTCGAGATTGGAAGCGCCCCACGAGTTCGAGTCGGACGTCCTCCGCCAGCATCTCGCGTAGACCGTCAAAATCGTGAGCATTGAATCGCTCGGCGTAGCGTGAGAGCAGCCCCTCTTCGGCCTCAGTCAGCACCGCCGGCATCTGGCTCCCGACCGCCGCCGCCTCACGCCGGAGACTCGCCCGACCCCGATGCAGTGCCGCCTTTGTAGCGGCGAGGCTGGAATCGAGGATTTCGGAGATCTCTGCGAGTGAATAGTCGAGTACGTCCTTCAGGATGACGCAGCTACGTTGCATCGGGGTGAGCTTCGCGAAGTAGGACAGCCCCAGCGCCGTCACCTCCGCCTGCTCGAGGGCATCGACTCCGTTCGGGGCCTCAACCTCGGATTCGAGTGCGACCCCGTGTTTTCGGTCGTAGCGCCGTAGATAGTCGAGCGCCCTGTTGTGTGCGACCTTGAAGAGCCAGCCGCGGAGGTTCGCCACGCCGCCCAGCTCGGAGAGTTGATAGAACGTTTTTGCGAGGACATCCTGTACGACGTCCTCCCCCTCGATGGAGGATCCGACCATTCTTGAGCAGTACCGATGAAGGTCGATGCGTACGTCGCGGACAAGACCGTCGAACGCCTGACGTGCTGCTGCCTGTACGTCGGATTCCATGCGCTCGGGGGCTGATCTCATGACCTCGCTCCCAGGCCTTCACAGTAGGTCACGATCACAAGACGATCGAGCGGCCGAAAGAGGTTCGACCCGTATCCTTTTGCGAGGGCCACTCGTCGAGCAAGTACACACATTGCAGGTTCCATATTTCAGGAGCACATCATGGCGAACAGCACCGCGCCCCTCATGCACGTCTTCGGCACCGCCGATCACCTTATCCCGTTGATTCTAGACGACCTGTCCGAGGTCGAGTCCCGCACACGGGCTCGAGGTGCAGACGGGCCATCAATCGCCTGGCACTTGGGTCACCTTCTCTCGTACCGGTGCCAGGGCCTTCAGATGCTGGGTCGGTCGAATCGAACCCGTAGGAGACGGCCTTCGGAAGCAGCCCGGCGACGGACGGCGGAAACTATCGCACCACGGCAGAGTTGAGCGAGGAGTGGGGAAGGTGAGCGAGCGATTCATGACCCCCTCTCATCGGCGACCGAAGAGGCCCTCGCCACGCCGGTTAGCGGAGGCGCGCACGCAGAAGAGAGCGCGGGAGACAAGATCGCGTTCCTCGCCTTTCACGAGGGATACCGTATGGGGTCCATCGCGGCCCTCCAGAAGACAATCAGCAAGAGTAGCCCGCCTGAGAAATCATGGCGGCAATGCAGGGAGGAGCCTAAGCATGGCGAGCGTCGCGTTCACAGACGAGTGGGGAGAGGTCATCGACCGCCCCGAACACGACACCATTGAGATCCGCTGGTTCGATGCCACGGCAGCCATGAGCGGCACCGAGTTCAACGGCTGGTTGTCCAGGTTCGCGGCCGAAGTTGAGCGGACAGGTCGGTCTGGCGTGCTAGTCGACGGCCTCGCGTTTGCCATGCCGATGGCACGCATGGACGCGACCTGGCGGGACGCGAACATCATTCCACGCTACAGTGCCGCGGGCGTGAAACGGTTCGCGTTTCTCATGCCTGCAGGCATGCCGGCAATCGGTGCGCCGCCGGCAAAGGACGGGCCTGCGGCATACCCGACGGCCTACTTTGGAACTCGCGCCTCAGCGATGGAGTGGCTCGCAGGGACCGGGGCGGCCGATTAGGCTGGCTGACGCCCTCAGGGGCCCGTTGTGTCGGCCTGTTGAACCCGCCTGAGATCGCCTCGCCGGACAAGCGACTCAAGGCAACTGGAGCGGAGGACCGCCAACACTTCTTCGAGTGTCAACCCAAGATGCGTCAAGAGACGCGGCCCTGGGTTACGGGTTGGCCATGCCGGCACGGCGACGCTCGCCAGCGTCACTTATCACTAAAGACTACGGCGTGAGGCAGGACTAATCGCGTGTTCGTGACTCTAGCCGCTATACCTGCAGCCGTCTGGCCCTGACGGCGCGAGCATCGACACCGCGGACTTCCGCACGTTGAACCGCTGTTCGGACGACGCCATCGCTTGGGCTGTCGCCGAAGACGCGAACCAGGAGCGCGCCCCAGCGTGCACGACAGAGCAGGGGGCAGGGGTGGGAGCGAGCTAGCCGCCGGTGGGAAGATGGGTCGTCGGGGCGGCCTCGGCCCCAGGTGGTTCCCTGAAGGGTGCGATGGGAATGCGTTCGTAACGCACCTCGAGAACGTGCAGTTGCTGCGTACTGCCCGGAGCGTGAAGGACCGCGAAGTCGCCTGGTCCAGACTTCATCAACGCGCGTGCCAGTGGCGACACCCAGCTAATGTAGTGGCCTTCTCGATCGACCTCGTCGAGGCCGACAATGCTGACCACCCGCTCCATGCCGGCGGCGTCGGCGTAGCGCACGGTCGCTCCGAAGAAGGCATGTGTCGCCGCCCGCCCCGTCCTCGGCGCTTCAGGGTCCACTACTTCCGCGGCCTCGATGCGTTTGGTGAGGAAACGAATCTGGCGATCGATCTGGCGCAGCCGCCGTTTGCCGTACTGATAATCGGCGTTTTCGCTGCGATCGCCGTTGCTCGCCGCCCAGGCGACTACCTCGGTCACCGCCGGCCGTTCCCTACCGAGCAGAAAGCGCAGCTCGTCTCTGAGTCGCTGCAAGCCAACCGGTGTGATGTAGTTCTTGTCGGATGTCTTCGTGAACGCCTGGCTCATGAGGCTGGACCCACCATTCATCACTATTATCGCGCCACGATGAACACCAAGCTCACCGGCGACCAACCATCCGATGCGCTCCAAGAACGGAGGCGAGGGTGGATGGGCCAGGAGGCCACTTCTCGTGCCGAACGGCACGGACGATGTGCCGTCCGGTGCCGGCCATTTATGAGATGGCTTCTAATCAGGGACGACGGCGAACGGCACGGAAGCCATCTGGTTGTCCCAGATGACGGCGAGCCGGCCTGTCGTCAGCGTGACATCCAGGAACTCCCAGTGGAGCTGGTCGTGCGAGTGCGGGAGGGTCTCGACCCTCATCGGGACGCGGACGAGGTCCTTCTCAGGCGTGTAGGAATACGCACCGAACACCGAGTCCGGGTCGTCCTCATCGAAGCCCGTGGTCTGCGCCAGCAGCGTGGAGACGATCAACGTCCAGTTGTCGCGTGCGAGCTCGACAAAAATTGTGTACTCGCCGGGGGGCACGGTCGTGCCGCCGAGCTCGAGCGGGACCTCGTTGAAGAGTCGGGTCGATACGTTGGCTCCGGCGCGCCACACCGGCGCGCCATCGTTGAGAAACTCCACGAAGTCTTCCGGGCCGAATAGGTCCCGACCGCGCTTGAGCGGCCGCCCGTAACTGACCTCGATCCATTTGCCGCCAACGTGCCCGAGTCGACCGTCGAACACCTCGCCGCCGATCTGGGTTGCGGAGCGGCCGGCCGGGCTCAAGGGCCGGGTGTCCGGCTGCTGGGCGCCGATCGCCGTGCCGGCAACGACGATGATCAGAAGGGCGAACTGGTGCGCAGGGTTCGTCATGCGGTGCCAGGACACGAGTATCTCTGGGACAAGTATATGGCGCCTCCTCCGTCGCATTCGGCTCTCCGGCGGATTGATCCATCCAATGTTCGCATGGTAGTCTGTTGTCGAATGACAAGGTATTGGCATTCGACAACATGGGTGGTGCGAACACGCCCGGGGAGCGCGTGAGATGACCAAAGCCAAAGCCGACTTGCTCCAGGGCACCCTCGACCTCTTGATCCTCAAGGCGCTGACGCTGGGGCCCCTTCACGGATGGGGCATCTCGAAGCGGATCCGCGGGATGTCGCGCGGTGTGCTGGAAGTCAACCAGGGGTCGCTGTATCCGGCACTCCATCGGCTGGAAGACCGTGGGTTCGTCCAGACGGCGTGGGGGGTGTCCGATGAGGGGCGCCGCGCGAAGTTCTACACGTTGACGTCGCGGGGTCGGCGACAGTTCGCCAACGAGCAGGACCGCTGGAACGTGTTCGCCGTCGCGGTGCGGCACACGCTCCGCGCGTCCTAAAGGCCGGCCTAGTGACGTGTGAGCAAGACGCGTGAGGTGGATCAGATGGATCGGGCGTCGTCTGTGGATCCTCTTTCAAAAAGAGGAGGCGGAGGCGGAGCTGGCTGAGGAAGTCGCCTTCCACGTCGAGATGGAAACCGCGGAACTGGTCGGTCGGGGCTGGGATCGGCCCCAGGCCCGTCGCGAGGCCCTGCGGCGCCTCGGCGGGGTCGAGCCGACGAAGGAATGGGTGCGCGAGAAGCGCGGGGGGCGACTGATGGACGACGTGATCCAGGACGTGCGCCACGCACTGCGAGGCCTGAGGCGTAGCCCTGGCTTCACCCTGAGTGCGGTGATGGTGCTGGCGCTCGGCATCGGGGCGAACGCGGCCGTGTTCACCGTTGTCAACGCCGTCCTCTTGAAACCCGCGCCGTATGCGGATCCGAGTCGCGTCGTCCACGTCTACCAGGATTCGGACGACGGCGGCTCCAGGGTTCCCGCCTCCAGCTCCTTCCCGGCCACTCGCGACATGGCCACGTATACGGATGTGTTCTCGGGTGTTTCCGCTATGTCGCCCTCCACACTCACATGGGAGGCCGACGAAGGACCCCGGCAAGCGCTGGTCGAGTACGTCACGGCCAGTTACTTCCCCGTGCTTGGCGTCCAGCCGAGCCTCGGTCGGTGGTTCGAGCCCACCGCCGATGCGGTCGGTGCCGGCAACTTCGCCGTCGTCAGTCATCGGACGTGGCGGACGCAGCTCGGTGCGGACCCTGATGTCATCGGACGGGCGTTTCGGATGGAAGGTCAGTTGGTCACGGTGATCGGGGTCGGCCCCGAGGGCTTCAACGGCGCCGGTGGACCGCTCGTGACGGATTTCTGGCTCTCGATCTCCTCGGTGGGGGTCGGCGGCCCATTCCGGATCGCGAATCTCGAACGGCGGGAGGATCACTGGTACGACGTCCGCGCGCGCCTGGCCCCCGGCGTGACGGTCGCGCAGGCCCAGGGCGCCATGGATACGCTCGCCACGCGACTGGCGGCCGAGTATCCGAACCTGAACCGTGGCCGCGGGATCACTGTCTTCGGTGCCGGCGAGGTCCGTGTGCATCCGGCCGTCGACGGCGTCCTGCTGCCGGTGGCGGTGGCGCTGCTCGGCATCGTGGGTCTCGTCCTGGTTCTGGCCTGCGCCAATCTCGCGAATCTCCTGATCGTGCGCGGGTTCTTCAGGGGCCATGAAATTGCCGTGCGTCGAGCGCTCGGCGCGAGCCGGTCGCGCGTGGCCCGGCTCTTCCTGAGCGAGTCGATCCTGTTGTCGCTCATGGGAGGCGGTGTCGGGATCCTGCTCGGCTGGTGGGTCCTGCGGTTCGTGCCGCTGGTCGTCGGTCCCGCTGCCGCGGCGTTTGGCGGGGCAGGCGACGTGGCGCTCTCCATCGATCGGACCGTGCTGCTCTACACGCTCGCCATCACGCTGGTCACCGGCACGCTCTTCGGTCTCGCGCCGGCGCTCCGGTCCGCTCGATCGGACGCGGCGGGCGTGCTTCGTGCCGAGGGACGCAATGCCAGTCCGGGCCGGCGGGCGACGCTCCTGCGCAACACGCTCGTCGTGGTGCAACTGGCGGCCTGCCTCGTGCTGGTCGTCGGGGCGAGCCTCCTCACGCAAAGCCTGGCCAATGTCCAACGTGCGGACCCCGGTGTCGATGCCGACCGGCTGGCGTACGTCGCGACGACCTTTGGTCCCGGCGACGTCTCGCCAGAGGAGCAGGCGGTCCGACTGCAAGAGCTGATGGACCGGGCGGCCACGCTGCCAGGCGTGACCGCGGTCGCCTTCGCCACGCGACTGCCGGTGATGCCCGGACCGAGCACGACGACGAGCGTCGAAGGATACACGCCACCTTCAGGCTCCGACTCCGTGGAGCTGCCGCTTGCCTTGGTGAGCGACGACTACTTCGGCACGGTTGGTGTACGGGTCACGGCCGGCCGGGCGTTCGGCCCTGAGGACGCCCTCGGCGCGACGCCGGTGGCGATCGTGAACGAGGCCGCGGCCCGACGCTTCTGGGGTGAGTCCGATCCGGTAGGCCGGCGGCTACGCCCGCAGGCGACACCCGGGGCGTGGACCCAGGTCGTCGGTGTCGTCGAGGACATCAAGGTGTCGAGCTTGAACGAGCCGCCGACTCCCATGCTGTTCTATCCCATCCGCCAGAGCCCATCGCGCGGGTACGTGCTCGTGCGCACCGATGCCGATCCGGCAACGCTGCTGGTTGGCCTTCGCGAACAACTCCGAGCGGTGAGCGCGGAGCTCCCGTTCTCGGCCCTGGGGACGGTGGCGGCCCGGCTCGAGGATTCGCTGCTGCTTGCCCGGGTCTCCGCCGGTCTGCTGAGCGGGTTCTCGCTCCTGGCCATGCTCCTGGCCAGTCTGGGCATCTACGCCGTCGTGTCCTTTTCGGTCGCGCGCCGCTCATCGGAAATCGGGATCCGCATCGCACTGGGCGCCGAGCGCTCGCGAGTCGTCGGGATGGTCATGCGCGAGATGCTGCTGACGCTGATCGTCGGCCTGGCGATCGGGTTCGCCGTGGCGCTGCCGGCCGCGTCACTGCTTCAGCCAACGCTCTATCAGGTATCCGCCCTCGACGGGGCGAGCTTCCTGGTGAGCGCGTTGCTGCTCGCGGCCGTTGCCATCCTTGCGACGTATATTCCTGCCCGGCGCGCCGCGGGCGCCGATCCGCTCGAGGCGCTGCGCGTCCAGTAGGAGGACGGGTTCGCTACCCGCCTGACTGGTCCCTGCGTGAGCTGCTGCGCGAGCGCGGCTCAGCATTGACAGTCGAGTGCGAACGCCCAGACGACGCCGTCCTGTGGGACCTCAAAGCCGTCGTCGGGCCCACGGATGCCGTCGAACCCACGCGGCCTCGATTGAGCGCCGGACTGGAACGCGATGTACTGCATGCCATCAACCGCGTACGCGGACGGCACACTCGTGCGACCGGAGTTGGTTCGGATTTGCCACAGCAATTCGCCCGAGACGGCGTCGTAGGCGCGGAAGTGCCGATCGCCGACTCCCCCGAGGAAGACGAGCCCCCCGCCCGTCGTGAGGATCGAACCCCCGTTTCCCGTAACGAATTCCTGCGTCCATACCCGCTCTCTGGTGTCGAGGTGCCAGGCCTGCAGCTCGCCGATGTGGTCGGCCCCGTCACGGACGACGCGATGCCACTGTGCACCGACGTACGCCTTCCCTGGCGCGTACTCGACCTCGCGCCCCTCCATGGATGTGCAGACATTCTCGTTCGCGGGGATGTAGAGGAGCCGCGTTTGCGGGTTGTAGGCCTCCGGCGGCCAGTTTCTGGCACCCGAGAACGAAGGACAGAACACCGCGCGCTTGCCGATGCCCGGCACGCTCGCATCGTCATAGGTCGGCCGTCCGGTGTGCGGATCGAGGCCAGTAAACACGTTCTGGTAGACGAAACGGTCCGCGCTGACGAACGAGACGCGATCGGCCCGTCGTTCGAGGGTCCAGAGGTAGCCATTTTGCCCTGCGTGCACCAGCGCGGGGATCGTCCGGCCGGCGCGTTCCACGTCGACCAGCAGGGGCGCGCTCGCTTCGTCCCAATCCCACGAACCGTTCCAGTGATACTGGTGGTATCCGCGCAGCTCACCGGTCGCCACGTCCAATGCGATGGTCGAGTTGGTGTAGAGGTTGTCCCCGAGGCGCGCGTCGCCCATCCACGGGCCGGGATTGCCGGTGCCCCAGTAGGCCGTGTTGGACACCGGGTCGTACGTGCCGGTCAGCCACACCGGTCCGCCGCCGGTTCGCCAGGCCTCCCCGTGCCAGGTCTCGCCGCCCGGTTCATCGGGCGCGGGAATCGTGTAGGTCTTCCAGGCCTCGTCGCCGGTCCGCGCATCGAGTGCGGTGACGAAGCCGCGCACGCCCTGCTCGCCGCCCGAGGTGCCCACCATCACCTTGCCGTCCGCCACGAGTGGCGCCATGGTGATGTAGTAGCCGCGCCGGTAGTCCTCGATCGCCCGGTCCCACACGACTGCGCCCGAGACGGCGTCCAGCGCGACGACATGGGCGTCGAGCGTCCCTACGTAGACGTTGGTCTCATACAACCCGACGCCTCGATTGGTCGGGTGAGGCTTGCCGAGGTCCTCCGGCAACTCCCTTTCGTACCGCCACAGGAGACGGCCCGTCTTTGCCTCGAGCGCAATCACCTGGGCACTCGTCGTGACGAACATCGTGCCGTCGTTGACGATCGGCGGCGACTGATGATGATCGTCTAACACCCCGGTCGGGAACACCCATACCGGCTCCAGGTCCGCGACGTTCTGTGACGTGACCTGGTCGAGGGGGCTATATCCCCACCCCGCGTAGTTCCGGCGATACATCAGCCAGTTGCGCGGTTCCGGTTTGCGCAATCGTGCGTCCGTCACCGGTGTGTAGCCGCTCGGTTGGCGCGCCGTCATCTCGCGCGGCAGTGTCAGCGCGAGCGCTGACGCCAGCGCGACGACCAGCACACCTGGAATCAGTAGCCGAGGCACGACGATTTGCGGGTGGAGCGAATGGGGTTCCGAGCGCCTCTCTCGATGGCGCCAACGCAGCTTCGCCGCCATATTAGCAGGCTGGGCTCACTCGAACCGGGATCAACGCGCAGGCACGCGAGGGACGGCCGGCCCAGTGTCATTGCGCGACTGATCAACGGCCGGCGCCGTAGAGCGCTGCTGCTCGCCCCTTCGCCGAACCTCCCGCACGTCCAGCTCGAAACAGAAACGACCGGGTGGATGCGACCAGAACTCGTCCGACGACCGCGCCGACCAGTCGGTCTCGAAGTGGCCACAGAGCTCAAACGTGGAATCCCCGAGCACACGATAGTCATAGGGTTGACTCGTGCCAGGGTCGCTGAACCGTGCACCCGGCACGGCCGCGTCCGAGAGCGTGCCGAGAGACAGCGGTAGGGATCCGTCGCGGGTCCAGTGGAGGTCGACGCTCCTGGCGAGCCGACCGAGGTCCTCGATGCGTTGCTCATCCAGCCGCCGGCTTCGCTCCTCGCTCGGGGGGCCGAGTCGCACGAGCCCGATGACGACAGCGGTGCCGACCGCCGCAATGGCCACGACCACCACCACGTGGCGCCGATCGAGACCGGTCATGACCCTGCCTCCTGCTCGTCGGTCCGCAGATCCGACAGGTAATACCAGAACGCGGTGGCGGCGATGATCCCGACGGTGAGGACCTTGAGTACGAAGCGCGCCGTCATCCCTCCGTCCAGCACGTTGTAGACGAGCGCCGTGACGTTGCCGATCTGGACGCCCGCCGTCACGAACAGCGTCAGATAGGTCAGCCAGCGTCTTACCTTCGATGCCCGCTTGGCCGGGTCCGCCGCGAGTTCCCGGCCGATCACCCGCGAGAGGCCGACAAACACCGGGGACGCGACGACCAGGAAGGCAACCGACCAGCGGATCAAATCGCGTGCGATCTCCGCCGCGTTGGGGCCATCCACAGGGTCGGGGAACGCCTGGTTGATCAACTGAAACACCAATTGGCCCAGGTTGAAGGCGCTGATGTACAGCGTGGTGAAGAGCAAGAGATACATGAAGGCGTCGCGCGCAGAGAGATACGGCTGCGGGCGTGGGACGGGAATAGAGAACTCGACTTCGGCGAAGCTCGTCAGCGCCCCGCGCACGTCCCCCACGGTCCAGCCCGCGCGGCCCAGCACGTCCTGCAGGTCGGCTCGCGACACGCCGCGCGCGAGCCCGTCCTTGATGAAGCTCCGCAACTCTTCGTTCGTGGCCATGGCGGCTTCCTCCCTACGCGGTTTCCATCGTCTTCACGCGGTGTCGTCCAGCCGATCGACGACCCGACGGATGACGGTGACGGTCCGATCGAGATCCGCGGCGGCCAACCCCCGCGCGACGGACTCCGACCAGCGCGCGCCGATCGCGGTGAGCTGCGCGGCCAGGTGTTGGCCCGTGTCGGTGAGTCGCACGAGCGGTGAACGCGCGTGATCGGGGTTGCGCTCGAAGGTCAGGATCCCGTCCCGGACCAGCAGGTCGGTGACACGCTGCACGCTTTGCCGCGTCATCCCCATTTGGCGGGCGATTTGGGGCACCGTACGGGTCCGTTCCTCAACCGCCCCGATCACTTGCCAGCGTGCTTGTGTCTGCCCGACGGGCGCGGTCAGCGTCGCGCCGTGCCGCAGGAGGGCGCCATTCAGACGAAAGACTTCGAGTACGAGCTCTCGAAGGGCCGTCGCGGATTGTGCGCGCTTCATAATGACATTATGCTGTCATAGCGACAGCGTGATGTCAATATGCCTGACGCGGCATCGATCTCGGCACGGGTCGGCCGCAGCGGCGCCGGTCGGCACGACCCGTCAATCACGCCATCCGCACCCAGCGCACCAGGGTCGCCAGGTTCGGCGGCTTGCCGTGCATGAGTAAACCGACACGGAACACCTTGGCGGCCACCCAGAGCGCGCTGAAGACCGCCAGCACGCCGACCGTGATGCTGAGCCAGACCTGCCACGCCGGCGGCGGGGAGAACGACGCCAGCCGCACGAGGATGACGAACCCGTTCATCGGTGGAATGAAGCTGAGCACGAGGCTGAATGTCGAGTCAGGATTGGCCGCGACGTACCACCAGAACATCCACGGTGCCGAGAGCAGCAGCATGAACGGCGTCATGAGGGCTTGCGCTTCGCGCAGCTCGCTGACCGCGGACCCGACTGCGGCCATCATCGAGCCGATGATGAGGTACGTGATGACGTAGAAGATCAGGAGATAGCCGATCAGCCACGCGTCAATGAGGCCGAAGAGGGCGAACGACGCGAGCGCCGCCAGGCCCATGGCGATGTAGACGCCCAGCACGACGAAGCCAACAGCCATCTGGCCCAGGATCTTGCCGGTCATCAGCTCGAGCGGCGACACGGCCGCCAGCAGCACCTCGACCACGCGGTTCGACTTTTCCTCGACTGTGTTGGTCAGCAACGACTGCCCTCCCGTCATCACCGACACCATCAGCAGGATCATGAACGCGATCGGTAGGACCTGGTCGAATGCGCCCGATCGTGACCGCTCCTCCTCGGCGGTCACGACGACTGACGGTGGCGGCCGCACCCGGGTGAGATTCTCGACGAGGTTTCTGTCCAGACCCGCGGTGCGCACCCGGGCGTCGATGATCGCGTCGCGCAACCCGCTGCGGATCTCGCTGATGATCCGGTTGTCGAGCCCCCTCCGAACGAACAGGTCGTATGTTCCCGCCGGCGTTTCGTATCGTCCCGCCGGCGTTTCGTATCGTCCCGCCGGCGTTTCGTATCGTCCCGCCGGCGCCGGATCGGGCGCCCTTGCGAGCGTCGTGGCGTTGTCGTGGACGATGACGAGGGCCAGGCGGCCGGCATCGTCGTCGTCCCGAATGAGGGTCGTCTTTTCCCTCTCGATATCGACGCCGACAGGGAGCACCGAGACGTCGAGATGGGGCATCGACCCCAGCGCGGTCTGCATCACCTCATCCGCCGCGCCCTGACCGACGCCGGACGCCAGCCGCCGCACCTGCTCGGGCAGCTCGGCGGCCGAGAGCACGCGCTCGACCAACTCCCCACGCCGCCCGGCCACCGCGGCCGGGTCCAGGTGCGCGCGCAAACCCGCCGCGACCTCACCGGTCGGATCCACGATCGCGATCTCGCCGTCGATCGACGGCGCCTCACGCAGCGCGAGCAGCCGGGGGACGAGCGCAACGCCGATCAGGATCAGCGCCGGGGCGATGAGCAGGCCTATGACAAAGCCTTTGGTCGCCACCGTCGCGAGGAACTCGCGGCTGGCCACGTAGAACACGCGGGTCATGCGGCAGACTCTTTGACCCCGGTCGCGATCCCCACGAAGACGTCCTCGAGGGTCGGCCGCTGCAGCTCGATTCGCGCCGCCGCGACTGCCGCGGTCACGTCGCGCATGACCCCTGCCGGGTCCGTGCCGTCGACCAGGTCGATCCGATACGCGCCGGCGTCCCGCGTGACGCGTTCTACTCCGCGTACACCGGCGAGCGACGGCCCGGCGTCCGCGTCCGGGTCGAGGGGCTCGAATCGAATCGTGCGCGGGTCGTGGCGTCCGCGGATGTCGGTGAGGCTCTCGTCGAGCACCTTCCGGCCGCCGTGCATCATCACGATGTGGTCGCAGATCTCCTCTGCCTGAACCATGACGTGCGTGGAGAACACGATGGTGGCGCCCCGTCGATGCTCTTCGAGCACGATATTGCGCAGCAATCGCATGTTGACCGGGTCGATCCCGCTGAACGGCTCATCGAGGATCAGGAGGTCGGGCTCGCCGATGAGCGTGGCGGCCAGCTGCACTTTCTGGAGCATTCCCTTCGACAGCTCCTCGCACCGCTTCTGCTCGACGTCGGGCAGATCGACGCGCTCGAGCAAGCTTCGGACGCGACCGGCGACCGCGGGGCCCGCCGTACCCTTCAGCCGCGCTATGAACGTCAGGAACGCGCCAACGCGCATCCGGCGGTATATCCCCCGTTCTTCCGGCAGATACCCGATCCGATCCTTCGCCTCGAGCGCCGAGCGCTGCCCGAGGACGGACAACTCACCGCTGTCCGGGAGGAGGATCGACATGATCATCCGCAGCGTCGTCGTCTTGCCGGCTCCGTTGGGACCGATGAAGCCGTAGAGACCGCCACGCGGGACCGTGAGGTCGAGGTCGCGAACGGCCTGGACCGCGCCGAACGACTTGGTGACGCGCCGAACGTCGATTGCAGCGTCGGTGGCCATTGTCTCGACCGATTACTCTAGCCTAACGTCTCTTGCGCGCCGCGGCGTGGTGTTCTCGTCGACCGATCTACAATGGCCTGTTCTCAGGACAGGCGAGTCCGAGCACGGAGGCCACGGGGGACACAGTATGAACAATTGGTTGACCGATGGCCGCTACGCCCTGCGCGCGCTGGTGCGACAACCCTCGTTCACGCTGATCGCGCTCCTGACGCTGACGCTCGGCATCGGCGCCAACGCCGCCATCTTCAGCGTGGTCAAGGCCGTACTACTCAATCCCCTGCCGTATGAGGAGCCCGAGCGCGTCCTCGTGTTGTGGGAGGTCAACGTCGAGGGCAACCTCGAGCAGGTGTCGATCCCGACCTTTGACGACTGGCGGGCAGAGAGCCGCAGCGTGGACGCCATGGCCGCCTACCGGCAGGTCAATTACAGCTACGTCCGGGACGGCGATCCTCGCGACGTGGCCGGCGTGAAGGCGACACCCGAGCTGTTTGCCGTCCTCGCGGCCGAGGCCCGGCTGGGGCGCACGTTCGTGGCGGATGAGGCGGTGGTCGGTCGGGACCGTGTCGCGGTGCTCAGCCATGGCTTCTGGCAGCGGTCCCTGGGCGGTCGGGACGGCGTGCTCGGCGCGACGATCGACCTGGACCAGGAGCCCTACACCATCATCGGTGTCATGCCGCCGGGCTTCGAGTTTCCCACGAGCACCGACGTGGAGCTCTGGACGCCGTTGGCGTTCGACCCGAATGATCTTCATGGGCAGTCGCGTCGCGCGCGGTCCCTGCTCGTCGTCGCACGTAGAGCGCCAGACACGACACCTGAGCAGACGCAGCAAGAGCTGACCGTGCTCGCGTCTCGCATCGCTGGCGAGTACCCGGATAGCAATGCCGGCTGGGGTGTGCGTGTCGTGGCGGCGCATGATCAACTCGTCAGTGCCGCCCGGCCCGCGTTGTTCGTCTTGATGGGCGCGGTCGCGTTCCTCCTCTTGCTTGTCTGCGTCAACATGGCCAACTTGCTGCTGGCGCGGATCTCCAGCCGCCGACGTGAGCTGGCGGTCCGGGGCGCGCTCGGCGGCGGTCGGTGGGCGCTCGCGCGGCCGATCCTGGCCGAGAGCCTCCTGCTCTCGCTCGCCGGTGGTGGACTCGGTCTGCTCGCCGCGGTGGGGGGGCTTCGCCTGCTCACCACGCTTCCCGAAGGTCGTCTCCCACGGACGGAGCAGATCACGTTGGATGGCGGCGTGTTGCTGTTCACTGCCGTCGTGTCCGTCGTCGTGGCGATCGGATTCGGACTGCTGCCGGCCCTGCAAGCCTCCCGGCTCGATCTCCGTGGCAATCTCACCGAGTCGACCAGCGCCACCGGGAGCGCCAGCGCACGACGCACGTTGAGCGCGCTCGTGGTGGCAGAAGTGGCACTCGCGCTGGTGCTGCTGGTCGGTGCGGGTCTGATGATCCGAAGCTTCACCACGCTCCTGCGGGTCGACCCCGGGTTCGACGCGACCAACGTCGTGGCGGCGCAGGTGATCCTCCCGACGACGGCCTATCGCGAACGCCCACGCATCGCCCAGTTCTTCGAAGATGTCATCGCGCGGTTGAGCCGAGCACCCGGCGTCGAAGCGGCGTCGGCCGTCTCCGCGCTGCCGATGCAGACGGTTGCCGCCGCGGCGGCGCTGCCGTTCACGGTGGAGGGACGTGTGCCGCCCGACACCGAGGACCCGCGCGCCGACGTCCGAATGGTGGCGCCCGAGTATTTCGCGACGATGAAGATCCGCCTCCTCGAGGGCCGCGTGCTCGATGCGCGTGACACGCCGGACACCACGCGAACCGCGGTGATCAACGAGACGATGGCGCGCCGCTACTTCCCCGACCAGAGTCCGGTCGGCCGCGTCATCGATAACCCGCACGGTCGGAACGAGGTCGTCGGGGTGGTCGCCGACGTACGCAACCAGGGCCTCGACAGCGAGCCAAAGAAGCAGGTCTATCTCCCCCTGCGGCAGAATCCGGTGCCAGGCATGTCGGTCATCGCGCGCACCGAGCGCGACCCGCTGTCGTTCGCCGCAACCTTGCAGCGCGAGATCTGGGCCGTCGACGCACAGCAGCCGATCTACGACCTCAGCACGATGGATCAGATCCTGGCGCGGGCCGTTTTTCTGCCTCGGTTGAGCACGACGCTGCTGATCGCGTTCGCGTCGGCGGCATTGCTGTTGGCCGCGCTCGGCCTGTACGGCGTGCTGTCGTATTCCGTCACGCAGCGTACCCGGGAGCTCGGTCTCCGGATGGCGCTTGGCGCCAGCGCGCGTGAGACGCTCGCGCTGGTCACGCGCCACAGCCTGCTGCTCATCGTTGGCGGCGTCGGCGTCGGTCTGGTCGCCGCATCGCTGTTGGCGCGGTCGATGGTTGGCATTCTGTACGGGGTGAGCGCGTTCGATCTCACCGCGTTCGCGCTCGCGGCGCTGGTGCTCGTCGTTGCCGGCGTGTCGGCGAGTCTGATCCCGGCGCGCCGCGCCGTCCGCATAGACCCCATGATCGCGCTAAGGGAGCAGTAGATATGCCACGACGTCTGCTGGTGTTCGTGATGCTCGCCCTGACGCTCGCGGCGGCGCCGGTGAGCGTGCACGGTCAATCAGCGGCGGAGTTCGTTCCGGTCACGGACGCGATGCTTCAGGACCCGGCGCCTGGCGACTGGCTGATGTGGCGCCGCACCCTCGATGGCTGGGGCTACAGCCCGCTCGACCAGATCGACCGCGACAGCGTGTCCGACCTGCAACTGGTGTGGACGCGCGCCCTGGCGTCGGGCAGCCAGCAAGGGACGCCATTGGCCTACAACGGCACCCTGTACATGCCGAACCCGAACGAGCGGGTGCAGGCCATCGACGCCGTTACAGGCGATCTCCTGTGGGATCACCGGCGCGACATTCCCGACGACGTGGCGGCGGTGATGGGCGGCCTGACGGAAAACAATCGAAACGTCGCGATCTACGGCCGACTCATCATCGACACGAGCAACGACGACTACGTGTTCGCGCTCGACGCGACCACGGGCGAGCAGGCGTGGGAGACGCAGATCTTCGACTACCAGGTCCACCCGGCCCGGCATTCGTCCGGTCCGATCATCGCCAACGGCAAGATCATCTCCGGGCGGAGCTGCCGGCCACGAGCGGGGCCGGTCTCGTGCGTCATCGTTGCGCACGATGCCACGACTGGCGCCGAGCTGTGGCGCACCAGTCTGGTGCCGGCGCCGGGTGAGCCAGGCGACGAGACGTGGGGCGGCGTGCCGTTCGAGGAGCGGATGCATGTGGGATCGTGGATGGTCCCCAGCTACGATCCAGAGTTGGACCTCGTCTTTGTCGGGACGTCGGTCACCTCGCCGGCGCCGAAGTTCATGCTCGGTGGCATCGAGAACCGGCATCTCTACCACAACTCGACGCTCGCCCTCGACGGTGACACCGGTGAGATCCGCTGGTACTACCAGCACCTCAACGACCACTGGGATCTCGACCATCCCTATGAGCGGCTGCTCGTCGACACGGTCGTGGCCCCGGATGCCAGCGCGGTGTCGTGGATCAACCCCCGGATCCGACCGGGCGAGGTCCGCCGGGTCATCACCGGCATCCCCGGCAAGACCGGTGTGGTCTACACGCTGGACCGCCAGACCGGCGAGTTTCTCTGGGCCACGCCGACGGTCGCCCAGAACGTCATCACCGATATCGATGGTGCGACCGGCGCCGTCACGGAGAACGCGGAGGTCGTCTTCACTGGTCTCGGCCAAGAGGTACTGTCGTGTCCTTCCTGGACCGGCGGAAAGAACTGGCCGGCCGGCGCCTACAGTCCGCTGAACAACACGATGTACTTTCCGCTTCAGAACCGCTGTGCGCGAGTGCTGTCGACCATGGAGGGCGGGCTCGCCATCTATCGGCTGGCCGCTCGAATGCAGTTGACACCGGGGACCGACCAGCTCGGCACCGTGCGCGGGATCTCAGCCGAGACGGGTCAGACGACGTGGCTCCACGAGCAACGAGCCGCGACCCACTCCTTGCTCACGACCGGCGGGGGACTGCTGTTCGGCGGCGACGGCAACGGTCGGTTCCGGGCCTTCGACCAGGACACCGGTGAGGTCCTCTGGGAGATCAACCTCGGCTCGCCGGTCACCGGCTACCCGATCACCTACGCGGTCGACGGGCGGCAGTACGTGGTGGCGAGCACCGGCATTGCGGTCGACGGGCTGACGCCCGAGCTCCGCCCGAGCACCGGTAACAACCTGTTCGTGTTTGCCCTGCCCGACCGAGACTGACAAGACCCGCGCGTGGCTCAGCGGTCGTCTCGATACACGCGTCCGCCCTTCATCACGAAGTGGATGGACTTGAGTGCGTCGATGTGCTCCAGCGGGTTGTTCGCGGTCGCGACGATATCGGCCGCGAGGCCCGGTGCCAGACGGCCGCGCTGATCGGCAATCTTCATGAGTCGGGCGGCGTTGGTCGTCATCGCCTGCAGGATCGCGTGTGGCGGGATGCCGGCCTCGACCCAGACATCCAGGTAGTCGAGCATCATCTCGGCGCGCGTCCGGTCGGGCGGGCTGATGATCACATCGGTGCCAAACGCCATCGTGACCCCGACGTCGTATGCGCGTTTCAGCCGGTCGTGGGCGGACGCGGCGACGGCGGCCAACGCGTCGGCGGCCCTCCACCGGGCCGAACATCTTGAAGTGCTCTGTGGGGAAGTCGGTGCCGACGAGCACCGTGCCGTGCGCCTTCATCAGGCGTAACACGTCATTGCTCAGCGCGAACCCGTGTTCGATCGAGTCGGCCCCGCCCAGGATGACGTTTCGCGCCGGCTCGTCGTTCGTGACGTGGACCGCGACCGTGACGCCGGCGCGATGGGCCTCATCGACCGCCGCCCGGATATCGTCCACCGAGTAGTAGTACCGCTGATCGTCGGAGACGAGCTTGATCGTGTTGGCGCCGTAGTAGAGGTTTTGCCGGACCGCCTTCCGGATCTCATCCGGCGTGTCGGCATCGATGTATTCGAACTGCCAGAACGGCCCGATTTCCTGCGGCATGCCCTGGCTCTGCCCACCGAGCGGCGCGATGATCTTGCCGGCGGTCAGCATCGTCGGACCGTCGATGAAGCCGCGGTCGATGGCGGTCATGAGCGCCGTCCCCGCGTAGTCGGCGTCGTTGCCGATGTTCTTGACCGTCGTGAACCCCGCGTCCAGAATCACCCGCGCGTTCCGCGCGCCGCGCAGCGCTCGAAGCGCAGTGCGCTCACGCAGCCACTGCACGTCCGGTCCCTCCCCGTGTGGTGGCTCCGCGGTCGTCAAACGGACGTGCGCGTCCATCAGACCCGGGAGGACCCATGAATCGGCCAGGTCGACGACATTCGCACCGTCGGGCACCTCGACATCGGTACCGACCGCCGTGATCCGGCCGTGCTCGACGAGGATGATCTGGTTGGCCGTGCTGGTGCCCGCGTCCGGGTCGATCAGGTGACCCACTCTGAGGGCCACGGTTTGGGCGTGGAGGGGACCCGCCGTGAGCAGGACCAACGCGACGAGGCGACCGACGGTCATGACGGCGTGACGCAGGGCGGCACCCCACACGCTCTCGGCATGCCGGGAAGCGGGTGTCACGGGAGCCGGATCAATGGGGGTCAGTCCGCCTCGCTGCCGGGGACAAGGTTGCCGGCCACCCACACCGATTCGATCGATCGGCTGTTGCTGATGTCGTCGGCCGGATTCGCCCCGTAGACGACGAAGTCGGCCTGTTTGCCGGCGGCCAGGGTTCCGACGTCCTCGAGATCCAGACAGGCGGCCGCGTCACCTGTCGCCGCGACGATGGTCTGCATCGGCGTCAGGCCGGAGTCGACCATCAAATCGAGCTCGCCGTGCTCGAAATAGCCCTGGAACCGCCCGGCGGGGCCGGTGTCTGTGCCCATCGCGATCCGCACACCCGCATCCGAGAGCATCTTGAGGTTGCGCTTGGCGGTGTCGAGCTGGGCTTTGTAGGTCTGTGCGCTCTGGCGATTGCGGATGCCTTCCTGATAGTCCGGGTCCTCGAGCGCCGCGAGCACCGCGGGATCCGCGTCCTTCAAGAAGAACGGATCGTCGAACCACTCGGGGCGCTCCTCGTACACATAGGTGGACACCTCGCGCATCAGTGTCGGGCACACACAGACGTCGTTCTCCGTGAGCAGGCCAATCAGCTCGTCGTCCACGTCGACATCGCGCACGCTGTGGGCGATGAAATCGGCGCCGGCATTGAGGAGCCCTTTGGCGTCCTCGAGATAGTAGAGATGCGCGGTCAGCTTCAGACCGCGCGCGTGCGCCGTCTCGATGACGGCCTGGTAGATGTCGGGCGGCATCTTGTCGGTGGTACCGAGGTTGTCGTCGACCCGGATCTTGATGAAGTCGACGTTCATGTCGGCCGCGGCATTGACCCGTTCGACCGCCTGCTCCGGCGAGTCGGCGGTGATGACCGGACCGGCAATCCGCAGACGCGCATGGGCCAGATCGGCCCCTTCGCGGTCGCGCACCACGATGCCCTCGGCGCGGTCGCCGCCGAGGCTGACGACGGTCGTGACCCCGTACCGCGCGTAGAGACCGAGTTGATACGCGACGTGGGCCTCGGTGTAGTAGCTCGGATCGGTCTCCAGGCCGCGGACATTGTTGACGTGCCCATGCGCGTTAATCAGACCGGGGGTGATGGTCTTGCCGGTCAGGTCGATGTTCATGGCGTCCGGTGGCACCGAGACCGTGTCGCTCGACCCCACCGCTTCAATGCGGCCATCACGGACGACCATCGTCCCGCCTTCGATGGTGTCACCGTCACCGACGATCATTCGCGCCCCGGTGAACGCCCTCAGCCCGGGCGTCGGCTCCACAGGCTCCGGCTCCGGTGCGCCGCAGGCCACCATCGTCACCGTGCCCAGCCCGAGAACGAACAGCTGCTTCCTCATCGCTTCTCCTGCCTTCAGTCCTGGCCGCCGCCACTGTCCTGCATTTCCTGCAGCACATCACCCAGTCGTTCGATTTCCTCGCCGTAGAGCGACCAGTCGCCGTCGCGTTGCGCCCGGAGCGCCCGCGCGTAATGGTCTTGCGCCCGGCCGGCGAGTGTGCCGGGCGCCGCGTCCCCAGATGCAAGCGTCGCCGGCGCGGGGTCCTCTGTCGTCGGAGAGACATTGGCCACCAGCGTCGTCACCGGTGACGCAGGTCGGTTGCGTCCACCGCCGAACAAACGGTCGAGCGCCAGGTCGAGTGTCGCCTCCATGACGATCTGGTTCTGATACGCCACGACGACCTGTTTCAGCTCGGGGATGCGTCCGCCGGACGCACGGAGATACAGGGGTCGAATATAGAGGAGCGCTTCCTCGATTGGGATGACCAGGAGCGTTCCCTGAATGACCTCGGATCCCTGCTGATTCCACAACGTGAGCTGCGGCGAGATGTCCTGATCCTGATTGATCCGGGCGACGATCTGCGACGGGCCAAAGATCACTTTCTGCTTCGGAAACTGAAAGACGAGCATCTTGCCGTAGTTGTCGCCGTCGCTGCGTGCGACCATCCACGCCGCCATGTTGGCTTTGCCCAGCGGCGTGAACGGCAGCATCTGGATGAACTCGGCCGAGGCTTCACCCGGCAGGCGCATGATCGTGTAGTACGGCTCCATCTGCTCGTTGTCGATGACCGGTACCTCCCACTCGTCCTCCTTGTTGTAGAAGACGCTGGGGTTGGTCATATGAAAGGTCTGGTACACCGCTGTTTGCAGCGAGAAGATGTCTTCCGGATACCGCACGTGTGCCCTGAGCGTCTCGGGCATCGTCTCGAGCGGTTGCAACAGGTCGGGGAAGATCTTACCGAGCGTGATGCCGAGGGGGTCATCCGGCTCGGCCAGATAGAAGGTCGTGGTCCCGTTGTACGCGTCGATGACGACCTTCACCGAGTTGCGGATGTAGTTGACGCCGGGCGCGAACGGCGTCGAATACGGGTAATGGTCGGTGGTGGTGTAGGCGTCACGCATCCAGTAGAGCCGGCCGTCGGCGATCACGAGGTAGGGGTCAGCGTCGAATCGCAGGAACGGCGCGATCGTGGTGACCCGGTCCGTGATGTTGCGGTGGTAGATCACACGACTGGCCCCGGAGACCGGACCGCTCACGAGGAGCTCGTAGGAGCCGAACCGCAGGCTGAACAAGAGACGCCGGAACAGGTTCCCGATCTGGATGCCGCCCGTCCCGTCATACCGCGTCTGGACGTTGTCCTCGCCCTCCGGGTAGTGGAACTCGTCGGTCTCGGTGTTGACGACTACGTAGTCGTTCGACAGCTCGCCGAAATAGATGCTCGGTTCGTCGACCGCGAGGTCGGTCTCGGAGCGGGGTGGTAAATCCTGGATGAACAGGACCGGCAGGCCCTCTTCCGTGACCTGGTTGACCGGACCGAGGGCGACGCCGAACCCGTGCGTGTACTGCAGGCGCTCGTTCACCCACGACCGGTTCGGGAGGCTGTCGGAGTTCAGCTCGCGGCCCGAGAGCATCGTCTGTCGATACTCGCCATCGACCACATACCGATCGTTGTCGACTGAGGCAAACTCGTAATACGTGCGAATCTCCTGGATCTGGGCGAAGGTATCGAGCAGCGGCAGGTGGTCCCACAGGCGGACGTTGTTGATCGTCTCGGCGTTGTTTTCGATGTCGCTCAGCGTCAAGAGGGCATCGCCCGAGACCTGCCGCTCCTCCACGTCGTCGAGGTCGAACGCCTGCCGCGTCGCGGCAATGTTGTGGACGAGATACGGCGCTTCCCGCTGCTGCTCGTCGGGCGTCACGACGAGCTGCTGCAGCAGCACGGCGACGGCGCCGCCGCCAACCCATGCGATGAGGTAGCCGCCGACACCGACGGCGATTGGCCAGTTCGTCTTGGAGAACGCCGCGTACGCCGAGGCGCCGGCAGCCAGGGCGCAGACGACCATCAGCACGCGGAAGATCGGAAGCCGCGCCACGACGTCGACATACGACGCGCCGTGGACAATGCCCGCCGGGGTGAGGAGCATGCGCGGCATGTCGAGATACGCGCCCCAGGCCAGCAGCAGGAAGACCGTGGAGCCGAGCAGCAGCAGATGCTGGCGCGCGCGAGGACCGACGCTCAGCCCGTCAGGTCCGAGGCTGACCTGGCTCGAGACGACGTACGCCGCCGTCGAGCCGATGAACGCCAGTACGACGAGGGCCAGACACGCGAAGCGCACGGCGTCGAGGAAGGGGAGCGTGAAGATATAGAACCCCGCGTCGCGCCCGAAGAGCGGGTCCGCTTCCCCGAACGGCGTTGCCTCGAGAAAGCGCAAGACCGTCATCCACTGACTCGAGCCGATCCCGCCGAGGAAGAGCGCGAGCAGCCCGGCCACCGCAACGGCCAGCAGACCGAGATGCCGCCGCTCGAGCACGATCGGCTGCAGATCGCCGCCCCCCGGAAAGACCACATACGGCCTATTGGGACCGCGCACGGCCACGCGAAAATTGCCCAACAGAAAGAGAAACGCCGGCACGAACACCGCGAGCCCGACCAAGCCTCTCGTGGCGAGACTCTTGAGGAACACGCTCTGATACCCGGTCTCACCAAACCAGAGCCACTCCGTATACAGCCGTGCAAACCCCGGGAGACCAACGACCAGGAGCAGGACGATCAGGGCGAACGCGAATCTAGTGAACATGGGCTTGCCTCGCTGCACGAGCGGCTGGACCGCGTCCGGCGGCGCGGCGGCCCCGACCGGGCCTGTGCACCTCGAAGGTTATGTGAGCCTGTTGACTCTGTGCAACCTCCGATTGTGTCGCAGCGGCGCGCCGGCACCACGGACTCCTAGGGCTGGTAGACTCTTGGCCTTGCGGAAGGAGCCCCAATGTCCCTCGCCGTCGGCGACGCCGCCCCCGATTTCGAGCTGAACAGCCACCTCGGTGGCACGGTCAGGCTCTCGAGCTTCCGGGGCAACACGAACGTGGTTGTCGCGTTCCATCCGCTGGCGTGGACGCCAGTCTGTGCCAATCAGATGACGGCCTACGAGACGGAGCGGGACTGGTTCGCCGAGCACGACACCCGCATCCTCGGTGTCAGCGTCGACGCCGTGCCGGCCAAGGTCGAGTGGGCAAAGAGCCTCGGTGGCATCTCGTACGACTTGCTGAGCGATTTCCATCCACATGGCGCCGTGGCCGAGGCGTTCGGCGTGGCGCGTGAGGGTGGGATCTCGGAGCGGGCGATCTTCGTCGTCGACAAGGCCGGGACCATCGTGTTCGCCAAGGTCTACGATCTCCCGACCCTGCCGGACAACGCGGAAGTCCGCCAGGCAATCGAGCGGCTTGGGTGACACACGGCTAAAGCCGTGCGCTACGTACGACGGCGGTACGTAGGGCAGGCCTTTAGGCCTGCCGGTGCACGTCAAAGCTCGCGGAGCGCGGTCACAATCGGGAGGCGGGCCGCGCGGATGGCAGGGAAGAGCCCGCCCAGGAGCCCCATGATCGTCGCATAGAGCGCGCCCTGGACGAGGAGCGCCGGGGTGACTTTGAAGGCGAACGCCACCTGCGTGAACGTCGTCCAGTTGAGCGTCGCCGTCTGATAGCCGTGGAACGCGACATAGGCGAGCCCACCGCCGAGCACGCCCCCCACGAGGCTGAGCAAGGCCGATTCGAAGAGCACGGAGACGACAACCGGCACGCCACCGAAGCCGAGCGCGCGGAGCGTCGCGATCTCACGTGTGCGGCTGGCCACGGCGCTGTACATCGTGTTCACGGCGCCGAACACCGCGCCGATCCCCATCAAGACCGCGATCACGGTCCCGATGCCGGTAATGATGCTGTGAATCAGCTGTGACTGGCCGACGTAGAAGACATCTTCCCGCTCGACCATGACGTCGAGCCGCGGGTCTGACGCCAGCGCATCCCGGAAGCCCGGAAACGCCTCCTCCGAATCGAGGCGAGCCAGCACCGACTGGTAGGTGTTGCCGCGGCGGTAGGCCGGCTGGAGGACGCGGGCGTCACACCAGATCTCCGACTCGGACAAGGTCCCGTCCGCTTCGAAGATGCCCACCACCTCCCAGGAGCTCTCGCCCCAGCGCGGCGTCGCGCCAAGCTCGAGGCCCTCGAACTGGTTGGCGGCGCTGCGCCCGACGATGATCTCGTTGGTGCCCTCGCGGAACGGGCGTCCCTCGACGATACGCACTTCCTCGCGAACCCGGAACGCTGCCGGCTCCACGCCACGCAACGGCACGTTGGCGTCGGTCCCGGTCCCGCGCTTCGGAACGTCCACGACGACGAACAGCTCCGCCGACGCGACCGGACCGCTGCCGTCGCGCAGCACTCCCGGCGCGTCCTTGATGATGCGCGTCGCGTCGTTGGCGAGGGCGCTCGTCGTCTCGGCAGTGCTGCCGCCGCGCATCACGATCGCCGTGTCGGGGGAGCCGGCGCCGGAGAGCGCTGCGAGGAAGCCCTCAGCGATCGACAACACCGCGACGAACACGATCACGACCCCGGTCACGCCGACGACGGCGACCGCGGACGAGCCGGCTCGTTGCGGCAGCGTCCGCAGGGTCAGGGCGGTGACGGTGGCGACCTGGCTGAGAAATCGCATCTAGACTTTGCGCAGCGCGTCGACGATGCGCAGGCGCGTGGCCACCATCCCCGGGACGATGCCGGAACCGAGCCCCAGCGCCCAGACCAACGCGCACCCCAGTGCCAGATCGCGCGGCGGAATAGCGAACGCCGCCAGGAATCCACCGGTCGGATCGCCCTGCCCGATCAACACATAGCCGATGCCCAGGCCCAGCCCGCCGCCAACGATCGCCAGCAGACACGACTCGAGCATCACCAGCGTCATGACGCGGCCGTCGGAGAAGCCGAGCGTCTTCAGTACCGCCAGCTCGCTCGTGCGCTCGCGAATCGACTGGGCCATCGTGTTCGCCGTGATCAAGAGAATCGTGAAGAGCACGGCGATCAGGATCGCCGTCATGATGGCGCCGATGTTGCCGACCTGGCTCGCGAAGGTCTGGGCGAACGCCTGCTCTGTCGACGTCTTCGTTTCGGCGGGGGAGTTGGCGAAGCGCGCATCGACCGCCGCGCCAATCTCGTCAGCGCGCGCCGGGTCGTCGACCTGGATCACGTAGAACCCGACAAAGCCCCGGCCCTGGTCGTTCGCCTCCGCCAGGTACTCGTGGTGGAAGAAGAACTGATTGTCGATTGTCCCCTCCTCGGCGCCGTCGTAGATCCCCTCGAGCGTGAACTCCCACGTGTCGCCGCCCCGCGGCCGGTAGATGGTGCCCTGGAGTGGGATCCGGTCGCCGATGTTCCAGCCGAACCGTTCCGCGAGCCCGCGTCCGGCGATCGCGCCGGTGCGCGTGCGGAAGAACGCCTCGCGCTCGGCGTCCGTCAAGACGTACTCCGGATACAGGCGCAAGTAGCTCTCCGGTTCGATGGCGAACTGCTGGAAGAAGTTGCGCGGGTCCTGGTAGACGCCCCCGAACCAGTCGGCGTGGCTGACTTCGACGACCCCGTCGATGGCTTCGATCCGCCCCTTGTAGGCCTCGGGGAGCGGCTGGATCAGTGACACCTTGTGGATGACCATCAGCCGATCGGCGCCGGCGACGTCGACCCCCATGCCGAACGCGAGACGCACCGCGGCCAGATAGCCGAACAGGATGAACGCCACCATGATCGAGAGCAGCGTGAACGCCGTGCGCACCTTGCGGCGCATGAGGTTGCGCCAGACGAGCGGCAGAAACTTCATGTCGAGGCCTCCGTGGCGAGCATCCCCTTGTCGAGATGCAGCGTGCGTCGCGCGCGGGCGGCGGCACGGGCGTCGTGCGTCACCATGACAATCGTCTTGCCGTGGTCTGCATTGAGAGCCTGGAGGAGGTCGAGGATCTCGTCCCCCGCCTTGCGGTCCAGATCACCCGTCGGCTCGTCGCACAGAAGCAGTGTCGGGTCGGTGACGATCGCGCGCGCGATGCCGACACGTTGCTCCTGGCCGCCTGAAAGCTGACGCGGATAATGCC
This sequence comes from Vicinamibacterales bacterium, assembly GCA_965249175.1. Taxonomy (GTDB): domain Bacteria; phylum Acidobacteriota; class Vicinamibacteria; order Vicinamibacterales; family UBA8438; genus CAZYFH01. The sequence continues at coordinate 6,140,618 of OZ252227.1, forward strand.
TCGCCCGATTCTCGAGCCCGACAACCGACATCGCGGTCGCCACATGGCGCCGCCGGTCCTTGCGCGACAGCGACGTCAGGAGCAGCGGCAGCTCGACGTTCTTTTCGGCGGTCAGCACCGGCAGGAGGTTGTACAGCTGGAAGACGAATCCGATATGCCGTGCGCGCCAGCGGGCCAGCTTGCCGCCCGACATCCGGTCGATCCGGTCACCCGCGACGGCGATGGTGCCGCCAGTCGGCCGGTCGAGGCCACCGATCAGATTCAACAGGGTGGTCTTGCCGGAGCCGGATGGACCCATCAAGGCGAGGTAGTCGCCACGCGGGATCTGCAGATTGACGCCCTGGAGGACGTCGATCCGTTCCGAGCCGCGTCTGAACTCCTTGTGTAGGTCGCTGACGTCGACGAGCGCGCCGTTGTCTGTCATGGGTCAAGATTCCGCGTCGATGGCCACCCGTGCCCCGTCCGTCAGGTCGGCGGGCCCCTCAATGACGACCCGCTCGCCCGCGACGACACCGGTCAGCACCTCGACGTCCGCGCCGTTCTCGATCCCTGTGCTCACCGGGCGACGCTCGACTGCCTCGCCCCGCGCCACGAAGACGACCGGCTGCTCCCCCTCTCGGCGAATGGCACCGGACGGGATCCAGAGCCGCGATACCGCCTCGGTCATCTCGGGTGACTGCGCCGCCTCTGCCTCGAGGAAGGCGACGTTCACACCCATGTCGGGCAAGATGCGAGGGTCACCCAACTCGTTGAAGGCGATCCGGACGAGAACCGTCGCGCGCTGGCGGTCGGCTGCTGGAATGGTCGTGATGACGCTGGCCGGGATGTCCCACTCGGGGTATGCATCGAGGTTGGCGACGACGGGCTGATCCGGTGTCACGCGATTGATGAAGCTCTCGTTGACGTCCACCTCGATCTCGAGTGACGACATGTCGACGATGGTGCAGATGCCGGTGCGCGTAAACCCGCCACCCGCCGTGATCGGTGAGATCATCTCCCCCGGCTGTGCATCCTTGGAGATCGCGATGCCGGTGAACGGCGCCCGGATGATCATGTCCTCGAGCAGGGTCCGCCGCACGTCGATTTCCCGCTCGGAGACGACGATCTGCTCGCGTTGCAAGGCGAGACGGGCGGCGAATGAATCCGCTTCAGCCCGGGCCGTATCGAGCTCCGCCCGGCCAACCACCCCGTCGGCGACGAGCGTGCTCGTGCGCTCCAGATGCAGCCGCGCTTCAGCTAGGCGGACGTCCATCTCGTCGAGGGCGCTGCGCGACGCCTGCAGCTGGGCTTCGGCGAGCGCTAGATACGACTGCTCAGCGGAATCGTCGAGGCGGGCCAGCACCTGCCCTTCCGTCACCGCCATCCCTTCCTCGACCCGTACCTCGATCACCTTCCCGGTGACCTTCGAGGACACCGTCGCCTGACGACGTGCCGTCACATATCCGGACGCGTTGAGGACGGTCGGCTGGCTGCCGCCCGCGACCGTCGCGCGGACGGGGACCGTCGCGACCACCGGCACCTGCGCGTCGTTCCACCAGACCCAGCCCGCGGCCCCACCGCCCGCCAGGAGCAGCAGCACGATGAGCCAGCCCAGCCAGGCGAACGACCGGCGGCGGTCAGGTGAGCGATCGATCTTCAGATCGTCGAGGGACGCTACCACTCTTCCTTCTCGAAGGCGACGCCGACGCGTTCGGCCGTCCGCTGAATGTCGGCCATCGACGCCGGGTTTCCACACGCTAGGATAATCGTTTTCGATGGTTTGATCCGCTTGCGGAACGCCGTTGCCGACAGGTGTGCGGGCAATGTCGGTCGGACGGACCGCGCCAGCTCGGCCTCGGCACGCGCGACGTCTCCACGGTCGGCGCGGGCGCTCGCCAACGCGTCGTCTTCGGTCGACGGGAGGTCGAACAGGTGTCGCACGACGTTGTTGGCCCGACCGACGCCGAGTCCACCGTTGTCGTGGTCTTGCGGGGTCGGCCGGCTCACGGTTGCCATGTAGCTGAAATCGAATGCCGCCTCGCGCTCGATCTCGAGCAGCCGCGCGTGATAGGCCAGCTCGTCATACACGCGATTTGTATGGATCAGGGTGTAGGTCCGGCCATCGCCGCCACCGGTCACCGCGCGCCCGTGCAGTTCCTTCGTCATCGCCACGAACGGCGACAACCCCGTGCCGGTGCCCACCATGATCACGTGATCGAACCCCACGGCGCGCTCCTCGAGTGTAAAGCTCCCCACGATTCGGTCGATGTAGGTAATGGTGCAGTCGTCATCGGGGCGCATCCGAAGCAGCATGGAGCTCAGCCGTCCGGACACGCCCTCCCGCGACATCATCAACACCACATAGAACTCGAGATAGCCGTATTGGGCTTGCTCCCATGGCGCAGACGCGATGGAGTATGAATGGGTGACGGGAGACGTTTTCGGTCGCCCGCCGGCATCGAGGTCGAGTGCGAAGATGCGTTTGCCGTCCGGTCCGACACCGACCGCCTTGGTGGCGGGCGCGTCGTCGCGGCGAAGGGCGATGTACTGCCCGGCCCGGGATGGGGGGAACTGACTGCCAGGCTCGGGCATCACACGGAAGATGGTCAGTATCGGCGACAGGTCGTGTTTGTAGACGACTCGGCCGGTCTTGCGGGAGGCCATTCCCAAAGTTATCGCGTAACGTCGCCCGGGTGCTAATTCCGCGCGGACTAGACAAACCAGGCGCGTTGAGGTAGATAAAGCAAAGCATCCCACCCTCGATGTCGAAGAAATACCGCCAGCGCGGCTATCAGGACGAGGAGCGCGACCGTCCACCTCTCGCCGGGCCACGAGAGCCGAAGGGCGACGGCCGGCCGCGACGCGGCTATGGGCCACGTGAGCCACGCAAGGTCAACATGCCCGGTTTCCGCGACGTGCTGAAGTGCGCGCGGTGCGGTGCGTTGTTGACCGGGGCGATCCAGCTCGATTCGCAGTGTTCGCAGTGCTCCGCGGCGCTCCACAGCTGCGCACAATGCACCTGGTTCGACACGAGCAGCCAGTTCGAGTGTGGCCGGCCGATCCCGAAGCGGGTGTCCCCGAAGGACGAACGGAACGACTGCACCTACTTCGAGGCGCGCATCACCGTGGAGCGCGAAACGCGGTCGGCGCAACCGAACGTGGAAACACGGCCCGCGGCGGCGTCTGGCAACGCGCGGCAGGCGTTCGACGACCTGTTCAAGTAGCGCATCTGGGCCGCTCCGGTCCAGATCTCCTGCTTCCGCGGTGCTCGCCGCGCGCGCCCTGGCTCCCGGACACATCTGCGATAATCCGACCCATGCCCGCGCCCGACCATCCGCGCGACGTGTCGGCTCGTCTCGCTGCGCTGGCGTCGCCGGTGCGACTCGTGTTCTTCTCGCAGACGTTCGGCTGCGACACCTGCTTCGCCGCCCGTCGTGTGCTCGATCAGCTGGCCAGTCTGTCGGAGCGTCTCACGGTCGTGGAGCACAACCTCGTGCTCGACAAAGACCGGGTCGCGGAGTTCGGCGTCGACAGGGCCCCGGCGATCGCGGTCGTCGGCGCACAGGATCTGGGTCTTCGGTTTTACGGTGTGCCGTCCGGCCATGAGATCGAATCGCTGGTCGAGGCGATCGAGCTCGCGGCACACGCGGCGCCCGGACTGACCGACGAGAGTCTCGCCGCGCTGGCGGCGCTCGACCGCGCCGTACATCTCCAGGTGTTTGTGACCCCGACCTGACGGTTCTGTCCCCAGGCGGTCAGCCTGGCATATCGGTTGGCCGCGGCGAGCGCGCGTGTGACGGCGTCGGTGATCGAGGCGACCGAATTCCCCGATCTAGCGGCCCGCTACCGGGTGACCGGCGTGCCGAAAACGGTCGTCGATGACCGAATCGAGATCATGGGCGCGCAAGCAGAGGCGGAATTCGTCCAGCAAGCGCTGCAGGCGACGGGATGATCGCGTCTCGGCGCACGACCGGCGGGTTCGTTGCGTGCCTCGTTGCCGGGTGGCTGGCCGCGGTCGCCGCGCAAGCCCCCCCACCCGTCGAGTATCGCCTGTCGTTCCCGGAGCCGGAGCATCGGTGGCTGGCGGTGGACGTGCTCTTTCCGGAGATTGGCGACGCGCCACTCGACATCCGGATGAGCAGCGCCTCACCGGGACGCTACGCGCGCCACGAGTTCGCCAAGAACGTCATCGAGGTGCGGTTCACCAATGGCGTCGGGGGGGACGTGGCGGTGACCCAACGCGGGCCGGCGCAGTGGGCCGTCGCCCGCCACGATGGTGCGGTCCGCGTCCGCTATCGCTTGTTTGGCGACCGTGTCGACGGGACCTATCTGGCGGTCGACTCCTCGCACGCCCACTTGAACATGCCCGCGACGTTGATGTGGGCCGCCGGGCTCGAGGATCGCGCCGCGACCGTCACGTTCGAGATGCCCCCTGCCCGACGCTGGCAGGCCGCGACGCAGCTCTTTCCCACGGCTGATCCGCTTGCCTTTACAGCCCCCAACCTGCAGTACCTGCTGGACAGCCCGACGGAGCTCAGCGATTTCGACTTGCGCACCTTCACTGTGCGCGACCCGGCCGACAGCACCTACGTCCCGACCTTTCGTCTCGCCGTCCACCATGACGGCGCGACCTCGGCCCTGGCGCCCTTTACGCGCGCGGTCGAGCGCATCGTGCGCGAGACGGTGTCGGTGTTCGGGGAGTTCCCTCGCTTCGAGACCGGCACCTACACGTTCATTGCCGACTACTTGCCGTACGCCAGCGCCGACGCGATGGAGCACCGCAACAGCACGGTGCTGACGTCTGCCGGTCGACTCGACGGGGCGGCCGACGCGCGCCTGCTCGGCGCGGTCGCGCACGAGTTCTTTCACGCCTGGAACGTCGAACGGATTCGCCCGCGATCGCTCGAGCCATTCGACTTCACGGGCGCCAACGTGTCAGGCGAGCTCTGGCTGGCGGAGGGCGTCACGAACTACTACGGCGCGCTGGTCATGCACCGTGCCGGCCTCGCCTTGCTGCCGGCGACCCTGAACCGGTTCGCCAACGCCATCAACACGGTCACGCTCGGCCCCGGTCGTCAGTTTCGCTCGGTGGTCGACATGAGTCGGATGGCGCCGTTTACCGATGCGGCGACCGCGATCGACCGCACCAATCTGGAGAACACGTTCATCTCCTACTACGTGTGGGGGGAGGCCCTCGGGCTGGGGCTCGACCTGGCGCTGCGGACGCGAGCGGAGGGTGCCGTCACGCTCGACGACTACATGCGCGCGCTGTGGGAGCGCTTCGGCCGTCCCGGTGGTGCGGCGGCGGGAGCGGTCGACCGGCCGTACACCCCGGACGATGCGGAACGACTGTTAGGGGTGGTCGCAGGTGACCCGGCGTTCGCGCGGGACTTCTTTGCCCGGTATATCAACGGCCGCGAGGTCGTCGATTACGCCGGGCTGCTGGCGCGTGCGGGCTTCGTCGTGCAGCCGGCCGCGCCCGGGCGGGCGACGCTTGGCGACCTGCCCCTCGGTCCGGGCATGCGGGTGAACGGACCGACGGCGTACGCGTCCCCGCTGCACGATGCCGGGATCGAGCGTGACGACGTGCTGGCGACGCTCGACGGCCATCGCCTGACCTCGGGCGCCCAGATCGAACGCCTGGTGAGCGCCAAGAGCCCGGGCGACGTCGTCACGATCGAGTTCGTGCGCCGCGGCCAGCGGAACGTGGCTGCCGCGACGCTCGCCGCCGACGGTCGCATCCAGATCGTGCCGGTAGAATCCACAGGAACGGCATTCACCGAGCGACAACGCGCGTTCCGCGACGCCTGGCTCGGTAGCCGGCAAGACTGATCGCCACGCGCACCCGCACCGGCCTCGAGACACCATCGTCTGGCCTCCGGCCGCTATGATCGGCGTGACCATGGATTTCCTCACGCGCGACCCGGTCTGCGGCATGGAGGTCGACCCGAACAAGGCGCGGTACCGCTTTGAGCACGCAGGATCGACGTATCTGTTCTGCTGCGGTGGCTGTCAGACGGCCTTCGCGCACGACCCGGCCGCGTTCCTCGACTCAACCGCAGATCGGAGCGCAGCGACGCCGACCCCGGCGCGCTCGGCCTCGAGTCCTGGGCCTGTGCCGATCTACGTCTGCCCGATGTGTCCCGACGTGCGCGAGACCGAGCTGGTCCCGTGCCCAAGCTGCGGCATGGCGCTGGAACCGGAGGTCGTTGCGCCGCCCGAGCAGCGGGTCGAGTACACCTGCCCGATGCACCCCGCGGTCGTGCGCGCTGAGCCTGGGTCATGTCCCGAATGCGGCATGGCGCTCGAGCTACGAACGGTTACAGCCGACGAGCCGCCGAACCCCGAGTTAATCGACATGACGCGCCGGTTCCGTATCGGGGCGGCGATCGGCGCGCCGGTGTTCGTGCTGGCCATGGCCGAGATGCTGGTCGGTGCCGACGCCCTTGGCGTGCCGCGCTGGGCGTCGAACTGGATCCAGCTCGTCTTCGCGACGCCGGTTGTCGTCTGGGCGGGGCGTCCGTTCTTCGCACGCGGGTGGGCGTCGATCGTCAACCGGAGCCCGAACATGTTCACGCTCATCGGGCTGGGGGTCGGCGCGGCGTATCTCTACAGCGTGGCGGCCACGGTGATGCCGGCCGCCTTTCCATCCGGGTTTCGCATGGATGCGGGCGTGGAGCCGTACTTCGATACGGCGGTCGTCATCATCGTGCTCGTGCTGTTGGGACAGATGCTCGAGCTGAGGGCGCGACAGCGCACCGGTGCGGCGCTGCGCGCGCTCCTCGGCCTGGCCCCGGCGGTCGCGCACCGGTTGGAGACGGGGCCCGAAGAGGCGCTCCGGGAGACCGAGGTGACGCTCGCCGACGTCCGGGTCGGCGACCTGCTCCGCGTGCGCCCTGGCGATCGCATCCCGGTCGACGGGACCGTCACGGATGGTCGAAGCACGGTTGACGAATCGATGGTCAGCGGCGAGCCGATGCCGGTGCTGAAGACGCCAGGCGTCGGCGTGATCGGTGCCACGATCAACGGCACCGGCAGCCTGACGATGCGTGCCGATCGGGTGGGCGGGGACACGTTGCTGGCGCAGATCGTCGGTATGGTCAGCGACGCGCAACGCAGTCGCGCACCGATCCAACGGGTCGCCGATCGGCTGGCCGTGTTCTTCGTCCCCGCCGTCGTCACGGTGGCGGTCGCGGCATTCGTCGGCTGGGCAATGTGGGGACCCGAACCGCGTCTGGCCCTTGCGGTGGTCAGCGCCGTCGCGGTGCTCATCATCGCGTGCCCCTGCGCTCTCGGTCTCGCCACGCCGATGGCCATCATGGTGGGGTCTGGCCGGGGGGCGACCGCGGGAGTGCTCATCCGCAATGCTGAGGCGCTCGAGACGCTCGAGAAGGTCGACACGCTCATCGTCGACAAGACCGGCACGTTGACCGAGGGCAAACCACAGGTCCGGTCCGTCGTACTGGCGACCGGAGGCGGCGCCCCCCGCTGGGAGGAATCCGAGCTGCTCGGGATCGTCGCCGGGCTCGAGCAGGCGAGCGAGCATCCGCTGGCGTCCGCCGTCGTGGCCGAGGCGACACGGCGTGGCTTGACACCCCAGCCGGTGAGCGACTTCGAGTCCGAGACGGGACTCGGGGTGATCGGCACTGTCGATGGCCGACGCGTCGCGGTCGGCACCGCCGCGTGGCTGCACCAGCAGGGGTGTGAGGTCGTCCCGCTCGACGCCGTGGCGGACGATGCCCGGCGACGTGGCGAGACGGTCGTCTACGTGGCCATCGACGCCGTCATGGCCGGCTTCCTTGGCATTGCGGATCCTGTCAAGGGCTCCACACCCGAGGCCATCTCGCTGCTCCGCTCCGACAACCTCCGCGTCATCATGGTCACCGGGGACAGTCGGGCGACGGCCGAAGCCGTGGCCGCGGAGGTCGGCATCGACCCGGCCGACATCGTTGCCGAGGTGCTGCCAGCGGACAAACGCCGCGTCGTGGCGGAGCATCAGGCCAACGGGCACCTGGTCGCCATGGCGGGCGACGGCATCAACGACGCACCGGCCCTCGCCGAAGCGGCGGTGGGCATCGCGATGGGCACGGGGACCGACGTGGCGATGGAGAGCGCTGGCGTGACGCTCGTCAAGGGAGATCTCCGGGCCATCGCGCGCGCGCGGCGGCTCAGCCGCGCCACGATGCGCAACATCCGACAGAACCTGTTCCTCGCGTTCGTGTACAACGCGGTCGGTGTGCCCGTGGCGGCGGGCGTGCTGTATCCGCTGATCGGGGTGCTCATCAGCCCCATGTGGGCGAGCGCAGCGATGACGATGAGCTCGCTGTCGGTGATCGGCAACGCGCTCCGGCTCCGCCGCGTCGAGCTGTAGCTCGGCACGATGAACACGTTGGAGCCCGCGCCGGTCCTCAACGCTGCGTCCACCGCACGGGGAACAGCACGCCGGGCGCGAGCTTACCAGTCGGGTCGAGCGCCGCTTTGACTCGGCGCATCTCCTCGATTGCCCCGTCCCCGTATAACCGACGGAGCAACGCTTGCTTGACCGGATTGCGGCCGACGCCGTGCTCGGCGAGTGGGCAGCCGCCGAGGCGAATCACCTCTGCGCCACACGCGAGAATGGCCTCCGTGCCGCGTTGCACGTCGGCCAGGCTGTGCGGGATGACATTGGGGTGCAGGTTGCCGTCCGACAGATGTCCCCAGATGGCGTAGTCGAGCCCCTGCCGCTCGAAAGCCGTGCGGAACAGGTCGAGACCTGCGCCCATCGCCTCGAAGGGCACGATCATGTCGGCCGCGGTCTTCTCAATGCGCGCATCGATAGTGCGCTTGGCATCGCTCACGAGCCGGTTGACCGCCTCCGGCACCGCCTCTCTGATCGCGGCGAGCTGGCCGCGACGGCGCGTGTCGTGGGGCAGGGCTAACTCCGTTCGCTCGAGGACGCCCGCTTGCCGAAGGAAGTGGCACAGGCGCACGAGCGGCGAATCCGGGGCGTTCCCGCTCTCCGCCGCCGCGATCTGCGCGTAGGCGTCCTCCGCGGTCTGGACGGCGTCGGCCGGCAACTCGACCTGCGCGAGCAGCGCCACAGCCGCATCGTCCGGTACGTCGATGCCGTGTCTCCGCGCGGCGCCGGCATCCCGCACGAGATCCAGGCACCGACGGTCGATGTGCTCGACGCCAGAGACATCGATTCCGCGCCGATCGCCCTCACGCCACGTCGCGCGCGAGGACTCACGAAGCCGCCCGACAAGGTCGATCGCGTCCTGCTCGGTGGCCAACGTCATCCACACGGTCAGGTTCGCAGGATCCGGCTCCATCGTCCGGAACGTGATCTCCGTGACGATGCCGAGTGTGCCCTCCGACCCGATGAAGAGGTCGATCAGATCCATGCGCGGCCGCGCGAAGTACCCCGCGGAACACTTCACGACCGCCGGCGTCCGATAGCCCGGCACCGGGACGCGCACCGTTCCGCCGGTGAGCTCGAGGTCGAAGTACCCGTTGTCGTGGCCTCGCACCGTGTCGCGGTCGATCTCCAACACGTCGCCGTTGGCGAGTACGACGGTGAGTCGTTTCACCCAGTCGCGCGTGCTCCCGTATTTGAACGTGGCGGCCCCCGCCGCGTTCGTGGCGACGATGCCGCCCGAGAATGCCCCATCGAACGTCGGCGCAGGTGGAAACCACGCCCCCTGGCGACGTAGGGTCTCCTGCAGTCGCGACAGCGGCACACCTGGCTGGACGACGACCTCTCCTTCGCCCACGCGCAAGATGCGGTCCATACGCGTGGTGGCGATCACCAGGTCGCCCATCGGCGTCGCGCCGCCCGTCAGCGACGACTGGGCGCCGACCGGAAGGACGCGCGCCGCCTGCCGGAGGAGCACGGCCACCTCCGCCTCGCTGCGCGGATGGGCAACCCCGCTGGCATGCCCACCCGGGTAGTGCGCGGCATCCTCGCGGACGCCAGCGAGGGCGACCTCATCGCGCGCGATTGCCGGGGGCGGCGAGTCACTGGCCCGCCTGGCGGTGATCCGGTAGGACGCCATCGGACCGGCATTATAGGTGGCGCCTAGGCTCCTACGCCGTGGACGGGCCGAAACCCGCGATGGTACAGTGGCGGCTGAGGCGCCGCATCGGTACCGCCCCCGAATCGGAAAGGATTTCTGGCATGGCATCGTGTCCGACACGACTGGTTGTGGCAGCGCTCGCGTTGCTGCTTGCCCCGGTGTCGCTCGCCGCGCAGGGCGGCGGTGGTGTGGTCGCGCGCGTCGGTGGCGAGCCGATCACGGCGACCGAGCTCGAGGATGCCTGGCGTCGCAGCGACGCCGCGTCCCGTATCCGAATGCTCCAACAGCTCTACGACACGCGACGGCGCGCGCTGGACATCGTCATCGGCGAGCGACTCATCGAGCGTGAAACAGTGGCGCGCGCCATGACACGCGACGCGTTGCTGGCGGCCGAGCTGCCGAGTCGTACCCTGCCGGTGACCGATGAGGAAGTCGACCAGATCTACGACCGGAACAAGGACCGGTTCGGCGGGCGGACCGCCGAGGAGATGCGGCCGGAAATCCGGGCGATGATGGAAGAGCAACGGCCGCTGCAGGCGTTGCAGGCGTACGTGAACGAGCTCCGGTTGGCGGCCGACGACGTGGTCGTGCTCCTCGACCCGCCGCGGCAGGACGTCGAGACCAGCGAGGACGACGCCGTGCGCGGACCCGCCGACGCCCCCATCCAGATCGTGGAGTTCTCGGATTTCGATTGTCCCTATTGCCAGCGGGCCACCGGCACGATGGCCCAGCTGCTCGATCGGTATGGTGACCAGATCCGTTTCGTCTACAAGGATTACCCGCTCCCCAGTCATCCGAACGCGTTCAAGGCCGCCGAGGCGGGCAAGTGCGCCAACGCCCAAGGCAAGTTCTGGGAGCTGCACGACAAGATGTTCGCGAGCCAGGGCTCGCTCGACATTGCCTCCTTGAAAACGTACGCGTCGGAGCTCGGACTCGACGCAGCCGCGTTCGCCTCGTGCCTGGATGACGGTCGCTACACGCAGCGTGTGCAGCAGGACCTCGCGACCGGAGCACGCTTTGGTGTCTCGTCGACCCCCACCGTGTTCATCAACGGCCGCCTCGTGACCGGCGCCGTGCCCTATGATGTGTTCGATGGAATCATCCGCGAGGAGCTGGCGCTGGCCGGGCAGTAGGCGCGGAACCAACCAACCGCGCTTTCTTGGCGCTTCAGGAATTCGGGTGGGCAAGAGTGTGTGCTTCATCCGGGTACAGGTCCAGGCGTCCGAGGTGGAAGTAGATGGCCTGGCGGAACCGCTCCCGGCTGCGAAAGCCCGCGGCTTGTTTCTTGATCCACTGGATGCGTGAGTTGATGGCCTCGGCGGTCGCGTTCGTGATGCCGCTGATGATGGCGTTGATGACCCCGTCGAAATGTCGTCGGACGGTCCGTGCGGCGCGGATCATGGGTGCCAGGCGCGAGCGTGCCATCCAGGCGAGTACCTCCTTCAACGCCCGCTCCGCCCGTTTGGGTTGGCGAAACGCGAAGGCGTCCATAAACGTTTCCTTGATGGCCCAGGCTCGGGCGACCTTGAGGTTGCTGGACTTGAGCTGCGTCAGCTCGGCCGTCTGCGCCCGCGACATGTTCCAGGGATTCATGAGGAAGAGATGCCGCGTGCCCTTGAGGCGCTCGTCGTGTTGCTCTAGCAGCGTTTTGTGCTCTTCACGCCGGACCTTGTTCACCGCATCGCCCAACAGGCTGGCGAGGTGGTACTTGTCGAAGACAATCCGCTCGTGCGCGGCCGGCCCCAACGCCCGGGTGACCGCGCTCAGGTAGGCGCCCGACATGTCCATCGCGACCGCCTCGATGCGGGCCCGTTCCGAGGCGGTGAGCGGGTCGAAGAAGCCGCTGAGCGACTCCGCCGAGCGGCCGTCCGAGACGAACAGGACCGCCGCCCGCCCGGGATCACACACAACCGTCACGTACTCATGCCGCTGCTGGAACGAGGTCTCATCAACGCCCACGACCTTGGGCACCGAGAGCTGACGGCGGGCGAGACCGCGGGCCACCGCGCGCTCCATGATGCCCGCCACCTGGTCCCAGCTCAGGGCGAGCAGCTCGGCGACGGCTTTTATACTGGCGTGCTGCAGCCATTCGATGACCAGACACTCGAAGAGGGCGGTGAAGCGAGACCGGGGGGCCGCCCAGGGCACCTTCAGCTGTCTGATCCCATGCGACGGACATTCGATTCGAGGAATCTCCCCCACGAGCATGGTCTTGTATTGCATCGTGTCAAGGTGTCGCCACGACCGCGTCCGGGTGTCGTGGCGCGGGCAGGGCTCACTACACTCCGGGCACGGCGTCGATGCATCCGGCCTGAGGGCCACAAACACCTGCACCGAGTGGTCTTGCATCGAGATGTCCACCTCGACGACTTCCCATGGTGGTTCGAGTCCGAGAAGCTGGGCATACAAGTCACGGTCCTGCATGCCGGGATGCTACATCTACTCACGCCCACCCTCGATGGCGTCGTCCGCCACCCAAAAGCCGGAAGAGCCGCTTTCTTACGCCGACCGGGGGGCTTCACCAGCAGCCGGAGCGCGAACCCGTCCGGGAGACCCGTTGAGGGTCGGCTCGGGCCGACGCGGTAAACGGCGGCGGGGGCACTCGGCTGTCGGAGCGGACGCGGTAGGTCGTCGCGGAGCCGCGCGGCGTCATCCAGCTTCAGCTCGACCAGCCGGTAGAGCGGGATCGCGCCGCACCCGCTTATACACTCCACGAACGCGCCACCCTCACTCACCTCGCGCGTCCTGATACGCGCGGTCCGTCGGGTCCCGTCGATGTCCAGCCAGGTCATCCGACCGGGGAGGCAGAGGGCGCGGCGCTCGTGCGCGGGTTGTTCGCGCCCCTGCACGTGGCGGCACGCGACCGCGTTTGAGGCTGGACGTGGTGCGACATAGGACCCGCAGCGGTGTATCGGATCCGCACACCGGGAGGTTTAGGACCTTATTCCGGTCAGGGTCCTTAGGTCCCAGGACGGGTCTGGCGCGTGTCGACGGGTAAGGCGGTCAGTCGCCGGCGGCCAGGGCGAGCTCGTCGGTGTACCAGACGTCGAACTCGGCCTGCGACTGGACGGTGACGAAGCCACGCATCCGGTAGTGACCGAGCCCGCACAGCTGCGAGCAGTTGACCTCGAAATCACCGGTCACGGTCGGCACCCACCAGACAGGCACCTGGATGCCGGGGATGGCGTCCTGCTTCACCCGCATCTCCGCGATTCCCATGCTGTGGATGACGTCCTGCGTCGAGAGGTAGACGATGACCGGCTTATCGACCGGCAGGTTCATCTGGTTGATGCTGTGGACGTCGTCACGCGCGTTCGAGTCGCTCCGGTCGAGGCCGATCGCGTTCGTCGGGGTGATCAGGCTGATGTCACGACGGCCGAACCGACCGTCGGCGCCAGGGTAGTGCGTGTGCCATTCGAACTGCTTGCCGATCATGTGGACGACGGTCGCTTCGTCCTCGGGTGGGAATTCGTTCACGCGGTTGGCCCACGCGGGGATGGCGAAACCGACGAGCAGGACCGCCTCGACGACCGCCACGCCGATTTCGAGGTAGCTCGACGTATGGCTCGTGACACCGTGGTAGTCGGCCTTGGGATTGGCGCTGGCGCGAAAGCGGATGAGCGTGTAGATGAAGAAGCCACCCCAGCCGACGAACATCGCGGCCATGAGCCAGTGGGTGAGGATGATCATCTGGTCGATCTCCTCGGCATGGGCGGCCGCCTGAATCGGCAGTCCGAGTAGCTCGCGCATCTACGTTCTCCCTCCCGGCTCGCCGGACCGACCGGTGCCGAGCGCGCTCTCGTTGCTCATCGCCTGGCGCGAACGCTTCATCAAGTGGAAGATGAAACCGACGAACCCGCTCAACACGCCACCCGTCACGCCGAGCAACGTGAACACCGCCCAGTTCAGGCTTTGCGCCTCGGGCGAGTTCGGATCGCCGCCGAAGCAGATCGGGCACGCCAGCGCAACCGCTGGCGTAACGATCACCAGCGCTGTGCCTCCACCTGCGCCTCGAATCAACGTCTGTGTGTTCATGGCAGCCTCTTACGCGGGGCTGAAGCCCCGCGTTACGCATCCTCCAGCTATTCAATGCCGAGCTCTCGCGTCTTGCGCACGAAACCGATCGCGTACCACGTCATGAGCACGGCCGCCAGCGCCGAACCGGTCGCGAACAGCACGTGCCCCACGACGCCACGCTCGCTCGTGAACATGACGACGCCCCAGACGGCGACCATGGCCGCGAGGACGATCGACGCCACGATGAAGACGATGTGGATGGCCCGGAGCGACATGAGGATTCTCTAGTTGGGGCATCGCCCCAAGCCGCTAGTGCGCATCGGCCTCCGCCGCCGGGGCGTCGGCATTCGGGAGCGTGAAGAACTCGCCCACCTTGTCGGCGTTCCCCATGAGCGGAATGAACAGCATCACGAAGAAAAAGAAGCCGGTCAGCAACAGCACTCCGAAGATCGCCTTCTTCTCCTCGATCAGATGCATGAAGAAGCTCGCAACCAGCGATCCCTTGAAGAGGGCGATGATGAGCGCGACGGTCACCGCCATCGGCACGCCGAACGGTAGATACGACACGGCGACCGTCACGACGGTGAGGATCAGCAACGAGATCCCCACTTTCATGTAGGTTCGGATATGGGCTTGAACGTCTTCGCTCATACAGCCTCCAAACGAAACTCAGAACCCGGAACCGGAATCGTGACCCGAGCCCTAGAGCAAATAGAGCACCGGAAACAGAAAGATCCACACGAGGTCGACGAAGTGCCAATAGAGCCCGGCGGCTTCAATCCGATTCGTGAACTGATCTTTGGCGGTCTCCCACATCTTGGAGCCCGGTCCCAGAAAATACGAGTTGACGATTACGCCGCCAATGATGTGCAGGGCGTGCAAGCCGGTCAGCGTGAAATAGATTCCCAGATAGGTGCTGCTCGCTGGGTAGTCGCCGTGCGAGAACTTGTCCGCGTACTCGTAGCCCTTGACGCCCAGGAACAGCAGCGAGAGCCCGATCGTTAGCGCCATGTAGAGCTTGAACTTGCCGAGGTCGTTCGTCTTGAGCCCGGTGTACGCCAGCACCATGGTGACGCTCGATGAGATCAGGACCACGGTGTTGAACGCGCCGATCGGGACGCTCAGGATGTCGGCGCCGAACGGCCACTCGACCGCAATGACGCGCAGCAGCACGTAGGTGGAGAACAGCCCACCGAACAGCATTACCTCCGACGCCAGGAACAGCCAGATACCCAGCTTGACGTTGTTCAACCCGGTGTCGGGCCGTTCCTCGACGGTATACGGGATTTCCATGGCGTTTACGCTTTCACCGGCTCGGCCTGCGGTCCGTCCGCCTCACCCTGCATGATGAAGTCGGTCTTCGCGCCCGGCGCGCTGTATTCGTACGGCCCGCGGTGAGCGACGGGCGGCGTCAGGAAGTTGCCGTGCGGCGGCGGTGACGGCGCCTGCCATTCGAGCGTGGTGGCGTTCCAGGGGTTCTCGCCGACCTTCTTGCCCTTCTTGATGCTCCAGAAGAAGTTGAAGATGAAAAAGAGCTGGAAGAAGCCGAGCGTCCAGGCGCCCATCGAGATGACGCTGTTCCAGACGAGGACGTCCTGGTTCATCGTGTAACCGATGCCGCCGTCGTACATGCGGCGGTTCATCCCCGACAATCCTTGGATGAACATCGGCATGAAGACGACGTTGATGGCAAGGAACGAGCCCCAGAAGTGGATCTTGCCGAGGACGTCGTTCATCAGGCGGCCGGTCGCTTTCGGGAACCAGTAGTAGACCCCGCCAAAGAGCGCGAGCAGCGTGCCGGGCGCCACCACGTAGTGGAAGTGTCCGATCACGTAGTAGGTGTCATGCAAATGGATGTCGGGTGGCGCGAGACCGAGCGGCAGACCGGTCAGGCCGCCGATGCCGAACATCGGCACGAACGCCAGCGCAAAGAGCATCGGCGTCGTGAAACGCATCGATGCACCGTACAGCGTGAGAAACATCGCCGAAAGAATCACGACCGACGGGATCGAGATGATCATCGTCGTCGTCTGGAAGAACGAGCTCATCGTCGTGCCCATGCCCGTGAGGAACATGTGGTGCGCCCAGACGACGAACGACAGGAAGCCGAGGACGGTGATCGACGCCACGAGGACGCGGTAGCCCCAGATCGGCTTCCGGGTGTTGTTGGCAAGGATCTCCACCACGATTCCCATCGCCGGGAGGATCAAGACGTAGACCTCTGGATGTGCGAGGAACCAGAAGAGGTGTTGCCAGAGCAGCGGGCTCCCGCCGCCACTGAAGTCAGCTGGAGCGTCGGCGTAGACGAGACCGCTCGGCATGAAGAAGCTCGTGCCCACCAGTCGGTCCATGAGCTGTAGGATGCCCGCGACCTCGAGCGGCGGGAACGCCAGCAGCAGCAGGAACGCCGTGACGAGCTGCGCCCAGACAAAAAACGGCAGCCGCATGAAGCTGAGTCCAGGCGCGCGGAGCTGAATCGTCGTGACGATGAAGTTGACCGAGCCGAGGAGCGACGAGGTGATGAGAAAGATCATCCCCACCAGCCAGAGCGTCTGACCGGTCGTGGCGAACACCGACAGCGGCGCGTAGGACGTCCACCCCGAATTTGCCGCTCCGCCCGGTACGAAAAAGCTGGCAAACATCACGACGCCGCCCAGGAAGAACGACCAGTAGCTCGCCATGTTGAGCTTTGGGAACGCCATGTCGGGCGCGCCGATCTGGAGCGGCAGGACGAAGTTGCCGAAGCCGCCTACGGCGAGCGGGACGACCCCCAAGAAGACCATGATCGTGCCGTGCATGGCGCCGAGCTGGTTGTAGAACTCCGGCAGCATGATGCCGCCCGGGGCACGCGACTGGCCCAGGAACCCGCCGATGAGCGGAATCGGCTGGCCCGGATAGGCGATCTGCCAGCGCATCACCATCATCAAGCTGAAGCCGAACAGCAGGAAGAGCAGACCGGTGATGGCGTACTGGATGCCGATCACCTTGTGGTCGAGCGAGAAGATGTACTGCCGCCAGAAGGACAGCTCCTCGTGCTCGTGTCCGTGCGCGGCGTGTGCAGCGTGCTCGGTCGTCGTCACGTCAGACACCGTCGTGACTCCTTTCGTGCCGTGTCACTGAGTGCCAGAACCCGCTCGTGTCGGGAACGCGTTCGGGGTCGGTCGTCGTTCGTCTGGACGGCAAAAAACCTCGGCGACCCGCTCAACTCGGCGGAATCGGCCGAAGCCGGGGGAATTCTATCCGTCGGGCACGGGTCGCGCAACCGCCGGCCCCAGCGCTCGGCGGGCGGTGCGTGTGACCAGCGCCGTCACCGCGATCGTGGCGACGAGACCGAGCAGCAGCACGCCGTAGTAGCCGGGCCCGCGGTCGGGCGCCGCGCCGCCCGCCAGACGCGCGACGTCGCCCGCAACGGCGCCGTAGTAGGTGTAGAGAAACGACCCGGGCAGCATCCCGAGCGACGCGACCAGGTAGTCCACGAATCGGACCTTCGTGAGCCCCAGGGTGTAGTTGAGCAGGTTGAACGGAAAAACCGGAGACAGACGCAGCAGCAGGACAATCTTGCGCCCTTCGCGTCCGACCGCCGCATCGACCGCGGCAAACCGAGGGTTGCCTTCGAGGCGCTGCTCGATCATGTCTCGCGCCACGTACCGGGAGACAAGGAAGGCGAGGGATGCGCCAACGGTAGCCGCGGTAAAGACGTACACGACGCCGGGCCCGAGGCCGAAGACAGCTCCTGCGGCCAACGTCAGAGCGGAGCCGGGGACCAAGGCGACGGTTCCCATCACATACCCGGCCATGAAGACCACCGGGCCCCACGCACCGAGTCCATTGACCCACGCCTCGAACTCCGGGACGTACGGCCCGATCTGACGGCCGATCCCGCCCAGGGCAATGACCGCCACGATGCCGAAGAGGATGCGGCCGATCGGAAGGCGCTTCGCCGGTGCCGCAATGACGTCGTCCATGCTCGTGTCCCGGTATCCCTGACGGGTATATCAGAGAAGCATAATGGGGCCACCGAGGGGTGTCATGCACGAATTCCTCGGCTACCGGATCGCGTAGGCACCACGCGCGATCTGCGATACTCAGCCTAGTGACTCGCACCTACATCGCCGTCGTCGTGGTCGAAGTCGCCGTGCTCGCCGCCCTCTGGATCCTCTCCCAGCACTTCGCCCTGTAGCCTCACGGCCGTGCATCCACTCGACTGGGCCATCATCGCCGCCTACCTCGCCTGGGTCCTCTACGACGGCATCAGCCGGTCGAAGAACACACGCGAGCTAGAGGGCTATTTCCTGGCCTCGCGCTCGCTGCCATGGTGGGCCGCCGGCCTCTCGGTGATGGCGACACAGATGAGCGCCATCACGCTCGTATCGACCACCGGGCAGGGGGCAACCGACGGCCTCCGCTTCGTTCAGCTCTACTTCGGGCTGCCGATCGCGATGATCATCCTGTCGGTCACGCTCGTGCCGTTCTTCCACCGGGCGAAGGTGTTCACGGCGTACGAATACCTCGAGCAGCGCTTCGATGCGAAGACGCGTGCGCTGGCCAGCCTGCTGTTCCTCGTCTCCCGCGGACTGAGCGTGGGCGTGATCATCTCCGCCCCGGCGGTCATCCTGGCGATCGTGCTGGGACAGAGCTTGCCGTTGACCATCCTCGTCATCGCGAGCTCGACCACCTTCTACACGATGTTCGGCGGCGTACAGGCGGTGGCCTGGGCCGACGTCAAGCAGATGGTCGTCATCATGGTCGGGGTGACGGCCGCCGTGGTCGCGCTCGTCGTCGGTTTGCCGGACGATGTCGGGGTTGAGCCGGCGCTGCACGTCGCCGGCGCCGTCGGCCGACTGCAGGCGATCGACTTCACCTTCGATCTGGACGAGACCTACACCTTCTGGTCAGGGCTGGTGGGCGGCCTGTTCCTGATGCTTGGCTACTTTGGCACCGATCAGAGTCAGGTGCAGCGGTATCTGGCCGCGCGATCGGTCGACGGCGCCCGCCACTCGCTGTTGATGAGCGCCTTCGCCAAGATCCCGCTGCAGGTGCTGATCCTGCTGATGGGTGTCCTGGTCTTCTGCTTCTACTTGTTCACCGAGCCGCCGATGGTGTTCAACAGCGAGCACCGGGCACAGGTGGAGGCGAGCGACCGTGCCGGCGACTACGCGGCGCTCGACGACGAGTTTCGGTCGGCGTTCGAACGGCGCCGGGAACGCGCGACGGCTGTCGTCGCGGCCCGTCAGGCCGGTGACACCACCGCAGTCGCCACCGCGACCACCGCGTTCGTCGAGAGTGAACGACGCATGGAGGACGTGCGGGCGCGTGCCGCGACGCTGATCGAGGACGTGACCGGCGAAGGCACGACCGACGACGTGAACTACGTCTTCCCGACCTTCGTGACGAGCCAGTTGCCCATCGGTCTAGTCGGCCTGCTGATCGCCGCCATTTTCGCCGCCGCGATGTCGAGCGCCGCGGCGGAGCTGAACGCGCTCTCGACCGCGAGCGTCATCGATTTCTACCGGCGGCACTACCGGAAGGAGGCTTCCGACGCCCACTACCTCCGCGTCTCGAAGGTGGCGACCGGATTCTGGGGCCTGTTCGCGGCGGTGGCGGCGCTGTTCGCCACCAACCTCGGATCGCTCATCGAGGTGGTGAACCTGCTCGGCTCCTATTTCTACGGGTCGCTCCTCGGCGTGTTCGTCCTGGCGGTCGGGTTCCGCCGCGCGACGGCCGGCGACGCGTTCCGTGGGCTGATCGGCGGGATGTTGGCGGTCGGTTTCGTGGCGACGACGACGAACATCTCGTATCTCTGGTACAACCTGGTCGGCGTTGTGGCCGTCTGCCTCATCGGCGGCCTCCCCGGCCTCCGGCGATCGCCCTAATCCAAGGGCTCCTTGCAACCGCGCGGCTCGAACGGGTAGGATTTGATATCCGACTGATTTGGTCGGTGATCGAAACAAGGACACCCGAGCCGCATCCTGAGGGCCCAGCCCGTCTATGCCTACGTCAACAAAGACCGTCGAAGAGCTCACGAATCAGGACTACAAGTACGGCTTCGTTACCGACATCGCCGCGGATGAGATTCCGAAAGGGCTGAACGAGGACATCGTCAGGCTGATCTCGGCGAAAAAGAACGAGCCGGCGTGGCTGCTCGACTGGCGGCTGAAAGCGTTCCGCTTCTGGCAGACGATGGACGAGCCGGCGTGGCACAACGTCCACTTCCCGCCGATCGATTTCCAGGACGTCATCTACTATTCGGCACCGAAACAGCGGCCGAGCCTCGAGAGCCTCGACGACGTCGACCCCGAGATTAAAGCCACATTCGACAAGCTCGGCATCCCGCTGGAGGAGCAGAAGCTGATGTCTGGGGTCGCGGTCGACGCGGTCTTCGACTCGGTGTCGGTGGGCACGACGTTCAAGGACAAGCTCGCCGAGCTCGGTATCATCTTCTGTTCGTTCTCGGAGGCGGTCCAAGACCATCCCGAGCTGGTCCGCAAGTATCTCGGTACGGTCGTCCCCTCTTCCGACAACTACTACGCGGCGCTCAACTCGGCGGTCTTTAGCGACGGCTCGTTCGCCTACATCCCGAAGGGCATCAAGTGCCCGATGGAGCTGTCGACCTATTTCCGGATCAATGCCGCACAGACCGGCCAGTTCGAGCGCACGCTGCTCGTCGCCGACGAAGGGGCCACCGTCAGTTACTTGGAGGGGTGCACGGCGCCGATGCGCGACGAGAACCAGCTGCATGCCGCCGTGGTGGAGCTCGTGGCGCTCGACGACGCGACCATCAAGTACTCGACCGTGCAGAACTGGTATCCCGGCGATAAGGACGGGAAGGGCGGCATCTACAACTTCGTCACCAAGAGAGGCAGGGCGCTGACCAACGCGAAGATCACCTGGACGCAGGTCGAGACCGGGTCAGCGATCACGTGGAAGTATCCGAGCTGCATTCTGCAAGGCGACAACTCGGTCGGGGAGTTCTATTCGGTTGCCGTGACGAACAACCACCAGCAGGCGGACACCGGGACGAAGATGCTCCATCTGGGCAAGAACACGCGTAGCACCATCGTGTCGAAGGGTATTTCCGCGGGGCAGGGCCAGAACACGTATCGCGGGCTGGTGCGGATTGGCAAGAACGCCAAAGGGGCGCGCAACTTCTCGCAGTGTGACTCGCTGCTCATCGGCGATCGGTGCGGCGCACACACCTTCCCCTATCTCGATGTGCGCAACACGTCGTCACAGGTCGAGCACGAGGCGTCGACAGCGAAGATCGGAGAAGACCAGATCTTCTATTGCCGTCAGCGCGGTTTGTCGACCGAGGACGCGGTCAACATGATCGTGAACGGATTCTGCAGGGAAGTCTTTCGCGAGCTCCCGATGGAGTTCGCGGTCGAGGCGCAGAAACTGCTCGGCGTCAGCCTCGAGGGCAGCGTCGGGTAGCGCGTCGCTCTCTGCTCGGGGCCCAGGGCGTATGGCCTGGTCGCCCCTGAGCCCAAAGCCCTACAGCCCAAGAGCCGGGAGACATATCGTTCACATGCTCGAAGTCAAGAACCTACACGCCAGGGTCGGCGACCGCGACATCGACATCCTCAAGGGCATCGACCTGTCAGTGCAGGCGGGCGAAGTGCACGCCATCATGGGCCCGAACGGTTCGGGCAAGAGCACGCTGGCCGCCGTCCTCGCCGGTCGCGACGAGTACGACGTCACCGAGGGGACGGTGACCTATCGCGGCCGCGACCTCCTCGCCATGGAGCCCGAGGAGCGCGCGCGCGAGGGGCTCTTTCTCGCGTTTCAGTACCCGGTCGAGATTCCTGGTGTCAACAACGCCTATCTCCTCAAGGCGGCGCTCAACGAGGTTCGGAAACATCGCGGTAAACCCGAGCTCGACGCCATGGACTTCATGACGCTGGTCAAGGAGCGGATGCAGACGCTCGAGTTCGATCAGAGCCTGATGAACCGTCCGGTCAACGAGGGCTTCTCGGGAGGCGAGAAGAAGCGGAACGAGATCTTCCAGATGGCCGTGCTCGAACCGAAGCTGGCCATCATGGACGAGACGGACTCGGGACTGGACATCGACGCGCTCAAGGTCGTGTCGCACGGGGTCAACGCGATGCGCACACCCGAGCGTGCGACCGTGATCGTGACGCACTACCAGCGGCTCCTCAACTACATCGTGCCCGACTACGTGCACGTCCTCGCCGGCGGCCGTATCGTCAAGTCCGGCGGCAAGGAGCTGGCCCTCGAGCTCGAGGAGCGTGGCTACGGCTGGGTCGAGGACGAGAAGGTGAGCGCCTAGCTGTTTTAGACGGCCTGGATCTCATGCCTATGGGTCAAGAGAGCTAGATGGCAGTGACCGAGACGCGCGAGACGCGCGAGGCGGCGCTCGACGCTTATCACACCGCGTTTAAACGGGTCCAGCGTGACGCGGTCGGGCCCGCGCCGATCACCGACTTGCGGCGCGCCGCTTTCGACCGCTTTACCCAGCTGGGTCTGCCAACAACCAGGCTCGAGCCGTGGCGCTTCACGAACGTCGCGCCGATTGCGGCAACGACGTTCAGCCCCGCAGGGCCTGTCTCGGTGGCGGCCTCGGCGGCGTCGCCATTCATCACCCCCGTCGACGGCGACGCTCCGACCGTGGTTTTCGTCAACGGCCGCTACGCCCGCGAGCTGTCGACCGCGACCGAGCGGCCGTCGGACGTTCGGGTCGAGAGCCTCGCGGACGCCCTCATGTCGGACGCGGCCGGCGACGTGGAGCGCCATCTCACTTCCGCTGCCGCATTCGACACGGAGGCGTTCACGGCGCTCAACACCGCACTGCTGCACGACGGGGTGGTGGTGCGCGTTCCCGACAACGTGGTCATCGAATCGCCAATCCAGCTCCTGTTTCTGACCGTGCCGCCGGGCGACCGCACCCCGGTCATGACGCACCCGCGTGTGCTGATCGTCGCCGGCGACAACGCCCAGGCCACGCTCGTCGAGAGCTACGCCGGAGTTGGCGACGGCCCGTATTTCACCAACACGGTGACCGAGGTGATCGCCGGTGCACACGCGGTCATCGACCATTACAAGCTGGTCCGAGAGCAGCTCAACGCGTTTCATATCGCCAGCATGCATCTGCGGCTTCACCGTGCCGCGAGCTTCTCGTCGCACGCGATTACCCTCGGGGGCGGCCTCGTCCGCAACGACGTCCAGGCCCACCTCGACGGCGAGGGGGTCGAATGCACGCTGAACGGGCTGTATCTCGCGAACGGTCGTCGGCTGGTGGACAACCACACGACGATTCGTCATGCCAAGCCACACTGCTCAAGTCACGAGCTGTACAAGGGCATCATCGGCGATCAGGCGCACGCCGTGTTCAACGGTAAGATCATCGTGGAGATCGACGCGCAGAAGACCGACGCCAAGCAGACCAACAAGGCGCTGTTGCTGTCTGAGGACGCGCAGATCAACACGAAGCCGGAGCTGGAGATCTTCGCCGACGACGTCAAGTGCACGCACGGCGCGACCGTGGGTCAGCTCGATGACGACGCGCTCTTTTACCTTCGCGCTCGCGGCTTGGGTCTCGCGCAGGCGCGCAATGTGCTGATCCACGCGTTTGCCAGCGACCTGCTGAACCATATCGGCATCGCGCCAATCCGCGCGATGCTCAACGGCCTGCTCCTCGACCAGTTGCCGGGTTCGGGCGGGGGCACGTTCTATGAGCAGCCCGGCTGAAGCATCCGCCCCGCCCGCGGCGCCGGCCTCGTTCGACGTCGAACGGATCCGACAGGATTTTCCCATCCTCCGTCGGCTCATCCGCGGCCACCCGCTCGTCTACCTCGACAGCGCCGCGACAACACAGAAGCCCCAGGCGGTGCTCGACGTCCTCGCGCGCTACTACGCCGAGGGCAACGCCAACATCCACCGCGGTGTCTACGTGCTGAGCGAGGAGGCGACGCAGGCGTACGATGCGGCACGGGAAAAAGTGCAGCGTTTTCTCAACGCCGCGTCGAGTCGGGAGATCGTCTTTACGCGCAACTCCACCGAGAGCATCAATCTGGTGGCGCAGAGCTTTGGCCGACAGAACGTCGCTCCAGGCGACGAGGTCCTCATCACCCACATGGAGCACCACTCGAACATCGTGCCGTGGCAGCTGCTGTGCGAGCAGGTCGGCGCCCGGCTCCGCGTCACCCCGATCGACGACACCGGTACGCTGCAGCTCGACGAAATGGAGCGGCTGATCGGTCCACGCACGCGCCTCGTGTCAGTCGTCCATCTGTCGAACTCGCTCGGCACCGTCAATCCGGTGCGTGAGATCGTCGACATGGCGCACCGTCGCAACGTGCCGGTGCTGATCGACGGATCCCAGGCGGTGTACCACATGCCGGTGGACGTCCAGGCGATCGACTGCGACTTCTACGTCTGCACCGGGCACAAGCTCTACGGGCCGACGGGGATTGGCGTGCTGTATGGCCGAGAAGCGTGGCTCGAGCGGATGCCGCCCTATCAAGGGGGCGGCGACATGATCCGCTCGGTCACGTTCGACAAGACCACGTACGCCGACCTCCCGAACAAGTTCGAGGCCGGGACGCCCCACATCGCCGGAGCAGTCGGTCTCGGCGCCGCCGTTGACTACGTTCAGGCGATCGGGTTCGACCGTCTCGCGGCCCATGAGGCCGATCTGCTCGCCTACGGCACGGCAGCACTGTCCGAGGTCAAGGGTCTGCGTCTGATCGGCACCGCGGCTCGGAAAGCGAGCATCCTGGCGTTTGTCATGAAAGGTGCGCACCCGCACGACGTCGGCACTATCGTCGATACGGAGGGCGTGGCGATACGCACGGGGCACCATTGCACGCAGCCGGTCATGGAGCGGTTCGGGGTGCCGGCGACCGCACGCGCGTCGGTCGCCATGTACAACACACGCGCGGAGATCGACGCGCTGGTGCGCGCGCTCGAACGCGTGCGCGAGGTCTTTCCCGTATGAGCGAGCTCCGCGATCTCTATCAAGAGGTCATCCTCGACCACAACAAGCACCCGCATAACTTCGGCGAGCTCGACGGCGCCGACCGGCACGCCGACGGATACAACCCGCTGTGCGGTGACAAGCTGGCCGTGTACGTCAATCTCGACGGCGAGGTCATCAGCGACGTCAGCTTTCTCGGGTCTGGCTGCGCCATCTCGAAGGCGTCGGCGTCGTTGATGACCGATGCGGTGAAGGGCAAGACGCTGAGCGAGGCCCGCGTGCTGTTCGAGCAATTCCTGCGGCTGGTGACCGATGACTCGGTCGACGTGGAGTCCGAGCCAATGGGCAAGCTGGCCGTGTTCGGCGGCGTCCGCGAGTACCCGACGCGCGTCAAGTGCGCGAGCCTCGCGTGGCACACGTTGCGGGCCGCGGTCGAGGACGCGCACGACATCGTCACCACGGAGTGAGCCATGGGCATCTTCAATTTCAAGAACTCGCCGCCGCCGCCACCGCCGGACGCCGACCCGGCCGCGGCGCCAGCAACGGCCGACCCCGCGCCGGTCGCTCCGATTCCGCCCGCCGCTCCATCGATCGACACGAGCGCCCTCGCCGGCGACCCGAGTCCGGAGGCCGGCCCTCCCGCGTCCACGGCCGGACCGCCGATCGAGTCGGACCCGCTGAAGATGCTCGAGCTCAAGCCGAAGATCGTGGAGCAGCTGGCGACCGTCTTCGACCCGGAGATTCCCGTCAACATCTACGAGCTCGGCCTGATCTACGACGTCGCCGTGGACAAGGGCGGGTTAGCTGTGATCCAGATGACGCTGACGGCGCCGGGGTGCCCGGCGGCTGTCACGCTCCCCGCCGAGGTGCAGGGCAAGGTGAAGGCGATCGACGGCGTGAGCGACGCTCGGGTCGACCTCGTATGGGAGCCGCCCTGGGACAAGGATCGGATGTCAGAGGCGGCGAAGCTGCAGTTGGGGATTTTCGACTAGGCCGCGAGTCGCCTAAGACCCAGTAGGCCCTTCACGCGGTCACATCCGCCGCCGCGACGATCTTGTTTCGACCCGACTGCTTGGCCTCCAGGAGTGCGCGGTTCGCCGCGGCGACCAGCTCGAGCTCTTCCCAGTTGGAATCGACCGCCGGTGTCGCGCTGGCGACGCCGACGCTGACCGTCAGCCGCTTCGCGGTCGGGGAGTCCGGATGCTCGATGTCGAGCCCGTCGACCGCCGCGCAGACCTTGTGGGCGACGCGGTAGGCGCCCTGCTCGTCGGTCCGCGAGAGGACCAGCGCAAACTCCTCACCGCCGTATCGGGCGACGATATCGCCAGGTCGGCGGACCACACCCTTGAGCGCCCCACCGACCTTGGCAAGGGCGGAATCGCCGGCCTGATGTCCAAGGCGGTCGTTGTAGTCGCTGAAGTGATCGAGGTCGATCATGATGACCGAGAGAGACGAGGTTTCCCGCAAGGCGCGTCGCCACTCGTTGCGGAGAAACTCCTGGAAATGACTGTGGTTGGTCACCCGGGTCAACGAGTCGATGCCGGCGAGCCGGTGGAGCGTCTGGGTCGCCTCCTCCAGCTCGGTCGCGCGATGTTCGAGTTGTTTTTGGAGCGCCTTGACCGTCGCCGCGTGCGACTTCTCTCGCGCGAAGTGATACACGCCGATCCCCGCCAGCGCCAGGATGACGAGCCCGATCGCGACGAGGGCTTCCATGCATGCAAATTCTCGCACACCGGTGCCCCACTGGCCAGCACGCGGCCGCTTCTCGGCCGATCGCAACACCGCGTGCTTGTCGTTGCAGCGAAAGGAGATAGCGCACGAGCCGTGTTCCTCGTGGGGCGGCGGGGCGGCGCAACAAACCGGGCAGATCTGTGCACGCCCGTCGACCATCGATCGCAACCGTGCGACGCTGTGACGCCCACCTCCGTGATACTCATGGACCATGCCTGCGCGTGTCCGTGTGTTCGCCCCGGCCACGGCCTCCAACCTCGGCCCGGGATTCGACGTGCTCGGTCTGGCACTGACCAGGCCGGGTGACGTGGTGGAGGCCGAGCGACGTTCGCAGCCCGGTGTGGAGATTGCCGAGGTGACCGGTGCATCCTCGTTGAGCACGGATCCGGCGACCAACGTCGTCGGTATCGCCGCGACCGCGGCGCTTGAACGACTTGGACTCCCGGACGCGGGAGTCCGCCTTCGGTTGCACAAGCAGATGCCGCTGGGCAGTGGTCTGGGGAGCTCGGCGGCCAGCAGCGTGGGCGGCGCCGTGGCGGTCAATGCGCTGTTTGGCGAGAAGCTGTCCGCGCCCGCGCTCGTCGAATGTGCGTTACGCGGCGAGGCGGCCGTCTCCGGCACTGCCCACGCCGATAACGTCGCGCCGGGAGTGCTCGGCGGCATCGTCCTGATCCGCGCAGTTGACCCGCTGGACCTCGTCGCGCTCCCCGTGCCGGCCGATTTGCGCGTCGTGGTCGTGCACCCGCACAGCGAGGTGCTCACAGCGGACGCGCGGCGACGGATCGCCGATCATCGGTTCACGATCGGGCAGACCGTGGCCAACCTGGGCAACCTCGCCGCGCTCGTCAGCGCGCTATACCGAGGCGACCTCCCGTTGCTCGGGCGCAGCATCTCCGATGCGCTCGTCGAACCGATTCGCGCCCCGCTCGTGCCGGGATTCCACCAGGTGCAGGATGCTGCGCGTGATGCTGGCGCGCTCGGCTGCTCGATCTCCGGCTCCGGGCCGAGCGTGTTTGCCTTCACCGACGGGGACGACGCGGCGGCGGCGGCGGCGGACGCCATGCAGGCCGCGTTCAGGGAGGCGGGTCTCGAAAGCGAAAGCTACGTCGGGCCGGTCGAGGCACGCGGTGCCCGTGTGGTGTCATCTTAGACGGGGCTGCGCCCTGAACCCCCGCGGCCGCTCCGCGGGGACCCCGAGAGCCCCACTCCGCGTCCGCGAGGCGCGCGGTGCGCGCCTTGGCCGCAGTCCTGCTCTCGGCCTCCCGTGACGGGGCTGCGCCCCGAACCCCCGCGGGCGCGTGCGCTATTCACCGGTGGCGCCGGCTGGAGCCGGCGCCGGTGGCGGGGTGACCGGCGATGCGGCCGCCGGTATGACAAACCACGCGATGAGATACGCGATCACACCGCAGATGATCAAGCCCGGAAAGATCGAGAGGATAACCCAGAGCAGCCGGATGACCGTGGCGTCAACGGCGAAGTGCTCGGCGATCCCTCCGCAGACGCCGGCGAGCTTCGCGTCCGTCGAGGAGCGCTGCATCCTCCGCCGCGTCGCGTGGGCGACGTTGGCGTCGGCATCAGCATCCTCAGTACCGGGTTCCGCGTCCGGGACAATCAGCCACGCCACGAGGTAGGCAAGCACACCAAGAAAGATCGTCCCGGGGACGATGGACAGCACGACCCAGGCCACGCGCACCAAGACCGGGTCCACCGTGAAGTAACGGGCTATCCCGCCACAGACACCGGCGAGCTGCCGGTCGACCTGCGAGCGGCGCAAGGGGGCTCGTTGCGCGCCCCGAGGCGGCGCCGGTTGCTGGCTAGCGCCACAGTAATGGCAGAAAGCCGCATCCTCGACGATCTCACGCCCGCAGCGAACACACATCATGCTGAATCCCTCTCATTCTCACATACGAAGACCGATGCTCGGTCGGTTCCACTCGCTGTCTTGACTTACCGGGACGCGCGCGACGAGTCACCATCTAAGGATGCTCCTGCCAGCCGGTGAGGATGTGAAGTGCCTCGACGCGCGCGGCGGGCTCCAGCATCACGAATCGCGAGCCGTCGAGATCCACGTCATACGCGGGGAGGACGGCGCTGGCATCAGTGACGAACGGACCGTCGAACAGGTGCCGGGGCTGGCTGAAGTATGGCGGGCTCTCGCGCACGGTGACGGCGTGCAGCGCGCGACCGCGC
Organism: Vicinamibacterales bacterium; assembly: GCA_965249175.1. GTDB lineage: Bacteria > Acidobacteriota > Vicinamibacteria > Vicinamibacterales > UBA8438 > CAZYFH01. Next base: position 6,169,523 of record OZ252227.1, read on the forward strand.
CGATAGAACAGCTCCGTGCCGTCCCGACTCCACACCGGCTCACTCCCGCCGTTCGGTGACACGCGGTGGGGGCTGTCGTCGCGTGTGGTGTCCGTCCCACGCACGTACACCTGGTCGCCGTCCGCATCCTCATCCTCACCGTCCGACACGTAGGCCAGCCAGAGACCGGATGGGCCAAACGCCGGCGCCCGTTCGTTGGCGTCGGTCGCGAGGAGCACCGCCGGCGCCGCCCCGTCGCCTTCTGTCCAGGTCCAGATGTCGCGGCCCCGTGCCGGATGGGTCTCGTGAAACGCGAGCGTGCGGCCACCGCGTGACCACGATCCAGGCGTGCGTGCATCTCCCGCGACGAGCATCTCCGGCGCGCCCCCGCCGTCCGTACGCTGACGAAAGATGCGCTGCGGTCCGTGGCGGCTCGACGCAAAACTCACCGTCGCGCCGTCCGCCGACCAGACAGGAGAGTGGTTGTCGCCGGCCTGCGCGGTGAGCTGCTGGCGCGAGCCCGTGGCAACGTCGAAGGACCAGATATCGCGGCGGAGGAACTCGGCCCGAATCGAGACCGCGATGCGGGCGCCGTCTGGCGAGATCCGGGGCGTCGCGTGTGGCGCAGTGACGGCATCGGCTCGCGTCGCTACGCCGTGGCGGTCCACCCACACGAGCCGATTGTCCGCGGCCGGCTCGAACAGCGGTGTGAAGACGAGCGTGCCACCGCGGGCGGCGGCGAGACCCGACCGGCCGAGCCCGCCGTAGCCGGCCGCGTTGCTTGCGGCTCCATGCACGACGGGACGCGGCGACCGCGCGGATGCAGGATCCCTCGGGTCGAGGGTGGTCGTAAAGACTTCACCGCGACGGGTGAAGACCAGGCGCCCCGACTCGAGATAGTGCCCGCCGCCATCGGCGAGCGAGAGCGGGTGCTGCTCGCCGCTCTCGAGGTCAAGCAGCGTCAGTCTGGGGTCGCGGCCTTCGCGGCCGACGGTGAAGATCGCGTGGCGCGCGTCCACGTAGTGTGGCCAACCGTGCGCCGTCTCTCCCGCGTCGCGATCCGGTTTCGTGACCGGCACCGGGACGCCCCCGGACGCGGCGACCCGATACAGGCCGGTCGCGGGCGGGCCGGCGAAGAGAATGTTGCCCGTTGGTCCCCACGACCCGCCGGCGCTGTGGCCAGGCACGCGGCAGACCGTGACCGGAGCGGTCGCTGCGCTGGTTGTGTCCAACGTGACTGTCTTGAGGAATCCCCCGGCGAAGAACCCGATCGCGGCGCCGTCGGGCGCGAAGAACGGTTGCGTCGCTCCGTCCGTGCCCGGCAGTGTCAGCGTGTCGAACCGATCGAGCGGTCGTACGAACAGCCCCGCGCGTCCGTCCACCACCGCGGTATACGCCAGCCGGTTCCCGTCGGGAGACACCGCCACGTCGAGCGCGGCGTGGCCGTGGGGGAGGTCGATCGAGAGCGCGCGCGTCGGCACGGAGACGGGCGGCGCCGGTGTTCGCACGACGAGTGTGGCGATCGCGCCGCCACTTGCTGCGGCGACCAGCGCGACCAGCACCACTCGCACGCGCATTTATCTGACGGGGCTTCGCCCCGAACCCCCGCGGGCGCTCCGCGGGGACCCCGAGAGCCCCACTCCGCGCCCGCGCGGCGCGCCGTGCGCGCCGTCCCCCGCCGAATATCGCTCGTGTGCGCGACCGAGCTCGGTCGCGATCCGACTGACCAGCGACGTCGGCGAGCGCACGAGCACGGCTGGCCCGTAGCTCAGGATCCAGCTGCGCAGCGCGCCGTCGTCGCAGACGTCGAGCGTCATCAGGACGGACCCGTCCGCTCCGGCGGTCAGGGTCTGCGAGGGGTGCCACACGCGTTCCTGCACGTACGGCGCGACCTCCGCCGCGAACTCGAGCTCGATGTGCTCCGGGTCGCCCTGATGGATCCCGAGTGAGTGCGGGAACGCGGCATCGGTGAGGTCTTCGATCGGCAGAAACGTCTCGCTGAGCGGCGTGAGCTCCCGGATGCGCTCGACGGCAAACGTCCGGACCTGCCGGTACTGCGCCACATAGGCGAACAAGTAGAGACCCCCTTGTGCGTACACCAGACGATAGGGATCAAGCCGATACCGCTTCTCACGGCGGCTCGAGAGCGAATGGTAGCGTGCGTCGACCCGTCGCTGGTGCAGGATAGCGTCGAGCAGCCGGCCGATCGTCGCGCGCTGCCGCCCCTCGTCGCGCGCCCGCATCGGTTCGCGCTTTGCCTGGATCACCTCGGGCAGGCGATCGAGGAACTGCCGCGTGCGCGGCCCGAGCGCCGTCTCGAGCTTGTGAAACGCGCTTCGCACATCCTGCGCAAACGGAGTCGCCGCAAGACACTCGACGAGCGTGCGGCTGAAGTACAGCGCGGACAGCTCGGCCAGCGTGAACCCGGTCTCGTCCAGGCGCCGAAACGGTCGCGCCTCGAGCTTCCAGACCTTCGCGCCTTCGCCAGGCTCGTCGTACAGCGGGAACCCCGCATCCTGCAGCGCGTCGAGGTCCCGCCGGATCGTGCGGGTGGTCACGCCGGTCGCCGCCGACAGGTGCCGGATCGTGGTGCCATGGGAGGACTCAATCTCGCGCAGGATGCTCCACTGTCTGATCACCTCGGCGTTACGCGGCATGGCGGTGGTGGAACCCCGAACAGGGTATACCCGTCCCAACAGTAGAGGGTCCGCGACGGGTGTGACCTACCCTGTCACACCCGGGGCTTAGGGTGAGTCATGGCTCAATACCAGGACGCAACGGCTCGACAGTTGGGGTTCCCCTACGACGATCCAGATTCACGGCAGCGCCCGGAGGCGGCGCCCGGTGCACCGTCGCGGTCCCGCCCCGGACCGCGCCGGTTGTGCGCCGTGTGCGGTCGTGTCCCCGCGCAACTGACGCTCGATCTGGCCCGCAGGCGTCTGCCGGCTCGGGTGTGCCTCAGATGCCACCACTCGGTGATGCGGCAGCGACGCATGCTCCGCGCGACGCTCGGTGGCCCTGGCGATGACAGGAACACCGGACCCGTGTGCGGTGAGGGCGTCGGTGCGACCGGCCTCATCGTCCCGCGCCAAAGCGGCCTCAGCGGCGACCGCAAATACCGACGACTGGCCCAGTCGCGGCGTCGCGCCCAAAAGGCGGCCCGCCACGCCCTCGAGGATCCCGTGTTGCCCTAGCTGCAAGACCCAGCAGTGAACTCTGGGTTTAGTCTGGTCGGCGATCGATCGCCCCGTGCTACGATTCGGATGACTGGCGGCGTGGCGCCGCCGGAACGGAGACCCCGGCACGGAGGCTTCGGGGAGCGTGGCACTCGAGAATCCACCAGCGACCGATCCATCCCCGCCCGTAACCTCGGTCGCGATCCTTTCTGCTCCCGACGCCTCGACCCGTCTGGACGCCGCGCGAGCCTTCCTCGAGCCACACGCGGCGGGGCACGAGCTGCTGCTCGTCGGCGAGACGCGTGAAGCGGCCGACGATCTCGCGCACGAGATCGCGGGACGTCTCGGGGCGACCTTCGGACTTCATCGATTCAGCGTGCGGCAGCTTGCGGCCCGGATCGCAGCCGTTGATCTTGCTCGGGCCGGGTCCGCGCCGGCCACCCCGCTCGGGGTGGAGGCGGTCGCGACGCGCGCCGCGTTCGAAGAGATCGAGCGTGACGCACTCGACTATCTTCGTCCGATCGCGCGCCTCCGCACGTTTGGGCGTACGCTCGCCGCGACGCTCCGCGACCTTCGGCACGCCGAGGTGCCGGTGGCGCAGGTGAGCCGTCTCGAGTCAGTTGGACGTGACCTCGGTGTGCTGGCCGCGGGTTACGCACAGCAGCTCGACCAGGCTCGGCTCGTCGATGCGCCGATGCTGTATCGGGTGGCTGCGGCCGCCGCGGCGCGCGGGGTCGCCCGACCTCCACTCGGTGTCCCCACGGTGCTCCTCGACGTGGCGGTCGCTGACGACGCGACGCTGGCGCTGATCGCATCGGTCGCGGCCCGTGCCCCGCGGGTCCTGGCCACCGTGCCGTCTGGTGACGACCGCACGCTGGCCGCGCTCCGGCGCCTACCGGGTGCCACGGACGCCGTGGCCGCAGACGATGGGGCCGCAGACGGCGGCACCACGGGCCGCGCGCTCGGACGCGTGCGCCGATACCTGTTCACGGCTGACGACCCGCGGGCGATCGACGACGCGAACGCAGCACCTGAAGTCACCTTCCGCTCGGCTCCCGGCGAGGAACGGGAGTGCGTCGAGATCGCGCGGACGATGCTGCAGGAGTCGGCACGGGGGGTGAGCTTCGATCGGATGGCTGTGCTGCTCCGGTCGCCGCGCGTCTACGGTGGCCTGCTCGAGACGGCGTTGAAACGAGCGGGGATCGACGCCTGGTTCGCGAAAGGTACGCACACACCTGACCCGGCGGGGCGCGCCTTCCTCGCCTTGCTCGCCTGTGCCGCAGAACGGCTCTCGGCGCGCCGGTTCTCCGAGTACCTGTCGCTCGGCCAGGTGCCTCGGCTCGACGACGACGGCGCGCCCCCGGTCGACCGCGGACGATGGGTGGCGCCCGATAGCGTCGCCGAGGTGGTGCCGGTGCCCGCGCTCCCCGCGCAGCTCTCGCTGCTGGCTCTGCTCGAAGCCGAGGACGCCTCGCCCGGTGAGCCGACGGATGCCGATGCCAATGCCGTGGACGGCGACGCGTCGCCCGTCGTGGCCGGCACGCTGCGCGCGCCGTGGCGCTGGGATCGCCTCCTCGTCGAGTCCGCGGTGATTGGCGGGCAAGCGCGATGGGCGCGACGGTTGACCGGTCTCGCGCGCGAGCTGGAGTTGAAGCGCGCGGAGCATGCGGCGGACGATCCCGACTCCTCGCGCGTGCGCGGAATCGATGACGACCTGCGCAACCTCGAACATCTGCGACGGTTTGCGTTGCCGGTGATCGGTCGGCTGGCCGCGTTGCCCGCCGAGGCTTCGTGGGGTCAGTGGCTGGATCTCCTCGATGACCTGGCGCCGATGGTGCTCGAGGACCCGGATCGTGTGCTCGCGGTGCTCGCCGAGCTTCGTCCGATGGCCCGTGTGGGTCCGGTGCCACTGCTGGAGGTGCAGGACGTCCTCGCGGAGCGGCTGACCGAGCTGCAGGCCGAGCCACCGCGCCGGCGGTTTGGCCGGGTCTTCGTCGCCGCACCGGAACATGTGCGAGGCCGTCGGTTCACGGTCGTGTTCATTCCGGGTCTTGCCGAGCGCGTCTTTCCGCAGAAGCTCCGCCAAGACCCGTTGTTGCTCGATGAGCACCGTGCCAGCCTCAACGCCGGCGCGGACGCGGCACGTCTCGGTTTGCCGGATCAGCATGACCGCAACGCCCACGAGAAGCTGTTGCTGCGTCTGGCCGTGGGCGCCGCCACCGACCGTGTCCACCTGTCCTACCCGCGTCTCCAAGCTAGCGACGGGCGCCCACGGGTCCCGTCCTTCTACGCGCTGGACGTCGAGCGCGCCCGCCGTGGGGTCATGCCGAGTTTTCAGGCGGTCGAGGAACGGGCGTTTCTCCAGGCGGGCGCGCGGCTTGCCTGGCCGGCGCCGGCGGACGCGGCGCTCGCCATCGACGATGCCGAACACGACCTGGCGATCCTCGGTCCACTGTTGCACCGGACGGTCACGCCCGAGATCGCCGGTCGTGCTCGATACCTGCTGACTCTGGACCACGGGCTGCGGCGGTCGCTCCTCACGCGATGGGCGCGCTGGAAGCGACCGTGGTCGAAATACGACGGGCTTTACGACCTCGATGCCGGCACGATCTCTATGCTCGCCGCGCACCGCCTCGACGCGCGTCCGTACTCCGTCTCGTCGCTGCAACGGTTCGCGACGTGTCCGTACCAGTTCCTGCTCGGCGCGCTGTATCGTCTCCAACCACGCCAGGATGTCGAGCCGCTCGAAAAGCTAGACCCGCTGACCCGGGGCCGTATGGTCCACGAAGTGCAGGCCGAGCTCATGCGCGAGCTGAAGCGCCGCGAGGCACTACCGGTGACGGTGGCACGGATCCCCGATGCCGAAGCGGTGCTCGATGAGGTCCTCGACCGGGTGGCGGCCGCCTACGCGGAACAGCTCGCGCCGGCCATCGATCGGGTGTGGCGGGACGAGATCGAGGCGGTGCGCGCCGATCTCAAAGGATGGATCCACCACGTAGCGAACGAAGACAGCGAGTGGATCCCCATTCGCGCGGAGTTCGGATTTGGCTTCGCGCCGGGGGGCGGCCGGGATCCCGAGAGCGTGCCGGAACCGGTGACCCTCGACGGGCGGTGGCAGTTGCACGGTGTCGTCGATCTCATCGAAGCAAAGGCGGGGCCAACGCCCCACGGCGAGCTCCGGGTCACCGACCACAAGACCGGGAGGAACCGAACGCGCGAGCGGATGGTGGTTGGACGCGGTGAAGTGCTGCAACCCGTGCTGTACGGCTTGTCCGTCGAGCAGGCCATCGGTCGCGTGGTTGGCGAGTCGCAGCTGTTCTTCTGTACCTCGACCGGCGCCTTCGCGCGCCGGTCCGTGTCGCTCGGCGAGCGCGAGCGCCGATCCGGCATCGAAGTGCTGGAGATCATCGATCGGGCGGTGGCGGGAGGCACGTTCCTGCCGGCGCCACGCGAAGGCGCGTGCCGATGGTGTGACTACCGTGAGGTGTGCGGTCCGTGGGAGGAGCGGCGGGCGCGCTACGTAAAGGACGACACCAAGCTCGTCGATCTCTTCGCCCTCCGCGGTTTGCCATGACAATGACACGGCGTCCGACACCGCTAGTCGATGCCGAGGCCCGCGATCGCATCCGCACCGCGCTCGACGACTCGCTCATCGTCGAAGCCGCGGCCGGGACCGGCAAGACCAGTGAGCTCGTCGCGCGCATCGTCAACGTGCTCGCGTCAGGCACCGCGCGGGTCGACGAGATCCTCGCCGTCACGTTCACCGAGAAAGCGGCCGGCGAGCTGAAGCTCCGGTTGCGTGAGGAGCTCGAGCGCGCACGTCAGACGCCGGATGGCATCGGTGGGGGCGGTGGCGCCGACGGGCATCTGGAAACGCGCTCGCGTCAGCTGGAACACGCGATCGCGCATCTCGAGGAAGCCCAGGTCAGCACCATCCACGGGTTTTGCGCCGATCTCCTGCACGAACGGCCGGTCGAGGCCGGCGTCGATCCGCGCTTCGGGATCCTGGCGGAGCCCGAGGCGCGCCGGCTCTTTGCCCAGGGATTCGACCTCTGGTTTCAGGACGTCCTCGCGGATCCGTCCGAAGGGGTCCGGCGCGCGCTGCGCCGCCGCAAGACGCCGTTCCGCTTTGACGAGCCCGACGCAGCGACCGACAGTCCCACGGACAGATTGCGTCGCGCTGCATGGCAGCTTGCCGAATGGCGTGATTTCACTGCTCAGTGGCGCCGCGAGGAGTTCCCGCGCGAGGCGGTGATCGATCAGATCGTGGCCCATGTCAAGGAGTTCGCCGATCTCACCGACCAGGCTGGCAATCGAAAATACGATCGCCTCTTCCACGACACGCAGCCCGCGCGATTGGTGGCCCAAACCATAAAGACGACCGACGCCGTCCGGCCTCGGCGTCGCGACTACGACGGGATCGAGGCGTTGCTCGTCGAGCTTGCGGCCAACCGCACATTCACGAAACCCCGTCGGGGCGCCGGCGCGGACTATGCCGACGGCGTGGCGCGTTCGCATGTCGTCGAACGGCACACCAAGGTGGTCGAGATGCTGCGGCGGTTCACCAAGGTCGCCGACGCGGATCTCGCCGCCCTGCTGCAACAGGAGCTACAGGCGGTCATCGAGCGGTATGGGGCGCTGAAATCCGACGCCGGCTATCTGGATTTTGTCGACCTTCTCCTCAAAGCACGCGACCTCCTCACGCGCCATGACAGCGTTCGCCACGCCGCCCAGCAACGGTTCGCACGGGTGTTTGTCGACGAGTTCCAGGACACCGATCCGCTGCAGGCGGAGATCGTCCTCTTGCTCTCAGCGAACGACCCGGATGAGCGTGAGTGGCGGCGCGTGACCCCGGCGCCGGGCAAGCTGTTCATCGTCGGGGATCCCAAGCAGTCGATCTACCGGTTTCGCCGGGCTGACGTTGGGATCTATGAAGAGGTCAAGGGGCAGTTGGAGCGCGCCGGTGTCACCGCGGTCGAGCTCACAACCAGCTTCCGAGCCGTGCCAGCGATCCAGCGGCTGGTCAACGGGTCGTTTGCGCCGGTCATGCGCGCGACCCGTGCCGGCGGTGGACCGCGCGCGGCGTATGTGCCGCTGTCGCCGCACCGCGATGATGTGGAGACGCAGCCGTCCGTCGTGGCGTTGCCGGTGCCGCGTCCGTATGGCCACTACCGCGTCGCCGCCAAGGCCATCGACACCTCCGTCCCCCACGCCGTCGGCGCGTTCATCGATTGGTTGGTGCGCCACAGCGGCTGGACCATCACCCAACGGCGATCGGACGCTGGAGACGATGGCCCGGAGACGGGCCGCGTGCCGATCGAAGCCCGGCATATCTGCGTGCTGTTCCGGCGCTTCGAGAGCTTCGGCGGCGATGTGACCCGCGCCTACGTCAATGCACTCGAGGCGCGCGGTATCCGCCACCTGCTGGTCGGCGGGCGGACGTTTCATGAACGCGAGGAGGTCTCGACGGTTCGCGCGGCGCTTGCCGCCGTCGAATGGCCCGACGACGAGCTGTCGGTGTTCGCGACACTGCGTGGGTCGCTCTTCGCGGTCGACGACGAGACCCTCTTTGTCTATCGCCAACGGTTCGGACGACTCCATCCTTTCCGTGTCGCGAGAGCGTTGACTGGCGACGACGGCGCCGGCGACGACCGATTGCTCCCAGTGACCGACGCGCTCGAGTTGCTGCAGCGCTTGCATCGCCGTCGCAACCACGTCCCGGTCGCCGAGACGATCGGGCGGCTGCTCGAGGCGACTCGCGCGCACGCGGGTTTCGTGATGCGCCCCGCGGGCGAGCAGGCGCTGGCCAACGTGCTCCAGATCGCGGAGATGGCCCGGCGTTACGAGGCCGGCGGCGGACTCTCGTTCCGCGGCTTCGTCGAGTATCTCCGGGACGAGGCGGCCGCGAGGCAGGCTGGTGAGGCGCCGATCCTCGAGGAGGGGAGCGACGGCGTGCGGATCATGACCGTGCACCGCGCGAAGGGACTCGAGTTCCCGGTTGTGGTGCTGGCGGACCCGACGTGCAAGCTTCATCGCATGACCGCCAGCCGCTTCGTCGACGCGGAGAGCGGGTTGTGCGCGTTGCAGCTGGCGGGGTGGTCGCCGCTCGATCTGCTGGACCACGAGCCTCAGGAAGTCGACCGTGACAGGGAGGAAGGCATCCGCCTGGCGTATGTCGCCGCGACACGCGCGCGCGACCTGCTGGTTGTGCCCGCGGTCGGGGATGGGCCGCACGAGGGTGGGTGGCTGAGCCCACTGCACCCGGGGCTCTACCCACCGACGGCGACGCGCCGCGCGCCCGAGCTCGCCCCGGGGTGTCCGCGATTCGGTCTCGATTCGGTGCTCGAGCGGCCGGATGGGGATCCAGCCGGCAACGAGACGGTCGCACCTGGCTTGCACACGATGGCCACATCCGCATCGGCGGATGGACAGGGCGCGAGCGTGGAGCGCGGCAAGATCGTGCCGTTCCCCGGCACGACGCCCGCGCCCTCCAGTGCCGAGGCTTTCGCTGAAACCTACGGCGTCGTGTGGTGGGATCCCGCGCAGCTGACGCTCGACGTCGATGCCCGGTTCGGGATCCGGCAGGAGGAGCTGCTCTCGAAGAACACGCCGCCCGAGGTCGTCGAGGAGGACCTGCAGCGCTACCGCGGGTGGCGGCGTCGCCGCGATGAAGCGATCGCGCGCGGGGCGCGGGCGAGCCTCGTCGTCGAGACGGCGACCGAGCGTGCGCGGGCCGCAATCGGCGGCCGCGACGCGTCTCCGCCGGTCGAGATCATCGAGCTTCCGATCGATTCGGCGCGACCGACTGGCGCGCGGTTCGGCTCGGTGGTGCATGCGGTCCTGGCAAGCGCGCCGCTGGATCTGCCCGCGGCGTCCGCACCGCTCGACGAGTTGGCGATGCTCCATGGGCGCATCCTCGGGGCGCCGGCGGGCGAGATGGCCGCGGCGTCAGCAATTGCGCGCGCGACACTCGACCACCCGCTGCTGGCGCGCGCGCGCGCCGCCGCCACACGGGGCGACTGCCGGCGCGAGGCGCCGGTCACGATGCGAGGCGACGACGGCACGCTGGTGGAAGGGATCATCGATCTCGCGTTTCGTGAATCCGCCGGCTGGACGGTCGTCGACTACAAGACCGATGCAGAGCTGGCCGGAACCGACGCCCTCGAGATCTACCGGCAGCAGGTGGCGCTGTATGCAGCGATGATCGCCCGGGCCACGGGAGAAACCGTGACACCCATCCTGATGCGGGTGTGACACGAAGGCCCGCGTGAGCCGCCGGCGCTGGTGCGCGTCTGGCAGGAATGCATCAGTGACCCGCCGGCGCTGGTGCGCGTCTGGCAGGAATGCATCAGTGACCCGCCGGCGCTGGTGCGCGTCTGGCAGGAATGCATCAGTGACCCGCCGGCGCTGGTGCGCGTCTGGCAGGAATGCATCAGTGACCCGCCGGCGCTGGTGCCCGTGTGGCAGAATGCCTCAGTGACCCGGAGGAGCACGAAGCGGACCCGTGCGGACTCGCGGCCACGGCGCGCGCCGGGTCGCGTCGCCCGGCCACGCGCTACAGCTAAGCGCTGGGCGAGCGTGCCGCTGCTCGCCGCGCTGGCGCTCGCGGCGTTGATCACGAGCGGGTGGGTGCTCCGCTCGTCCCCCATGACGAGCTCTACAGCGGCCCAACCGGGTGTCGTCGTGCGCTCCCAGCGTGTCCAGGTGCTGCGGACGTTGCCACACGACACCACGGCGTACACCCAGGGACTGCTCTGGTGGGACGGCGCACTGTACGAAAGCACCGGTCAGGTCGGACGGTCGGAGCTCCGTCGCATCGATCCCGCCACCGGTCGCGCGGTGCAGCGCGTGGACATCTCGCGCGCCTACTTTGGCGAGGGTCTCGCCCGCGTGGGTGACCGCCTCATCATGCTCACGTGGCAGGCTCAACGCGCGTTGGTCCACGACCTGGCCAGTTTCGACCAGCTCGCGACATTCCGCTACCAGGGTGAGGGATGGGGCCTGTGCCACGACGGCACGCGCCTGATCATGAGCGACGGAACCGACGTGCTTACCTTCCGGGACCCCGAGTCGTTCAACGCCATCGGCCAGGTGCGCGTCACCTTGCGCGGTCGCCCGCTCATGCAGCTGAACGAGCTCGAATGCGTCCGCGGCGAGGTATTCGCCAACGTGTGGCAGGAAGACTACCTGGTGCGGATCGATCCGTCGAGCGGACGCGTCACCCACCAGATCGACGCGGCCGGTCTGCTGAGGCGGTCCGAATCACTCGGTGTGGATGTGCTCAATGGCATCGCGTACGACCCCGACGCCGACACGTTCTACATCACGGGCAAGTGGTGGCCCAAGATGTTCGAAGTGCGGTTCGTGGAGTAGAGGCGGCCTGCGAGGCAAGGCTGAAGCCTGCCCTACGTACGGCGCACACCGACTCGCCTACCGCCGCGGTGTGGCGGTTCGTGTGCCGCCGCCGCTACTGGCGCCGCCACCGCCTCGATACCCCCCCGAGCTGACGCCACCGCCCGAAGAGCTGCCGCCCGAGCGACCGGACGCGCCACCCTGCCCGCCGCCGTTCCCACCTCTCCCTGTCGCCTGCCGACCGCCCGCTTGTGAACGAGTGACGCGCGTGTAGCCACGGCTGGTGATCGCGCGGCCCGACGCCGCGGTCGTGTCGTTACGGAGGAGGATGAAGGGGCTGGCCGCGCCACCGTAGCCGTACAGATACGGGCTATACCCACTTCGCCAGCGGTTGTAGCCGAGCGGCGTGACGTAGTACGGGTAGAGGTCGTTGTACCAGATCGAGTCGTACCCGCCAAAGCCGCCGCCACCCCCGCTCGACCAGCCGCCGCCCCGGGACCGAGACTCGACGACGAACTGTTCCGGGTAGGCCAGCGCCACCAGCAGGTCGATCACCTGATGGTCGAGGCCTGCGTCGTCCAGGGCCACCAGTGTGCCAGCATCGAGCGTGAACCGAGGCTGCATCTCGACGAGCATCGCCTCGACGACGCGCGGTGCCGCCTTCTCCGCCGCCTCGCGCACGCCCGGCAGGCTGAGTGGTGCGGCGGTCTCGCGTCGCGCCTCGCGGACGACGACCGGGTCGATCTCGGTGTCAAACGCGGAGCCAAGCAGCTCCTGCCGCTGGTATTCGGTCGCCGGGTTGTATCGCCGGATCTCGAGGTGTTGCTGTCCACCGATGTCGACGAGCTGGATGTCGACCCACGTGGAGGCGCTCGCCAGCAAGCTGATGCCATCGACCGACCGGGTCGGGCCATCGCCGCACTGAAGCTCGGCGCGGGTAAAGAGTCGCCGGCCGCCGGCGGCCCACTCGCTGTGTTCCCATCCGGCGCAGTCACCGTCCTCGACGTCCTGGCGGACCCCGTCACCCGCCAGCCCTCGTTCGACGAGCACTTGCCCGTTTGCGACGGCACGCAGCGTGATGCCGGGACCGCGTTCGGCCGGTGTCAGGCAGACGAAGGTGCGCTCCGGGAACTCGCGCCCCGGCTGCGCCTCGCGATCCACTTGCTCTTCCCACAGCTGCCAGCAGCCAAGCCAGGCCGTCCAGCGCGCGTCGAGGTTGGCGCTACTCGACGGCGCCACGACGGCGTGAGCCGTCGGCTCTTGCGCCGCCGCGACCGGCGCCTGGACGAAGACGAAGACCAGCAGCGTCAGTGCCGATGCCACCAGGAAGACACGCCAACCGCTGAATCTGGTACCCATTGGTGATACCCCCACATCCACTATGCGTCAGAACACGAACCGTATGCCAGCCGAAATACGGAGACCGGTCAGGTCGATCGGGTCGAACCCAGTGAAGTCACTTGTCACCTTCGCATCGGCCCAGACATACCGTGCTTCGCCGGTCAGGAACAGTTGGCGCATCAGCCTGATGTCGGCGCCGCCAAGCACGTGTGTGCTCGGCGTCCACGCGCTCGACTCGAGTCGCGCCGTAAAGATCGACAGGTCAAGGAAATCGACGAAATCGCCGAGCTGCTCGACCTCGTAGCGCATCAGCCCGACACCGGCGCCGATATATGGAACGACGCGGTTCGGAATCCATGTGTATTGCCCGATCGCGCGCCCGCGCGGCAGGATCGCCAGCACGATGCTGCCTGTCAGCTCGAGCTGACTGAGCGTGGTGTCTTGCTCGATGGGGATGCCGCTCTCGTCGAAATCTCGGTATTCGGAGCGAGTCAACGTGCTCGTGAAGTCCAACCCGGCGCGCGCGTCGAGGCGTGACCCGAGCGCGAAGCCGACGTCGATCCCGATGCCCGGCGCATTGAAGTCGCGCTGCTCGAGTGTCAGCGTCTCGGTCAGGAAGTCGTACAGGTCGGTCTCCGGGTCGAAGAGGTCGCGTCCGGCGCGCGCCGCGAACCATTGGCCACGGACGCCGACCGACGTCCCCGGCCGTCCGAACAGGAAATCGGGACCCGCTTGCTGCCCCGTCCCACCATCGGCGCCATCGGCAGAGACGACCACGGGACGACCGGCGCCGATCAGGACGGCGATGGTGGCGCAGAGCGCAAGTCTGCCGTGACGACGCTTCCGCATGACAGTGGGGTGGTGCACGGTTTGTACCGGTAAACTGCCCGTTCTCACAGGGGTTGGCCCGCCGCGTATCGTCCCGTTATCGCGACACCTGTCAGGGCGGACGGACGGCGCGTTCGAGTCGTGCGTCGTCACATCAGCGACGTCGCCTGACCCCCCGGTTGACCCCAGAGTATACGGGCGGCCTGTGCTATGCTGCGAAGCCTTCAACGACACCGGACCTTCGTTCCCCCGGGAGCAATAGATGCGGCCGTTACGCGCTGGAGTGATCGCCGTCGTCGTGCTGGCGTTGTCGGGCGTCGCGGTGGCGATGCGGGCCGGCATTCCGCTTGCCGATGGGTGGCGGACGCTCAGCGCGCGGGTGTTGGGGTCAGTCGCGTCGGTGTCGGCGACCGGCGCCCTCCTTGCCGCCGCCGCGGGTGGCCTAAGTGGCGCCCCCGAGCCCGGGCAGCGGTCGCAGCAAGGCGGCTTCGACCCACGCCAGTTGCTCGATCGCGGCCGCCGGACACTCGAGAGCCCGGCCGGCCCCCACGAGTTCTATTTCACTCGCGCCATCTACCGCAGCAGCGGCTGGCGGGGGCAACCGTGGGCCGTTGACTTTCCGAAATCCGACCGGCAGTTCATGACGATCGTCAACCGTTTGATCGAAATCGACGCCTCCGAGCGGGAGAACGCGATTCGGCTCGACGACCCCAACATCCGGAAGTACCCGTTTCTCTACGCGCTCGAAGTGGGTGACATCGCACTCAGTCCACCAGAGGTCGAGGGTCTCCGCAACTACCTGCTCGCGGGTGGCTTTCTCGTCATTGACGACTTCTGGGGTTCGTGGCAGTGGTCGACGTTTGAACAGCAGATCCGGCGCGTCTTTCCTGAGTACCCGATTATCGATATACCGCTCGACCATCCGATCTTCAACACCGTCTATAAGATTGAGGAGATTATTCAGGTCCCGGCCATCAACAACCACTATCGCGGCCGGACATGGGAATATGACGGGTACACGCCGCACACACGCGGTATCTTCGACGAGCAGGGGCGTCTGATGGTCATGATCAACTGGAACACGGACCTCGGCGATGCGTGGGAATGGGCCGAGCGCCCCGAGTACCCGCTCAAGTATTCGACGTTCGCCGTGGAGATGGGCGTTAATTTCATTGTCTATGCGATGAGCCATTAGGCAGCGATGCGCCAGCGCTCAGGGAACCCGCACCCTGGATCCTGGACGCGGCAGAACTCCCGCTGGACCCCTGGCCCCGGACCCCGATACGCTGAAGCCTGAACCCGATTCTCGAGACCATGTTTGACGCGCTCTTCGAGTTCCTCTTCAAGTATCGCCCGCTGATCTACGAGCAGGGGGATGTGGCGTTTCGCGCGTCGTGGGCCGGTGCGCTCGCCGTGGTGGCCGCGGTGGCGGCAGGCGCGCTGACGTTCCGCACCTACGCGCAGGTCCGGGGGAACAGCCAACCGCTCGATCGCAGCGTCCTCACCGCGGTCAGGCTGGCCGCACTCGCGGTGCTCGTCCTCTGCCTGATGCAGCCGGTGCTCGTGCTCTCCTCGGTCGTGCCACAGCAGAATTTCCTCGGCGTGCTGGTCGACGATTCACGCAGCATGCAGATTGCGGACCGTGACGAGACAGCGCGGCGGCAGTTCGTCGAGGACCACTTCGCGGCCGAGACGGGTGACCTCCGAGCCGCGCTGTCCGATCGGTTCGCGCTGCGCTTCTTCGGTTTCTCGACGGAAACGGATCGGCTCGACGACATCAGCGAGCTGGCCTACGCCGGCACACGCACGCATCTCGGGCAGGCGCTCGAGCGCGCACACGACGAGCTCTCCGGCGTGCCGCTGTCGGGTCTGGTCGTCGTGACCGACGGCGCCGACAACGCCGACACCGGTCTGGCCGAGTCGTTGCTCCCGATCCAGGCCGCGGGGGTCCCGGTGTTCACAGTCGGTCTCGGTCGGGAGGAATTCGACCGGGACATCCAGCTCAGCCGGGTCGAGACGCCCCGTCGCGTCCTCAGGGGCGCGGCGCTGGTCGTCGACTGTGTCATCACGCACCGCGGGTATCGAGGTGAGACGGTGACCGTCCAGGTCGAGGACGAGGGCCGCATCGTGGGCACCGAGGACGTCGAGCTGCCTGGCGACGGCGAGCCGAGGACGGTACGGATGCGGTTCACCGCCAATGAAGAGGGCCCGCGCCTGTTCAGCTTCCGCGTGTCGCCGCAGCCGGGCGAGATGGTCACCCAGAACAACGTGCGGAACGCGTTGATCCTCGTCGAAGATCGAAGCGAGAAGATCCTGTATTTCGAGGGTGAGCCGCGGTTCGAGGTGAAGTTCCTGCGACGCGCGGTGGCCGACGACGAGAATCTGCACGTCTCGATCCTGCAACGCACGGCGGAGAACAAGTTCATGCGCCTCGACGTCGAGGACGCAGATGATCTCGTCGGCGGCTTTCCGACGACTCGAGCGGAGCTGTTCAGCTACAGCGGCCTCGTGCTCGGCAGCATCGAAGCCAGCCACTTCACCCCCGACCAGCTCCGCATGATTGCCGACTTCGTCAACCATCGCGGTGGCGGGCTGCTCATGCTGGGCAGCCAGCGGTCGTTCGCCGAAGGTGGATATGCGGGAACGCCGGTCGCCGATGTCCTGCCGGTCGTGCTCGACGACGAGCGCGCCGACAGCGAGGAGGACTTCTTCGTCGAGGTCAACGTCGAAACCACACGCGCCGGAGCGACCCACGCCGCCACGCAGATTGCCGACACGGAGGAGCTGTCGGTCGATCGCTGGCGCGAGCTGCCGCCCATCACCGTCGTCAACCCGATCACCGAGGTCAAGCCGGGTGCGACGACGCTGTTGACCAGCCCGGATGAGGAGCTCGTGGTTCTCGCGTTCCAGCGCTACGGGGCCGGCAAGTCGCTCGCGTTCCCCGTGCAGGACTCGTGGATGTGGCAGATGCACGCCGACATTGCCGTCGACGACATGACGCACGAGACGTTCTGGCGCCGGCTCTTGCGGTGGCTCGTGGATGGGGTGCCCGACCAGGTCACGACCGATCTGCCGCAGGATCGCGTCGAGACGGACGAGCTGGTCACGGTGCTGGCGGCGGTCGGCGACGCGAATTTCGAGGAGCTCAACAACAGCGCCGTGACGGCTGTGGTGACGCACCCGAACGGTGACTTCACCGATCTCTCGATGGAGTGGACGGCGGAGCGGGACGGCGAGTACCGGTCCAGCTTCACGCCGAGCGAGGAGGGTTTCTACGAGATCCACGTCGAGGCGATGGCCGGCGATGAGGTGATCGGCGAGGACGTGACGTTCGTGCAGGTGGCTCCGAGCGACGCCGAGTACTACGACTCAACGATGCGGGCGCCGCTCCTGGAACGGATCGCCGAGGATACCGGGGGACGGTTCTACACGCCGGAGACCGTGTCGTCGCTCCCCGAGGACATTCAGTATGTCGGGCGCGGTGTGACCGTGGTCGAGGAGCGCGACCTCTGGGACATGCCGGCGCTCATGTTGTTGCTCGCCACGCTCGTCCTGGGCGAGTGGGGGTATCGGCGGTTCCGGGGGCTCGCGTGAGCGCGATCCGCCTCCGTTCCCTGCTCCTCGCGGCGTGGCTTGTCGCGGTGCCCGCCGGCGCATCTGCCCAGCAGCAGACCCACTTGCTGGTCGTCACCGGACTTGGTGGCGACCCGGCCTTTACCGAGCAGTTTCACGGGTGGGCCACCACACTGATCAACGCGGCCGAGACTCGCTACGACGTCCCCAGCGACAACATCACGTATCTCGGTGAGGATCCGGATCTCGACCCGGCGACCGTTGCCGACCGGTCGACGCGGGAAAACGTCGGTACCGCCGTGGACGGCATCGCCGCGCGCGCGGCCCCGGGAGACCAGATCATCATTGTGATCTTCGGGCACGGCAGCTTCACCGATACCGCGCGCGTCAACTTGCCGGGACGTGACCTGTCGGCCGACGACTTCGCCGAGCTGCTCGAACGCCTGCGCGGTCAGCATGTCGCCTTCATCAACACGGCGAGCGCGAGTGGGCCCTTCGTCGAGAAGCTCTCCGGCGCGGATCGGACGGTGGTCACCGCCACGCGGTCCGGTGGCGAACAAAACGCGTCGGTGTTCGGCGGATTCTTCGTCGAAGCGTTCGCCGAGGGCGAAGACGACGCCGATGCGAACAAGGACCGACGTGTGTCGGTCCTCGAGGCGTTCACGTACGCGCGGCTCAAGGTCGAGCAGGCGTATGAGGCGGAAGGGAAGCTCCTGACCGAGCACGCGTTGCTCGATGACAACGGGGACGGTGAAGGGACGGCGGAACCCGATCCGTTGGCTGGTGACGGCATGATTGCGCGGACGCTGTTCTTGACGTCCGGCGAGTCGACCGCGCTCGCCGAGATGGCGTTCCCGGACGACCCCGAGCTGCGCCCGCTCTACGACGAGCGCGCGTCGATCGAGGATCGCGTCGAGGCGCTGCGGGTCCTGAAGGACGGGACCGATCCAGAACGCTACGAGCAGGAGCTCGAGACCCTCCTCGTCGAGCTGGCGCTGAAGGGCCGCGAGATCCGTCAGCTCGAAGCGGCGCGCGGGGCGCCGCGTCCCCGGTGACCCATGGCGTCTGTGACCACGCTCAGGCGGGGGCGACGACGACGGGCCGGCGGGATGGTGGCCGGAGCGCTGGTACTGGCCGCGCTCGCGTGGTCCGTGGGGCCGGCGGGCGCGGACGTGGCGCCGGGGAACGTGCCGTACGACGGCCGGCTGGTGTTCGTCCGGCTCCGCTACGACATGGCGCGGAGCCTGGCAGGCGGGTTCTTCCGGCAGGACGTCAAGTGGGCGCACGACTACCCGCGTGCCGAGCGCAACCTGATGAAGATCCTCGAGGCGGTGACGCACGTGAATCCGTTCCAGGGGCCGAACGGCGGCAACGTACTTGCCCTCGACGACCCGGAGCTTCACAAGTTCCCGTTCGCGTATATGTCCGAGCCGGGCTTCTGGTATCCGACCGACGCCGAGGTCCTCGGTCTCCGCAATTACATGCTCAAGGGCGGGTTCGTCGTCTTCGACGACTTCTGGGGCGACCACTGGCGCAACTTCGACGCACAGCTCCAGCGCGTCCTGCCCGGTGCCCGTCCGATCCCGATGGAGCTGGACCATCCGGTGTTCCAGTCGTTCTTCGACATCGACACGCTGGAGATGCCCGGGCCGTACGGCCCGCCGGTCGAGTTTCACGGTGTCTTCGAGGACAACGACCCATCGGGTCGTCTGATGGCGATCGTGAACTTCAACAACGACATCGGCGAATACTGGGAGTTCTCTAATACAGGCGTGTACTCGGTCGATCTGACGAACGAGGCCTATAAGTTCGGCGTGAGCTACGTGGTGTACGCATTGACGCATTAACGGGCCGGCGCCGCGGTTGCCCGCGCCAAGCCCAAAGCCCGAGGAGATTCGTTTTGGACCTTGACATCCCTGATACCCAGACCGACACGCAGCCCACCGACCTCGAGTCGGAGGACGATATCGCGCTGGCCGACCGGCTCAAGGCTGGTCGGGAACTGATCCTGAGTGAGCTGCACAAGTTGATCATCGGGCAGGAGGAGACCATCAACCAGGCGCTCCTGACGCTCTTCGTCGGTGGCAATAGCATCATCGTCGGCGTGCCAGGGCTGGCCAAGACGCTGCTCATCCAGACGATGGCGCAGGTGCTGGATCTGAAGTTCGCGCGCATTCAGTTCACCCCCGACCTGATGCCGTCCGACATCACCGGCACCGACATCATCCAGGAGGATCCGAAGACCGGTGGCCGGAAGATGGAGTTCGCGGCGGGCCCCGTTTTCACGAATATCCTGCTTGCGGACGAGATCAACCGGACGCCACCGAAGACGCAGTCTGCCCTGCTCGAAGCGATGCAGGAACACCGGGTCACGGTCATGGGACGTACGTATCAGCTCGAGGAGCCGTTCTTCGTCTTCGCGACCCAGAACCCTATCGAGCTCGAAGGCACCTATCCGCTGCCCGAAGCCCAGCTCGACCGGTTCATGTTCCACATCATCATCGAGCACCCGCCGGTCGACGAAGAGCTGGAGGTCGTTCGCACGACGACCGCCAACCTGGAGCCGCAGTTCCAGCACGCCGTGACCGGCGCGGACTTGATCGCATTTCAGCGGTTGGTCCGCAAAGTCCCGGTCGCCGAATCGGTGTTTCGCTACGCGCTCGACCTCGTCCGGACGAGCCGGCGGCGGTCGCCGAACGCGCCGGAGTTCATCAAGAAGTGGGTCTCGTATGGCGCCAGCGTCCGCGCCGCGCAGTATCTGATCCTCGGGGGCAAAGCGCGCGCGGTGACCCAAGGCCGGTATCACGTGAGCTTCGAGGACATCCGCGCGCTGGCCCATCCCGTCCTGCGGCACCGGGTGCTGCTCAATTTCCACGCGGAGTCCGAGGGGCGGACGTCGGACGAGCTGATCGACGAATTGCTCGAGGCCGTGCCCGAGCCACAGTCCCACATGCGATGAGCGACGCGACGCGATTCACGCCAGGCGGCGCGCGTTTCCTGGACCCCACGGTCCTCGCGCGCATCGGCACGCTCAATCTGCTGGCGCGGATCGTCGTGGACGGTTTCATCAACGGTCTGCACAAGGCCCCTTATCTCGGCGTGTCGATTGATTTCGCCGAGCACCGGATGTACACCCCGGGCGACGACATTCGCTTCCTGGACTGGCGTGTGTTCGCCCGCACCGACCGCTATTACGTCAAGACGTTCGAGGCCGACACCAACTGCAACCTCTCGGTGCTCCTCGATGTCTCGCGCTCGATGAGCTTCAGGAGCAAGGGCATCACGAAGCTCGACTATGGGCGCTTCCTTGCGGCGTGCCTCTGCCACTTCTCGACGCAGCAACGCGATCGCGTCGGGCTGGTCACGTTCGACAGCGAGGTCGTGGAACGCGTGCCGCCGTCGGCGAAACACCTCGAGGTGGTCCTGCACACGCTCGATCACGTGGACGCCGGCCGCCCGGGGAGCCTCGCCCGGCCGATGTTCCAGATGACGGAGTACTTCAAGCGCCGCGGCATTCTGGCGGTGATCTCGGACTTTTACGAAGAGCCCGAGAGCATCGTCGAAGCCATCAAGCCTCTTCGCTACGGCGGCAACGACGTCATCGTGTTTCACATTCTCGACCCGGCCGAGATCGAGTTTCCGTATGAGGACGCGACCAGCTTCCAGGACCTCGAGACGGGCCGCAAGATGCCGGTGGTGCCCGAGAAGCTCCGCGAGCAGTACCGCGCCCTCGTGCAGGAGCACATCGCGGCGATCTCGAAGCTCTGCTCGCAGAACCGCATTGACTACGCGCTCTTCAACACCGCCACGCCGCTGGACCACGCGCTGTTTAAATACCTGGCGACGCGGCACAAAATGAGCCGGACACGCTAATGGGACTCTTGGCTCCGCTCTTCTTGCTCGGTCTGGCGGCGATCGCCGTGCCGGTCATCATCCACATGATCCAGCGCGAACGGAAGGAAGTCCTCGAGTTCCCCTCGCTGATGTTCGTGCGCAAGATCCCCTTCCACTCGTTCCGTCGTCAGCGCATTCGGCACTGGTTCTTGCTGCTGCTGCGGTGTGCGGCACTCGCGCTGCTGATGCTCGCCTTCGCTCGACCCTTTTTTCGGGCCGCAGCGCTGGCGGCCGTGACCGATGGGGCGCGCGAGGTGGTCATTCTCTTGGATCGCTCCTACAGCATGGGGTACGCCGACCGCTGGGATCGCGCCAAGGACGCGGCACGGGACGCGATCGACGGCCTGGCGGCGGACGACCGCGCGACCCTGATCCTTTTCGACAGCGGCGCCGAGGCGGGCCCGCGGTCGACCACCGATCGGGCGAGCCTGACTGGCCTTGTCAACAACGCGGAGCTCGGGGCAGGTGTGACGCGCTACGGGCCTGCGTTGAAGCTGGCGGAGGGGATCTTCGACGGGTCCGATCTCCCGCGACTCGAGGCGGTGCTCATCACCGACTTCCAGCGCGTGGGGGTCGAAAGTGCGTCGGGGGTCCGTTTTCCCAGCGGGACGGTGCTCACGCCCATCGGTGTCGGTGGAGGTGACGAGGCAGAGGCCAATGTGAGCGTGGCGGGGGTGTTATTCAACCGCGAGTACTTCTCGGGACGAGAGCGGGTCGTGGTTGCGGCGCGCCTGACGAACCGGGGTGCGGCGACTGTCACCGGGCTCGACGTGGCGCTCGAGATGGACGGTCGCGAGGTCGAGACGCTGACAGCCGATCTCCCGCCCAACGGCTCGACGACGGTCGACTTTGCCGCGGTCACACTTGGTGACGCGCCGATGGCCGGCGCGGTCCGGACCGCGGCCGATGCCCTCCCGACCGATGACGTGTTCAACTTCGTCGTCACTCCGGGCCAGGTAGTCACGGTCCTGGTCGTGGGGAGCGGCCGCGCGTCGGCCGATGCCAACCTGTTTCTCACGCGGGCGCTCGGGATTGGCACCGCCCCGGCCTTCGACGTGCGCACGACGACGAACGACGGCTTCGGTGCGGCCGATCTCGAGGGGCGCCAGGTCGTCATCCTGAACGATGCACCGGCGCCGTCCGGGCAAACCGGCGCAGCCCTCGAAGCGTTTGTCGAGGGTGGCGGCGGCCTGCTCGTGGTCGCCGGCGAGCGGAGCGCGTGGCCGGCGGACGGTCCCGACCTGTTACCGGGCGTCGTCGGCAGCCCAGCGGACCGCGACGGGCGCGGCGGCAGCATCGGGTTCGTCGACTACTCGCACCCGGTCTTCGAGGTGTTTGCCGCCCCGCGCAGCGGCGACGTCACGACCGCGCGTTTCTTCCGCTATCGGCCGGTGGAGCCTGGCCCTGCGGCGGACGTCCTCGCGCGATTCGACGATGGCAACCCGGCGCTCTCAGAACGGCGCGTCGGCAGAGGCACCGTCTTGCTCTGGGCCTCATCCATCGACAGCTATTGGAACGATCTTGCGAAGAAGCCCGTGTATCTTCCGTTCGTGCACCGACTCACCGAATACCTTGGGGCCTATACGCCGCCGACCCCGTGGTTCTCCGCCGGGCAGGTGCTGAATCTCGCCGAGCAGGAGGTCGTGCTGGGTACCGACGGAGTGGCTGGGGCGGAGTACGTGGTGATGTCGCCGTCCGGCTCGCGTATCCCAGTCGACGTCGGTGAGCGCGCCGGGTTCATCGATCTTGACGAGCAGGGGTTCTACGAAGTCCACGATGCCAACGCGGCCGAGACGGATCCGCTCACGCTGGCCGTCAACGTCGACCTGGCCGAGTCGGACCTGAGCGCGGTCGATCCGGAAGAGCTATCGAGTGCCTTGACCGGCCGCGCCGGGGGCGACCGCGCGGATGCGGCGGCGCCCGCACGCGAGGTCGGCGCCGCGGATCTCGAGCGACGGCAGGCGATCTGGTGGTACTTGCTCGTCGCGGCGTTCCTTCTCCTCGTTGCGGAAACGGTGGTGTCGAACCGGCTGTCACGCACGGCGCTGAGCGCGGAGTAGGCGGCGCGCGCGCCACGCCCAGGCGCTCCAGGCTCGGGGCTTAGGGCTCAGGGCTTAGGACCATCGTGTCGGACGTGTAAGATGAGGTTCGGGAAACGACGAGGCTGAGCCGATGTTCAACGAGCCGCTGCTGACGGGAAGCCGGGACGAGATCCTCCGCGCGATTCGGCATGTGCGGAATCGCTGGCGCCTCCGCGTGGCATTGCGCGGCGTGGCGGTGCTGGTCGCCGCCGCGCTCGGCACGTTGCTGATCTCCTCCTATGGCTTGGAGCTCTTCAGGTTCAGCTCGGGAGCGATCATCACGTTTCGGATCCTCACCCTGGGCGCGCTCCTGGGCCTGGGCTGGTGGTTCTTCGTGCGACCCATCTCGCAGCGGGTGTCTGACGAGCGCGTCGCGCTGTATCTCGAGGAGCATGAGCCGTCGCTCCAAGCCGCCGTGGTGAGCGCGGTCGAGGAGAGTAAGAAGGGCGCGCGCGACGCGACACCAGACCATTCGCCGGAGATGGTGCGCGAGCTCATCGATTCCGCCGTCGCAAAGATACGGAACATCGATATGGGCCGGGGGGTCGAGCAGCGGCAGCTCAAGACCTCGTCGGGCCTGCTGGTGGCGGCCGGTGTCGCGGCCATGCTCCTGATCGTGTTCGGGCCGGCATATCTGCGGCATGGGGTCTCGGCGCTGCTCTCGATGGGGAGCGTCACGGCCGCCAGCCCGTATCAAATCGAGGTGCTGCCCGGTGACGCGACGGTGGCCAAGGGCTCGGACCAAGCCGTCACCGCGCGCTTGCACGGCTTCGAGTCGGATGAAGTCGATCTCCTCATGCGCGCCGGCGCCGACGGCGCGTTCGAGCGGCTGCCGCTGTTGCCCGTCGAGAACGAGCAGGGCGAGGTGGAAGCAGGCATGTTCGAGGTCCTGCTGTTCGATCTCCAGCGGCAAACCGACTACTTCGTCGAGTCGGTCGGCGTCGAGTCGGCGACCTTCACGCTCGACGTGATCGACCTGCCCTATGTCGAACGGCTCGAGCACGAGTATGTCTTCCCGGCGTACACCGGCCTGGAGCCGCGGCTCGTCGAAGACGGCGGCGACATCGCGGTTCTGGGCGGCACCGAGGTTCGCCTGCGCGCCATCCCGACGATGGGGACCGCCGGCGGCGAGCTGGTGTTCGACGAAGAGGATCGGACCGCCCTCGTGGTGGATGCCGAGGGGGCGCTCACGGCCACCTTCGTCGTGGAGCAGGAAGGCTTCTATCGAGTCGACCTGGAGGCGCCCGACGGGCAGCTCGTCACGGCGTCGCCGCAGTACACGATCGATGTCTTGACGGACCAACCGCCCTCGGTGATGTTCGTCAAACCGGGGCGCGATACAACGGCGAGCGCCATCGAGGAGATGTTCGTCGAGGCGCGCGCCGACGACGATTTCGGGCTCCGGTCGCTGGACCTCGTCTACTCACTCAACGGCGGCCCCGAGGAATCGGTTGCGCTGTACGACGGGAGCGACACCACGCTGAAAGAAGTGTCGGCCGGGCACACGTTCTTCCTCGAGGAGCTGGAGCTCGAGCCGGGCGACTTTCTCTCCTACTACGCAAGCGCGACCGACCGGAACCTCGCGCAGCAGAACGCCGACATCAAGAGCGACCTGTACTTCATCCAGATTCGCCGCTTCAGCCGAGACTTCCGCGCGCAGCAGTCGCAGGGTGGGGGCGGTGGCGGTGGGGGCGGAGGAGCCGATCCGCGTGCGCTCTCTGAAGCGCAGCGTGAGATCATCTCCGCCACCTTCAACGTGATCCGCGATCGCGACACGTTCACCGGCGATGAGTTCCAGGAGAACGTCGTGTTCCTGACGCTGGCGCAAGGCCGGTTGCGTGAGCAGGTCGAGACGCTCTTGCGCCGCATGAACAGCCGCGTCATGCCGGCCGATCCGGCGTTCAGGCGCATCTCGGAAATCCTGCCGCAGGCGGCCGACGCGATGCGTGCGGCGGAGGAAGAGCTGCAAGGCCAGGACGCGGACGCGGCGCTGCCGCACGAACAGCGGTCGCTCCAGGCCCTGCAGCGCGCGGAAGAAGCCTACGAGGAAGTGCTCGTCACGATGGGTGGCGGTGGCGGCGGCGGCGGTGGGCGACAGGCCGCAGAAGACCTCGCCGACTTGTTCGAGCTCGAGCTCGACAAGCTCCGCAACCAGTACGAGACGCTCCAGCGCGGCGAGCAGCAGCAGGCCGACGACACCGTCGACGAGCTGATGGAGCGCCTGCGCGAGTTGGCGCGCCGTCAGGAGCGTGAGGCAGAGCGCCAGCGGCGCCGGGCCCGTGGCCAGCAATCGACACAGGGTGGCGGTGCCGGCCAGCGCGCCTTGGCCGAGGAAGCGGAGGAAGCCGCCCGTCGGCTCGAGCGGCTCGCGCGCGAGCAAAACTCGCCGCAGATGATGGACGCCGCTCGACGACTGCAGGAAGCCGCGGACGCCATGCGGCGCGCAGCCGCCAACAGCGACAACCTCGGCTTCGCCGAGGCAGGGGCCGCGCTCGACCGGCTGCGGGACGTGCAGGAGCGGCTGCAAGACGAACAGACCGGCCGGCTGCAGCGTGACATCCAGGACCAGCTGCGTCGTGCCAACCGGCTCGCCGACGAGCAGCGGGAAATGGCCTCCGACGTCAGCGGCTTGCCGGGGATGGCCGATCAGGAGCGCACGGAGCAGCAGCGGCGGCTGATGGAGCGCAAGGACCAGATGGAAGGCGAGGTCGCCGACCTGGAACGGCAGATCGATTCGACCTCGGCGGAGTTCCGGCGTGAAGAGCGCGACGCGTCGCGGAGTCTTCAGGACGCCGCAGGCAGCATTCGAGACAACCGGCTCAAGGAGAAGATTCGCTACTCCCGAGGTCTGATCCGCAGTCGCCCGGGCGAAACGGCCAACGCCTTCGAATCGGAGATCGGCGGCGACATCGACGAGCTCGCCGAGAAGCTCGCCGAGGCCGCCGCGGCCGTAGGAAAGACGGACGGCGATCGGATGGCCCAGGCGCTCGACCAGACGCGCGACCTCATGCGGAGCCTCGAGTCGCTCGACCATCGCATGTGGCAAGAGGGCCAGGAATCGCAGGACGGTCAGCAAGGCGAGCAGGGCCAACAGGGTCAGCAAGGCGAGCAGGGCCAGCAAGGCGAACAAGGTCAGCAAGGTCAGCAAGGTCAGCAAGGTCAGCAAGGCCAACAGGGCCAACAAGGTCAGCAGGGTCAGGGCGGCCAGCCGGGCGGAGCCGACGGCGGGCCCGCTGACGGGAACGCGTTCGGCGGCCCATTCGGCGGTCGCTATGGGTACGGCGACCGTCGGCCAGGGGCGGCCGCGTGGGACCCGGACGACATCCGCCAGTGGCAGCGGGAGTACCGGGAGCGCGCGGGCGAAGCGGATGAGCTGAGGCGCCTGCTCGAGCAGGAGGACTTCGCTGCCGCTGATCTGCGCGACATCATCGAGCGGATGCGCGAGCTCGACAACCTGCGCAGCTACCAGGATCCCGAGGAAATCGCCCGGCTGCAGTCCTTCGTCCTGGAGGAGCTGAAGCGATTCGAGTATCGCCTCCGACGCGAGATCAGCGAGGAAAGCGAGGAGCTCTTCCTCGCCGGCAACGAGGAGATGCCCGCCGAGTTCCGCGAGCTGGTGGAGGAGTATTTCCGGGCTCTGTCCGAGGAGCAGTGACGGAACAGTAGGCATCGGTTCGACGCGTGCGCGGCGCCTTCCCGTTCGCGCAGTGGCACCGTCTGGGCGACCGTTGTTTGGTTCGGTGAGGGTTCGGTGCCGTGCGCCAGAAGCTGATCGCGTGTGTCGTGCTGGCAGCGCTGGCCGTTGGTGCATCGGCCCTGGCGCAGCGCCGGTGGGGCCGGGGCGGCTGGTATCGGATGCCGCCGAAGTTTCCGGTTGCCGAGCCGGTCCATCGCGACTTCACGTTCTCCCGCATCCTCTACCAGAGCGATCGCCGCGAGCCTGGCGGCCAAGGCTGGTACACCGATTACCCGACGGCCGACCAGAACCTGATGATCCGACTGTCGGAGCTGACGACGACGCCTGTCGGGTTTGATGAGCACGACGAGCCGGACCACGTGGTCCTGCGACTGACCGATGAGGCCCTCTTCAACTACCCGTTCATCTTCATGTCGGATGTCGGCACGCTCTGGCTCAATGACATCGAGGCACGTCGGCTCCGGGACTATCTCCTGAAGGGCGGCTTCCTCTGGGTCGACGACTTCTGGGGGCCCAGCGCATGGGCGCAGTGGATGGGTGAGATCGGCAAGGCGCTGCCACCGGGCGACTATCCGGTCTTCGACATCCCCTTCGACCACCCGATCCACCGTGTGATGTTCGAGGTGACGCACATCCCGCAGATCCCGTCGATTCAACACTGGCGCCGGAGCGGCGGCGCCACGACCTCGGAGCGCGGAACACGAAGCGACGAGGTGCACTTCAGGGGCATCGCGGACCCGGACGGTCGCCTCCTCGTGCTGATGAGCCACAACACCGACATTGCGGACGGGTGGGAGCGCGAAGGGGAAGACTACGACTTCTTCTACCGGTTCTCGATCAACGCCTACGCTGTCGGGATCAACACGGTCGTCCACGCGATGACCCATTGATCGCCTTCCACGGACCAATGACGCCGACGTCGAGCCCGCAGCTGGACACGCTCGAGATCGAGCCCGATGGACCGGCCACGGCATCCGTGATCTGGATGCACGGGCTGGGGGCCGACGCGCACGACTTCCACGGGATTCCCCCGCAGCTTGGTCTGCCCGTGGACCTGCACGTCCGCTACGTCTTCCCGAACGCGCCGCAGATCCCCGTGACGATCAATCAGGGGATGGTCATGCGCGCATGGTACGACGTGACCTGGTTCGACCGTCGCGGAGAGGATGAGACGCGAATCCGGCAGTCGACGGCGTCAGTCGGACAGCTCGTGGCGCGGGAGATCGAGCGGGGGGTGTCGGCGAACCGCATCGTGCTCGCCGGCTTCTCGCAGGGCGGAGCGATGGCGCTCTTCGTCGGGCTCCGCTGTCCGGAGGCGCTGGCGGGCATCATGTGCCTGTCCGGTTACCTGCTGCTGCCCGACACGCTGACGGCCGAAGCCGCACCAGCGAGCCGGACCGTGCCGATCTTCCTGGCACATGGCACCGAGGATCCGGTCGTGCCGCATGCGCTCGGTCGCAGCAGCTGTGACGCCCTCGTGGGGGCCGGATATCCAGTCGACTGGCATGAGTACCCGATGGCGCACCAGGTCTGTCTGGAAGAGGTGCGTGACGTCGGCGACTGGTTGACGGGCGTGCTCGCAGCCGACAATCCGACGACCTCCCGGTGAGAACGGACCGTTATAGCCCGCCGGGCGGGTTCGTGCCACCCGTCGCGACGTAGCTCACGCAGTCGCCTTGGTTCTTGAAGACGCCGAACGTCATCCACTCGCCGTCCTTGCACTGTTCCTTGTCCGTCGGCAGCGACGCCTCAACGGTGATGGGCAGGGACGCCGACACCGGATCCCCAATCGGTTCGCCGCCGAACGAGGCGCGCTGCACAGTGAACGTCAGACCGTATACGCTCGGCGCGGCAAACGACGCGGTGCGCGTGACGGGCGTCCGGTAGGCGACAAACCCACTCTCGTCCGCCACACCGTCGCCGTCCAGATCCCACGACCAGAAGTGAGACGCTTCCCGTGGACTTACTGCCCGGTTCCAGACGCCGGTGACGGTGACGACCTCGCCAGGCGCCACGGCCCGATCGGGTGTGGCGGAGACGTCGGGCGGGCGCGGGGTGATCGTCGCGGTCGTCTGGGCACCGCCGATGAGGGTCCCGTTGTTCGCGCTCATCCGGACTCTGTACACCCCGGGTCTCGCAAAGGTGTGCGCGGGCGAGACGTCTGTCGAGAGCCCGCCGTCGCCGAACGCCCACTGGTAGGTCAAGGGCAACCCCCGCGGATCGGCCGACCCCGAGGCGTCGAACTGTACGGGCGTTCCTTCGACGCCGGTGTACGGCCCGCCGTGAGCCGCGAGCGGACAGCGGTTCTCCACCGTCACCCGCACGGTGTCCGGCGCGCTGAGGAGCAGCCCGTCGTCGACCACGAGCTCGAACTCCAGCACGACGTCGGGGTCGTCGGGGGACGAGAACAGATGATCGGTCGCGAACTCCGGCCTCTCGACCGTCGGGTTGAGCGGCGCCGGCGGCGACCCACCCTGACCCAGCTCGACTGGCGGGCCAGCGGTCTGCCGCCAGCCGTAGTGGATCCCGTCGCCATCGGGGTCGCAACTGCCGGCGTCGTCGAGGTGGGCGGGTATCGGGCAAACCACCGTTCCCCCGAAGAAGTCGGGGATGGTCTGGTCGATGCCGGCATCGGCGATGGGGCCGGCGTTGGTCGCCCGGTCGGCCAGGACCGCAACGTCGCGTGGACTGAGCGCGCCATACACCGTGTCCGTCATCGCGTGGCTCGCGATCTCCGCCAGCCGCCCCTGGTGGACGCTGCCGATCCGCGTGCCTGTCGTCGTCTCGATGACGTGTACCGAGTACAAGTCGCGCACATAGAGCAGCCCCCGTGACTCGTCGATGGACAGGAACACACCAGTGAACGAATCCGTGTAGAGCGTAAACTCCCCGCCGCTCTCGAAGGTGTCCAGCACTGCGCCCGCGCCATCGAACGGTGATGCCACCAAGGTGGGCGGCATAGAGCCGGTCGGCCCACGTGTCATAGACGAGTCCTGCCCGCATGCCGGGGTGGCGCTGCCACAGGGCGAGGCACCGGTGGGCAGCGTGTCGATGGCGCTGAGCGCGTGGGCGTCAACGACGGTCACCGCGTCGGTACGGCCGTGTGCGACGTATGCCCGCCCGAGCAACGGGTTCACCGCGATTGACGAGGGTTCAGAGGCCACCGGTACCCGGCCCTTAAGCGTCAGATCGTGAAGTCGGAACACGGCGATGGTTTCCGGCTCCTCCCTGTCGGCCCTCGGCGACGTACAGCCAGCCGTTCACTTCGTCCACCGCCAGGCCGCGCGGTCCGAGGCCGCCGACGCCGAGAAAGCCGATCAGCGCGAGGGACTCGCCGTCGTAGATCCAGGCGCGAAACCGACCGGATACGAACAGGCGGTTGCGTCCCTCGTCGACCGCGAGATGGGCGGAGGACGACGTGGAATCCGGGTGGGTGGCGGTCGCCACCACGGTCTCGGTGGCGAGGTCGACCGCGACGATCCGTCCGGTTGTCACGACGTTCCGGCGGGGTTCGAACACATACAGCCGGCCCGCCTGGTGGTTGATATCGACGGCCTGCGGAATCGGTCCGAACGCAGCACCTTCGAGCGCTATCGTCCGGACATACCGAGGCTGGACGTGGTTGGCCGTGAGCTCTGTACGGCCGATCCAGGCGAGCCCCGCCACGAGACAACACAGTACGACCGCGAGCGTTGACGGTTTCCAGTGCCTTGCGCATGCGTTGGCCATCGCTTCCACTCCTTCGTTCCGCGATTCCGACCGGTGACGCGAGCGCGCCCCTGCGGGCGGAGCCGCCCGGAGGCCGCGCTCCGTTCGGTCTGGAGTCGTCCCTACAGGTCAATGCGACGTAGCGCGGTGAACCGCGCCACGGCCCCATGTCGGGAACCAGGCAGATCGTCCTTAGGGATCGGTGAGCGCGAGCTCTTCGCGGCCTTTGTCTCGCGGCTGAACCAATGCCCGTTCTGAACGGGTTTTCACTCCGCAGTTGCGGAGGAGGCCCTCGGAGGCGGCCTGACGCAGCGCGTGCTCGACGACTACAAGACCGCGCCGATCGATGAACGACTCCGTGCCATGCTCGCCTATCTCGAGAAAACGACGCTCAACCCGGACAGCCTCACCGCGGATGACGCGCGGGCCTTGCGCAACAGAACATCTCCCACGACGCCGCCGTCGAGGCGCTGTATGTCTGCTTCCTCTTCAACGTGTACGACCGCCTAGCCGACACGCTTGGGTGGGAAGTCCCGCCGGCTGCGTTGATCCGGCGCATGGCGCCGATGATGCTGAAGCACGGCTACAAGTAGGCGCCGCGGCTCCTAGAGGCCCGGAAGAAGGGCCGGAGGGCGTCGAGGCGGTACTCGATCTCGGCGACCTGATCGTTCGAGAACGTGTAGTCACCGCGTCGTGACCTGGTGGTCTTGAAGATCCCCCGCCGCTTCAGCACATACAGCCTGACGCCAGGGATCGACCGGTCGAGGTTGAGCATCAGCAACAGCTTGCCGAACAGGTCGCGCAGCGCCTCGGTCTTGCCCTCGACGTGCAGCTCCCACAGCCGAGCGTAGATGTCGGCATACATCGCCCCGCCGGTCATGACGCCGTCCATCCCGAGCCGCATCTCGTACAGCCACTGGCGCCCGAAGGCGGCGCCGAAGATCGCCTTGATGGTCTGCGGCCGATGGGGCACCAGCGCGAGCATCCGCTCGTGTACCGGGTCGCGCTCCTCCTTGACGTAGGCGAGGTTCGGGAACTCCTTCGCCATGCCGACCATGAACTCGACAGTCGGAACGACGTCGGGCGCGCCGCCGCTCGTCTGGAAGAAGATGGGCCGGTTGGTGATGCCACACAGCGCGGCGTAGTACGCGCGGAAGTCGTCGAGTGATGCCGCCTCGGTCGGCGGGATGGCGATCATGCCATCCGGTGCGAGCGCCTCCGCGTACCGCGCGTATGCCAGCATGCCCTCGGTGTCGTCGCCCTGCACGCCAAAGACGAGCGC
Source organism: Vicinamibacterales bacterium (assembly GCA_965249175.1). Classification (GTDB taxonomy): domain Bacteria; phylum Acidobacteriota; class Vicinamibacteria; order Vicinamibacterales; family UBA8438; genus CAZYFH01. Next base: position 6,201,434 of record OZ252227.1, read on the forward strand.
CGGCCGCGTGCCCTTCGCGGCCTCGGCCAGCACGTCAAACCCGCGCAACCGCTCGTCTTTCGACAGGTGGCGTTGCTCGCTCGAGTTCTGCGGCCAGACGAGCCCCTGGACGCCGCACCGACCGAGAAACCGCACCTGGTTGGCCAGATCGTCGTAGTCCACCTCGTTGGCCGCGGTGTACGGCGTGCTCAGGATGATGAACGCGCCGCGCATCGTCTTCGCCGCTTCCGCCGTGCGGGGCACATAGGGCAGCAGCGCCGCCGCCCCGACGGTGCTCAACCACTGACGACGGGTCAACATGTACATGACACCTCCAATCGGAGAGGCCAGTCTATCCCAGCGTCTCGTGGTGGGCCGGTGGTGCGACGACCGAGAAGCGGAACCGAGCGACGCCGCCGAAATGCGCTACGCTGTGGTCTTCGAACGACGTGGTCGGAGAAGCGTCATGTGCATTCAGTCTCGAACCGTCGCGCTCGTCGGTGTGGCGCTGCTCGTCGGCTGCACCGGAGAGGAGTCTGGAGTCGCCGTGCCATCGCCGCCGCCCACCGAGGCGCAGGACGTCGCCGACATGCTGCACGGGGTCGAGGTCGCCGACCCCTACCGCTGGCTGGAAGACCAGGAGGCGCCGGCCACCCGTGCGTGGATCGACGAGCAGAACGCGCACACCGATGCCGTGTTACACCAGCTGCCGGGTCGCGACGTGCTCCGCGCCATCGCCGGCACGGTGTTGGAGCGTGACACGATCGGGCTCCCCTACGAGCGCGGCGGCCGGTATTTCTACCGGAAGCGTCGCGCCGACCAGGACCTCGACGTGATCTACGTCCGTGAAGGGGCCGACGGGCACGAGCGCGTGCTGATCGACCCGCATCCGATGAGCGCGGACCATACGGTCAGCGTCGAGCTGCTCGAGCTGTCGAAGGACGGGACGCTGGTCGTGTACGCCGTGCGTGACGGCGGCGTCGACGAAGTCTCAATCCGGATTCGTGACGTCGATACCGGCGAGGATCTGGCCGACGTGCTCCCGGCGGCGCGCTATGGGAACGTGAGCCTCACACCGGACAAGCGCGGCTTCTACTACGAGCGCTACGGCGACGTGACGCCGCGCGTCATGTATCACGAGCTCGGGTCGACGCCGGCCGATGACCGGGTCTTGTTCGGTGAGGGCTACGAGCGCCATCACATTCCGAGCACGCTCTTGTCGGACGATGGCCGGTGGCTGCTCGTCCACATCATCGAGGGGTCGTCCGGGCCGACGGAGATTCACGTCAAGGATCTCGAGCGCGACACGCCTTTCGTGACGGCGGTCGCCGACGGCGTGTCGGAGTCGTGGGCGGAGTTCGCCGGCGACCAGCTCGTGATCACGACGAATCTCGGCGCTCCCAACAAGCGGGTCGTCCTGGCCGATCCGGCGACGCCGACGGTCGAGCACTGGCGTGAGATCGTCGCCGAGCGGGATGACGTGGTGGTGCAAGACGCCCGGGGACGCGGTGGCAAGTTGGCGGTCTCCTATCTCCGTGAGGTCCAGCCGCGGGTCGCCATTCACGAACTGGACGGCGCACACGTGCGGGACATCGGCTTCGACACGATCGGGTCGGTCGGCGGCGGGGCCGGCCGTTGGAAGAGCGCGGAAACGTTCTTTACCTTCGAGTCCTTTCACGTGCCGAGCACGATCTATCGGTATGACATCGAGACAGGCGAACAGTCCGTCTGGGCGAGTGTCGACGCGCCGGTCGATGCAGGGGCGTATACCGTCGAGCAATTGTGGTACAGGTCGGCGGACGGTACGCGCGTGCCGATGTTCGTCGTGCGCGCGCCGGACGCCCGGCGCGACGGCACCAATCCGACCCTGCTGACCGGCTACGGCGGGTTCAACATCAGCCGGACGCCCGGGTTCTCCCCACTGGCGGTGACGTGGCTCGAGGCCGGGGGCGTGTTCGCGGTGGCCAACATGCGCGGCGGCGGGGAGTTCGGTGAGGAGTGGCATCAGGCGGGCATGCTCGAACACAAGCAGAACGTGTTCGACGACTTCATCGGGGCGGCGGAGCATCTCATCGCCGAGGGATACACAACGCCGGCGCACCTCGTGATTCGCGGGGGTAGCAACGGCGGTCTCCTCGTCGGTGCCGTCTCGACCCAGCGGCCGGATCTCTTCGGCGCGGTCGTCTGCACCTATCCGCTGCTCGACATGGTGCGCTACCACAAGTTCCTCGTCGCCAGCTTCTGGGTGCCGGAATATGGCTCGAGCGACGACCCCGATCAGTTCACGTACATCCATGCGTACTCGCCTTACCACAACGTCATCGATGGCGGTCCGTATCCGGCCACGTTGTATCTCTCGGGCGACGGCGACACGCGCGTGGCGCCGCTGCACGCGCGCAAGATGACGGCGCTGATGCAGGCGAAGAACGGGTCGGACAACCCGATACTGCTGCGCTATCACACCGATGCTGGTCACTCCGGCGGCCAGCCGGTCAGCCAGCAGATCGACCAGATGGTTGATGAGGTCAGCTTCATGTTGTGGCAGGTGGGCACATGACGTCGGGGACGATCGTGACGATACGCGCAAGCCTGGCGGCGATGGTTCTGGCCGCTGTCGGTTGCGGTGGTGGTGGCGAGGACGCATCGGCGTCGACAGACGTCTCCTCGGCCCCCGCAGAGATCGCGGCCGGCATCAGCGCCGAGACGCTGCTGGCGACGACGGAGATGCTCGCCTCCGATGACTTCGAAGGACGCGCGCCCGGCTCGGCCGGCGAGGAGAAGACCCTTGCGTACCTGACGGAGCAGTTCTCCGAGCTCGGTCTGGCACCGGGAAACCCCGATGGCACGTGGGTGCAAGAGGTGCCGCTCGTCGGGATCACGCCGCTGCCGGGAGACGGGCTCGTCGTCTCGAGTGGCAGCGCGACACGCACGCTTCAGCCCGGCGACGACTACGTGGCGGCGACAAAGCATGTGGTCGACGAGGTCGAGGTGACGGACGCCGAGTTCGTCTTCGTCGGCTACGGCGCGGTCGCGCCGGAGTACGACTGGAACGACTTCGGCGAGACAGACGTCTCGGGGAAGATCCTCCTGTTCCTTGTCAACGACCCACCGCTCGACGACGTGTTCGGCGGCTCCGCGATGACCTACTACGGGCGGTGGACCTACAAGCACGAGATCGCCGCCGACATGGGCGCGGCCGGATCGCTCGTCATCCACGAGGACGGACCAGCTGGGTATCCGTGGGAGGTGGTCGGCAGCGCGCCCTACGGCGAGTCATTCGACCTCGTCGCCGCGGATGACAACCTGAGCCGGCCCACGATCGAAGGCTGGGTCACACGGGCGACCGCCGTCACGCTCTTCGAGATGGCCGGGCTCGACTTCGAGCAGGCGAAGCAGCAAGCGGCCGAGCGCGGCTTCGAACCGATCGCGCTTGGCGTGACCGGGACGACGCGCGTACGCAACAACCTGCGCCGCATCGACTCACAGAACTTTCTCGCCAAGATCGAGGGGAGCGCGGCGCCCGATGAGGTCGTCATGTACGTCGCGCACTGGGATCACCTCGGGCGGGACGACAGCCTCGAGGGCGACCAGATCTTCAATGGCGCCGCCGACAACGCCACTGGCACGGCCGGGCTCGTCGAGTTGGCGCGGGCGTTCGTCCAGGCACCGGAGCCGCCGCGGCGTTCGGTCGTGTTCCTCGCGGTCACCGCCGAAGAGCAGGGACTTCTCGGCTCGAAACACTACGGCGAGAACCCGGTGTATCCGGCCGCGCAGACGGTCGCCGCGCTGAACATGGACGTCCTCAACCAGTGGGGGCGCACCCGGGAGCTCACCATCGTCGGGATGGGACAGTCGGCGCTCGACCAGGTGGCCGCCGACGTCGCGGACCAGCTGGGCCGATCCCTCGCGCCGGATCCGGAGCCGGAGAAGGGTTTCTACTACCGGTCCGACCACTTCTCGTTCGCCAAGGTCGGCATTCCGGCGTTCTATGCCGATCCTGGCATCGAGTACCTCGACAAGCCGCCGGGGTACGGGCTCGAGAAACGTGAGGAGTACACGGCCAACGACTACCACAAGGTCTCGGACGAGGTGAAGCCGGACTGGGATCTGTCGGGCGCGCTCGAGGACCTGACGTTCATGTATCAGATGGGTGCCCGGCTGGCCGGCGGCGACGAGTGGCCCGAGTGGAGCGAAACCAGCGAGTTTCGCGCGGTGCGCACGGCGCAGCGACCGTCGCGGTAGTCTTGACGGCCGTACAGCGCCCGCGCCGCCGGATCTCGTCGGTCGACCGTTCAATCCAGCCTGAAGATCTCGGCGGCCTCGAAGGACAAACCGTCGAACGAAGGCGAGCGCGCGGTGGCGTCGCCCGTTACATCGGCGTCCAGCCGGTAGGTCCCGTCTTGCTGCAACACCCGAACCTCGATCCGCGCCGCCACCGGGTCGACGAGCCAGTATTCCCGCACGCCGTATCTGGCGAACAGCTGCATCTTCTTCCCGCGGTCGGTGTCGGCGGTGGAGAGGGAGAGCACCTCGACCGCGAGATCCGGCGCGTTGCGGATCGGGACGTTCGGATCGACAAGATGTCGCCGGTCACGGCCAAAGAACACGAGGTCCGGCTAGAGGCGCAGCGAGCGCGATGCCGCCCGTGCGCGTCGCGTACCGGTCCAGCATACGCAGGAGCGCTTTCGATGCCATCTGGTGGCGGGGGAGCGGTGAAGGGACCACGAAGACCTCGCCGTCGTAGATTTCGTAGCGGCGTCCGTCTTCGGGGCTGCGCAGCAGCTCCGTGTAGCTGATGCGCGGCTGGACCACGTGCATCGACGCCATCTTATCTGCAGGGTGCGAGCGGCGTACCCACGACGTACCACATCCCTTCGGGCCTGCGACACGCAATCGATTGCGGACGCCCAAGCCGTGATTCATCTTGACGGCCGGTTGCTCGCATCTCTCCAGCGCGCCGGCCGAGCATTGGGACGATTGGACTTGCTGGTTGCGACCGCGGCAATTGTGGATGTAGCGCCTATTTGGTGACGCGCAACATCCGGGAGTTCTCCCGCATACCGGACCTCAAGGTCATCGGATACTGGGAGACGGGTGATAGGGCGGGGCCGCTTCGTCGGGGCCGTCACCGCACCGCCAGGTCAGGACGCCGACACAAGCGGGTTGCGGACCCGGAGAGCTGGGAAGCGACTGAAATCGCGGTCGGCGGTCCACAACTCCGCCACGCCATGGTGGAGGCACAGCGCCGCCACGCGGGCATCGTGCACCAGCGCGCCGGCGACGCGGGCCGTCGTCACGACCTCCGAGATGCGGGTCCAGTACCCCTCCGTTTCGCCGAGCAGCGTCAGCACTGGCGACTCCATCCATGCGGCCACCTGGTCGAGCGCCAGGTCGAGTGGTGTCGGCGGGTCGTAGATGCGCGGATGGGTGACGATGGCAAGGAACTCGTGCACGCAAGGCCAGGGAATCGCCCAGGCGGCGCGACCTTCGGCCAGCAACTCGAGACACTGGAACGCAGGCTCGTGCCACGGCGAGTCCTCGCGGTGGGCGTAGACGAGCACGTTGGTGTCCACCCCGATCATCCGCCCCTCCCCTCGTAGGCCCGATCTCGAATTCCCTCCCACGACACTTCGCGGACCTCGGATTGCAGCCCGTTTCCTCGGAAGCTCGCCCGGCGAAGCCGATGGTGGGTCGCCCCCGTTCGTTGCCCCAGGACCTGCCGCAGGCCCTGGTCGATCAGGGCGCGTACGGTTGTGCGTTGCTCGGCTGCCACTCGCTTTGCCTCCGCCAGCAATGTGTTGGGAATCTCTACGGTTGTCTTCATACATATAGATGTATCACATGCAGTTGGATACGTAAGGGTCCTACCCGTCCAGAGACGGGACGGGGAAGCTTCGGGCGTGGGACGAGACGCCGAAAGGGGTGGAGGAGCTGGCGGGGAACGTCCGGGAATGGACGCGGAGCGAGTGGCGTGACGACTACCGGAACGGCGCGGACGACGGCGTGGCGTCGCGCACGAACGCCGGGTGGTGCGGGGCGGGTCGTACTTCCTCTATCGGTGGAACGTCCGGTCCGCCTATCGCAGCGGGAACGATCCCGACGACCGGTACAGGAGCGCCGGCTTTCGGGTGGTGGTGTGCCGATTCCAAGCGGATCTCTGATCGCTGATCCCTTTGGACTCTGATCGGCGGTTCCTGACAGGCTCTCCATCCTGCGGCAGACCCGCGCGGGTGCGGCGAGCCCGAGAGGTGAGGAACGAGGCCGCCGTGACCGATGCCGAGATGCCGATCTTCACTCGGGCGTTCGGCCGTGCTACGCGAGGTCGGTCCCGGGTGTGACTGGCCACGCCTCTGAGCTCCAGGTCAATCTCCTCCACCGCGCAGCGCCTCGATCCGGCGCAGCACCGTCGGGTGCGAGTGATGCAGAAAGACGTCGAACGGGTGCGGCGTCAGATTCGACAGGTTATCGGCTGACAGCTTCTTGAGCGCGCTGATCAGTGGCTCGCCGTCGCCAGTCGTGCGGGCCGCGAACACGTCGGCCTCGAACTCGTTCTTCCGCGAGACGACATTGACGAGCACCGAGAGCACCAGCTCGATCGGGGCGAAGAGCAGCCCGAAAAACACGAGCCCCGCATAGACCGAGGGCTCGGTCAGATAGAACGCGGCGAACAGCCCGTCCCGTTCGAGGAACAGCGAGAGCACCCAGAGCGTCGCGCCCAGATGGGCGACGGCGAGCATCGTCGCTTTCCAGATGTGTTGCTTCTTGTAGTGCCCGACCTCGTGGGCGACAACCGCGACCAGCTCCGGCACACTGTAGTGCTCCACGAGCGTGTCGAAGAGGCCGATCCGCTTGTGCCGGCCAAACCCGGTGAAGAAGGCGTTGGCCTTGGACGACCGTCGTGAACCATCGACGACGAAGACACCCTGCAACGGAAAGCGCACGGACTCGGCGTACCGCAGGATGGCCCCGTGCAGCTCGCCGCCGTCAAGCGGCGTGAAGGTGTTGAAGAGCGGCATGATCCAGGTCGGCGCCACGAACTGCACGACGAGCATGATGGCCGACGCCACGAGCCAACACCAGAGCCAGGCCAGCGGCCCGGCCCACTCGAAGAAAGCGAGCACGACGGTGAGCAGTGCGCCGCCGAGCACCAGCGCGAGTAGCAGACCCTTGAGGAGATCGGCCACGAACGTGGCCGGCGTCGTGCGGTTGAATCCGTACCGCTCCTCGATGACGAACGTCGAGTAGATCCGAAATGGGAGGCCCAGGACCAAAGAGGCGGCGCCGAGCCCCACGATGTAGACCAGACCGGTGACGATCGACCCGAAGCCCAGGCCGCGCACGATCTGATCGAACCACTCGAATCCGCCTGCCTGCCACCACACAAGGAGCACCGCGAGCTCGGTCGTGCCCCGCAGCAGCCCGAAGCGGGTACGGACCCGCGTGTAGTCCTGCGACCGCGCATAGCGGTCGCTCTCGAACACGCCGGCGAACTCGGCCGGCAACGTCGGGCTGAGCGCGCGCAGGCTCAACGCGGCGGACACGGCCCCGAGCACGTACTCGCCCACGAGGGCTACGAGAATGATGACCGCATAGACATTCATGGCGCCGAATCGCCTCCTGACGATCTCTTATACTCTGATCCCCCACGCGCGCAATTGTGGAGCGACGCATGTCGATAGCCCTGAACACGGATACGCACTCGATGACCATTGCCGGCGACGCCACGGCGGCCGAACGGTCGTTCGGCGTCATCAATCCGTCGACCGGCGAGGTGTTCGACCAGGCACCGGAGTGCACGCGGTCCCAGCTGGACGCGGCCATGGCCGCAGCCGCCGAGGCCTACGGCGCCTGGCGCAACCCCGCCGCCGAGGACCACCGTCGCGAGCTGCTGAACGCCTGCGCCGGCGCGGTGCGGGCACACATCGGTGAGCTGGCGCCGATCCTAACCCGTGAGCAGGGGAAGCCGCTGGCCAAGGCGGAGGCCGAGCTCAAAGGCGCGGCCAAATGGTTCGAGTACACCGCCACGCTCGAGCTGCCGGTCGAGGTGGCGCTGGACAACGACCGCGTCCGCGTCGAGGTTCGCCGCCGCCCACACGGCGTGGTGGCGGCCATCACACCGTGGAACTACCCGGTGTCGCTGGCGGTGTGGAAGATCGCACCGGCGTTGCGCGCCGGCAACACGATGGTGCTGAAGCCGTCACCCTTCACGCCGCTCGCGACGCTGAAGCTCGGCGAGATTCTCCGGGCGGTCCTGCCGCCGGGCGTGCTCAACGTCGTGTCCGGTAGCGACGAGCTCGGCGCGTGGATGACCACGCACCCCGCGGTCCGAAAGATCTCGTTCACCGGGTCGGTGGCGACCGGGAAGCTTGTCGCGGCGGCCGCGGCGCCCGATCTCAAGCGCGTCACGCTGGAGCTCGGTGGCAACGATCCCGCGGTCGTGCTGCCCGACGTCGATCCCGCGGCGGTGGCCAAGAAGCTGTTCTGGGGCGCCTTCGAGAACTGCGGCCAGGTGTGCAGCGCGATCAAGCGGGTGTATGTGCACGAAGACCAGTACGCCGCGTTCCTCGAGCATCTCGGCGCGGCGGCAGCCAGGACGCGGGTCGGTGACGGCTTCGACGACGCGAGCCAGATCGGTCCGCTCAACAACGCCCCGCAGCTCGAGCGGGTCACCGAGCTGGTGGAAGACGCGAAGCGGAACGGCGCGCGCGTCGTCGCAGGCGGCGAGCGCGTCGGTGACCGCGGGTATTTCTTCGCGCCGACGATCGTCGGTGACGTGGCGGACGGCATAAGGCTGGTCGACGAGGAGCAGTTCGGACCCGCGCTCCCGATCATCCCGTATGCGGACGTGGACGACGCGGTCGCGCGGGCCAACGCGACCCATTTCGGCCTGAGCGGGTCGGTCTGGTCGTCCGATGTCGCGCGCGCGACGGACGTGGCCCGTGAGCTCGAGTGCGGGACCGCCTGGGTCAACCAGCATCTCAACGTGTTGCCCCATGCACCGTTCGGTGGCGCCAAGTGGTCGGGCATCGGTGTCGAGAACGGGCCGTGGGGACTGCTCGGATTCACCGAGCTTCAGACGGTCAACGTCGCCAAGTGAGGATCGAAGGGCGCGGCTCGAGACCGGAGGGCCCAGTGGATCGGGTGCCGTTCGTTGCCACCGCGATAGCCGCCGCCTACGAGGGACTGGGTGCGCTCCCCGTGCAGGTCGTCTTGCACAACGTCCGTAGTCTGTACAACGTCGGTGCGTTCTTCCGGACGGCGGACGCGGTCGGCGCCGACGGGCTTCTACTCGCCGGCATCACCGGACATCCGCCGCATCGCGAGATCGCGAAGACGGCGCTCGGCTCGGAAGAGCACGTGCGATGGCAGCGCTGCGACGACACCCTCGCCGCCGTCCAGGCGGCGCGGGTTGAGGGGCGAGAGATCGCCGCGGTCGAAACGAGCCTGCATGCCGTCGATCTGTTCGATTGGCAGCCGCGATTCCCGGTCTCCGTCATCTTCGGCCACGAGGTCGACGGCCTCGAGGACCCGATCCTCGACCATTGCGACACCCACGTGCGGGTGCCGATGCGTGGGGTCAAGCACTCGCTCAACGTCGCAACGGCCGGCGGGGTCGTGTTGTACGAGCTGCTGAGGAAGTACCGGCAGGCGCATGCCGGTCCGGGTCGAGGCCCCGTCTGATCGAGGATTTCCTGATGGCCAACTTTCACTACCAGCCCATTTTCGAGCTCGGACCAGACGACACGTCGTACCGGCAGCTGACGTCGGACGGGGTCTCCGTCGTGACGGTGGACGGCCGCGCAATGCTCAAGGTCGCGCCGGAGATCTTGCGAGAGCTGGCGCGGGTCGCGTTCGACGACATCGCCCACCTTCTCCGGCCGGGCCATCTCGCCCAGCTCCGCGGGATTCTCGACGACCCGGACGCCTCGCGGAACGACAAGTTCGTGGCGCTCGAGCTGCTCCGCAACGCCAACATCGCCTCGGATCGCGTGCTCCCCGGCTGCCAGGACACCGGCACGGCCATCGTGATGGGCCACAAGGGCGAGGCGGTGCTGACGTTCGGCGATGATGCGGTGCCGCTGTCACAGGGGATCTTCGACGCCTACGACCAGCGCAATCTCCGGTACTCGCAGCTGGCTCCGCTCGACATGTACACCGAGCAAAACACCGGATCCAACCTGCCGGCGCAGATCGAGATCTACGCCGAACCCGGCGACGAGTACGAGCTGCTGTTCGTCGCCAAAGGGGGCGGGTCGGCGAACAAAAGCTTCCTGTATCAGGAAACGAAAGCGCTGCTGAACCCGACGTCGCTCGCGACCTTCATCGAGGCGCAGCTCAAGACGATCGGCACATCGGCGTGTCCGCCGTATCACCTCGCGCTCGTCATCGGCGGCACGTCGGCCGAGTTTACGCTGAAGACGATGAAGCTGGCGAGCACGAAGTACCTCGACCGGTTGCCGACCAGCGGCAACGCGCATGGACGGGCGTTTCGCGACCTGGACATGGAGCGGCAGGTGTTCGAGATCGCGAAGCAGATCGGGGTCGGCGCGCAGTTCGGTGGCAAGTACTTCGCGCACGACGTTCGAGTCATCCGGTTGCCGCGGCATGGGGCATCGTGCCCGGTCGGGCTTGGGGTCTCGTGCTCGGCCGACCGGCAGGCGCTGGCGAAGATCACACGCGAGGGTGTGTTTCTCGAGCAGCTCGAGGAGAACCCCGCGAAGTACCTACCGGACGTCACCGACGACGAGTTGCCGACTGATGTAGTGCGGGTCGATCTCAACCGCCCGATGCGGGAGATTCTCGCCGAGCTCGCCCGGTATCCAATCGCGACGCGACTGTCGCTGACCGGGCCGATGGTCGTGGCGCGCGACATCGCGCACGCCAAGCTCAAGGAGCGGCTCGACGCGGGCGAGGGTCTTCCCCAGTACCTCAAGGACCACATGGTCTACTACGCCGGCCCCGCCAAAAAGCCGGAGGGGCGCCCGTCCGGATCGTTCGGGCCGACGACGGCGGGTCGCATGGACTCGTATGTCGATCTGTTTCAGTCCCATGGCGGCAGCCTGGTCATGCTTGCCAAGGGCAACCGCTCGCGTGCGGTGGCCGAGGCATGCGGGCGCCACGGCGGCTTCTATCTCGGCTCGATCGGCGGCCCGGCGGCGCGCCTGGCCGACCACAGCATCAGGCAGGTCGACGTCCTCGAGTACCCCGAGCTGGGGATGGAGGCGGTCTGGAAGATCGAGGTCGAGGATTTTCCGGCGTTCATCGTGATTGACCATCAGGGGAACGACTTTTACGCCCGGCTGATGGAGACCAAGCCGGCGACATTGATCCGATGAGCGTGTTCGATCCATGCTGATAGGTCGGTCGCACCGATTCCACGTCAAAAGGGGGAGATAGTCATGAGGAAGCTACTGATTGCGGTGGCCGTGGCGGCGTTGGCGGTTCCGTTCGTCGTCGACGCACAGGAGGGTGGAAACGAGGCCTCCGGCTGGGAGACCAGGCTCGATCGGGGCACAGACGCGAACAGCGTGCTTCACTTCAGGACGATGGGCGACGGCGTCCACGCGACGACCGGCGGGCGCGGTGGCGCGATTTTCTGGCAGCCGAACAGCATGGCAAAGGGCGACTTCACCATCAGCGCGTCCTTCATCCAGACCGAGCCGTCGGGTCATCCCAACGCCTACGGGTTGTTCTGGGGCGGGTCAGACCTGGCCGGCGGCGGCCAGCAGTACTCGTACTTCGAGATCCGACAGGGCGGCATGTTCACCATCAAGAAGCGGATGGGCGACGACACCCCAACGCTCGTCGACTGGACGGCCCACAGCGCGATCAACGACCTCGATGGGGACGGCCGGTCGAACAACAAGCTCGCCGTCGAGGTTGGGGCCTCGCAGGTTCGATTCCTGGTGAACGACACCGAGGTCGCGACGCAGCCGCGGTCCGCCGTCGACGCCGCCGGGGTCACCGGGCTGCGTGTGACGCACCTGCTGGACGTGCACGTCGGCAACCTCATGCTCGGGATGTAGCGGAGACGTTACTCAACTATCGGGGGGAGCGCATGCGTGTGACGAAGATCGTTGGCGTCGCGGCGGCCATCGTGCTGCTGACCAGTGTGGTCGAGGCGCAGAACCGGCCCCCAAGTACCCGCGGCCACACCGCGACACAGCTGGGCGGCAGCTTCAACGCCGACGGGCAGTACGAAGGTGGAAAGTGGATCGACATCCACTACGGCCGCCCGATTCTCAGAGGGCGCCAGGGCATCTTCGGATCGGGCGACGAGTTCGGCCAGGGGCTCCTCCTCGGGGCCCCGATCTGGCGTCTCGGCGCCGACCAGACGACGACGTTCACGACCGAGGCCGACCTGATGATCGGGGGGCAGCGGTTGGCCGCGGGCGAATACACCATGTTCGCCGACCTCTCCAACCAGACGGCCTGGGAGCTGATCTTCACGACGTGGGGCGTCAAGGACGACTTTCGCGAGGACAACCCCAACGCGCTCTGGGGCGCGTACGGCTACACGTCCGAGAAGGACGTGATGCGGACGACGATGCAAGCAATGACCGTCGAGTTCTCGGCTGATCAGCTCGTCATCGGATTCCAGGACGTCACCCAGCAGGGCGGCACAATGCTCATGCTGTGGGACAACCAGCTTGCGATCGTGTCGGTCGAACTGGCGAACTAAGATTAGGACGCGCGGGTGACTGGGGCCGGAGGCTGGGGGCCGACGTGGCGCCCCCACACTCCGGCCTCGCTCGCGTACGGCTCTAAGTCTAGTCTCGAGCTCGAACCGTTCACATCTGTCGTCATAAATCCGCCGCCAAGCCTCTCGTGACGACACAGTCCCCGGCCGTCCCGTTCACGCATCGTCAAATCCTCATTATCTTCAGCGGTCTGATGACCGGGCTGTTCCTGGCCGCGCTCGACCAGACGATCGTGGCGACGGCGCTCCCCACGATCGTGGGGGAGCTCGGGGGCCTCGACTACTACTCCTGGGTTGTCACCGCGTATCTGCTGAGCTCGACGGTGTGCACACCCCTCTACGGGAAGCTGAGTGACATTTACGGACGGCGGCTCACGTTTCAGGCCGCCATTCTGATTTTCCTGCTGGGGTCGCTGCTCGCCGGTGTCGCGCAGGGGATGTTCCAGCTCATCCTGTTCCGCGGGGTACAGGGTGTCGGCGCGGGCGGCGTGATGGCGCTGACCTTCGCGGTCGTCGGCGACATCGTCTCGCCGCGTCAGCGCGGACGCTACATCGGATATCTCGCGGGTGTCTGGGCCTTTGCCAGCGTCATCGGGCCGCTCATCGGCGGCTTCATTGTTGACACGACGACCTGGCGGTGGGTCTTCCTGATCAACATCCCGGTGGGCGCCATCGCGCTCGCGGTCACGTCCAGTGTTCTGCACTTGCCCGTGCCCAACCTGCGCCATCGCATCGACGTCGAAGGCGCCGTCCTCTTGATCGGCGGCGTCAGCTGCGTCTTGCTGGCGCTGGTCTGGGGCGGCACCGAGTACCCCTGGACGTCGCCGGTCATCGTCGGCCTGGCCGGGACGGGCGTGGCGCTCACCGCCGGCTTCCTCGTCTGGGAAGGACGTGTCGCGGAGCCGTTGCTGCCACTGCGTCTGTTCCGGAATCCGATCTTCTCGATCTGCTCCGCGCTCGGCTTCCTGATCGGACTCGCGTTGTTTGGCGGCATCGTCTTTCTGCCGCTGTTTCTCCAGGTCGTGACCGGCGTGTCCGCGACCAGCTCGGGCCTGCTGATCCTGCCGCTGACCGCCGGCGTCGTCGTGGGGTCTGTCGGCTCGGGTCGTTTGACCACCGCGACCGGACGCTACAAGGTGTTTCCGGTGGTCGGCTCCGCCCTCGCGATCGCCGGGATGTATCTGCTCAGCCTGATGACGGCCCAGACGCCCCAGTGGGCCAGTTCCACGGCCATGGTGCTGCTCGGATTGGGCGTCGGGATGGTGATGCAAGTCTCGCTGCTCGCGATCCAAAACGCCGCGGAATACCGCGATCTCGGTGTGGCAACGTCGTCGGCGCAGTTCTTCCGCTCACTGGGGGGATCGTTCGGCGTGGCGATCTTCGGCGCCATCATGAACGCGCGATTGCTGGAGGAGCTCCCGGCGCGTATCCCCGCCGACGCGCTGTCCGCCGTGGGCGGCGAGGTGACACAGCTCCTGAACAGCCCGGCGGCAATTCGCGCGCTCCCGCCGGCGGTCGCGGGCGGTATCGAGGCGTCGCTCGAGCTGGCCATCCAGGCGGTGTTCTTCTGGGCCGTGCCGGTCATGGTGGTCGCGTTCGCGTTGTCGTGGTATTTGCAGGAGATCCCCTTGCGCGACACCGTTGGCCCGGCGGTGCTCGTCGACGGCGCCGAGGAATCAGGACTCTGAGATGAGATATCTTCCTTGCGCGGTCGCCGTCATCGGCGTTGCGGCGGCCGGTATGGTCGCACCCGCGCAACAGCCCCGCGAGCTGCTCATTCGGGGCGGCGAGATCGCCACGGTCGATGGTCGGCGTGCGGCCGACGTGCGCGTGCTCGGGTCGACCATCAGCGCGATTGGCCCGGGGCTCGAGGCGCGTGACCCGAACACCGTCGAGATCGACGCCAGCGGTCTCCTGATCTTGCCGGGCGGCATCGATCCGCACGTGCACCTCGGCGGTATCGGCGTGGATGACTATGCGAGCGGCTCGGCCGCGGCCCTCGCCGGCGGAATCACCACCATCTCCAACTTCGGCGGCGTGCGTGACGGTGAGGCTCCGGTGGCCGTGGTGAACCGGGCGGCGGCGACCATCGGCGCGGAAGCGATCGCCGATGTCATCTTCCACCCCATCGTCTCGGACCCGACGACCGCGACGCCGGAGACGCTCGGCGCGCTGGTCGAGGCGGGGCAGCCGACCATCAAGGTGTTCATGGTGCGGCCGTCGTTCGATCAGCGCGTCGCGGGCTTCCTCGAGACGATGCGCGCCGCCCGCGAGACCGGCGTGCTGGTCATGATGCACTGCGAGGACGCGGGCATCGTCGCGTCCACCGCCGATCGTTTCGTCTCCGAAGGCCGCGGCTCGCTGGCGCACTTCGCGGACGCGCGACCCGTCGCCGCAGAGGTGGCGGCAGTGCATCGCGCCGTGGCGATGGCCGAGTCGGCGAGGATGCCGCTCTACATCGTGCATCTCTCATCGCGGGAGGCGCTCCGCGTGACGGAGACTGCGCGGCGTCGCGGTCTGCCGGTCTACGTCGAGACGCGGCCCATCTATCTCCACCTCACGCGCGAGCGTTTCGAGGGACCGACCGCGGGCCTCTACATCGGCCAGCCGCCGCTGCGGGAGCAACGCGACCAGGACGCCTTGTGGCAGGGGATCGCCCGAGGGTCGATCCACGTCGTCGCCTCCGATCACGTCGCCTACACACGCGAGCAGAAGCTCGACCCCGCACAGACCGTGGCGACGCATCGCGCAGGGATGAGCAACCTACAGGTGATGCTGCCGATGATCTACGCGGACGGCGTACGAACCGGCCGCATTACCCTGGAGCGCTTTGTCGCGGTTACCTCGACCAACGCGGCAAAGCTGTTCGGTCTCTATCCGCGAAAGGGCACGATCGCCGTCGGGTCCGATGCCGACCTGGTGTTGTGGGATCCCGAGGAGACGCGGGAGATCCGCGACGCGGACATGTTGTCCGGCAGCGGGTATTCGGTCCACGCGGGGCGCGAGGTGACCGGCTGGCCGACGATGACGATCCGCCGCGGCGAGATCGTCTATCGCGGCGGCGAGGTTCTTGGCGCTCCCGGGAGCGGCGAGTTGCTGGCCCGTGAGCCCTGGCGAGTCCCCGAGCTGTAGCTGGCGCGAAGAGGGCGCTTTACGAGGAAATCCGCGCACCCGCCGAGCGTTGACAGCTGTCAGGTCGTTGCCACACACTAGAGTGCCGTTTTGTCTCCGCGTACAGTGGCAACGCACAGCTCGATCCTGATGCCGAAAATGCTGTTGGTCCTCGTCGCAGTGGGGTTGAGCGCCGGTTCAGCGGCCTCCGTCGGCCTGCATGCTGCGCCATCTGCCGGTCAGTCGACGGCCGAGTCTGCCGCCGCCACGTCGCAACGCGCCCTTCTCGACCAGTATTGCGTCACGTGCCACAACGAGCGGCTTCAGACGGCCGGTCTGACGCTCGATAGGCTGGACGTGAGGAACGTGGCCGCCGACGCCGAGGTCTGGGAGAAAGTGGTCCGGAAGCTGCGCGCCGGCGCGATGCCCCCGGCGCCCCGGCCCCGTCCAGACGAGGCGACATACGATGGCTTCGCGACCTGGCTGGAGACCGAGTTGGATCGCGCGAGCGCGGCGGATCCCAACCCGGGCCGGACCGAGGCGTTCCACCGGCTGAACCGCGCCGAATACCGCAACGTCGTACGTGACCTGTTGGCGCTCGATGTTGACGTCGCGGAGCTGCTCCCGGCCGATGACGGCAGCTACGGCTTCGACAACATCGCCGGCGTGCTCGGCATGTCGCCGACGCTCCTCGAGCGGTATCTGTCGGCGGCCAAGAAGGTCAGCCGCCTGGCGGTTGGTAATCCCGAGCTGCCGCCAACCGCGTTGACCTATCACCTCGCGGCCGACTACACGCAGGACGACCGGATCGACGGCCTGCCGTTCGGCAGTCGCGGCGGCATCGCGATTCCATACAACTTTCCGCTCGACGCCGAATATGTGATCCGCCTGCGTCTCGGCCGCGACACGCTGGACACGCTAGCCGCGTTCGAGGTCCCGCACGATCTCGACGTCAGCCTCGACGGCGACCACCTCGAGACGTTCACGGTCGGTGAGCCTCCACCGGCGAACGCCGGTCGACGTAGTCCGGAGTATCGCGAGTGGCGCGAACGCCAGCTGCACGCCGACGACGACTGGGTCGTCCGTGTGCCGGTGCGGGCCGGTCCGCGGACGCTACGCGCCGCCTTCAGGAAGAAGACCTCGGCCTATCCGGAGACACTCCGGCAGCCGTATCTGCGGCCGTATACGAACACCACCGGGGGCGACACCCGTTACCAGCCGTATCTCAAGAGCGTTGTCATCACGGGGCCATACGAGGCAAGCGGCGCACCTCCGGTCGAGGCAACGCCGAGCCGGGAGCGGGTCTTCACGTGCCGGCCGCTGAGCGGCGATCGTGAGGCGGAGCTGTCGTGCGTGCGTGACATTCTGTCGACGCTGGCCCGGCGCGCGTATCGTCGGCCGGTTACGTCGCGCGACCTCGACGTGTTGCTCGGCTTCTACGACGACGGCCGGAACGACGGCGGCTTCGAGGCGGGGATCGAGCTGGCGCTCAGGCGGCTGCTCGCCAGCCCGGAGTTTCTCTTCCGTGTCGAGCGCGACCCCGCGGGCGTGGAGCCGGGCACCAACTACCGGTTGAGCGACCTCGAGCTCGCATCGCGCCTGTCCTTCTTCCTCTGGTCCAGCATTCCGGACGACGCGCTGCTCGACCTGGCAGTGGCCGGGCGGCTTCACGAACCTGCGGTGCTCGAGGCCGAGGTCAGGCGCATGCTGGCCGACGACCGCGCCGCGGCGCTGGTCGAGAACTTCGCCGGCCAATGGTTGTATCTGCGCAACGTACCTGCGCTCGCGCCGGACGAGAATCTATTTCCCGATTTCGGTGAGGCGCTGCGACGCGCGATGCTGCGGGAGACCGAACTGTTCGTCGCGAGCGTCATGCGCGAGGATCGCAGCGTTCTCCAGTTGCTGACGGCCGACTACACCTTCGTCAACGAGCGGCTGGCCAGGCACTACGGGATGCCGAACGTCTACGGGAGCCATTTCCGTCGCGTGACGCTCGACGACGACGCCCGGCGAGGATTGCTCGGGCACGGGAGCATCCTGTCGGCGACGGCGTATCCGACGCGGACGTCGCCGGTGCTGCGCGGAAAGTGGGTGCTCGAGAACCTGCTCGGAACGCCGCCGCCGCTGCCGCCACCCGACGTCCCGGCGTTGGAGGAAACCAGCGACGGCCGCGCGCTGTCGATGCGTGAGGCGATGGAGCAGCATCGCGCCAATCCGGTCTGCGCGAGCTGCCACAAGTTGATGGATCCGCCCGGCTTCGCACTCGAGCAGTTCGATGCGGTGGGCAGATACCGAACTCGCAGCGAGGCCAACGAGGTGATCGACGCCTCGGGCGCGCTGCCCGACGGCACTGCATTCGAGGGCGCCGCCGGACTGCGGGCCGCGCTCATGCAGCGGCCGCACCTCTTTGTGACGACCCTGACCGAGAAGCTGATGACCTATGCGCTCGGTCGGGGCGTGGAGCACTTCGACGCACCGGCAATCCGCGCCATCGCGCACGAGGCCGGTCAGACCGACCACCGATTCTCATCGCTCATCCTGGGCATCGTCCGGAGCGCGCCCTTCCAGATGCGGAGATCGCAATCATGATGATCAAGAAACTCTCGCTGCCGCGACGGACCTTCCTGCGCGGTATGGGCGCGACGGTGGCGTTGCCGCTGCTCGACGCCATGGTGCCCGCGCTGACTGCCCTCGCGGCGACGGCGGCCAAGCCGGTCAAGCGTCTCGGTTTCATCTACCTGCCGAACGGCGCGGTGATGCAGTCGTGGACGCCCAAGAGCGAAGGCCCCCTCGAGCTCTCGCCGACGCTGAGCCCGCTCGCGCCATACAAGGACCAGACGGTGGTGCTGACGCGGCTCGCGCACGGGCAGGCCGAACCGCTCGGCGATGGGAACGGTGAGCACTCGCGCGCCACGGCGGTCTGGCTGAACGGGGTGCACCCGAAGCACACGGAGGGCGCGGACGTACAAGCCGGCGTCACCGCGGACCAGCTCGCGGCCGCGCACCTTGGTAGCGACACGCCGCTCCCCTCGCTCGAGCTCGCGATCGACCTCGACTTTCTCGTTGGCAATTGCGAGAACGGCTACAGCTGCGCCTACATGAACACCGTCTCGTGGCGGACACCGACGACACCGCTGCCGAACGAGAACAACCCGCGGGTGGTATTCGAGCGTCTCTTTGGCGACGGCGGCACGCGCGAGCAACGACTCGCCGAGATGCGCAAGGACCGCAGCATCCTCGATTCGGTCACCGACGACCTGGCGCATCTGGAACGAGAGCTCGGCGCGGCCGATCGCCGGCGTGTGGATCAGTATCTCGATGCCGTGCGTGCCATCGAGCAGCGCATCCAGCTGTCGGAGGCACAAGGCGCCGATTCGGCGCTACCCGAGAACCTGGCGCGGCCCGCCGGAATTCCCGACTCGTACGAAGAACACGTCACGCTGATGTACGACCTGCTGGCGCTGGCGTTTCAGGCCGACCTCACGCGGGTCTTTACGTTCATGGTCGGCCGCGAGCTGGGCGGTAGGCCGTACCCGCAGATCGGCGTGCCCGACCCGCACCACGGGCTGTCGCATCACCGCAACGACCCGGAGAAACTCGCGAAGCTGACGAAGATCAACACGCACCACGTCGAGCTGTTCACCCACTTCCTTCATCAGCTTCAGACGACGCCCGATGGGGACGGGACGCTGCTCGACCGCTCGCTCCTGATGTACGCGGGTGGGCTCGGTGATAGCAACGACCACTTGCATTACGACCTGCCCGTGGCGGTCGTCGGCGGCAAGGGGACCGGATGGCGCGGTGGGCGGCATCTGCGGTACCCGAAGGACACGCCGATGACGAACCTGCTCATCAGCATGCTCGACAAGGCGGGTCTGCCGGCGGACCAGTTCGGTGACAGCACCGGCAGGCTGACCGCATTGACGGATGTCTAACGACGTGGCGTGTGACCCTCGATTGATGGCTCGACGCGCACGGCTCATCGTGGCGCAGGGTGTCGGCCCGGCCCTGTGCATCGCTGTCGCGCTTACGGTGATCCCTCTCGGGGCTGCCGAACGCGACATCCCCTTGATCGACGCAGTGCGGAACGGCGACGCCCCACGGGTCTCGGCGCTGATCGCCGACCGCGTCGACGTCAACAGCGGCGACGCCGATGGGACGACGGCGCTCCACTGGGCTGCGCACCACGGCGATCCCGAGACGACGGCTCTATTGCTTCGCGCCGGCGCAGCGGTCGGTACCGCCAATCGCCTCGGGATGACGCCACTCGCGCTCGCGTGCGAGAGCGGCAACGCGGCCGTCATCGGGGAACTAGTCGAAGCCGGGGCGGACCCCAACACGACTGGGCCGGAGGGCGAGACCGCGTTGATGACCGCGGCCCGTACGGGTGTCGTGGATGCCGTGCAGCTGCTGCTGGACCACGGCGCCGACCCGAACGCGCACGAGGGCTGGCGCGGCCAAACCGCGCTGATGTGGGCGGCGGCGGAGAACAACATCGGCGCAGCCGAGGCGCTGCTGCACCGAGGCGCCGACATCCACGCGCGCTCCGGCGGCGGGTTCTCGCCGCTGATGTTCGCGGTCCGCGCGGGCTACCAGGAGATGGCGCGCGTGCTCCTCGACGCCGGCGCGAGCCCCGAGGAAACATTGCTGGATGGCACCAGCGCGCTCGTGCTCGCCGCAAAGAACGCCCACTACGACCTCGGCGCGATGCTGCTCGAGGCGGGCGCCGACCCGAACGCCGACGACCAGGGATGGACGGCGCTCCACGAGGTGAAGTGGACCCGCCGTCCCAACCTCGGCTTCAACAACCCGCCGCCCCAGGTGACGGGCACGATGGGCGACCTCGAGTTCATTCGAACGCTCGCCGCGCACGGCGCCGATCTCGACGCCCGTCAGACGAAGGAGCCGAGGAACCTGTACCGCAACGTCTTGAATCGGATCGGGTCGACGCCGTTCCTGCTGGCGGCCAAGGCGGCCGACGTCGAGATGATGCGTCTGCTGGTCGAGCTCGGTGCGGACTCGCTCTTGCCGAACGAAGACGGCACCACGCCGCTCATGGTCGCGGCCGGTGTGGGCATCTGGGCGGTGGGAGAGAGCCCCGGCACGAACGCGGAAGCACTCGCAGCCACGCGCTACGCGTTGGAGTTGGGCGGCGACGTGACGACCGTCGATGACAACGGCGACACCGCGCTGCACGGTGCCGTCATCCGCAGTTCCGAGCCGCTCGTGCGCTTCCTCCTCGACCGCGGCGCCGACATCGACGCCGTCAACGAAAAAGGCTGGACGCCGCTCCGCATCGCGAGGGGCGTCTTCTACTCGAACACCGGCAAGCGCTGGCCCGAGATGGATACCCTGCTG
The DNA here is from genome assembly GCA_965249175.1 of Vicinamibacterales bacterium. Taxonomy (GTDB): domain Bacteria; phylum Acidobacteriota; class Vicinamibacteria; order Vicinamibacterales; family UBA8438; genus CAZYFH01. The sequence continues at coordinate 6,222,582 of OZ252227.1, forward strand.
CTCGAGCTGGGCGCCGACGAGACGCTCGTCTCCGGCCCGGACAACACCATCTCAGACTGGTCCGACGAGTCCGTCGACCGCGACTAGATTAGACGGGGCTTCGCCCCGAACCCCTGCGGGCGCTCCGCGGGGACCCCACTCCGCGCCCGCGAGGCGCGCCGTGCGCACCTTGGCCGACCGCTCCCCTTCGCGGCCTTCCTACGACGGGGCCCTTCTGCAAACGACATGTTGTAAATGACCGGTCGTATAGACTAGTCATATGGAAAAGATGAACGCCTCAGACTTCAAAGCGAGATGTCTAGCGATTCTCGATCGCGTCCAGGCAACCGGTGAGCGCGTTGTCATCCTGAAACGCGGTCGGCCGGTTGCGGAGTTGCTACCAGCCAGTCAGACGGAGGGTCGGTTCCCGCAATCGGGCCTGCTCGGAAGCGTCACCGTGGTAGGCAACATCGTCGATCCGGTGGTGCCGGAAGAGGACTGGGAGACCCTTCGATGAGCCTGTTGCTCGACACCCATATCCTCATCTGGTGGCTCGGCGAACCGGACCGACTCTCACCCGACCAGCGCCAGGCGATCGATCTAGCGGATGCCGAAGCCCCGCTCCTCGTCTCAGATATCTCGCTCTGGGAGGTGGCGATGCTGCACACTCTTCGCCGCATCCGCCTCACGATCCCCTTGCGGGAATGGCTGGGTAAGGCAGTGGCGCCACCGCTTGTGCAGCGGCAGGGCATTTCCCCGGCGATCGCGGCGGAGGTGGCGACCCTACCCGACGCGTTTCACCGCGACCCGGCCGACCGGATCCTGGTAGCCACCGCGCGTGTCCTCGGCGCGACGCTCTTGACCCAGGACCGCAGAATCGTCAACGCAGCACTCGCGAAGACACTCCCCTGACCGGCGAGAGAGCGAACTACGCGCGATCTTGCCCCGTCGGTGAACAGCGGGGCCGTCGGTTCCGATCAAGATAGGCCTCTCCGCTATCTGGTCCGGGTCGCTCCTTGTCCCCCCGGGGCTCCTCACACGTCCCACAACCTGGCCCGCCAGGCCGGCGTGGCGCGAAACGGGTGTGTTTGGCGCATATGTGATTGAGACCGCCAACCCACGACCGTTCGAGACCGCGCCTGGTGGTCACAGGAGGGGACATGTCAATACGATTCGTGATCGGCGTCGTCGTCGCGATGTGCGGCACCACAGTCGTCGGCAGGCCTGTCGTGGCGCAAACGATAGCGCCAGGCCGCGTTGGGCCACCAATTCGCCAAACCGCCTCGCTCGACAGCATGAACGACAGCTCGACGTCAGGCACGGCGGAGACCGTGACGGCCGGCGATGGCCGGCGGATGGATGTCAAGGTCGATATCACCGGACCGGCCGACACGGTAGAGATCGTCGGTCCCGACGGCACGGCCACCGATACTGTGCAGACGAGCGGTATGGGCCGGGAGACGATCGGCCTCGATCCACCCTCGCGTGCCACGCTGATGAATACGACGCGTGGCCAGGTGACGATTCGGGTCATCAGCGCTGGGAGAACCGTCGGGAAGGCGCTGCCCCGCCGGGCTTGCACCGGACGACGCGGTACCCGCTCGACGACGGCGGCGAGTCACGGGGTGAGTGCTATCTGCTGACGGAAGAGGGCACGACGCCGTCGTCCGTGCGGACCAACGGCGTGATCTTCGCGGATTCGGCCGTTCTCCAATGCGAGATCGACAGTCCGGGGTGGACCATCGGCGGACTCTACGAGGGCCCGCCTGGTGCGGGAGGGCCACTCCTCTTCGACGCCTCGGCACATGCCGGACAGGACTTCTTTATGCTGTTCGCGAACGACCCGTCCCCAGGGCTCATCCTGGCCGGCACACCCGGCCGCGCCCATCCCTACGTCAACGGCAGCCCGGCCGCCTACGGGGGCTCGGACCCATGCGCTTCGGATCCGACCACGGCGTGCTTGGACCTCTCGGACGTCGACATCATGCCGGACTTCCTTCGGATGGGCCCAGTGCTTCGCTTCACGGCCGAGGGAATTTGGAACGACGGCAGTCATGTCGACGTCACCGAAATAGCGAGTTGGGCGGCGACGGACAGTCTGCCGTCGTCAAACGTGGCGCTCTTTGGCTCGCCCAACAACACCCCCTTCAAACCGCAGGGGGTGATCAGCGGTATGAAAATATGTGCAACGACGGCGGTGAGATCGTCGTCGACGGCGCCATGCCCGGCCCCGATATCGCGATCGAGTTCGCCTTCGAGGCGTTCAACGCGGAGGGCGTCTCGTACTTCTTGGACACCTCGGACGGCCTGCCGATAGACGTACCCTGCTTCCCGATGATTCACACGTCCGGATGCCTGGTGTGCCAGTCCGTGGCCTGCTCGTAGGCGTGGGCGAGCCGGCAGAGTGTCGGCTCGCTCAGGTCGCGGCCGACGAGTTGGAGGCTGTGGGGCGCACCCGCCACCGAGAATCCACACGGCAGGGAGATCGTTGGCGTACCGGCGAAGTCGGCCGGCGCCGTGAAGAGCTGGATGCTGCCGAGCGGCGGATCGAACCGGGCGGCAATCGACGCCAGCGCCTCGCCGAAGGCATCGATCGTGTCGTACCCCATGCCGTCGATCACTGGCAGCGCGGCGATGTTGGACGGGCAGACGAGTGCGTCGATGGTAGAGAGCATCGCCTCGAATCGTTCGGTGAATGCGGCGCGGCGCGCGGTCGCGTCGGCGTACGCGTCGTCGGTGACCTGTGACCCGCCCTCCAGGAACTGGCCGAAGTACAGTCCGTACTCGTCCGCGCGGCTGGGGTAGGTCGCGGCGTGCGCGCGGGCGGCCTCATAGGAGCAGAGGGTGCCCCAATCGGCGAACGGGGCGGCCGGCATCTCGACGTCGACGACCTCCGCGCCGAGGCCATCCAGCACCCGCACTGCCTCGTTGACGGCGGCGGTCACCGCGGGGTCGACGCCTTCCGAGGCGTATCGCCTATCGAACCCAAGCCGCATCCCGGCCACGTTGCCATCGAGCGTTGCGAGCAGCGGGGGCACCGGTGCATCGAGCGTCGTCGGGTCGTTCGCGTCGACGCCGGCGATCGCCTCGAGCATGATCGCGGCATCGGCGACGCTCCGCGTCATCGGTCCGATGTGGTCGAGCGAGCCCGCGAGCTCGAGCACGCCGTAGCGGCTGACGCGTCCCCACGTCGGTTTCACGCCGACGAGGCCGCACTGAGCCGATGGAAACCGGATCGATCCGCCGGTGTCCGAGCCGAGCGAGGCGAAGCAGAGGCCGGCCGCCGTGGCCACGCCGGAGCCACTCGACGAGACGCCGGTCCACAGACCCGCGTCCCAGGGATTGACCGGGATGTCGAAGTCCGGGTGGTAGCCGGCCATCGCGCCTTCTGTCAGATTGAGCTTGCCGAGGAGGACGGCGCCGGCATCGGCGAGCCTCGCGACCACCGTCGCGTCGTACTCGGGGACGAAGTCGGACAGGACGGCGAGCGCGCCCATGGTGCGCACGCCTCGGGTGTAGCAGAGGTCCTTGACGGCGATCGGGACACCATGCAACGGGCCGCGGTAGCGCCCGCCCTGGATCTCCGACTCGGCGACACGCGCAGCGGCCAGCGCGTCGTCGGCCATGACGGTCGCGTAGCTCTTGAGCCGTCCGTCGACCGCGGCGATCCGATCGAGCATCGTCTCGGTCAGCGTGACCGGCGAGAGCTCCCGCGCTTCGATCAGGCGTGCGACGTCGCGCAGGCTCATATAGTGGAACGACTCGCCCTGCATCGGTGCGACATCTGACGGCGCGCCGATGGTCGGCTCGTCGACGCCGCAAGACGCGAAGAATGGCGTGGCCGCGCCGGCCCCGATGAGGCCAAGCGCCGCTCGGCGTGTCAACTTCATGCGATCCTTCCCTTCTGAGCCGTGAGCCCACCTGCGAGCTTCCGTAGCGCAGCGGGCTTCTTCTGTAGCGCAGGCCTTCAGGCCTGCGAGGCGAGGCTAAAGCCTCGCGCTACATCGGCAGCGATCTCCTAGAATGACGGAGACTACGCATCTGGTCCACTCGATCGACGCGAGGATCTGATCCGAGGATTCCATGACGACAAAGGATGCGACGACAACTTTGAGCCGGCGACGCGTGTTGGCCTCTCTGCTAGGCGTCGGGGCCGTCGCCCCCTTCGTGCGCGGCGAGCGGGGCGGTGCGGATGGCTCGGTGCTGCTGCGCTATACGGCGCACGTCCCCAACTCCCACGGCCTCTACGGCAAGGTGTTTCTGCCGTGGGTGGACATCGTCACGGAACGGACGGGCGGACGGATCCGCTGGGAGCACTTCGTCGACGGTCTGTTGCACGGGGCGCTCGACGGGTTCAAAGCCGTGGCCGCGGACGTCACCGACTACACACACGCATACGCCACATACCAGCCAGGGAGCTTTCAGTTGACCCACGGGCTCCAGCTGCCGTTCATCTTTCCGAACCCAGCCGTCGCCGCGCTCGTGTCCGAGGAGCTGTATCCCGAGTACCTCAAGGGCGAATACGAGCGGATGGGCGTCTATCTCGCCCACTGCGATTCGACGACGGCCTACGACATCCTCTCGAAGATTCCGATCCGCACGCCCGACGACATTCGCGGACTCAAGGTCCGTTCGACCGGCGGGCTCATGGCCGACATTCTTCGGCAGGTGGGTGCGATTCCCGTCGTCCTGGCGGCGGCCGAGACCTACACGGCCTTTCAACGAGGCATCCTCGACGCGGTCGCGGTGGGCGTCGCGGATATGGCAGCCTATCGGCTCTATGAGACCGGTCGCTACTATCTGCCGATTCGACTCACGCACACGGTCATCCAGTACTGTCTGAATCCGCGCACCTTCGACGGTCTGCCCGCCGACCTGCGCGTCCCGCTCTACAACCTCTTTCGCCTGCGTGGACAGGTGGCCCACGCCAACTACTACGGTGGCGCGTCGGTGGTGAGCGCCATCGAGACGATGACTGCAGGCGGCGTCGAGACGGTGGAACCGACACCGGCGGAACGCCAGGCGTGGGTGGACGCGGTCGAGCCGCTGGAAGGGCGCTTCATCGAGGAGAACGAGCGGATCGGTCTCCCTGCTGCCGCCTTCGTGCGCGAGGCGAAGGCGCGCGCGGCGGCGTACGCAGCGTGGACGGACCAGGAGCTCTGGGACCACATCTCCGCGCATCCCGTCCAGGGCATCATCGATCTGTAACCTGCCGGAGGATGGCAACGGAGAGCATGACCGGACCGGTGGCCTGGCTCGACCTGGCGGCCGAGCGCGTCGATCGCTGGTCCGAGAAGACGGCCGTCCGGCTCTTCAAGCTTGGCATCTACGTCACGATGCCGGCGCTGGTCGTGCTGGTCACGCTGGACGTGGCCCTGCGCTACGTGTTCAACGCGCCGCTGCAGTGGGGGCGCGACGTCAACGGGCTCATCCTGCTGATGACGATCTTCTGCGCGCTCCCGCACGCGTGGGACCGCGCGTACCACATTCGTATGGAGGTCTTTTATCTGCGGATGTCCGGCGCGCGCCGACGGGCAGTGGACGTGCTGACGTCAGTGGCCGGCATCATCGTCTTCGGGTTGATGGCCGTGCAGGGGGCGCGCTACGTGCCCTTCATGATCCAAGCGCGTGAGACCGGCGAGGATCTCGATGTGCCGCTCTGGCCGTTCATGGGCTTCCTGTCGGCCTGCGCGCTGGTGATGGTCGCCCGGGTGTTCGCGAACCCCGCCGGCGTGGAGCCCGACCGGGCAGCCGGGGACGACGCGGCGTCGTGAGCCTCACGCTTGCCGGTCTCATCGGCGTCATCGCGATGCTCGTGCTCCTGATCCTCGGAGTGCCCATCGCGCTCGCGATGGCGGTGACCGGTGCCGTCGGTCTCTGGATTCTCGAAGGACCTGGTCCGGCGCTGGCCCACACGCTGCTCATCCCATGGGACGAAGGACGCAGCTTCGTCCTCGTCACCATTCCGCTCTTCGTCTTGATGGGACAGCTCGTCTTCCACACGGGCCTCGCGTCAGATCTCTACGACGGCGTCCGCACGTGGATCAGTAAGGTGCCGGGCGGCATGGCGATCACGTCGGTGCTGGCCTGCGGCGCGTTCGGCGCGGTGACCGGATCGAGCATCGCGACCGTGGCCACGATGGGCGCGATCGTGATGCCCGAGATGCGCCGCTACAAGTATCATCCGCGCCTGGCGACGGGCGCGCTCGCCGCCTCGGGCACGCTCGGCATTCTCATCCCGCCCAGCCTGATCTTCATCTTCTACGGGGTGATGACCGAAACGTCGATCGGCGCGCTCTTCATCGCGGGTATCGTGCCGGGCATTCTGACCGCCGCGATGTTCTCGGCGATCATCTTGATCCGGTGCATCGTGACTCCCTCGCTGGGGCCGCCCGGGCCCGGAGCCACCTGGAGCGAGCGACGGGCGTCGACGATGGGCCTCCTGCCGATCCTGGCATTGTTTTTCCTGGTGATCGGGGGCATCTACGGGGGCATCTTCACCCCCACCGAAGCGGCGGGGGTGGGGTGCACGGGCGTGCTGCTGACGGCCGCAACCCGGCGCCGCGTGACGAAGCGGGCCATGGCCAAGGCGCTCGAGGAGACGGCGCTGGTCAGCGCCATGATCTTCGCGATCATCATCGGCGGCTATCTCGTGGCGCGCTTCTTGGCGATCACGGGGATCACGGAAAACCTGGTGGCGATGCTGGTCGGGCTGGAGCTGGGACGGGTGTCCTTCCTCCTGCTCCTCGTGCTGCTCTACCTGGTGCTGGGCGCGATGGTCGACGTCTTCGGGATGTTGGTGCTGACGATCCCGTTCGTGATGCCCGTCGTGGGTGAGCTCGGGATCAACCCGGTCTGGTTCGGGGTCTTTGCCGTGATGATGGCCGAGGTCGCGCTCGTGACGCCGCCCATCGGCGCCAACGTCTTCGTCATGCGGCGGACGGCGCCCGAGGTCCCGATGGGCGACATCTTCATGGGCGTGCTCCCGTTCGTGATTGGCCAGCTCATCGTGATCGCGCTGATCATCGCGTTCCCGGCCATCGCGCTGTGGTTGCCCGATCGGATGGGGTAGGGCTCGATCGAGACGCGCACAACGGAGATGACAGAACGCACGCCCGTGCTGGTCGGCATCGGCCAGCGTCTGCAACGCGTCGACGACCCCGCCGAGGCACAGGCGCCGATCGAGCTCATGATCGCCGCCGTCCGCGCCGCCGCGGCCGACGCGGGCGCGCCGACACTCCTCGCGAAGGCGAGCTCCATTCGTGTCATCAAGGGCATCTGGGGGTATCGGAATCCAGGCCTCGCCATCGCCGAGACCCTTGCCTGTGGCGCAATCGAGACAGGCGTGTCCGTGCTGGGCGGCAACCACGTGCAGATGGTGCTCAACCGAAGCGCCGTCGACATACGTGAAGGTGTGCGCGACGTGGTCATCCTCACCGGTGCCGAATGCGGCCGGACCATGGCACGGGCGCAACGGGCGGGGATCGAGCTCGACTGGTTGGCGGACCAGCAACCCGATGCGATCCCGGCGCCCGACGTCGAGTACGGGACCGCGAAGTGGACGCGTCACGAGGCCGAAATGGCGCGCGGGCTTCAGCGCCCGGCGCCGTATTACGCGATGTTCGAGAACGCGCTCCGCTACCATGCGGGCGAGTCGGTCGACGAGCACCAGGACCGCATCGCGCGGCTCTGGGCCCGCTTCAGCACGGTCGCTCAAGGCAACCCGAGTGCGTGGATCCGCCGCGCGGTGACGGCGGAAGAGATCGGTACCACGTCAGCGACCAATCGACTGCTGTCGTTCCCGTATCCGAAGCTCATGACCGCGAACATGCGGGTCGACATGGGTGCGGCCCTCATCCTCTGCTCGCTCGAGACGGCCAAGTCGCTCGGGATCGCGCCGGGAAAGATGATCTTTCCCCTGAGTGGGACCGACGCCTACGACCACTACTTCGTGTCCGAGCGCCACACCCTCCACGCGTCGCCGGCCATCCGCATCGCGGGACGGCGGGCGCTCGAGTTGGCGGAAGTCGAGATCGACGATCTCGACTTCGTCGACCTCTATAGCTGCTTCCCGAGCGCCGTCCAGATCGCGGCGAACGAGCTGGGCCTGTCGCAGGACCGGCCGCTGTCGGTCACCGGCGGTCTGACGTTCGGTGGCGGCCCGCTGAACAACTACGTCATGCACGCCATCGCGCGGACCGCGGAGCTCCTGCGGGAGACACCGGGCGGGCGCGCGCTCGTCACCGCGAATGGCGGGATGCTCACGAAACACGCGTTCGGTGTCTACGGCGCTGAGCCTTCCGCGCGAGGATACGCCTACCAGGACCTCCAGGCGCAGGTGGATCGCGAGCCGAGACGAGAGGTGACGGTCAACGTCGCCGGCGCCGCGGAGATCGAGTCCTATACCGTCGCGTTCGGCGAGAAGGTGGCAACGCCGACGCGGTCGTACTCGGCGATCTACGCGAAGACGACCGACTCCGGGACCGACCCGTCAGTCGCGCATCTGGCGTGTCGACTGCCCGACGGTCGGCGCACATGGGCCAACATCGAGACACCGGAGGTCCTCGACGCGATGTGTCACGAGGAGTTCTGCGGTCGCACAGTCCGGATCGACGGCCAAGGGACGGCAGTGCTCACCTGAAGAAGAATGCGACCGGTTTCGGCGGTCGGCTCATTCCTTGAGCCTCCGCGACGCGGCATGGGCTCTGCGCTCGGCAGAGCGTGGCCCGCCCGTCGACGACCTACGAACCGCGGCAACCTGCAGCCGGCGTCCTGCACCAAGTCGTGCGCGACTACTTCGAGACGGTTCGGTCGCAGGCGGTCCAACCGCGCGACGGCGAGGGCCTTCCCGACTTCGTCGAGCAGGAGTTTCGCGATTTCCTGCAGTGCGGCGCCCTCGGGGGAGGGTTTGCCCGGTTCCGTTGCACAGCGTGCGGGTTTGACCGTCTCGTCCCGTTTTCGTGTAGGGGGAGGGGGTTCTGTCCGAGTTGTGGTGGGCGACGCATGGCGGAGCGCGCCGCTCATCTCGTTGACAATGTGTTCCCACGGGTGCCTGTGCGCCAATGGGTGCTAAGCCTCCCGCACCGTCTCGATGCGAGAATCGACGCTTGACCCCCTGCCTCTCGGGGCTGGCTCGTCCGCATGACGCTGGGACAGGGCCTGTAATCCGCCTGTCGGAGGGGCTTTCAGGCAGGCTTTCAGCTTTCAGGCAGAGTCGAGTAATGGAACTTCCGTTAACGGGGGTGTCTAATATCGTCTATCGTCCTATCGTCCCGAACGAATCGACATGGTCGCGGCATACCATCGTCGTCGCTGTCCCTCCCTGCCGAACCGTCAACTTCACGCAACCATCCACGTTGTCGTGGAGAACCAACTCGCCCTCGATGAACACATCGTCATCCAGGCACTCGGGAGACTCCGGGACGGGCGGCTCGATCGACATGACGCGATTCAGGCAATCGGCATGGTCCTGAGCTAACACATCTACTCACCGGCTCGGGCCTTGCAAACACTTCACGCACTTGTGTTGAGGAGGATTCGATGCTGCATCCACGCTTCCACGTGCACTCGAAACCCCCGGCCGTGCTCGCGCTCGTAGCGGCACTGGGGGGCCAGCTCGCTGCGCAGAGCCCGCCACCGCTCATCCCATACAGCGGGGTCGTGATGGACGCTGCCGGCAACCCGCTCTCGGACCCTGTCACGCTGACGTTTGCCATCTACGCCGACCAGGAGGGAGGCACGCCCGAGTGGGACGAGGTCCAGGCGGTGCAGCCGGACTGGACGGGCCGCTATGCCGTGTATCTCGGTGCGTCCGCCGCTGGGGGATTGCCGCTCGACCTGTTCACGTCGGACTCGCCACGGTGGTTGGGTGTGCCGGTCGAGGGCGACATCGAACAGCCTCGCGTGCTGCTCGGTAGCGGCCCTATGCGCTGAAGGCCGCCGACGCCGATACGCTCGGGGGCCGGCCGGTCTCGGACTTCGTGTTGGTCACCGATAGCACGGACGGACCAGGGACTGGGGATTGGACCCCGGCTACCGACACCCAGCGCCAGGCGGTCGACGGCCCCATCGGCAACGCTCTGACGACGCACGACGACGTCTACGTCGTGAATGCGCTCGGGGTCGGGACGGCGAATCCGCTCCAGCAGTTTGTGGTCTCGAACAACGGCGCGCTAGGTTTTGAGGTTGCGCCGTTTGTAGGGACCGTGGTCTTGCAAGCCTTTGACCGGCAGGTCGGCGGATACGGAAGGCTGCGACTCGACACGAGCCCCTCGGGTCCGACTATGCTGCTCGACCAGCGCGGCAACGTCGGCATCGGCACGATCACACCGACCACGAGGCTTCACGTCGCGGGGACGGTCAACGCGACCGCCTTCGTGGGCGACGGGCGGGCCTGACCAACCTCAAAACCCGGCCCGATCCACCGTGCTTCGATCCGTTCAACCGCTACGTGGACTGTCGAAACGGGACCGTGACAGATACGGTGACAGGGCTGATCTGGTTGAAGGACCCGACCTGCCTAGACGGCGACGTCTGGGCGGGAGACAACAGAGCGGCGGCGGCCCTGGCGGAAGGCGCCTGCGGCCTGTCGGACCGATCTCAGCCCGGGGACTGGCGGCTCCCAACAAAGGCGGAGTGGGAGGCCACGGTCGCCGAGGCCGTGCGGCGGGGATGCGTTGGCGACGACGCACCATCCTGGACGGACGATGAAGGCGCCCGATGTTATAGCGACGGCACATCATCCTCGTCGTTCGCCGGTATTGTGCCCGGGGGCTACACGACCAGTAGCGCGGTGGAGACCGCCCCGCACCTAGCCTGGACGGCGACGCTCCTGTCTGGTGGGGTCGTCCCCGTCCCGGCCAAGGTCTTCGGGGCCACAAATGCGTGGCCGGTGCGAAACGGACGGTGATGGGCTCGTAAGGATTCTTGCTATCTGGAAGTCGCCGACCTCACGACCGCGGATAGATGCGCTCGTGGCCGTTCGGCGGCGCCTCGACGCCGGGGGGCACCGGCGGCTCCTGGTCGGGCTGTAGGCGTTCCACGAGGTTGAAGGTCACCCGCTTGCCCGCGACCCCGTTTTCCCACGGGGCATCCAGCACGTCCACCCAGAGGCTCTTGAGCGACCCGTCTGCCAAAAGGCGCTCGGCATCGCTTCTGATCGCAGCCTCCGCCTCCGCATACGGCGTCCGACGCTCCTGGGACGGCAGGCTGACGAGCTCGACCAGCGTCTCCGTCGAGATACTCCATGACCAGGAAGTCGATGCTGTCGGAGGGGCTTTCAGGCAGAGTCGAGTGGTGGAACTTCCGTTAACGGGGGTGTCTAATATCGTCTATCGGCGCCGTCCTGGAGGTGCACACCCCGGGTCTGTAGCGCAGGCCTTCAGGCCTGCGGTGCCGCTTCGATGGCCCGCTCGAGCAGGTCAGACACGCCCAGGACGTCAGCCCCGCGGCGCAAGTAGTGGAGGTCCAGGCGGTCGCGTTGGACGGCGACGATGCCGAGGACGTCTCGCCATTGCCTGTCCGAGACCTCGTTCCCACGCCGAAACCAGCGTAGCTTTTGCAGCAAGATGTCTTCGGGCGTGTAGACATACAGCAGTCGGTGCGGCGCGGTCGCGACCGTGACTGCCACCCGGCGCGCCATTTGCTCTTCATCCAGCGGGGTCCCGCCGAGCACGAAGATGTCGACCTTGGTGGAGGTGCCGTGGTGAATGAGGTTCACGCTCGCCCTCGACCGCACCGCGCGACGGACCGCGCGTTCATCGACGTAGAACGCGTCGCCGAGGGCGGCCACCAGTGGCGCTACGTCGTCATCGGTCATCTCAACGACCAGATCGATATCGAGGGTGGAACGAGGTTCGCCGCTCACCGAGCTCGCCAGCGAGCCGCCGACCAGATAGCGCAGACCGCACGCCTCGAGGGCCTCGGCCACGACGAGCGCAACGTGAAGCGGGTCGGTGACCACGTCAGGGGCCAAGCAGGGTTCGGGCCTCCGGGTAGAGGCGAGCGGTGAGCTCACGACCGATCTTGATCTCGGCCAGTCGAAGCTGACACTCCCGCTCGGAGGCCTCCGGGTGCCGCATTCGGATACCGGCGAGCGCCAGCTCCTGCGCGTCGCGGGAAAGCGCGCTGACGGTTTGCATCTTCTCCAAGGCCGTCATGTGGCGCCAGCCATCGACCTGGAGCCGCTCGATGTCCGCCGCGGTGTCGCGCGTGAGCGTGGCGGGTCGTGGCACACCGAGGTCGGCGGAATCAGACACGGGGCAATTGTATCGCCGCCAGTCGGGCGGGTTCGACGGGTCGGCCCGGCGGCTACCCACGCGCCGACGTCCTGCGTTTCGTCGTCGACACTCCGGTCCGCCGGACACCATCGGCCAGTCGGGGTTCGCGATCCGGGGGCCTACCGTTCGGACCATACGCGCGGGGAAACGGGCGCCAAGAGGGAGGCCCGTGCGTGCGGTCAGCTCCGCACGAATCCAACGCTTTGGATCAGGCCGTCTTCGACCTCGTAGATCGAGAAATACTCAGTTGTGCTGTCTCCGTCGGTCACGGTCTCGTGGTTCACGACGTAGCTGTCTTTCGTGATTTGATGGTGAATTGCAACTTGCACAACACCTTCTGCGAACATGGGTTCAAAGATGCTGCGAATGTGCTTCCTGCCTCTGCCCAATGATCTGTCGGGGTAGGTGAAGATTTCAACCCCGTCAGCGTAGAGGTCCAAGAACGCCGGCAGATCGTGACGGTTGCAGGCACTCATGCGCCGGTTCACGATCTCCAATGGAGTTGCATCACGATCCGGTTCCGGTCGCTGCGCCGATTCGTTCTCTTGGCCCGACCGGGAAGATGATGTCCCCTGCCCACAACCAAGAAGGCAGGTGACAGTCAGGAAAGCGGTAAGGAGAATGAACGACTTCATGAGGTTGACTCCGTAGTTGAATGACGACCCCGCTGCTCAACCCGACCGCCACTAACCCCTGATCATCACGCTGTTAGCAAGAGCTCCCGCCAGCGCCACTCCAAACCCGCCAAACCACCAACAAACAACGCCTCGCCGAGCAAATGGGCGAGGCCGAGGAGTGTCGCAGTGTCCTCATAGGTCAGGGCTAGAATGATGCAAACCACCGACCACAGCAGGTTCGCGGCTACCAGCAATAGGATGAGCTCCTTCGGCCGACGCGCACGCACTGCCAAGGAGCCTGAATACGACGCGTAGACTACGTTGGTCGTACCAATAAGGATCAACAGCTCTTGAGGGGATGTCCCAGTAGCTGTTGAAATTTGAAGCGGCGGCTCTTCACTGGTCGTGCTATACGACCGGTGACTAAACCGAGGTGCAAGCCTCCCAGCAAGGAGCCGCCATGAAGCAGCAGTCTCGCACAGTCACTCGTCGTCGCCAATCGGAATCCCCGTCGGTGCGCCACCTCCCGTTGGTCGAGATCCTGATGGATACCGAGGCTGAGCTCCAGGAGCTGGTCGTGGCCTCGGGCCTGAAGGTGCTCGAGGCCATGCTCGAAGAGGATCGGGCGGCGGTGTGTGGGCCACGGTATGCGCATCAAGCGGCGCGACGGGCGTACCGGGCCGGGCATGCCCCCAGTCAGGTCGTGTTGGGCGGGCGCAAGGTCGCGATTCGGCGCCCGCGTGCCCGCCGCGCCGGCACGGAGGTGCCGCTGCCGACCGTGCGGGCGTTCACGGATGCGGACCCGCTGAACCGGCGGGTCGTCGACCAGAGGCTCATCGGCGTCGCGACCCGCCAGTATGCGCGGAGTCTCGAGCCGCTCGGCGCGGAGATCACCACGCGGGGCACGAGCAAGAGTGCGGTCAGTCGACGCTTTGTGGCGCAGACCCAGGCGCAGTTGGACGCGTGGCGCGCGACGCCGCTCGACAACCTCGACCTGGCCGTACTGCTGATCGATGGGGTGCACGTCGGCAGCCATTGTATCGTGGTCGCCCTGGGCATCGATAAATCGGGCACCAAACATCCGCTTGGCCTCTGGGAAGGGGCCACCGAGAATGCGACGGTCTGTCAGGGGCTGTTGACCAATCTCATGAGCCGCGGACTTCGCACCGACCGGAGCCTCCTGGTGATCGTCGATGGGGCGAAGGCCCTCGACGCCGCGGTGACCCAGACGTTCGGCCGGGCGGCCGTCGTGCAACGGTGTCAAGTGCATAAGGGCCGGAACATCCTGGAGCATCTCCCCGAGGCGCAGCGTCCGTGGGTGCAGGCGATCCTCACGCGCGCCTATACGAACCGCCACGTCAAGACGGCGACGCGTCTGCTGCAGGACCTCGCGCGTCGCTTGGACACCGACTACCCGAGTGCAGCCGCCAGCGTGCGGGAAGGACTCGACGACACCCTGACCGTGCTCGGCCTGGGGCTGTCGGAGCGCCTCCAACGATCGCTCGCCACCACGAATGCCATTGAGAGTCTGCTCAGCCGCACCCGCCATGTGAAACGGAATGTGAAGCGTTGGCGCGGTGGGACGATGGTGCTGCGCTGGGTGGCCGCCGGGGTGCTCGAAGCGGCGAAGGGGTTCCGTCGGGTGAAAGGGTGCAAAGATATGCCGGCCCTCGTCGCGGCCCTCCGAGCGCGCGACGCGCGGCTGGGCCTCGGGGAGTCGTCAGCGATGGTTGCGTAGTCGTGAACCGAGCCGCCGCTGAGTTTCAACAGCGCACGGGACATCCCCGCTCTTGAGGTAATCCGTACCATGCGCTTAGCCAGCCATTGATAAGGAGGACGACCGCGCCAGCCACCGCTGCTGCCGTGCAGTCAATCCATAGCAACCGTCGACGTTCGATCATTCAAGAAACGCGCTCTCCTGAGGTTACATGAGACGGGCCAGTTCGAGCGCGGTCATTCGCTGCACCGTGAGCTCGGTGCGGCCTCCAACCGATCCTACGCGGTGAGCGCAGAATCTCGGGCTTGGCCTCATCGACCTTCAACAGGCGAACTCCGTCGAGGGGACAGTTTCTTAAGAGGGCTCTTCACCGATTTGAGTACAAGGGTTGAAGGCTCAAGAAGCGCGCCAGGTCGCGAGACGATCGAATCGGATGAGCCGTGGCCCACTTCAGTTTGAGCAAGAGCAGTTGTTCATTCTGCATACCGCGTGCGCGGCGGAGGACCGCCTTGATGGTCGTGTTGATCGATTCGACCACGCCGAAGCGAACAGGGTGGAAGCAGTAGGCAGCGATGCCCTCGAGATGACGAACGAGGAACGCGCCGAGGCGCTCCATCTCGGGGAGCCGTTGCCAGCGCAACGCGGTCACCCAGCCGATGAGGAAGTGCCCCACGCCCATCGGCGTCCGATACGTCCACAGGCGGTCGAGCTGTTCGCGCAGGAGACAGGCTTTGAACAGCCGGCGATTCGCGGCAAACAACGTCTGCAGTTCCCGGCGCTTCGAGCCGCGGACCGTCTTCCAGCGCCGGAGCAGCAACCAGCGTTTCCCGCGCCCATGGGCACGCATCACGGCCCCGGCGCGGAAGAACTCTTGGCGGCGGACCTCGTCGAGCGCGGCGCTCGCATGCTGGAGGACATGGAATTTGTCGAACACCACGTCGGCCTGCGGCAGCACCTGCGTGACCGCATTGAGATAGGGCCGGTGCATGTCGGTACACACCGCGTGAATCGCGCCCCGCTGATGCGGGTCGAGATCCTCCGTGAGCAAGGTCGTGGCGGTAGTCGTTGTGCGATCCTGACGCAAGCCCATGACCTCGCCGCGCACCACATCCGACAGGACAGTCCAGAAGCGCTGGCCCTTCCCGCGCTGCACCTCATCGAGGCCGATGTGCCGCGGTCGCCGTTTCCGGCGGGTGCGATCCCACTCGGTCAAGAAGGCCGTCTCGGCGCGCCGGGCTTTGCCCCAGCTGACGCGGTGCCGCACGGCGGCGTGGCTGGTCGGCATCGACTGGCAATCCAGGCCGATCTGCTGGCGCAAGCGGCGCGTGACCCGGGCCTTCGGGGTGGCAAATTCGATCCGCTCCGTGCGCACCCCGCAGTGGCGACAGATCACGCGTCGTTGCCGGTAGACCGACGTGACCGGATGCCGTGCCCAGGGCAGATCGTCCCACGTCCGCTCGCGCGCGGCGCGCACGCGGCCGGTGCGGCGTCCACAGCCGTTGCACACATAGCGCCGTATCCCGCGCCGCTCCAACTGCAACCGCAGGCGACTCTCCACCCCGTCGTCCTCCCGTTCGACGCGCACCACTCGGAAGCCCGACAAGCCCAAGATCCAGGTACAATCCCGTTGCGATCCCACGTGTCCTCCCTTCTTGGTTGCACATCAAGAGAGAACAACACCGGGTGGTCCGGTGCAAGTGGGATCGCGTTCTTTCGTCCAGGCCGTCGAGCAGGCCGCCCACCTCAATTGCGGCCCGCGCAGGCGGCCGGGTATCACCTCAGATCGCTGTACTCAAATCGACGAAGAGCCCTTAAGAGGGGGACGCACATGGAGCTGCTAGGGCACGGCTTTTACTACCAGGACTGGCACGAGGGCTATGAATTTCAAACCCTCGGTCGCACGATCACCGAGACCGACATCCTAAACTTCGTGGGCGTCTCGGGCATGACCGAGGAGCTGTTTACGTCTCGCGTATACCTGGAGGAACACACGAACTTTACCGGTCGCCTCGTACCAGGCGCGCTCGTGTTCTCCATGGCGGAGGGGTTGGTGATCCCCGCGACGATCTCGCGCACCGGTATCGCGTTCCTGAATTGTCAAATCGACGTCACGGCACCGACGTTTGCCGGGGACACGATTCATGTGGAAGGCACGGTCACCCAGATCAAGCCGGCATCGAAGGGCAATCGTGCGCTCGTGCGTACGGACAATCGCGTGGTCAATCAGAACGGCGAGGTGACGTTGACCTACAATCCGCTCCGCATGATGAAGGGCCGACCGGACTAAAACCGATCCTGCTACTGCAGCTCCGTCAGATCTCGTGGCATCCGCTCGAGTCGGAGATCGAGCGCCTTTCGCTCGCCCTCGTCGAGGTGGAACGAGGTGGCCCGAGACCACAGGCGCTCCAGCACCTTTGCATCGTGCCACGCGTGCTGCAGGATCGACTCGACCGCGATCGCGACGTAGTCGCTGGGCGGCAGCCCCACGACACGATACGTCCCGTCATGGCGCGGCTGGACGCCTCGAACGTACCGGTAGTAGGCCGTCCAACGCTCGGTGTCGGCGGGAAAGACGACAACAGTGTAATCGGTCACGGAGCGCCCCTTCCCGTCGGTCACCGTCCCCGTGAGGTAGGTCTGTCGGTTGGTCACAGCGATGTGCACGGGCTCGGTGGCACCGTTGAAATCGGTTGGCCGGTCAGTGATGTCCGCGTTGCCGAGCTCAATCGCCTTGACCGTCCAGCGTGATGGGAGGTCGCGCACATACACCGTCGCGGGGCCGATCACACCGTCCAGCGCGAACGTACCGTCGGGTCTCAGCGTCGCGGTGGTTGAGATAAACGATGTGCCGTCGCCCTTGTGTGTCACGGCCATCACGATCCCGCTGCCCCATGTCGTGGGCCGCGGCTCGTCTGCCTCCGGCACGATCCGCCCCGCGACGCGGGCTCCCCGTTTCGCGAGCACGAGTAGATCGACGATATCCGCGTCTACGGTCAGTTCCACGGACGCCATCGCCTGATATCCCCGCATCCGCCTCACCGTCAGACCGTAGTCTCCAGGGAAGAGGTTCCGCATCTCGAAACCCCCGTCCGCCGACACGCGCGCCACCCGCGCATCCCCACGGTTTCCCGCCTTTGGAGTCAGGGTGATCTCCGCCTCCGCCAGCAACGCCTCGGAGACACCGACGACATCCCCGGTCACGGCATACGTGTCAGCGACCATCATCGCGAAGTCGATCCCGAAGAGCTCCTGACCGGCGGCGATGCGTAGCGGCCGCGCTTCGCGCAGCCACGCCGTCTGCGGAAAATACGTCGGTACGTGGACAGGGGTCCCATCGCCATCCGACTCGGGCAGTGGGGGCATCGAGGCCTTGACGTAATACCGGCCCGGCAGCAGGTCGGCGACGCGGAAATATCCAGCGTCGTCGGCCTTGGTCGACGCGACCGGGACCAGGCGGCGCTCTCCTCCCTGTTGGTAACGCTCGCGGAGCAGTTCGACGCCAACACCGGGTGCGCCGTCACCGGTCGTGTCAAACACCCGGCCGCTGATGGCCGCGCCGGGGTTGAGTCGGATGGTCACGCCGGCCGTGATGCGGCCGCCGGGGACGTCGAACTCCTTGCCGTAGTCGCCAGCGTCGTGAGCGCGGTCTGTCGGGACCACATACCCGGGTGCTTTCGCGAAGATGCGGTACTCGCCTGGCGCCACGCCGCGTAGCTCGAAGCGCCCGCGGGCGTCGGTGGTCGCCGACTGGGTCGTCGCGCCAACAAACATCGGGGCAAGCAGTGCCGTTGCCTGCGCGAGGGGTCGCCCAGAGGGGGCGTCGAGCACGCGGCCGCGGACGATCCCTTCGTCCCGCGGTACGGAATCCGCGAGCTGAATGGCGACGCCTGGACGGGGGGCGGTTTGCTGCGCCGCGCTCGGGCCGATGCCGGCGAGGCCCAACCCGAGCGTGGCGGCCACAACGCCCGCGCGACGCATGTTCATCTTCATCGTCAATCGCGCTAGAACATCGCGATGGGGTTCGCCGGGCTGCCCGTGCCGCGCGCCACCTTGAGCGGCAGGCCCATGAACATGAACTCGTACCGTCCTTCTTCGTCGCACGCGTCGGCCAGCGGCTCCAGCAGGGCGTTGTCGAGCAGCGCGACGCCGTAGTTGAACAGGACACCGTGAACCGGGAACGCCATCCCGTAGGGATCCGGGCGCGCGTCCATCATGTCCCACCCGAGGAGCGACACGTCGTGATCGCGGATGAACTTTGCGCAGGTCACGCCGAGCCCCGGCCGGTCGCCGCCGGCATACTCGCCGCCGGACGCCATGAATCGCTCCCGCCCGCTGTAGACGAGTAACGCGTCACCCGGTTCGACCGCGACCCCTTGCTCGCGCGCGGCCTCCTCGAGCTCCCAGCCCTGGACCGGATTCCCCGGGGTGACGTGCGATGCGCCCCGATGCCGCGGCACGTCGATCAGGACGCCGCGCGTGATGATGCCGTCGCTCCAGGCGTCGATGGTGCCGAAATGGGCCCCCTGCGAGGTCACCTCGACGTCGGGGTCGCGGCCCTGCCACATCCCATCCCGGTCCCACATATGACACAGACCGTCGATATGGGTGATGGTCTGGCCGTGGTAGATGAAGCCGTAATAGTCGACCACGGCGCCGGCGCCGCCAGGTCGGGGGCTCTTGCGCATGAAATGCTGGGCCGGCTCGAAGATCCGGCTCATCGAGACCTTCCGCCCCTTCCGCACCAGCGCCGCGGCGGCAGCGCTCTTCTCGGGCGTGATCAGGTTGACCGCGCCCATTTGGTCGTCGTCGCCCCATCGTCCCCAGTTGCGCCGGTCGGTGTACCATGATTCCACCTCCGCCTGGGTGGGCATACGCGGATCGGCTTGGGCGGCCGCGGACCTGATGGCGGGCGCTGCGTGTGTCGCTTCGTGCTCGGCGAGCAGCGTCGCTGGGGAAAGGCCTTCCGTCGGAGCTCCGCGCGCCACCGTGTTCGTGTTCCAGGCGCTCGCGCGCCCCCCGAGCGCCGCGCCTCCCATCGCCGCCGCGTTCCGCAGGAATCGCCGTCGTGATGAGGCCATGGCTGCCTTCCTTTCGGCTCCAATAATAGCCTTCCAAACCGTCGATTCGCACCACCGCAATCGGACCGCCGGTACCGGGCATCGGTGACGCATTGAGTGATTGACACCCCCCGCGCGATTCGTACAAACTAGGCTGTTCCTTACGGTTAACGGTTTCTGAAGGTCCAAGGAAGGTCCGCGGGGTCCCGCACTCGATGCTGAGGGGTCTGTCTGTCGCCGCCGTGCTGACTGCGGTCTGCGCCGTGCCGGTCGATCTGTCCGCCGCCGGCGCGGGTCAGGGTGCCGCCGAGGGCGTCGTCTCCGCGGAGCGCGCCCTCGTTGATCGCTATTGCGCCACGTGCCACAACGACCGGCTCCAGACCGGAGGCTTCTCGTTCGACGCGATCGACCTCGACGACGTCGCGTCGCACCCCGAGGCCTTCGAGAAGGTGGTCCGAAAGCTGAGGGCCGGCGCGATGCCGCCGCGTCCCCGCCCGCGTCCCGACCAGGACGCGTATGACGGGTTTCGTGCCCGGCTCGAGGGTGAGCTCGATCGCGCCGCCGCGGCGAATCCCAACCCGGGTCGCACGGAGACGTTCCACCGGCTGAGCCGCACCGAATACCGCAACGCCGTGCGCGACCTGCTGGCGCTCGACGCGGACGTCGATCAACTGCTGCCGGCCGACGACACCAGCTACGGGTTCGACAACATCGCGGGCGTGCTCGGCGTCTCGCCGACGCTGATGGATCGCTACCTATCGGCGGCGCGCAAGATCAGCCGCCTGGCGGTCGCGTCGCCGGTGCCGTCACCGACCGCGGACACGTTTCGCATCGCGTCTGACCTCGGGCAGGACGAGCGAATCGATGGCTTGCCGTTCGGGACACGCGGCGGGGTGCTCGTCGACTACCACTTCCCGGAGGATGCCGAATACGTGATCGAGGTGATGCCCGACGGCCCGCTGCGCGTCGAGCCCCATCAGCTCGAGGTGACCGTCGACGGCGAGCGGGTGGAGTTGCTGACGGTCGGCAAGGCGCCGGACCCGGACGATCCCCGCGGGTTGTATGTCCAGACCACCGACACGCTGAAGGTGCGCATCCCGATCAAGGCCGGTCCGCGGCAGGTCGGTGTGGCGTTTGTGCGGAAGACCTCCGCCGAGCCCGAGGGGATTCGCAAGCTCTACCGCCGCCCGTTCACCGGCGAGGGCTCGGGTGGCGACTCGCGGTATCAGCCGTATGTGGAGAGCGTGACCATCGCCGGTCCCTACGAGGCGAGCGGCGCGCGACCCGTCGAGGAGACCCCGAGCTACGCGCGCGTCTTCGTGTGCCGCCCCGCTGGAGCGGTGGCGGCCGACGAGGCCGCCTGCGCGCGGCAGATCCTCGCCAGGCTCGGGCGCCGGGCATATCGGCGCCCGGTGACCGGCGATGATGTGGAGCGGCTGCTGACGTTCTACGAGCGGGGCCGTGCGCAGGGCAGCTTTGAAACCGGCATCGAGATGGCGCTCCGCCGGCTGCTCGTCAGCCCCGAGTTCCTGTTTCGGATCGAGCGCGACCCGGACGGCGTCGCGCCGGGCGCGAACTATCGGCTCAGCGATCTGGAGCTCGCGTCGCGGCTCTCGTTCTTCCTCTGGAGCAGTATTCCGGACGACGAGTTGCTCGACGTGGCGGCCCGCGGCGAGCTCGCCGACCCGGCCGAGTTCGAGCGACAGGCGCGCCGGATGCTCGCGGACCCGCGGTCGGACGCACTGGTGACGAACTTCGCCGGCCAATGGCTGACGTTGCGGAACGCGGCCGCCGTGCAACCCGACGAGGACGCGTTCCCCGACTTCGGCGAGGGGTTGCGGCAGGCGTTCCGGCGGGAGACCGAGCTGCTCTTCACCAGCGTGCTCCGCGAGGAGCGGAGCACACTCGACCTGTTGGCCGCGGACTTCACGTTCGTCAACGAGCCGTTGGCCCAGCATTATGGGATCCCCAACGTGCGCGGCAGTCATTTCCGTCGGGTCACGCTCAACGACGACGCCCGCGGCGGGTTGCTCGGTCACGGGAGCATTCTCACTGTGACGTCGTACGCCAACCGGACGTCGCCCGTGCTCCGCGGCAAGTGGATCCTCGAGAACATCCTCGGGACGCCGCCGCCGCCGCCGCCGCCGGACGTGCCAGACCTCGAGACTGCTGAGGGCGGGGCGCCGTTGTCGATGCGGGAGGCGATGGAGCAGCATCGCGCGAACCCGGTGTGCGCCAGCTGTCACCAGCTCATGGATCCGCCAGGCCTCTCGCTCGAGAACTTCGATGCGGTCGGGCGCTGGCGCGATCGCAGCGAGACAAAGGCGGCGATCGACGCCTCGGGCGTGCTGCCAGACGGCACCGAGTACGAGGGACCCAGCGGGTTGAAGGCGGCGCTGCTGCGGCACCCGGACCGCTTCGTGACCACCGTGACCGAGAAGCTTCTGACCTATGCACTCGGTCGTGGAGTCGAGTACTACGATGCCGCGGCGGTCCGGAGCATCGTCCGCAACACAGCCGAGAACGACTACCGTCTGTCGTCGCTCATTCTGGGCGTCGTCGAAAGTGTGCCGTTTCAGATGAGGAGATCGCCGTCATGATCATCACGAAGAGGTCGCTGCCGCGGCGCACGTTCCTGCGCGGGATGGGCGCGACGTTGGCGCTGCCGCTGCTCGACGCGATGGTCCCCGCCGCGTCCGCCCTGGCCAACACGGCGGCGAAGGCGGTGCCGCGGCTCGGGTTCATCTACATTCCGAACGGCGCGAACATGTCGCAGTGGACACCGACGGGCGGCAGCGGAGCGCTCGAGCTCTCGCGCATCCTGCAGCCGCTCGCCAACGTCCGCGAGCAGGTCCTGATTCCGAGCGGCCTGGATCACCGGCAGGCCGAGGCGTGGGGCGACGGCAACGGGGAGCACTCGCGCGCGAGCTCGGTGTGGCTGAACGGCGTCCATCCCAAGCGCACCGAGGGCGCCGACGTACGGGCCGGCACGACCGTCGACCAGATCGCGGCCGCCGCGCTCGGCCAGGACACACCGTTACCGTCGCTGGAGCTCGCGCTGGAGAACAGCTTTGTCGTCGGCAACTGCGACAACGGCTATAGCTGCGTGTACTCGAACACGTTCTCGTGGCGGTCGCCCACCACGCCGTTGCCCATGGAACACAACCCGCGGGTCGTGTTCGAGCGCCTGTTCGGGGAGGGCGGCACCGAGGCGCAACGCACCGCGCGGCTGCAGGATGACCGCAGCATTCTCGACGCCGTCCGTGAGGACATGGCGCGGCTCGAGCGCACGCTCGGTGCCGGCGACCGCTCGCGCGTCACGCAGTATCTCGACGCCGTGCGCGAAATCGAGCGGCGGCTCCAACGCTCCGAGGCGCAGACCGATGCGGCGCTGCCCGAGGTGCTCGCGCGTCCGGTCGGTGTTCCCGAGTCGTTCGACGAGCACGCGAAACTGATGTACGACCTACAGGCGCTCGCCTTCCAGGCCGACATCACGCGTGTCTTCACGTTCCTGATCGGCCGCGAGCAGACGTCGCAGAGCTTCCCCGAGATCGGCGTCCCCGACCCGCATCACGCGATGTCGCATCACCAGTTGGACGCCGAACGGCTCGAGAAGTACGCGCTGATCAACACCTACGAGGTCAGTCTCCTCGCGGGCTTCCTCGAGAAGCTCAAGGCGACGCCCGACGGCGACGGGACGCTGCTGGATCAGTCGATGATCCTCTACGGCGGCGGCATCAGCGATGGGGACCAGCACTCGCACTTGGACCTCCCGCTCATCCTCGCGGGCGGCGGCGCCGGCAAGCTCAAGGGGGGCCGGCACCTCAAGTTCGAGAACGAGGTCCCAATGACGAACCTGCTGGTGAGCATGCTCGACAAGGTCGGCGTCCCGGCCGAGGAGCTGGGCGACAGCACTGGCCGCTTGCCGCTTGAGCCCTTGAGCGGGGTGTAGGGGAGGATCTCCCGTAGCGCGGGGCTTCAGCCCCGCGACGGATGGTCGATGACGATGATGCAACGCGGCTGTGCCTGTCTCTTGATGGTGTGTCTTGTGGTGACTGCTCTCGCGGCGGCGGGCGACGTGCCCCTCATCGACGCCGTCAAGTCCGGTGACGCGCCGCTGGTGCGGAGCCTGATCGGTGACGCCGTCGATATCAACGCGACCGAGATCGACGGCACGACCGCGCTCCACTGGGCCGCACACCGCGACCGTGTGGAGCTGGCAGAGCTGCTGCTCGCCGCCGGCGCCGCTGCCGACCCGACGAATCGCTATGGCGTGACACCGCTCGCGCTCGCCTCGATCAATGGGAGCACGCCCATGATCACTCGGCTGCTCGAGGCGGGCGCCGATGCCAACCGCGCCAACCCGGAGGGCGAGACGCCGCTCATGGCCGCGGCGCGGACGGGTGACGCCGACGCGGTGCGTGCGCTGCTTACCCATGGCGCCGTGGTCGACACGACCGAGAGCTGGCGCGGCCAGACCGCGTTGATGTGGGCGGCGGCGCAAAACCAGACCGGCGCGGCCGAGGCCTTGATCCGTGCGGGCGCCGATGTCCACGCGCGGTCCGAGGGTGGCTTCACGCCGCTCCTGTTCGCGGCGCGTGAGGGCCACATCGAGATGCTCGGTGTGCTTGCAGTCGCCGGGTCCAACGTCGACGACACGCTGCCAAAGACCGGGATGAGCGCGCTCGTCATGGCGGTCTACAACGCCGAGTACGACTTCGCCGAGGCGCTGCTCGGTGCGGGCGCCGACGCGAACGCCGAGGCGCACGGCTGGACGGCCCTCCACCAGGTCGTCTGGACACGCCGGCCAAACCTCGGTCGCAACCCGCCGTTCCCGGTCCCACTGGGTGAGCTCGACGGGCCCGCCATGGTACGGACGCTCGTGGCGGCCGGAGCCAACGTCGATGTGCGGCAAACGAAAGAACCGCGAGATGGCAATCGCAACATGTTGCGGCGCTTGGGTTCGACGCCCTTCCTCCAGGCGGCCAAGGTGGCCGACGTCGAGATGATGCGGTTGCTCATCGAGCTCGGGGCCGATCCTGCGGTGACGACCGAGGAGGGTGTGACGCCGCTGATGGCGGCCGCCGGCGTCGGGATCTGGAAGATCGGGGAGAACCCCGGGACCAACGATGAGGCGCTCGAGGCCGTCACGCTGGCGTGGGAGCTCGGCAACGACGTGAACGCGGTCGACGCCAACGGCGACACCGCGCTCCACGGGGCCATCCATCGCGGCGCGGAGGGCATCGTGAGCTTTCTTGTCGAGAACGGCGCCGACATCGACGCGGTCAACGAGAAGGGGTGGACACCTCTATCGATCGCACAGGGCGTCTTCTACCCGAATACGTTCAATCGCCATCCGCACCTGGTGACGCTGTTGACCGAGCTTGGCGCCGACTCTAATGCCGGCACCCGCCGCCCCGAGGACCTGTCGCCCGAAGAGCGTCTCGCCGCCGCTGCTCAGCTGGAGCAGCCGTGACGAGAACACGAACGTGAACCGGTTCTGTTCAACAACCGATTGAGATGTTTTGAGCGAGGAGGAGTCGTTATGACCGCGCGGACACAATCACCATGGCGCACGCGGGTGCGTCTCGCCGTTTGCACGCTGGCACTGGGCGGATTGATTGGCGCCATTGTGGCCCTGCCAAGCGCCGAGGAAGCCGCGGCCGCCGAGGGGTACATCAGCGGCGTCGTCGAGAGCAGCGCGGGTCGCGAGGCCGGTGTCTGGGTCATCGCCGAAACCGAGGAGCTCGAAACGAAATTCGTGAAGATCGTCGTGACCGACGACAACGGGCGATTCGTGCTTCCGGAGCTGCCGGATGTCACCTACGACGTCTGGGTGCGCGGCTATGGTCTGGTCGATTCTGAGAAGGTCCAGCTGTCGCCGACCAGCGACGAGGTCAATCTCGCCGGTGTCGTGGCACCGGACGAGCGAGCCGCTGCGCAGTATTACCCCGGCAACTACTGGTACTCGCTGATCGAGCCGCCGGCCGCGCATGAGTTCCCCGGCACCGGTCCCGACGGCAACGGGATCTCGGAGAACCTCCAGAGCCAGGGGGCGTGGGTCGACGTCATGAAGCAGGGCTGCCAGCTCTGCCACCAGCTCGGCAACACGGCGACGCGTGAGGTGCAACGCCGCGACGACTTCGACTCGACGGTAGAGGCGTGGGATCACCGCGTCCAGACCGGCCAGCGCGGCACGTCGATGAACGGCACGATGAACCGCTTCGGGCGTCAGCGCGCGCTCGAGATGTTCGCCGACTGGACGGACCGTATCGCGGCCGGTGAGACACCGCCGCGGCCGCCCCGTCCGAAGGGTGTCGAACGCAATCTCGTTGTGACCCTGTGGGACTGGGGGAAGGACAGCGCCTTCATCCACGACGAGATCACCACGGACAAGCGCAATCCGACGGTCAACGGCTACGGACCGGTCTACGGTGTCTCGGCCGGGCACGGCAGCCTCACCGTGGTCGACCCGATCGCGAACACCGCCGTCGAGCTGCCGATTCCGGTGCGACCGGAAGATCCCGATAGCGTGCCGTCGCGCTTCCCGCAGACGCAGCTCGAACCGTCGTATTACTGGGGTGACCAGCTCCTCTGGGGGGCCGGCGGGCCAGACGGGCACGAGAACTCGGCCGATCCACACAACCCGATGATGGACCAGAAGGGTCGCGTCTGGATGACGTCGACCGTCCGGGCCCGTCCGAATCCCGACTGGTGCAAGGAAGGCTCCGACAACGACTTCGCGAAGTTCTTCCCGGTGTCGATGAGCGGTCGGCAGGCGTCGTATTACGACCCGGAGACCGAAGCATTCGTGCTGATCGACACCTGCTTCGGGACCCATCACCTGCAGTTCGGTGAGGATGCGAACGACACGCTGTGGTTCAGCGGCGACGGCAATGTCGTCGGCTGGATCGACACGAAGGTCTACGACGAGACCGGCGACGAGCGGTTCTCGCAGGGCTGGTGTCCGACCGTCATCGATACCAACGGCGACGGCAAGATCACGAAGCCTTGGAACGAGCCGGCCCGACGTGGCGGCGAGGCCGAAGTCGATGCGAGCCTGGATACCCGGATCGCCGGATTCGGCTACGGCATCATCGCGAGCCCGACCGATGATTCGATCTGGATCAGCCGCACCGGGCCGTTCCCCGGCCGTCTGGTCCGTCTCGAACGTGGTGACAACCCGCCTGAGACCTGCATGGCCGAGGTCTACGAGCCGCCGTCGATCGAGAACCCAAGCATCGACGCGATGAAGACCGGGAGCGCGCCGCGCGGCATCGACGTCGACCGGAACGGCGTCATCTGGACGGCGCTGTCGGGCAGCAGCCACATGGCAAGCTTCGACCGGACGAAGTGCGCCGTCACGAACGGTCCCGCCGCGACCGGCCAGCACTGCCCCGAAGGCTGGACGCTCTATCAGGTGCCGGGCCCGCAGATGAAGGGTGTCGACACACCGGGCAGCGCCGATTTCCACTACTACAGCTGGGTCGACCAGTACAACACGCTCGGGCTCGGCGAGAACATCCCGGTCGCTGACGGCTCGACGTCCGACTCACTGCTGGCGCTCGACCCGGAGACAGGCGAGTGGACCATCCTGCGGGTTCCGTATCCGATGGCGTTCTACTCGCGTGGGCTCGACGGACGGATCGACGATCCGAACGCCGGGTGGAAGGGCCGTGGCCTCTGGGCCAACTACGGAACCAACTACGTCTGGCACACCGAAGGCGGCAAGGGCACCAAGAGCAAGATGGTGCATTTCCAGATTCGGCCCGATCCGTTGGCGAAGTAGGACGCGAGCTGGACGGTCGGTCGGTTTGAATCAGAGGGGGACAGGTGTGGTGCCTGTCCCCTTCGTTTCCCCTGAGGAGAGCGTCGTCTTGGTTGGAGCCTTGACCGTGTGTCAGCGAGGACTGCCGGTCCTGGCGGTCGCCGCGCTGGCCGCCTGTGGTGGCGGCGACGGGCCGGCGACCGAATCGGTATCCGGGGACCCGGCGGTCGCGCCGGTCGAGGCGATTCCTTACCGCGTCTACGTGACCAACGAGGGGTCCGGAGACCTGAGCGTCATCGCCGGCGGGACGCATGACGTGCTCGCGACCGTGCCCCTCGGGAAGCGGCCACGCGGTATCAAGGTATCGCCAGACGGCACGCGACTGTTCGTGGCCTTGAGCGGGTCCCCGCCCGCGCCGCCGGGCACCGACGAGAGCACCCTGCCGCCACCCGACCGGGCCGCTGACGGCATCGGCATCGTGGATGTCGCGACCGAGCGCATCGTGACGGTCGTCAGAGCGGGCACCGACCCGGAACAGGTTGCCGTCAGCGCCGATGGGACCCGGCTCTACGTCGCGAACGAGGATGGCGCCGTGGCGAGCGTCGTCGACATCGCCAGCGGTGAGATCCTCGCGAGCCTCCCGGTCGGTGGCGAGCCGGAGGGAGTTCGGATCAGCCCCGACGGCCGCGTCGTCTACATCACCTCCGAGGATGACAGCCAGGTCTCTGTCATCGACACGGCGTTGAACGAGGTGGTCGCGCAATTCGAGGTCGGCGCGCGACCGCGGGCATCGGCATTCTCTCCAGACAGCACGCGCGCCTACGTCACCGCGGAGAACGGCGGCACGGTGTCGGTCGTCGACACCGCCACCCATGCCGTGATCGAGACCGTTGAGCTGACGGGTGACATGGTGCGCCCGATGGGCGTCGTAGTCTCACCAGACGGCTCGCGCGTGTATGTCACCAGCGGCCGCGGCGGCACGGTCATCGCGATCGACGCGACCACGCTCGAGCCCGTGGGCTCGGTCGAGGTTGGCACGCGACCCTGGGGTATTGCCGTCACCCCCGATGGCCGCTATCTCTACACGGCGAACGGTCCGTCGAACGATGTGGCCGTCGTCGACGTGGAGAGCCTGACCGTGGTCGCGACGATTGCGGTCGGTGAACGCCCCTGGGGGGTCGCCATCGTCGCATCTCGGGCGAACTGACATCGGGACACGAATCCACGGCGAGGTCCCAGGCGGTGGAGTACATGGACCATGAATGACTTGACAGGTCATTCATGTATGACTATTATGGTCATATGAAAGCGTCGGCGAGCGTTGCCAAACTCAAGGCCAGGTTGAGCGAATACCTGCGCGAGGTGAAGGCGGGGAACGAGGTCGTCATCACCGAGCGTGGCGTAGCGATTGCGCGGCTCACCGGGCTGGATCCGACCGAACGGCGCGCGACCCGCCGCACCCGGCTCGCCCGAGCCGGATCGCTGCGCCCTGGACGTGGCAAACCGCGCGCGACGCTGCTGACCCCACCGACCGGTGACCGCGTTGGCGACGACGTGCTTGCGGCACTGATCGCCGAGCGGCACGACGCCAGGTGAGGTTGGCTGAGGGGATTACCGCGGGCCACCGATGTTCTGGGACAGCTCGGCGCTCATCCCCTTGCTCCTGCCCGAGGCGCGCTCGACCGACCTCACCGAGCGATTGGCCGATGAAGAGGCGCTGACCGTTTGGTGGGGCACGCCGATCGAGTGCCTGTCGGCCATCTATCGGCGCCATCGAGAAACGCCGCTCGCGGACACGCTCATGACGGCCGCGCTTGGCCGCCTTCGCTCGCTCGTCGAAGATGCCGACACGGTCGTGCCGGCCGACGAACTCCGACGACGCGCGGGTCGCGTGCTCGCCGTACACCCGCTTCGCGCCGCCGATGCGCTCCAGCTCGCTGCCGCGCTCACGTGGTGCGAGGAACGGCCGGTCGGTGAGGCATTCGTCAGTCTCGATGAGCGGCTACGCGAGGCCGCGCGCCGCGAGGGTTTCGAGCTCCTGCCGTGATTCGGATCCGCGCGCACCTCGTGTTTGCGCGAACCGAGGGCCCGCGATAGAGTCGAACTCTCTCCGATCACACTACGGGCACAGGTATATGCGTGAGCTGAGAATCATTGTTGGGCTGTCCCTCGTGGTGATCGCTGGCGTGGCGATCGCCATCGCTGAACGGCCGTCCGGCCAGCAGGAGATCAGCCCGGAACGGTTAGCCGAGCTGACCGCGATCACGCCGGTCGAGGGGAAGCGCGGTCTGTATGTCATCCCGGGCTACGACGGGAGCACCACGGGCGGCAACGTCGCGGTCCGCGTGACCGATGACGGCGTCATCATCGTCGACAACAAGTTCTCGCACAGCTTCGAGATGATCACGGCCGAGGTCAGGAAAGTGACGTCGCAGCCGGTCACGTACGTGCTCGA
Source organism: Vicinamibacterales bacterium (assembly GCA_965249175.1). GTDB lineage: Bacteria > Acidobacteriota > Vicinamibacteria > Vicinamibacterales > UBA8438 > CAZYFH01. Next base: position 6,252,453 of record OZ252227.1, read on the forward strand.
CACCCACCATCATTTCGACCACGCCGGGAGCAACGCCGACTTCATGGACATCGGCGAGGTGATCGCGCACCGTAACGCCCGCCGCAACATCATTCGCAACGACCAACCGGGGGCCCCGCGCATCGTGTTCACCGATCAGACCGCGGTGTTTCTCGGTGGCTTCGAGGCGCGCGCCCATCACTTCGGGCGTGGTCACACGAACGGCGATGCCGTCATCCATTTTCCGGATCTCCGCACGATTCACACCGGCGACCTGGTGGTGTGGGGCGAGCGCTCGGACGGCAGCACGCTCTCACCGTTCATGGACTACGGCAACGGCGGCAGCGGGGTGGAATGGACGGCCACGCTCGACGGCGTGCTCGAGCTCGACTTCGACACCGTGATTCCGGGGCATGGGCCGATCCTGACGAAGGACGATGTCCGGACGTTCAGGGACCGGATGCAGACGCTGCGCGAGCGGATGACCGAGGCGATCGACGCTGGAGTCGCCCGTGGAGACGTCGCAAGCCGCGTGGACATCGCCGATCTCAACTGGCCGCTCGCACCAGCCGCCCTTCAGGCGTTCTACGATGAGGTTGAGGCGAGTCAGTAGCGAGTCGCACCATGGAGGCCGTACGATGATTGTCAGACACAGCGCTAGTGCTCTCGGTCGAAGCGTTTCGTTCGTAGGCTGCGCGCTCCTCATTGCAGGCACCGGTCTGGTGTCGACGGCGACTCCGGCCAGCGCGCAGAGCGAGAGCTCGACCACGTTCACCAAGGACGTGCTCCCGATCCTGCAGCGCTCCTGCCAGCGATGTCACCGTCCCGGCTCGGTCGCGCCGATGTCGCTGCTGACGTACGAAGAAGTGCGGCCGTGGGCCCGGGCGATCCGCGACAGGACCGCCCAGCGCGAGATGCCCCCGTGGTACGTCGAACCGAATGTCGGCGTGCGATCCTTCAAGGAAGATCCATCGCTGTCCGATGAGGAGATCACGACCATCGGTCGGTGGGTCGACGGGGGGGCCGAACGCGGCGACCCGGCCGACGCGCCGCCGCCCATCGAGCTGGCGTCGCTCGACGAGTGGCGTATCGGGACCCCCGAGTGGATCGTCGAGCTCCCGGAGGAGCAGACCATCGGCGCCTTGGACGCCGACCACTGGCTCGACATCTGGGCCGACTCGCGCCTGACGGAAGATCGCTACATCAAGGCGGTGGAGACCAAACCGTCGCCGGGTGCCTACCGGGTGGTGCATCACGTCGCGACGTCGATGCGCTGGGAGGAAGAGGATGGTGAGGAGGGCGGCGGCTTCCTCAACGAGTACGCGATGGGCAAGAACGGCGACATCTTTCCCGACGGGACGGGTCGCCTGATTAAAGCCGGTGCGCAGATACGCTTCAACATGCACTACAGCTCGATTGGCGAGGAGATCAGGGACCGGACGCGGGTCGGCTTCCAGCTATATCCAAGCGGCTACGTGCCGGAACGGGTGCTCATCTCCCGCCACGTGGGCGATAGCTTCGACACGCTCGACATTCCCGCCGGGGCGGACAACGTGCGGAGCGACGGGTACTACGTGCTTCCCGAGCCGACCCAGGTCACCGCGTTCCAGCCGCACATGCACATCCGGGGCAAACGGATGTGCGTGGAGGCCATTCAGCCGACCGGCCAGATCGACACATTGAGTTGCACGGGGCACAACTTCGGCTGGCACATCGTCTACAACTACGCGGATGAGCAGGCACCCTTGCTCCCGGCCGGCACGATTCTCCACGTCACCGGGTGGCACGACAACACCGCGACCAATCGATACAACCCGGACCCGAAGAACTGGGTGGGCTTTGGTAACCGGTCGATCGATGACATGAGCTTCGCCTGGATGAGCTTCTTCCACATGCCGGAGGAGGCGTATCAGCAGAAGCTCGCGGCGCGCGCGAAGCGCTCCAGCAACGACTAGAAGAGCGTGACGCGCGTCATTTCATCTCTCGCCTGCGCCCTCGTCCTCGGGATGGCTGCTCCGTCGACGGCTCAGACCTATCACAGCGGCCAGAATCTGCAACCGGTGTTCGAGGGGTGGGAGCAGAACGCCGACGGCAGCTTCACCATGATGTTCGGCTATCTGAACCGAAACTACGAGGAACACCTCAACGTCCCGGTCGGACAGGACAACTACTTCGAGCCCGGCGAGGTCGATCGCGGCCAGCCGACCCTCTTCTATCCACGACGGCACCGATTCAGCTTCCGCGTGCGTGTCCCTGCCGACTGGGGTGACAAGGAGCTCGTCTGGACCGTCACCGCCCACGGACGCACCGACCGCGCGGTCGGGTGGCTCGTGCCAGAGCAGATCATCGACGATCAGGTGATCGCGATGAACCGGAGCGGCGGGGGGGCGCCCGACATCGTCAACGAGGCGCCCTCGATCGCGCTCATCGAAGAAGACCGCCTAACGGTAAAGGCAGGGGCGCCGCTGACGCTGACTGCGGTCATCGGCGACGATGGGATCCCAGAGGCGCGCGCCGCGCGTCAGAGTCGGCCGCCCGGGCGTCGCAACGCGCTCGGTCTACGTCTCGCCTGGATTCAACACCGAGGGCCAGGTACCGTCACCTTCGACCCGTGGACCCCACCGATGGCCGACCACACCCCCGGGTGGACGCCGCCGCCGATCCCGGCCGGCGGGGCGATCGTGACGACCGCCCGGTTCAGCGAACCCGGCACGTACGTGATTCGCGGGATGGCCGACGACGGGTACCTCTATACACCCGTCGACGTGACTGTGACGGTCGCGCCTTGATCACGCGGGCTGTCCGCCCCGAACCCCACGTGGCCGCGGCGAGCGCTACTGGAACGCGACGCGCTCCACACTCGGCGGATCCTCGTCGGCGAAGTGCGGGTGAACGACGTAGACGTCGTCGCCGGCGACCGCGGCCGTCGTGGCCTGGCCCTCGTACGAAGCGACACCGGCGAGGTCAGCCGTCATCCAGCCGTCCGAGCTACTGAGCGCGACGACGCGGTTGCCAGAGCTGCTGACGATCGCCAGCCGGCCGTCGCTTGTCCACACGATGCCGTCCTGCCCCGGTACCTCCTCAGGGAGGGTCACCTCGGTCGCCGCAGTGGGGTCGTCGAGCGGGACCCTCCAGAGCGTCCCACCGCGCGCGACCAGGAGCAGACCCGACGGGTCGTACTCGAGCCCGTTGGGTCCGCCCTCGCCGTCGAATCGATGCAGCACCGACGCCTCGTACGTCGAGTCGACACGGTAGATGACGTTCGCCATCGTGTCGGTCACATAGGCCGTGCCGTCCTCTCCGACCGCAACGTCATTCGCGAAGTAGGCGTCTGCCTCTGCGTTCACCGCGGCGAGATCGACCATCGCCAACCGGTCGCCGCTCGTCAGGTCATACACGCCGAGCATGGCCTGGCCGGTGCCGCCCTGGAAGGCCGCCCGGTCCGAGTTCGCCACGAGCAGGCGATTGCGCGGCTCGTCGGCCTCGATGCCGACCGACGAGACGAGGTCGGGGTCGCTCACGACGGCGGTCACCCGACCGTCGGGGTGGATTTCGAAGATCGACCCTTCGGACAGCGACCCCGTGAGGAACCGGCCGCCGGCGCTGTCGTACTCGATGCCCTCCGGAATGAATCCGCCGCGCTCGGCGACGATCATTGCAGGGAGCGGTTCCGGCGCCGGCGCCACGGCCTCCGGTTCCGGCGCGGGGGCGGACGGTTCGGGTTCCGCCGCACATCCGGCAATCACGCTGGCTGCGGCAACAATGACGAGAAGTTTGGTACGCATGGTGGGGCCTCCAGGAAGCGAATCACCGAGAACGCGCAATCCTACCACTAGTGCATCGTCGTGGCGCTCGACCCTGCCAGCCAGCAGCTAGGGTTTGAGCCGGCCTTGGACTATATTCCGGGCCAGGAGGCCCACATGCACCCATCGTGTCGTGCCGCGTCCGGCGTTCTTGCTCTCACGTTCGCGATCCTGACGCCGGCGGCGGGACCGGTCACGACGCACGCACAGTCGCCGGACGCGTTCGTCCCCGTCACCGACGCGATGCTCCGAGACCCCGCGCCGAGCGATTGGCTCATGTGGCGCCGCACCCTCAACGGCTGGGGCTACAGCCCACTCGACGAGATCGACCGCGACAACGTGAGCCAGCTGCGTATGGTCTGGTCGCGCGCGCTGCGCACCGGCAGCCAGCAAGGTACCCCACTCGCCTACGGTGGTGTCCTGTACATGCCGAACCCGGCGGACATTATCCAGGCGATCGATGCCGTGACCGGCGACCTGAAGTGGGAGTACCAACGTGAGCGTCCGGAGGACCTCGGTGATTACCTCCCGGCCGGCGGCCTGCTGGACAACAACCGGAACATCGCCATCTACGGCAACCTGATCATCGATACCAGCGCCGACATCCACGTATTTGCCCTCGACGTCACCACCGGCCAGCTCGTCTGGGAACACCCGATCCTCGACTACAAGACACACCCGGCCCATCAGACGTCCGGTCCCATCGTCGGCAACGGGAAGATCTACTCGGGTCGCGGCTGCCTGCCGGATGGAGGCCCGGACGCGTGCGTCATCGTGGCGCACGATGCAATGACGGGCGAGGAGGTGTGGCGCCGTCGGACGATTCCCGGGCCGGGTGAGCCGGGGGACGAGACGTGGGGCGGGATTCCGTTCGAGGAGCGGCTCCATGTCGGCTCGTGGATGGTGCCGAGCTACGATCCAGAGCTGAACCTCGTCTACATTGGCACGTCGGTCACGTCGCCCGCGCCGAAGTTTCTCCTCGGCGGCGTCGACAACCAGCACCTCTATCACAACTCGACCCTTGCGCTCGACGGCGATACGGGCGAGATCGTCTGGTACTACCAGCATCTGAACGACCACTGGGACCTCGACCATCCCTTCGAGCGACTGCTCGTCGATACCGCCGTCGCACCCGATCCGAGCGCAGTGAGCTGGATCAACCCCCGGCTGCGGCGCGGCGAGGTGCGGAAGGTGATCACGGGGATTCCGGGCAAGACCGGCGTGGTCTACACGCTCGATCGAGAGACTGGGGAATTCCTGTGGGCGACGCCGACGGTGACACAGAACGTCATCAGCGACATCGACGGCGCCACCGGTGCGGTGACGGCGAACGCGGAAACCGTGTTCAGCGGATTGGGCCAGGAAGTGCTGGCGTGCCCGAGCTGGATTGGCGGCAAGGACTGGGAGGCGGGCGCCTACAGCCCGCTCACCAACATGATGTATTACCCGCTCCGCAACGTCTGCGCGCGGATGCTGGCGACGCGGGAAGGCGGGCTCGCGCTCTACGCGCTGGCGGTGCGGAATCAGATCGCGCCCGGCACCGACCAGGTCGGCACGGTGCAGGCGATCTCGGCCGAGACGGGGGAAATCGCCTGGAAGTACGAGCAGCGGGCCGCCACGACGTCGCTCGTCGCGACCGGCGGCGGCCTCGTGTTCGGCGGCGACGGGAACGGGCGCTTTCGGGCATTGGACCACGAGACGGGCCATGTCCTGTGGGAGATCAACCTCGGCTCGTCGGTGACCGGCTTTCCAATCACCTACGCCGTCGACGGCCGGCAATACGTCGCCGTGAGCACCGGCACGGCGGGCACGGTCAGCGGACACATGCAACTCACGCCCGAGCTCAGGCCGAGCACGGGAAACAATCTGTTCGTGTTTGCCTTGCCCGACTAGCGCGTCTCGCGACGGCCGAGAGCGACTTTTTCGACATGCAGAGCGACGTCGAGTTTCGCGTCCTGCTGGCGCTCGTGATGGTGGCGTTCGTCGCACACCGCGGCTACTACCATCGCAAATGCCGCGTGTTCGCGGAAGGGGCAACAGACGCCGAGCGAGGGAAGCTCGCCTCGGCGGTGGCCGGTGCGCTCGGGGCGTTGGGGCTGCTCGCGACGATGGTCTATATCGTCGATGCGCGATGGCTGGCGTGGTCGGCGGCTCCGCTGCCGGACTGGCTGCGATGGGTGGGACTCGTGCTCGCGCTCGCGGGCTTCGTGCTGCTTCATCTGGCACAACGGGCCTTGGGGACCAACTGGAGCGAGTCCCCTCGAATGCTGGAAGGACAGACGATGGTCGCGGAGGGCCCCTATCGGTCGATTCGGCATCCGATCTACACAGCCTTCCTCCTCATCCTCGCGGCTCCCTTCCTGCTGTCGGCGAACTGGTTCATTGGATCGGCATGGCTGGCGATGACGGGTCTCGAAGTCTCTTCACGCATCCGAGTGGAGGAGGACCTGATGACATCGCGATTCGGGGATCGCTATCGGCGCTATCGGGCCGTGACGGGTGCGTTGCTGCCACGCCTGTCATGGCGGGGGCGAACCCGTAGGACATGAAGCCGCGCTCACGGACATCGAGCGCATGCGCGACGGTATCGTCCTGATGACATACGCCTGTCGCGGCGGGCACTATAATCGGCAGGAGACCCCGCACGACCACTGAGGAATGACACCATGCGCAACAGCAGTTTCGTGCGCCGCCACTGGAGCATATGGGCGGCACTGCTCGCGGTGGCGGGAGTCCTCGTCTATCCGCGGGTCCACGCGGCGCAGGAGCCGGGCACCGTCGACGACGTCATCGCCCGTGCGTCGTCCTACGTCGAGAGCTTCGTCGTGGAGCTGTCGGCGGTCGTGATGGAGGAAGACTACCGCCAGACCTTCTTCCAGCCGGGCAGCCGGAGCCCCGCACGCACCCACCTCGTATCGGAGTTCCTGCTCGTTCGCATCCAGAGCGCGGACCGGTGGGTCGGCTTCCGCGATGTCTTCCGGGCCAACGGCAGTCAAGTCCGAGACCGGGAAGACCGTCTGGCCGCGCTGTTTCTCGCCGGCGCGTCGACCGGCGCGCTCGCCCAGGCCCGGCGTATCTCTCGGGAAAGCTCTCGATACAATCTGGGGTCGACGGAGCGCACCTTCAACATCCCGACGTTCGCCCTGTTCTACCTGCACCCTGACAACCTCGCGCGATTCCGCTTCACCAAGGACGGCGAAGGCTGCGGCGACGACGATACCGCCTGGGACGTCGCATTCGAGGAGGTCCAGAGGCCAACGCTGACTCGCGGCTACCAGGGCATCGACCTCCCCTCCCGCGGTCGCTTCTGTCTCGACCCGATGACGGGCCGCGTAATCGAGACTGAGCTGGATCTCCGTCATCCGGCCGTCGGTAGCGATCGCGCGGCGACCGACGCCACGGCCCGGGTCCGGTTTGCGCACGAGGCGTCCCTGGACCTCTGGGTGCCCGTCGAAATGCGAGAGCGCTACCGGGAGCATGGGGGCGGGAGCGCCACCAGCACCGCCCGATACCGGAACTACCGTCAGTTTGGCGTGACGGTGAGCGAGAATACGGACACCGGGTCCGATCCGGCAACCGACCCACCACGGTAGCAGATGAACATGCCGATGAGCGTAAGGCGCGTCACCCGCGCGATCCTCGCCTCTTTGCTGGTCCTGGTCGGCCAGATTGAGGCGGCGGAGTCGGATCTCCGGCTCATGGCTGCAGCGAAATCACAGGACCTGACCGCCGTGCGCGCACTGCTCGACGAGGGCGTCGATGTGAACGCGGCACGTGCCGACGGCGTGACGGCGTTGTTGTGGGCGGCGCACTGGGACCAGTTGGAGACGGCACAGCTGCTGCTGCGGGCCGGGGCCGCCGTAGACGTCGCTGAGGAGCAGGGCGTGACGCCACTCCTCCGCGCGTGCGAGAACGGGAGCGTCGCGATGGTGTCGGCGCTCCTGGCAGCTGGCGCCAACGCCGCAACCCCGCAGGCTAATGGCGTGACGCCATTGATGCGCGCGGCGCGCGCGGGCTCGGTCGAGATCGTGCGGACACTCATCGCGCGCGGCGTCGACCCGAGCGCGACCATTCCCAGCTCCGGGCAGAACGCGCTCATGTGGGCGACTGCGGAGGGCCATCTCGACGTGATGCGGGCGCTGATCTCAGCCGGCGCCGATGTGCACACGCCGTCGACCGTCGGATTCACGCCCCTCCTGTTCGCGACGCGTAACGGGGACATCGAGTCTGCGACGGCGCTGATTGCGGCGGGCGCGGACGTGAACGGGCTGGGTTCGGACGGCACCCACGCGCTGCCGCTGGCAATCGTCGCCGGCCACGATGAGTTCGCGCGCTTCTTGCTTGGGCGGGACGCCGACCCGGACGGCGCGATGGCGGGTGTGCCGGCATTGCATGCGGCGGTCGGCGACGTCGACATGTGGCTGAGCGACTGGCTCCGCGCCCGACACGTCTCGGTGTTCGCGAGGTCCACCGCCGGTCTCGACGCGAGCCTCCGCCTGGCGCTCGTGCAGACGCTGCTCGCGCGTGGGGCCGACCCGAACGCGCGTATTACGACCTCGACGACCGTCGCACCCTACGTCTCGGGCAAGTACGGCGCGTTCGGAAGCCACACGGTGGGCACCGGCGATATGCGGGGTGCGACGCCGTTGTGGGTCGCCGCGTACGCGTCCGGCGCGTCGAGAGTGGGAGGCGACACGACCCTCGAGATCATGCGGGTTTTGCTGACCGCTGGCGCGAGCCTCGATCTCACGACCGACGACGGGACGACACCGCTCATGGCGGCATCCGGTCTCGGCTCACAGATCGGCGCACGGGCCCCCTCGTCCGTCGCGGCGGTGAAGATCCTCGTCGAGGCGGGTGCGGACGTCCGCGCGGTCAACGAGGCGGACTTCACGGCGTTGCACGGCGCCGCCTTTCGTGGCTCGAACGAGATCATCGAGCATCTGCTCGCCCACGGTGCGGACATCGACGCGCAGGATTTTCGGGGGCGCACGCCCTATCGGATTGCGGAAGGCGCTCAGCGACCGCTCCAGTTCCACGAGTGGCCCGAGACGGCCGCGTTCCTCGCGGACCTCGGCGCCGACACCACGCATGGGGCGCCGGAGAATATCGGTACTCAGCAGCCGGATCGCGTGCCGGGACGTTAGGCAACACGTGCACCGAGACGGCAGCAAGATCATCGGGACGCAGTGGTCGCGTCGCACCTGCGGGCGCCTGCGGTCATTGCTGGTCGTCGCTGTGGCCGTCGGTGCTGTGGACATGTCGCCGCCGGGTGTCGCCGCGAGCGCGGCGCAGGCGGCCCCGATCGACCGCACGCTCCTCGACCGCTATTGCGTCACCTGCCACAACACGCGGCTGCAGACGGGCGGGCTCTCGCTCGACAACGTCGACGTGACCGACGTCGCCGCCCATGCCGCAACGCTGGAACAGGTGGCGCGCAAGTTGCGCGCGCGACAGATGCCTCCGGTAGGCCGGCCGCGACCGCCGCAGGCGACCGCCGACGCATTCGCGACAGCGCTCGAGACGGCGCTCGACCGTGTGGCATCGGCAGCGCCGAACCCGGGTCGGCTCCCGCTGCACCGGCTGAACCGGATCGAGTACGTCAACGCCGTACGCGACCTGCTCGCCATCGAGGTTGATCCGGACTTGCTACCCATCGACAACGCGGGCATCGGGTTCGACAACAACGCGGACGTGCTGACGGTGACGCCGGCGCTGATGGCGCGGTATCTGTCGGCCGCAGCCAAGGTGAGTCGTCTCGCCGTCGGCGATCCAGCGATCGGACCGAGCATTCAGGTGTATCGCGCCCCGGAGTTCGCGGATCAGACCGTGCGGCAGGGCGCCGACGTCCCGTTCGGCACGCACGGCGGCTTGGCGGTTCGCCATGCCTTCTCGCTCGATGGCGAGTACACGTTCACGCTCCGTTTGCAGCGGAACTCGATCGGCGACACGATTCGCGGTATCGACGACGAGCACGAAATCCAGGCACGCGTCGACCATCGTCTCGTCGAGCGCTTCCGTGTCGGCGGCCGATACCCGGGACACGACATCGGGCTCGTCAACGGGGTGCCGGATGACGATCTCGACGCCCAGGCGTTGCACACCTACCGACTCACGGCCGATGACCATCTCGAGTTCCGCATGCGGGTCCCCGCGGGCACCCACCTTGTGAGCGCCGCGTTCACCGACCGTGCACCGACCGTCTCCGAGCTCGTGCCGCTCGCGCCGTCGTCGCGCAAGCGGAGCATCTTCACGGATGATGCGGGCGACCCCAGCATTGAGACCCTGTCGATCGCAGGGCCGTATGACGGCCGCCGACCGGAGGACACGCCCAGCCGCCGGCGCATTTTCCTCTGTCGACCCGCGACCGATCATGACGAGGTGCCGTGCGCCCAGACGATTCTCCAGACGCTCGCCGCGCGTGCCTATCGCCGGCCGGCGACCGACGCCGATCTCGACGATCTGATGCGTCTCTACACCGCAGGCAGCCACGACGGCGATTTCGACGCAGGGATCCAGCTCGCGCTCGAGGGGTTGCTGGCATCGCCGTCGTTTCTGTTCAGCATCGAGCAGGATCCCGTCGACTCGCGTCCGGGCACGGTGTACCGGCTGAGCGACCTGGAGCTCGCCTCTCGATTGTCGGTGTTTCTGTGGAAGAGCCTGCCCGACGAGGCGCTGGCCGCGGTCGACGGCACGCTGGCCGACCCGACGGTGCTGGCTGGCGAGACGCGGCGTATGCTCGCTGACCCGAAGGCGTCGCGGTGGATCACGGACTTCGGCGAGCAGTGGCTGACCGTCCGCAACCTCCAGGCGCATGCGCCTGACCCCGATCGATTCCCCGACTTCGATGACAGCCTGCGGAATGCGATGGCGACGGAGACGAGGCTGTTCTTCGAGAGCCAGGTACGCGAGGACCGCAGCGCGCTGGATCTCCTGCGCGCGGACTACACCTTTCTCAACGAGCGGTTGGCGCGGCATTATGGGATGCCGGGCGTCTACGGAAGCCACTTCCGTCGGGTGCCGGTGACCGATCCGGCCCGCCGCGGCCTGCTGGGACACGGAAGCGTGCTGACGGTGACGTCGTACGCGAACCGGACCTCAGTCGTGTTGCGCGGCAAGTGGGTGCTCGAAACGCTGCTCGGCGCGCCGCCGCCGCCGCCGCCGGCGGATGTGCCGGACATCGCCGAGAACACGCCCGGGGAGGAGCCGGCGTCCTTGCGCGAGCGCATGGAGCGACACCGGGCAAGCCCCGTATGCGCGAGCTGTCACGCGCCGATGGACCCGTTCGGCTTCGTGCTGGAAACGTTCGACGCGACGGGGCGGTGGCGTGAGACCGATGCGGGGGCCGTGATCGACACGGAGACGACACTGCCCGACGGGGGCGCGATCCACGGGCCAGACGGGTTGCGCGACTACCTGCTCGGTCGTCGCGACGAGTTTCTCCGTACCGTCGTCGAGCGGCTGCTCGCCTATGCCCTCGGCCGCGGCCTCGAATACTACGACGCGCCCGCCGTGCGGCAGATCGTGCGCGACGCGTCGCGAGAGGACTATCGGTGGTCGTCGCTCGTGCTTGGCGTCGTCCGGAGCGTGCCCTTCCAGATGCGTCGGGTCGCCGATGCCGTCGAGTCGGCGGCGCCCGCGACGGTCGCGGCCGCACCACGCTGACCGACGTTCGCCACGAGGAGAGCCGTCATGTTCATCTTCAAGAAACATCTGCCCCGCCGAACCGTCCTGCGCGGTCTTGGCACGGCGCTCGCGCTGCCGTGGCTCGACGGCATGGTGCCGGCGCTGACCGCGCTCGCGCAAAGCGGTGCCGCGCCGGCCCGGCGGTTCGGTGTCTTCTACGTGCCCAACGGCATGTCGATGGGGTATTGGTCACCGGAGACCGAAGGGGCGATGGTCGACTTGCCGCCGACGCTCGGCGCGCTGCAGCCACATAAGGACCAGGTCCTGCTGCTCGGCGGGCTCGACCTCGACGCGGCCGACAACGTGCGGCGGGCGGGAGCCCATGCGCCGTCCTCGGGCACGTATCTGACCTGCGTGCCGTTCAACGCAATCACCGATGCCAACGTCGTCGCAGCGACGACGGTGGACCAACTCGTCGCGAAGGAGCTCGCGAAAGAGACGCAGCTTGGCTCGCTCGAGCTCGGGTTGGAATCGGCCGGGATGCTCGGCGCCTGCGACGGCGCGAGCTGTGCCTTGACTAACACGATCGCCTGGAGCACCCCGACGACGCCGTTGCCGATCGACAACGATCCCCGATCCGTCTTCGAGCGGCTGTTCGGCCTGACCGGGAGCACGGACCCCGCGGCGCGGCGCGCGCGGCTGGAGCGCGACCGCAGCATTCTCGACGTGCTGACCGACCAAGTTGCGCGGCTTGCCGTGTCGCTGGGGCCCGCGGATGGGGCCAAGCTCGATGAGTATCTAGACTCCGTCCGCGATGTGGAGCGGCGCATCCAGAAGGCAGAGGAGCAGAGCGCGCGGGAGCTCCCGGTCGTTGACCAGCCGGCTGGGATTCCGAGCGACTACGGCGAGCATGCCAGGCTGATGATGGATCTGCTCGCGTTGGCCTACCAGACAGACCTCACGCGTGTCAGCACGTTCATGCTGGCGCGGGAGGTCAGTAGCCGGGCCTACCCGGAGATCGGCGTCTCCGATTCCCACCATCCGTTGTCGCATCACGCGAACGAGCCTGCGAAGCTCGCGCGCCTACACAAGGTCAATGCCTACCACGTCTATCAGTTCGCCTATCTGGTGAACAAGCTGGCCGCGCTGCCCGAGGGCGACGGGACGATGCTCGACCACTCGGTGTTCCTGTATGGCACCGGCATCAGCGAAAGCAACTCGCACTCGTACGATGACCTGCCCATCGCGGTGGTTGGCGGGAAAGGGGCCGGGGTCACCGGTGGCCGCTACGTCCGATATCCGAAGGGAACCCCGCTCGCCAACCTGCACCTGACGCTGCTGGACAAGCTGGGCGTCCGCCTGGAGAGCTTCGCCGACAGCACGGGGACGCTCGACGCGCTCGGAGACCGCACGCTCTCAGATGTGTAGCCGCACCAAGTGTAGGGCGGGGCTTCAGCTCCGCCGGCAGGCCTGAAGGCCTACGCCACGCCGTCTACCCCGCCGGCTCGGCCAGGTAGACCTCGTCGCTGACCGGCTCTTCCCACTCGGCGCCGCCACCCTGCACCGCGATCATGACCAGCGGGCTGTCGGGCGCGGCCCCGTGCCAGTGGACGACACCGCCGGCGCTGAACACCGGCTCACCGGGCCGCAATTCCCGGAGCGGCTCGCCCCGGACCTGAAACCGTCCGCGACCCTCTTCAGGAAGCAGCAACTGGCCCCAGCCGTGACTGTGCCAGTGCGCACGGGCGCCGGCCACGAGGCGGACGCGCGCCTTGCCGACCTCGTCGCTGTTCACAACGCTCGGCGGCGGGCCTGTGAAGAAGTCCGCCAGGGTGCCTTGCTGGGCCGCGGCGGTTGCCCCCGGCCAACCGCTCAGCATCAGTCCGACCACACCCACTGCGACAATCGACAGGGTGATCTCTCGCATCGTCCACGTGTGACGTCGTCTCATCGATTCCCTCCGGCGGCCGCGCGTGGCCGCCTCACTAGCGATACGCCAGCCGGTTGAACCGCTGCATCATCCAGCGGATCAACACGACCTGGAAGACGATACCAAGGATGAGCGCCAGCCACCACAGGCCGTCGCCCGCGAGCGCCATCCAGTACGCCTTGGCGATCAGGAACGGTGGGAACACGCCGATCAGCCACTGCCACGGGTCCGGGGCGAACCAGCCGACCAGAATGGTCCAGCCCGCGATGCTGGAGAATTTCGAATACGCGAAACCGGCCAGCTTGTTCTCGGCCACGATGGCGTAAAACAGCGCGAAGATCGGCGCCGTGAGCGATCCACCCGCGGCAATCAGCACGAGCTGCCACATCGGGAGCAGCGACTGATTGATGATGAGCACCCCAGCCACGATGGACACGAAACCCAGCACTCCCGGCAGAGCGACGCGGTAGAGCGCGTATTGACCGAGCGGCACCGGCGTCACCGCCATCGCCGTGAGCGTGTGCTGGTCCTTTTCGTCGAGCAGCACGAAGCCGATGATCGTCCCCACGATCAGGGCGGTCGTGTAGACCCCCATGTTGACGACCACCATCGGATAGAGGTCGGACAGCGGGATCGGAATCGTCTCGCCCGGCATCACGCCAACCTCGGCGAGGTAGGCGTTCATCACGGGGAGCAGGCCGCGCACGAGGGCGCAGAAGCCCACCACGAGCGTGAACATGAAGACGAGAAAGCGGTCGCGCCCGATGAGCTTGATGTCACTGCGTCCGAGCGTCCCGACGAGCTGGATGGCGTTCATGGTCCGTCCCCCGTGCCTGTCTACGAACCAACCCTGACGACGAGATGCCGGTGGAAGGCGCGCTGCGCCCACACCGTCAATCCGACCAGGAGCGCCGCCGTGTATCCGATCGCATACAGCCATTCCCCGGCCGACAGCGCCCTGTAGGCGCCCTGCATGATCACGGTGGGCGCGCTCGTCGGGATCACCAGCAGCAGCGGATGTTCGACCCAGCCGAGGAAATACAAGAAGGGGAGTTGGAGCACCGTGGCGACCAGGCCCATCAGGATGAGAAAGTCGGTGATGGCGTCGAGCCGGACGATGATGATGATGCCGATCAGCGTGTAGAGGACGCCGATCCCGATTATGCCGACCAGCAGAATCGGGATGTTCGGCAGCGTCACGTCGACCGAAAAGCTCATGATCAATGTCGCCCCGCCGATCATCACGACCGATTCGAGGGTCGCGAGCGCAGTCAAGCTGAGGACCTTCGACCAGAGATACTCGGAGGACCGCAAGGGCGACACGAGGGTCGCGCTGAGCGTCCCCTCGTCCTTCTCGAACAGCATGATCGCTCCGACGTAGAGCAGCGTCGTCCCGCCCACGACCAGCAGCAGCAGGGTCGGCATGTACGCCGGGAGGCGCTCCGGGGTGGACAGCCACGCCATGGCGACGGCGACGATGATCGCGGCGCCGATCCCCACGACGTACAGGTTCGTCCGAAGCTGGACGATCACGTCGGTTCGTATTGCGGTGAGCAGGCGGGTCACATCCCCAGCTCCTGGCCCGTCACCTCGATGAAGATGTTGTCCAGCGTCGATTCCTGCGTGTGGATCGTCTCGATGCGGCTGCCGGACCGCATCAGCGCCACAAACTCCGGGTTCTCGATCAGGCCATCCAGGGGAAAGTCCCGATGCAGGATGTCCGCGGCGCCGTCGAGATACTCGACCCGCACGGCGCGCTGGCCGTGCCGTTTCTTGAGTACCGCCGGCGCATCAATCACCGTGATCTGTCCTGCGGTGATGAAGGCGACCCGGTCGCAGAGCTCGTCGGCGACGCCCATGTCGTGCGTCGTCACGAAGACCGTCGTACCCCGACCACGGAGATCCAGCACGAGGTCCTTGATCCGTCGCGCATTCATGGGGTCGAGTCCGTTCGTTGGCTCGTCGAGGAAGAGCAAGCGCGGCCGGTGGATCACACTCCGCGCGACGTTGAGACGCACCTTCATCCCCTTGCTGAAGTCGGAGACCCGCTTCTGGGCGTCCTCTTCCAGTCCAACCCACTGCAGAACCTCCATCGGGTCGGCTGTGTCACCGCTGTATAGCCCGCGGAAGTGAGTCAGGTTCTCGATCGCGGTCAGCTTGAGATAGTGGTTCGGCAGCTCGAACGAGATTCCCAGGTGCTCGTAATAGTCCTGTCCCCAGTCACGCAGCTCGCGGTCCATGACGCGGACGGAGCCCCCGTAGCCCCGCAGCAAGCCGATCAGAATGCTCTGCGTCGTCGTCTTGCCGGCACCCGACGGCCCGAGAAAACCGAAGATCTCTCGTTCCGCGACCTCGAAGCTCAGACCATGCAGCGTCTCCGTGTCACCACGCGGATAGGTATAGGTCAGATCAGTGACGGCTATCACGATGCACCTCGCTCCCGGCCCGGTGCTCCCGCCTTGTCGAACCGCTGGCGGCCCGCCGCGGCGATCTGCCGGATGATCGCCTTTCCGGTCTCGCTGTTTCTACCACCCGCCGGCGTGAGCGCGCTGTCCATGATCGCCGCGATGCCCTCGATCAGCTCGTCGATGGGCGGCCGGTCACTGGGCACCCCGTCATCGAGCCCGGCCATCCCAAGCGCGATGAGGTCCATGATGTACGCGATCACACGGGGATCCAAGTCGCTACGCACCGCGCCAGCGTCCTGCATCATCTTCACGAACACGTGCCGATGTGACGCTTTGTGCGCGTCCCGCATGCCGTGAAACGTATTGGGGCGTCGCCTGAGAAAGTTCCCGAGCACACGAGTGTCCTGCCTAAACATGGCGGCCATCAGCTTGCTGCTGTTCAGGGCATACAAGCTGTTCTTGTACATCCCGGCGATGGTGCCGCCGTTCGGATCGGCTTCGATGAGCTCCAGCCACCGTTCGGCGTAGGTTCTCAGCTCTCGTCTCAGAAGCGCCTCGAACAGGTCGTCCTTGCTCTTGAAGTGCAAGTAGATCGCCCCTTTGCTCACGCCTGCTTCCCGCGCGATGTCGTCGATGGTCGTCTTGTCGTAGCCGTAGTGGACAACCAGTTCGGACGCTGCGGCGAAGATCTGCCGTTCGCGGTCTGCGTTCGCGGGGTTTGTCGCGGGAGCGTCTTGCGGAACCAAGACCGAATGACCGAATACACTCATATAGTCAATTAGTAACATTTCTTGGTTTCCGGAGTCAACAGCCTTCGAGCGCCTGAGATGGAGGCCCCTGACATCTGCTGATACCATAGGTCCCCATGACCAACGAGACCGGCCATTCGAGACGGGCGTTCGTGAAGCGGGTCGGTGCCGCCGCCGGCGCGGTCGCGCTTGCGCCCGGCGCGATGGCGCAAGCGGCGCAGCAGATGCCGCCGTCCCTCGTCGAGACGCCGCGGTCGGTTCATCCGACCCTCAGCAAACGCACACGCGGCTGGCTCCGGTTTCTCTGGGAAAAGACGACAACGCCCGACGACTGGAACGCCGACGGGGTGCCGCACCAGTGGTGGGACCGGTACTCGAATCCGGTCGTCACGAGCTATGGGCGCTTCGACCTGCACGACTCGTCGTACGCGCTGTTGCTCATGGCCGACCAGACGCCGGCGTGGCGCGAGGTCTACACCCGCATCGGCGACGGGTTGGCGAGTCGCTATCCGACCTACTGGGGCGCCATCGACTGGCTGACGCAGATTGGCGACGACCCGAGGCGCGCGAACTACCCGGAGCAGGTGATGGCGGGCATCCCCGAACGGCTCCGCGGCAACTACAACCGGATCGGTTGGACGGCCAACGGCGTCGAACCGTGGGGCCTCTCACCCGACCCGATCGGCTCCGAGGGCAATCTGTTCTTCCGAGGCTGGTTCAATCTGGTCCTCTCCATCTACAAGTACGTCTCGGGTGACGACAAATACGAGCGTCCGTTTCCCGTGACCGGCTACGGCGACGAGCAATTCGAGTGGGACCAGCACCGGATCGCGGCGCTTCTCGAGCGCCAGTATCGCGAGCGTCCGGAGGGCCCGCAGTGCGAAAACACGAAGATCTGGTTTCCCTGCAACAGCGCCGCCGGCCTCGGGCTCCATCTCTACGATAAGGTGTTCGGCCGCGACGCTCACCGTCCCGTCGAGGGCTGGCTGGAATACGCCAAAGCGAACTACATGGGGGTCTCGAGCGACGGCAAGCTCGAGTGGGTCACCAACTACTACGATCCGATCGTCAATCACAAGGCGACCGCCGGTCCGGCTGCCGGGGTGTACGATGCCTTTCTCCTGCTGCCACAGGACCGGGAGCTGGCGACGTTTCTCTATGAGTCCGCGGCGAACGCGCTCGGCTGGAACAACCCGAGTGTCGAGGTGATCCCCTCGCCCCACGGTCTGATCATGGCGCGCGAGCTGGGAGACCATACCGTGGTCGCGCGACTGCGAGCGGCCACTGAGCGGCAGGCTGACCCTCGCTACTTTGGAGACCAGAACGAGATGTTTGGTTGGTGGTTCGGGCTGAACGAGGGCTACCCGCGCGGACAGCTCAGCGCCAACATGATGGTGGCGGAAGTGGGCACCGACGACGCTTGGTATCGCGCCTTCGACGCGCCGCACATGGATAAGTTCGACGCGCCCACGGTCGACGGCGTCGACTTCCCCGCGCTGGGCATTTACCAGGCGTGGAATGACACCGACAGCGGGACCCTCCACGTCGGGACATACGCCGCGTCACCCGACCGGCGAGGTGTGGACACGAGCTGGCGCGTGACCAATCTGCCGAACACCGACGAGGTCTTCGTGCTCTGCGACGGCGAGCCGTTCACCCGGTTCGCGGTCGATGGCCCGAACGCCATCCGCCTGGACGGCACGATCGATCTCCGGCACTACCAGATCTTCACGGGGTATCGAGGGTCAGGGGCGCGGGCGGCCGAGGCTCGTCGGCGGGAGGAGAGCCGCGGGCGTGCGGCACCCGTCGACGGGGCAACGGCGGCTGGTCTGGCCGGCGCAAGCGCGTCCCCCTCGCGTCCCCAGCGTGCGGCGGACGCCAGCAGCAGCTTTTCGTCCGGGGCGGGGCCGACCTGCTCCTGCTGCAGAGCGTAACTGGTGGCGACGCTCACGTGAGGAACATTCGTAGCGCAGGCCTTTAGGCCTGCGAGGCTGAAGCCTCGCGCTACGTCGAGCAACACACGTGAGATTCGGATTAGACGGTCTGTCGCGCGAAGGCTCAGTTCGTCTCGCCGCGCTGTGACGCGTAGAACTCATCGAAGAAATCGAGACGGTCCTTTCGGGTGCCGCTTCGCACCTGAATGGTGTCGCCGATCTCGAGCGCCTCGTCGGCGTCCCGGTCGAACACCGGCCAGTCCGGTAGGCCTTCGCCGTTCGGGTTTCCAGTCGAAGCGAAGTTGACCCAGAAGGACGCCAGCGTGTTTGACAGCTCTCGGTCCGTGTCGTCCCAATCGCGGTTTGCGTGGGCGGACGTGCCAACCCCGAAGTTGTCGAAGACGTAGGGGATCTCGGCGGTGTGATACGCGCCGTACTGGTCGGCGTCCGTCGCCGGGGGTACCCGACTGAAGAAGTAGAGGTAGGCCGGCGACGAGCCGGTTTCCATCATCCGGGCCCACGTCCGCATTTCCGATCCAAAGAACGCGTCGGTGAAGATCGCCATGCGCGCCTGCCGCGCCTGCTCGTCGTTCTCCGCCGGATACGTTGCCAGGAACCCGTCGGCGAACTCGCCGTACTCCCGCTGAATGGCCGCTCGATAGTCGGATAGTGTCTCGACGCCCTGGGTGCCGAACATCGTGCCCTCGTCGGCGTTGGATCCGACGATGACCGGCACGTCATTCTGGTCGCCGGCCGCAAAGACGTTGTACACCGTGTCCGGCAACACCCAGCCATCGACGGTGGCCGCCGCCCGGACCGGCGCCGGCGCGCCAAGCACGGCTTCGGCGGTCGCCGACCGCATCGCCTCGAGCGAAGGCTCCACGTCCGCGCCGAGCAGCGCGTCGACGAAACGCTCGCCGGCCGCCTCCATCTCGGCCTTTGGATGCGCCTTGCCCGCGGAGCCGAATCCGCCACCGCTTTCCCCGATCGCTCGGTGAAAGAGCCCACGCGCCAGGGGCGTCGCCATCAAGTGGCTGACGCTCTGCGAGCCCGCCGATTCGCCGAAGATCGTGACGCGGTCCGGGTCGCCGCCGAACGCGGCGATGTTGCGCTGCACCCAACCAAGAGCGGCGATCTGGTCCAGTGCCGCGTAGTTGCCCGACGCGTTGTCTTCCGATTCGGCGCTCAGGAGCGGGTGGGCGAGAAACCCGAGCGCGCCGAGCCGGTAGTTGACCGTCACCAGGACCACGCCGCGTTGGGCCAGCGCCGAGCCATCGTAGGAGATGTCGGCGCCGTTGCCGACGACATGGGCGCCGCCGTGGATCCACACCATCACGGGAGCCCGATCGTCCGGTGCTGCGGCGCTCCAGACGTTCAGATAGAGGCAATCCTCGGACGTCTCGTCGACGCCGGGGTCGTAGAAGGAGTCAGCCCCAAGGGGGGCGACCGTCTGGATGCACGCCGGCGCCGCGACCGTGGCGTCGCGAACGCCGTCCCACGACTCCGCGGGCTGCGGCGGCCGCCACCGGAGGTCGCCGACGGGAGGCGACGCAAACGGGACGCCCCGGTAGACTCGGACGTCCTCGCCGAGTGGGGAGGGCCCGCCGAGGATCTGCCCCGTGTCGAGGCGGACGGTCCCGGTGTCGACCGCATCATCTTCATAGGCGACATCCGTCGCGTCGGGCGCGGCGCAGGCCGCCAGTCCGGCGGTGGCGCCGACCACGCACGCGCGCAAGAAGCCATTCAGCATCATGAGATCACCTCAGATCGCCTCGTGGAGGCTTAGTGGCCCGGGACCACCTAGTTCGTCTCCTCGCGCATTGCCGCGTAGTACTGGTCGAGGAAATCCAGCCGGTCTTTCCGGACGCCGCTCCGCACCTGGATGGTGTCGGCGATCTCGAGCGCTTCGTCCGCGTCGCGGTCGAAGACCGGCCACTCGGGCAATCCGGCTCCGTTCGGGTTGCCCGTCGCGGCGAAGTTCACCCAGTAGGACGCCAGCGTGTTCGACAGCCCCCGGTCGACGTCGTCGTAGTCCCGGTTGGCGTGCGGCGAGGTGCTCACACCGAAGTTGTCGAACACATAGGGAATCTCGGCCGTGTGATACGCGCCGTATTCGTCGGCGTCGGCCGCCGGCGGCACGCGGCTGAAGAAATAGAGGTAGGCCGGTGACGATACCGTCTCCATCATCCGGGCCCATGTCCGCATTTCCCATCCGAACATGACGTCCGTCGAGATGGCCACCTGGCTGTGGTGGGCCTCCTCGACGGTGTCTGCGGGATAAGTGCTCAGGAACCCGTCGGCGAACTCGCCGTACTGGCTGCTAACGCTCTCGTGATATGCGGCCAGTGTTGCCGGGCTCTGTGCGAACATCGATCCCTCGTGGGCGTTCGACCCGATGATGACCGGCACGTCGTGCTGATCGCCGGCCGCAAAGATGTTGTAGATCGTGTCGGGGAACACCCAACCGTCGGCGGTTGCCTGGGACCGGACCAGCTGGGGGGCCACGCCGAGCACCTCGTCCGCACTCGCGGACCGCATCGCCTCCAGCGCGGGCTCCACATCGGGACCGAGCAGCGCGGCGACGAGCCGCTCTCCGGAGGCCTCCATCTCGGCCTTTGGATACGCCTGGCCCGAGGAGCCGAATCCGCCACCGCTCTCCCCGATCGCCCCCTGGAAGAGGCCGCGCGCGAGCGGGGTCGCCATCATCTGGTTGACGCTCCAGGAGCCTGCCGACTCGCCGAAGATCGTCACGCGATCAGGATCTCCGCCAAACACGGCGATGTTGCGCTGCACCCAGTCGAGCGCGGCGACTTGATCGAGCGTGCCGTAGTTGCCCGAGGCGCGGTGCTCGGACTCGGCACTCAGCAGCGGATGTGCCAGGTAGCCGAGCGCGCCAAGCCGGTAATTGATCGTCACGAGGACCACGCCGCGTTCCGCGAGCGCCGTGCCGTCATAGGCGATCTCGGCGCCGTTGCCAATCGCGAGCCCGCCACCGTGGATCCATACCATCACGGGCGCGCGGTCGTCCGGCGCGGCACCTGTCCAGACGTTGAGATAGAGGCAGTCCTCCGAGATCTCGTCGACCCCGGCGTCGTAGAACGAGCTGACCTCGGCCGGGATGCGGGCCTGCACGCAGGCCGGCGCGGCGACGGTCGCGTCGCGCACGCCGTCCCACGATTCGACCGGCAGCGGTGGGCGCCAGCGGAGGTCGCCGACCGGCGGCGCGGCGAACGGGATGCCGCGGTAAACCCGGATGTCATCGCCCAGGGGCGAGGGCGCCCCTGCAATCTGCCCCGTGTCGAGGCTGACGACTCCCGGATCCACCGCTCTGTCTTCAGTGGCGTCGGGCGTGGCGCAGGCCGCCAGACCGAGGGCAATTCCGATTGTAAGCGCGCGCAAGAGACCGTTCCGCATCATATGTCACCTCGTCGAACATCGTTTCCAGACGCAGGCCTGAAGGCCTGCGCTACGACACGGGGTACGTAGCGCACGGCTTTAGCCGTGCGTGGCACGCATACTCCGTACGCAATTCGGAGCCACGTCTGCATCAGTCGACGACGATCGCCTGATAGATCAGGTTGCGTGACAGGCCCTGGATCTCACCGATCGCCTGCCCCTGATGCTGGATCATACCGACGAACACGAGGTCGGTGACCGGGTCGATCCAGAACCACGTGCCCGCGGCGCCGCTCCAGTAGTACGACTCCTCCGGAGTGGGGACACCGGCCGCCGCGGCATCGAGCACGACCGCGAAGTCGAGGCCGAACCCGAGGCCGGGCGTCATCGTCGCTTCCGCCTCCGGCGACAGGTGACTGGTGGCCATCATCTTCACGGTCCGCGGCGCCAGAATTCGCTCGCCGTTCAACTCGCCACCGTTCGCCAGCATCTGGGCGAAGCGCGCGTAATCCTCGGCCGTCGAGAAGAGGCCGGCACCCCCGAGGGGCAGGCTGGGAGGAACGGTCGGATCAGGGTCGAGCAATCCGAAACCGCCGTCCGGCGCGACGCCAAGCGTTCCGCCATCGCCGACGGCGTGCACCGCGGCGAGCCGCGCCATTTTGTCCTCCGGCACGTAGAACGCGGTGTCGGTCATGCCGAGCGGCTCGAAGATCCGATCGCGGAAGAAGTCCGCCAGTGACTGGCCGGAGATGTGCTCGACGAGATGCCCTTGGAGGTCGACAGAGATGCTGTAGATCCAGCGGCTCCCAGGTTGGACCATGAGTGGCATCGTCGCGAGCTTGTCGGCCATGTCCTGGAGCGTACTGCTGCGGTCGAACACGTCGGCCTCCTGATACCGCTGGTCCACGTGGTGATCGCTGAACCCGTACGAGAGACCACCCGAGTGCGTCATGACGTGGCGCATCGTCAGCGGCGACGCCGGCGCCTCGAGGCGAGGCTCGCCGTTCGGGCCCTCACCCGCGTACACCTCGACGTCGGCGAACCCTGGAATGTAGTTCGACACCGGGTCGTCGAGACGCCATTTGCCTTCCTCGTAGAGGATCATCATCGCGACACCGGTGACCGGCTTGGTCATCGAGTAGATCCGGAAGATCGAGTCGGTCGCGATCGGATCGCCCGTCTCGACGTCCTTGGCGCCCACGGCGTTGAAATGGACGATCTTGCCGTGACGCGCCGCGAGGGTCACGACACCCGCGAGCTTGCCGTCATCCACGAACGCCTGCATGCCGGACTCGAGCCGTGCGAGGCGGTCTGTGGCCAACCCGACCGATTCCGGAGCGACGACCGTCAGGTCTCGCGTGAGCTCGGTTGCGCGACTCGTCGGATCGGTGTCGCCGGCGACGGTGCAGGCGCTGGACAGCAGGGCGACGATGAATACGGGTACGCCGCGACGATTCAATCGAGTGGACACGATGGCACCTCCCAGCGCTCTCCGTGCGGTTTCGGGCCCGCTCGGTTCTGCGTTTCAATCCGGTAGCGCGAATGCCAGCAGCTCGGCTGGCACGGTTCCGCCGCCGACGGCGACGACGATGTATTGCTTCCCGTCGAGATTGTAGGTCATCGAGGCCCCGGTCTCCGGTCGGGGCCAGCCAACGCCCGAATAATGATGGTATCGGCCCGCTGGGGCAGGGCCGGCTCCCAGTTGGCCGCCTGTTCCCACGTCGTCCCGTCTCCGCGCCCCGTCCACGTCACGTCAGCCATTCGACCTCCCTCGGATTCGTGTTGGCAACGTTCGCCTGTTCGTCGCCTCGAGAGACGATACCGCGCACCAGCGGCAGCGCTCGTGAACCGGCATCCCCGTGGCGGCGGCCCACGCGATGACGGTGTTCGAGAGCGCGGCGAGGAGCGGCAACCTTCAGTATTCTAGAACGCGTGAGAACGACGGACGCAACGGCGCCTGACGAGGAAGGAAGGACATGCAGGCACTCTTGGAAATGATGGACAGCCAGTTCCTTGGGAACACAGTTCAAGACTACCTGGTCTCTGCCGCAGTCTTCCTCGTCGTGGGCGGCGGACTGCCGATCGGCAAGGCGATCATCCTGCGGCACCTGAAGAGGATCTCTCAGCGGACGGCAAACGACTTTGATGACCTGCTCCACGATCTGCTTCAACGCATCGTCGGACCGTTGGTCTATCTGTTTGCTGCGCTCTACGCCAGCACCCTCTTACTGACCCTGCCAGCCAGCCTCGGCCGCGTGCTGCAGAGCCTCTTCATCATCCTTCTGACGATCACAGTCGCCCAAATCCTCCAAGGGATCGCCGCCTACGGTATCCGCAAATGGACTGAGCAGACCGCGAAAGACGACCCGACCAGCGCCGCAATGCTCAGGAACATGACGTGGGTTGTCCGGCTGTTGATCTGGGCGGCGACACTCTTGTTTGTCTTCGACAACCTCGGGGTCAATATCACTGCGTTCGTTGCGAGCCTTGGCATCGGTGGCGTGGCGGTCGCCCTGGCCGCCCAATCTGTGCTGGGGGACGTGTTCAGCTCGTTCGCGATCTTCATGGACAAGCCGTTCCAGGTTGGGGACTTCATCATTGTGGGCGATCTCCTCGGCACCGTGGAGCACGTGGGATTCAAGACCACCCGCATCCGCAGCCTCGGCGGCGAGCAGCTAATTTTCTCCAATAGCGATCTGACCAGCAGTCGGATCAAAAACTACAAGCGGATGCGCGAGCGGCGGATCGTGTTCAGTGTGGGGGTGATTTACCAAACCCCAGTCGAGAAAGTGAAGGCGCTCCCGCCCATGATCAAGCGGGTAATCGAAGAGCAAGAGCACACCCGATTTGGCCGGGCCCACTTCAAGAGCTTCGGCGACTTTGCGCTTATTTACGAGGTCGTGTACTACATGCTCACGCCAGATTACAACACGTACATGGATGTGCAGCAGTCCATCAACTTTATGCTGATCGAGGAATTCCAGAAGGCAGGGGTAGAATTCGCGTATCCCACGCAGCAACTGTATGTGACGACGAACGAACCGGTGTAACGTGGCCTCCGCGCGCTGGTCCGGCGATGCCGTGCGGCGGTATAGTACGCGCCCTGTCGCGGGGAGATCGAGATGAGACGTGCACTCTGCCTGACAACGCTCACGGTCGTCGGCGTCCTGCTGACCGTCGTGTCCAACGAGGCACGGCAGACCCGCCACCGCATCCGCCCGCTCGAGCTCGCGGACAACCTCTACATGCTCACCTCCGACCCCACGGAGCAGGGCATGCGGACGGGAGGGAACACGGCGGTGTTCGTGACCTCGACCGGCGTCGTGCTCGTCGACACGAAGATTCGGGGTTACGGCCGGGATATCCTCGCCGAAGTGCGGAAGATCACCGACCAGCCGGTGACGACGATCATCAACACCCACACGCACTGGGACCACAGCGGCGCCAATACCGAATTCGCCGACACGATCGATTTCGTGGCACACGAGAACACGGCCGGGCACATGTCAAGTCGCGACTGTGATGACGGTGCAGGGTTCGAGGGCGGGTCGATCAAGAATTGCGAGGCGTTCAGGGGCGAGAACCGCAGATACCTTCCGAAAACGACGTTCTCGTCTCAGACCTCGCTGTTCAGCGGTCGCGATAAGATCGATCTCTACTATTTCGGCCGCGGCCACACCGACGGTGACACGTTCGTCGTGTTCCGGGCCGCTCGCACGATGCACACCGGCGACATGATGGCGCGCAAGGGCCTCCCCTTCATCGATTCAGCCAACACGAACGGCAGCGCGACCGAGTTCGGCGCGACGCTTCTGAAGGCTGTCGACGGCATCCGAGATGTCGACACGATCATCCCCGGCCATGCGGACGATCCGCTGACGTGGGAGGATCTCGTCGAGTACGCCGCGTTCTATGACAACCTGCTCACCACGGTGCAGCAAGGGGCCGCTGATGGTCGCAGCCCCGCGCAGATCGTCGACGGCTACACGGTCCCTGATCAGTATCGTGACTTCCAGGCGCCCACGAATCGCGTCGAGAGCATCGTGCAGCTGATCCACGCCGGGCAATAGACTCCGAAACGCAGCTCCCGCGCTGCACGAGGCCGACGATGACGGAGCGAAGCACAACGGTCACCCGCCGGCGGTTTCTCGCGACGAGCATGATGGGCGTGGTGGGCGTGAGCGCGGCGCCGCTCGCCCGCGAGCAGCTGGACGTCGAGACCTACCGCGCGCTCGGGTTGCACGAGCCTCCAGACCTGGGCGTCAACGCCGGGGACTTCGCCCGCTTCCTGAATCCTCCGGGGGACAATCAATACCATCCCTGCGCCGAAGCGTATCCAGACCCGGCCACTCCCCGCGGCGACGTCAAGAGGCATGAGGGCTGGTCGGGCAGCCGGATCTTCGGCGGCACGGAGCGTGACGTCTGGGTCTATGTTCCCGCCCAGCTCGACGCTGCGAGCGCCCCGCCGGACTTGATTGTCTTCCAGGATGGGGGACTCTACGTGAACCCCACGGGACCGGTGCGCGCGCCGGCGGTGCTCGACTCGTTGATTCACGCCGGCGACCTGCGGCCGACCGTGGGGGTGTTCGTCAACCCGGGCACGAAAGTGCCGCCTCGGGACACCGGGGATCCCGAATTCGGACGCCAGCGCAGCCTCGAGTACGACTCAGTCACCGACGCCTACGTGCGATTCGTCCTCGATGAGCTCCTCCCTTTCGTCGAGCGCGACATCGGCCGGCCGGTGTCGGCAGACCCGTCCCGGCGCACGATGTGCGGTCTCTCGAGCGGCGGTATCTGCGCGTGGACGGCGGCGTGGTTCCGGCCCGACGCCTTCCGCCGGGTCCTGAGCCATTGCGGCTCGTTCACCAACATCCGGGGCGGACACAACTACCCGTATCTGGTCCGCACGACGGCGCAGAAGCCGATTCGCGGGTTCCTGACTAGCGGGACGATGGACCTCGATATCCCGATTGGGAGCTGGCCCCTGGCGAACCGGCAGATGGCCTCGGCCCTCGACTATGCCGGATACGAACACCAGTTCGTGTTCGGGGAGGGTGGCCATACGCTCCGCCACGGTGGCGCGATCTTCGCCGAGTCGCTGCGGTGGCTGATGCGGTCCTAGCGGAACCGCGGGAACGTCGACGGCCGGCGGCCGCGGAGCCGCGGCGCGCGGTCAGGTGGTGATGACGATCTTGCCGACGTGTCCCGCCGCCTCGAGCGCGTCGTAGGCTGCCGGGGCATCGTCCAACGAGAACGTGCGGTCGACGACCGGCGTAATCCCGTGCGTCACGTAGGCGTCGATCAGGCGCGACAGCATCCGACGGTTGCCCATCACGATCGGCGTTACCGTGGCGCCACTCCGGAAGACGTCCATCAGGGATCCGCCGTCGGCCGCGACGGCGTCCGCCGGTGCGCCGCCCGAACCGAGCAATGCCAGCATCCCGATCACCGCGACCAGGCCGCCGTAGCGCGTGGCCTTCAGCGACTGTCGCGGCGTGCCGGCATTCTCGATGACGAGGTCCACCCCGGCGCCGCCAGTCAGCTCGCGAACGCGGTCAGCCCAGTCCGGGTGCGTCACGTAGTTCACCCCGCCGTCGGCCCCGAGCACCCTGACGCGGTCGAGCTTCGCGTCGCTGCTCGAGGTCACCAGGACGCTCGCGCCCACCAGTTTCGCGATCTGCACCGCGAACATCGAGACACCGCCGGTGCCGAGCGCCAGGACGTGTTGTCCAGGCCCGATGCGGGCGGTCTCGACGATCGCGTTCCAGGCCGTCACTCCGGCACATGCCAGCGTCGCAGCGCTCTCGTAGGACATCGCGTCGGGTAGCTTCACGAGCGCGCTCTCGGGCAACACGATCTCGTCTGCGAGCCAGCCATCGACGGAGAACCCGATCGACCCGGCCGCCGACGCCGGGTCGAACGCACCGTCGATCCAGTTCGTGATGGTCGTCGCCGTCACGCGATCACCGGCCGCGACGCGGGTCACGTCCGGGCCCACGGCAACGACGTCGCCGGCGCCGTCCGACAGCGGCACGATCGGGCGGTCGCCCGCCATCGGGTAGGTGCCGCGGCGCGCGAGCAGGTCGCGAAAGTTGAGGGACGCGGCGCGCACGCGGATACGCGCGGCGCCAGGCCCCGGTGCTCGGGATGGCGCCTCTTCCACGGTGAGCGGCTGCGCGCTCCCTGGTGACAGCTGCCACTTCCGCACGGTCGCACGCTCTAACCGTAGGGCGCCGTCCGTCACGCGATGATCTGCGGGATGGGGACGCCGTGCACGTCGGTGAGCCGCATGTCGCGGCCGTTGTACCGATAGGTGAGCTTGGTGTGATCCATACCCAGCAGATGCAGCATCGTCGCATGCAGGTCGTGCGGCGACACCCGCTGCTGCTCGGCCTTGTAGCCGAACTCGTCGCTCGCGCCGATGACCTGTCCGCCCTGGATGCCCGCGCCGGCCATCCAGCCGGTCATCGTGCCCGGGTTGTGGTCGCGCCCGACGCCGCGCTGTGAGATCGGCATGCGGCCGAACTCGGCGTGCCAGACGATGAGCGTCGAGTTGAGCATGCCGCGCGACTTGAGGTCGGCCAGCAGCCCGGCGATGGGCAAGTCCGTTTCGGCCGCGTGCAGTGTGTGGTTCTCCTTGAGATTGCTGTGCGCGTCCCACGTGTCGGTGTTCTGCACCCCCAACCCGCCGTGGAAGAGCTGCACGAACCGCACCCCGCGCTCGACCAGGCGCCGCGCCATCAGACACTGCCGGCCGAACGGCTCTGTGATTGGCGCGTCTAGCCCGTAGAGCTTCTTCGTCGCGTCCGACTCGGCCGACGTGTCGACCGCTTCCGGCGCGCATCCTTGCATGCGATACGCCAGCTCGTAGGACGAAATCCGAGCAGCCAGCTCCGAGTTGCCCGGGTTTTTCGCCATGTCGATCTCGTTCAACTTCGCGAGCGTGTCGAGACGCGCACGCTGCTGCGCCTCGGTCATCCCCGCCGGCGGCTGCAAGTCGACGATGGGATCCCCGATCGCGCGGAACAACGTGCCCTGGTAGGCCGCCGGCATGAACCCGGCGCTCCAGTCGGTCGGGCCGCCGAGCGGTCCGCCGCGGTGGTCGTTCATGACGACGAACGCCGGCAGGCTCGCGCTTTCCGAGCCGAGCCCGTAGGTCACCCACGACCCGACACTCGGGAAGCCCACCCGGATCTGCCCGCTCTGCATCTCGTAGGTCGCCTGGATATGGTCGTTCGACCGCCCATACAGCGACCGGATGAAGGCCATCTCGTCGACCTTCTTGGACAGATGCGGAAAGATCTCCGAGACCTCGATGCCGCTCTCCCCGTGCTTCTTGAACGAGAACGGGCTCGGCATGAGCGGACCGGGATGCCCTTGGCGTACGACGACCGACTCGGCCATCGGCTGCCCGGCGTACTTCGTGAGCGCTTCCTTGGGATCGAACGTGTCGACCTGGCTGACGCCGCCGCTCATGAAGAGCGAAATGACCGCCGTTGCCCGTGGCTCGAAGTGCGACGGCTGCGGCTCGAATGGGTTCCCGGGTATCGGTGCCTCACAGGTATCCGACTGCGACGCCAGCAGCCCCTGGTCGTCAAGCATGTGCGCGAGCGCGAGCCCGGCGATGCCGCCGCCCGACTGCATCAGGAAGTCGCGGCGATCCCAGAACGTCCGTTTCCGGCAATGGTGGTGGTCGCCCATGCTGGTCACCTTAGATACAGGAACTCGTTCAGGTTCAGTAACACGTGGGTCACGTCTACAAGCGACTGCTCGGTCGCCAGCGCCCGTGCCAGCTCCGTCTCGTCGTGTGTCGGGGCGCGCGTCAACGCGATCCGATAGGCGAGGTCGATCTGTCGGTCGAGGTCGCCCGGCGCGTCGCGCGCCAGCCGGTCGGCGAAGAGCTCTGCCTGCCCCAGCACGAACTGGTTGTTCATCAAGGTGAGCGCCTGCGTCGGCACCGTTGACACGTTGCGCGCCGCCGCCGTCTGGTTTTGGTCGGGCAGGTCGAAGGTGTCGAAGAAGGGGAACCCGAGCGACCGCCGGCGGAAGACATAGACGCTACGCCGCCAGACGTCCGGTCCGTCCGGCTGGTTGTCCCAGTGACCGTTTCCCTTGGAGGCAGCGAGGATGTCGTCGGGGACGTGCGGGAAGATCGGTTGACCGCCGACCGTCAGGTCGATCCCGCCGCTGACCGTCATGATCGCGTCGCGGAGCGCCTCGGCTTCCAGACGCTGGGCGCGGTACCGCCAGAAGAGCCGGTTCTCCGGATCGGCCGCGGTGTTCGCCTCGTGGCGGTGCGACGACGCCATCTGATAGGCCTGGGATGTCATCAACAGCCGGTGCATCTCCTTGATGCTCCAGCCACGGTCCATGAACTCCACCGTTAGCCAGTCGAGCAGCTCGGGATGGGTGGGCAGGTCGCCCATCGTGCCGAAGTTGTCGAGCGTCCGGACAATCCCGCGCCCGAAGTGGTGGTGCCAGATACGGTTGACGATGACACGCGCGGTCAGCGGGTTGTCACGCGACGCGATCCACTCCGCCAGCGCGAGGCGCCGGCCCGACGTCCTCCGGTCGGCGCGTGCGATCGCCGTCGGCGGGTCGCCGTAGGTGGCGACGGTCAGGAAGCCGGGCGACATCTGTGAGCCTGGGCTGAACGGATCGCCTCGAACCAGCAGGTAGCTGGGTGGCGCCTTGTAGGGGTCCGAGCCGCCGTCGTACAGGAAGGACCCGGGCTCCTCGGGCAGCGTCCGGCATTCCGGGCAGCCGATCACCTCGTCGCCGGGGCCGTCAGGCGCGAACCGATAGTCGCCGTCGGTCACGATCTCCGCCATCGCCGGTTCGGGCGGCCGCTCGGCCTCGAGCGCCTCGACCTGGGAGACGAGCGCGGTCCGTCGCTCGGTCTCCTCGGGCGACAGCGCGTCGGCCACCCGCTGTCGCGGCGGGTTGAGCGACAGCACCTGCGCCGCGAGCAGTTGCTCGCCCGGCGTACGCTCGGTCTCCGGCTTTTCGGCGGCGCGCTGCACGTTGTCGGGGAACCGCTCCCTGATCAGCTCGAGCCGGAGTCGTGCGCGATGGGGCGCTTCGATGGCGGCGATCTGGTCGCGGAGCGGTTGCACGCGCGCGTCGATCTCGGCGTTGGCCTCGCGATACGCCTGTGCGTCGGCCCGATCGAGGAGCGGGTAGTCGATCTCGACGTAGCCAAAGATCGACGCCTGCATGCTGTAGTAGTCCTTCTGCAGGATCGGGTCGAACTTGTGGTCGTGACACCGCGCGCAGTGCACGGTCATGCCGAGGACGCCGCGCCCGAGGGTCGCGAGCACGTCATCGAGATAATCGTGGCGCCGCTCTGGATTGTCCTTTTCACGGAACTGGACGCGCGGACCTGCGCGGAGGAAGCCGGTCGCGATACGGGTCTCGTCGGTCGTGTGATCGAGCTCGTCGCCCGCGATCTGCTCCGTGAGGAACTGGGTGTAGGGCTTGTCCTTGTTGAAGGCGTCGATGACGTAGTCCCGATACCGCCAGGCGTTGGGCCGCACGTAATCCTGCTCGAAGCCGGTCGAGTCGGCGTAGCGGGCGACGTCCATCCAGTGGCGGCCCCACCGCTCGCCGTAGTGGGGCGAGTCGAGCAGGCGATCGATCAGGCGCTCCCAGGCGCCCCGCTCGGTGTCCCGCATGAACGCATCGATCTGTTCCAGTGTTGGTGGCAAACCGGTGAGATCGAGAGACGCGCGGCGCAGACGGGTGAGCCGGTCGGCCTTGGGTGCGGCCGTCACGCCCCCATCACGGCGCGCCTGATCAAGGAACCGATCGACGGGATGATCAAACGCGGCCGAGACCGGAACGTCGGCCTGCACCGGTAGCTGGAACGCCCAGTAGTCACGCGCGCCCGGCGGCAGCTCGGTGTTCTCCAGCGCCGCCAGCGCATCTGCCGCGCTTGTCGCGCCGCCCTCGTCCCAGTGCGCTCCGTCATCGATCCATGTGCGGACCGCTGCGATCTCCGCGTCGCTGAGGGTGTCGCCCCCCATCGGCATCGCCGGCGCCTCGAGGCCGGCGAGCTGGCGGAAGAGCCGGCTCTCGTCGGCCCGCCCGGGGACGATGGCGGGTCCGCGGGTGCCGCCCGTCAGCGCGCCCTCGCGAGTCCGGAGGTCGAGGTCCGAGAGCTGGCTTGCCTCGCCGTGACAGTTCCAGCAGCTCCGCTCCATGATCGGGCGGATGTGATCGCTGAACGTGACGGTCGGCGTCTGGGCTTCGGCCGGGGCGGCAGCGCCGGCGCCGAGGCCCAGGATCGTCAGGGCGACGACGAGTGCTAGCAGCCCGTGGTGAAAGTGCCGTGTCGCACCGAGACCGGTGAGGCGCGCGGTTGGCAAGGCGCGAAGAGAGAGAATACCGGGAGTATTTGACCGATGAGCACCGCAGACAGGCGCGATGCATCGCCGGTCGAATGCCGCGGGACTTTCACCACGGGCTGCTAGACGGGTCCGCATGACGACCTCACTGCTCGGACAGCTTGCCGGCGTAGTCGGCATCTTCTTCGAACCGCGCGTTGTGCAGGATGTTGCGCAGGCCGCGATTGCCTTCGTGGCACGCGTACTCGAAGAGCGGCTGGCTGGTCTGCTTCATCGGGACGACCGCGGTCCAGGTGCCCGTCCAGGTCGCCGGGTCGGTGATGGTGATCTCGTACTGGACCGTGCCGGGGTTGACGCGCGTAAACCGCTCCACGAGATGCAGCGCGGTCGTCGAGCCACGGTGCGAGGCCTTGGGCGAGAAGTTGGTCGTCTCGACCACGAGCGTGTCGCCGTCGTAGTGGCCGCGCGAATCGCCATGCCACTGGGATACGTCAGTCGACAGATGCGGGCGCCCGTCCAGCGGGACGATCCGCGCGTCGTGAATCATCTCCGAGACGATGGCGACGTGGGTCGGCGTCTGCAGGATCTGGACATTGTTGTTGTAGGCGCCCGGGAGCCGCGGCATGCCGAACGTGATGCAGCGCTCGGTCAACCCGCGATACTCCGCGGCGTCGGCCGGATGCTGGCGCCGGCGCTCGGCACGGGCCGCGGCGCGCTGCCTGGCTGCGTCCGTCACCGCCGGCACCCGCCCATCCGGCGGGTCGACGATCAGCGACGTCCGGTTGTCGTCAGTGAGCTCGGCTCCGTAGTCCAACCACCACTTGGCGTGCACGCTCGGCGCGCGGTCGTAGTCGTTTCGGAGCTCGGTTTGTTCACGCTCGTAGGCCGCCGCCTCCTCGGGGGTGAGGGCTGCCTTGCCGGCGAACTGCGCGGGGCGCTCCAGCGGTGTCGCACTGCGGTAGTCCCAGACACCCTGCAGGTCGGGCGCGCCCCACGCCGTGCGGGGTGCCGTCCAGTCTGCGGCGGGCGCCGTCACTGACTCGGCCGCAGACTGTCCGGAGGCCGGCACAGCGCCTGCGGCCAGCACCGCGACGACAGAAAACGCGCTGAACGTCCTTGTCCTCACGAGCATCCTCCCGGTGACATTCGCATCCGACCGCGATAAGGTCCGCCAACCTGTAACGATAGCATCTGCAGCGGTTCGAATCCTGAACCGGATTCCGGAATCGTGAGGCCGGTCGCACGATTGGCGGCCAGGGCGCGCACAGCCCGCCCTGCGGGCGTTCGCCACGGCCGGGTCCCTTAGAACATCGCGACGGGATTGGCCGGGCTCCCGGTGCCGCGTGCCACGTTCAACGGCAGCAGCATGAACATGAACTCGTGGCGGCCCTCCTCGGCGCAGGCATCGGCGACCGGCTCGAGCAGGGCGTTGTCGAGCAGCGCCACGCCGAAGTTGAACAGCACGCCGTGCACCGGCCACGGCAAGCCTTCGGCACCCATCGCGGCGTCCATCAGATCCCAACCGAGGAGCGACACGTCGTGGTCGCGGACGAACTCGGCGCAGCTTGGATGAAGCCCCGCGCCGCCGAAGGCGCCCCCCGCCGCCCTCGAGTACGACTCCCGGCCGCTGTAGACAAGCAGCGCGTCGCCCGCGCCGACGCTGACCCCTTGCGCCCGCGCGATCGCCTCGAGCTCGGTCCCACGCACCGGTTGGTCGGCGGTGACGTGCGGTTCGCCGCGATGGCGCGGCACGTCGAGCAGGACGCCCTTCGTGATGATGCCGGTCTTCCAGTTCGTGATGTCCGCGAAGTGGGCGCCCTGGGTCGTGATCTCCACATCCGGGTCGCGCCCCTGCCACATCCCGTCCTCATCCCAGATATGGCACGGCGCGTCGATGTGCGTCACGACGCCACCGTGATAAATGAAGCCGAGGTAGTCCATGACGAAGCCGCCGCCGTTCCCGAGCGAGCTCTTCTGCATGAAGTGTTGCGGCGGCTCGAAGACGCGGCTGAGCGACACCGTGCGGCCGTTGCGCACGAGGCCGGCGGCGGCCGCCCGCTTTTCCGCGGTGATCAGGTTGATCGCCCCGACCTGGTCGTCGCGTCCCCAACGCCCCCAGTTGCGACGCTCGCGATACATCGCCACGTAATCGGCGTTGCCGTCCGACTGGGCAGGCGTTGCAGCGGCCGCCGCGGCGCGGGCGCGCGCCGCGTGCCGCGCGAGCAACTCGGGCGGCGAGAACGTGTCCGCCGCCGGTGACGCCGCCTGCGTCGACCCGTTACCCGAGCCAGTCCAGGCGTCGGCGGGTCGGGCGAGTGCGACGCCGCCCACAGCGGCCGCGTGCATCAGGAAACGTCGTCGTGTCGAAGCCATGGCACTCTCCCTTGGTTGTCCGCGCCGTCGCGAGCGACCGGGCCTGACGGTGGGTCGCCGCACGCGCGCCCGACCAGGATAGCGCCGGGCTTGGCCGGGCGCTACCGGCCGTTCCCGCGGGCCGTCACGGCTGGTGACAGCCCCATCCCGGCCGCTGTACGATACCGGGAGACGTTCGTATTGACAGTGGAGGTCACATGAGTGCTCGACGGTCCGTTGCCATCTCGATGCTGGTCGCCCTCGTCGTCGGCGTTTCGGGGATGGCGGGTGCCCAGACCGCGTTCAACCCCCCGCGCCTGCCTGACGGCACGCCCGATCTGCAGGGGGTCTGGGATTTTCGCACGCTGACCCCGCTCGAACGCCCCGAGGGGCAGGCCGACGTCCTGACGGCAGAGGAAGCCGCCGAGGTCGAATCGGCGGCGGCAGAGCAGACTGCGCAGGCAAACGCGCCCAGCGAGATCAGAAGCGAGCCGTTGCCGGCCGGTGGCGATATCGGCGCGTACAACAGCTACTGGGTCGACCAGGGCGCCCGCATCGTCGACGACCAGCGGACCTCGCTCATCACCGATCCACCCGACGGCCGCGTGCCGCCGCTCCAACCCGGCATCGAGCTGGACGTGCTCTCACTCGGCGAGGACCTTCCGGGCACGCGTCCCGTGCGCGTCCGCGCCGCCGGGATCGGCACCGACAGCTATGAGGAC
This sequence comes from Vicinamibacterales bacterium, assembly GCA_965249175.1. Taxonomy (GTDB): domain Bacteria; phylum Acidobacteriota; class Vicinamibacteria; order Vicinamibacterales; family UBA8438; genus CAZYFH01. Next base: position 6,287,698 of record OZ252227.1, read on the forward strand.
CGCGGACTCGCCGAGCGATGCATCCTGGGGTTCAACTCCGGGCCGCCCATCGTGCCGGTCGGGTACAACCAGAACATCCAGATCTTCCAGACGACGGATCACGTCGTCATCTTCAACGAGATGGTGCACGACGCGCGGATCGTGCCGCTCGACGGTCGAGCTCATCTCGGGGACGACATCCGTCAATGGATGGGCGATTCGCGCGGCCACTGGGAGGGCGACACGCTGGTGGTCGAAACCACGAACTTCAGCGACAAGACGGCGAGCTTCAACTCGTCCGTCGCGACGGCGGCCGGCTCCGGCGCCACGCTGCATCTGACCGAGCGCTTTCAGCGTCTGGCCGACGACACCCTGCTCTACGAATTCACCGTCGACGACCCGACGACCTTCACGCGCCCGTTCACCGCGGCGTTGCCGATGAAACGCGGCGACGGCGTCTTCGAGTACGCGTGTCACGAAGGGAACTACGGGCTCCGCAACATGCTGGAGGGGGCGCGCGCCAAAGAGAGGATGGAGACCACCCAGCCGTAGGCTGCTAGCGACTGCCGAAGCCCACGACGACGCCAGCGAGAAAGCGCACTTGGCTAGTGCCGCCGTCGCCGAGGATGCGTCGATAGTCGCCCGCAAACCGAAGGCCGAAGCTATCGCTCAGCTGGACGTCCACGCCAGCACCGGGCTGGACGGCGCCGCTCGTCGCCGACTCTTCACCTGCGAACCCGAGGATGTCGACCGTGGCCACGGCGCGCGCAGCGCCGACAAGCACCTGGGCGAACGGCGTGAAACCTGCCATCCGCCGGTGGAGCCGGATTCCCCCCATGTACGTATAGACGGCGACGTCGAGACTCGCGAGGGCCGACCCCGCGCTCGACTTGCTCCCGGCCACCTCACCCACGATGGCCAGCGAGTCGGTCAGATTGGCGCCGACCGACACGAACCATCCGGCCGGGAAATTCTCGTCGAGCTCGCTGTCGCGCATGAACTGATAGCCGACCGCCACATCGGCCGCCGCTCCCTGCGCCGCCGCGGGCGTCCCGACGCCGACGAGGACCACCGCACATCCCACACCGACGATCCACTGCTGCACGCGATGCGCCACGTCGTTCCTCCTTTGTCGGCCAGATTGGCCGCCGGACGGACGGCCATGAGCGCCAGGGAAGTAGACATCCTCGGCCATCACCCCGTACGATTTATGCTTGCCTCTCCACGGTACACCGGAACGGCCGGAGTGGCAGGGAGACCAGAGGTAACGTCGTGACCAATCCGCGGAGAACGCCTCGACGGATCGCGTGTCTTGCGGCGGCGCTCGCGTGCGGAACCGTCGTCGCGCTCGTTGCCCAGCCCGGTCCCGCGGTGCGAGTCGCGCGGCTCCTGGACGCGCCAATCATCGGTCCGGATCTTCATCCGAGCATCGGCGTCAATATCCAAGGCCCGTCGCTCATCCGCGTGCCTGAGTGGGTCGACGATCCGCTCGGCGCGTTCTATCTCTACTTTGCGGACCACAAGGGCCACTACATCAGGCTGGCGTACGCGGACGATCCCCTGGGTCCGTGGCGGATCCATCCTCCGGGGAGCCTACAGATCGCGGACTCGCACTTCCTGACCCAACCGCCTGCAGTCTCGGCCGAGGAGCTTGCGCGACTCAGTGCCGCGCGGGCCGCGAGCGGCTCCCGTATTTCTCACGACGTGCGGACGGAGGCCACCACCCCGCACATCGCCTCGCCCGACGTGCACGTCGACGACATCAACCAGCGCATCGTCATGTACTTTCACGGGCTCGACGGGGTGAGCCGTCAAGCGTCCCGCGTGGCTACGTCGACCGACGGTATCCGTTTCATGGCGCGTCCCGAGGTGCTCGGCCGGACCTATATGCGCGCGTTTCGACACGACGGCTTCACCTACATCATGTCGATGCCGGGGCAGTTCTACCGGTCCCGAAACCCACTCGGCGGCTTCGAGGAAGGACCGCGCCTGTTCAACCGGAACATGCGGCACGCGGCGTTGTTGCCACGCGGCGACACGCTGCTGGTCTTCTGGACCGAGGTCGGGCAGGTCCCCGAGCGGATCCTGTTGAGCACGATCGACATCTCAGGCGACTGGACGACCTGGTCCGAGACATCAGGGGTAGAGGTGCTGCGTCCCGAGCATGATTGGGAGGGCGCCGACGCGCCACTCGAGCCGTCCGTCCGGAGCACCGCCTACGGTCACGTCAACCAGCTCCGAGACCCGGCGATTTTCGAGGATGCGGTCAGCGGGCGTACGTTCCTGCTGTATGCCGTGGCGGGAGAGAGCGGCATCGCGATCGCCGAAGTCCATCTCGAACGCTAACGGGACTACCGCTCACCGATAGCGTCAGCAGGCGGCTCTGCCGTCTGTTCTGGCTGCCACGAGAGAGCGTTGCGTCGCTGCGGGCGCCGAACGAACGCGGCGAGGCGGTCGTAGTCCTGCGGCGCCAGGTTGGTCCACTCCACGCCGAACGAATTGTCGTTGCGAGCACTGCGCACCACGGCGGTGCAGAGCATGTCGGAGAGATCTGGGAACCAGAGCCGGATACGAATCTCGGTGCCGACCGAGCAGCCGAGATCGCCGGTGAGTAGTCCGCCGCCCTCGCTCAATTCGGCAAGAAAACCGCGGCGCAACCGTCGCTGCCCTCGTGGCAGGGCGATCTCCACCGTGCAGTTCGCTTCCGCGCGCTCGTGTTTCCGTCGCTCTTCCATGACCTCGCCCTCACACGCCTCGCGACGCTGACCCCAATAGATGCAATCGGCGCGCCTCTTTTCGCGTTGGCGTCGGAACGGCTAACCGACCTATCTGCCGTGTCTTGGCGGATCTGACTCGGCGGGAGCCTGTGCGGTCGCGGCGGTTGGGCCGCCGCACAGAGCGTCAGAATAGCGCGCCACGTGTGCCACTTTGTGTCGCGGCGCTCGAATCTGCCGGTCCCTAGCGCTCGCGACGGTCCGCTGCGCGCTGTCCCGGCGTGCACGCATTCTCCAGGCGTTGACGCATCTGCAGGACGCGCACGAAGCAAGGCTGCCAGCCGGCGAGGTCAGCCGGTCGAGGCCAGCGCCCTGATACGACGGTCTGTTTCGACGTCAGCCGGGTGGAGCGCTTCGATTCGCAGCTCTTGCAGCGTCACGTCCTGTGGTGCGCCCAGCGTCGCGATCGTGTTGAAGAAACGGAGCACGCTTCCATTCTGTTCGGTCTCGATCTGCACCACGGGTGAGTCGGCGTGCCCACGGCCCGGGAGGATGGCATCGGCACTGACACGGGCGCCCGCAGCGATGGCTTTGACCTCGCGTCCGAAATCGTCGTCTCGGTACCACAGCGCATCCTGGTAGGCGCGGGCGAGCGAGACACGTAGCACGGTGTCCCAATTGCGAATCTGTGCCCGTCCGCGATCGGCGAGTAGCTCGAGGAGGCGTGGACGAGGATCCGGCACAAGGGTATGCGCGTCCACCGGTCTGCCCCACTGGGTCGTCAGCGCCTCGGCGAAAGGACGGTTCGCCATGACGATGCGCCAGCGGGCATCGAGGACCCACGCCGAGAACGGCTCGTTCGCTCGCAGGATCAACGACAACGCCTTGGTGACGTGCGCCATCGGCGGCGAGTGCAGCTCCGACTCGCGATAGGCAGGTGCGTGACCGGCGGATTGCAGCAGCAGGTTGCGTTCGCGCAGGGGCACGTCGAGGGCCGTGGCCAGGCGCATCACCATCGCGGCGCTCGCGCCGGCGCGTCCCGTCTCCACGAAGCTGACGTGTCGCGCCGAGACGTTGGCCTCACCTGCGAGCTCGAGCTGGCTCATGCGGCGCGCCGCCCGCCAATCGCGGAGCAAGCGGCCAAACGGGTTCGCCGCACGAACGGCACGCCGGTCCGTTAGGCATGCGCCGAGTTTACTCGAGGCGTTTCGGGGAGACGCTACCTGCGAGGTAATTGCGGAGATGACCTCCGTGCCGCTAGCGTTGCCTGGCGGAGACACGACAAGAAGGAGGCCCTCATGACAGCCAGTTACGACCTGCCGCGGACCATGCTGCTGTGGCTCGCGATCCTCGGCGCGGTGGTGCCCTGGATCTTCTTCGGGCGATTCATCGTCGTCGAAGGCGCCGGCGGCTTCATCCCTGCGCTCTTCGTCAACGGCGCCGCTGGCGGCTTCACGACCGACCTGCTGATTTCGTCGCTGGTGTTCTGGATCTTCGCGTTCACCGAGTCGAAGCGCGGAGCTCTGCGTCGCCCCTGGATCTATGTGGTCATCAATCTCGCGATCGGGTTGTCGTGCGCGCTGCCACTCGCCCTGAGTCAGTGGCGGCCGAGCGGTACCACGGGTGGAGCATCGTCACGTGGATGAGCCAAGCGCTGAAGCGTCGCTGCAGCGCGCTTGGCCCTTGATCAGTGATCAGCGCGAGCCGGCGGACCCTTCCTGGTGACGCGCGCCTGCGAGCATGCCGTCCAGCGAGTAATTCCCCTCGTGGCACGCGTACTCGTAGATCGCGTCCTCGCTCTGTTGCAGGAACATGCTTGCCGTCCACGGCTGAGTCCACGTTGTCGGATCGGTGAACGTGACGTCCCAGCGTACCTCGGTCTCACCGACACGTGTGAAACGCTCCACGACATGTAGTGTCCCGGCGTCGATCCCCGGAGCGGCCAGGATGCCGGACCCAGGCGCGTAGTTCCGCGTCTCGACGACGAGGGTGTCGCCGTCCCAGCGACCGCGCGAATCACCGTGCCATTGGCGCACGTCCTCGTCCAGATGGGGCCGCCCGTCGAGCGGGATGACGCGCGCATCGTGGATCAGCTCTTGGAGAATCACCACGTGGGTCGGCGACTGCACGATTTGGAAGTAGCTGTTGTAGCCGGTCAGGAGGTTGGGCGCGCCGTAGCTCAGACATCGTACGGTCAAGCCCGCGTCCTCGGGACCCTCCGGGCTGAGCGCCAGCGCGCCGGTCCGCGCCAGATCCGCCAGTCGCGCCATGGCCGCGTCGGTGAGCGCCGGCAACCGCCCATTCGGCGGGTCGACGATCAGCGACGTCCGATTGTCGAAGCGCTGCTCGACGACCCAGAAGGTGTTGTAGTTGCCAGTGACGTCATCGAAGGTTTGCAGGTTGGGGTCTTCCACCGCCTGACGAAACAGCGAGCCCCCAAGCACGTCCCCCGCCTGCTCGTTGCCATCGTGGAGGATGGCGTCCGCCCGCTCCGCGATCTCGGCGACCTCTTCATCGGTCAGCGACTCACGGTCGCTCAGGTTCTGCGGTCGTTCGAGCGGCGTGGCGCCGTTGTTCGACCAGACGCCCTGCAGATCGGGATGCCCATGCGGCGTGCGCGGTGCGGTGAAGGACTCCGAGCTGCCCTGTCCGTACGCCGGCGGGGGGGCGAGCGATAGGAGCCCGATCGCAAGTGCTGCCAGGCCGAGCGTGGTTGATGGTCGCTGCATCCGTTCCTCTCTACTCCATCTCGAGGATCGGCAGGATCTCGATGCTCGCGTTCTCCAGGGTCAGGTGCGGGCACCGCTTCGACAGCGTTTGCACGGCCTTCATGCTCTTGGCTTCGAGGATGTTGTACCCACCCACGTAACTCGCGTGATTGCCGGCACGTTTCGCCTTGACGGTCTTCTCCTTGCCGATGATCTGTGCGGCGGCGGAGCTCTGGACGCGAGCGCCGCCCTGCAAGGCGCCGGACTTGCCGAGCGCATCCATGTATTTCATCCACTTCTTCATCAGGGATTCATCTTGTTTTGGCGTGAGCTTGCTGGCGTCACCGCCGCGATACAGAACGAGGAATCGTGCCATGTCGTGTCTCCTTCAAAAGCCGATCGTCCGGTGAGTATAGCCGTAACTCTCTGGGCGCGGCCGACTCAGTCGCTCGGCAACGCGAACGCGACGAGCTCTGGCACCTCGCCGCCGACCGTCAACGCGATGTATTGCGTGTCGCCATCCATATAGGTCATCGGTGTCCCGATGGCGCCGCCCGGCAGGTCGATCGATCCGACGATCTCCCCGGTCGCCTTATCTCGCGCCACGAGCCGCGGGCCGCCATCGGTGCCGCCGGCGGATAGCGCGCTGACGAGCAGTGTCTTCGTCAACACTGGCCCGCCGTGTCCCTCGCCTCCCAGCGGTGGCAAGGCGAGGTCGCGCAGGAGCCGGTGGTTGCGAAAGCGGTCGCCATCGCCGTTCGGATGCATCCACGCATGCTCGCCGGCGTTGAGGTCAATCGCGGTCATCCGCGAGTAGGGCGGCTTGAACAGCGGCAACCCCTGCGGCATTTGCGGCTGGATGCCGGCCGCGAGCCCCGTGAACGTATATTGAAGGTTGCCGCCCTCATCCGGGTCGGGGGTGTGGTACTTCAGGACCGAGAAGCGGTTCTCGGACGGCACGTAGAGCAACCCCGTCTCGGGGTCGACCGCGGCACCGGTCCAGCTTGCGCCGCCACCGACATAGGGACGCTGGATGGTGCCCTGCAGACCACCGTCCACGCTGAGCATCGGCGGGGAGAAGAGCGGCCCGAGCCGGAAGTCCTTGACCGCCTCGACCGCCATCGCCCGTATCTCCGGCGTGAAGTCGACCAGGTCATCGATGCTCGTGCCCTGATATTCGAATGGCGGTGGCTTCGTCGGGAACGGTTGGGTCGGGGACAGCACCTCCCCTTCGAGGTCGGTGTCGGTCGCCACCGGCCGTTCTTCGATCGGCCAGACCGGGTCGCCCGTCGCGCGGTCGAAGACATACGTGAACCCCTGCTTGCTCACCTGCGCGACGGCCTTCACCGGACGGCCGCCGACCGTGATGTCGACCAACGTCGGGGCGGCGGGGAAGTCGTAGTCCCAGACTCCGTGATGGATCGCCTGAAAATGCCACATCCGCTGGCCGGTTTCGATATCGAGCGCGACGAGGCTTTCCGCGAACAGGTTGTCCCCGAGCCGGTGCCCGCCGTAGTAGTCGCCAGTCGGAGTCCCGGTCGGCAGATAGATGTAACCGAGCTCGTCATCGACGCTGAACATCGACCACACGTTGGTGTTGCCCGAGTACCGCCATGATTCGTTCAGCCAGCTGTCGGCGCCAAAATCGTCGCCTTGTGGGACGGTCCGGAAGGTCCACTTCACGTCCCCGGTGCGGGCGTCGATCCCCTTGATCCATCCGGGTGGCGCCTCCTTCGTGATCGCGCCATCGGAGATGATGTTCGGCGTGACGACAACGTCGTGCGCCACGATCGGCGGCGACGCCACCCCCATCAGATTCCGCCCCGTGTAGGTCGACTCTCCGCGGATGGCACGCGGGATGTCTGCCATCAGATCCACCCGACCGTTGTCGCCGAAGCTGCGCACGGGTTGACCCGTCTCGGCGTCGAGCGCAATCAGGTAGGCCTCGTGCGTCCCGAAAAAGATACGCGCGTCGTTGGCGTCCTCCCAGTAGGCGACACCGCGCGAGTTGTAGAAGTGTGTGGGGCGCCCGTTGAGATACATCTTGGGGTCGTGCACCCAGATGGTCTCGCCCGTCGACGCGTCGACGGCGGCCACCTGGTGCAGCGCCGTTGAGATGTACAGGACGCCGCCGATCATCAGGGGCGTGGCCTGAAACATACGGAAGCCAAGCCTTGGGTCCTCCTGGCGCAGCGCCTCGACGTCGAGCGACTCGTCGGGCGAACGCCACCGCCACGCGAGCCGCAAGTCGTCGAAGTTGGTCGCGTCGATTTGATCCAGCGGGGCGTATTTGGTGCTCCCGAGATCGCCCCCATAGCTGCGCCATTCGCCGTTCGTGGCGCCGTATTGTGCCAGCGTGGCGGCCGGCGACAGGGCGGCGATGCACCACACGAGGAGGATCGCCGCTGGTTTCGGACATCGAGACATGTCTGACCTCTTTCCCAGGGGGCCGCCGCACGACTGCAGCCGGCTCAACTCTTACACGTCGTCACGCGAGAGACAATGATCACGCGCGCGTTGGCGCTCTTCCGTGAGATGGCCGCGGTCCCGTCTTACACGTCGTCACGCGAGAGACAATGATCACGCGCGCGTTGGCGCTCTTCCGTGAGATGGCCGCGGTCCCGCCGTGGCGAGCGCTATACTCGTGTGGTGACGTCTGTCGCATCGACCCTTCGTGCGCGTACCGACGCGACCACGCGGCGGCTTTCTCCAGCCGAACGGGTCGATCTGGCGCTCCGGCTCGGCGACGACGACGTCGACTCGCTACGGGTCACCCGCGGCGTCGACCGGCGGACCGCCGTTCGGTGCATCGAGCGGCGCCGTCAGGAGACGCGCAGGCCCAGCGCATGTCTGTCCCGCCTCATCGAGTGAGCCTGCTCGCACGAGTCGCTGCAGCGCTCACCGACGCCGACGCCCCCTATGCGCTCATTGGCGCTGCCGCCATGGCGGTCCACGGAGTCGCGCGCTCGACCCTGGACGTCGATTTGTTGACGCTGAGCGACACGTGCCTCGACCCGGCCGTCTGGACGCCGCTCGCCGAGACCGGTGTGGACGTTGCGGTCAATCGAGGTGACGCGGATGACCCGCTAGCCGGCGTCGTGCGTTTCGACGCGACCGGCGAGCGGAGGGTCGATCTCGTGGTGGGTCGCCACCGGTGGCAGGCGGGCATCCTCGAGCGGGCGGAAACGGCGTTCGCGCTCGGCGCGCGCGTCCCGACGGCCCAGCCACGAGATCTCGTCCTGCTCAAGCTGTTCGCCGGTGGCTCACAAGACGCGTGGGACATAGAGCAGCTGCTGGCGGGGCCGGCGCGGGAGGCACTCGTCGCCGCCGTCGGGGCGGAGCTCGACGCGCTGCCGGCTCGGTGTCGCATCCTCTGGAACCGAATCGCCAGCGGAGAGCCCGCCTAACCCCGTCATCCAGTTCGCCTCCAGCGCGTTCCACCCTTCCACGTCGTCCCGGCCAAGCACAACTGACGTGTAACTTTCTAGGCGCTCGTACATATCCTCATTGAGCATGGACTTGAACGGCTTGTATCGACGGTACGCTCCAGACGTATACCGCTTTGCCTATTGGCTGTGCGGTAACAGGGCCGACGCCGAGGACATCACGTCCGAGACCTTCGTTCGGGCGTGGGCTGGGGCGCATAGAGTTCGCGCCGCCACCGCGAAGGCGTACTTGCTGACCATTGCCCGGAATCTGATGTTGGAGCAGCGGCGCCGGGGTCGGGAACGGGCCGAACCGTTGCCCGAGCGCGAGGACCCCCGGCCTGGACCCGAGCGACAGGCTGCTGGAGCCGACGATGTCGCCGTGCTGCGCGCGGCGCTCCAGAAGCTGCCTGAGATCGACCGCGCGGCGCTACTCCTGCGGGGACAAGAAGAGATGCGGTACGACGAGATCGCGCACGCACTTGGGATATCCCACGGCGCGGCCAAGGTCCGAGTCCATCGGGCTCGGATCAAATTGAGTCGTCTGATGGATGACGGCACCACCCGAAGAAAGCAGAGGCTCTGCTCATGACGGTTACCCGAGACGTGATCGAAGATTTGCTACCGCTCTACCTGGCGGGAGAGGCCAGCGACGACACCCGGGCACTGGTCGAGGCGTCTCTCACGCGAGACCCTGACCTCGCCCGGCTGGCCAGGGGTATGGCCGGCCCAGAGTTTCCCAAGCTGGAAGAGCAACTCACGGAGGATGCAGAGATGCGCTCGATCAAACGAACCAAGAGAATGTTGGCGTGGAAGTCCTGGCTGCTTGGCCTGGGGTTGTTCTACGGCCTTCTGCCGTTCTCGTTCGTCTTCTCGGAGGAGCAGGGCTTCCGCTGGCTGGTGCTCGGCGGGAGCGTCTGGCCGCTCGCGTTCTACGTTCCGCTCGCCGCCGTGTGCTGGACCGGCTACTTCGTCCTCCGCCGAAAGCTCGCGTGAGAACGACGCGGTCCACTATTCGGCCAGCGCGAGAGCGATCAGTTCCGGCACGTCACCGCCGATCGTCAGCGCGATGTACTGCGTGCCCTCGTGCATGTAGGTCATCGGTGTCCCGATGGCGCCGGCCGGGAGATCGACGGAGCCGACGATCGCGCCGGTGGTCTTGTCCCGTGCCACCAGCCGCGGGCCGCCGTCGGAACCCCCTGCCGAGAGCGCGCTCACGAGCAGCGTCTTCGTGAGGACCGGTCCGCCGCGACCCTCGCCGCCCAGCGGCGGCAAGTCGAGATCGCGGAGCATCGGATGATTGCGGTACCGGTCGCCGTCGCCGTTCGGCTGCATCCACGCATGGTCGCCGGTGTTGAGGTCGATCGCCGTGATCCGCGAATAGGGCGGCTTGAACAGCGGAAGGCCCCGCGGCATCAGGGGTGCCGTATCGAAGCCGCCGATCGTGAAGTCGAGGTTGCTTCCGTCGGCCCCCTCGGGTCGGGAGTACCGCATCACCGAGAAGGCGTTCTCCGACGGAACGTAGAGGACACCGGTCTCGGGGTCCACCGCCGAGCCCATCCAGTTCGCGCCCCCGGCGATCGCCGGGCGCTGAATTGACGCCTGCACGCCACCCGCGACGGGTGCCATCGGGGGTGTGAACAGGCCACCCAGTCGGTAATCGCGCACGGCCTCGACCGCCATCGCGCGGATCTCGGGCGTGAAGTCGACGAGCTGGTCGAGTGTCGCGCCCAGCTCCTCGAATGGCGGCGGCTTCGTCGGGAAGGGTTGCGTGGGCGCGAGCACCTCACCCTCGATGTTGGTGTCGGTGTCGACCGCGCGTTCCTCGATTGGCCAGACCGGCTCGCCGGTCAGCCGGTCGAAGACATATGTGAAACCCTGCTTGCTCACCTGCGCGATCGCCTTAATTGGGCGACCGTCGACCGTGACGTCGACCAGGTTCGGATGGGTGGGGAAGTCGTAGTCCCACACCCCGTGGTGCACCGCCTGGAAGTGCCACATCCGCTATCCGGTCTCGATGTCGAGTGCGACCAGGCTCTCGGCAAAGAGGTTGTCCCCGACCCGGTGCCCGCCGTAGTAATCGCTCGTGGGCGTGCCGGTCGGCAAGTAGATGTAGCCGGCTTCGTCGTCGACGCTGAGCATCGACCAGACGTTGGTGTTGCCCGAGTAGCGCCATGATTCGTTCTGCCAGCTCTCGGCGCCGAAGTCGTCGCCCTGCGGCACGGTGCGAAACGTCCACTTCGTGTCACCGGTCCGCGCGTCGATGCCCTTGACCCAGCCCGGCGGCGCTTCCTTGGCGATCGGCAGGTCGGAGATGATGGTCGGGGTGACGACGACGTCGTGAGCGACGATTGGCGGCGAGGCGACGCCGAGCCAGCTGTAGCCGCGCGAGTCCGTCGTGCCGCGCACGGCGCGCGGGATGTCCTCCATGAGGTCGACGCGGCCGTCGTCGCCGAAGCTGCGGACCGGGCGCCCGGTTTTCGCATCCACCGCGAGCAGATACCCGTCGTTGGTGCCGTAGAAGAGCCGTTCCGCGTTGCCATCGGTCCAGTACGCGAGGCCCCGTGAGTTGAAGCTCAGGACCATGGCATGCGGATACGGATCGGACAAATAAGATTCCGGGTTAAAGACCCAGCGCGTCTCGCCGGTCCCCGCGTCGATGGCCGCCGACTGCACGAGCGGCGTCGAGATGTAGACGGTGCCACCGACCATCAGCGGCGTCGCCTTGAAGTTCCGAATGCCGATCTCCGGGCGTGCTTCGCGCAGGGCATCTAGGTCGAGCGACCCGTCGGGCGACGCCCAGCGCCAGGCGATGTCGAGATCGGAGAAATTCGTCGCATCGATTTGGACCACGCCGGTCCCCACGTCCACGATGTGCACGGTGATCCGTAGACGGTCCTCGAGTCGCTGGAAAGAACCGCCGACCAGGGATCCGACGCCGAGGGCCTTCAGGGTCTCGAGCGCGGCCGCGCCCGCACGGCCAGCCAGCACACGCGTCTGCACGCCCGCGAGGCCGTCCGGGGCAGGCGTTTGCACGCCCGCGAGGCCGTCCGGGGCAGGCGTTTGCACGCCCGCGAGGCCGTCCGGGGCAGGCGTTTGCACGCCCGCGAGGCCGTCCGGGGCAGGCGTTCGCACGCCCGCGAGCGCCTCGTCGAGCAGGTGCGCGCCGAGGACAGACCAGCCGCGTTGGCTGAGGTCGGTCGCAACGGTTTCTGCGATCCCGTCGCCGATCCAGTCGTCCTCGGACCGGTGACTGAGGTTGACGAGCGGCATGACGGCGATGTCGACACGCGTGGATGGGGGGTTCGGTGCGGCGGTGGCTCGTCCCTGTGCGACCACGAGGCCTGGCGCGGCCACGAGACACAGCGCGCACAACCACCCGCACAGGACCAAGTGCTTCAAGCTAGTGGGATCTTTCCAGGCCGGCCGATCCGAACCCGACAATGGACAATGACGCGCGGCGACCCGGTCAGCGACTCTCGGCCTCGGTCTCGCCGCCCTTCTGCGTGTCGGTGGCGCCGAGCTCGCGCAGGACTTCAGCCGTGCTGCCGCTGGGGTCGCGTGTCTCGATGACGCGTCGATTACGGGCCGTTTCTGCGGCGATGGCCAGTGCCAGAGGCGTGCGTCCGGCGTCATTCTCGACGTCCAGCTCGGCGCCGCGGGCCGCGAGGAGTCGAACAACGGTCGTGAAGTTGCGGGACGCTGCGCTGTGCAACGCGGTGTCGCCGTTCCAGTCTGCGGCGTCGGCGTCAGCGCCGAGCTCCACCGCCAACTCGACGGTCTCCAGCGCGTTCCGCTCTTCCGCCTCCGGGTCGCGCTCCGACGCGAGGAAGAAGCGCCCACGATTGCTCGCCCCGCGTATCGCCGCCATCAACGGCGTCGCGAACCCGCCCGCGATATACGGCGGTCCGATCCCACCGGCGCGCTCGAACACCGGTCGCCACAGTTCTGTCGTTGTCAGCCGCGGGTCTGCGCCCGCCGCCACGAGCGCGCGCATGAGGACCGGGTCGCGAAAGTACGCGGCGAGCCAGAACGGCGTCGCGCTGACCAGCGACGGGTTGATGGCCCAGTCCTGGCTCGCGCGGCGGATGGGCGTGCCCTTCTCCAGGCGCAGGTTCGGGTCGGCTCCGTGCGCGAGGAGTTGCCGCACCAGCGCCCGGTCGCCACGAAGGATGGCCGCGTGCAGCGCCGTGTAGCCGGCACCGCCGGCGTTCGGGTCAGCCCCCGCGTCAAGCAACATCGCCCCGAAGGCGCCGTGCCCGCTGTGGGCCGCCACGACCAATGCGGTGGCGCCGGTCGGCGCCCTGTCGTCGACGTCAGCACCCCATGCGAGCAGCAGTGTGGCCGAATCGATGTCCCCATGCCTGGCCGCAAAGAGGAGCGGCGTGAACCCGCCGCGATTCCACATCACGCCCTGGTCGTACTGCGACGCGTTGGTGTTGTCGGCATGCATGAGGCGCGGCCGCACGCGCGATCTGGCTGCGACATCTGCGCCGTGCTCGAGCAATGCCTCGACCACCTCGCGATGTCCCTGCGCGACTGCCCACATCAGCGCGGTCTGCGCGCGGGACTCCTCCGAAACATTGACATCCGCGCCGTGGGCAATCAGCAGCCGCACGGCCTCCGCGCTGCCGGTCCGGGCGGCAGTCATGATCGGGGTTTCTCCCTCGGGCAACGCCACGTTGGCGTCGGCACCTGCGTCGAGCAGGTGCGCGATCAGCGGCGCGCTGCCGTTGTCAGCCGCGAGCCAGAGCGCCGTGGCGCCGAGCTCGTTTGCGGCGTTGACGTCGGCACCCGCCCCGATCAACACGCTCACGGTATCGAGGTCGTCACGATACGCGGCCCAATGGAGCGCGGTCGCGCCGTCGGGCTGCCGCGCGTTGACGTCGACCCCCTCAGCGAGCACCGTGCGAACGGCGTCCGGATCCTGAGCCTTCACCGCGTCGAGCAGGCGCTCGGCAGCGGCCGCTGTCGCGCCGGCTTCGGACGACAGCCCCGTCTCCGCCGAGGCCGAGGCCGAGGCGGACACCGCGAGGATGGCCGCCGTCAGAACGGCGCAGCGAATGAATCGTTCAGCGCGCATGGTTGGAATATGCGCCCATCCTACCGCACGCGCCTAGTCGTTGACAACGGGCCGTAGATGCGGGCAAACTACTGAGTCTTTTAGTCTTCTGGGTAGCCGAGCCTGAAGGGGGCGGTTCGTGAAGAGGGGTCTGTGCGCGGTCGCCGCGATCGCTGTGGCCTTCGTGGTCCCAGGTGAGGTGCGAGCAGGGGAACCCGCCCAGCAGGCCGAGACGCGCGACGGCGCCCCGGTGTCGCCACAGCGCGCCCTCGTCGATCGCTACTGCGTCACCTGTCACAACGGCGACTTCGTGCGCGGTACGGACGAGCCGCGGTCGCTGCTCGTCTCCCAGCTGCGCGCCGTCGGGTTGGCACTCGACGACGTCGACGTGAACAACGTCGGCGAGCATCCCGAGGTATGGGAGAAGGTCGTGCGCAAGCTCCGCGTCGGGGCGATGCCGCCGCAACCGCGTCCGCGGCCCGACAAGGAGACCTACGAAGGATTCCGGCGATGGCTCGAGGACGAGCTCGATCGGGCGGCCGAAGCGAATCCTGATCCCGGTCGCACGCAGGCCTTTCATCGGCTGAACCGGACCGAGTATGGCAACGTCGTCCGCGATCTGCTCGATCTCGACGTCGACGTCAGCGAGTGGATTCCGGCCGACGCGCCCGACCGGCACGGGTTCGACAACAACGCCGGGGCGCTGTCCTTGTCGCCCGCCCTCCTCGACCGCTACGTGTCAGCGGCGCGGAAGATCAGCCGACTCGCGATGGGCAGCCCGCCGTCCGGCGGCGCCGTCATCCAGACGTACGATGTCCCGCTGAACCTGATTCAGAACAATCAGCAGAGTGAGGATCTCCCGTTTGGCTCGCGCGGCGGCGCGGCGATTCGCTATCACTTCCCGGTCGACGGCGAGTATCGAATCCGGGTTCGCCTGCGGACGAACTATGTCGGCTACGTGCGTGGGATCGACCAGTCGCACGAGGTCGAGGTCCGGCTCGACGGTCGACGGATCGAACAGTTCACGTTCGGCGGCGAGGCGCCCGGCACACCCGCGCCGATCAGCTTTGCCGGGAACATTCGTGGTACGGACGACTGGGAGTCGTACACGCTGCACGCCGATGACGGTCTCGACGTGCGCATCAAGGTCGACGCGGGGCCACATATCGTGGGGATCACGTTCCCGCGCGAAACCTGGGAGCCGGACGGTGTCCTGCAGCCACGCCAGACCGGATTCGCCCTGGCCATCAACGACATGCCGGACGGCAATCCCGCCCTGGGCAGCGTGCAGATCAGTGGTCCCTACACGGTAGACGGCCCTGGCGACACACCGACGCGCCGGCGGATTTTCTCCTGCACGCCCGCGACCGCCGCTGAGGAGGCGCCCTGCGCCCGGGAGATCCTCTCGACGCTGGCACGGCGAGCCTATCGCCGTCCGGTCACCGATGCCGACGTCGAGACGTTGGTGGACTTCTACGAAGCCGGTCGTGCCGACGGCAGCTTCGACGAGGGCATCGGATTCGCGCTCGAACGCCTGTTGACCGATCCGGAGTTTCTGTATCGGATCGAACGCGACCCTGTCGACGCCGCGGCCGCCACGGCCTATCCCGTGGGCGACGTGGAGCTTGCGTCGCGTCTGTCGTTCTTTCTCTGGAGCAGCATTCCGGACGACGAGCTGTTGGACCTTGCGGAGCGAGGCACACTCGATGATCCAGACGTGCTCACGCGTCAAGTACGCCGGATGCTGGGCGACGTGCGAGCCAAGGCGCTCGTCGAGAACTTCGCCGGCCAGTGGCTCCATCTGCGCAACATCGACAGCGTCTATCCGGACCCGCTCGAGTACCCGGAGTTCGACGAGAACCTCCGCGCGGCCTACCGGACCGAAACCGAGCTCTTTATCGAGGGCATGCTTCGCCAGGACGAGAGCATCCTGGAGCTGCTTGACGCGAACTACACGTTCGTCAACGAGCGGCTCGCGCGCCACTACGGGATTCCCAATGTCTACGGGAACCGGTTCCGGAAGGTGACGTTCGACCGCGACGAGCGTGCGGGCTTGCTCAGTCACGGGAGCCTGATGACCGTGACGTCGTATCCCAATCGCACGTCACCCGTCCTCCGCGGCAAGTGGGTGCTGGAGAACCTGCTCGGTGCGCCCCCACCGGAGCCGCCGCCCGACGTGCCGACCCTCGAAGAGGAAAACGAAGAGGGCGAGCCGCTGTCCATGCGTGAGGCGATGGTGATGCACCGCGAGAACCCCGCTTGCGCCGTGTGCCACGCGCCGATGGACCCGATCGGCTTTGCGCTCGAGAACTACAACGCGGTCGGCAAATGGCGCCTCACGAGCGAGGCAGGAACCGCGATCGACGCAAGTGGCACACTGCCCGACGGCGCCGCGTTCGACGGGCCGGCGGGTCTGCGAGACCTGCTGCTGGCACGCCCCGACGATTTCGTCGGCACCGTGACCGAGAAACTGATGATGTACGCGTTGGGCCGGGGTCTGGAGTACTATGACGCCCCGACCGTCCGGAAGATCGTGCGAGAGGCGGCTGGCGAAGACTATCGCTGGTCGTCTATCATCCTAGGAATCGTCAAAAGCACCGCGTTTCAGATGCGGAGGTCCGACTCATGATGATCACCAAGAAAGCCATCCCGCGCCGCACCGTGTTGCGCGGACTCGGCGCGACCCTGGCGCTGCCGCTACTCGACGGGATGGTGCCGGCGTTCGCCGCCATCCGAAACAGCGCGGCCCACCCCGTGCGCCGGTTCGGTGTGGTCTACGTGCCCAACGGCATGGCGATGAAGCACTGGACGCCGGAGACCGAGGGCGAGGGATTTGCGATTACCCGCCTGCTCCAGCCGCTCGAGGCGTATCGCGATCAGATGACCGTGCTGACCGGGCTGAACGGCGTGCAGAGCAACGCCGGGGTCCACGCCAGCGCGGCAACGCGTTTCCTGACCGGTGTCACGCCGGCGCGGAGCGAAGGGACCCTGCGGGCGGGCGTGTCGGTTGACCAGCTGATCGCGCGCGATTTCGCCAAGCACACCCAGCTCGCGTCGCTCGAGATCGCGCTCGACAGCAGGGACGTGTCCGGCTCGTGCGACGTCGGGTTCAGCTGCACCTACACGAACACGATCGCGTGGCGTAATGAGACGACGCCGCTGCTTGGCGAGAACAACCCGCGCGTGGTATTCGAGCAGCTGTTCGGCGACGCTGGCTCGACCGACCCGGCCGCCCGCCTCGCGCGGATCAAGAAGGACCAGAGCATTCTGGATTCAGTGAGCGAGAAGGTTGACGCGATACAGCGCGACCTCGGCCCGAACGACCGGCTCAGGGTCGACGAGTATCTCGAGGCCGTGCGCGACATCGAGCGTCGCATTCAGACTGCGGAGAAACAGAGCGGCCGCGAGTTGCCGGAGGTGGATCAGCCCGCCGGTATTCCAGCGACCTATGAAGAGCACGCGAAGCTGATGTTCGATCTGCAGCTGCTCGCGTATCAGACAGATCTGACCCGTGTCACCACGTACATGATGGCGCGCGAGATCAGCGGGCGCACGTATCCGGAAATCGGTGTGCCTGATTCGCACCACCCGACGTCGCATCACCGGAACGACCCCACGCTGTATGAGAAGGTCGCGAAGATCAACACGTTCCACCTCTCCTTGTTCTCATACTTCCTGGAGAAGGCACGGGCGACGCCCGACGGTGACGGCACGCTGCTGGACCACATGGTGATGCTCTACGGCGCCGGGATGTCCGACAGCAACCGCCACGACAACAAGGGGCTCCCGCTCGTCCTGATTGGCGGCGGGTCGGGTCAGCTCAAGTCGGGTGGTCGCCACATGCAGTACGCCGACAAGACGCCGGTCACCAACTTGCACCTCACCATCCTCGACAAGATGGGCGTGCCGGTCGACAAGATGAGCGACAGCACGGGCAAGCTGGACCTGCTGACCGTCGGCTAGCTGGTCGGCGACACATCAACAGATGTCCAAGGGCCCGGCGTTCGCGCCGGGCCTTTCTTTCGTACGGCCGAGGAGCCCGCGGTGGAAGTCCGCGTTGCACGGAGACCGACGATGCATCGCCGGTCGAATGCAGCGGCACTTTCACCACGGGCTCCTTGGGCCGCTTCAGTCGGTGAAGAAGTGCTGGCGCAGATCGGCCTCAGGAATGAACCGCGAGGCCTGCCTATAGATGGCGTGGACCGTACCGATCGACAGTTGACGATGGACTGGGACCGTGAGGATCTGGCGCTCGCCAGAGGCCAGCTCCCTCACGAGCTTGGCATGGCTTCCCCGCGTCCCCACGACCTCAAATCCGAAACCCACAAAGACGCGTAACACCTCCCGCGACGTGAGCCTCCGCAGCCGGGGCATTACCTGGAAGGCAGCCCCTGTGTTTCATAGCTCACCACCAGATGTGGTTCGGCGGCCACCCCCAAGTAGGCGTGGTCTCCAGCGCTCAGGTGTAGCTCCAAACCGCTGCGGAGGTTGGCGACCGTCTCGTCCAGGGATCGGCCCTGTGTCACGAGAGCGACTTCGAGGCACTCCGCTACGTACCACCCTTCGCTTTCAGTAACGACCGCGTGAACGGCCGATCGCGCGATCGCGTGGTCCGCCGTAAACGAACCCGCCGATTCGGCGACTCGACCGGCGGCGCGGGCGTCCTGGCGTGCCCGCGTAGGAGCGCGTCGCCGGTGCGAAGGCAGGATCTCGTAGACGCCTCGGCGGATGCGGCGAAAGTACGCCCACCTGTGCGCGTGATGTTGCGGTGCGTTGACGCAGCACCGGCTGACCACGTGGGTGCGGATCGAGCGCGGGTTCAAGTGGGGTAACGCGCGCACGATTTCTGCGGGAGTGAAGGTCCAGTCCTGTCGACTCTGGCACAGGCGCCGGGCCGCGGCGAGTACTTCCGCTTGAATGGCCACCACGCCTACATTACCACGTGTAACTATATAGTGTCAGGTGGTAAAGAGCGGCAACCGGCCTGGTTCGCATTCGCGCTCAAGAGCCGATTGATTCTTGTCCCGGCGGCCCCTCTCGTTTAGGCTAGCAGCCCGTGGTGAGAGTGCCGCTGCATTCGACCGGTGATGCATCCCGCTTGCCGGCGTTGCTCATCGGTCAAATACTCCCGGTATTCTCCCTCTTCGCGCCTTGCCAAGCGGGTGCCTCGCCGGTCTCGGTGCGACGCGGCACTGTCGCCACGGGCTGCTAGGCGTTCTTCGGGAGAGGACAGATGGCCCAGATCTCAGTCACCGTCAACGGCAAGACGCGCGCGGCCAACGTGGAGCCACGGATGCTCCTCGTCCACTTTCTGCGCGAGCAGCTCAATCTGACCGGCACACACGTCGGCTGCGACACGAGCCAGTGTGGTGCCTGCACCGTGCTCCTCGATAGACGTAGCGCCAAGTCGTGCACGATGTTCGCGGTCCAGGCCGATGGCTCCGAGATCACGACGATCGAGGGGCTGGCGACTGACGGCGAGCTGCATCCGCTGCAAGAGGGTTTCTGGGAGGAGCACGGCTTGCAGTGCGGCTATTGCACGCCGGGCATGATCCTTTCGGCCGTCAACCTGCTGAACGACAACCCGACGCCGAGTGAGCAGGAGATCCGCGACGGTATCGACGGCAACTTCTGCCGGTGCACCGGCTATCAGCACATCGTCAACGCGATTCAGTACGCCGCGAACAAGAGGTGAGCATGCCCGCGTCCCCTGTGTTGCCAAAGCTGGTCGGTGAGCGCGTCAAGCGCCGCGAGGACCCGCGTCTCATTCAGGGACGGGGCACGTACGTCGACGACATCAAGATCGTCGGCATGCTGCACTTGGCCTTCGTGCGCAGTGACGTGGCGCACGGGCGCATCCGCTCGGTCGACACCAGCGCGGCCGAGGCAATGGACGGTGTCGAGGCGGTCTACACCGGCGCCCAGATCGCCGATGTCCTCGGCCCGATGCCGATCGGCACGCCGTTTCCGTCGCCGGACCATCGGGCCGTGGCCACCGACATTGTCCGCTATGTCGGCGAGCCGGTCGCCGTCGTCGTGGCGTCCGACCGCTACATCGCGCGCGACGCGGCCGACACCATCGTCGTCGACTACGAGCGGCTGCCCGCCGTGGTCGACACGGAAGAGGCGATGACGGGCAAACCGACCGTCATCCACGCCGACTTCGCGAACAACCTCGCCGTCCCATTCGTGCCGATGGGCACCGGCGTCGACGCAAAGGGCAACGTGGACGATACGGCCATCGATCAGGCGTTTGCCGACGCCGAGGTCGTGATCTCGCAGCGGATGGTCAACCAGCGTCTCGCCCCGACGGCGATGGAGCCCCGTGGGGTCGTGGCCCATTACGAGTTGGGGAAAGAGGCGATGACGATCTGGTCATCGACCCAGAACCCGCACATCCTCCGCTCGTTCATCGCCGTCATGACCGGTCTGGGGCAAGACCAGGTCCGCGCGATCGCGCCGGAGGTGGGCGGCGGGTTCGGCGCCAAGATCAACATCTACGGCGAGGAGTACGTCGCGGCAGCCATCTCGAAGCGGCTTGGCCTGCCCGTCAAGTGGGTCGAGGACCGGTCCGAGGCGTTTCTCGCGACGACCCACGGACGCGACATCATCGGCTACGTCGACCTGGCCGCCAAGCGCGACGGCACCGTGCTCGGCCTGAAGCTGCGGCTCATCGCCGACGTCGGTGCGTACAACATGCTGCTCACGGCCGCCATTCCGACGCTCACGATGACGATGGCGAACGCGACCTACGCCATCCCTGCCGTCCGGGCGGCGCTCACCGAGGTCTTCACCAACAAGACGCCGACCGACGCCTACCGGGGCGCCGGGCGTCCGGAGGCGACGTATTTCGTCGAGCGGGCGATGGATATGCTCGCGCGCGAGCTCCAGATGGATCCGGCCGACGTGCGCCGCAAGAACTTCATCCAGCCGGACCAGTTTCCCTACACGACACAGACCGGCGCGGTCTACGACTCGGGCGACTACGCGAAGGCGCTCGACCTGGCGCTCGACAAGGCCGGCTGGGCCGACTTGAAGGCAGAGCGCGATGCGGCACGGGCCGAGGGCCGCCTGGTCGGTCTCGGCCTGTCGATGTATGTCGAGGTGTGTGGGTTGGGTCCGTCTTCGTCGCTGCCAACGGGCGGCTGGGAGCACGCCCAGGTCACCATCGAGCGCGACGGCCGCATCAGCGCGACGACCGGGGCGTCGCCGCATGGCCAGGGCAACGAGACGACGTTCGCCCAGATGTTGGCCGACCAGTTCGGCGTGCCGATCGAGCACATCCGGATCCACCACGGGGACACCGGCGTGGTCAAGCAAGGCATCGGCACGTTTGGTAGCCGGTCGCAAGCCGTCGGCGGTGCGGCGCTGCATCTGGCCGGCGGCAAGGTCAAGACCAAGATGGCGAAGTTCGCGGCGGCGCTCCTCGAGGCACACGAAAGCGACTTGGTCTTCGAGAACGGGGCAATCTCGGTGAAGGGGTCTCCATCGTCCGCCAAGTCGTTCGCGGAAGTGGCGGCGTACGCGTACGTCCCGGTGCCGCTTCCGAAGGGTCTCGACCCTGGCCTGAGCGAAGAGGCGTTCTTCGAACCGGCCAACAACACCTATCCGTTCGGCTGTCACATCTCGATGCTCGAGATCGATCGCGACACGGGCGAGCCGACGCTGCTGAAGCTCGTGGCGGTGGACGACGCCGGCAATCTCATCAACCCACTCATCGTCGAAGGTCAAATCCATGGCGGGCTCGCGCAGGGGATCGGTCAGGCGATGATCGAGGAGGTGGCGTATGACGAGGACGGTCAACCGCTGACCGCCTCGTTCATGGACTACGCGATCCCGCGCGCCGCCGACTTCCCGCGCTTCGAGCTCGACAACACGGTGACACCGACACCGGTGAACCCGTTGGGCGCCAAGGGGGTGGGTGAGGCCGGAACCCTCGGGTCGACCCCGAGCGTTGTCTCCGCCGCCGTCGACGCGCTGAGCGCGTTCGGCGTGACACACGTCGACATGATGTTGCGACCGGAGAAGCTCTGGCGCATCATCCAGGGAGGCCAGTCGTGATCCCGACCGCGTTCGAATACACACGTGCGACCTCGCTCGACGACGCGCTGGCGAAGCTCAAGGCCGCGAACGGCGCGGGGAAGATCCTCGCTGGCGGGCACAGCCTCGTTCCGCTCATGAAGCTCCGACTCAGCGAACCGACCGTTCTCGTCGACATCGCTCGCATCGCGGAGCTGACCGGCATCCGCGAGGATGGCGGCGCGATTGAGATCGGCGCGGGCACCGTGCACCACGACGTGGCGACGTCGTCGCTACTGCGCGACCGCTGCCCCGCGATGGCGGAGACCGCGGCGGCGATCGGCGATCCGCAAGTCCGCAACCGCGGCACGCTCGGCGGTAGCCTTGCGCATGCGGACCCGGCGGCCGACTATCCGGCGGTCATGCTCGCGGTCGACGCCGAACTCCACCTCGCCGGCCCGACGGGGTCACGCGTCGTGAAGGCGTCCGAGTTCTTCCAGGGCGTGTTCACGGTCGATCTCGCGGCGGACGAGATCCTCGTCAAGGTGACGTTTGCGCCGGTCCGTGCCGCGGCATACGCCAAGCTCTACCAGCGCGCCTCGCGTTTCGCCGTCGTCGGGGTGGCCGCGGCGGTCGACGTGGCCGACGGGGTGATTCGATCGGCGCGTGTCGGACTTACCGGCGCCAGTGCGCACGCGGTGCGTCTGACCAACGTCGAGACGGCGCTCGCCGGGCAGCCGGCCACGCCGGAGACCATCGCGGCCGCCGCCGCCGCCGCCGTCGCCGGTCAGGGGGTCGACGACCTGAACGCCGACATTCACGCCAGCGCGGACTACCGACGCGCGATGATCCCCGTCTTTACGAAGCGCGCCGTGGACGCGGCACTGGCTCGCGTCTAGTGTAGGACGCTGGTCCTCTCCCGGCCGCGCGGTGGTGCGGAGGCGACATGATCGTCAGCCCAGCGCTTCTCAGAGCGATTCCGCTCTTCTCGACGCTCTCCGATCCCGAGCTCCAGGCGGTACTGAGGTCCGCAAGACAGCTGCATTTCCCAAAGGACAACGTCGTTTTCCATGAAGGCGACCGTGGCGACTCCTTGCTCGTCATGTTATCCGGACGTGTCAAGGTCCTCTTGTCGGGAGATCGCGGCCAGGAGCTCATCCTCTCGATCATGGAGCCGCCCAGCTTCCTGGGCGAGATCGCGCTCGTGGACGAGTCACCGCGCTCGGCCACGGCCGTGACGCTGACCCGTACGGACGTGCTGGCGGTGACGCAGGAGCAGTTCCACGAGCTCATTGGAAAACACCAACCGATCGCCCTCAAGATCGTCAGGCAGCTCGCCGGGAGCCTGCGCGACGCAACGGAGCACGTCCGCACCTTGTCCATGTTCGATATCCACGGGCGAATCTTGCGGGCGCTGCTCAAGCTCGCGAAGCAGCGGGGCACGAAGCAGCAGACGCGGATCGTGATCCAGCCTCGACCCTCTCATCTGGTGCTCAGCCAGATGGTTGGATGTTCGCGCGAGACGGTCAGTCGCGCGATGAAGTTGCTGCAGGAAACCGGGCACGTGAGGGTGACGAGAACCGCCTTCGCGCTCGAGGAACGCACGTTGAGGCAGTACGGACCGCGGGTGTGAGCGTCCGGCGACCCGAGCTCAAGCCTTCCCCGACCCACGATCGTCGCTGCACGGGGCCTTGATCTGGCCTCGGCAGAAGCTGTGTCGCCGTCCGTGGGATGTGATCAGTATCACGTCCTTTCGGTGACCATCGACACATCCTTCCCCGTCGACGTTGCCGTACGCTCGAAGAATCAGCGATGAGCAAGGAGGTGCTTCATGCTGCGAATAGACGAACGGCTTAGCGACGGCGTCATGGTTCTCGACCTTAGAGGCACGGTGCAGGTGGGAGGCACGGACGCGATGCTGAGGGACAAGCTCAACAGCGTCGTCCAGCAGGGCTACCGAAAACTCCTCGTCAACATGCGCCGTGTCACCCTCGTCGACAGCGCGGGTCTTGGCGTGTTCGTGATGGCGCGGGGCACGGTGGCCTCGGTCCACGGGCACATCGCGCTGATGAACGTGACGAACCGCTTCTCGCGTCTCCTCGTCGTCGCCGGACTGGTGTCCCGCTTCGAGGTCTTCCAGACCGAAGCGTCGGCGCTCAGGTGGTTCTCGACGATGGACACGAGCCAGCCGGAGGTGTTCGCCCGGCCGGCGATGCGATCGCCATCAGTCACCGGCGATGCTACGCAACACATGCAGGCCCGGTAGACCCGTTCGCCGCGTCGGTTCATCGCCTGGGGCGCGGTGGACCGGCGCTTCGCGGGACAGCGTGGCGCGCGCGCCCTATCCGCGCGACACGCCGCCATCGGGGAGGGGGCATGACCATGTTGAGATCCCAAACGGAGGTGGTCGGCGACGCCGTGGTCGTGACGCTCGCTGGAGTTCTTCAAAGAGGCAGAGATGCGGACGTGTTGCGCGAGCTCGTCGATCGCTTGGTCCTGCGCGGTGTGTGTCGACTTGTGATCGACTGCGGAAAGGTGGAGCGCATCGACGCAGCAGGTGTCGGGACGTTGGTCTACGCTCAGAGCAGAATCGGTCTCGCCCGGGGGCGCGTCGCGCTCCTGAACCCGACTGCGCGCGTCCGGCGAGTGCTTGACGTGTGTGGGCTGAGTGGTCTCTTCGCCACGGACGGTCCGGGAACAGAAGCGCTGGTGGAGGGCACCGCGACGCCGGCGAACGCGCTGCGAAAGCCGGTATCGGTCGGATGCGGCACTTCCGCGAGTTAAGCTGGTTCCGCGTCAATTGGGTAGAGCATTGGAGACCGCTCTGCGCCCGTCGAGTCGCCCATGGATAGCCGCACGGAGTGCTAAGTGCAAAGGCTGAAGCGAGTTTTGCTCCTCAGCGTGGCGACCGGATTTCTTGGCGTCTCAGCGAATGCGATGCTGGGCGACCTCCTCGAGGACGGTATCGGTCTACGGTGGCTGTATCTGATGCGCGGTGCCATCGACGCGCCGCCGGAAGTGATCATCGTGAGCATGGACGAGAGCTCGCGGGCCGTCCTCGATTTACCCGGCAGGACGAGGGATTGGCCCCGATCGCTTCACGCGAGGCTGATTGATCGGCTCGTCGATCTCGGTGCCTCCGCGATTGCGATTGACATCGACTTTCGCAGAGACACCGACCTTGCCGAGGACGAGGCGCTGTCGGCGGCCATCGTCACGGCTGGCAACGTGGTGTTGGTCGAACGGGTCGATCGGATCAACGCGCCGGGGTTCCGCGGGTCTCGGACCCAGCAGCCGATACCGATGCTCGGGAATTCAGCTCGCGCACTCGCTCCCGCCCTGATCCCGGATGTGCCGCTCGTCACTCAGGGCTTGTCGTTCGTGGAGGACCCCAGCCGCGGAGAGACGCCGACGCTGCCGGCGGCGACGCTCCAGGTCCATGCGTTAGGGCCTCTTGGTGCCTTCCGCCCATCGTTCTTGAATACCGAGGCTCCGGTACTCAGCCTCATTCCGGATGGCGCCGTGCCGCCGTTGTGGCCCGATTTCCGAGAGGCAATGCGCGCGCTTCGCAGCGAGCTGAAGGGTAACGCTGCGGCAGCCACCCGCGAGCTCGAGATGTTGGGCTCCGCCTCACCAACGGACGCTCGCGATGACGATATCCGCACGCTCCAGGCGCTGATAAGGATGTATCGCGACCCAGGTGTGTTCTACCTCAACTTCTACGGACCGCCAGGGGCGATCCACACGATCCCCTTCCACGCGGCCTTGAACCAAGCCATGACAACCCGCGCCGACATAGCGGGCAAGGCCGTCTTCGTTGGCGCCGGGCCGTCGGTCGTCTCGAGTGAGGACCAGGAGGACACCCACCACACGCCGCTCGCCGGCGAGAATGGCGAGCTGAGCGGGGTCGAAATCCAGGCCACTGCGTTTGCGAACCTGCTCGCGAACGAGATGCTCAGGCCGGTTGGGTTCTATCTCGAGCTCGGCCTTCTGTGGGGCTTCGGAGCAGGCGTGGTGGGCGTCGGCTATCTGCTTCCGCGCCGGAACGGCGCGGTGGTGGCCCTCCTCGCGGGTGGGGTCTATGCGGCGGCCGCCTACGCCGCGTTCAGCTACGGCAACGTGCTGATCCCGCTCGCTGTCCCACTGCTGATCGTGTTGCCCCTGGCCTTCATCGCGGCTCGACTGACGCGATCGCCATCCCTCAGGTGGGTCAGTGACGGAGTCTGCCTCCTCACCGATGTCGCTGGCTCCACCGGGGTCTCTGGCCCGTTGCCCGCCGAGCGGCTCCATGAGCTTCTCGAGCTCTACCGGCACGAGGTCAGAACGGCAGTCGGCAAGTGGTCCGGGTCGGTCGAAGTTCCGCAGGTCGGAGATAGCGTGGTGTGCTTTTGGGCCGACCCGCCCGCCTGGTGGGCACGACGGTTGGCCCCCGCATCCTGGAGGACGACGAAGACCGATCGCCTCGTCGATCCACGCCGTCGATACCAGGCGTGCATGGCGGCGCTAGAGATCGCGAAAGCGGTGGAACGGTTCAACGCCGATCACTCAGACGAACAACTCCCCACACGGATGGGTCTGCACGTCGGGCGCCTGAGCATCGAACAGGATGTCAACGGCGAACGGTGCGGCGTCGCCGGTCACACAGTCCATGTGACGCAGCGGTTGGAACAATTGAACAAGACGTTCTTCAAAAGGACTGAGACCACGAGTCCGATGATCTTGACATCGGCGGAGGTGATCGACGGAGTTGATGGTCTCCGTACCCGGTACCTGGGCGTGCATGAGCTCATGGACGTCGGACCACGTGCCATCTATCAGGTCGTGGGCGCGAAGGAAGGACTCGACGCGACCGACGACGACCTCTGTGAACGTTTCGCCGCGGCATTGCAGCTCTACGAAGCCGAGCTCTGGCCCGCCGCGCACCGTGCGTTTCGGGACATCCTCGAGGTCTATCCGACAGACGGCCCTTCTCACTACTTCGCAAAGAAGACTGCGACTCAACGTCCCGTAGCGTCCTCTTCAGCCTTAAACGAAGACGACACACGTTGAACGCAGCCGTATTTGTTGGGCAGAAGTGTGCAACTAGCGTACTCGAACGACACCGGACTAATAAAGGCGCAGACGCCCAGCAAAAACATGTGGTAAAAGCGTGTCTCGTTCGTCCGGCTGGTCGCGTCGGCCTACTCGGAAGGTTGGCCGAGAATGCTTCCCAGCAAGACAGTCACTCGTTTCCTCCTCAGCTGGCTCGTACTCTACCTGTTTGCTAGCTCCGCGGAAGCCGCCTGCGATCCGTCCGAGATCGTCGTTGCCCGCGTCTTCGATTTCCAGAACGAGGTGCGGATTCTGGAGGTCGGAGCGGCCCCTCAGAACGTCCAGAGCCCGAACTGACGTGTGCCTCGGTGACCGCGTGTTTGTCGGCAACCGCCAGACGTTCGAGGGCTTCGTGCACCTCGACGACGTCGATGTCAGCATGGCCGACGGTTTCCAGGACGTCGTCGATGACCACCGTACGCTCTCCTCCGCCCCGTTTGGCGGTTTGCCGTTTGCGAGCGTGATCCACAAGCACGCGCCGCATCTCCTGGGCCGCGATGGCAAGGAAGTGCGCGCGATTCTGCCAACGCACCTGCCGCTGATTCACGAGGCGTAGGTAGGCTTCGTTGACCAGCGCCGTCGGTTGCAGCGTGTGGTCGGGGCGTTCTCGTCTCGAGTAGCTTCGCGCCAGGCGGCGAAGCTCGGCGTAGACGAGCGGCATCAAGGCATCCAGCGCCTGCCGGTCCCCATCGCTCCAGGCGATCAGGAGCTGGGTCACGTCGCCGGGCGGCTGCCGAGACACGGTGTATCGCTCCTGGGTGCGCTGGCCAGACACTCCGTGGCCTTCGGAGACGGCTCCTTATACAGCGGCTGCGTCAGCGTCTGCAAGCGCCGGACGCTTGTCGTGCTGGCACCGCCACGTCTCCCAGCTCGGCCACTCGGCGCCTGAGCACACGCACCCACTCATGTACGCGCGAATTCAGGCGAAAAACGCGCAGTCGGAGCGGGTCTTCGCGAAGGCAACCACCGCGGTGAGCGAAAAGTGCTCCAACCACGCGTACGTGAGTAGAGACCGGAAATGAGTATTCACCGAGGGCTCGATAGCCAGTCCAGCGCCAAACCAGGAGAACCATCAGTGACGCGACAACTCAAATCTGCGCGGCTGTCGACGACACCGGGTCGCATCGGTCTCGCGCTTGCCGGCCTGGCGCTCCTCGCGGTCGATCCCTTGGGCGGCAGCGCGCCACATGAGCGTGAACCCGACCGGCCAACGGTCATCGAGCCGAGCTCAGACGAGGAACGAGCCCGGTATCTCAGGATGGCTCAGGTGTGGACCGATCGCCGCACCGGCGAGCTCGACCTGCGAATTGGCCCCGTTGAGGGTCTTGCGTTCGATCCGTCACGGGGGATCACCTGCGACTACCACACCCCTGGTGTCGCGCTCGGTGGTGCGACACCCAAGTTTCTGTGTCAGGTCGGGAACGACGTCTTCAAGGTCAAGTACGTCCCGTCGAGACGATACGGCACGTCCCGCCCTCGCGGCAGGTCGGGAGACCGGGAGATTTATGCAGAGCTGGCAGGGACACGGCTGTTCTGGGCCCTTGGGTTTGGGGCTGACCGCGTGTTCCTGGTGCCTCTGCGATGCCACGGATGCCCCTCGAGTCCGCACGACGGGCCCAACGACCGCGAACGACAGAGCGGCCGGTATCGCCAGTCCACGAGACCGCTGGGAACTGTGCTCATCGAGAAGCGGTTCGACGGCGCCACGATCGAGGAAAGCTCAGATCAAGGCTGGAAGTGGACGGAGCTGTCCGCGCTCGTCGGTCAGTCGCCGCCGGCTGTCGATCGGCTGCCCTCGAGCCCGGGCACGGCCTGGATGCCAGCGCGCCGCGAGCACGTCGACGCGTTGCAGCTACTTCAAGTGTTCGTGCAGCACGGCGACTGCAAGCCGGAGCAGCAACGCCTGGTCTGCCTACGCGAGGGGGTCGTTCGACGCGAGCCGGTCAGCGACCCGACCGCCGACCTGGACGACGAGAGTCCGGACTCGGACGACGACGGTGTCGGATACAGCTGTCGCCATCCCTACGCCATTGTCGACGACCTCGGCGCGACGTTTGGAGGCGCCGGGGCGTTTACCCGGTCGAGCGCCAAGATGAGCCTGAAGCACTGGGCCGAGAAGACGGTCCTCGACATGGAGTACTACCGGGACACGGGCGGCCTGTGTCGAGGCGTGCTGAAAACGTCAAACGCCTGCAGTGGCGGGGTCGAGAATCCGCCCATCACGGAAGCGGGTCGCCAGTTTCTGCTCGAACGGCTCAGCCTGCTGAGTGACGCGCAGATCCACGACCTGTTCGCCGCGGCCCGTGTGGCCGAGCTGTGCGACGACCCCGCGGAGTGCGGCGTCGCGGCCTGGGTCGCCACGTTCAAGGACAAGGTTCGGCAGATTGCCGCGCACCCGTGCCGGAGTCCGGCAACCGTGCGTTCGAGTCGCGGAGTATCGGAATGAAACCTCAACCAGGGCCACTCTTCGAAGGGAGCAACATCATGCGGTCAACGATACGGGTCGCAACGCTGGTCATAAGCATGACCGTCCTGTGGCCGCCGAGCGCCCACGGCGACGAGGGCAGAGGAGCCGTAGCCGGAGACCAGGCACCGTGCGTCGCCCAGTGGACCCGGACGACCGGAGACGCCCTGTCGCTGGAGACGGCATCCCGCGAGGCCTGCATCGACCAGGCCCGCTTAGCGGACGAGCAGCCATCGCTGAGCGTCGATGCCATCCGGCGCGGTCCGGGTGGGGCGCACGCCTTCTCGCATGTCGAGCCGGTCTACTGCGAGTTCATCCCGTACAAGATGCATCTGAAGAGTCGCGGCAAGAGCCGCAAGTTCTGGTGCTATCACACCGACGCGCGCGGGCGGTATTACAGCGATCGGTACGTGCTCGTTCCCGAGGCCGCCGAGGTGTCAGCCGGCGGCTATCTGGTCGATGGTCGCGGCGCCGTCCTCAGCGATGAGCTGGGCAGGCCGCAACGGCCCGACATCCTCAAGGTCAAATACACCACGGGTGGTAACCGTGGCCGCGAGGTCTACACGGAGGTGGCCGTCAGCCGGTTCTTGTGGGCGCTCGGCTTCCCGGCGGATCACATGTTCCGTTCGCAGGTCTGGTGCCAGGGCTGCTCCAGCGATCCGTTCCGCGACATCAGGACCCGAGCCGACAACCATCTGCGGGCCGAGACCAACCTCTTCGAACACGCTTCGATCGAGCGAAAACCCTGGGTACCCCTCGATGCGGAAGAAGACAAGGGCTGGGATTGGGAGGACGTCTACGCGCGCTGGTCTCGGGATCCGCTGAAACGCGTCGAGCTCGAAGCTTACGTCCTGGCGCTGAACATGGTGCATTTCCATCACGGGATCTCCAAGCAGAACACGCTCGCGTGCGACCTCGACACCTGGGACAGCGCAACGGGCGTCTGTCGAGAACCTGTGATCTTCCTGGATGACCCAGGTTCCTCCTTTGGCGGCGGGAAGGCACGCGGGAATTACAGCAAGTATCGCGAGAACGGCGTCTTCATGGACGGAGGGACGTGTGTGCTTCGTGCCGACCTGGCCGGTTTCCGCCGGCCGTCGGAGATGGCTCGACAGTTTCTGGTTGAACGCCTGCAGCCCCTGACGCCTGACGGGGTGCGCGCGATCTTCGAAGCCGCGGGGTTCGACCGCGAGTCGACCGAGGGAAGCGTGGAGGAGTGGACGCGGGCTCTTCTCGACCGCTTCCGCGAGGTCCGAGAGGCCACATGTCCTTGAGGTGGGGGCGGAGTCCACAAACGACTGGAGCGCTGCGATGAAGACTGAGCAGATGGGCAGAACCGTGAGAATCGGCTTCATGGTTGGCATAGCCGTGCTGGTGGCCGGGACGTTCGCCTCGTTTGCCGTGATTCGGCCGCGCGACGACCCTATCGACCTGGAGACGGCGTCTGTGGTGGCGAGTGTGGAAACCGTGCCAGTGCGGTCAGGTGGAGACGCGGCGGATGATCCGGCGATCTGGCGGCATCCGACCGATGGCGCGAAAAGCACCATCATCGGCACGGACAAGAAGTCGGGGCTGGCCGTATACGACCTCGACGGTCGCGAGCTTCAGTATCTGCCCGACGGCAAGCTCGTCAACGTCGACCTTCGGTACGACTTCCCACTGGACGGGCGTTCGACCGCGATCGTCACGGCGGGCAATCGCGCGCGTGACAGCATCGCTGTGTATGTCGTCGATCCAATGAGTCGGTTGTTGCGGAACGTTGCAGCGACGCGGCTGGCGGTGGGAATCGAGGTGTACGGCTCTTGCATGTATCGCAGCCGGGCGACGGACAAGTACTACGTGTTCATCACCTCCAAGAGCGGCGAGGTCGCGCAATGGCTGCTCTTCGAGCTCGTTCCCGGCAGAGTCGGCGCAGTGAAAGTCCGCAGCTTCGAGCTCGGGTCTCAAGTCGAAGGATGCGTTGCAGACGACGAGCTTGGGTTCGTGTACGTCGGTGAGGAGGCCGTGGGCATTTGGAAGTACGCGGCCGAGCCAACCGGGAGCGCCGTGCAGAGGATGGTCGACTCGACTGGAGCCGACGGATTCCTGACCGCGGACGTCGAAGGTCTCACGATCGCCTACGGTCCGGGGAGGAGCGGCTATCTCATCGCCTCGAGTCAAGGGAGCGACGAGTTCGTGATCTATCGGCGCGAAGGCCCAAACGAGTACGTGACCACGTTCCAGATTGCGCAAGGGAACGCCATCGACGGTGTCACCCATGCCGACGGGGTCGACGTCCTCCTGGCCGACCTCGGACCACGGTTCCCTCGTGGCGTGTTCGTGACCCAGGATCAGCGCAACGACGGTGAGCACCAGAACTTCAAGCTCGTGCCTTGGCAGGATATTGATGCGCTGATTCAAGCCAGTCAGCGGACACAAACTCGTCTTCGTTGGCACCTCCCTGGTGCGCGCCTCCAGGATGCCTCAAACGGCTCGTGAGCCGTGGGAACGAGAGGGTAACCACAATGGCCACGCCTCGCTCAAAGACGCGCTCCGCCGCGAAGCGCGCGCGCGCGAACGTCGACGTCGCCGGCGGACACGGCACGCCGCCGTCGGCGCTGAACCGAAGGAAGTTCCTCACCTCTGCGCTCGTGACGGCGGTCGTTGGAGCGGCCACTTCGGTCGCCGCGCCGCACCTGTCCGTTGCCTCGATTCGTTCCCGTGGCGGGCACCGGAGATCATCCTGGAGTGACTGGCAGGCCAACGCAGGGCCGTGGCTGGGCGCCGTCACCGATTCGGGAGCGACCGTCAAGGTGCGGGTGGCCGGAGGAGCAGAGCGCGCACGCCTCGTCGTTGCACGAGACGAGCGATTGAAGAACGGTGTCGTGACCGTGTCGCCCGCTTCCGTGTGGGTAGACCCGCAACGACGCTACGAGGACAAGATCATCGCGTTCGAGGCGACGGGCTTGGGGCCAGCCACCGAGTACGGCTACGGCGTTGAACTGAACGGGCGGCTCGTGAACGGGCTCGTCGGCCGGTTCCGAACCACGCCGTTGAAGGGGACGCGCACGAGCTTTCGTTTCGCGCTCTCGAGTTGTGCCCGGCAGAAGTGGATGGGTGGTTCACGGCCAGAGGCGTACCGGGCGATTGCCGCCAATCGGGATCTGCTCTTCTTCCTACATCTCGGGGACCTCCACTACAAGGACAATCACGACGAAGAGCTTCGGAGTCGGCTCGAAGACTACGACGACGCATCGAGGCGAGACGGCCCCGACGGGTTGTTCACCTCACTGCCGGTCGTCTACGTCTGGGACGATCATGACTTCCTCGGCAACAACTCCGCTGGCGCCGACCCGAGGCGGAGTGGCGCAGCCCGGTACGCGAGGGAGGCGTACGGCATCTACGTGCCTCACTATGAAACGGTCCGCCCGGACGATGGCATCTATCAGACGTTCGAGGTCGGGCGGGTCCTGTTCCTCCTCACGGATACGCGCTCTCAACGATCGTCCCGTTCGGGTTCGCGACGCGTGGGCACCGTTCTCGGGGCCGCTCAGAAGGCGTGGCTGAAGGGCAAGCTGCTCGACGGCAAGTCGGCGGACCTCATCGTCTGGGTCAACTCGATCCCGTGGATTGGACAACCGAAAGTGGGCGACGATTCCTGGGCCGGATTTCCAGAAGAGAGACGCGAGCTGGCCGAGTTCATCGTCGCCAATGGGATCCGCAACATCTGTATGGTCAGTGGCGACGCACACATGGTCGCGATCGATGACGGACCGCACGCTGGCTACGCGGCAGGTGGCTGCGGGGGGTTCCCGGTGTTTCATGCCGCGGCACTCGAAAGTCGCGGCTCGAAGAAGGGCGGCCCATATTCCCATGGGAGCGACGGCGGCGGACCCGGGAACGGGATCCCCGGACGGCGCCAGTTCGGTCTCTTCGAAGTCGTCTACGAATCGCCGGACACGCCGCCGCGAGTGCAATGGACAGCGATTCGCGCCCGGAAGAAGTCCGTTGAGACGACAGTATTGCTGCGACACGAGTTCGCAGCGGAGCGGACGTTCGACGGGTTCTGATCCCGGCGGCGCAGTTGCCGGACCTGCTCCCCCGCAAGGCCGGGTGCAGCGTCCCGCACAAACCTACGACTTCACGGTGAGCGCCGGGAACGGATTGTGAGACGATGATGCGCGTGACGCGCCCGACGGTAGCCCTAGCGCTGGTGACCTTGTGTCTCGCCGCTTCGCCGATCCGCGCCGATGACTGGCCCGAGTGGCGCGGCCGCGGCCGCCTTGGTGTCTGGACCGAGACCGGCATCGTCGAGACGTTGCCCGAAGGCGGGCTGCCGGTCGCTTGGCGCATGCCGATCGGCGGCGGCTACGCGGGACCGGCGGTCGCCGACGGGCGCGTCTTCGTGACGGACGCGCGCCGGCTGGACCCACGCAACACCGAGGTCGTCGAGCGCCTGGTCGTCCTGGACGAACGGAGCGGCGACGTGCGGTGGACCCACGAGTGGGAGACCAACTACGCAGGGCTGCAGCTCGCGTACGCGATCGGCCCGCGGGCGACGCCGACCGTCGACGGCGATCGAGTCTATGCACTGGGCGCGATGGGCAATCTCTTCGCCCTCGACGTCGCCGACGGCCGTGTGCTCTGGCACACCGACTACGTCCTCGACTTCAACGCGTCGGTGCCATCGTGGGGCATCACCGGGGCGCCGCTCGTGGTCGGCGACCGGCTGATCTGCCTGGTCGGGGGAGAGCCGGACGCCAAAGTCATCGCGTTCGACAAGCGGACCGGTGACGTGCTGTGGCAGGCGCTCTCGTCGGATTGGGAGCCGGGCTACTCACAACCGATTCTGATCGAGGCGGGGGGAGCCTCGCAGTTGATCATCTGGCACCCGCGCGCGATCAGCGCGCTCAACCCGGAGACCGGCGAGGTCTACTGGGAGGTGCCGCACATCGTCGACATGGGCATGGCGGTCTCGACGGCCGTCCGGAGCGGACCGTATCTGTTCGTCACCTCGCAATGGGGCGGCGCTCGGATGATGCGGTTGGCGGAGACGCATCCGGATGCGACGCTGATCTGGGAGGGCGTGGGCGAGAGCGATCCGGAATACGGTCGTGTGTTCGACACGCTCGATTCCGTCATCAGCACGCCGGTCATCCAGGGCGACTACCTCTACGGCGTCGACGGCCACGGCGTCCTCCGATGCCTCGAGCTGCGAACCGGCAAGCGCGTGTGGGAAACCGAGGCGTTGATGGGCGAACCCGCGAGCTGGGCCACCGCCTTCTTCGTGCGGCACGGCGACCGGTATTTCATCAACACCGACGGCGGGGACCTCGTCATCGCGAGCCTGTCGCCCGAGGGGTACGACGAGATCAGCCGCGCGCGCCTGATCGCGCCGACGAGCCCCTACGTGCGCCGCCGCGCGCAGGGGCCGGTGGTCAACTGGTCACATCCGGCGTATGCCAACCGCCACATCATCGCGCGCAACGACGAAGAGATCGTCCGGGTCTCGCTCGCCGCGCCGTAGATCCCAATGCGTCCGCGTGCGTTCGTGCTGCCGGTGGTCGTGGCCGCGCTGACCGGTCAGGTGCTGGTCACCATCGGCGCCAGCGGGCTCGCGGGACGCGCCCAAGCCGTCAACGGCAGCGAACGCGTCGTCACCGTGATCGGCGACCTGCACATGGGGGTCGGTCGTGACGCATCGGGCACGTGGCATCCCACGGAAGACTTTCGGTGGGCGGATGCGTTCGTCGCGTTCCTTCGCGCGCTGGACGCCGAGGGGGGCGGCGCCGCCGACCTCATTCTGAACGGCGACACGTTCGAGCTGTGGCAATCGCTCGACGCCGACTGCGTGTACGACGACCCGGAGCTTGGATGCAGCGAAGCCGAGGCGCTCGCGCGGATGGAGCGCGTTCTCGCCTCGCACGCGCTCGAAGTCGAGGCCCTCGCCGCGTTTGCCCGGTCCGCGACGAATCGTGTCGTCGTCGTGCCAGGCGACCACGACGCGGCGCTGCTCTTCCCGTCGGTTCTCGCCAAGGTCGAGCAGGCACTCGGCGCGCCCACTAGTCGCGCGACCGTGGCAACCGCCGGCCATTGGGCGTCCGACGACGGTCAGATCTACGCCGAGCATGGGCATCAGATCGACGGACGTGCCAATCGCTTCGACGACTGGCCGTCGCCCTTCATCGAGCGGTCCGGGCAGCGCCATCTGGCACGGCCGTGGGGCGCTCGGACCGCCACGGCGTTCTTCGACGCGCGCGAATCTCGCTACCCCGTGATCGACAACTTCGCCGACGAGGGTGCGGGGCTGGCGCACGGCATCGCGGCCGACGGCGCCGCTGACCTCGGTCCGTCTGCCGCCGAGCTGGTGCGCTACGTCCTCTTCAGGATGCCGTGGCAGCAGTTCCGTGTCGACCTCGACGCCGGCGACGTGCAGCCGCCAACGTGGGATCTCGCCGCCGTCAAGGCCCAGGGGCCGTCGTTCCTGGCCGAGTCGCTGCCCGACGACGATCGGTTCAAGCCGGTGGCCCGCCGCGCCCTCGATGCGGGAGTGATCTCGGCGCTCATGGACGGCATGAGCGACGAGGATCTCGACGCGCTCTGCGACTACCGGGCGGCCGTGCGGCGCGCGCGGCGCCGTTTCGAGCGCTACGTGACCCAGATCGACCCGCGCGGACCGCCGGTCGCGGCGTGTCCGCGCACGCCGGACACACGCGGCGGGTTGTTCGACTACTTCTGGCGAACACGCGATCGCACGTACTCACGGCGGCTGGAGACGGCGCAGGCGTCGCTGCCGGCGGGCGGCCGCCCGATCGCCATCTTCGTCCACGGGCACACGCACCTGGTCGACTGGCGCCAGCGGGTGCTGGAGCTGACCAGCATGGGTCGCACCGTCATCGTCGACGGGTTCTCACCGATCCCGAACGCGCTCACCCCGGTCGTGGTCAACGGCGGCGCGTGGCAGCGAACAATCACACCCGTGCAGTACGGCCGATTGCAGGAAGCCGGTGGCGCGTCCGATGCGGAGCTGCTTGCGGCGTTACGGCCGGAGCACCTCGCGCCCTGTTACAGCTTCGTCCGCATCGATCCGTATGACGGTACGCCGGGCTTCCCGAGCATCCGGTATTGGCGCCAGGACGAAGGCGGCGCCTGGGAGATGGCAGGGGCGTGCGGTCGCGAGCCGGAGCTGTAGTCGCAGTGAACGAGGTGTCTGAGGTTACTGACCTGCATCGGTACTGAGAAGGTCGAGAGGACTTCGCGCCGGCCTCCGCAGTTCTTTGACGACGTGTGTGTAGATCATCGTCGTCTCCACGTTGACGTGACCCAGGTAGTCCTGGATCTGCCGGATGTCGACACCGTTGAGCAGCAGGTGCGTTGCAAAACTGTGTCTCAACGTGTGGACGGAAACGGGCTTGTGGATGTGAGCCCTTCGGGCCGCCGCCTTGACGCCCTCTGGACGACCGAGTCATGGACGTGGTGGCGCCGCACAATGCCGGCCCGAGGGTCGGTTGCCAACGTCTTGCTTGGGAAGACCCAGAACCGCGCCAGCTCTCGGCCCGCGTTCGGATACCTACGTTCCAGGGCATCGGGCATCCAGACGCCGGCGAGTCCCGATCTGCGGTCGGCTCCGTAGACCGTCTCGGAACTCCGCAGTTGAGCCCGCAACTCCTCCCGGCCCACTTCCGCCAACAGCGTCGACCTGTCCTTGTTTCCCTTCCCACTGCGGACAAAGACCAAGCCCTGATCGAAGTCGAGGTCCTTCACGCGCAGTTGGCAACACTCAGAGACCCGCAATCCTCCTCCGTAGATCAGCGCGGCCATGAGCCAAGTCCTCCCGCGCAGGCCGCCCAGGAACGCCGCGGTCTCCGGAATGCTCAGGACGACCGGCAGCCGCGACCCGCGCTTTGCCCTCGCCGTCGAGGATAAGTCCTCCACCGCCACACCCAGCACCTCCCGGCGGAGGAACAGAATGGCGGACAGCGCCTGGTTTTGACTGCTGGCCGACACCCGGCGCCGCACGGCCAGATGCGTCAGATAATCTCGTACGGCGACCGAGTCGACCGGCGGATGCGGCGCGTTCTGCCGCTCGGCCACATAGGCAAAAGAAACGCCGCACCCAGTCCGCATACGTGCGCTCGGT
The DNA here is from genome assembly GCA_965249175.1 of Vicinamibacterales bacterium. Taxonomy (GTDB): domain Bacteria; phylum Acidobacteriota; class Vicinamibacteria; order Vicinamibacterales; family UBA8438; genus CAZYFH01. Next base: position 6,325,279 of record OZ252227.1, read on the forward strand.
GCGGGAGGAGTAGTGCCTGGTCCTGATGCGCCGTTGCAGTTCTTCCAGCGCCGCCAGCGGATTCGTTCCGCCGTGCTCGTCCACGACGGCGCTGGCCGGCCGGCGATGCCAGTCTGTTCGCTTCAGGAAATTGACAAAGAACATCCGTAAAGCCTGCTCGGCCCTGGCGCACCTGCCACTCCTGGACGCGGCCTTTGCGCTCCAAGTCCTCACAGAACCGCCGAACCTGGTCCGCCAGGGGTTCGTCAGAAGCCTTCCTCATCAGGAATCGGCGCACCCAGCGCACGCAGTGCGGCGCCGCGTTCTCTCGGACCAGTCGCCCTCGGAGTAGGAACTCGCCGAACGGCTGGAGCGACGATTCGAGCTCACGCATGGTCCACCCGGACTCATGTCGAGGCAATCTGCTTGCCACCACTACGATCGCATCGTAAGTCGTGGAGCAGCAGCGGCTTGTCGAGTCGGCGCCACCGGTAGCGGTCGCTTCGGTTCGCCTCGCATCGCCAAACAGGAACCGTGCGTTGACACGCATCGCAGCGAATGGCGCACGCCAGATATCCCTGGAATCACCAGCACATCGCGCATGCGCCAATTCACGGACAATGGACAGTGCGAATCCGGTAAACCTCTGTCGTCATTCGCATTTGACCGGAAACGAGTCGCCCGGCCAGAATGCCAGCGGAAAAGGATTTACACGCCATCGGTTGGATGTGTCGAACGCAAAACCGTTAATTGGCGTACGCGGGTTATAGAACGTTATGCCTGTTGATAGAGCCAGATGACACTCTCTAATGAGGTCTCGACGTTGGTCGATGATTTCGTCCTGCGAGACCGCAGGCTTGGAGACCACTCATCGACTACTGTCGACGTGCTGCTCGCGGAGGGTGGTGAGAGTCGCTTGATCGCTCGATCTCGCACTCCGGCCGCCGAGCTACCGAGCCAGAAGCAGAGAGTCAAGATCCCGAACTTCAAGTATATCCGTGACACGTCCATGACGATGGGCGACGACGCCGATATTCGGTCACGCGTCGTATGCGCGGTGGCTTCCGGGACGACAACTCTTGGCATGCTGTCGCTGAGAAGCAAGCATGAAGTGTTGAGCCCGACGGACGTACGCCGCCTACACGTCTTGAGCGCCCTGGTTGCGTACGAAATCGTCTACCTCCAGGCGAGAGCCAGAGTACCGTCGCGTTTGTCGCTCGAACTGGGTGTTGTGCTGCGGGCGGCTCGAAAGGAGATGGGCCTGAGCCAAGAGGATCTCGCTGCCCTGGTCGGGACGAGTCGGATCTCGGTGTCGAGGTGGGAGACGGGAACGCAATTGCCCTCCCGTGGCCCGCTTCGGAACTGGGCGACCGCGCTAGGGCTGCTCGCCGGAGGGCGATCCACGATTGTCGCCGCGGTCGACGCGACTCCCGAGCTTCTGGAATTACTGCGGCGAGATCCCGGTCGGCTGTCGCAGCTTTCGGCGGAGCAATTCGAACAGGTCGTTGCAGAGCGGCTTGACCGAATGGGGTACGCGGTCCAGAGAACCGGGGCTGTGAACCAGAAGGATGGCGGCATCGACATCATCGCGATCCCTCGAGCAGACACCGCGAGTGTTCTAATTGGGCTCTTCGTCGATTTGAGTACAGCGATCTGAGGTGATACCCGGCCGCCTGCGCGGGCCGCAATTGAGGTGGGCGGCCTGCTCGACGGCCTGGACGAAAGAACGCGATCCCACTTGCACCGGACCACCCGGTGTTGTTCTCTCTTGATGTGCAACCAAGAAGGGAGGACACGTGGGATCGCAACGGGATTGTACCTGGATCTTGGGCTTGTCGGGCTTCCGAGTGGTGCGCGTCGAACGGGAGGACGACGGGGTGGAGAGTCGCCTGCGGTTGCAGTTGGAGCGGCGCGGGATACGGCGCTATGTGTGCAACGGCTGTGGACGCCGCACCGGCCGCGTGCGCGCCGCGCGCGAGCGGACGTGGGACGATCTGCCCTGGGCACGGCATCCGGTCACGTTGGTCTACCGGCAACGACGCGTGATCTGTCGCCACTGCGGGGTGCGCACGGAGCGGATCGAATTTGCCACCCCGAAGGCCCGGGTCACGCGCCGCTTGCGCCAGCAGATCGGCCTGGATTGCCAGTCGATGCCGACCAGCCACGCCGCCGTGCGGCACCGCGTCAGCTGGGGCAAAGCCCGGCGCGCCGAGACGGCCTTCTTGACCGAGTGGGATCGCACCCGCCGGAAACGGCGACCGCGGCACATCGGCCTCGATGAGGTGCAGCGCGGGAAGGGCCAGCGCTTCTGGACTGTCCTGTCGGATGTGGTGCGCGGCGAGGTCATGGGCTTGCGTCAGGATCGCACAACGACTACCGCCACGACCTTGCTCACGGAGGATCTCGACCCGCATCAGCGGGGCGCGATTCACGCGGTGTGTACCGACATGCACCGGCCCTATCTCAATGCGGTCACGCAGGTGCTGCCGCAGGCCGACGTGGTGTTCGACAAATTCCATGTCCTCCAGCATGCGAGCGCCGCGCTCGACGAGGTCCGCCGCCAAGAGTTCTTCCGCGCCGGGGCCGTGATGCGTGCCCATGGGCGCGGGAAACGCTGGTTGCTGCTCCGGCGCTGGAAGACGGTCCGCGGCTCGAAGCGCCGGGAACTGCAGACGTTGTTTGCCGCGAATCGCCGGCTGTTCAAAGCCTGTCTCCTGCGCGAACAGCTCGACCGCCTGTGGACGTATCGGACGCCGATGGGCGTGGGGCACTTCCTCATCGGCTGGGTGACCGCGTTGCGCTGGCAACGGCTCCCCGAGATGGAGCGCCTCGGCGCGTTCCTCGTTCGTCATCTCGAGGGCATCGCTGCCTACTGCTTCCACCCTGTTCGCTTCGGCGTGGTCGAATCGATCAACACGACCATCAAGGCGGTCCTCCGCCGCGCACGCGGTATGCAGAATGAACAACTGCTCTTGCTCAAACTGAAGTGGGCCACGGCTCATCCGATTCGATCGTCTCGCGACCTGGCGCGCTTCTTGAGCCTTCAACCCTTGTACTCAAATCGGTGAAGAGCCTCTAATTGCGGTGCAAGTCAAGCATCACCGCGGGTCCCGAAAGACTGGGCGAGCCACTGTCGGGGGATGTCCGGAGATAGCGCGTTGTCGACGAGGAATCTCATCGACTGGGCAACAGGGGCAGTTCGCGCTCTCCCACGGCCTCAGCCGCGAACTGGAGCGCCTCGCGAATATCGCCCTCCTCAAGGTCCGGGTAGGCCGCGAGAATCTCGGCGTGGGACATGCCGTCGGCGACCATGCCGACGACCGTGGCCACAGGAATGCGCAGGCCTCGGATGCATGGCACCCCGTTCATCTGGGCGGCGTCGATGGAGATTCGATCGAATGTCATGGTCCCAACTCGTTGATCTTCCGCAATTATACGCCGCCGCCCGGGTGCTCAACGACGATCGCTCTCGACCGCAGAATGGCCCGGCAGGAGCGCGGCCAGACTGGCCAAACAGACGGGGTCTTGAGGTTATCTGACGCTCGGATCATGATCACAAGGCTAACCAAGCAATGCAGCGGACCGGCTGAGCCGGCCGCTGATTGCTGACGTTAGGCCGACTGGATCGCAGCCAGTGGCAGCCGACTTGAACTAGAACGCCCACAGAAACCCGCGCACCAACCAACGTGATGCAACCAGGACGCGAACCATGAGTAACCCTTTTGTCCCAGGCGTCGGCGGGATCCTCAGCGCCGATATCGCCGTCCCAGAACACGATCGCGAACTGAGCTTCTACTCACGTGTCCTGACCACGGGTGAGAATCCACTTTGGCGGGACGACCTGACGAACAACCGAGGAATGCCGATCATCGGCCTGGGCGCGCGCAGTGCTGAGTACGAAAAGCTACCGCTGCAATGGATGCCGCACATACAGGTCGCCGATGTCGCAACCAGTGTCGCGCGTGCGCTGGAGCTGGGCGGGGATGAGCTTATGCATTCCAAAGACGACGGCGGAAAAAGTCAGTGGGCTGTTCTCCTCGATCCCAATGGGGCGGCGTTCGGGGTCATCCCAGTCGTCTCTGCCGAGTCCATTTCCCCGGATGAGGGCGGCGCATCGCGCGACGCCGCGGAGCGTGCGGGTTGCATTTCTTGGCTCAACCTGACGGTCTCTGACGCCCTGGCAACCCGTGACTTCTATCGACAGGTCGTGGGCTGGTCGGTGCAGAACATCGAGATGGAGGACGCGAAAGAGGCCTACATCGACTACAACATGCGCGGTGATGATGGGAACTCGGCGGCGAGAGTCTGTCATGCACGCGGCGCGAACCTGGGCCTGCCGCCGGTCTGGCTGATGTACCTCCCCGTTGGCGATCTCCCCGAAAGTCTTCGTCGTGTGCGAGAGGGCGGGGGTGAGATCATCAAAGCGACTCAAAAATCAGATGGGACATACGCATCTGCCGTTGTTCAGGACTCGGTGGGTGCGTGCCTGGCGTTGGTACCGGGATAAGGAAGTGCCTAACCACGAATTGCAGCGGACGCCCGCACTGTTTCGCCCCAGCCGGCGCCGCTGAATACTGACGTTATGTCGACACGCCACAAGAGCCAGGGGTGACCATGTTCGAGGACACCTTGAGAGAGCTCGGGAGGTTGGATGGAGTAACTAAGTTCTCCATCGAGCTTGAGCTCGACGACAAAGGGTGCCTGGACCGATTGTGCCCATCAGCCGCATGTCGGGCACCGTTCAAAGTCAGGTTTGAGGACTGGCGAAATATCGTCCGTGATGAGGTCGTCTACTGCCCGCTCTGCCGACACGACGACCCGGCCTCAGACTGGAACACGCCTGAGCAGTCCGAGCAGATCAAGGGAGCCGCGCTCGCCCACGTTCAACGTAGACTGGGCCGGGCTCTGGGGAACGACTCTCGGCGATTCAACGCGAGACAGCCCCGCGGCGGTCTCATCAAGATGAGCATGTCGTACCGGCCTGGCCGCACCTCCGTGGCCGTTCCGGCGACGGCAACAGACGTGATGACGCAGGAGTTCGACTGCCCGGAGTGCCACTGCCGGTACTCGTCGGTCGGCGCAGCGTTCTTCTGCCCCTCCTGCGGTCACAACAGCGTTTTGGAAACATTCAAGAATTCCGTCGAGACCGTGCGAAAAACGATGGACGCGCTACCGGGTATCCGGGAAGCAATCGCCGAAGAAACAGGCGAGAATGTTGCTGAAGATTCGATCCGGCACATCACCGAGAACGGCCTGGTCAAGCTCGTCTCCTCGTTGCAGCGTTATGCCGAGGCGCTGTTTTCACTGCCTGCCGAACGCAGCCCAATTCGAGGTTCGCAAGAACTTGTTCCAGAACCTGATGGAATCTGATGCGCTATGGCGTAGCGCAACCGGCACGGGATATTCGGAGATTCTCGGTGGTGAAGAGCTCAGCGTGCTCCAACGCTACTTTCAGCAGCGGCATCTTCTGTCTCACAAAGAAGGCATAGTCGACCAGCTGTACATCGAGCGTTCTGACGATCGAACACTTGATGTAGGGCAACGGCTCCGTGTGTCGTCCGAGCATGTCCGGGAACTCGCGGCGATCATTACGAAGCTGTCAACGCGAATGTCGCAACACGTGACATAACCACGCAATGCAGCGGATCGGCTGCGCCGACCGCTGATTGCTGACGTTATACGTGCACTGCAATAAGTCGAACGAGTTGAAATCGCGCTCCGCAGAAGGGAGTGGACTTTCCGAGAGGATTGGCGTCCAACGTGCTGAACGTTGGCGATCCGCGGCCGAAGGAGAATGACGGACTACGAAGCGTACAGCCTCTGGATCCGACTCTTGGGGGTTATCGCGACGTTCGCTGCTGTGGTGGTGGCAATTTGGGGTGAGCGGATTCGTCAGAAGCTTGTCAAGCCGAAGCTATCACTCCAGCTTGCGGAGCCCTCTCTGACTACGACGAACGACGGTCGTAAGGGTTGGTACTACCTTCTCTGCGTCTCGAACGGCCGCCAGTCTTCGCCTGCGTCAAACGTGCGGATTGTCCTGACGCGTCTGTGGCGAGTCGGGCCAGACCGGTCATGGCAGGAACAGCGCTTCAGTGGGCCGACGCAAGTGACATGGCGGTGGCCAGAACTAATGCCTCTGTACGCAACGGTGGGACCAGAGGCATGTGCGACCTTCGGATACGTGCTCCAAGGAGACGAAGTATTCTCCCTACGTTTGTACTGGGTTCCGAACAACCTGACCCCAACGTGAGCGACCGGGAACATCGGTAACAGAATAGACCGGCAACATGGGTAACACCTCGTGGTTGCCGAGAAAGCGCGAGTGCCTGTGGGAGCGGTGGGAAGCCGCGCTCTTTGCGGGTGTCCACGGCTTCCACAGGCCAGTCGACTGTTAGGGTCGGAGGACGTAGTCACGTTCGTCGAGCCGCGCTAAGAGGACCTGACAGAAATAGATCGACCAGACGCCGTCGTCAACGTCCTCGAGTCCAATCGGGTGGTGCGTCAGGGCCTGGGAGACGAAGAGTAGCCGGTGCTTGAAGCGGATGGTACCCGCCGTGGTCACGCGCTTCACCAGGCAGTGGCCCGGATAGTCAATCGGGGGCAGCTCGCGGGGAAACGGTCGGGGCGACGGCTGATAGAGGGATCCGGGCGTGCGGCCCTGGAGGGCGTCATGCGGCCGCTCGTCATTGAACTCGTCGCGGAAGGCATTGAAGGCTCGTGGCTGCGTCGCGAGCGTGGCCCGGGGCGGTCGAATGGCGCCGGCTTTGAGCGTCTTGTGCATCCGCACGGAGATATAACCAGAAGTTGTGGATCGGCAGTCTGAAGAAGGCGGCGTATCCTTTCGCGTGAGCAACGCGAAAACTCCGGCTGGCAGGCCGGTGAAAGGAGCCGCCACCCATGCTGAAGGTACTCGACAACGATGGAGCAGACAACGAAGTTCCGCCGGAAGAGCGCGGTGCGCAGACGGTGGACGAGCTGGCCCGGGAGGGAGCCCGGCGGATGTTGATGACGGCCCTGGCGGTGGAGGTCGGGCAGTACATCGAGGCCCACGGCGAGGAGCGGGACGCGCGGGGACGCCGGCTGGTCGTTCGGAATGGTCGGGCCCAGGCGCGGAAGGTGACGTGCGGGGCAGGTACGCTCGAGGTGCATGCTCCTCGGGTGAACGACAAAAGGGTCAACGGCGCGGGCCAGCGGGAGCGGTTCACGAGTCGGATCTTGCCCCCCTACATGCGTCGCTCGCCCAAGGTGGCGGAGGTGCTGCCGATCCTCTATCTGCGCGGTCTGTCGACGGGCGATTTCCGCGAAGCGCTGCCGGTGCTATTGGGGGATGACGCGGCCGGCCTCAGCGCGACCAACATCGCGCGCCTCACGGCGGTGTGGGAAGAGGACTACCGGCGGTTCCGCCAGCGGGACCTGGCCGATCGTGACTACGTGTACGTGTGGGTCGACGGCATCCATTTCAACATCCGGCTCGAGGACGATCGGCTCTGTACGCTGGTGATCATCGGCGTACGGCCCGATGGGACCAAGAAGCTCGTGGCCCTGGAGGACGGCTACCGCGAGAGCACCGACAGCTGGGCGACGGTGCTGCGGGACCTCCAGCGGCGCGGCATGCGGGCCCCGGTGGGGGCGGTCGGCGACGGCGCCCTGGGTTTCTGGGCGGCCGTGCGCGACGTGTGGCCGGACACGCGAGAGCTCCGCGACTGGTGTCACAAGATGGGCAACGTGCTCGACAAATTGCCAAAGCGATTACAGCCGAAAGCGAAGCGCGCGCTCCGCGAGATCATGTACGCCGAGACGCGGGCACACGCCGAGGAGGCCATGGACGTCTTCATCGCCGAGTACGAGGCCAAGTACCCGAAGGCGGCGGCGTGCCTGGACGCAGACCGCGACCGCCTCCTCACGCACTTTGCCCTGCCAGCTGAGCATTGGCAGCACGTGCGCACGAGCAACGTCATCGAGTCGCCATTCGCCACGGTCCGACTCCGGCAGCGCGTGACCAAAGGCGCGGGCTCGCGCACCAAGGGCCTGTTGATGGCCTACAAGCTGCTCGAGATGGCACAGCAGCGCTGGCGTCGGCTCAATGGCGCGCATCTGCTGCCACTCGTCCGCGCCGGCGTGACGTTCATTGACGGGGTACAGCAGGAGCGAAACAACGAGGGAGATCGGAAGGTGGCCGCCTGATCACGCTGATGACCGATCCACAACATTTGACAATATCTCAGCCGCACGTTGAGTCGCGAGAGACCGTGAATCCCGGTCGTGGCGAACGGGACGCCGTTGTCACTGCGAATGGCGGTCGGCAGACCGAATTCCCGGAAGATCCGCTCAAAGACGGGCCTGACGCCGGCGCCTTTCGTCGACCGGAGTCCCTGACAGCCGAGCAGATAGCGGGAGTGGAGGTCGGCGATCGTCAGCGGGTAGCAATAGATGCCGTCGCGCGTCCGAAAATGCCCCTTGAAATCCGTGGTCCACAGGTCGTTGGGGTGCGTCGTGGTCGCGGGGACCGCCCCGGGATGCCGACACGGCCGGCGCCGGCGCCGCTTCTTGACCAAGCCTTCGCGAGCGAGCAGGTCGCCCGCGGTACTCACGGCCGGCCAGCCCACCCGCGGATGCCGCGGCTGAAGCCAGTCGAGCGTCCGTGAACCGGGTCTTCTTCATGGCTCCTCCTCGCCCGGAGGACGCCATTCTCTCAAGTGTCAGCTGGTCCGAAAAACGGCAGGCAGGTCAGGCTGACGCCGGCCGCTGATTGGTAACGTTAGCGGGATCATCACGAATCACGACCACGACGAATCACGACTTTGAGTGAGACGCTCGGGCGAATCCAAGCACTTGTGGATCGGGGGGAGTTCCAGGTATCGGTCCACGGCTACGACGAACTTGCGGACGATCGGATCGCCGTTCGCGACCTCGTTGCCGGATTGGGAAACGCCCAATTGATCGAAGACTATCCCGCGTACGCGAAAGGGCCGTGCTGCCTCGTATTACAGCGAGATGGAGCCGGGCAACCGATTCATGTAGTCTGGGGTATCCTCGCGGGTCGAATCTCACCGGCCGTCCTGATCACAGCTTATCGGCCCGATCCCGAGAGATGGGATGAATCGTGGACGAGGAGGCGAACATGAGCGAGCGATCGACGACGAAGCTCGTGCGCGAGGGCGATTTCGTTGCCGAGGTGCAGGTCCGCCTAGTCGAAGACGACAGCGACTGGTCGCCATACCTATCCCCCGACGACGCGTTCAAACTGGACGACGTGCGGGACGCCCTCCGAGCGGGCGACCTGAAACGGGCCGCACAGCTGGCCGCGCGCCTCTATCGGCTCACGCCGATGGAAGCCTGACACCGACTTCGAAGGCGTTCGATCACGCCGCTAACCACGGGCTGCAGCGGACGCCGCCCCGGTGCTCAGCCGGCGCCGCTGAACCCTGACGATATCGACGAGAGTTTGGTGCCGCTGGTGAGAATCGATCGCTTGGCGCCCGAGGAGATCTGGTCGGACATGGTCCGCGTCCAGAGGGAAGGCGTGTACTCTGCCTCGGTCGCGGGAATCAAGATGCCCGTCCTGATGCTGCATGGCGTCGTTGAGCGTGCAGCAGGATCACCGCCGCGGTCCGCGTAAGACTCGTCGGACCCGCGCGGAGCGCGGCTTGAGAGCCAACGCGATCACGCAGAAAACAAAGACACGGAGACGCCATCCCACGACGTGTCGGCGACCGTGTCCAGCATGAACACCGCAACATCCAAGCGACTCACGAACGCCTTGCCGGGACGCTCCAGCGAAGTCAAGGCGCGATACCCGCGCGGTGGTTTGTTGTTCAGAATCGTCGGTCTGACGTTGACGCAGGAGATATCTCGCGCAGCGTGGATGAGCGCTTCCGCCCTCTCCATGTCCGCGAACAGCTCTTTGCCAACCATCGGCATGCCCACGTACAGGAAGAGGTTGGACCAGAGTCTCCTGCGGCACTGCGACCTGGAGTCTCCCAATCCCAAAGACGACATGTGAACGAACCTGGGCTTCGCCGGCTCGGCTCGAATCGCTTCGAGGAGCATCCGCGTTCCAGGCTCCACCACGTAGGCCTTCGCGCCTTTTGATGTTCCCAAGCACGACACAACCATGTCGACGCTCTGGACCAGCTCAGTCACCGCACCCAGGTCGGTGACGCTGCCGCGCACGACAAGGACATTGGTCGTCGTTGCCAGTCCTGCTGGGTTGCGCGCCAGCGCCCGCACCCCATAGCCTCGCTCCAATGCGCCTTTGAGCACGTACTTGCCGGTTCGACCCGTCGCTCCAACGATCGCTATTGTTGGCGCCATTGGGATTCAGAAACGCAGGGCGTATGGTAAGGAGTTGGGATCGATCTGTCGATCCCGCTTTCCCGACGCTTCGGCAGCCTGCTAGCAGCCCGTGGTGAAAGTCCCTATTAGGGATCGACACGATCGATCCCGCGTACTACACTGTCGCGCATGGCGATGGGCAAACGACGACGCCGGGCGCGGCAAGCATCGATGTGGGTTCCCACCAGCGACCTGCCTCGCAGTGCGGCGCATCCGTTCTATCAGCGATTGAATCGGATCCTCGATGACACGGGCTTCGACGCGTTCGTCGAGGCGCAATGCGCGCCGTTCTACGCGGACGGCGTCGGTCGTCCGAGTCTGGCGCCGGGGCGGTACTTCCGGCTGCTGATGCTCGGCTACTTCGAAGGGCTGGACTCGGAGCGGGCGATCGCGTGGCGGGCGGCCGATTCGCTGAGCATCCGGCAGTTTCTGGACCTCGAGCTGCACGAGGCGCCGCCGGATCACTCGACGCTGTCGCGCACCCGGCGCCTGATCGACGTCGAGACCCATCAAGCGGTGTTCACGTGGGTGCTGCAGCAACTGGCCGACGCCCAGCTCGTGACCGGGCGGACCCTCGGCATCGATGCCACGACGTTGGAAGCGAACGCCGCATTGCGGAGTATCGTGCGCCGGGACACGGGCGAAGGCTACGAGGCGTTTCTGACCGGGCTGGCCGAGGCGTCCGGCATCGTCACGCCGACCCGCGCTGAGCTGGCCCGGTTCGACCGGAAACGGAAGAAGAAAGGCTCCAACGACGACTGGACGCATCCGCAGGATCCGGACGCGAAGATCACGAAGCTGAAGGACGGGCGCACGCACTTGGCGCACACCGCGGAGCATGCGGTGGACCTGGAGACGGGGGCCATCGTCGGCGTCACCGTGCAGGATGCCGACGACGGCGATACGACGACGATGGTCGAGACCCTGATCACGGCGGCCGACCACGTCGAAGCCGTCCTGCCGGCCGGCGCCGGTATCGCCGAGGTCGTCGGGGACAAGGGGTATCACAGTAACGAGACGATGGTGGCGTTCGCCGCGCTCGGCGTGCGCAGTTATGTTTCGGAGCCGGACCGCGGGCGACGCAACTGGACAGGCAAGGCGGCGGCGCGCGACGCCGTGTACGCGAACCGTCGGCGCATTCGGGGCACGCGTGGGCAACGGCTGCTGCGACGGCGGGGCGAGTTGCTCGAACGCCCCAACGCGCATCTCTACGAGACCGGGCGGCTGCGCCGGGTGCATCTGCGTGGGCATCCCAACATCCTCAAGCGCGTGCTTGTGCACGTCTGCGGGTTCAATCTTGGGCTCCTCATGCGGCAGCTGACGGGCGTCGGCACGCCGCGGAGCCTCCAAGGCCGCGCGGTCGCCGTCTTCGAGGCCTTGATCGCTGATCTTGGCCGCCTCTGGACCCTCGTATCGCCCGCGTGGGCGCGAGATGCGCAAGATCTGCCGCACTCGTCGTTTCTCGACCTTATGACACGGTGTCACGAACACATGCCCCTCGACCTACGAAAGGGCGTTTTCACCACGGGCTGCTAGAGCGTCGATAGAAACGTGGAGTGCTAGAGCATGGCCTCAATCGACACGTTGGCCACCTTTTTTGGCTGGTGCAGCGTCATCAACGTTGGATTTCTAGTGGGTCTGGTATTGCGCGGCATCGTTGTGAGAAAGGTCGCAGCGAAAGTCTTTGGCTTTACTATCGAGGAAGTTAAAGCAGCGTACATGAACGCTATCATGCAATACCGCAACGCAACACTCGTGCTCAGCGTAACTCCATATATCGCGCTAAGAATCATGACGTGATCACGAGTGCTCGCGTGATCGTCCTTGACGTTGGCGGCTTCCTGGTCAAGCTGGGCGGCATGAATCAGTTCGTCGAGTGGACGGGACAGAGTCCGGAGGAGATCAAATCACGCTGGCTCGCGTCGCCGACGGTGCGGGACTTCGAATCGGGACGCCAGTCCTTCCATGCATTCGCTCCGGCCGTGATTCGCGAGTTCGCACTACCCATTGAGCCCGAGGAGCTTCGACAGGAAATGCACTCCTGGAACGGGGAACTATTCGATGGGGCGCGCGAACTGGTCGCTGAGGCAGGCCGGCGGCATCGTGTGGCGTGCTTGTGCAACTCGAACCACATTCAGTGGCCACGGGTTCGAGACGAGCTCGGTCTGGGGCAGTGGTTCGCCGACCAGTTTGTGTCCCATGAGGTTGGACTCGCGAAGCCCCAGGCAGAAATCTACCAGCACGTCGCCGGCGAGCTTGGTGTGCCGCCGCAAGAGATCGCGTTCTTTGATGACAGTCGCCCGAATGTGGAAGGGGCGATCAACGCGGGCTGGAGCGCGTATCAGGTGAGTGGCGTCGAGGAGCTTCGTGCGCAACTGGGTCGGCTTGCTGTGCTGTGAAGAGTGCCCGTGTTCCTTCGACGCTGAGTTAAGGGGAAGGCGAGACCTCTACAGGGGGGTGAAGTGATGTTCGCAAAAGGCATGTTCGAAGTAGACCTAACACCACAAGACGATGCAGGTGCCCCCGCGGGAAGGATGGTCATAGACAAAACGTACCGGGGAGACATGAGCGGCTCCGGTATCGGTCAAATGATTAGCAAGAGAACCGACAGCGGAGCAGCGGTGTACTACGCGATCGAGGAATTCTCCGGCTCGGTGAACGGCAAGAGCGGTGCTTTTACGCTGGTCCACAAGGGCCAAATGAGCAAGGAGTCTCAGTCGCTAGACGTAGCCATTCTCGAAGGTTCCGGGAGGGTGAGCTAATCTTAGTTGAAAATTGAAACGGCTCCAGACCCTGTGGTGTGATGACGTTGCAAAAGACGGACATCACCCCACGAGAGAGAGGAGCCACGATGAGTGGCCTACGTGCTGTCAGGAAGCGCAAGAAAGTTCGCAAGCTGGGCTCGGTCAACATCATTCACCGCGAGGCCTACGCGGATCTGGAGCTGGACGCGAAGGTGGAGCTGATCCGCTCGCTGGTGCCCCTGGGCCTGATGCATGTGCAGGAGTTGCTCGACCAGGAGGTGACGGCGCTGGCGAGCGAGCGCTACGTCCGGAAGGACGCGTCGGTCGGTGGACGCCGTCACGGCAGTAACCCTGGGACGGTGGGTCTCGCGGGGCAGCGCGTGCCGATTCGCGTGCCCCGGATTCGTCGCCTCGCAGGGAGCGAGATTCCGCTGCGGTCGTATGAGGCGTTGCATGACGACCGCGAGGTGGACGACGCGCTGCTGCGACGGGTGCTCTACGGGATCTCGTGCCGCAACTACGCGGCGGCCGCGGCGGCGATTCCCGGGGCGATCGGGCTGTCGAGTTCGACGGTGTCCCGGGGGTTCATCCAGGCCAGCGCGGCGCAGCTACGGGCGTTCCAGGAGCGGGACCTATCCGATGAGGACGTGGTGGCCGTGTTCCTGGACGGCAAGACGTTCGCTGACGCGACGATGGTCATCGCGCTAGGCATCACGCTGTCTGGGGAGAAACGCTTCCTGGGCTTCGTCGAAACGGACACGGAGAACGCGACGGTGCTCACACCGTTCCTGCGGTCGTTGGTCGAGCGGGGCCTCGACCTCTCCCAGGGTGTGCTGGTCATCCTCGATGGCGGCAAGGGGCTCCGCACGGCCGTCCGGAAGGCCTTCCGGGGCCGGGCCCTGGTCCAACGGTGCCAGTGGCACAAGCGCGAGAACGTGGTGAGCTACCTGGCCAAGCACGAGCAGGCGGTGTGGCGTCAGCGTCTCCAGCGAGCGTACAACCGGCCGGACTACGACGAGGCCCTCGGTGCGCTCGAGACGCTCCACGGCGAGTTGGACGAGCGGAACCAGTCGGCGGCTGACAGCTTGGCGGAAGGCCTGGACGAAACCCTGACGTTACATCGATTGGGCGTGTACGGAGTGCTGGGCCGGTCGCTGAAGACGACGAACTGTCTGGAGTCGGTCAATGCGCTGGTCGAGGAACGCTGCGCGAAGGTAGATCACTGGCAGAGCTCGAGCCAACGCCACCGCTGGCTGGCGACCGCCCTCCTGGACATCGAACCGCGCTTACGAAGGGTGAGGGGCTACCGCCACCTTCCCACGCTTCGGGCCGCATTGAAGCGAGAACTGAAGATCGACACGACGACGTCGAAGAAGCAGGCCGCGTAAGCCATCGGGAGCCGTGGAGAGTTTCAACTAAGAATGGGCTTGACTCGGTTCCGGGAGCGGTGAGCTCGAGAGTATCTCCGGTTCGATGGTTATCGTTCAAGATGCGAACGGCCACATATATGAGCTGACGTACGAACTGTAGACACATATCAACCAGACCGTGGTCTCGACCGACGGGGGACGGTGACATGCCTCGCACCGGAGTTCGGACGCTGGCCAGCCTGATTCACCTCGGGCTGCTGCGAGGGAACGGCGTCGAACGGTGCGGAGTGGCGAACTCATCAAGCCCGTTTGCCTCGAATGCGGCGTCGAGCGCGAACCGACCATCGGCCCAGACGACTCGCAGAACGTCTGGATTACGAAGAGCGGCGGTCGGCACATTGCCGAACGAATCGTCGAGGGAATGAAGAAACAGGCCGATGACGTTGCCGTGTGAACACACTGCTGCGCGAGACCAGTGAGCGCTGCTGCACGTCCCGGTGAGGCCGCTGACCATTCGGTCCTGCGCGTCGCGCGACGTCTCGCACGTCGGTAGCGCGTAATCGAAATCCTCCCAGGAGAGGTTCCACACCTCGCGGAAGTTGTCGATGAGACCGGGAGCGAGACGGCGCTCACGCAGCGATGGATCGAGGCTGACGGCCAAGCCGCGGGCCGTCGCGAACGGCTGAATCGTGCTGACACAGCGGCGATACGGACTCGAGTAGACAGCCTCGATCCTGTACAGCGCGAGGACGTTCACGAGCCGTTCTGCCTGCCTGGCGCCGACGTCACTCAGCGGCCAGTCTTGGTCGTCAACGGCTGCCGACGGCTGACTCTGCGCGTGGCGTACGAGATAGATTTCCTTCACGTGGACCGCCATCCCACAGGGCGTTACGTCGACATGACTCGGTTGAATCGTCGCAGCAGGAGGGCCAGGACGAGCGCCTGATAGCCGAGACCAATGGCGACGACGAGCCAAATGCCCCCCTCGCCTGCGTCCAGCATCCAGAAGAGCTTCGCAGGCCAGTAGGTCGGCACGAGACCGAACGCCCATTGCCAGTCGGGCGATGCGAAGTACGCGAACCCCGGCGGCCACATCACGACCCCCATCGCTTTCCCGAGTGCGAAGCCTTGCACTTTGTTGTTCGCGAACGCGCCGAGGAAGAGCGCGAAGAGCGGCGCTTGCGGCGCCGCCACCAGTGCGACGAGCAGCACCTCGCCGAACCCGAGCGGGACGACGCCGGTGAACGGGACAAACAGCACGACCAGGACCGCGCTCAACACCATGGGGAGCGTGGTGCGGTAGACGAGGTAGCCGTTGAGTGTCAGCGGCGTGACTCGGAGCGCGGTCAGCGTGCGGTCATCGCGCTGGTCGAGCAGCAGGAAGCCGATCACGGCTCCGGTGATCGCCGGGACGGCCAGGACGAGGAAACTCATCACCAGCGTGTAGTACGTGGTCAGGTCGAAATCGAACCGTCCTTCGACCCAGACCGATAACGGCGGCAGCCCCCAACGCACCAGCATCGCGAGGACCGCAACGTAGAGGGCCAAGAACCGCAGCATCGCGTCGCGGTGCACGCTCTTGACGTCGATGGGGCCCAACGCCCGGAACACGTGGGTGGCGGTCAGCATGACTAACTCCTAAACCCCTTCAGCCGCGACCACGAATCGTCCGAACGCCCGCTGACACCACCAGAACAGCACGCCAAGGGCCAATCCCGAGTACACCACCCCGTAGATCCACTCCCATGCCGCCAGCGGCTGGAAGGCGCCGCGAATGAGAACGAGCGGGGCCTGCATAGGATGCAGATACATCGGCCAGCCGTCCCAGATACCGAAGTAATGGATGAGCGGAATCTGGAGGACGGCGACATAGAGCGCGGAAGGCAGCAAGTACTCGTTGATCGAGTCGTAGCGCGCCACCGACAGGAAGCCGCAGAGCGAGTAGAGGACGGATGCGACGGAGACCCCGGCGACCAACGCCAGCGGGTTGACGTCCCATCCGAGTACCGAGCCGACGAGCACGACGTGCTCGACGAGCGAGAGCGCTGCGAGGGTCACGATCTTGGACGCCAGATACTCCCGATCGCCAAGCGGCGTGACGACCTGCGCGTGCAGCGTGCCCTCGCCCTTCTCGAGAAGCACCAGGCCACCGATGAAGTAGAAGCTGACCATCGAAAGGTTGCCGAGGATGACCGCCGGCAGAACGAACCCCCAATCCACCACCGCCGGTAACTGCGTGAGCACGACGAACCAGCACGCGAGGAAGAAGGCGACGGCGTAATAGAAGCCGTTGCGTAGCTGGAGCTGCGTGTCGAGTCGAGCCGTGGCCAGCAGTCTGGAGCGTGCGCCGGTCATCTCATCGCAGCTTCCGCCCGGTGACCCGGATGAAGACGTCCTCGAGCGTCGCCTCCTTGGTGTGGAGGGTTTGAATCGCCCCGCCGCGAAGCAGCGCGAGGAAATCGGCACTCTTGCCGAGGCCGAGGAGGGGAAACTCACGAAGCTCGGTGCGTCCGTCGATCCCGTATTCGACCTGGATGGTCCGCTCTCCGTGAGCAAGCTTCAGCTCGCGCGGCGACTCGATCAGCCGGATCTCGCCGTCGACGATAAAGGCCACGCGGTCGCACAGCTCGTCGGCGACGGTCATGTCGTGCGTGGTGAGAAACACCGTGCGCCCGTCGCGTTGTTGCGCCCGAATGAGGTCCTTTATCCGGCGGGCGCTGACGGGATCGAGCCCGGCCGTCGGCTCGTCCATGAAGATCAGCCCCGGGTTATTGAGTAACGCCCGTGCCACGCCGAGCCGTGTCTTCATCCCCTTGGAATACTGCGAGACCAACCGCGCGCCGTCGTCCTCGAGGCCGACCAGATCGAGCAGCGCGTCGGGCGCCTGGGTCTCGTCGCGGTAGAGCGCCCGGAAGTAGGAAAGGTTTTCCAGGCCTGTCAGCTTCAGATAGTGGTTCGGCAGCTCGAACGAGACACCCACCCGCTCGTAGTAGTCCGCGCCCCAGGTCCTGAGGTCCTGACCAAACACGGAGACGTTGCCGCCGTAACCCGTGAGCAGGCGAATCAGGACATTCTGCGTGGTCGATTTGCCGGCGCCGCTCGGGCCAAGGAAGCCAAACACCTCGCCCCGGTCGATACGGAACGACAGATTGCGCACCGCTGGCGCGGCGGCGGCCCGATACGTGAACGTGAGTCGGTCGACGGCGACAACAGGAGTCGCGTCGGCACCAGTCGGATGCGGCGCGTTTTTCGCCACGGGCCCGACTGTAGTGCAGAACCGAGTATCTTGTCCCTTGACGGTCTGGGCAGGGTAAGATTTGGAGGTATTTTTCTGAGGTTTTGGCTCAGTGGAGGGTCGACGCATGCGCACGGGTCGGCATGTACTGGTTGTCGGGCTCTTGGCAACCACCGCGCTTTTTGGGACCGCTCCCGCGTCCGCGGGCCAGCAGACGACGGTCGATCCGGCGTCCGCACAGGCGCTGCTCAGCCGGTACTGCATCACCTGTCATAGCGAGCGCCTCAAGACGGGCGGGCTGTCTCTCGAAGCGGTTGATATCGCCAGCGCCGGCGACCATGCCGCGGTCTTCGAGAATGTCGTCCGCAAGGTGCGTGGCGGCGTCATGCCGCCCGTTGGTCGACCACGCCCCGATGATTCGACGCTGGACGGGTTCGCGACGTGGCTCGAGACCGAGCTCGACGGAGCCTGGGCCTTGGCCCGAGACCCCGGTCGCACGCAGACCTTCCATCGACTCAACCGAGCGGAGTATCGGAACGCCATCCGCGATCTGCTGGCGCTCGACCTCGAGATCGTCGACTTCCTCCCCGCCGACGACGCCAGCTACGGCTTCGACAATATCGCCGGCATTCTGAGGATGTCGCAGTCGCTGATGGAGCGGTATCTCTCGGCGGCTCGGACGATCAGCCGGATGGCCGTGGGGAATCCACCGCCTGCCGTCGACTCGGCCACGTACAGGGTCGCCCAGGATATGCAGCAGCAGCATCAGCGCGAGGAGCTGCCGTTCGGCACGCGTGGCGGGCTGCTGGTCGAGCATTACTTTCCGCAGGACGCCGAGTATGTCTTCAGCGTGGAAGTTTCGGGAGACAGAAACCTCACGGAGCCCCATCATCTGGAGCTGACCGTGGACGGCGAGCAAGTACGACTGTTCACGCTGCCGCAACCAGAGCCAGAGCCGGACGCAGAGCCACAGCCGGCGGCGCGCGTCCAAACGAACACAACCGCTGTCGTCTACGCCGCCGACGGGAAGTACGCGGTGCGTGTTTCGGTCGGCGCGGGTCCTCGCGATGTTGGCGCGACGTTTTACAAGAAGCCGACACCGCTTGTCGAGCAGGTCAGGGAAGTGTTCGAGAACCCACGCATCTCGGGGAATCCCGGCCTGGGTGGGCGGATGCCGACCGTCACCAGCGTGTCGATCGCGGGGCCCTACGACGCGGTGGGTGCGGGTGAGACGCCGAGCCGCCAGCAGGTGTTCGTCTGCCGTCCGTCGACCGAGGCCGACGAAACGCCGTGCGCGAGGACGATCGTGGCGAGGTTGGCGCGGCGCGCCTACCGTGGATACGTCCTGGACGAGGATGTCGACGTATTGCTCGACTTCTACGAGGCAGGTCGGGCGGATGGCGGCAGCTTCGAAGACGGAATCGAGCTGGCGCTCCGGCGGCTGCTCGTCAGTCCCGAATTCCTCTACCGCATCGAGGCTGACGCGCGTGATGCCGACGCGTACGCCGCCGCCTCCGGTGTGTACCGGCTGAGCGATCTGGCGCTGGCGTCTCGACTGTCGTTCTTTCTCTGGAGCAGCATCCCCGACGAGGCGCTGCTCGCCGTTGCGGAGGAGGGACGCTTGACGGATCCCGACGAGCTGGATCGTCAGGTGACACGCATGCTGGCCGACCCGCGGTCGGTGGCCCTGACAGACAACTTCGCCGGTCAGTGGTTGCAGCTGCGGAACCTGGAAACGGTCGTCCGGCCTGGCGACCCCTACTCGCTCGTGTTCGACGAATCGCTCCGCCAGGGCATGCTGCGTGAGACCGAGCTCTTCATCGACAGCATCATCCGCGACGACCGGAGCCTCGTCGAGATCCTCACGGCCGACTACACGTATCTGAACGAGAGGCTGGCCCGGCACTACGACATCCCGCATGTGAGGGGCAGCCAGTTTCGACGCGTGGCCCTACCCGCCGAGAGCCCGCGCCGCGGCCTCCTGGGACATGGCAGCGTGCTGACGATCACGTCCCACGCGATTCGGACCTCGCCGGTCAACCGTGGGAAATGGATTCTGGACAACGTCCTGGGGACACCGCCGCCCGACCCGCCGCCGAACATCCCGGCGCTCGATGACAAGCGGACGCAGCAAAAGGTCGCCACGTTGCGCGAGCGGATGTCCGAGCACCGGGCGAATCCCGTGTGTGCCAGCTGCCACAACGTGATCGACCCGGCGGGGTTCGCGCTCGAGAACTTCGATGCGGTCGGCCGGTGGCGCACCGTCGACGAATCGTTCAATCCGATCGACGCATCCGGCTCGCTCCCTGACGGCACGCCGTTCGATGGGGTCGTCGACCTCACCGGTGCGCTCGTGCAGCGGCCCGAGCGGTTCGTGACCACTGTGACCGAGAAGTTGCTGATCTACGCCCTGGGCCGAGGCGTCGAGTACTACGATATGCCAGCCCTGCGGGGGATCGTGAGAGAGGCCGCCGCGACCAATTACTCGTCGCACGCGATCGTGCGCGGTATTGTGAGGAGTTATCCGTTTTTGAATCGGAGAAGCGCAGCCGACGACCTCGGGTCCGCCGCTCCGTGACCCTGCCTGCGAGAGAGGACACCATGATCGTTACGAAGAAATATCTGCCGAGACGCACCATCCTGCGTGGGCTCGGGGCCACCGTGGCGTTGCCGTTTCTCGATGCCATGGCGCCGGCGCTCACCGCCGCCGCGCAGACCGCCGCGAATCCCGTCCCGCGGATCGGGTTCTTCTATGTTCCGAACGGCATGTTCCTGCCGAGCTTTCATCCGAAGGGTGACGGGGGAGCCAACTTCGAGCTGTCACCGACCCTGACGCCGCTCGCGCCGTTCCGCGACCAATTGACGGTCCTGAGCGGTCTGAGCAACAGCGGTGTCGTGAGCCCGAATGAAGGCGGTGGGGTCCACACGCGGGCGCACGGCGGTTGGCTCAGCGGAGTGCTGCCGCGCCGCACCGAGGGTGCCGACCTCGAGGCGGGCAAGACCCTCGATCAGTATGCGGCCGACAAGCTCGGCGCTGACACCTCGCTGCGGTCACTCGAGCTGACAATTGATTCCAGCTTCCAGGTCGGCAACTGTGAGAACGGCTACAGCTGTGCGTATCTGAACTCGAGCTCCTGGCGAACCGCGACGACCCCGCTGCCGCACGAGCGCGACCCGCGGGTCGTGTTTCAGCGGCTGTTCGGCGATGGCGGCAGCATCGAGGCCCGCGTGGCGCAGATGCGGACCGACCGCAGCATCCTCGATTCGGTCTCGGGTAGCATCAGCCGGCTCGAGCGGCGTCTCGGTCTCCGAGACCGCACGACGGTGGAGGAGTACCTCGATTCCGTCCGGGAGATCGAGCGGCGAATCCAGCGCGCAGAGCGCAACAGCGCGACGACGCCCCTGCCCGACCTGGAGCAGCCCGACGGTGTGCCGGACGACTACGACGAGCATGTCAAGATCCTCCACGATCTCCTCGTGCTGGCATTCCAAGCGGACGTGACGCGTGTGAGCTGCATGCAGATGGCGCGCGAGCTGAGTGGGCGTGCGTACCCTCAAATCGGAGTTCCCGAGGGACACCACACGGTCTCGCATCACCAGTTGGACCAGCACAACACGGCGCAATACACCAAGATCAACACGTACCACATGTCGCTGTTCGCGCGGTTCCTCGAGAAGATGCGGTCGACGCCAGACGGCGACGGCAATCTGCTGGACCATTCCATCTTCCTCTGGGGCGCGGGGATGGGCGATGGCGACAAGCACACGCCCTACGACCTGCCGGTGTCGCTCGTCGGCGGCGGGTGCGGGACGCTCGAGGGCAATCGGCACCTGAAGTACGCCATGCATACGCCATTCATGAACATGGGGCTGAGCGTGCTCGACAAGGTGGGCGTTCACGTCGACGCGCTCTCCGACAGCACCGGGCGGCTGACCGATCTGTGACCATATCCCTCATGGGAACAGCACGAGGATGAGGAGCACCATGGTGACATCTCGAAGTGCCCGGTGGATGGTCGCGTTCCTGGTGGTGTCGGTCTGCGTGCCGTCCTTTGCGACGGCCAAGACGGCCGACGTTCCGCTGCTGGAGGCGGTCAGGGCAGTCGATCTGGAGGCGGTTCGCGCCCTGCTCGATCAGGGTGTGGACGTGAATACGACCGCCGTCGATGGCGCGACCCCGCTCCATTGGGCAGCGTATCGGGACGAGCCGGCGCTGGTCGCGCTGTTGCTCGACGCTGGCGCGGATGTGACCGTCGCCAACCGGTACGGCGTCCTGCCACTGTCGTTGGCGAGCCTGCACGGGAACGCTGAGGTCATCGAGCTGCTGCTGCGGGCCGGTGCTGATCCGAACACCACATTGCCGGAGGGGGAGACGGCGGTGATGACGGCCGCGCGGACAGGCAACCCCGACGCCATCCGTGTCCTGGTGAGCCACGGGGCCGACGTCAACGCTCGTGACGAAGTGCATGGCCAGAGCGCCCTCATGTGGGCAGCCGCGGAGGGACACGCCGAGGCGATCCATGTGCTCGCCGAGGTCGGGGCCGACATCAACGCGCGCACCGCGCGGGACAACGGCCCCCCCCCTCGTCGGGGATTGTTCGCGAGTGCGTCGCCGACCGGCTTCACGCCGTTCTTGTTCGCCGTCCGTGCGGGGCATCTCGACGCGGCGCGTCTTCTGCTCGAGGCGGGTGCCGACGTCAACGACACGCTGTCCGATGGACAGAGTGCGCTCGTCGTTGCCGCGGCGAACGCCAACTGGGCATTGGCGGACTACCTGCTCGACCGGGGGGCCGATCCGAATCTGGCCGGCGCGGGCTGGAACGCGCTTCACCAGACGGTGCGAACCCGCCGCATGAACTGCTGTCAGGGCACGCCCGGGCCGATTCCGGCGGGGACCGTGGAGAGTCTCGACGTCATGCGGAAGCTGGTCGCGAAGGGTGTCGATGTCGACGCCCGCATGACGCGAAACGGGATGAAGGATGGGCAACGGAGTCGGCTCAATCGCCTCGGCGCGACCGCCTTTTTCCTGGCCGCCAAAGTCACCGACGTCGAGGCGATGAGGTATCTGGTCGAGGTGGGCGCCGACTCCAGCATCCCGAGCGCCGAGAATTCGACACCGCTGATGGTGGCGGCCGGGCTCGACATCTGGAATCCTGGGGAGGATGGTGGAACGTTCTCCGGTCAGGAAGCAGAGGTGCTCGAAGCAGTGACGATGTGCGTCGAGTTGGGGAACGACGTCAATGCGGTGAACGACCTCATGGAAACGGCTCTCCACGGCGCCGCGTTCAGGGGGGTCAACATCGTCGTCGATTATCTCGTCGCGCAGGGCGCGAAGCTCGATGCACGGGAAACACACGGGTGGATTCCGTGGGCCATCGCCGACGGGTTCAGCTACTCGGATTTCTACAAGGCCCAGAAGCACACGGCCGAGCTTCTGGCCACGTACATGAGGGCGCAGGGCCTGTCGACAGAGGGTGAAGTCATACCGGGGTCGGTGTGTTTCGACTGTTTACAGACCCGGTCGGACCAGGCGCGTGCCGCCCGCGATCGCGACGAGCGGATGGAAGCCGAGTTCGCGCTCCTGTACGCGCGGGAGAAAGACCAGCAGTAGCGCCTTACTCGGCCAGCCTCACATCGCGCACCGGTCCCGGCAGCCTCAGCGGAAGCGGATGGTCGCACCCCGGACAGACAACACGGTCGTGTGACGCACCGGCGGACTCGAACGGGCTGACGAAGAACTCCACGTGCAGCAGCCGGCGGCACGCGGTGCATTCAAACGCCACGACGACGCTCTGCGGCTCGGCCGCTCGCGGGTCGTTGGAGACGTCGACCACGTCGAGGCGACGGCCTGTCACCGTCCCCCGGGCGCCGTCTAGGTCGCCGTCGGTCGGCTTCTTCACGAGCATCCGCGAACCGAGGTCCCCGCCCGCCGGCCACCCCACATTGTCGTATTCACCCCGGCACACTCAGGGGATCGGCACCCGTCGGGGTCGGTCGTGAATACCTCGGGCAACACCTTGAGCGCCACATCGCGGTCGAGCTTGGTGTCGCGGGCGCGATACACTTCGCCCATACCGCCAGCCCCGAGCGAGTCACCCACCTCGTACGCGCCGATCCGTGTCCCCGGGGGTAGCGCCATCGTTCTGGTGATCTCGACAGGTCGAGCACGAGGCGAAGACTCCGGTTGCGTCGGGTGCGGTACGTTGAGAAGCCACGTCGATCCAACGTCACGACCTCGTGCACGTTGAGCGCCTCGGCAAGCAGCACGAGTGTTCCGTCGGCATAGTCCATAGGCGTGTCATCGACGAGCCAGGTCTTCAAGATCTCCAGTTCCGCTGGCGAAGCTGACGACGCCACGGCTCGCTCCCAGCCTTCGGCAGCTCTGCTCCCGAGCGGCTGGTCGACGAGCGCCGCCTCGAGAATCTCCCGTACGAGTGCCGAAACCGTCTTGCCCTGGGCTTCTGCGCACTTCGCGAGGGCACCCCGCATTGCCGCCTCCGTGCGGACGGTAACTGTCGTACTCACGTATACCAGCGTACTACCGGATCACTGATCCGGCGGCGACGGTGGCGCCACGATCGGCGGCTGCGGGTCGAGCGGCGTCAGGTCGCGACCCTGCAGCGCCGGATGGTCCGGAAGGAGTTTCGTCGCCCTGAACGCCGCGTAGGGAAACTGCCGGATGAGGAACTGTAGTGTGTCATCAGTTGGGTCGACGTCGCCGGAGTTGGGCGACCGGTACTCCCAGACGATCTCCCCGTCGCGCGTCACCTCGAAGAACCGTCCCGGTCCACCGGACGTGATCAGTGTGTGACCATCCGGGAGCCGGTGCGCACCCGAGATGAACGGGCTGTGGAACGACGTCGGGTCAGGTGCCGCGTAGCTCCATCTCGGCGTCGTCGGTCCGTACGGATCCGACCCCGTCAGCACGTACCCCGTCGTCTCGTCCATCGGTGGTGTGATCTCGAACACCGTCGAGTGAGGATCCTCGGGTCCCGGGACGTTGTTGCTGAAGACGAGCATGTTCCCGGCGCCCGGAAGCCCCTCGGGAATCCACCGCACGTCGTGCTGCCCGAACGTCCGCTGCTGGGCCTCGTCGCCCCTTCCGTACGCGCGTGGGTTCCCCCAGCGGTAGAGCAGGTCGCCACCGCGTCCCCACCGGCCGCCGTCATGCCCGCGCGCCTCCTCTGTCGTCGTACTGTGGTCGATGATCCAAATCTCGTTGTACGCGAGAACGCTGACCGCGATCTGGTCGAGCGTGGCGTTGTAGGCGATCGCGTTTGTGTGCATCAGATCGGCCGCTGGGTCGTGCTCGCTGTCTTCCGGCACGTGGCCGATCTCCTGATAGCGAGACCGTTCTTCGTCGGGCAGATCGTCCGGCGGCTGAGGTCCCGCGTTGACGTCGATCAGCTCCGGATGCGCCGACGGATCCCCGTAGCCGTCCAGTCGTTCATCGTGGTTCTGGATCATGTGATCCCAGGCGTGCCACTCCCAGACAATGCGGGCGCCGTCGGGCGGCTGGGGCTCGAGCTCGACGATCATGTCCGGCCAGATACCACCTTCCGGAGTCATTTCGGGGACACGACCCATCTGCTGGGTGTCCTCGAGCGACTTCGCCTCCCAGGCGATCGCCAGGATGTTGCCGTTGGGTAGCACCGCCACGTCGTGGTGCAGCAGGTGTTCTTCGCTCGCGAACCTGAAGTCCCAGACGACGTCGCCTTCCCACGTAAACTCCTGAATGCGACCACCCTGACCGCCGCCGCTGAACACGGCGACGCCCGGCTCACGTCCGCCACGGAGCAGGTGTCCACTGTCCAGCAGATAGACGAACGCCGATGGCAGGAGGTCACTTTCCCACGTTCGTACGACCGCACCGCTGTCACTCTCCATGAGATAGGTGACGTTCGACACGAGCGGGGCGTAGTAGACGTAGCCGGGCGTGGCCGCGGGCGTGCTCAGCAACAGGCCGCGCGGCTGGTCGTCGACTCCGGGTGCCGTCTCGACGTCGCCGCCGCCATCGTCGGGCGCCTCGGCCGGGGACCCGCAACCGGCGACGGTCACCGCGAACGCCAGCGCTAGCGCTGGTAGGACCGCCGTCGACGTGAATACTTCACGATCCGTCCGAGCACTTCGCATCCATCCCTCCCAAAAGCGTCGGTGGACCGTCGGTTGGGCATCCGAAAACCGTGCCGGGGTCGATCGCCCGGAGTGTATCATCGGCCTGACCGACGAGCGTGACCGCTCGTTGGCGAGGGGATCCATGGGAACCGACGAGGCGCCGGCTGCGGATCGGGCACGCCGGAGTGGGATCCACCGCCGCGCGCTCGGCGGTGTGCTGGCGTTGGCGCTTGGTCTGATGTCCTGCGGCGAGACCCCGCCCCCAGCGGCCACTGGTCCGGAGTCGGTCCCGCCCAACACGTCGCCGTCGTCGCGTGACGCGGCGTTCGTCGTCGATCCGTTCTGGCCACGGGAGCTGCCGGACGGATGGCTGCTCGGCAACGTCGTCGGCGTGGCCACCGACTCCGCCGACAACGTCTGGATCATCCATCGGCCGAACAGCCAGACCGGAGCAGCGGACACACCGCCCGTGATCGCCTTCAGCCCCGCCGGCGACGTTGTGCAGAGCTGGGGCGGGCCGGGCGAGGGCTACGACTGGGGGACGCAGACGCACGGGATCCACGTCGACTCTGAGGACAACGTCTGGGTCGGCTTCGGGGGTGGCCTGCCGTACGACCCGACGAAGCCGAGTACGACCGACAACGCGCTGGTGCTCAAGTTCACGGCGGATGGCGAGTTCCTGCTCCAGATCGGCGACTTCGGGCGGGGGACGGAAGGGAGCGGCAGCGCGGAGTTCCTCGGCCAGCCGACTGACATCTTCGTCGACACGGAGGCAGACGAGGTCTACATCAGCGATGGGTATACGAACCGTCGCGTCATCGTGTTCGACGCGACCACCGGCGCGCACAAGCGGCTCTGGGGCGCGTACGGCAACGAACCGGAGGATGCGCCGACGCCCAGATTCAGCCGGGACAACCCGCCGCCGCAACAGTTCAACACGCCCCACTGCGTGGTGGGTGCCGCCGACGGTCTCGTGTATGTCTGCGACCGTGGAAATCAGCGCATCCAGGTGTTCGACGGTGACGGCGCGTTTATCACCGAGCGCGTGATCGAGGCGCCCCTCGGTGCGGGTCGAATCGGCGGGACTCCGTGGGACCTCGCGTTCTCACGCGATCCGGAGCAAGGCCTGCTCTACGTGGTCGATGGCGGCAGCCATGCGGTTCACACGCTCTCGCGTGACTCGCTCGATGTCGTTCGCACGTTTGGCCGACGCGGGCGGTGGGCCGGCCAGTTCGAGTCGCCGCACAGTCTGGCGGTCGACTCCCAGGGCAATCTGTTCGTGGGTGAAACACTCGACGGCCGCCGCGTGCAGAAGTTCGTTCCGGGCGGCTAGCCGTCAACGTTAACCGCTCGCACTCGTCTCATTCTCTGCGTACTCTTGTTACGCGCCAATCCGGCGCATGGAATCGCGGCCGTGGAAACAGTGCTCTCCTTGGTGCCCGAAGAGCTGCAACACCCTGCGATCCTGGCGCTGATCGTGGCCGTTGCCTCGGTGGTCGTGGCCAAGCTCGTCGAACTTGTGCTGTGCAGAGTCCTGCTCCGGCTGGCTCGGCGCACACGGACAGAGTTTGACGAGAAGCTGATCGGAGCGCTGCACCGCCCGATCTTTGCCAGCGTGCTGTTGATTGGCGTGCGAATGTCGGTGCTGACCCTCGGCCCACCCGAGGCCGTGATGCGATGGACGGACAGCATCGTCCAGACCGTGGCGATCTTCGTGTGGACCGTCGCCGCACTTCGTGTCGTCTCTCTCGTGGGCGGGAGCATGGGCGGCGCAGTGCGCCGGAGCGAGTGGATCGACGAGCGGACGTTGCCGCTGTTCGACAACTTGGCGCGGCTGGTCCTGCTGGGCGCGGCGTCTTACTTCCTTCTCCTGGCCTGGAATCTGAACATTGGCGGCTGGCTCGCTTCAGCCGGCATTGCCGGCCTCGCACTCGGGCTCGCGGCGCAGGAGACGCTATCCAACATCTTCGGGGGACTATCGATCATCGCCGATGCGCCCTACAAGGTCGGGGACTGGGTCAATCTCGACGGCGGCGAGCGGGGGCGTGTGACCAGGATCGGGCTGCGCAGTACGCGGATGATGACCCGCGACGACGTCGAGATCACGGTGCCCAACGCCGCCATCGCCAGTGGCAAGATCATCAACGAGTCGGGCGGGCCTTCGAGAAAGTCGAGGGTGAGCGTTCTGGTAGGAGTGGCCTACGGCTCCGACGTCGATCACGTGCGCGACGTCCTGCTGCGCGCGGCGCAGGGCGTCGAATTCGTCGTCGACGACCCCGAGCCGCGCATCCGGTTCACCGAAATGGGCGATTCCGCGCTCGTGTTCCGCGTGCTCTGCTGGATCGAGCTCCCCGAGCTGCGCGGTCAATGTGTGGACGGTCTCAACACGGCCATCTACAAGGCGCTGCACGCGGAGGGCATCACGATCCCGTTTCCGCAGCGCGACGTGCATCTCTACCCGGACACGTCGACGACCCCGACCCGAAGCTAGGTGGGGAGCGCGAACGCGACGTACTCACCCGAGTACGGCCCACCGCTGATCGCCACCACGATGTATGCGCTCGGAGTCATCGGTGGACGAGACGGAAATGGTCGACAGTGCCACGACCGCGATCAATGCAAACACCGCTGCGAGACATCGATGGCTCATCTGATCCTCTCCGGTCTCTGCGCCTTCATCTCAGTTCCGCTAGCAGCCCAGTCCCTCGCCCTTTTTCATCAGGTTCATATGCTGCTCGGCCTGTTCCAGGCCGCCTTCGCCCTGCTGCCAGCCGATCCGGCCATCGCCGTTGGCGTCTACTCCGGTGATCAGCTGCTCGGCCAGCGTGGTGAGCTGGCTGACGAGCGCCGATGCCGCGTCCGGCGATTCAGGCGACACGCGACCGGAAAGCATCTCAATCGCCTTGGCGAGCGCGATGATCGAGTCGGCTCGCTGCACGGTGTTGTTGGCCGACGTCGCCACATGCTCCGCGTGCGTCATCACGCCCTGGGACGCGCCGTCCGACTTGGCCGCCAGCTCGATGTGCTGGGCGATCCCGGCCGCTGCCTGCTTCACGCCGTAGCCCAGACCAGGCCCGGTGTCCTGCTCGCTCGGATCCACGGCGTTCAGCACATGCTCCGCGTGCCGCTTCATCGCCCGGAGGTTGTTCGGATCTTCCGCGGCCAGCGCGGCGTGCTGCGCGGCGATCGCCGCCTCGGCGAGGGCCGTCGCTAGCAAGCTCTGGCCGTCGGGCGTGTCGCCAAATCCGTCCATTACATGGCCGATGTGTGTATGGGCGGCGGGACCTTGCGCCGCTGTGGTAGCGCCCCCAAGAGCGAGGCCGACAAACGCCAACGCCGACATCGGGACGAGGTGTGCGGTAGCGCGCATGGGTGCCTCCTTGCGAACGCAATCTTAGGATGCGGGAAACACTAGTCTTATACCGGTCGGCCCTTCGCTCGGCAAGCGAAAACGGGGATGGGCGATGTCACGCTCAAGGATCCTCGGAGAGGCAAACCATGAAGATGTGTCGGCTCCCTGCCTTGTGTGTCGCGTGCCTCTCACTGCTCGTGGTGGGACCGGTCGCGGCGCAAGACTCCGGCTGGCGCACCATCGAACTCGACACGGTCGAGGTCACCCGTCCCGACATCACCGTCTCGCCCGACGGCGAGTGGCTGATCTTCACCATGCTCGGCCACCTGTTCCGGGTGCCGGCCGCAGGCGGCGTGACTGAGCAGCTCACCTTCGGGCCGTACTACGACAAGGAACCAACCTTCTCGCCCGATGGCTCGCAAGTGGCTTTCGTGTCCGACCGAGACGGCAACGACGGCAATGTGTTCGTGCTGGATCCGGTGTCGGGTCGGATCGCGCAGGTCACGCGTGACGTTCGGTCTGGGTGGACCCGACTGACGTGGACGCCGAACGGCCAGGCGATCGTGTATCTGCGATTCGCGAGGATCCCAATGGCCTCGGATGATCTGATACCGGCGCTTGTGCGTCGCGTGTCCCTGACCGGCGGCGAGCCGGCGACCATCAGTGCTCGGGCGCGGCTGTTCCGCGCGGTGTTCTACCTGCCGGATGGACGTCTGGCGTGGACGGTGGTCGAGGGTGGGACGACGCTCCGTACGCGGATCGAGGTCGTTCGTCCGGACGGGACGGTGTCTCCGCTGCGCACGCTCCGAGGCTACGCCGATCGCGTCGTCCCGAGTCCCACGGGGCGCGGACTGTACGGTCGCCACCGCCGGCCGTCGGTCTCCGGCCGCGACGAGGTGAAAACGTTATCGTTCTTTCCGCTTACGAGCGGGGCTGCGCGCGAGATCGTCTCCCTGTCGTACCGCATGTACTGGGAGCCGAAATTCGCCCTTGCGCCAGATCACACGAGCCTGTACCTGGGGGAGCAGGGGCGGCTCTGGCGGATTCGACTCCCCAGTGGCACGCGCGAACCGATCCCATTCCGCGCCCGAGTCAGGATGGAGATCCATGAGCCGGCGCCGCCACCCAGATGGGCGCCGGCGACGCCTGGGACGTCCATGCAGCCGCGCAGTGTGCTGTGGCCGAGGCTCTCGCCCGACGGCGGGACGCTGGTCTTCGGGGTGGCCCACCGTCTGTGGCGACAACCGCTCGATGCCGGCGAGGCCGAGCGGCTGCTGACTGACGACGGCCTCGCCGGCGAGGCCGAGCGGCCGCTGACTGACGACGGCCTCGCACGCGAGGCAGAGCGGCTGCTGCTGGACGGCGGCCTCGAGTGGGCGCCGGCGTTTTCGCCCGATGGTCGCCGGCTTGCCTTCGTGCATCGCCAGGTAGGACAGGACCATGTCAGGGTCCTCGACGTCGAGAGCCGTCAGACGCGAACAGTGGCGTCCGCGCGGGGACTGAGCGACCCCAACTGGAGCCCCGATGGAAGGCGGCTGGTTTTCGTGGAACAGGGCGACACCGGCCGCTCCCGCATTGTCGTCGTCAACGTCGCCGATGGTGACAAAGTGGTCCTCGCCGCCGTCCCGAGGTCTGGCGCCCGCCCGCATTTTTCCGCGGACGGCGAGTCGGTCTACTTCTCGTCTGGTCCAGGTGACAGCGGGACGGTCTTCCGCATATCGGTACGGCGACGCGCGCAGCCGCAGCCCATTATCCAGGTGCCTCGCGGCGTCATGGACGGTCTCGTTTCCCCGGATGGTGAATGGTTGGCCTTCCAGCGCAACCAGGAGATCTGGGTGGCGCCACTTGGCACAGAAGCCGCTGAGGAAGACAGCCTGCGGCGGCTGAGTGCTGAAGGCGGCCGCACGTTCGCATTGACGCCGGATGGCTCAGCGGCACTCTATGCCGCCGGCGCCAGCGTCTGGCAACGCCCGCTCGCGGGGGGTGAGCCGGAAGAGATCCCCCACCGGTTGACATTGCGTCGCGCCAGGCCGCGGTCGGTCCTGGTGCGGCGGGTGCGCGTGCTTGATTTCGCCACGGGTGGCTTCAGAGCGGCGACCTCTCTGTTTCTCGAGCACGGGAGCATCCGCTGGATAGGCTCCGAACGCGACCACGTTGTTCCACCGGAGACCCAGATCATCGATGCCGGTGACCGGTTTGCCATCCCCGGGTTGTTCGAGATGCACGCGCATGGCAGCCCGAATGGCCTCCCCTACGGGCCGGCATTCCTGGCCTACGGCGTCACCGCGGTGCGCAACGTCGGCGGCTATCTTGCCTTCGAGAGAGCCCTGGCCGATCGCGGGGAAGCCAACGGCAGTGTTCCCCGGTACTTCTTCGCGGGTGAGACCTTCCGCGGCCAGGGCGACCGACTGTCCCTTGACACCGAGGATGAGGCTCGGGACTTTGCGCGGCGCTGGAAGCACCGGGGCGCGTGGCTGATCAAGGTGTATCAGGACCTGGCGTGGCCGCTGCAACGCGCGGTGGCCGAGGAGGCCCGACGGCTGGGATTGCCGGTGGCGGGACACGCCGACTATCTGGAGCGAGCGGTCAAGAGCGTCGTCCAGGGGTACGCGAGTCTCGAGCACACGATGCCGCCAGGTCCGTATGACGACGTGCTCCAGCTGCTGGCGCGGGCCGGCACGAGGTGGGTCCCGACGCTGGCGATACGAAGCGGCAACAATGTGCGACTTCACGAAGAGCCCGAGCGGCTGGCCGACGGCAAGTTCCTTGCGTTTACGCCGACGTGGCGCGTCCGACAGGCCAGCCGGAACAGCACTGACATCAGGGACGAGTTGCCTGCGGAGTGGGCGCAGCAACTTGCGAGGATCCGCGCGGCACATCGCCGCGGCGTCACGCCCCTGCTCGGCACCGACATTTGCTGTGGACCATCGCTGCACTGGGAACTGGAGTCTTTCGTCGAGGCGGGCATCCCGCCGCTCCAGGTGCTGCGTCTCGCCACGTGGGACGCGGCGGTTGCTGTTGGTGCGGACGACCACCTCGGCACGCTGGAGGCCGGCAAGCTTGCGGACGTCGTTTTGCTCGATGCCAATCCTCTGGACGACATCAAGAACACGCAGACCATCTGGCGGGTGATCAGAGGTGGCCGGGTGTTCGATCCGGAGACGCTCCGGCGGTCCGCACAGGCTGGCCAGAACTGAGGCGTCTCGTCGCGCGCGCCACGGGCCGCAACGCGTAAGACCGCTTGATGTTGGCACCCGCGTGCGCTCACCCGGTCTCAAGCCATCCGTGTACACTCGGAGGCGCACGGACGTTGAAGTGGCGACTTGGCCTTGCGGGAGGTATGGACATGAGGCGACGACTGCTCGAGTCGCTCGGTGCGACAACGGTGTTCACAACCCTCATGGTGCTCCTGCAGCTCACCACCGTGCCGGTCGTCGGCCAGGCTCCGAGTGCGACCGCGTGGGGGCATCCAAACCTGGAGGGCATCTGGCTCGACGTCTACGCCACACCCTTTGAACGGGCGCCAGAGCTTGGCGCTCGAGAGTTCGCGACCCCCGAAGAGCGTGCCGCATTGGATCAGGCCCGTATGGGAAACGCAGGGCGTGACCGGCGCGGCCCGCCGGGGAGTCCGCAAGACGTGTCCGGGGCATACAACGCCGTCTATACCTCGGTGAAGCCAGCGGGTCCACGCACGTCGCTGGTCGTCGATCCACCGAACGGGAGGATTCCCGACTTGACGCCCGAGGCCCAGCGCGAGGACGAGGTCCGGCGCCAGTGGCGTGTCATGCTCATGCGGAACACGCCGACCTGCGAGCAAGACGCACCCGCTTGCGAGGGCGGGCAATTCGGGCCACCATCGCCGCGTCGGTTCGATGTCCCCTCCTTCTACAACACGTTGCGCATGAACCGCCACGACGGCCCTGAGGACCAGAGTTTGGGCGATCGGTGCATGCTTGGCGCCACACCCGATTTCAACGGGTTCCGCCGCATCGTGCAGGGCGGGGAGTCGATCGCGATCGGGTATGACACCGGGCAGGGCCAGGGGTTCCAGCGCGTGGTCTACCTGAGCGGGAGCCATCCGGCCAGCCAGATTCGTCTGCGGCACGGGGACTCACGTGGCCGCTGGGAGGGCGATTCGCTGGTCATCGAGACCACGAACTTCTCGCCCAAGTTCCCCTACCGCGGTTCGGGTGAGAACCGGAAGCTCGTCGAACGATACACGCGGGTCGACGAGGATACGCTCGAGTACGAACTGACGATTGAGGACCGGACGGTGTGGGTGGCGCCGTGGACCGTCCGGCAGGAACTGAAGCGTCAGAGTGATGAGCAGAATCGGATTTACTATGAGCCGCGGTGCCACGAAGGGAACTATGGATTGGCCGCGATGTTCATCGGTGCGCGGGTTCGCGAGCAGGAATTTACGGCCGGGGGTGGTCCTAATCCGTTCTCATTGGACACCACCACGGGCGGCGGTGGTGCGCGGTAGCGAGTCGCGATGTCAGGAGGCATGGAGATGAAGCGACGACTGCTCAAGTCGCTCGGTGTGGCGATGCTGATCACGAGCGCGATGGTGCTCGTGCAGCTCACCTCGGTGTCGGTGGCGGGACAGGCTCCGAGCGCGACCGCATGGGGCCACTCCAACCTGGAAGGCATCTGGCTAGATGTGTATGCCACGCCCTTCGAGCGGGCGCCGGAGCTTGGCGATCGCGAGTTCGCCACGGCGGAAGAGCGAACCGCACGGGATCAGGCCCGAATGATCAACCCGGGGCGCAACCGGCGCTCGGACCGCGCAGGGCAGGACGTTGCCGGCGCATACAATGCCGTCTTTACCTCGGCGAAGCCGGCTGGTCCACGTACGTCGCTTGTGGTCGATCCGCCCAACGGGAGGATTCCCGCCCTCACCCCGGAAGCCCAGCGGCAGAACGAACTACAGCGAGAGTGGCGTCTGATGCTCCTGCGAAACACGGAGACCTGCCAGAGGGAAGCTCCAGGCTGCTCCGGCGGGGAGTACGGGCCACCGTCTGCGCGCAGATTCGATGTCGCTCCGTTCTACAACACGTCGCGCATGAACCGCCACTTTGGCCCGGAGGATCAGAGCTCGGGCGACCGGTGCATGTCAGGTCGCACACCCGATTTCAACGGGTTCCGCCGCATCGTACAGGGCGAGGATGCGATCGCGATCGGCTATGACACTGGGCAGGGCCAGGGGTTCCAGCGCGTCGTCTACCTGAGCGGGAGCCATCCGGCGAGCCAGATCCATCTGCGGCATGGGGACTCGCGTGGTCGATGGGAGGGTGACACGCTGGTCATCGAGACCTCGAATTTCTCGCCAAAGTTCCCCTTCCGCGGGTCGGGCGCGAACCGTCTGCTCGTCGAACGGTATACGCGTGTGGATGCAGACACGCTCCAACACGAGATCACGATCGATGATCCGACGGTGTGGGCGGCGCCGTGGACCGTTCGGCAGGAACTGAAGCGTCAAAGTGACGAAGAGAACCGAATCTACTACGAGCCGCGGTGCCACGAAGGGAACTACGGCCTGCCGGCCCTGCTCATCGGCGCGCGCGTGGATGAGCAGGCGTTTGCGGCGGGGCGCGGGCCGGATCCGTTTTCCATGGATACCGCCACGTGTGTCAATGGCTTACCGGAGTGAGGAGCGATGATGCGAAACTGGTTCAGAGGATCGACGGTTGTCGTGGCGCTGGCCGCCGCCATTGTGGGTGCCGTTGTCTCGGTCGCGGTGACCAGTACGGCCGGGCAAGGCCAAGACCAAGATCAAGACCAAAGCCAGGCGCCGCGTCCGGCGCAAACGCCCGACGGCAGGCCAAACTTCAATGGCGTATGGCAGGCCAACAACGAAGCGCATTGGGACCTGGAAGCCCACGACGCACGTCCGGGGATGGTGACGCAGGAAGGCGTCTACCCATACGAGTACGCGAGGGTGCCCGCAGCGCCCGTGGTGGCGCTAGGTGCCGCGGCCGGAGTGCCCGGGTCGTTGGGAGTCGTGGGGGGTGACGGTCGGATCCCCTACACACCCGAAGCTCTCCGCAGTAAGCAGGAGAACGCCGAGAACTGGATCGACCGCGATCCAGAGCTCAAGTGCTACCTGCCCGGTATTCCGCGCGCGATGTATATGCCCTATCCCTTCCAGATCGCCCAGGGCACGGACAAGATCCACATGACGTTCGGTTTTTCCAACGCCGCGCGTGTCATCCATCTGAACGACGTCACCGGGCCCCCGGACTATACCTATATGGGGCATTCGGTCGGACGGTGGGACGGGGACACGCTGGTCGTTGACGTGACGTACTTCAATGGCAGGACCTGGTTCGACAGGGCCGGAAACTTTCATGGTGAGGACTTGCAGCTCACAGAGCGGTTCTCGCCGATGACGCCCGACGCCATCTGGTATGAAGTGACGGTTACTGATCCGGAGACGTTTACCCGCCCGTGGACGATCGCGATGCCGCTGTATCGGCGTCTTGAACCGAGTGCCACAGTGCTGGATTATCCCTGCATCGAGTTCGCCGAAGAGTTCATGTATGGGCACTTGCGGAGGGAGCAGCTGGTGAAGCGATGGGAAGGCGAGACCATGATCGTGGAAATCACTCGCAAGGTTCCGCCTGGCGATCTCCTTCACGAGTGGTATCGACGGTAGTGCGCCGTCAGACAAGAGGGAGGCAACACCCATGAGAGCGAATCACGTGATCGGGGTCCTGATTGGGGTCGCAGGGATCTGTGCGTGGACGGCGGGAACCGGTGTGCCTGTCACGGCGCATCACGCGTTCGCGGCCGAATTCGACGCGGACAAGCCGGTCGAGTTCAGTGGCACGGTCACCGAAGTCGAGTGGATCAATCCCCACGTCTGGATCCACATTGACGTGACGCGGGATGACGGCACCGTGGAGACGTGGGCGTTCGAAGCTGGTACGCCGAACGTGCTGTTCAGGCGGGGCTTTACGCGGGACTCGCTCCTGCCCGGAACCGACGTCATGGTCGATGGGTATCAGGCGAAGGATGGAACCAACCGGGCGAACGGGCGAGACGTCACGTTTGCCGACGGGACCAAGCTGTTTCTCGGGTCGTCTGGCACCGGGGCACCCTACGAACTGGCACGACCCGGTGTAGACACCGCGGATCCTCCGCGCTAGGCGGTTAGGTTGGCCCCGGTCGGTTGACAGGGTGTGAGCGCGAAGCCAGGCGGAGCAGTCTACCTCTCGCCGTTGAGAGGGTTCTGTCTGGTTGGGTTCTTCGCACTCGGTCTCACTGCGTTCGTTCTCGTTGACTCCGTCAGGCAGAACCCAGGGGTTCAGCGGTCGTTTCTCGGCGCCGGCGTCTTGCTGCTCGCCTGGAGCGTCCCCGTGTTCGGGCTGGCTCAGCACACGGGCCGAACGCTGACACTTGCGGTCGTTCTTCGAAAGCAGCACTACATACAAGCCAGCGCGCAGCTCGTCTTCCTGCTGTATTGGGGCTGGTACTGGCGTCCGGTCTACGACTCGGCCCTTCTCATCGCCGCTCAACTGGTCTTTGCCTATGCGTTCGACATGCTGCTGTGCTGGTCGCGACGCGATAGGTACACCCTTGGGTTCGGCCCGTTCCCTGTCATCCTCAGCATCAACCTGTTCCTCTGGTTCGCGGATGATTGGTTTTACCTGCAGTTTCTTCTGGTGGCGCTGGGCTTCGCGGCTAAAGAGCTGATCCGGTGGAACAAGCAGGGACGGCAAGTCCACATCTTCAATCCCTCGTCGTTTCCGCTCGCTGTTGTCTCGCTCGCCTTGATTCTCACCGGTACCAGCGACCTCACGTGGGGCCAGGACATCGCGACCACACAGTTCTTTCCTCCACACGCGTATCTGGTGTTGTTCCTGGTCGCGCTGCCAGGGCAGTACCTCTTCGGCGTGGCATCCATGACGATGTCCTCCGTGATGGCCGCCTACGCGTTCGGGCTCCTCTACTTTGCCGCGACGGGCGTCTATTTTTTCTACGACTCGTATATCCCCATTGCCGTGTTTCTTGGCATGCATCTCTTGTTCACGGACCCGTCCACGGCGCCGAGGAGTGAGGTGGGGCGCATTATGTTCGGGGTGCTCTACGGCTTCAGCACCGTGGCGCTGTATGCGCTTCTTGGTCGTGCGGGCGTGCCGACCTTTTACGACAAGCTGCTCCTCGTGCCTGTGCTGAACCTCTCTATTCAACTGCTGGACCGCGTGGCCTCAACGGGTTGGCTCCGGCAGTTCGATCGCGTGGCGCTTGGCGGCTCGAGTAGCCCGCGCCAGCGTCATCTTGCCCATATGCTGGTCTGGGCGGCAGTGTTTGCGGTCATGAGCGCCGTCCACGGTGTGGGCGATCGTCATCCCGGCCAGTGGGTGCCGTTTTGGCAGGAGGCCTGCAGCCAGGGGCGAACGCATGCCTGTCCGTATCTCGCTGACATGCAGGAGACGTACTGTAGGAGTGGGTCCGGGTGGGCATGCAACGAAGCCGGCATCCTTCACGTCGCGCTGGCTCGCTCGGGAGAGGATCGTCGCCGGCTCGACCCGGCAGACGCCGCAGGGGCGCTCGGGCGCGGATGCGACCTTGGCTTCGGGCCGGCGTGCCAGAACCTCGCGAGGCTAACCTCAGGGCTCAGCTCGTTTGAGCACGGACCACCGACGCTTCAGGACTATCCGATCATCTTGCGCGGCACGAAGGGACCGATCACGGACCGCTCACCAGCGGCACTGTATGCTCGAGCGTGCAGCCAGGGCTGGGCCAACACATGTAGTGGAGGCGAGAGGTGAGCGCGCGAACGCGTGCCGGTGAGCGGTGCTCTACATCGAGGTGGGGAGCGCGAACGCGACGTACTCACCCGAGTACGGCCCACCGCTGATCGCCACCACGATGTATTGCCGGCCGTCAAGCAGGTACGTCATTGGCGACCCTGACTGCGGCGCGGGCATGAAGACCGCGCCGACATCGACACCGGTCGCCTTGTCGTACGCGCGGAGCATGGCGCCCCGCCCGTCTTCCGTCGCGTGGTAGCTGCACTCGCCGATAACGACCAGTGTCTTGGTCACCAGCGGTCCGACGAGTCCGGCGCAGAGCTCGCCCGTGCGCGGGATCTCGAGATCGGCCAGCGCCGGGTGAAGACGCACGCGGTCCGGTGTCTCGCCGTGTGGTGTCTGCCAGATGAGTTCCCCCCGGTCGAGGTCGATCGCCGAGAGCCGGCCATACGGCGGCTTCGACAACGGCAGTCCCCGCACGTTCAGATCGCGCAGGCCGCCATGGCCGACCCCGTGCATCGGCGTGCCCTTGACGTAGCGCATGTCCGAGACGTCGCCGCTGGGCGGAGGGATCAGCTCCCACGAATAGAAGGCGGTGCGCGACGGCACGTAGACGACGTGGGTTTCCGGGTCGTATGCCCCGCCGGGCCAGTTCGTGCCGCCGCTCCCGGCCCCGAGTCCGAGCGTGGCGATCGGTCCTTCCTCGCGACTAACGACCGGTGGGGTGAAGATCGGGCCCAGCTTGTAGCGCGACACGACCGCCTCGGCCTCCGCCCGCAGCTCTGGCGTGAAGTCGATCAGGTCGTCGAACGACGAGCCCTGCTTGTCATAGGGCGGAGGCTTCGTCGGGAACGGCTGCGTCGGCGCGTACCACTCACCCGGGACGTCACCCTGCGGCACCGGCCGCTCTTCGATCGGCCAGACCGGCTCGCCCGTGACCCGGTCGAAGACGTAGAGGAAGGCCTGCTTGCTCGGCACCGCAACCGCTTTGATCTCGCGGCCGTCGACGGTGATGTCCGCGAGGATCGGCGGGCACGCCATGTCGAAACCCCAGAGCGGGTGGTGCACGAACTGGAAGTGCCACAGGCGCTCGCCGGTCCGCAGGTCGACGGCGACCAGGCTCTCGCCGAAGAGGTTGTCACCTGGTCGATGACCGCCGTAGTAGTCGCCCGTGGGTGTCTCGACCGGCAGGTAGACGATGCCGAGATCGGCGTCGACGGAGATCTGCGTCCAGACGCCGTTGTTCCCGTTGACACCCCAGGAATCGTTGACCCACGTCTCGTGGCCGACCTCACCCGGCCCCGGAACCGTCCGGAACGTCCACAGTCGCTCGCCGGTACGGACGTCGAACGCCTGGACCAGTCCCTTGGTGTTGTTGTGGGTCGGTGGAGCCGGCGCATCGGCGAACGCGCCGCCGACGATGACCACATCGCGGGCCACCGTCGGTGTGGCGTGCAGGCCGATCTCACCGCTCACCGGGTCGATGCGCCGGCCCTCGCCGTATACCGCCGCCGCCTTCAAATCGATGCGGCCGTCCGTCCCGAAGCCGGGCACCCTCAGCCCTGTTGCGGCATCGAGCGCGACGAGCCGGAATCCCAGGGTGACATAAAGGACGCGCGCGTCCGTTCCGTCGGTCCAATACGACAGACCGCGGCCCGAGAGGAGACGCGGGGCGCCGGCGGCGCGCTCCCCCTCATCCTCCCCATGGACCCAGCGAAGCTCCCCGGTGCCGGCGTCGAGGGCGACGACCGACCGGCGGGTGCCGCCGGTCGCGAACAGCACGCCGCCGACCATGAGCGGCGTTCCCTCCAGCTTGAACTCGGGGCGCGGGCCGAGGTTGTCGGTCTTGAAACGCCACGCCACTTCGAGATCGGCGAAGTTGGACGCGTCGATCTGATCCAGCGGGGAGTAGCGTGTATGGGCGATGTCGCCGCCGTACGCTGGCCACTCGCCGGCGGCGGTCGACGGTGGGGATTGCGCCTGGGCGAGCACACCCGCGGTCACCCATGCGAGCGCCGCGGTGACCGCGAACGCCGGTCGCAGTGTTCGGGTCAGGAAGCTGGACATGCTGTCAGTAGCGCGCGGCTTCAGCCGCGACGGCAGGCCTAAAGGCCTGCCCTACTACGAGGCTTCGTGGCTTTCAACCCTGCAGGCAAAGGCCTGCGCTACTGCGCGGCCGCGCTCGCCGCGGGCACGTTGCCGCGCGGTTTGAGCGCCGCGATACCGGGTCCCGCGTCGGTCCGGAGGGTGAACCAGAGCGTCCCGTCCGCGTCCCGATCGAGCTTCGGTGTATGGGCTCGGTATTCTGGGAACGGGAAGTAGGTGAACTCCTGGGTCTGCTGGTCGAACTTCACCAGCGAGTTGTAGATCCCGTTCTCGACCCACAGGTTGTCGTCATCGTCCGGCCACAGGTCGTAGGGGTTGCCATCCTTCAGCGGCAACTCGAACTCCGTGACCTCCCCGGTCACCGGGTCGACGCGGGAGATGGCGTTGCCAAAGTAGTGCGCGGCCCACACCTTGCCCTTCGAATCGATCGTCGGCCGACGCGCGGGGTTCGACATCGGATACGACGTCCACTCGGCCGTCTCCTGGTTGTACATGAAGATCGCCGGGGTATGCAGCCCGACCGCCCAGACCCGATCCTGTCGGTCGACGACGATGCCGTAACCGCTGAACCCGGCAAGCGGCTCCCACTCGGTGAAGTCTTTCGTCGCCAGCTCGAACCGCGCGATCTTTCCCGACGAGGCGAAGTAGGTGTACCAGAAGTTTCCGCGCGAATCGACCCAGAGACTGTGCGGGCCGGCGCCCGTGGTGGGCATCGGGTAGCGGGTCATCACGTCGGTGACCGGGTCGAGCTCGCCGAAATGGTCGCCGCTCAACTCTACCCAGTACACCTTGCCGCGGTATTCCAGGATGCCGTGGGGGGTGACGTTGATGTTGTCGGGGTTGTCGATCCAATACTCGGTCGTCCTCGTGGCGAAGTCGGGGTCGTGCGTGTCCACTTTCAGGATGGCGTTCGACCCGTTGCCCGAGACCCAGATGACCCCTGGGTCCGCCGTGCTGGCCCAGACGCTGTGAATGCTCCCGCTCGGCGTCACCCCGTTCGAAAGTGGCCGCGGCGGCGGTGCGCGGTTCAGCTCATACTGGATGTACACCGCCTGCGACAGCGCCGCTTCGTCCCGCACCAGCGGATCGAGCTCGAGGTCGCGCGGTACGGAGCCCGGCCCGAAGTTCTCCGCCAGATACTGGATGATGCTCTCCTTCTCCTCCATCGACACTAGGTCGTAGGTTACCTGCGGAACGCCCGCCGCCATGTTGGCGACACGGCCGTTCGGATCGAACATGCGGTCGACCGCGTGTCGCCACCCCGCTTCGTTCTTGCGACCGCGGCGGTGGAACCCGGCGGGGCCGTGGCAGCCGAAGCAGGAGCGAAGCATGACGTCGCGGGCGGGGCTCGGTGGATAGAGAGTGTCGAAATCGACCAACTCCGCCACGCGATCGTCCGACGCCCGCCCGCCGTAGTTCCGCTGCGCCGTCGCGCCGCGCGCGCCGGCGCCCTGTGCCGTGGCGGGCGTGGTGGCGGTCACCTCGAGATTCGCCGTGGTGGTTCCTCCCGGCGTCACGGGGACGGTCGCGACCGGTGAGCTGAACCCGTCTTCGAGCACCTGCACGGTATACGTGCTCGGCGGCAGGTTGAAGATCTGATAGCGGCCGCCGACGGTGTACACGGTGTACGAGATGCGATGCACCGAATCCCGCGCCTTCACGCGGAAGGCCCTGATCTCCCCCTGGTCGGCTGTGACGCGGCCGGCGATGACGCCGGGCGCCTGGTTGTCCTGCGCCGCGGCCGGCGCGGGCCTGCCGAGCGACGCCACGCTCAGCGCGGCAAGTGAGAGGAGCACGGCGATCGGGGACGTGCGACGGCGCGGGGAGGTCGGTCGTGTTTCCATCAGTCCCTCCGCTCAGGGGTAGACGCGGTTCGACCGACCGTACCATGGCGTCCCCCCGGGTTCAACCGGCCCATGGCCGATCGGGCGGGGCGCCGTCGATGCGGATGTAAGATGTGGCATGCGGGCGCGGGCGTTGACGGTGTGCCTGGCGGTCCTCGCGGCGTGCGCGTGGGCGCCTCGTGCAGGTGCCGCCCGGCACCCGGAGACCGCTGGCAACCCGCAAACGCGTCCAGCGCGTCCCGCGACTGGAGCGGCGACCCCGCAGCGCGCCCTGCTCGATCGCTACTGTGTCACCTGCCACAACACGCGGTTGAAAACCGGCGGTCTCGCGCTCGACGGGGTGGACGTCACCGATGTCGGCGCGGCCCCCGCGCTCTGGGAGCAGGTCGTCCAGAAGTTGCGTGGCGGGATGATGCCGCCGGCGGGCCGGCCGCGCCCCGATCAGCATACCTACGACGAGTTCCGATCGTGGCTGGAAACGGGGCTCGACCGTGTGGCCGCGACGCGGCCGGAGCCTGGTCGCGTCCCCACCCATCGCCTGAACCGCGCCGAGTACGCGAACGCCATTCGCGACCTGCTCGCGCTGGATGTCGACGTCGCCTCGCTACTGCCCGCGGATGACTCCGGTCACGGGTTCGACAACCTGGCCGGCACGCTCGCGCTCTCGCCCGTCCTGCTCGAACGCTATATGTCGGCGGCGCGGCGGATCAGCCGGCTCGCGGTCGGTGATCCGACGATCGGCCCAGGATTCACATCGAAGACCTACGTCGTGCCGATCAACATGGCGCAGAACGACCGGATGAGCGAGGACCTGCCGTTCGGGTCGCGCGCCGGCATCGCGGTTCGCCACCGGTTTCCGCTCGACGGCGAGTACGTCATCAGGATCCGATTGAAGCGGAGCGTCTACGAGTACATCGTCAACCTCGACGAAGTGCACGACCTCGACCTGCGGCTGGATGGCCAGCGCATCGCCCGTTTCAGCGTGGGCGGTGGAGGTGGGGGCACGCCAGCGCCGGTCAGTTTCTCGGGGACCTTCGTGGCGGCCGGCGACGCGGCATACCCGAGCCAGGAATGGGACGACTACCGCACGGGCGCCGATGCCGATCTTGCCGCGTGTCGTTCGTGGGCAAGGCGTGGGAACACGAAGGCGTGCTGCAACCGCCGCTCAGGGAATACGGCGCGACCGTCACGGAGACCACGGACACGTCGTCGCGCCCGGAAGGGCCTGGTATCGAGAGCGTGGCCGTCGATGGTCCCTACGCGGTGACGGGGCCGGGTGAGACCGCGAGCCGCCAACGGATCTTTGTCTGCCGGCCGGAGGGCGGCGCCGGTAGTGCCGAGGCGCAGTGCGCGAGGACGATTCTTTCGACCTTGGCGCGGCGCGCGTATCGCCGCCCGGCCACCGACGCTGATGTCGAGCCACTGCTTCCGTTCTACGAGTCCGGGCGCGCGCGGGGTGGCTTCGACGAGGGCATCCAGGCGGCGCTCGAGCGCATCCTCATCGACCGGGAGTTTCTGTTCCGCATCGAGCGCGATCCGGCCGATGTGGCGTCCGGCGCCCCGTACCAGCTCAGCGATCTCGAGCTCGCGTCCCGATTGTCGTTCTTCCTCTGGAGCAGCATTCCCGATGACGAGCTGCTTGACGTTGCGACCCGCGGGCATCTGTCCGATCCCGACGTCCTCGAGCAGCAGGTCCGGCGCATGCTGGACGACGTGCGCGCCACGGCACTCGTCGACAACTTCGCTGGCCAATGGCTGTCGCTTCGCAGCGTCGACGGCATCGCTCCCGATCCGAACCTGTTTCCCGGGTTCGACGAGAACCTCCGCGAGGCGTTGAGACGCGAGACCGAGCTGTTCGTCGAGAGCCAGCTCCGTGAGGATCGGGGCGTCGTCGAGCTGTTGGGGGCCGATTACACGTATCTCAACGAACGGCTCGCCCGGCACTACGGCGTGCCGAACGTGCGCGGCAGCCGGTTCCGGCGGGTGACACTGGATGATGATCGCCGTCACGGCCTGCTCGGCCACGGCAGCATTCTGGCGGTGACGTCCTACGGCAACCGGACGTCGCCGGTGCTCCGGGCGAAGTGGTTGCTCGAGAACGTCCTCGGCACACCCCCGTCGCCGCCCCCGGCGGACGTGCCGGCGCTGCCAGACGCCGGCGACGCGGATGACCCGCGCACGGTCCGCGAGCGTCTCGCCATGCACCGGCGGAGCTCGGCGTGCGCGGTGTGCCACGCGCCGATGGATCCGCTCGGCTTCGCGCTCGAAAACTTCGACGCGATCGGGGCGTGGCGCACCACCGACGCCGGCCTGCCGATCGATGCCGCGGCGGTCCTCGCCGACGGCGTGACGACGTTCAACGGTCCGTCGGAGCTGCGCGAGGTGCTTCTCGGTCGCTCGCCGCAGTTCGTGGAAACCGTGACGGAGAAGCTCCTCATCTACGCCCTCGGCCGGGGACTCGAGCACTACGACCGGCCGGTCATCCGCGCGATCGTGCGAGATGCCGAAGCGCAGAACTACCGCTGGTCGGCGCTGATCCTGGGCATCGTCGACAGCACGCCGTTTCGGATGCGGAGGTCGGAGTCATGATCATCACGAAGCGGGCGCTGCCGCGGCGCACGGTGCTACGCGGCATCGGGGCGACGGTGGCGCTGCCGCTTCTTGACGGGATGGTGCCGGCGCTGACTGCCCTGGCCCAAACCGCGGCCCGCCCGATCAAGCGCTTCGGTGTCGTCTATGTGCCGAACGGCGTCGTGATCGATCAGTGGACGCCGGCGACCGATGGCGCCGGTTTCGAGCTCTCGCCGATCCTCGCGCCGCTGGCGCCGTTCCGCGACCGCCTGATCGTGTTGACCGGGCTGACTCAGAACGTCAACGGTCTGGCCGCCCAGAGTGGCGCCGTTCATG
The DNA here is from genome assembly GCA_965249175.1 of Vicinamibacterales bacterium. Classification (GTDB taxonomy): domain Bacteria; phylum Acidobacteriota; class Vicinamibacteria; order Vicinamibacterales; family UBA8438; genus CAZYFH01. Next base: position 6,370,025 of record OZ252227.1, read on the forward strand.
GCCGCTGCGCGACGAAGTTTCTCACCGGGGCGATCCCACGACCGTTCGGGCAAGAGGGCGACGACTTCCTGGCCGGCGTCTCCCTCGATCAACTCATCGCAAAGGAACTGGGTCGGGAGACGCAGCTCGGGTCGCTGGAGCTGTCGCTGGAGTCGGGCGACAAGGGCGCCGGCACGTGCGACGGCGGCTATAGCTGCACCTACAGTCACACCATCACGTGGCGGGGTCCGAGGACGCCGCTTCCGATGGAGCACAACCCGCGCGTCGTCTTCGAGCGGATGTTCGGAGACGGCGGCAGTACCGACGCGGGCGCGCGACAGGCGCGGATTGAGCATGACCGGAGCCTCCTCGACTCGGTGACGGGCAAAGTCGCGGACCTCACGCGCGCGCTTGGCCCGAGCGACGCGAGCAAGCTGCGCGAGTATCTGGAGGCGGTGCGCGATATCGAGCGGCGGATCCAGCGGGCCGAGGAGCAGGTGGACCGCGAGCTTCCCGCCTTCGACCAGCCCGCGGGTGTGCCGGCGACGTTCGCCGAGCATGCACGGTTGATGTTCGATTTGCAGCTCCTCGCCTACCAGAGCGATCTGACCCGTGTCATCACCTTCATGGTGGGTCGTGAGTTCAGCAGCCGCACGTATCCCGAGATCGGCGCTCCCGGCGGGCACCACCCCTTGTCGCACGAGCACAGCGCCGCGAGCCAGGAGCAGCTCGCGCGGATCAACGTCCATCACGCGACGCAGTTCGCGTACTACCTCGATCGCCTCGCGGCAACGCCCGACGGCGACGGCTCGCTGCTCGACCACGTGATCCTCTACTACGGAGCGGGCATGGCCGAGGGCGATCACCAGCCGTGGAATCTGCCAATAGTCCTGGCGGGGGGAGGCGCTGGGGCGCTTCGCGGCGGGCGACACATTCGATATGCAGCCGATCCCGGCGCCACCCGATCCGTTGAGGGCGGCACGCCGTTGGCCAACCTGCATGTGACCGTGCTGGAGAAGCTCGGCATGCGCATCGACGCCGTCCACGACAGTACGGGCCGCTTGGATCTTTAGTGCTCAGGGCTCAGGGCTCAAGGCTCGCCGTTGCGGTGCTGGTTGCCGCTCTCGCGGCGACTGCCGTTGCAACCACGCAGGAGCCGAGCGGAGTGCTGCCGCTGATCGAGGCCGTGCGGCAGCAGGACGCGGCTGCCGTTCGATCTCTGGTGTCCGGGCGCGTCGACGTGAGCGCGGCGCAGCCCGACGGCGCGACGGCGCTCCATTGGGCGGTCCATCGGGAGGACCGCGACATCGCGGCACTCCTGATTCGCGCAGGCGCCGACGTGAACAAGGCGAACGACCTCGGGGTCACGCCCCTCCTGATGGCGTCCGACCGTGGCAATGCCGACCTCGTCGAGCAGTTGCTGGTGGCGGGCGCCGATCCGGACGCGGCCCTTTCTGGTGGGGAGACGGCGTTGATGGTTGCGGCCCGGGCGGGCAATCTTGATGCGGTGAACGCGTTGCTCGCGCACGGCGCGAACGCGAACGCGACCGAAGCGACCCGTACCCAATCGGCCCTCATGTGGGCCGTCGCGAACACGCACCCGCAGATCACGCAGGCGCTCATCCGGAACGGCGCGGACGTCGACGCGCGCTCCGCCACGAGACGCGGGGTCTTCAACATGGGCGGGAGCCGCTCGGCCGGTTCGGCGTCACGGGGCATCGCCCTCCAGGAAGTGGAGCTGGGTGGGAGCACACCGCTGCTGTTCGCGGCACGGTCCGGTGACCTGGAGTCCGCGCGTCTCCTGGTCGCCGCGGGCGCCGATGTGCGCGACACCACCGCCGACGGAAACACCGCCTTGGTGATCGCCGCGCATAGCGGCCATGGGTTGCTGGCCGCGTTCCTGCTCGACGCCGGAGCCGACCCGAACGCCGCCCCCCTCGGCTATACCGCGCTCCATGCGGCAGTGCTCCGAGGCACGCTGCGCGACCGCGCGGTCGCAAATGAGGATCCCGGTGTTGGCGTGGCCCTCGTGCGCGCCCTCCTCGCACGCGGCGCCGATCCCGACGCGCGCCTCACGAAGGGCACGCCGGTCAGGCGCTGGAGCCACGACTTCGCCTTCATGGATCGGTGGGTCGGGGCGACACCGTTCTGGCTGGCCGCCAAGTTTCTCGAAGTGGAGATGATGCGTGTCCTGGCCGACGCCGGGGCGGATCCACGGTTGCCGAGCCGCGATGGCACCACGCCGCTGATGGCAGCGGCCGGACTCGGCTACAGCCGGGGTGGCGGAAGCGCCTTCATCAAGGACCGCCGAGACTTCTCCTCATACAACCCCGTCGCCTCGGCCGAGCTAGGTTCGACGATTCCTGCGGCGGAGGAGCGGCGGGCGCTCGAGGCCGTGACGGTGGCGATCGAGCTGGGGGCCATCGTCGACACGGCCAACGACGTCGGCGACACGGCGCTGCACGCCGCGGCGTCGCACGGCATGAACATGGTGATCGAGATGCTGGTGCGTCGAGGCGCCGACCTCCACGCGGCGAACAGTCGCGGCCAGACGCCCCAGGCGCTGGCTGTCTTCTCGGACGGCATTGCGGGCGACCGGTTTGTGCGCGAGAGTACGGCGGATCTGCTCAGCGCCTTGGACGACAGCAACAGCGACACCGCGCACCCGACCGAGCCGCACGCCCACCCGGTGGCTCGAGCCTTGACGAACCCGGTGGCTCCGGGCCCCGAATCCGTCGCAGCGGGCGCGGTGACCTACCGGAGGATGTGCGCCACCTGTCACGGGCCGACCGGCCGGGGTGACGGCGGTCTGGCCGCCGCGACCGCGGCCTACGGGACGCGTCCATCGAACCTCGCGGATGCCACCTGGCAGCACGGTTCCAGCGGCGGAGAGATCTTCGTCGCGATCCGCGACGGGATTGGGCCCGATTTCACCATGGACGGCTTCGGCGGTCGGCTCGACGAGCCTGAGATGTGGAGTCTCGTGAACTACCTGAAGAGCCTTCGCTAGGGTCCGCCGGCACTGTCACGGCGAGGTCGAGCGTAGCAGAGATGGGCATGATCCCCCCCGCACTGCACCCAGCGAGCTACTGCCGGCTCGGCTGCAGCGCGCGCCGGGCTGCTAGGCCGACAACGCCTCGAGCAGTCGTCACCGAACTTCGCGAGCAGATAAGCTGACGCGCATGATCGCGCTTGGCCGTTTCCTCACCGGAGCGGTCGTGGCTGCTGCCATCGTCGCGCCGGCGAGCATGCACGCTCGCCAGTCGGGCGTGACCGGCGAGTGCGTAGACGCGATCCGCGAGTCGGGTCCGGACGCCGACCTCTATTGCATCGAGCTCTTCCCCACACCCGAGCTCCGAAACGCCGCCGGCCGCGTCGAGCTCGGGCGCGTGCCCTCACCGTTCGGCACACGCGTCTCGTCCGACGGGCACCACGAGTTCGACGTTGCGCTGGCTATCCGCGGCCTGCCAGACCCGTCGTCACTCGGGCCGTACACGACCTACGTGGCCTGGGCCACCACACCGCTCCTGCGGCCAATGGTCAACCTGGGACGGGTGAGCAACGGCCGCGTCGATCTGGGGCGGGTGGCATTCGACAAGTTCCTGATCCTCGTCACGGCCGAAGCGTCGGTCGACGTCGACACCTATCAGGGGCGCCTCGTGCTCCGCGGCATCTCTGCCAGCATGCGCATGGAGCCGGAGGATCTGCTGCAGCTCACCGGTATCGTCGGCAACCGTGGCGCACGAGCATCGGACTGGCCTGTCCCGCTGCCACATCCGCTCGTCGAGATGATGCCGGGCGTTGGTGACCTGCGGCCAGCGGTCACGCCGTACACACCGGAAACGCCACGTGGCGAGCCCGCCCCCCCGGCGCGACCACGTGAGGTCGTCACGCTCCCCGACGGCGGCACGCTCGATCTCGAGGCGGCGCTCGTGACCCGCACCGTCAACGGCCGGACGTTCACGATGTTTGGCTTCAACGGCCAGTACCCCGGCCCGTTGATCCGGGTGCCGCAGGACGCGACGATCACCGTGAACTTCACCAACAGACTTGACCTGCCGACTGCCGTCCACTGGCACGGCATCCGTCTGGACAATCGGTACGACGGCGTCCCGGGTGTGACGCAGGAGCCAGTGGAACCGGGTGATGGCTTCCAGTACCGCATCCACTTCCCCGATGCCGGGATCTACTGGTACCACCCGCATCACCGCGAGGACATTCAGCAGGAACTCGGCCTCTACGGCAATCTGCGAGTCGACGCACGCGACCCCAACTATTTCGGTCCGGCCAACCGCGAAGAAACGCTGATGCTCGACGACCTGTTGATGGGCGCCGACGGCGCGGCGCCGCTACCGTTCGGGCGCGAACGGGCCACGCACGCACTGATGGGACGCTTTGGCAACCTGCTGCTCATCAACGGTGAACCCGAGTACCGCCTCGCCGTCGACCGCGGCGCGGTGGTCAGGTTCCTTTTGACCAACGTCTCGAATACGCGGACGTTCAATCTCTCGTTCGCTGACGCGCCGATCAAGCTCGTCGCGTCGGATGTCGGCAAGTTCGAACGCGAGACGTGGGTCGAGAGCGTCGTCATCGCCCCGGCGGAGCGCTACGTCGTCGAGGTACGGTTCCCGGACGCGGGGGATGTGGCGCTCGTCAACCGCGTGCAGAGCATCGATCACGTGTATGGCAATTTCTTTCCCGAGACGTCGGCGCTCGGGCGGATCTTGGTACGTGGGACCCCGGCGCAGCCAGATCATGCTGCCACGTTCGACGCCCTGCGCACGCATGGCGATGTCGTAGCGGACATTGACCGGTATCGTGTCGACTTCGGCCGCCCGGTCGACCGCCGGTTGCTGCTCACGCTCGGGGTGGACCGGCTCCCCTATCCGCTCGAGACGCTTCTCAACCTCGACGCCAGCTTCTTCAATCCGGTCGAGTGGAGCGGCACGATGCCGCGGATGAACTGGGTGACCACGACCGACCAGGTCGAGTGGATCCTTCGCGACGAGGACACCGGGGAGGAGAACCTGGCGATCGACTGGTCGTTCCGCATCGGAGACCGGGTGAAGATCCGCCTGCGCAATGACCGAACGGCCGTCCACGCGATGCAGCACCCGATCCACATACACGGCCAGCGGTTTCTGGTGCTGACACAGGACGGCACGCCAAACGACAACCTCGTGTGGAAGGACACGATGCTCCTGCCGGTAGGGTCGACCGCTGACCTGTTACTCGAGGTGTCGAATCCGGGACGTTGGATGCTACATTGCCATATCGCGGAGCATCTCGAATCGGGTATGAAGCTGGTGTTCGACGTCAGCCCGTGAGGATGGGCTCCGCCCTGGCGCTAGCTGCTAGAGGAGTGTTCATGCGTACCGCGCTGCTGCTTGTCTCCGTCATCATCCTGTCGGCCGGTCTGGCCGCGCAGCCGGCCTCGTCCCTCTCAGCGAACGTCCGCGAGTTCATCCAGGTGGATGCTCCGACCGTCGCGCTGACCCACGTCCAGATCGTCAACGGCACCGGCGCGCCGGCGGCCAGCGACCAGACCATCGTGGTCCGCGACGGACGCATCGCAGCGGTCGGTCCTCGCGCAACTGTCGCGATCCCCGACGGAGCCGAAGTGCTCGAGCTGATGGGTCACACCGTCATCCCCGGCATCGTCGGGCTGCACGACCACACGTTCTACATGACCCGCGGCCGTCGGGTACAGCTCAACGAGAGCGCGCCGCCGCTCTACCTGGCAAGTGGCGTCACCACCATCCGGACCACCGGGGCGTTCTCGCCATATAGCGAGCTCAACTTGAAGAGCTCGATCGCCGCCGGCGAAGTGGTGGGGCCGCGGATGTACATCACGGGGCCGTACATCACAGGCGCCGGGGCGATGTCCCAGATGAAATCCGTCTCCTCTCCGGAGGACGCGCGGCGGGTGGTGGCTTACTGGGCCGACGAAGGGGTTGACTGGTTCAAGGCATATACGCGCATCGGGCAGGACGAGCTCGCGGCCGCCATCGACGAGGCCCACCGGCGCGGCGTCAAAGTGACCGGCCACCTGTGCTCGGTCTCCTTCACGGAGGCGGTGGGGCTGGGCATCGACAACATTGAGCACGGCTTCTTTACAAACAGCGACTATGTCCGGGACAAGGAGCCAGGGGTCTGCCCGCCCGCGGTCCGGCAGAGCCTGCTCGACGTCGATCTCGACGGCGCGGAGGTACGGATGACGATCCGCGAGATGGTCGATGCGAACGTGGCGATGACGTCGACCCTGGCGGTGTACGAGCTGAGCGTGCCGAACCGACCGCCGCTCGAAGATCGCGTGCTGGAGATGCTGGCACCGGCGGCGCGAGAGGAGTACCTGGAGACCCGCCGTGACATCGCCAGCCTCGACGAGTCGCCGATGTCGACCCTCTTTCCGAAGGCGCAGGCGTTCGAGAAGGCGTTCTTTGACGCCGGCGGGCTGCTCGCAGCCGGTGTCGATCCGACCGGCATCGGCGGCGCCTTGCCGGGCTACGGCGACCAGCGGAACTACGAGCTCCTCCTCGAGGCGGGCTTCACGCCTGAGCAGGTGATTCAGATCATGACGCTCAACGGCGCCCGGGTACTGGGCGAAGAGGAGCGGTTCGGGTCAATCGAGCCGGGGAAGCTCGCCGACCTGGTTGTCATCAACGGCGACCCGGTGCGGCGTGAATCCGAGATTCGCAACGTCACGCTCGTCTTCAAAGAGGGCGTCGGGTACGACTCGCCGAAACTCATCGACTCGGTCAAAGGGCTCGTCGGCCTTCGTTGACAGTCATGGATGGTTGACCGAACCAATCAGGGACCATGACGACGCCGGCCTCCACGACGATGAAGGCCATCGTCTGTTCACGATACGGATCCCCTGACGTCCTCGGCTTGAAGGAGGTGCCAACACCCACACCCAAAGACGATGAGATCCTGGTCAAGGTGCAGACGGCCGCGATCAACGACTACGACTGGGTCATGGTCACCGGCAAGCCACGTGCGTATCGGCTGATCTTCGGGTTGCTGAAACCAAAGTTCGGAGTGCTCGGGGTAGACGTGGCGGGTCGGGTGGCAGCCGTCGGCGCGAGCGTCACGGCGTTCCGGGTCGGGGATGAGGTGTACGGCGATCTCTCCCAGTGCGGCTTTGGCGCCTTTGCGGAGTACGTCTGCGCGCGCGAACGTCACCTGGCCCACAAGCCGGCCGGCATGAGCTTCGCGCAGGCCGCAGCCATTCCCCATGCCGCGATGCTGGCCGTGCAAGGCCTTATCGACGCTGGGCAGATTCGAGACGGGCAGAAGGTGTTGATCAACGGCGCGGGGGGCGGCGTGGGAACCCTCGGAGTCCAGATCGCCAAGCGATTCGGAGTCGAAGTCACGGGCGTCGATAGCACGGAGAAGTTGGACTCAATGCGCTCCGTCGGGTTCGATCACGTCGTCGACTACACCCGGGAGGACTTCACCCGAAGCGGCAAACGCTACGACCTGATTCTGGATACAAAGACGACTCGATCACCGTTCGCCTACGCGCGCGCGCTGAGCCCCGGCGGAGCTTACGTCACGGTCGGAGGTGCCCTACCGCGAGTCCTTCAGGTGTTCGTCTTGGGCCCGTTGATCTCCAGGATCCGCGGCAAGGCGATGCGCATCGTCGACCTGAAACCGAACAAGGACTTGGAATACGCGAACGGGCTGTTCGAAGCGGGTAAGCTTACGCCGCTCACGGACGGCCCATACGCCTTGGATGAGGTTCCAGAGGCTCTGACGTTGTTCGGCAAGGCAAAACACAAGGGGAAGGTGATCATCAACGTTGCGCAGGAAGTGTAGGAGGCGCTGTCACGGACCTCTCGCCCGTGCGGGATGAGGCCGGTATGCCACACCGAACGGACGTCGATGCCTTCTTGGCCGCGTACCCGCCCCGGGTGCGGGAAGTGGCCCGCGCGGCCCGCCGGCTGCTGAAACAGGTGCTCCCTCGGGCCGCCGAGACGCTGGACGAGACCGCGAGGATCATCGGATACGGCTACGGTCCGGGATACGCCGGCCTGGTATGCACGCTGATTCCCAGTCGGGCCGGTGTGAAGCTCGGTATCGTTCGCGGCGCCGAGCTAGATGACCCCAGGGGATTGCTCGAGGGCAGCGGAAAGGTCCATCGCCATGTGGCCCTGCGGAGCCCCGCCGACCTGAAGCGGCCCGGCATTCGTCCGCTCCTCAAGGCCGCACTGGCAGCGTGGAGAAGACGACAGGCCGAGACAGGCTAGTGAGAGGCGATTTTGGACCCCCCCCCGGCCACGAGCCAAGCCCTCGAACTCGCCGCCCCGACCACATCGGCCTGGCGTTTGTCTTGCGTACAGCCGCGGGACGTCGGCCGTCGTTCGAGTTGTGTGGGACGCACCTCGCCGTTGGACTCCGTGTCGGATTCTAGTGTCGGTCTTTGCGATGGACGAGGCCGACGAGTATTCCTGCAACCGCAAAGTGCAGCGTCCCCAACGCACCTTGGATCAGAGCCCACGTCCCCACCGAAGGCACGGTGAATCTGCTTGGAATATCCAGGGCTACGAATGGAACGACAAGCACGGCGGTCAGTAGACCGAACTTGAGCCCCCCCATGACGGGCGTCCCCTGAACGTTGGTCATGGGATACAGGATTGCGAAAGCAATGCCAGTGACGAGCGTCGCGGGCATGCCCAGGTAGATGAGCGGGGCGTCCCGCATCGTTGCGATCGACGCGAAATACTCTCCCGCAATGACGAACCCCACCATCCCTTGAATGACAAAGCTTGAGATAAAGAACGCAACGGCACCTAGCGCGATTTTTGTGTAGTTCATGCTGGTGCCATTGTGGCCGGATTGGTCGCACCGAAGCGAGGGCAGCCCGATACTGGCTCCATGCTCCTTCGACCGGCAGCCGATACGATACCTAGGCGCCGCACGCCAGCGCGCCACGGCAGATTCATGGCAGGTGACGAGACGCGTGTCCACGAGTTGCCGGTGGGGCCGGTGCTGAACTGGGCGCAGAGTGTCCAGGCTGGCCCGCCGCACGTGGGCGGAAAGGGCTGGAACCTGGGCCGCCTGGCCCGGTACGGCTTCCGGGTGCCGGCGGGGGGTGTCCTGACCGCCGCGGCCTACGAGGCGCTCGTGGCCCGGCCCTCGCTGGCCGAGCAGGTCGCCGCTCTGGCCGCCGTCGAGGCCGACGCGGTCGACGAGGATGCTGTCCGCGAACGCCTCGGTCGCCTGCGCGAGGCGATCGCGTCCGAGGCGCTTCCGGACGAGACCCGGTTGGCGATCGGCGCGTTCCTGCGAGGGGCCGGCCTCGACGATCGTCCGGTCGCTGTGCGGTCGAGCGCCGTCGCCGAGGACGGCGCCGGCACCGCCTTTGCCGGGATCCATGACAGCGTCCTCGGGGTCGTCGGTGCCGACGCGGTGTGCGCTGCGGTCCTGCATTGCTTCGCCTCGCTCTGGACTCCGCAGGCGGTCGCCTACCGGAGACACTTCGGCGTAGCCGACGATGCGACCCCGTGCGCGGTGGTCATCTGCGATCTGATCGGCGACCCCACAGAGGGATCGATCGCCGCGGGCGTCGCGTTCTCTTGCGATCCGGTGACGGGGGAGCGGGGCGTCGTCACCATCAACCTCGCGGCGGGCGCCGGTGAGGCTGTGGTCGGCGGCGGTGTCAACCCACAGCAGTACGCGGTCAGGCACGGCGGCCGGACGCGGCACGTCGAGCGGACCGACGCGATCGGAGCACCCGCCGTGCTCGACGACCAGCACATCGACACCCTGGCGCGGCTGGTCTTTCGCGTGCATTGGGCGCTGGGAGACGGCGACGTGCCGCAAGACGTCGAGTGGGCCTGGGACGGCAACGACTTCTGGCTTCTCCAGGCGCGTCCGGTGACGCGGATACCGCGGTGGACCTTTCCCGGCGTCCCCACTCGCACGACGACCTGGTCGAATGCGAACGTCCGCGACTCGTTTCCCCGACCGCTGACGGTGCTGACCTGGTCGTTCGTCGACGCCAGCGCCCAGGCGATCGTCTATGCCTCGCTGCAGGTCGCCGGGTACCCGCTGCCCGCCGGCATGGAGGTGATGCGTCGGTTCGGGGGCCGTCCTACTTCGACCTCGACAGCCTGCAATGGAGTCTCTTCGACGCGGTCGGCATCCCCCCGGGGAGACCAACCGGGCCATGGGCGGGTTCCAGCCAGAGATTTCGGTCCCGGCGGGCAACCCCACGCGCGGGCGCAGCGGGCGCGCCCGGCTGTGGCGCCGCCTCCGGCTCGCCCGGTACCTGTGGAACTTTCATCGCAGAGCCGCGCCACGCATCGCAGCGATGATCGAGCGCGCCCGGCAGTCGCGTGCGACCGATCTGTCGACGCTGAGCGATGCCGCGCTGCAGGACGAGTCGCAGCGGGTCCAGGACATGGGTCTCGACTACCAGCCGGTGCTGCAGATCGCGGCGACCTACTACGGCGCCTGGATGAACGCGATGCAGGACGTCCTCGAGCGCGCGACCGGCGATCGCGCCCAGACCCTGGTCGGCCGGCTCCTGGCCGCGTAGGGTGATGTAGCCAGCGCCGAGCAGGGGTATCGGCTCCGAGAGCTGGCCCACGAGGTGGGTGACGACTCGGACGCGATCCGAACGCTGGACGACCCCGACCCGTTCGCCTGGCGCGCGCTCCCTGACACCTGCCCGTTTCGGATCGCGATGGAGCGATATCTGGACGACTTCGGTCACCGGGCGGTGTTCGAGATGGAGTTCGCGAGTCCGCGCTGGTCGGAGGACCCGTCGTATTTGCTCGAGCAGATCCAGTTTCACGTCGAGCATCCCGATCTAGGCGACCAGCGCGCTCATGCCGTCGACGTGCGCCAGCGCGCGGAAGCCGGGTTAGCCGACGTGCCGGCCTACGCCCGACCGATCGTCCGGTCGCTCCTCGGGCGCAGTCGACGGGGCGCCGCGTTGCGCGAGAACGCGAAATCGGGCACGGCCGCGGCCGTCGCCATGATCCGGCAGATCTGTCTGGAGATCGGCCGCCGCCTGCAGCGGACCGGGCACCTTGCCACGAGCGACGACGTGTTCCATCTGGGGTTCGTGGACATGGAGGCGTTCCTGGACGGGTGGTGGGACGGCAGCGGGGCCGCGGCGCTGGTCGAAGACCGTAAACGCCGTCTCGCCGACCAACGCCGATACACGCCGCCCGGCGTCGTCACCGACGCGGCCCCCTCGGTCGCTGGTGGCCGGGCGGTCGGCCCGGTACAGGAACCGGACCCCGCGACCAAGGCGATCGCCACGTCGTGGACCGGGGTGGCGGCTGCGCCGGGCACGGCTGCTGGCAACGCGTGCGTGCTGGAGACGCCGCACGACGGTCGGCGTATGCGCCGGGGCGACGTCCTGGTGGCGCCGTCGACCGACCCTGGCTGGACCCCGCTGTTCCTCCGTGCTTCGGCCGTGGTGATGGAGACCGGCGGCTACCTGTCGCACGGCGCGGTCGTGGCGCGGGCATACGGACTGCCGGCCGTCGTCAACGTGCACGACGCCATGCGCAACATTCGGGACGGCGACGACCTGCAGGTCGACGGGGACGCGGGCCGCGTCAGTCGGAGGTTCGGGGACGCCGCAATGCGATAGAGTGGGCGTTCTCTTTTGGGGGGCACCACATGATCCACAGGTTCACGGTCGAGACGGTCCCGTCGATTCAGGACGTGGGCGGCAAGGCGCGCTCGCTCATCGAGGCGACGCACGCGGGTTTCAACGTACCGGACGGACTTGTGCTCGACGTCGAGTACTTCCAGCCATGGCTCGACAACGTCACGAAGAGCGACGCGTGGGCCGGATTCCTCGCCACGTCAGAAGCCGACATCAAGCGGCATTGCGACGCCGTCAAGGATGCGTGCGCGTCGCTCGCGTTCGACGCCCCCCAGATGCAGGCGCTGGAGGAGGCCATACGGGGGTGGCCCGAAGACGTCGTCGTCGCCGTGCGCTCATCGTCCCCCGAGGAAGATCTCGAGGGCAGCTCGTTTGCCGGTGGCTACGAAACGACGCTCGGTGTCACCCGCGAGACCCTGCGGGCGGCCATCCTCCATTCGTTCACGTCCGTCTTCGATGAGCGGATCGTCAAATACAAGATGCAGCACGGGATGGCGACGGACGATCCGCGCATCGCCGTCGTCGTGCAACGCCAGATCGCCTCGGACGTAAGTGGCGTCGCGTTCTCACTGAATCCGCAGAACAACTGCTTCGACGAAGCCGTGATCAACGCGAACTTTGGTTTGGGCGAAACCGTCGTCGCGGGCGTGGTGACGCCCGACACGTACGTGGTCGACAAAGTCACGCTTGAGCTGATCGACAAGAACATCGCGACCAAATCGCACGGGCTCCACCTCGAGAACGGTGGTGGGACACGCGAACGCGCCAACGAGCGCCCGGACGCTCCGTGCCTGACCGACGCGCAGGCGATCAAAATCGCGCAATTGGCCGCGCGTGCGGAGGAGCACTCCGGCAAACCGATGGATATCGAGTGGGCGATCGAGGGCGGCACGCTCCATCTCTTGCAGTCGCGGCCGATCACGACCTACGTGCCGCTGCCCGACAGCATGGTCACCGCGCCGGGCGCGCAGAAGAACCTCTATCTCGACATCATCGTGCTCACGCAGGGTTTCACTGAGTCGCTGTCCGTCCTGGGCCTCGAGATCTGGGGCCAGATGCTGGAAACCATAAAAGGCGACCAGGGGATGGTCGATCGCGGTGACCAGGGCACCGTCCTGAATGTCGACGGCCGGCAATACTTCCATCTGTCCAACCTGTGCAGGGCCCTCGGCACCCGTGTCGGTTCGGGTCTGGTGAAAACGTACGACACACCGACGCGCAAGATCTTCGAGTCCATTGACCTGAAAAGCGAGTACCTCCCGAAAGAGACGCCGGCGCCACTCAAGGGTCTGGGATGGCGAGCGATCAAGTCCGTCGGCAGCGTCCTGCCCGTTGCGTATCGCGGTTTCAGAAGCCCCGGGCAGGCCACGCAAGCCTACGAAGAACAGTTTGCAAGCGATGTCGCTGTCTGCAAGGCACTGGTTTCGCAGGACATGCCGATCGACGAGCTCGTCGAACGATTCCTTGCCGAGTTCCAGAAACAGATCGGCACCGTCACGGGAGTCCTGTTGCCCTCGCTTTTCTCGCGCTGGCGCATCGGCCGCATGTTCAAGAACGACGACGTGGACGATCTCGTCGTGGCCCTGGAAATGGATCTGCGGGGCAATCCGACCTCGGAGATGGGTCACGCAATGTATCAGCTGGCCTCGTGTCCCGAGATCCAGGCGACGCCGACCGGCGACGAGTTCGAGCAGAAGGTGAACGGGAGCGCCTATTCGCACGAGTTGAAGTTGCAGCTCGACGCATACTTCGACCGGTTCGGATGCCGTGGCATCAAGGAGATCGATGTCGCCACACCGCGCGTCTACGAGCACCTGCCGGCCTTCTTCGAGCAGCTCAAAGCCATCGACATCGAGACCGACACGATCAAGACCGCGCAGGGTCGGCGCGCCACCGCGTACGAGAAGCTTCGAGCGCTCGCGCAGAAGAAGGGCAAGGCGGAGAAGTTCGAGCGGCTCGCAAGGCAGCAAGTGAACGGCGGCTATCGTGAGGCCCCGAAGTACTTCTTCATCGTCGTCGTCGATCTCGTGCGCCGGCGCGCGCTCGAGCTCGGGAAGACATTCGTCGCGCAAGGCAGGCTCGCTCGCCCCGATCAGATCTTCGACCTCACGCTGGCGCAGATCACCGCCGGGCAACGCGACCCGAGTCTCGATCTCGCGGACCTGGCCGCGAACAACCTCGCACCGCGGGAGAAGTTCGCTCGGGTCAGAAACTGGCCGCGGTTCATCGACAGCCGCGGTAAGATTTTCCGCGCGACAGCCACTCAGACCGAAGACGAGAACGCGCTGGTGGGCGACCCCATCGCGCCGGGCGTCGTACGCGGCAAGGCGAAGGTCCTCGACGAGCCCTACGCAAAGCCGCTCGAGAAGGGTGAGATCCTCGTCACCCGCGCATCCGATCCCGGGTGGACGCCGATCTTCATCAACGCGGCGGGTGTGGTACTCGAGGTCGGTGGGCCGCTGCAGCACGGTGCCATCATCGCGCGCGAGTACGGCTTGCCGTGCGTATCAGGTCTGGACAGCGTCACCGACCTGATCGTAGACGGCCAGTTGCTCGAGGTCGATGGGACGAACGGAGTGGTTCGAATTCTAGGGGACGACAACGTTGCAGCCGCCTGAGGGCCGGGGACTAGGATGACAATACCGCCTCAAGACCCGGGCGCTGTTGTGCACTACTCATGCTTCTCACTCGTATCTCGGCCAAAAGTGAGATTCGGATGGGAGGCAGGGATTCGAACCCCGATCACACCGTCGAGAGGCATGGCCCGACAGTGGTCAGATGCGGTCTGACCCGGCCCGGGTTGACGCGACGGCGGAATTGACACGGTTTGACAGGCGCCTCGGCGTCGCGATGTAGGCAAGCCCCCAAGGCCGGCGCCTTCGGCGTCGCAGATGGCAGTCAGTGACACACCTCGGTATGCGTGCCGTCCATCGCGATGTGGGCGTTTGGTCGGGGTCTCGGCTCGCCAGGCGTCGGGCCTGACGATCCGTCAAACGTCTGAAAGGTATCCCAGGGTTCCCGTACTGTCGCCGAAGGTCTCGATCGGCAGGCCCAGTTTGTCCAGCACCGCCAGGTGCAGGTTCGACAGCGGCGTGTCTTGGTCGTAGCGGAGATGGCGGCCCCCCTCAACGTGGCCGGCGCCGCCGCCTGCCAGCAACGTCGGCAGGTCGAGATGGAAGTGGAGGTTGCCGTCGCTGATGCCAGAGCCGTAGATGAACAGCGAATGGTCGAGCAGTGAGCCGTCGCCGTCGGGCGTCGCCTGCAGCTTCTCGAGGAAATAGGCGAACTGTCGGATGTGGTGTGTGTTGATCTTCGCCAGCATCGCGAGGTTGTCGGGATCGTTCTGGTGATGGGAGTAGCCGTGATGCCCGCCCGGCACTCCGATCTCGGGGAATGACCGGCCGCTGACCTCCTTGCCGAACATGAACGTCGCCACGCGCGTCAGGTCGGTCTGATACGCGAGCGTGAGGAGGTCGAACATCAGCCGGCAATGCTCCTCGAACGTCCCGGGAATGCCGACCGGCTGATCGACGACTGGGATCTCGCGGTCGCTCTGTTCCTCCGCCTTCTGGATCCGCCGCTCGACGTCTCTCACCGCGTCGAGATACTGCGCCAGCTTGGCCTGGTCGCCGACACCCAGCGAGCGTTTCAGCCCGTCCGCCTCGTCGGTCACGAAATCGAGAATGCTGCGGTCCTGGCGAAGCCGGGCCAACCGTGCACGCACGTCCGTGCTGTCGGTGGCGCCGAACAAGCGCTCGAACACCGCACGCGGGTTGTTCTCCATTGGGAGTGGCGTCGTCGGTGTCCGCCATGCGATGGTGTTGGCGTAGGCGCAGCTGTAGCCCTGGTCGCAGGCGCCCAGCACCTCGACCGAATCGATCGCGAGCTCCAGCGACGACAACTGCGTGTCCTTGCCGAGCTCCTGTGCGGCGATCTGGTCCATCGAAGTGCCCCCGCGCGGATGTCGGGGCCCTCGGTCTTCTTTACGTGCACCCCGGTCAGCCAAGTCGAGGCTGCGCGCGCGTGGTCTCCGATCCCCTCGCCCTTGCGCGGGATGGCGACCTTGTCGGCGAGACCGGTCAGCACGTTGACCTGCTGTCTGACGGGCGCAAGCGGCTCGAGGACCGGCGTCAGCTCCAACGCGCTGCCCGCCGCTGCGGGCGTCCAGACGCGCATCTCGACGCCGTTCGGCACATAGATCGCGCCAAAGCGCCGCGCCGGCTTCGCTGCCGTGTGTCGGATGGCCGCAAACGCCGGCACCATACCGTCGAGCAGCGGCAACGCCAGCGAGGCCCCAAGGCCCCGTAGCACCGTCCTGCGCGGTAGTGATTTTCGGGTGATCATCATCGTCATCCTCTTGGCGCGAACCTCGTCAGCCGCTACTGAACAACAACGTCCTGCGTGTCCAACGACCTCCGCATCCGAAACGGCGGGCTCTCGACGATGCCGAGGATGAGCGACGACCAGCGGTAGCCGCCCGGCGCCGCGTCGCGGAGGATCCGGCGCACCGCAGGCGCGTCGTAATAGTCTAGCCCCCTGCCGAGCGCGTATGTCAGGAGTTTCTCGGTCACGGTGCCGACGAACTCGGTGCGCCACGGCTCGCGGAGCAGCGCCGTCCTGAGCCCCGCCGGGCCGTCGAAGGGAGCGCCGTCCGGCAGCGCGCCCGACGCATCGATCGTCCCGCCCGGCCCCTCGCTGGCCCGCCAGCGCCCGACCGCATCGAAGTTCTCGAGCGCGAACCCGAGCGGGTCGATCGTGGCATGACACGCCGCGCACGCGGGGCTCGCCCGGTGCCGCGCCATCCGCTCGCGCATCGTCGACGGCTGGTCCTCGTCCTCGCTCTCGCTCAGCTCGGGGATTTCGGGCGGAGGTGGTGGCGGCGGCGCCCCGAGCAGGTTGTCGAGTAGCCATTTCCCGCGGACCACCGGGGAGGTGCGGTGTGGGTACGAGGTGACCGTCAGGATGCTGCCCTGACCCAGCAGCCCGGCGCGGCGCTCGTCCGTGTGCGTGATCCGTCTGAAGTGGCTGCCGTAGACGTCGGCGATCCCGTAGTGTCGCGCCAGGCGCTCGTTGACGAACGTGTAGTCGGACTGGAGAAGCTCGGGCACCGTCCGGTCCTCACGCACCTGGCTCTCGACGAACAGCTCGGTTTCGCGCCGGAGCGC
This sequence comes from Vicinamibacterales bacterium, assembly GCA_965249175.1. GTDB lineage: Bacteria > Acidobacteriota > Vicinamibacteria > Vicinamibacterales > UBA8438 > CAZYFH01. The sequence continues at coordinate 6,386,801 of OZ252227.1, forward strand.
CTGCCTGAGGTTGTCGTCGAACTCGGGGAACCGGGTCGCATCGGGAGCGACCGACCGAAGATTGCGCAGGTAGAGCCACTGCCCGGCGAAATTCTCGACCAGCGCGCGAGACCGGGGGTCGGCCAACATCCGCCGAACCTGTGCGTCTCGCACCGCCGGGTCGCCGAGCCTTCCCTCGGCGGCGAGGTCGACGAGCTCGTCATCGGGAATGCTGCTCCAGAGGAAGAACGACAGACGGGATGCGAGCTCCAGGTCGTTGAGGCGATACGGCGTGCCGGGTGCGACGTTGGCCGGGTCGTGCTCGATGCGGAACAGGAACTTCGGCGACACGAGCGTCGCCTCGATGGCCCACCGTATGCCGTCCTCGAAGCCCCCGCCCTCGCGTCGTCCTTGGTCGTACGCAGCGACGAGCGGTTGGACGTCGGTGTCGGTCACCGGCCGCCGATACGCACGCCGGGCGAGTGCCGAGAGAATCTGCTCGGCACACGGCCCCTCCTCTAGCGGCGTGACGGGGTAACAACCGAAGATCGCGCGGCGGCTCGGCGTATCCGCCGGGACCTGACCGTCGAAGGGCCCGATGACCTCGACGCTCTCCACCGCAGGGTCGTTCGGATACAACGTGAACGCGAAACTCGTGATCGGCGGCGGTGGCGGCCGGGCGTCGACTGGCAGCGACTGCTCCAGCGCCCCGACGAACGAAATCCCCAGCAACCGCGTACCCGCGCTCACCGGCAGACGCACGGTGATCGGATCCCGGTCGCCCAGGTCGAACAGCCGCACCCGCTCGCGATCGAGGCGGATCTCGAGCTGGTGCGGCGCACGCGCGCGTCCCCGCAGCGTGACCTTGATCTCGTATGACGCGTCGAGCGGGAAGTGGTGGCGTACCGCGAGTCCACCACGCGACCCGAATGGCAGGTCGTCGCTGACCCGGCCGTTCTGCGCCAGCAGCGGCGACGTCTGGTAACGGGCGGTCGTCGGGCGCAGCGTGGGATCGCCGACAGCGCGGCGGCTGATCTTTGCTGCCGCGAGCAGGTAGCGCTCGAGCAGGCCAGGTGACACCGACAGCACGTCGCCGATGTTGTCGAAGCCGTAGCCCGACTCGTCCGGTGGGAGCAGCGCGCGCCCGTCGATCTCGAGCGCGAGCAGGTCGCGGATCGCGTTAGCATATTCGGCGCGGTTGAGACGATGGACGGCCGGTCGTCCCGGGTTGAGATCGGCCTCAGCGGCGCGGTCGAGCGCGGATTCGAAGTAGGCGACGAGCGACGCGTAGGTGTCGGCGTCGGGGCGCGGCCGGGGCGACGGCGGCATCAACCCGGTCCGAAGCTTTCGAACCACCTTTTCCCACACCGCGGCATCGTCGCCAACGTGTGCCGGGTCGACCGTGTCGAGCGCGAGGCCCGCCGTGCCCAGTCGTTCGTTGTGGCAGGTGACACAGTAGCGGTCGAGCACCGCGCGGGCCGAGACGGCGGGCGTGCCCGCCGTCTCTTGTGCCAAGAGGTTCTCGCCGGTCGGTGGACCGGCGAGTCCCAGGCACATGATGATGACGACGCCGGCGACGAGTGTTGGTCGGGTCGCGAGGGTCATCGCCTCGGCTCGTCCGGTTCCGTCGAGTCTCCGTAGTTCGTCAGTCCAAAGGTCAACTGGACGCCCGCGTCTGAGTCGGCGCCGAGCTCTCGCAGACGCGCCGCCGCCTCATCGTGTCGGACGAAGGTGGTGCAGCAGATGAGATGCCCCTCGGCGACGCGCATCGGCGTTTGCTCAGCCGCGTTCGTCGCGTCGATCTCCGCGCCCGCCTCGAGGAGATGCTCGATGACGCGGTTCGCGTTGTGATACGCGGCTGCGTGCAGCGCAGTCTCGCCATGCGTATTGGCGGCGTTGACGTCGACGCCGAGCTCGAGGCCCACCTGGATTGCGTCGACCGCGTTGGCTTCGGTCCAGGTGTAGTAGGTGATGTCGGACGAGGCGCGCTTGCCGAGGCCTGCCGCAAGCATCAGCGCCGTCGTCCCGTCATCGGTTGTCAGTCGCGAATCGGCACCGTGTTCTGCGAGCAGCCGCATCATGGGCGCGTCGGCAGACTTGGCGGCGACGATGAACGGGGTCGCTCCGATCTGGGTCAACCTTCCCGAGCCGGGCGACTGAAAGGTGCCGATCTCGAAGGCGTTGGTGAGGCGCTGGGGACGTTCGAGGCGTTGGTTGGGATCCGCGCCACGGACCAACAGCGACTCGGCGACAGCCAGCGCCCCGGTCGCGCTTGCGAGATGCAACGCCGTGTAGCCAGCGTCCGCCGGACTCGGATCCGCACCGGCGTTCAGCAGAAAAAGTGCGATGTCACCGTGGCGCTTCGTGAGGGCCAGCATGAGCGCCGTGACGCCATCCGGCGCGGCCTCGTCGACATTGGCACCCGCTGCCAGGAGCACGCGCACGCTCTCCAGATGACCGGCCAGGATTGCGTGGAGCAGGGGCGTGAACCCCCCTTCTGGCCTGGGCGGGTCCAGGTCCCCGTCGCGGGGCAGCGCGGCGGGGTTGACCGCCTCGAACCGACTCAGGACCGTCGGTTCCTTGCGCCCATATCCTCCGGCGCGTGGCGGCCGAGTGCGAGTGGCTGCCCGGGCATGAACGTCCGCGCCGATTTCGACCAGAAGCGTCACGACGTCGGCCTGTCGCTCGGCTGACGCCCACATCAACGCGGTGTGCCCACCGGCCGTTGCTCGGTTGACGTCGGCTCCCGCGGCCACCAGCAGCCTCACCGCCCGCGGGTTGCCCGACCTCGCGGCCATCATGAGGGCGGTGTCGCCGCTCGAACGGGCGGCGTTCGGATTCGTCCCCGCCTCCAGCAGTGTGCCAACCATCGGCGCACTCCCGTTCGTGGAGGCGAGCATGAGCGGCGTCACACCGAGCTCATTGGCGGCGCTGGCGTCGGCGCCCGCCGCGAGGAGCAGGTCGACCATCGCGTGATGGTCCCAGTGGACAGCCCAGGCCAGCGGCGTGGCACCATCGGCTTGCGGCGCGTCGACATCGACGCCGTCGCCCAACAGGGCCCGCAGCGCGGCCACGTCCTGTCCCTGCGCCGCGTCCACCAGTCGTCGGTCGACGGAGCTCTGCCCGGAAGCGGTCAACACCGACGTCCCCAGCAGCGTGAGAGCCGCGGTGACCGCTAACACCGACACGTCGGCGTGCGTCTTCATGAGGCGCCTGGGAGTGTGGGGCGCAACTCCCTTGACAGATGACAGAATCCTACCGCAAGCGCCGGCGTGAAGTCCCGTCATATCAAGGACCTAGCGAGCGGTTGGAACCGAGGGCCACGCGCCGACGTATGAGAGGGCTGAGGGCGGCACCCGCCGGCCACGAACCACCACCGGCGGCCATCTGCGTTATGCTTAGCAGGTTCGCATTTTATGCTTCCAGAGTGAGGATTCGCATCATGACTACGTCGAAGACGCTCAGCCTGCTTGGCCTCGCGGCGATCGTGCTGGTGGCCACCCCCGTGACTGCGGCCGGCCAGACCGCGATGGAACCGACGTTTACGAAGGACATCGCGCCGATCCTGCAGCGCAGCTGCCAGAAGTGCCATCGGCCCGACGCGCTGGCGCCGATGTCGTTGATCAGCTACGAGGACACGCGACCGTGGGCGCGGGCAATCAAATACCGCACCGGGCTGCGCGACAAAATGGGCGTGATGCCGCCGTGGTACATCGAGAAGGACATCGGCATCCAGGACTTCAAGGACGACTGGTCGTTGAGCGACGCGGAAATTACGACGATCGCCCGGTGGGCCGACAACGGCGCCCCCCAGGGCGACCCGGCTGACATGCCGACACCGCCGGCGTTCATCGATGTCGACGACTGGGAGATCGGGCAACCCGATCTGATCGTATCGTCGCCGCCGTTCGACGTCCCTGGCGACGCACCCGACTGGTGGGGTAGCCTCGGCGTCGCGGAGAGCGGGCTCACCGAGGACCGGTATGTCGCGGCCATCGAATACAAGGAGCGGAACAACATGCCGCGGGGTGTGAAGTCCGACACCGTCGGTGGCTTGTTCGTTGTGCACCATTCGGCGCTGGCGATCTTTGGACCGGATGAAGAGCCGAGCCCCAACGCGACCTGGCCGGTGCACGAGGTCGGCCGCAACGCCGACGTGTTCGACGAGAAAGCCGGGAAGCTGATGAAGGCGGGGTCGACGTTGCTCTGGCCGTCGACGCACTTGCACGCGAACGGCACCGACACCACCGCGCGCCTCGAGGTGGGTTTCAAGTTCCACCCGAAGGGCTACGAGCCGGAGAAGGATATGCAGCTCCTTTTCTTCGGCAACGGCCCCGATCTGGATATCCGCGCGATGGAGTCCGACCAGCGCGCCGATGCCTACTTCACGCTGCCGGCCAACGCGAAGCTCAGTGTCTACGAGCCGCACATGCACGCCCCCGGCGTGCGGATGTGCCTCGACGCGGTCTGGGGCACGACGGTGCAGACGCTCAACTGCTCGGGCTATGACCACAACTGGGTCAGGGTCTACAAGTATGCGGATGACGCGGCGCCGCTGCTTCCCAAGGGAACCATCCTGCACCTGACCGGGTACTTCAACAACTCGCCGACCAACCCGAACGTCGTGGACCCGCGGAACTGGTCCGGGTCGGGGCACCGGTCGGTCGACAACATGTTCATCAACCTCATCCAGGCCTCCTTCATGGACGACGAGGAGTTCGCGGCCGAGGTGGCCATGCGCGAGGCGACGCTGCAGGCCGACGGCGGCAGTGATGTCGGCTGTATCACGTGCGGGACGACCGACGATACGGTCAACGCCAACGAAGGCCAGTAACGTCAGCCGGCAGGAGAAACGACCGTGCGTAGAGCGGCGATTGCGGTTTTCGTCATCGTGGGTGTGTCACTCGTGGCACTGCCGAGTGGCCACGCTCAGCAGTCGTTCGCCACTGGCCAGACCATCGCGCCCGCATACGAGGGGTGGGAGCAGAACGATGACGGCTCGTTCAACCTGGTCTTCGGCTACATGAACCGGAACTGGGGCGAGCAGATTGACGTTCCCGTCGGTCCGGAGAACGGCATCGAGCCGGGTGGTCCCGACTTCGGCCAGCCGACGCGCTTCCTCCCGCGCCGCAACCGCTTTGTCTTCCGGATACGCGTCCCCGCCGACTTCGGTGACAAGGAGCTGGTCTGGACGCTCACGAGCAACGGAGAGACCGAGCGGGCCTATGGCACGCTGAAGCGCGATTACTACATCAACGATCTGGTGGTGCAGGCCAATTTCGGTGCTTCTGGCGCGGCCGGTGCGACGCCGGAGTCGGAGAAAAACCAGGTCCCGACGGTCGCGGTGGAAGGCGGGGCGACACGAAGTGTCGGTGTGGGTGAGGCGGTCACGCTGACGGCCGTCGTCACCGACGACGGCCTGCCGTCGGCGCGACGGCTCCAGCCCACGAACGCGAATTTGCCGGGCCGCATCACGACCGACAGTGCTACCGGTCTGCGGATGTCATGGTTCGTCTATCGCGGACCCGGCGGGGTCGTATTCGACCCGCCGCAGATCAAGGTGTGGGAGGACACGCGAGAGGGCAACGATTCGCCCTGGTCTCCCGGGTGGAGGACGCCGGATGCGCCGGAGGGCGGTCGATGGGTGGCGCGCGCCACGTTTGATAGGCCCGGCACCTACGTCCTCCGTGCCATCGCCCACGACGGCGCACTCGCGTCCCACCAGGACGTGACCGTCACGGTCAACCGCTGACGGGCGGCCCGGTTCCGATCCTTCTCGACCCGCCGCAGCTGTCGACGCGTGTGTCCGGTACGTAGCGCAAGGCTTTAGCCTTGCCTCGCGGGCCTGAAGGCCCGCGCTACGCCTTCACTGCCGACGTCTCTAGTTGTCGCCGGCCAGCGTTCCCTCGAACGCCGAGAACGGCACCATCCCGTCCCCTTCGAACTCGCCCTGGATCGCGCCGTCGTCGGCCACCTGGCCCTCGACGATGAAGTCGCCACTCAGCCGCCCCAGGCGGAGCTGCATGTCGAAGCGGTAAGCATCTCCGTCCCAGACGATGTTCTCCGCCGGCATGGTCATGAGATTGCCGCGGATCGGGATGTACCACGTGCCCTCGCCGTCCCTCGGCAGATGCAGGGCGGTCGGCAACGACTGCCCCATCATCTGCAGGTCGACGCGGTACGCGGATGCTCCTGGCAGCGATGCGATCAGGGCCTCGCGACGCGTCTCGTCGGTCGCCGGTGTCGGGCTGACGCCCTCGTCGGGGTAGAACTCGAGAATGGTGAACATCATCTCGTCGGTCGTCTGCAGGCCGAAGCCGACGGCCTTGTCGGGGTCGGGGTTGTTCGGGTTCGCCGCCGAGTTGTCGTAGTGCGCGACGATGTCGAGCCGCGTGCCGGCCGGGAGCGCGATACGGCGGTCGGGGTAGTAGAAGAGCTGCCAGTCGAAATCGTATTCCGGCACGCTGATCAGCGTCTGGGTCTCTCCGTTCGGGAAGTTCGCCACGAGCTTCATGTCCTTCCCGCGCACGTGCATGTGCGGGAAATACGAGATCGCGCTCACGTCCTGATCGATGATGTAGGACGAGCGGAGCTCGTGGTTCTCCGCGTGCGCCGGGATCTCGAAGCTCATCGAGCCGGCCAGCGCCGCGATGACTTCCTTCTGCATCTCGCCCTCGCCGAAGTACAGCGCGATACGCGTCTGATCGGTTTGCACTTCGCCGCTCGGGTGGTAGTGCGCGTTGATGGTCAGCTCCTGTTCCGGATACACCCAGCGGCCCATTCCTTCCGGGAACTCGTGCGGGTTCGTGCCGACCGACCAGACGGCCAGGACGTCGAAGAACCCGCTCCCGCCTTGCTCGCCCTGGCCCGTGGTGAAGATCACCTGGTGATGCGTGACCTCCCGATTGCTCGGCCGGATTTCGATCGCCCGGATCCATCGCTTCTCGGTCAGGTCAACGGTCAACGAAAGGTCGGGATAGTAGTCGCTGCCCTCCGCCGGCACGGTGACCTCCGGGAGCGTCAGGATGTGGTCCGGCTCGCCGAGGACCCAGCCTTCGGTGAAGGCGGGCAGATCCGGAAGGTCGGCCGGATCGCCCTGTGGCGCGCCGGAGTCGACCCACCGCGCGATCGTGTCGATCTCCCGCTCCGTCAGCCGCGCATCGTCCTTGAAGGACCCGAAGTCCGGGTCGGGAAACCAGGGTGGCATGTCGCCCGTCACGACCTTGTCCTTGATCGCGCGTGCCCATGGCCTGACCTCGTCGTACGAGCGCAGCGGCATCGGGGCCACCTCGCCGGGTCGGTGGCAGCTCACGCAGTTGTCAAAGAGAATCGGGGCGACGTCCTTCGTAAAGGTTGCGGGCGCCTGCGCCGATGCGAGCCCGGTCGTGGCGAGCACGGCTGCCGCGGCGAGAACGGTCACGCGCGCGAAAAGACGGAATGTCATCTGTGTACTCCTTACGAGGTTCGGGCTCACGGCCCGGGCGACGGATCAAGGAAGCGACAGCGCGACCAGCTCGGCCGGGTGATTCCGCGCGCCGACCGCGACGACGATGTATTGCTTGTTGTTGACCAGATAACTCATCGGCAGCCCAGTCTGATTCGCAGGCAGCTCGAGCTCAGAGATGACCTCGCCCGTCAGCTTGTCGTGGGCGCGAAACATCGGCCCGCCGGTATCGCGCGGCGCCGCGAAGAGGCCCGACCCTTCGCCCGCGAACACGAGCGTCTTGGTCACGAGGATCCCCCCGCGCTCGGCCTTGCCGGTCGGCGGGATGTCGAGGCCTTCGAGCGCCGGGTGGTTCTTGACGCAGTCGGGCGCGTCGCCGTTCGGCCTCATCCAGAGGTGATCGCCGGTATTCAGGTCGATGGCGGTGATCCGCCCCCACGGCGGCTTCACCAGCGGGAGCCCGAGTGGTCCCATCATCCCGCAGCCGGCGGGCGCCGCACGTGGTCGACTGCCAGCAGCTGCGCGGGCCGCCGCAAAATTCGGCAACTCGCCGGTCGGGGGCCGCGCCGCGGCGCGCATGGGGTTCGTAATCGACGAGACGTAGAGGACGCCGGTCTCTGCGTCGACCGCGCCGCCCTGCCAGTTCGCCCCGCCGGTCAGGCCCGGGACCATCAGGGTGCCCCGCGAGCTCGGATCGCCCGCGGCCGTTGGCGGCGTGAAGATCGGCCCCATACGGAACTCCGAGGCGATCCGCACAGCTTCCGCCTTGATCTCTGCGGTGAAGTCGATCAGGTCGTCGTTCGTGATGCCTTGCCGGTCGAACGGCGCCGGCTTGGTCGGGAAGGGTTGCGTCGGGGCATACCATTCGCCCGGCACGTCGCCGCTCGGCACGGCGCGCTCCTCGATCGGCCAGACCGGCTCACCGGTGACGCGGTCGAAGACATAGGTCCACGCCTGTTTCGTGACCTGTGCGATGGCCTTGATCTCGCGGCCGTCGACCGTGATATCCACCAGCATCGGGGCGGTCGGGATGTCCCAGTCCCAGATGCCGTGATGGATGAACTGGTAGTGCCACACACGCTCGCCGGTCGCGGCGTCGAGCGCGACGAGGCTCTCGGCGAACAGGTTGTCGCCAGGTCGGTCGCCGCCATAGAGGTCGTTGGTCGGGGTCTCGAGCGGCAGGTAGACGTAGCCAAGCTCGGGGTCGGCGGCCATCGGCGCCCAGGCGCCGGCGTTGCCGGTGTACAGCCAGGAGTCGTTCTCCCAGGTCTCGTTGCCGAGCTCGCCAGGTAGAGGAATCGTGTGAAAGATCCAGCGTCGCTCACCGGTCCGGACGTCGTACCCACGCACGAAGCCGGCGATGTTCTCCCGCGTGCGGGCGAACGCACTGAGCGCGGAGCCGATGACCGCTACATTGCCAACGACCATCGGTGGAGAGCTGGCGCCAATCTGCCCGATTTCCGGACGCGGTCGGTCGAGCCCGTCGAACAGGTCGACGACGCCCTGGTCACCGAACGTGGGGTCGGGATGGCCGGTCGCGGCGTCGAGCGAGATGAGGCGGTAGCCGGCGGTGATGTAGAGGATGCGCGTGGCCGTGCCATCGGTCCAGTACGCGACGCCACGGTGGTTCTTGCGCGGCGCGCGGTCGCCCCGTTCGCCCTCGTCGTAGCGCCACAGCCAGAGCGTTTCACCGGTGGCGGCGTCGATGGCCACAACGTCGCGGCCGGTACCGGCGGTGACATAGAGGGTCCCGCCGACCATGAGCGGCGTGGCCTGGTAGTTGTAGTCGGGGCGCGGCCCGAAGTTGTCGGTCTTCCAGCGCCAGGCGATCTCGAGGTCGCCGACGTTATCGCGGGTAATCTGATCGAGGGGCGCGTAGCGGGTGCTACCCGCGTCGCCGCCATAGGCGCGCCACTCGCCGTTCGTGGCGCCGGTCTGGGCGAGACCCAACGCCGCGGACCCCATCAGCAGCGACACGAGGAGCGCGATGCGCCTCACTCGTTGTTGTCCGTGGTCGCCTTGCGCGCTTCGACGATCTGGTCGTAGTCCTCGTCCGTCAGATACACGACGTTGACGTGGGCGTGATACATGTCGTCATAGCTGCGCTGGCCCCAGCCCACCCACTGCGACGGGTCCGGATTCGCGCGGTTCGCGCTGCTGTTGTCGTGCCAGGCCGTCAGCTTGATGATCGTGCCGGCCGGCAGCACCGGCGCGGAGTCGTCGGTGTAGACGTAGTTCACGTGCCAGTTGAAGTCGAAGCGGTCGACGTAGTTCAGCATCTCCGTTCGGCCGTCCGGATAGATCGCTTCCATCGACATCGCCTTGCCGCGGATGTGCATGTGGGGCTGGAAGTTTTCGAGCCGCGCCGGCAACCGCAGCGGAACGAACGCCTCGTGCTCGGTTATCTGGCCAGGCGGGATGTCGAGCGTGGCCATCGACTGGCGCACGCCCATCGCCTGGGGGTAGACGCGATACTTCGGCACGTAGCCCTCGGGGTAGAACCAGATGCCGACCTCGCTCGAGTCGCTGGTCTCCTCGCCGACCGAGTGGTAGTGGATGTCGAAGCGAATCTGCGAGTCGGCCTTCAGCAGCTTGCCGGTGTTCTCGCGGAAGACATCGCCGATCTTGCCGACGGCGAACTCCGTGAAGTACGAGCCGCTGCCGGGCACGTCGACCGCCGCTTCGAAATCGTCGTCGCTCTCGTCCTGAATGAGATAGGTCACGACATGGTGGACGATTGGCCGGCCTTCCAGGGAGGGACGCACTTCGAGGGCGCGCACCCAGCGGTCCTCCGTCAGGCCGGTATCGACGACCGGCTGATACCACTGGTCCTGTCCCTCCGGTGACTGGGTCCAGGGTGTCGAACGGACGACCAGATCGGGCTCGCCGTACCCCTGCTCCTCGCCGAGGTGCCAGACGTCGCCGTCGGGCCAGTCAATCGGCGGTGGCATGTCGGCGGGATTCCCGAGTGGCGCCCCCGCGTCGACCCAGCGAACGACGGCGTCGATCTCGGCGTCGCTCAACGAGATGTCGTTCTTGAAATCGCGAATGCCTACCGTCTTGTCCAGATGCCACGGCGGCATGACGCGGTTGGCGACCTTCTCTTTGATCGCGCGCGCCCAGGGCCGCACCTCCTGGTACGTGACGAGCGACATCGGCGCCATGCTCCCGGTCCGATGGCAGGTCTGGCAGCTCTGCTGCAGAATGGGCGCGACGTCCTTCGCGAAGGTAGCGTCGGTCGTCGTCTGCGCCGCAGCCGGCGCGGCCATCGCTGCCGTGGCGAGCAGCATGCCAAGTGTGCCGATGGTGAACATCTTCGTCGTCGTCATTTGGTCCTTACCTCACCGTTATCTCGACAAACCCGTTGGTCCAGCAGCATTGGAATCCGCCGGCCATGATTTGACCCTGCGGGCCAGAGTCGTCCCATACCAGCGCCCGAAGCATATAGCTGCCCGGCTCGTTGAACGTGGCCGTCGTCGTCGCTTTGCCGTGGGCATCGATTTGCGGTCGCGCCTGACCCAACTCGACGTCCCCAGGTCCGCGGTACTTGCTCCACGCGACGCCAAGCACCGGCTCCCGCGGCGATTGCCGCTTCTTGATGCCGTCGTCGCTCGCCCAGACCTCCAGTGTCACCGGACGTCCGGTGCTGGCTTCAAGCCTCGAACGTGCGCCGCCCGGTCCCTGTATCGCTTCGGCATCGGGGTCGAACTTCAGCACCGGGGGCCGATTGCCGCTCGTGATCTCGTGCAGCGCACCGATTTCCCATTCGGGGCGGAGATGGCCGGGAATAGCAATCGTCTCGCCGCCGCTGGACAGCGTCCATGTCAACTGGCGATCGCCGAAGTCGGCGGGCACCAGGACCGTGAAGACGCCGGCGTGGCGCCGCGCGAGGAAATGCGTCGGTTGGCCCTGGTCGGCCGGTCCGAAATCGAACGCGTTGCCCGGGCCGATCGGGATGTCGAGGGTTTCCTTGAAGTTACGGTTCATGTAGCCAAACGACAGGCTGAACGTGCCGTCGGCGTTCGGAAACCAGCCCTCGAAGGCCGGGGTGACGCTCTGGCCGACATCGTGCGGAATCGGGGCGTCACGCGACTGCGCGGTCGCCACGCCGGCGACCAGCAGCAGGGCGGAGACGCTGATTGAAACTCGCACAGGCAGTGACACTTCGAGCGATTATATCCCGCGTTGCGATGCCCGTTCCACACGGCCCCATCCCTATTCTGGAGCCGCGTCCCGGCAGCGTCCGACCCAGCTTTCTTAGACCAAAGCGGCGGCCGAGGCCGTATAATTCACGCGGTAGGGGCATGCTCAGCGTTATCAGACCCGCCGTCGTTGGAAGCTGCCTGGCAGCCGTCTGCCTGGTCGGCCAGGCGAGGGTCTCAGCTCAGGCGGCCGTCGCGCCGGAGTCCGGGTACCGCGCGGTGCTCGACCAGTACTGCGTCACCTGCCACAGCGACCGTCTCCGGACCGCCGGGCTCACGCTCGAATCGCTCGATGTCGACCAGGTCGGCCACAGTGCGGAGGTATGGGAAAAAGTCGCGCGCAAGCTCCGCACGCGCGAGATGCCGCCACGCCCACGTCCCAGGCCCGATGAGACGACCTACGACGCGTTCACGGGATGGCTGGAGTCGGAGCTCGACCGCGCCGCCACGGCGGCACCGAACCCCGGTATCGAGACGATCCACCGGCTGAATCGGACGGAGTACACGAACGCCGTCCGTGACCTGCTTGCGCTCGACATCGACGGCCGCGAGCTGTTGCCGGCCGATGATCTGAGCTACGGCTTCGACAACATCGCCGATGTGCTGTCCCTGTCGCCGTCGCTGCTCGAGCGCTACATGCTCGCCGCCGGCAAGATCGCGGAGCTGGCCGTCGGCCAGCCGTCGATTCGCGCCAGGACGGCGACCTACGCCACCTCTCCGGTGCTCCTGCAGCATGCGCGGATGAGCGAGCTCCATCCGTTCGGCACGCGCGGCGGGCTCGCCACGCGTCATTACTTCCCTGTGGACGGGGAGTACGAAATCCGCATCACGCTCGAACGGACGCACGGCGATGCCATCAAGGGGCTACACCGGCGTAACCGGCTCGAAGTGAGACTCGATCGGGCCCGCGTCGCCGAGTTCGAGATCGGCGCCGATGGCCAGCGCGAGGCGTGGAACGCGGTCTTCAACCTGACACCGTACGAGCGGGATGCCGACGCCGACCTCCACCTCCGCCTGCCGGTGACAGCGGGCAGTCGCGAGGTGACGCTCTCGTTCCTGCGGACGAGTGCCATCGCCGAGGGCGTGCTCGAGCCCGTCAGCGCGGCGGAGACGTATCACTACGCCGGCGACCGGGATGCCCCGATGGCGGTCTGGCGCGTGGAGATCGAGGGGCCGTTCGATCCGACCGGGCCATCGGATGATGGTGAGATCGGCACGCCGAGCCGGCAGCGCATCTTCACCTGCATGCCCGAGGGCGCTACGGACGAAGCCGAAGCCGAAGCCACATGCGCCGCAACCATTCTCGGCACTCTCGCGCGTCGCGCGTTCCGGCGGCCGGTCACCGACGACGACGTCGCGGCGTTGATGGCGTTTTACGACGTCGGACGGGCGAAGGGCAGTTTCGAGTCGGGCATCGAGTTCGCGCTGCGCGGCATTCTGGTCGACCCCGAGTTCCTGTTTCGTGTCGAAATCGATCCAGCCGGCACGGAGCCGGGCGCGCCCTATCAGGTGTCAGACCTGGAGCTGGCGTCGCGGCTGTCGTTCTTCCTCTGGAGCTCAATCCCCGACGACGAGCTCCTGGACGTGGCCGCGCGCGGCGCGTTGCGGCGGGATGGTGTCCTCGAGGCCCAGGTGCGTCGGATGCTGGCCGATCCCAAGGCCGCCGCCCTGGTCGACAACTTCGCGGGCCAATGGCTGTTCCTGCGAAACATGCGGCTGGTCAAGCCGGACCCGATTGCGTTCCCCGAGTTCGACGGCAACCTGCGCGAGGCGTTTCAGCGTGAAACCGAGCTGTGGTTCACGAGCCAGGTGCGTGAGGATCGCAGCGTGCTCGAGGTGCTGACCTCGGACTACACCTTTGTCAACGAGCGGCTGGCGCGACACTACGACATCCCCGACGTAACGGGGAACCACTTCCGCCGGGTGACGATGACCGACGACACGCGTCGCGGGATTCTCGGCCATGGCAGCGTGCTGACGGCGACGTCGTATGCCAATCGGACGTCACCCGTGAAGCGCGGCGTCTGGGTGCTGGAGAACCTGCTCGGGGCGCCGCCGCCGCCACCACCGGCCGATGTCCCCGGCCTCGAGGATTCAGAGTCGGTCGCCGACCCGTCGAACCCCGAGAGCCGCCCGCGTTCGGTCCGTGAGCGGATGGAGCGGCACCGCACCGACCCGGTCTGCGCCAGTTGTCACGTTCGGATGGATCCCCTCGGCTTCGCCCTCGAGAGCTTCGACGCGGTCGGCGGCTACCGCTCGCTCTCGGTGGAGGACACGTCGGGGACGCTTCCCGACGGCACCGAGCTCGATGGTCCGTCCAGCGTTCGCGAGATGCTGCTGCGGAATCGCGAGGACTTCGTCGGGACCGTCACCGAGAAACTGATGACCTATGGGCTTGGCCGCGGGGTCGAGTATTACGACCACCCGTCCATCCGACGCATCGTGAAAGAAGCCGAGGGGGACGACTATCGCTGGTCGTCGCTCATTCTCGGTATCGTCGACAGTACGCCGTTCCAGATGAGGAAGGCCCGAGACCGATGATCATCACCAAGAGACACGTGCCACGACGGACCTTTCTCCGCGGCGTCGGCGCGACGCTCGCGTTGCCGCTGCTCGATGGCATGGTGCCGGCGTTCACACCGCTGCGCCTGTCGGCAGCCGCGCCGGTCAGACGGCTGGGCCTCGTCTACGTGCCGAACGGCATCGTCATGGACCAGTGGACACCTGACGAGACCGGGACCGGCTTCACGATGAAGCCGGTGATGCAGTCCATGGAGCCGTATCGCAATCAGCTCACCGTGGTCAGCGGTCTCGCCAACAAGCATGGCGACGCGCTGCCAGGTGAAGGGGCGGGCGATCACGCGCGCGCGGCCGGCGCGTTTCTGACGGGCGTCCATCCGAAGAAGACCGCCGGTGCGGACATACGCGCGGGCATCTCGATGGACCAGATCGCGGCGCGCGAGTTGGCCGAGGAGACGCAGTTGGCGTCCCTCGAGCTGTCGCTCGACTCGAAGGAGCCGCTCGGCGCGTGCGACCCCGGGTACAGCTGCGTCTACGCCAACACGCTCAACTGGCTGAGCGAGACGACACCGCTGCCGATGGAGAGCAACCCGCGGGTCGTCTTCGAGCGCCTCTTCGGTGGGAGCGGCACGACCGACGCCGCCGCACGACGCGCGCGCATGGAGGAGGACGGCACGATTCTGGATGCGGTCGGTGACAAGATCGCGCGACTGCAGGCCAAGCTCGGGGGGCGGGACCGTCTCAAGATGGACGAGTATCTCGAGGCGATCCGCGATGTCGAGCGCCGGATCCGGTTGGCCGAGCAGCAGGGCCTGACCGACCTCTCGGTTGCGCTGGAGCAGCCGCCGGGCATTCCGGCGACGTTCGCGGCGCACGCCAAGCTGATGTACGACCTGCAGGTGCTCGCGTACCAGGCGGACCTGACACGCATCATCACCTTCATGGTGGCGCACGAGACGAGCAACCGAGCCTACCCGGAGATCAACGTCTCGGACGCGCACCACCCGCTGTCGCATCATGGTGGGGACGAAGAGAAGATCGCGAAGCTGATCAACGTCAACATTTATCACGCGGAGCTCTTCGCCTACTACCTCGAGCGCTTGAAGGCGACCGAGGATGGTGACGGCTCGCTGCTCGACCACTCGATGACGCTCTACGGCGCCGGCATGAGCAACGGCAACATCCACTACCACCACAAGCTGCCGATCGCCGTGGTGGGTGGCGGATCGGGTCAGCTCACAGGCGGGCGTCACCTCAGCTACGACGACGACCCGCCCGTCACGAACCTGTTCCTGAATCTGCTCGGCAAGCTGGGAGTCCCGCGTGAGTCGTTCGGCGACAGCACGGGCGCGTTGGAAGAGCTCTCGGACGTCTGAGGGGAGCACGCTCCAGCGTAGGGACGCCAGTCAATGCGTATGAAAGCCAGCGTGTTCGCCGCCGGACCGATCCTTGCGTTTCTGTGCGCGCCTCTTCTGGCCGCGGATGACCTCCGCGTGGTCGAGGCCGTTGAGCGGCAGGATGGCGACGCCGCGCGCGCTTTGATCGAGGAGGGCGCCGACGTCAGCGCCACCCAGGCCGACGGCGCGACCGCGCTGCATTGGGCGGCCCATTGGAACGACGGCCAGACCGCCACGCGGCTCATCGCCGCTGGCGCCGACGTCAACGCCGTGAACGACCTGGGCGTCCCGCCGCTGTGGGTCGCGGTCGACAGCGCAAACAGCGCGGTTGCACTCGGCCTGATCGACGCGGGGGCCGACGTCGGCACGCGCTTGCCGACAGGCGAAACCGTGCTGATGGCCGCCGCGCGGAACGGCCTTCGAGCGATCGCCTCACGGCTGATCGCGGGCGGAGCAGACGTCCGGCTGACCGAGCACGAGGCCGCACAGACCGCCCTCATGTGGGCTGCCGCCGGGGGGCACGCCGATGTCGTGCGCCTGCTCGCCGAATCGGGCGCTGAGATCGGCGCACGCACGACCGGGAGGTTCACCGCTCTCATGTTCGCGGCGCGCGCCGGTGACGTCGACACCGTGCGTCTGCTGCTCGATGCCGGCGCGGACATCGAGGCGAGGGGCCTCGACGGCAGCACGCCGCTGCTCGTGGCTAGTCGCAGCACCGACGCGCTCGCCGGTATCGATTGGCGAGTGATTCCGTATGCGAGCGGGCACGAAGAGACCGCCCACTACCTCATCGAGCGTGGCGCCGACGTCACGGTCGCCGATCGGCTCGGGCGGACCGCGCTGCACGCGTCGGTCGAAACGAATCGACTCGACCTGGCGACGGCGCTGCTCGCGGCAGACGCCGACGTCGATGCGCAGTTCACCGACAGAGTGCCCGCTCTGCGCGGCGACTACATCTCACGCGCCCCGTACAAGGGGGCGACACCGTTCTGGCTCGCCGCGCGGGATTCCAAGGTCGAGATGATGCGGCTGCTCCTGGAGGCCGGCGCCGACCCGCTCCAGACGAATGCGTATGGGTCGACGCCGCTCATGGTCGCCGCCGGTCTCGGTGAGAACGACGCGCGGCGGCCGCCCGACCACCGGGTGCTCGAGACGGTGACGCTGTTGCTCGAGCTCGGCTCGGAGGCTGCCGCCGCCACCCCGTCGGGTCAAACCGCGCTCCACGGCGCGGCGTCGATGTGGGAGGACGAGGTCATTCAGTTGCTCGTCGACCACGGCGCCGACGTCAACGCCGAGGACCGACGCGGGCGCACGCCGCTCTACCTCGTCGAGTATGGCGCCGCGAACGCCCCATCCGAGAGCACCGCCGCACTGCTGCGTCGCCTCGGCGCCACCGAGCCGGTCGTCGATCAGTAGGCTGCCGCCGCAAGCGACCGTGGGTTGAACGTGTCTTCCTGTTGTTAGGCGTACGACCACACGTCCCCGAATGACCGAATGTCGGATGGTGGACGTTCAATCGAACGCGGCGGGTCTGGTTGACGGCCTGGCGGAGTTGGCCTTCGACGCCTTCCGGGTGAACGCGCCGACGTGGTTGCCGACTTTGGCATCTGCCCGAGCCGAGGTTGTTGAATCGCTTGAAGCCGGGCGCCTCAGTCGGGCACTGGTCGACACATCAGGGCATCCCCGCGGTTGGATCGGGGTCATTCCACACAACCAAGGGCGGGTCTGGGAGATTCATCCCATAGCCGTCCGGCCGACCATGGCCAGGGCTACGGTCGGCGCTTGGTGGGTGAAATCGAACGGTTGGCCGCCCGCCAAGGCGTCCTCACCTTGTTTGCAGGCACCGGCGACGAGACGAACGCCACGTCGTTGGCCGGAGTCGACCTCTTTCGCGACCCCGCCTCTGCCATCGCCCACGTCAGTGCAGCTGGTCCACATCCGTACAAGTTCTGGCAGCGGATGGGATTCCAAGTGGTCGGGGTGCTGCCAGATGCTGAAGGCAGGGGCCGACCCGGGATTCATCTTGCGAAACCGGTGGTACAAGGCCGCAGAGACGCGACGAACGCCTAACCAGCCGCTGCCGCTGACGACGGCCCAACGCGCGGGCCGTCGCAGTTGAACGGCGAGACGTTTGGGCGGACAAGTGGCCAGTCAGCGGCCCGGGAGTAATTTGACCCCGAAACAGGGGCTGGGATTCGTGAAGCGTCACGGAGTCGTGCTCCAGGCTGCGCGAGGGCGCGTCCCAAGCCTTGCGGAGGCTATCGCCGGCGAGCCGATCCGGGGTAGCTGGTGGGGCCATCCGAAGGGTCCCGAAATCTTCCATGTGGTCGAAGCCGTGTGTGAGAGCCCCGAGGTCCTGGTCTGCAAGCTGGTCGACGGCAAGGTCACGTACATCCACCAGCGTTTGTGGCCAGCGCTTGTGAAGCTTGCTTCGCGGTTTCGCAGAGACCAGCTGGCCAAGGTTTGGAACGAACACACACCGACTGGCGCGCACCGATCCCGACAGATGCCCTATCCAGACTGGGTACCCCGCGAAGTCATCAGACACGCGCGGCGGCTATCGATTGCGGAGGCGGAACGGATCTTGTCGTCGTGGCCAGTGCTGGAGGGAAAGGGAACCAAGGGGCGGTCGGTGAATAGGATGCCGCCGAACAAGGCGATGCAGCGGACGACGCTTCTCGTCGCCGCTGATCGCCAAGGCGTTAGGCGTACACCGATCAACGTGAAGATCTCGTGTCGAGCTGAGTCGACTGTGCAACGATCCGAGCCGTGAAGCTGCCGCGTGCCGACCAGGCGGTCATCGACCCTACGAAGCTGCATGGATACTTGCTGTCCACAAGGCATCCGGTCGGTCGATTCAAGGCACGTTTCTTCGAGGGGCTCGGGTACTCAGCGCAGCAGTGGGCGCGGTTGGAGGCCGATCTGCGGTCACAGCATCTCGCCAACGACGCGGACGAGCTGGAGTCGACGCCGTACGGTCAGAAGTACGAGATCCGAGCTATCCTGAATGGACCGACCGGACAAGCCAACGTCGTCACCGTGTGGGTGATCCGCCGCGGCGATAACATCCCGCGGTTCGTGACCGCGTACCCCGGAGAGCTACGATGACCTTCCGACTCTTGGATGTCGTCGTTCTGAATACCGACCTGCCGAAACACGGCCTGCGGCTTTGCGATCTGGGCACCGTCGTCGAAATCTACGAACCAGCCGGTCTCGAAGTCGAGTTCGTCACGGCATCTGGTCATACGACCGCTTTAGTGAGCGTCGCAGCGTCAGACGTACGGGCCGTTCGCCACGACGATCTGGTGGCGGTGCGACCTAATAGCGGCGCTGCGTAGCTGTAGGGCGGAAACCGATGCCTAACCACGGCTTGCAGCCGACGGCGGCTGCCTGCGCCCACGCGCCGCTGCGTGGTGACCGTGCCGGCAAATACAGCATCCGCGTCAACGACCAATGGCGAATCTGTTTCCGCTGGCGGGATGGCGATGCGCACAACGTGGAAATCACTGACTACCACAGAGGATGGACGGACTGCTGACGGTTGTCAACGACCCACGTGAGCCCATTGCGCGTTGGCTGGCTTGTCGAAAATTCGGCACGTGGCTCGGTTTTGACAGCCGCAATCCCCGGTGCGGTTCATCCGACAACGGCGATGGCCAGCGTCGCGTCCTGGCGGAACCTAGGGGCCTAGGGACCGACTCGTTTGCCGGTCGATTTGAGGCGGAAGGGGACCGGTAATCAGGTTGCACTACCGACGGCTGTCGCGGAACGCCTGAAGCTGTCGGACGGCGGCATCAATCTGCATCTCCAGGATCTGTTCACCGTACTCGGCCGTCGAGCGCGCGGCATTGCCGACGAGGCCGCTCCCGTCGCCCGCCGCTCCGAAGCCGAGTCGATCGCGGCGGAGCATAGACGGGTTGAGAAACAACAGGCTCGCCGTGTCGTGAATGCTGGCATGTGAGCCGACATCCTCGTCGGTTTCTCCTTGCGCCTTCAGCCAGTCGTCGCCCGGACCCGGATAGTAGGCGGACACGTGATGCATGCGGGTCGGTGTGCTCGCCCATTCGCTGTTGAGCGCGTCGGCGACCGCCTGCTGCGCCGCCTGGTTGCCGCCGCTGTCGCCGATGAGGGCGATGTCGCGGAAGCCGTGCTGCCGGAGGCTTCTGGCCGCAAACTCCAGCACCTTTTCGAAGATGTCCGGTGGCGTGGTGATCGTGCCGGCGAAGCGCATGTGGCCCGTCGGCGGATCGACATCGCCTTCCGGGACATACGCCATCACCGGCGCGACCAGCGTCCGTCCCAGACGCCTGGCGATCTCGCCGGCCTTGTACTTGACGAGGTAGTTGTGCTTTCCGAGGACCATGTGCGGACCGTTCTGCTCGGTCCCGCCGGTCGGAACGATCACGGTCGTCGTCCCGGCGCCCACTGCGTCACGGACCTCCATCCACGTGAGCTCTTCCAGGAAGACCGTGTCGGGCGTCTGGGCCGAGATTGGAGTCGTCAGACACAAGACGACGACCACGAGGATGGCGCATCGCATGGGCTAACGATACACGTCTCGCCGATGGCCAATTTTGACGATGACGATGGTTGCTTCCTGATCATTGATCGCGTCCAGGACGCGGTAGTTCCCCTGTCGGAATCGGTACTTCTCCAACCCGGAGAGCTTTTCGCATCCCGTCTGCAGCCACAGCCTCAATCTTCATTTGACTCCTGGTCTTGACATGTAACAGACAAATGTATGCTATACTCTTCGTTTCCGCTGAAGGCTTGCTGATGGGACGAACACCACCGGGGGAGACACGCGACAAGGTCTTCGCCTTCGTGCGGCGCCGGTTGCTCGCGGGCCAGCCGCCGACGGTGCGCGAGGTGCAGGACGCGTTCGGCTTCCGGGCGGTTCAGACGGCCCGACAGCATCTCGAGCAGCTGGTCGACCAGGGACGGCTCGTGGCCGAGCGGCACAAGTCCCGCGGCTACCGCTTGCCACGCATCGGGCGTGGGCCGGACACCGTGCTTGTTCCGTTGCTCGGTCGCGTACCGGCCGGCGCGCTTGCGGAGGCGGTTGAAGATCCCGACGGCTACATCCCGGTACAGGGGCATGGCGCGGCGGGCGATCTGTTCGCGCTTCGCGTGCGTGGCGAGAGCATGACCGGCGCGGGGATTCTCTCGGGGGATCTGGTGATCGTGCGGCGACAGCCGACGGCCCGGAGCGGCGAGATCGTCGTGGCGCTGGTCGATCGCGAGGCGACGGTAAAGACGTTGCGTCTGCGGGGCCGGCGCGTGGAGCTGCGTCCCGAGAACCCTGCATACGATCCCATCGTGGTCGACGCCGACACGGTCAGCATTCTCGGCAAGGTGATCGAGGTGCGGCGGATTTTGAAGTCGTGAGGCGCGACGTTGATGTCGAAGGCAGCCACGGTGCGCGTCTCGGTGTCCAAGTTGCAAGGCAAGGTCATGCCGGCGACCTGGCTGCAGCGGACACGCGTCGCGCCCGGGCCGCCGGCGTGGACCGGCGCGTCGCTCGGAGGCTGCCTGGCGGAGCTCTCGAGCGCGGGGGCCGCGCCGTCGCTCACCCTGGCGTTCCGCCTCGTGCGCGAGCTGCAGCAGCAAGGTGAGCCGGTCGCCTGGATCACGCAGACCGGCAGCACGTTCTTTCCGCCCGACGCGGCCGACGGCGGTGTCGATGTGGCCGTGCTTCCAGTCATCCGCGTCTCCGATGTCACCGAGAGCGTCCGGGTCGCCGATCGGCTCACGCGCTCCGGCGCCTTCGGGTTGGTGGTGATCGATCTCGGCGAATGTCTCGATCTGCCGATTGCCGTCCAGACCCGTCTGGCCGAGCACGCACTCACGCACGGGACGCTCATTCTCTGTCTGACGATGAAGACCGATCGGCAACCGTCGCTGGGGTCGCTGGTGTCGGTACGCGGACAGTCACGTCGCGCGCGTCATGGCAAGGGGCGGTTCGCGTGTCAGGTGCACGTCCTCAAGGACAAGCGTCGTGGTCCCGGGTGGGTGGACGAGGAATGGTGCCGTGGACCGGATGGCCTGCGTTGACCTCCCGGCGTTTCCGCTCCAGCTCCTGCTGAAACGGCATCCCGATTGGCGGACCCGACCGGTCGTCGTCGTCGACCGCGACAAGCCCCAAGGGGTCATCCTGTGGGCAAACGAACAAGCCCGCGCGCACCGTATCCGCCCCGGCATGCGCTACAGCGCCGGGCTGTCACTGGCGCGCACCCTCCATGCCGGCGAGGTGCCGGTCGCCGACATCAGCCGAGGTGTGGCACGTCTCGTCGACCGATTGCGTCGGTTCAGCCCTGACGTCGAGCCGTGTGGCGACGAGCCGGGCGTCTTCTGGTTGAACGCCTCCGGGCTCTCGCATCTCTATGCCTCGCCGCGACGCTGGGCCGCCGAGATCCGTGCCGCGCTCGAGACCGCGGGCTTCCGGTCGACGGTCGCTGTCGGGTTCACCAGGTTCGGCACGTACGCGATCGCCAAGTCGGTAGGCCGCGAAGCCGGCGCGAAAGATCAAGCGGCCCGTGGTGAAAGTCACCACGAGCCGATTGCGATCCTGCGCGACGTCGCCACCGAACGGGTGCAGGCCGGTCAAGTGTCGCTGGATCGGCTCGGGATCGCGCCGACGTTACGCGACAGCTTGCACAAGCTCGGCGTCCGGAAGGTGCGGGCGTTTCTTCGACTTCCAGCCGCGGGGATCCGCCGGCGCTTCGGCAGCGAGGCGCACCGGCTCCATCGGCTCGCGGCCGGGGATCTCTGGGTCCCGTTGCAGCCGTTGCGGATGACCGATCCGCTCGTCCAGCGTCACGATCTCGACGACCCCGAATCGGACGTCTCCCGGCTCTTGTTTCTCATCAAGCGTCTGCTGCACCGATTGCTGATCACGGTGACCGAGCGTCACGAAGTGCTCACCGCGCTGACGCTCAGCTTGCGACTCGACCGCGACGGCGTGCAGACCGAGCAGATCCGTCCGGCTGCCCCTACGGTCGACGTCCGCCAGATCATGAACCTGGTGCGGTTGCGTCTCGAAGCGTTGACGCTCGCAGCCGGCGTCACCGAGATTCGCCTCACCGCACGCGCCAAGCGCGTGACCACGGCGCAACATGGTCTCTTCGTCGAGCAGCCCCGCCGCGATCTGGCGGCAGCGAACCGCGCGCTCGCGCGGGTCCGGGCGGAGTTCGGTGAGGGGGCCGTCGTGCGGGCCCGGGTCACCGACGGACATCTGCCGGAAGCGCGGTTCGTCTGGGAGCCGCTCGACGCGCTCGCGCCTCCCCAGCCGCGTGACGTCGCGCTCCGACCGATGGTGCGCCGGATGCACGCCGCCCCCATTCCGCTTCCGCCGCGGCCGCGGCATGAGCCGGACGGCTGGCTGCTGCGCGGGGGGGTGCGGGGACACGTCATGGATCTCGCTGGCCCCTACCTGGTGTCGGGAGGGTGGTGGCGCACCGCCGTGCACCGCGAGTACTACTTCGCGCACATGCGCGACGGCGATGTGCTGTGGATCTATTACGACCGGCCACGCCGCCGCTGGTGCTGGCAGGGCCAAGTGGAGTGACCAGGAAATCTCGTCGTAGCGCAGGGCTTCAGCCCTGCCGCTTCTCATGACCTACGTGCCGCTCTGGTGCAAGAGCAACTTCTCGTTTCTCGAAGGGGCGAGCCATCCCGACGAGCTGGTCGAGCAGGCCCATGCCCTCGGGATCGAGTCGCTCGCGCTGACGGACCGCGACGGCGTCTACGGCATGGTGCGGGCCCATGTGAAGGCACGCGAGCTCGGCGTGCACCTCATCGTCGGCGCCCAGGTCACGATCGACGATCCGGCCTATCCCTCGGCGTGTGTGCTGCTGGCAATGGACCGCGCCGGGTACGCGAACATCTGCCGGCTGATCACAGCGGGCCGGCTACGCCGGCCGAAGGGTGAGTCGAGCGTCACCTGGCCCGAGGTCTGCCACCACGCCGAAGGGGTGATCGCGCTGTGGGGCGGCGACCGGAGCGCGCTCGTCCGTGACGAGGAACCGCGCGCGGTCATCGCCAGCATGCGCGAGGCGTTCGGCGACCGACTCTACGCGGTTGTGACCCGGCATCGGCGTGCGGAGGAAGTCCACCAGGAAGCCCGTTTGCGCGGGCATGCCGACCGCGCCGGTATCCCGCTCGTGGCGGCGACCGAGGTGCTCTATCACACCCCCGCGCGTCGGGACCTCCAGGACGTCGTCACCTGCATTCGGCACGGGGTGACCTTGTCGACTGCCGGCCGGCTCACCAAGCCGAACGCCGAGCACGATCTGAAAGCGCCTCCGGCCATGGCGCGGCTCTTCGCGGATGAGCCGGCGCTGGTTGCCCGCACCCACGAGGTGGCGTCGCGCTGCACGTTCTCGCTGTCTGAAATTCGTTACCGCTACCCCGCCGAGCATCTACCGGATGGGAAGACCTCGACCGGCTGGCTACGCGAGCTGACCAGCCGCGGCGCGCGCGAACGGTTCGGCGACGACGTGCCAGTGGCCATCCGCGAGCAGATCGACAAGGAGCTCGCGCTCATCGACGAGCTCGACTACGGCGGCTACTTCCTGACGATGTGGGAAATCGTCCGGTTCTGCCGGCAGCACGGCATCCTCTGTCAAGGACGGGGCTCGGCGGCCAACTCGGTCGTCTGCTACTGCTTGAGCATTACCGCGGTCGACCCGACGCGAGTCGAGCTGTTGTTCGAGCGTTTCCTGTCGCGCGAGCGCCACGAGCCACCCGACATCGACCTCGACATCATGCACGAGCGGCGCGAGGAGGTGATCCAGCACGTCTATGAGAAATACGGACGCGACCGCGCCGCCATGGCCGCCAACGTCGTCCGGTATCGCGGCCGCTCTGCGGTCCGGGAGATCGGCAAAGTGCTGGGCCTCTCCGAGACGTCCGTCGATCGCGTGGCGAAGCTTCTCTCGCACCACAGCGGCCTGGACGCGTCGACGTTGACGCATGCCGGGCTCGATCCGGCGAATCCCATCCATGACCACTTCTTTCGGCTGGCGGAGGAGATCCAGGATTGCCCCCGCCACCTGTCGATCCACCCCGGCGGATTCCTGCTCGGCCACGAGCCGGTTCACGACCTGGTCCCGATCGAGAACGCCACGATGGCCGACCGCACGGTGATCCAGTGGGACAAGAACGACCTGGAGGATCTCGGCCTCTTCAAGGTGGATCTGCTGGGGCTCGGCGCGCTCGCGCAGCTCGATCGCGGGTTCCGGCTGATCGACCGGCACTACGGCCGGCAGCTCTCATTGGCCCGCATCCCCCAGGACGATCCACAGACCTACGACCAGATCTGTAAATCGGACACGGTCGGGGTGTTCCAGATTGAAAGCCGCGCGCAGATGGCGATGCTGCCACGGCTGCGCCCGCGTCACTACTACGATCTGGTCATCGAGGTGAGCATCGTGCGGCCGGGTCCGATCACCGGCGGGATGGTCCATCCGTTCCTGCGACGGCGGAACGGGGAGGAACCGGTCATCTATCCGCATGCGTGTCTCGAGCCGGTGCTGCGAAAAACGCTCGGGGTGCCGCTGTTCCAGGAGCAGGTGATGAAGCTGGCGGTCGTGGCGGCCGACTACACGCCGGGCGAGGCGGACCAGCTCCGGCGCGACATGGCGGCGTGGCAACGCAGCGGGCGGATCGAGCGGCATCGCGACCGGCTGATCACCCGCATGATGGCGAAGGGCATCGCCCGCGAATTCGCCGAGCGGGTGTTCGACCAGATCCGGGGGTTCGGTGAATACGGCTTTCCCGAGAGCCACGCGGCCAGCTTCGCGCTGGTCGCGTACGCCACCGCCTGGATGAAGTGTCATTATCCGGACGTCTTCACCTGCTCGCTCCTGAACGCGCAGCCGATGGGGTTCTACACTCCGGCGACGATCGTCGAGGACGCCCAGCGGCACGACGTCGAGGTGCGTCCGGTCGACGTCCAGCAGAGCGAGTGGGACTGCACGCTCGAGCCGCGCGCGGGAGGCGCCAGTGCGTCATGCGGGTTCGCGGTGCGGATGGGACTCCGGTATGTGAAGAGCCTGTCGGAAGATCGCGACTGGCTGCGGATCCAGACTGCACGCGCCGCACAATCCTTCGCGTCGATGGACGACTTCACGCGACGCACCGGACTCGATGATCGGGTCATCCGCCGGCTCGCCGAAGCGGGCGCGTTCGCCGGGTTCCGCGGAGAGCGACGCGCCGCCTTGTGGGACGCGCAGGGGCTGGGGAGAACGCCCGCGACGCCGCTCCCGATCGCGCCACACGAGCCGCTCCCCGACTTCGAGCCGTTGACCCAGTTCCAGACGATCTCATGGGACTACGCGTTCAGCGGCCACAGCACACACGGCCATCCGCTCGGGCCGCTTCGCGAGGCGCTCACCGCGCAGCAACTCCCCGACGCGCAGACCGTAGCCACGATGCGTGACGGCCAGCGCGTGCGGTACGCCGGCCTCGTCATCTGCCGGCAGCGGCCAGGGACCGCGTCCGGTGTTACCTTCATGACCCTCGAGGATGAAACGGGGTTTGTGAACCTCGTGATCTGGAAACAGGTCTTCGACGACTACGCCGTGCTGGCGCGCACCGCGTCATTCCTCGGCGTGACCGGCACGCTGCAGGCCGAATCCGGCGTCGTCCATCTGATCGCCGACGCGCTTTGGACGCCGGAGATCGCCACCCCCCCAGCGACCGCCGGCAGCCGCGATTTTCATTGACCATTGACGCGCGTTCGACCGCGGCGTCACCGGCGTTCCGGGCATCAAGCGTATTGCCGCCTGAACGTCCGGATCCGTTTCAGGCTGATCGGTCGCGATGGCCGGTGGCGACCGTCATCACGCTGGCTCCTCTGGCAGCGCGAACACGTAGATCGCGTTCGACCGATTCCCCCCGACCGGCACCGCGACATACTGCCTGCCGTCGACGGCGTAGGTAATCGGATGTCCCTGCGCCGACGCCGGGAGCCGCGTCGTGTACAAGAGGTCGCCGTTCGCGACGTCGTGCACGAACACATTGCGGTCGGTGTCGGCGGATACCACCAGGCCCCCGGCCGTGGTCAGCGCTCCCAACCGTGGACGCGTGGCCATCGCGTGCCGCCAGATGATCTCGCCGCTGTTGATGTCCATGGCGATCAGATACCCAGCGTGGTCCGGGCTGTCGGGGTGCAGTGTGCTCTCGCGTTGCAGGAACCCGCGGTCGCGGTAGTAGTCGTTGCCCTCCACCTGGTCGAGCTCGGTGAACACCCCGGTGACGCAGCTCGGGTGGATGGGGATGTAGAGCGCTTGCGTCCCGGGGTGATAGGCGCTCGCCGGCCAGTTCTTGACCCCTAGCAGGTTGGGGCAGAACTCGATCTCGACATCGGCTTGCGGAATCATCTCCGGCCGATACGTGACCCGACCGGTTCGGGCGTCGAGATCGAGGACGTTCTGATAGCCGAGGTCGTAGGCGGCGACAAACGCCCCGGTCGTGCGGTCGAGCTCCCACAGGATGCCGAGCTTCCCCATCTTGAAGAGCGAACGACGCCCGCCGTGGTCGATCAACACGCTCTCGAAGACGTCGTCCAGGTCGTGCGTCTCGCCCGGGGTGAACTGGTAGTACCACGTCAACGCGCCGGTGTTCGCGTCGAGCGCCAGCACGCTGTTCGTATACAACGCGGCGCCGTCAGTCTTTCGCGAGACACGCGCCCACGGCTTTGCCTGTGAGGTCGAGTGGTAGGTCAGGTTCGTACCTGGGTCGTAGCTCCCCGGTATCCACGAATCCCCACCCGCCCGGAACGTGAGCGGCAGGTCCCCCCATGTGTCACCGCCCGGCGCGCCCGGCTGCGCGATGGTCGACGTGCGCCACACCTCGTTCCCGGTCCTGGCGTCATGCGCGGAAATGAAACAGACATCGTTCTTGTAGTTCTGGCACCCGGTCATCCCGGCGACGACCTTGCCGTTCGCGACGATGGGCCCGCTCGAATACCGATAGCCGAGCGTCGCATCGGCCACGGTCTGGTCCCACGCGAGGTCGCCGCTCCGTGCGTCGAGCGCCACGATATGGGCGTCGGTGGTGGCGAGGTAGACGTTGGTGTCGTATATCGCGATCGAGCGGGACCCTCTGGCGGGGCGCCCCTCCGGTCGCTCCAACCGCTCGTCGAGCTGGTGCGCGTATTGCCAGATCGCGTCGCCGGTCGCCGCGTCGAGCGCTTGGACGCTGTTCCCCGGATTGGGGACGTACATCACGCCGTCGTGCACCAGCGGCGTCGCCTGGCTGAGTCCGACCCCGAGCTGCCACGCCCAGACGAGCTGCAGCCGGTGCGCGTTGTCGGTGTTGATCTGCTCCAGCGGGCTGTAGCCCCATCCGTCGAGCGTGCGACGCCAGCTCAACCAGTCGGCCGGGTCGGGGTCCTGCAGCATCGCGTCGGTGACGGGCGTGACCACCGGCTCTTGCGCGCTCACTGTCGCGACCGGGCCGAGTACAAGGCCAATCAGGAACAGGCACCGGAAGACGACTCGACCGCGACTGACGTTGACGGCGCGTCGACGACTCGACCTCGACCTCGACTTGGGCATGGCCACTCCTTGTCGGTAACCGCGGATGAAAACGCAGCCCGATTATGTCACCAGCCGTGGCTCACGCTCGCGTCGGCGCCGCCGGCCGATACGTCGCGCTGTGCCCTACAAGACTGCGGCGCAGCGCCGCGTATCCCAGGACGATGAGCACAAGACCGGCGACGGCAGTTGGCCAGAACTCGAGCGACAGCTCGGACACGCCTCGGAACCAACCGAAGTTGGACACGAGATCGCTCAGCGCGCCGAGCGCCACGACCATGGCCCAGATGCGCAGCCAGTAGGTGGCGCGCCCGCTAGGGGCGCCGCGGAGCGGGACCGCGTAGAGCAAGGTCAGCAGACCGGGACAGAGAAGCAGCCACGACAGCATCGGGCCGGCGGGCTCGGATGGCTCGCCCGCCAGCACGAGCACGATGACTCCGGATGCGCCAGCCGCCAGACAGAGCAACAGCGCGTACAAGACCGGCAGTGCTGCGAGGCGACTGGCCGAGAGCGGCAGGCTACGGAACACCCGTGGGCTGGGCAGCCACGCCGTCATCCACAGTCCCGGCACCGCGAACATCCACACGAGCACGAAGTTCCACCTGACGCGCAGCGTGTCACCGCCGAGCGCCGGGAGCGCCGAAGCGACGAACACTCCGGCCAGCGTGGCCGTCATCGCCAGGGCGAAGACGCGAAGCAACTCAAGGACGGCAGTCCCGCGGCGCCCCAACGGCGGCCGCCCAACGGTGCCCGCAGCCGTCGGAGTCCGGACGAGCTGGGCCCGCGACTGGGAGGTGGACGTCAGGACTCGCGGAGAGAGCCAGAAGGAACCGATCGCGAGCAGGACGACGGGGACGAGCAACGCTGTGCCCCTTGTGCCGGGGGGGCACCGAACGACCAGTCGGGTGCCACCGCTCCAACCCAGATCGGCGCAAGGATCGCGACCGCGGCGACGATGAACAACAACATGGCGGCGCCAAACGCTAGCCTGGTGTCGTGGCGCCCCATCATCTGTAGTAGGCCCCAGGCGATCCCCGCGAGACCGCATCCCCACAGCACGGTCAGGGCGCCCAGTCCGAGGAGTCGGTCGAGCCCGATCGGGAATTCGGTCTCAAATCCAGGGATCGCAGTCGCGGCCAGCAGCGCCCCGCAGGCGACCACGCCGAGCAACGCGCCAGGCGCGATGGCGCCGAACCACAGCGCTCGTGCGATATCGCGCGAGCGCAACGGCAAGACCTGCATGACCCGCAGACCCCTGCGGTCGGCCATCGCG
Organism: Vicinamibacterales bacterium; assembly: GCA_965249175.1. Taxonomy (GTDB): domain Bacteria; phylum Acidobacteriota; class Vicinamibacteria; order Vicinamibacterales; family UBA8438; genus CAZYFH01. Next base: position 6,416,158 of record OZ252227.1, read on the forward strand.
TTGCCGACGCCAACGAAGCCCGCCCAGAAGAGGAAGAAAAAGAAGCCGAAGTACAGAAGCCCGCGCCCCTGGGCGCCGGTCCGTTCGAGGAGCGGTGCGAGCAGCAACAGCACAACCAGAAGGCCGGCAAAGCCCAGCGTGGCCGACCGGTTCCGGTTGAGCTGGTCAGCGAACAGCCGCCACATCCTCGAGCGCCTCCTTACGCCCCCGCATCCAGTTCGTGTTCATCGCTACGCCCTCGACCGCGCCGCGCGGTATGCCGCGCTGCCGCGCATCAGAACTTGCCGAAAACCAAGAAACCCCAGGAGCGTCGCCACGAGACCCGCCAGCGCCGCGGGCGAGTAGGGGCCCGGCGCTTGAGCGAACGGGGTCACGCTTCCGACGGTGACTAGCGCGCTCCAGAGGCCCAGCGCGCCGGCCGTGCTCCGTGCGGGACCCATACGCAACGCCGCACTGTTCAAGAGCGACAGTAACCCCGGACAGAGCAGCAGCCACCACAACAACGGCGTGAACCGAGCGGTGGGATAGTCGGTGAGCATCATCAGCAGCGACACCGCGACCGCGCCCATCAGACAGATCAGGATCGCATGCAGGACAGGCAGGCTGGCGAGCCGATTGCTCGATAGAGGCAAGCAGCGGAACGCCCGGCTGGCCGACAGCCACGACGACGTCCAGATCGTCGGCATCACGGACACGAAGACCAGCATGAACGAAAGGCGCACACTGAACGGCAGGTCCCCGAGGGGCGCCGCGAGCACGATCAGGAGTCCGCCAGTCGTCACGGCGACAGTGGTCGCGGACAACTTGAGCAGTTCGGCGCTTGCCGCCCAGGGTGTGGAGCGAGCCACGCGATCATCCGGCCGCTCTGTTGTGCGGATCGACCGTCGAGCCCGTCGCACCTCGCTGGCCGGGACCACCATCCGCGGCGAGACCACGAACGACACGCCGGCGAGCCCTATGGCGGCCACCAGCAGCGTGGATGCCGGCCCTCCGGTCGGGACGTCCGCCCACGCGAAAACGGCCGGCCAGACAAGTGAGATCCCGACGACGAGAAACACTCCAACGGAGCCGCCGGCCGCGAGTCGCGGGTCGCGTGCAATCAACCGCAGGACCGGACTCCAGGTCGCTCCGGCGAGACTGCACCCCCAGAGGAGGGCGAACGCGACGGCGCCCGGTGCGGTCAACGCGCCCGGAGTGAACCTCGGCCAGGCGAGGCCGACGACCGCCACCCCGCTCTCCAGGGCCACATATGCGAGCCCGCCCATGAGCGCGGACGGGACCGTCGCGCCGAGCCACCACGCCCATGCGAGCTGGCGCGGCGTGACCGGCAGGGCGCGCATGGCGCGGAGACCGCGCCGATCAGACATCGGCAATGTCAGCCCGACGTAACCGCACCAGAACAGGCCCCAGTAGAAGAACACACGTGCAATCTGAGGCGCGTCGCTCATGTCTCGACCGGCGGCAAGCGGCACGATCAGGGTCACGAGGACGACGGTGACGAGGCCGAGCGCGACCACCACCACCTTCCACACGTGCCGGTCGAACTGGTCACGCAACAGCAGCCACATCGGTGCGGTCCTTCATCAAGCCGACGAAGAGGTCCTCGAGCGTGACGGGCGACGTCGCGATCTCTCGGGCGCCGCGTCCCTTGACCTGCTCGAGCCCCGAGCCTTCGATGTCCATCAGCACCCGCCATCGCTCGCCCTGCTGTTCCTGGACGAAGACGCCCGCGATCCCCTCCGCCGTGAACGTCTCGGCCGCCAGGAAATCGACGATGCGGAACCGCGACACGATGTCGGCGGTGGCTCCCTCGAGCAGCAGCTTCCCGTCCTTCATGATCCCGACGTGGTCGGTAAACCGTTCGAGGTCTGCAAGACCGTGCGACGAGATGAGCACGGTGCGGTCTTCGTCTTGCACCGCGGCCAGCAGCTCCGCGAAGATCTGCTGCTTCGAGATGACGTCCAGTCCGACCGTCGGCTCATCGAGCAACAGCAGGTCGGGTCGGTGCGAGAGCGCGAGGATCAGAGCCAGCTTGATGCGCGCGCCGAACGAGAGGTTGACGATCTTCTCGCCCCATCCGACCTGCAGCGTACTGAGGAGGCGCTCGCAGTATTCATCGTCCCAATCGGGATAGAAGGCGCGGTGGAACCGGACGACGCGACCGACCGTCCGCCACGGCTGGTAATTGAGGTCGGGGCTCACATAGCCGAGACGCTGCTTGACCGCGACCTCGTCGCGCGTGTGATCGAGCCCGAAGATCCGGATCGACCCGGCGTCCGGGCGACCCATGCCCAGCATGAGATCCATCGTCGTTGTCTTGCCGACCCCGTTCGGTCCAATCAGCCCGTAGATCGCGCCACCGGGCACGGACAGGTCCAGGGGTCCGAGGGTGAAGCTCGGGAACGACTTCTCGAGTCCGCGAATCTGGACGGCGGGTTCACTCATCGACTGTCTCCTCGTTCCGGCGCAACCAATTTTTGGACGAGTGCGAGCAGCTCCTGCGTGGTGAGGCCGGCTTCTCGCGCCTCCCGCAGGCTCTCCCGCAACAGATCCTCCACGCGGCCGCGCTTCACTTCCCGGCTGCGCGTCGCGCCGTCATCGGCCACGAAGGTGCCGAGCCCTTGCTTTCGGTAGATGATGCCGTCGCGCTCCAGCTCTTCGTACGCCCGCTTCACCGTGATGACGCTCACCATCAGCTCGGCCGCGAGCTGCCGAAACGACGGCAGCGGCGCGCCGGGTTCGAGGCGCCCCTCACCGATCTCGCGTTTGAAGCCCTCGACGATCTGTTCGTAGAGCGGACCGGGTGCCGCCGGCGATACCGCCGGAATGATCAGCCTGGGACTCGAGTCCATCGAACACTGTATATATCAAATATAAACAGTTGGCAAGTGAAACCCCCGCGGGACAGCGGCGGCCGGAGCCGGAAGATGGGCGGCTACGGCTTGGGAGACCGGTAAATGGGGCGCACGGCCGGGCGGGCCTTTGGCGCCCGCCGCACGGTCTGGCTGTCGCGCGGACGGCTCAGCGCCGACAGGCCGACAACCCCGGCTTCGACGATCTGAATGGGCGCGTCGACATCCTTGAACAGATACGGGCCGTGTTCCACCCAGAGGACCGGCGCGCCATCGGGCGCGGTGGCCACCTCGCGCCGCGCGGATTCCGATGCGGCACTGGTCAGAAGGATCTGCCCGGGTCTGGCCAGCCCTGTGAGGCGAGCTGTCGTGTCAACGGGGAGTCCGGAGGGACGCGCCGGTGCGGCGAGCCCCGTCGGCACGCCCATCTCGGCCGCATGGATGCCGATCGCGACTTGCACGGCCGTCGGCGCTTCGAAGGTGGCCAATGATTGCTGACACGCCAGCGCGCAACGCACCGCGTTCGATGGCAGCTCGAAGGTGGCCGAGAACCCGTCCCCGCCGCGTTCGAACTCCGTGCCTTCGTAGCGCGCGATGCACTCGCGAAATACCGCGTCGTGCCGGGCGATGAGACGTGTGATGGCCGCCACGCCGAGTCGATCCGTGCTGCCATCCATGTCGTGGATGCGGCTGCGCAGGATGGCCCTGAAGTCCGCGTCGCGGCCGGTGGAGCGGGCGGCGGTCGTGCTGCCCGCCGGAGCGCTCGCGAGATCTTCCAGCTCGACGCGTGCATCGCCGATGTCGCGAAGGCGCCGCCGGGCGTCCTTTCGCAGGCACCGTCCGAGCAGGGCGCGGACCACCGGTGGCGTCGTATCTGGCACCGCGTTCCAATCCGGCTCCGCGTGCACGATGCGGGCAATCGTGTCAGCCGTGGTGGCCGCCGCAAACGCCGGCCGACCCGTGACGGTTTCATACAAGCAACAGCCAAACGCCCAGATGTCGGTTCGTCGGTCGACCGAGTAGCCACGGGCCTGCTCCGGGCTCATATACGCGGGCGTGCCCAGCACGGCGGCGCCGGTCAGGCCAACCGCGGTCGTCGCGCTCGTCTCGGCGCCAGGTGTGATGACGCCGGCGGCCCGGTCGTCGCCGACGGTGGTCGCGATGCCGAAGTCGAGGATCTTCACCCGTGCGTCGGGAGGCGTCTTGATGTTGGCGGGTTTGAGATCGCGATGGACGACACCGCGCTCGTGGGCGGCTTCGAGGCCATCGGCGATCTGCATGAAGACTGAGAGCGTCTCATCGGTCGTCAGGGGACCCGTCGTCAGCCGGTCTGCCAGCGTCGGCCCCTCGACGAGCTCCATGACCAGCACGCGGCGTCCATCGCTGTCGAGCAGCTCGTAGATCGTGGCGATGTTCGGATGGTTCAGGGAGGCGAGCAGCTTGGCTTCGCGCTCGAGGCGCGCGACGCGATCCGCGTCAGCGGACAGGGTCTCGGGCAGGACCTTGAGTGCGACGTCGCGGTCGAGGCGGCTGTCGCGCGCGCGATAGACCTGCCCCATACCTCCGGCGCCGATCAGGCCGAGGATCTCGCACGGTCCGAGTCGCGTCCCGGCGCGGAGTGTCATGACAGGCGTCGTCGGGCGACTAGCGCCCGATCAGCTCGAAATCAGTCCACCGTCGCACCTCGGCGCGGCGCGTGCGGCTGAAGAGGACGCGAACGTCGGTGTAACTTTCGAGCTGGAGGCGTGCCCACATGTCCTCCACCACCGGACCACGATCGAGCGAGCCGCGGGCGCGCGCGATTGTCCCGACGACCCCCCACCACAGCCGGACCTTGTCGATCAGCTCGAACTCCACGCGGGCGGCCTCGTATGTTGCCCGATCGATCCAGACCCGTCCGCGGGCCTTGTTGAGCGCGTGGTCGATGCGCCGTCGGACCGGCAGCTTACCCGGGCGTGGCCGAAAGGAGACGACGAAGCTCGATCGATGCCGGAGCGACTCCTCGGGTTCGAGCGCAAAGACGAACCGAGCGATCAGCTCCTCGTTGAAGACGATGTCGTCGTCCTCCTCATCGTCCGCCTCGTCCGCCGGCGCTTCTCGCGCACGCCGCAGCTCCTCCCGGAACTCTGCCTCCCGCTCCTGTTCCCACACCTGCTCCTGCTCGCTCAACGGGCGACCGTCGAGCGTGAGACGCCGTTCGTACGGCGCACCGTCAATCGGGATGACCTCGAAGTCGCCGAAGCCCTTCTCTTCGATCTCCCCGTCACCGTCGAACCGCCGCACCTCGCGTGTCATGAGGCTGCGGTACTGGGTCTCGAAGTGCTGCGCCTCGTACCACGTGGCGCGTTCGAGCGCCTTGACGATGATGGCGCGCGCGGCATCGTCGGCGGGCGGAGCCGCGCCGATTTGCCACAGTCCTGGCCCGACGAGCGCAACGCCGAGTGCGAGAGTGGCCGCGCGCATGAGCACATTGTGCCCGATGCCGACGTCGCGCGCGACAGGGGCCCGGCGGGCGACCGAGACCGGGGTGCGAGCGGTGGCGTGCGGTGTGGGGTCTTGGGGAGGCTTCGAGCGGCGACCGCGTCAATCGATCGTGATCCCGCCGGAGCCGGTGCGCAACGTGACGGTCGGACCACCACCACGCACCGTGCCTTCCAAACGACCGCGACGCTCGATGCCCGTGACCGTCAGCGGGTGATCGCTCCGGACGCCGCCCGACCCCGCGCGGGCGTCGAGCTCGAACGCCGCGTCGTCCGGGAAGTCGATCGTGATGCCCCCGGACCCGGTGCGGAGGTTCCACTCGCCGCCGGGGGCGCCGTCGACGCGGATACTCCCGCTGCCTGTGCGCGCACGCAGCGCGGCGTCAAGCCCGTCGATCCGGATCGACCCCGACCCGGCGCTGACCCGGGCGTCACCGCCGATCGCGGTGAGCTCGATGCGCCCGGATCCGGCGGACGCGGTCACGTCCCCGCCAACGTCTGTCACGATCGTCCGGCCGGAACCTGCCGACGCCTCGACCGCCCCGTCGACCCCCTCCACGGACTGCGAGCCGGACCCGATGCTGGCCCGTACGTTGGTGTCGGGTGGCACGACGACCTCGTAGCTCACGTTGATGTGCCGGCGCACGGAGCCCTCGAGGCGCCCGATGTCGATCCTGTCGCCGTTCTGGTCGATCGGTGGGTTCGCCTCGATCTCCCTGACGCGATCCTCCATGTCCGCTTCGCTACTGCCGGACCATCCGCCGACTCGACCGCGGATGAAACCGGTGACGCTGACGGTCCCGGGCTCGCCGGTCGTGACGCTGATGCGTCCGCTGCCGGCGCGGACCTCCAGATCGACGGTATCGTCGCTCGTCGACAGCGTCTGGTGGAACTCCCCCTCGACCGCGTGAGATGCGATGGTGATCGCGCAGCCGCCGGAGAGCCCGAGCGCGGCGATCAATCCAGTAGCTGACGCCGTCCGTGCGAGCATGTTGGTCATCGTTTCTTGCCTCCGGCACATGTGGGTGTACCGCACTTAGACGGGACGCGCCCCGCGAGAGTTGCACGGGCGTCACGCCTCTTGCCCGAGACCACGCACCGATTCAGGCGAGCGGGATGCGGCGGCGATGTCGTCGAGCAGCCCTGCGCGTCGGGCCGCCCCGGAGGGGAGATCGGTCCAGCACGTGATGCTCCCGTCCCGGACCGTGACCGCCGCCGAGGCGAGGTCGGCGAATCCCTCGAACTCATGAGTGGCGAGCAGGACAGTGTCGCCCCGCTCGACCCGCGCGCGTACCCATTCCTGGATGACGCGCCGCATCGGACGGTCCATCGTCTCCAGCGGCTCATCCAGGACGAACACCCGCGGCGCACCGATCCAGGCGGCCGCCAACAGGACGCGCCGACGCTGGCCCAGCGATAGCTCGCGGATCGAGCGCTGTCGGTATGCCGTGAGATGCGCCCGTTCGGTGACGTCGAGCGCTTCGTCCGAGGGCACGTGCCGGAGCCTGCATACGAGTGCCAGCACTTCGTGGATGCTGGCATACGGTGTGAGGTCGGGATGCTCCGGCACATACGCGATCTGCTGGCGCGCCTCGACCTCGTGCGTCCAGAGGTCGACCCCGCCGACGACGACCGTGCCCACGTCGGGCTTTTCGACCCCCGCGGCCATCCTCATCAACGTGCTCTTGCCGCATCCGTTCGGACCGAGGACCAGCGAGAGCCCGGGGCCGAGATCGGCGGTGCCCGCCTCGATGACGGGCGCCGCGCCTCCATACCCGAACCGTACGTTGCGAAACGAGATCATTGGCCCGACCACGCCTGGGTATCGCCCCGGCCAAGATGATCCGTCTCGGTCCAGCGGCCGGTCCGGTGTCGCCGTTCCGCGCGCACCGCGTGGGCGACCGCAACGGGAAGGGCGGCCACGGAGACGAACGCCAGACTCGGTATCAACGTGAGCAACCCGACCGCGAGCATGAGCTCAACGAAGACAACCGCGCCACCCATCGGGGAGTCGGATGCTCGCAGTGCCACCAAAGCTCGAACCACGATGTAGGGAAGCATCAGGACGAGCGAGGCCGCGGCGGCTCCGTTCATCACTGAAGACACGGCGATCACCGGCAACGCTGCCAGAGCCAAGAACGTTGCGTCCTCACCGACCCGGCGCAGCGATGAGCGGGGCAACGATCGAGCCCAGGGCCACGGTGGCCGGCGCACCGCGATGAGCTTGGCGAGGAGTGCCGTCGAGCCCACGACAGCCAGACCACCGCCCAATCGGGTGACCATGCTGACGTCGGCGGGAGCAAGGGCGTTGTTCCGGATGAAGAGCGCGGTGACCGCAAGGCACAGGCCGGACGGCGCGTAGCTGAGGCCCCACCGCCCGGGGAGGGCGCGCCAGATGATCCGCAGTGGCAGCGCCCGCGCTCCCGCCTGAGACCGAACGGATCGCCCGTGACGTGTACGGTGTCGCGTGTCGATGGGGCCCGCGAACACGTCACCCAGCAGAATGGCGCCGAGCCCGACGCCAATGAGCAGCCAACTGGTGACGACCGCGCCGGCAGTCGCGATGAGCCCGCCCATCAGGAGCGGGATGCGGTTGCGGCAGGGCAGTGCCAGCATGGCCACCCCGACCGCGAGGACACTAGCTGAGAACAGGCGAGACGCGTCCGTCGGAATCCCGCTTGTGGCCGCGATGGCCCACAACGTGGCCCAGAGCGCGACAACCGGCGCCTGAGCGAGGGCGAGGCCTCCGGCAAGCGCTCGTCGATGCGCCGTATCCCCGGCCGGCAAGTGCCGCAGCCATCCTGCGGTTCCGTACGCCAGCCGTGGCGCCGCCCCAAATGGCCACGATCAGCGACGCCACCGCGAGGAGCAGTGGCACCGCGACACCACCCTCCGGGGACGCCGCTCCCCTGGCGAGGCCTTGGAGGGCGGCGTTCGGATCGGCGCTCATGACCACGGCCAGCGTTGGCGCGGTAAACACCGGAATCGCGGCGCGCCACGCCAGCCGCACACCGGCTCGCGCGTGGAGACCCAGCAGCGCGAGGACAGCCCACGCTGCGCCGGGATGGAGCCCCTGCCTGACCTGCAGCATCGCCGACAGCGTAGTGGCGGCCCGCGGGGCATGGCAACAGAACTGCGAGGCGGTGGGTCGGGATGCCGCGGTCTCGGTCGCGCTTGAACGGCGGGTGCCTCATTCGCTATCCTTGCCTGCTGCGGCGCCCGCTCCGTGGGCCTTTCTTGCGTTTCTCAGACACCGCCGACCGGCCTGGCGAGGGCATGGATGGGCGTGCGTGGGGCCGCCGACCGCGTCGAGCCTCGCCGCGTCGAAACGTGTGAACCGACGACATGTCGATGGAACAGACCTCGGCGACGACGGCGATGATCGAGGCGAAAGGGCTGAGCAAGTATTACGGTCCGTTCATTGCCGTCGAGGATATCTCGTTCGCCATCCCCCAAGGTCAGATCGTGGCGTTCCTCGGCCCCAACGGGGCCGGGAAGACCACGATGATGCGGATGTTGACCGGCTACCTCGCGCCGAGCGCCGGCGATGCGACCATCGCCGGGTTCGACGTCCGGCGCGAGCGGATTTCGGCGTCGCGGCGGCTGGGATACCTCCCGGAGAACGGTCCGCTGTATCCCGACATGACGCCGCTCGATCTCCTGACCTTCTTCGGCGAAGCCCGCGAGATGGACTCGCGCTTGCTGAAGACGCGCATCGACGCGGTCGTGGCGCTGTGCGCGCTGGAGCTCGTCATCGAGAAGCCGATCGGCAAGCTGTCCAAGGGATACAAGCAGCGGGTCGGACTGGCGCAGGCGCTGCTGCACGACCCCGACGTGTTGATCATGGATGAGCCCACCGCGGGGCTCGATCCCAACCAGATCCGCCAGTTTCGCGAGAACATCCAACGGCTCGGCCGTACGAAGACGCTCCTGATCTCGACGCACATCTTGCACGAGGCGGAAGCCGTGGCCGACCGGGTGCTGCTCGTCAACAGCGGACGGCTCGTCTTCGACGGGTCCGTTCCCGAGCTCGAAGAAGATGGCTCGCTGGAGCAGCCGTTCTATCGCCTGACCGGCGGCGGCGCGGCGGCGACTGCCGGCTCGAGGGCATCGGAGGAAGAGGCCGGCGACGCCCAATCCGACGAACCGGACTAAGACGAGGACACGGATACCAGCCATGCTCAATACGGCAATCGTGAAAGCGCTCGCCCGCAGGGACTTGCGCATCTACTTCAGCAGTCCCAGCGGCTACGTGTTCATCACGCTGTTCATCTTCCTGAGCGCGGCGGCCGCGTTCTGGCAGGACCGCTTCTTTCTCCAGAACCTCGCCAACCTGGACCAGCTCAACCAGTTGCTGCCGTATCTCCTGCTCTTCTTCATCCCCGCGCTGACGATGGGGGTGTGGTCGGAAGAGAGAAAGCTCGGAACCGACGAGCTGCTCCTCACGCTGCCGGCGTCGGACCTCGAAGTCGTCGTCGGCAAGTACCTCGCCGTGCTCGGGATCTACACGGCCTCGCTCATCCTCTCGCTCAGCTATGTCCTGGTGCTCTTCTACCTGGGGAGCCCCGACCTCGGGTTGATGTTCAGCAACTACGTCGGATACTGGTTCGTTGGCGCGGCGCTGATCGCGATCGGGATGCTCGCGTCGCTCTTGACGCGGAACGCGACGATCGCGTTCATCGTCGGCGCGCTCTTCTGCGCCGCGCTGATCGTCACCGGGACGGCCGCCGGTGCGATCGTGCCGGGGCTCGAACGGACTCTGGACGCACTCAGCGTGTTCGTGCACTTCGACGACTTTGCGAAGGGCATCATCAGCCTCTCCGGTCTCGTCTACTTCACCTCGGTCGGCGCGTTCTTCCTGTATCTCAACGTCCTCGTCCTGAGCCGTCGCCACTGGCCGGCGCGGGCCGACGGCTATCCGATGTGGCTGCACCACAGCGTGCGCGGCGTCGCGATCGGGGTTGCGCTGATCAGCGTCGGCGTGCTCGTGGCGCGTCCCAGCGTGCTCCGCGTCGACGTGACTGCGGAACAGCTGCACTCGCTCAGCGCTGAAACCCAGCGGCTGCTCGACGAGCTGCCACCGGACCGGCCGGTGTTCATCCAGGCGTTCGTCAGCCCGAACGTCCCGGAGCCGTTCGTCCAGGCACGGTCCAACCTCATCAGCACGCTCGAGGAGATCGACGTGCTCGGTGGGCCCCGGGTCGAGGTGCGCATCGCCGATACCGAGCCGTTTACCGACGCGGCTCGCGAGGCGCGCGAGACGTTCGGCATTCTCCCGCGCCCGGTCCGCAACGTCAGCACGGCGCGGTCCGAAGTGGAACAGGTCTTTCTGGGTGTGGCGTTTACCTGTGGCGCCGAGGAGCAGGTCATCAGCTTCTTCGATGTGGGGCTGCCCGCCGAATACGAGATCATGCGCAGCATCCGGGTCGTCGCGCGCACCGAGCGCAAGCGGATCGGCGTCGTGACGACGATGGCCAACCTGTTCGGCGGTATGGACTTCCAGGAGAATCAGTTCGCGCCGCAGTGGTCGGTTGTGGGCGAGCTCCGGAAGCAGTACGACGTCGTCGAGATCAGCCCCGAGCAACCGATCACGCAGGACGTCGACGCGCTGCTCGTGCCCCTGCCGTCGTCGCTCCAGACCGACGAACAGGGCTTCGTCGCCGACTACATCCGGTCGGGCAAGCCGGCGATGATCCTCGTCGACCCGTTGCCCGCCGTGAATCCCTCCCTGTCCCCCACCGAGTGGGTCGGCGAGGGCAACCCCTTCACCTATCCGCCCGGCCAGCCTCGCCCCGGTCCTCGCGGCAACGTCCGGCAGTGGCTCATGGATCTGGGGGTCGACTGGGAGCCGACGCGCATCGTCTGGGACAGCTACAACCCGCACCCCGAGCTTGCGCACATGCCGGAGGACGTCGTCTTCCTGGGTACCGGCAACGAGAATCCCGACACGTTCAGTGGCGACAATCCGATGACGACCCAGTTGCAGGAGCTGGTGTTCCTGTACCCCGGGTTCTTGCTGGCAGCCGCTGGCGCGGACTATGAGTTCGAGCCGCTGCTCAGGTCGGGCGCCGCGTCGGGAACGAACGGCTATTTCGCTCTGGTCCGGGGGTCTTTCTTCGGACCGCAGATGAACCCGAATCCGCCCCGCGATGCCGACGCGGAGCAGCACATCGTCGCCGCGCGCGTCCGGTCGGCCGGGTCGGGGACCGCACCGCGCGAAGTTGACGACGATGCGGACGGAGAGCATGCCGACGGTGACGACGACGACGACGGCGAGCATGCCGACGGTGACGACACCGACGACGCCGCCCGCGCGCTCGACGCTGGGACGTCCGGCGCCGTCGATATCATCGTGGTCGCAGACCTCGACTTCGTCGGCGAACAGTTCTTCCAGATCCGCCAGCAAGCACCCGGCGGCCTCAACTTCGACAACGTCACGTTCTTCCTGAACGCGATGGACACGTTGCTGGAAGACGACTCGTTCATCGACCTGCGCAGCCGGCGCGCGCGCCACCGCACGTTGGAGGTGGTCGAGGCGCAGACGGCGGAGTTCATCGAGCAGCGCACGGCCGACGAGCAACAGGCCGAGGCGGACGCCGAGGCGGCGCTCACGGAGGCGCAGGCGCGCTTGAACGAGCGCGTCGAGGAGTTGCGCACGCGGACCGATATCGACGCCCAGACGAAACAGATCATGGTCCGCAACCTCGAGGAGGTCGAGAACCGCCGGCTCGAGGTGCTCTCGACGAACATCAACACCGAGAAGGACACGACGATTCAAGAAAGCCGCGAGACGATGGAGGCCCAGATTCGCCAGATCCAGACATCCATCAAGACGTTCGCGATTCTGTTGCCCCCGGTGCCGGTGGTGGCACTGGGGATCTGGACCTTCGGTCGGCGGCGGCGACGTGAACGCGAAGGGGCGGCGGCGGCGCAGCGGCTGAAGGAGTAGCCATGAGCGAGCTAAAGAAGACGTTGAGTTTTGGTGGCCTGGCCGTGCTGCTCGGAGTCCTGGCGCTCGTGAGTGCGCCGGGACGGGCGACGCCCGATGCTTTTTTTGATATTGGCGACGCGTTCTTCCCCGACTTCACCGATCCAGACGCCGCCGCCACACTCGAGGTCGTCGAGTTCGACGGCGAGACCGCGGCCGCGATGCCGTTTCAGGTGACGAACCAGAACGGGCTCTGGACGATCCCGTCGCACAACGACTATCCCGCCGATGGCAGCGAGCGGCTGTCGAACATCTCCGCCGACATCATCAGCGTCGTCAAGGAGGATTTCCGCTCTGACAATGTCTCGGACCACGAGGCGCTCGGCGTCATCGACCCGACCGATCTGGCGGCGACGAGCCTCGTCGGCCGTGGCACGCGAGTGACCGTCAAGGACGGCAATGACGAGGTGCTCGCGGACCTGATCGTCGGTCGGCCGGTCGAAGGTCGGACCGGCTTGCGGTTCGTCCGTGTGCCGGACCAGAAGCGCGTCTACGCGGCGCGCTTCGAGGCCGACATCTCGACCGCGTTCGAGGACTGGATCGAGCAGAACCTGCTCGAGGTCGAACGCGACCAGGTCGTGCACGTCGTGCTCAACGAGTATCAGGTGGACGAGCGGACCCAGACGAGCACTCGACCCCGCGAGTTCACACTCGACAAGGTGGATGACACGACCTGGGACGGCACCGGCGTGCCGTCAGGCCAGGAGGTGAACTTCGTCGAGGTCAACCGTCTCGTCGGCGCCATCATCGGCATGCGCATTGCTGGCGTGCGGCCGAAGCCCGCGGGGATGACCGGGAATCTCCGAGACGCGGCGATGGCCGGTCGGATCGGTCAGACCGAGATCCTGGATCTCATCAACAAGGGGTTTTATCCGACACAGGACGGCGGTCTGCTCTCCAACGAGGGGGAGCTGCTCGTCCGGACCACCGAGGGAGTGCTCTACACGCTGCGCTTCGGCGAGATCGTCTACGGCCGCGGCGAGGCGATCGCCGTCGGCGACGACACCAGCGACGACGCCGAGAGCGGCCCGGGCGAGAACCGGTATGTGTTCATCACGGCCGAGTTCGACGAGGCCGCACTGCCGGAGCCGGCGGCGTCGGACGGCGACGCGCATGAGTCATGGGAGCGCCGAGTCGAAGAAGGGCGGGTCAAGGCTGACCGTCTGGCGACCCGCTTCGCGAACTGGTATTACGTCGTGTCGGCCAACAGCTACGACACCATCCACAAGCCGAAAGAAGACTTCCTCAAGGATCGAGAGGACGAGGACGCGGGGTAGCTCACTGTGGTCCGCATCCATCCTGGCCGATTCCTCCGGACGTGACGCGCGTCTCGCCCATTCACACAGTTGCGGTCGCCGCGCTCGTGACCCTCGCTCTGCCGGTCGTCGTCACCACGCCGGTGCTGGCGCGAACGCACGCGCAGAGTGAGGAGGCGAGCGCTGGCTGCGCGCCGGGCGTGACGATCGGCGAGCTGCGGGTCGCGGTCGGGGGCCAGTACCGTCTGCTCGGCAGTGGCGCAAACGTGTCCACCGGCGACGCGCCCCTCCACCGCGAGCAGGATCGCGTGAGCTTCGCGAGGCAGCGGTATCGCAACTGGGTCAACATCCACGACCGGCGCGACTGCCGGTATGGCGCGTACGCGCAGGTGGAGATCGGGTACACCCCGCTTGGCACCGGCGTCGAGTTTCCGAAGACCCTCGTGTCGGGCGGCGAGGGCGTCGGCATCGAGTTGAGGCGGGGATTTCTCTGGTACAAGCCGACCCCGGATTCGCTCGTCCGCGCGGGCATCCTGGCCTGGGAAGATCGCTTCGGCGAGCGGCCAACGTTCGGCGACCCGCTGTGGTCGGTCGACCGCTACGACACGAGCGAGGCGCCGCTCGCGAACTCGGTGTGGGACTTCAACGTCGGTGGGATCACCCTCGACGGGACCATTCGAGGCTCATGGCACTACGCGCTCGGCGCGCTCGTGCTGCAACGGTGCAACGACTCCCTTGCCGGCGAGGGCGGCACCCTGTTGATGACCGCCGATATCGATCGGTCGATCGGTGCGTCGATCTGGGGTGGCAGCGTCTATTACCTGCGCGACCGCGGCGGCTACTCGTACGGCGATTTCGGCGGCCCGGTGCGGTTTCCCCCAACAGGCATCATCGCCGAGAGCTCCGATCTCTGGATCGGGGCCCGTGGCCACATCGAGCATCGCCACGCCTCGACCGCGCTCTTCGCAATCGTCAACAGGGGAGAGATCCCGGCCTACGGTTGGACACATGCCGGTTGGGCCGCGAAGGTCGCGACCACGCTCGACGCGGGTCCGGGCGCCGTGCGGTTGCGCGCGCTGTTTTCGAGCGGCGATGGCGGCGCCGACCCCACGCACTCGGGCGAGTTCAGGACGGTGGCGCAGAGCGTGCGCGACAATCGAGGGGCGCAATCCTACTGGAGCCTCCTCGGGCTGACGTCGCCGCGAGGACCGTCGGACGGGACCGCCCTCGGCATCGGGCTCCAGAACGAGGGGCTTGGTCTGCTGACGGTGCAGGCTGGCTACGAGCGCCCGCTCAACGCGCACTGGACCGCGACCGTCGCAGCCGGGTGGCTGAGGGCGGATCAGGCCCATCCGGTGAGTGGGTCCCCTGACATCGGGACCGAGTTCCTGGCCGAAGCCCGGTGGCAGATGGCGACGCCGATGGCACTCGACGTCGGTGTGTCGGTCCTCGCGACCGGCGATTTTTTCAAATCGCACCCCGCGGCCGCGGCACCGGCGACGCTCTACGAGCTGTATGGCCGATGGCAGCTGGAGTTCTGACAGTCCACTAGAATCTTCTCGTGGGACGAACGCTTCTCGAGAAAGTGTGGGACCGCCACACGGTGCGGCGCCTGCCGTCCGGGCAGACCCAGCTCTTCATCGGCCTTCACCTGATTCACGAGGTCACGACGCCGCAAGCATTCGACATGCTCCGCGCCGGGGGCGTCGGCGTGGCGATGCCGGAGCGGACCTATGCCACCGTCGATCACATCGTGCCGACGCTCGATCAGCAGCGGCCGTTCGCGGACGAGCTGGCCGAGCAGATGATGGCGGCGCTCGAGCGGAACTGCCGGGAGTTCGGGATCCGGTTCTCCGACCTCACGACCGACCAGCAGGGCATCGTGCACGTCATCGGGCCCGAGCTTGGGCTGACTCAGCCCGGAATGACGATTGCCTGCGGCGACAGCCACACGTCGACGCACGGGGCATTCGGCGCCGTGGCGCTGGGGGTCGGTACCTCGCAGGTCCGCGACGTGCTGGCGTCGCAGTGTCTCGCGATCGATCCGCTCAAGGTGCGGCGTATTTCCGTGACTGGCCAGTTGGGTCCGGGCGTTTACGCCAAGGATGTCATCCTCGAGATCATCGCTCGACTCGGGGTCAAGGGCGGGGTCGGCTTTGCCTACGAATACGGGGGAGCGGCGGTCGACCGCATGACGATGGACGAGCGTATGACGATATGCAACATGTCGATCGAGGGCGGGGCGCGGGTCGGCTACGTCAACCCCGACGCGACGACGTTCGCCTACCTAGAGGATCGGCCGTTCGCCCCGAGCGGTGACGCGTTCGCGCGCGCCACTGACTGGTGGGCATCGATGGCCTCGGATGCCGACGCAGCGTACGACGACGAGGTGGAGATCGACGGCGACGCGATCGAGCCGCGGGTCACGTGGGGGATCAACCCGGGGCAGTCGATTGGCATCAGTGGCCGCCTCCCGACACGGGAATCGGTCGGCACGGCAGACGCCGCCGCGGTTGGCGAGGCGTTGGAGTTCATGGGGTTGGCGGGCGGTGCGCCGATCACCGGTACGAAGGTCGACGTCGCCTTCGTTGGCTCGTGTACCAACTCCAGGCTGTCCGATCTGCGCGAGGCGGCCAGGGTCGTGGAGGGCCACCAGATATCGCCGCACGTGACGGCGCTCGTGGTTCCCGGGTCAAAGGCTGTCCGGCGCGCGGCCGAGGCCGAAGGCCTGCACGAGGTGTTTCGGACGGCCGGGTTCGAATGGCGCGGTGCCGGCTGCTCGATGTGTCTGGCGATGAACCCCGACCGGCTCGACGGGCGACAGGTGTGCGCATCGTCGTCGAATCGTAACTTCAAGGGCCGGCAGGGGAGCCCGACCGGACGCACGTTGCTGATGAGCCCGGCCATGGTCGCCGCGGCCGCGATCACCGGTGAAGTGACGGATGTGAGGCGGATGTTGTGAGCCCGACGCTTGCGCAGGTACGCGCATGACCGACAACCGACACATCGATCGAATCGAGGGCACCGCGATCCCCGTTCGTGGGACGAACATCGACACCGATCGGATCATCCCCGCGCGCTTTCTGAAGGCGATCACCTTCGAGGGCCTGGGCGCCCACGCGTTCGAGGACGATCGACGGTCGATGCCCGATCATCCCTTCTCGAACCCCGCGTTCAGGGGGGCGTCCATCCTGTTCGTCAACGAGAATTTCGGGTCCGGGTCGTCGCGGGAGCACGCGCCGCAAGCACTCAAACGGTGGGGCATCGGGGCGTGCGTGGGGGAGTCGTTCTCCGAGATCTTTCAGGGCAACGCGCTGTCGATCGGCCTCCCGTGCGCCACCGCATCGACGGGGGAGATTGACGCCCTGATGACGACGGCCGAACAGGAGCCGTCCACGCCGATGGTGTTCAGCGTGCGTGCCCTCACCATCGACGCCCGAGACCGCACCGTTCGACTCAGCATGCCGCCCGCCGTGCGCGAATCGCTCCTCGCCGGGCAGTGGGATGCGATGGCGCTGTTGCTCGACCGCTTCGATGACGTGCGCACCGTGGCGGGTACGCTGCCATACGTGACTGGCTTCTAACCTTAGAACAGGAGACTCCGATGCCGATGACCGACGCGCTGTTGCAGGAGTTCGATCAGGAGATCGCGAGCACGCGGAAGACGCTGGAACGCGTCCCGGAGGATAAGTTCGATTGGTCGCCACACGAGAAGTCCGGAAAGATGGTCTGGCTCGCCGGACATCTGGCCAACATCCCGCAATGGGCGACATTGACGGTGAACGAGGACACCCTGGACCTCGCTCCGGGCGGCAAGTCTCTCGGAGTGCCACCCGCACCTTCGACGACGCAAGAGCTCGTCGCCAACTTCGATAAGAACGCCGCCGAGGCGCGGTCGGCGATCGCCGGGGCTGCCGACAACGAGCTGGAGAAACCGTGGTCGCTTCTCAACAATGGGAAGACCGTGATGACGATGCCGAAGGCGGCGGTCCTCCGCACCTTCGTGATGAACCACATGATTCATCACCGGGCGCAGCTTGGTGTCTATCTCCGACTCAACGACGTCCCGGTCCCGTCGATCTATGGCACGTCGGCGGACGAAGCGCCAGACTTTTGATTAGACGGGGCTTCGCCCCGAACCCCACGCGGCCGCTCACCTCCGTTTCGCGAGCTCGCGCGCCGCGTCGAGAAACGCCTCGGCGGCGTGTGACATCTCGCCTGACCGGCGATAGACCAGTCGCACGTGGCGCGGCAGTCGTAGCTGCGCCACCTTCACCGCCGCGAGCTGGCCACGCGCGATCTCCGTCACGGCGCACCGACGTGGCAGGAGCGCCACGCCGAGACCCATCTCGACCGCGCGCTTGATGCCGTCGAGGCTCGGCAGCCCGATCTGGATGTTGATTGGCGCGTGCCGCTGCTCATACAGGCGCAGTACCCGCTCGCGGGCAGGCGACGCCTCGTTGTGCGCGATCACAGTCTGGCGGCCCACCTCCTCCATCGTCACCTGCTGGCGCTTGGCGAGCGGGTGCGTGGGGTGTGTCAGCATCGCCAACTCGTCTTCACCGAGCGAGACCGACTGGAGGCCACGTTCGCGGGGCGCGAACGTGAGCACACCGAAATCGAGCGCGCGGCTGAGCACCTCGCTCGGAATCTGTCGCGCCGACACACGACGTGCCTCGACCTGCGCCTTCGGGTGATCCTCCCGAAACCGCTCGATGATAGGGAGCAGGACATGGACGGCGCCCTCGTTGGCGCCGATGAGCACTCGGCCGCGACGGAGCTCCTGCAGCTCGCGGACCGCGCCCTCCGCCTCGTCCTTCAAACTCGTCAAGCGCCGCGCGTAGTCGAGGAGGAGCTCGCCGGCTTCGGTCAACCGCCCAGCCTTCGACGACCGATCGAACAGGCGCTCGTTGAGCTCGTCCTCGAGCCGCTTGATGGTCTGGCTGACGGCGGGCTGGGTGCGGTGCAGCCGCTCGGCGGCCCGCGAGAAGCTCCGCTCGCTCGCGACGGCGAGGAACACCTGAAGCTCGGCGAGATCCACGGTTATCACCCGCGCAGCGGAACGTCCGTGTCGCG
The DNA here is from genome assembly GCA_965249175.1 of Vicinamibacterales bacterium. Taxonomy (GTDB): domain Bacteria; phylum Acidobacteriota; class Vicinamibacteria; order Vicinamibacterales; family UBA8438; genus CAZYFH01. Next base: position 6,434,810 of record OZ252227.1, read on the forward strand.
GGGGCCTTGCTCCGCCCGCTGAACTGGCACAGGAGCGGCCCGGAATGGCGGGGTCGCACCCCGGATTGACTATAACATGAAGTTATGGATATGTAATATCTATAATCTTGACTCGATCGTCAGGGCGCGCCTAAATAGGTGAGAACGCGGGCGACGAGCAGGAGGAGCGGTGGCATCGGACACGCTGATCATCTTCGACACGACACTGCGCGACGGCGAACAGTCGCCCGGTTTCTCGATGAACACCGACGAGAAGCTGAAACTGGGCCGCCAGCTCGACGCGCTGGGAGTCGACATCATCGAGGCGGGCTTTCCGATTGCGTCGGATGACGACGCCCATGCCGTCGAGCTGCTCGCGCGCGAGATCCGCAGGCCGGTCATCGCCGCGCTGGCGCGGTGCAATCCGGCGGATATCGAGCGGGCGGGCGAGTCGATCAGGTCGGCCGCGCGGTCGCGGATTCACACGTTCATTGCCACCTCCGACTTGCACCTCGAGCGCAAGCTCCGCATCACACGGGAGCAGTGCCTGGAGGCGGTCGTCGCCGGGGTCACACAGGCACGCCAATACACCGACGACGTCGAGTTCTCGGCGGAGGACGCGACGCGCACCGACATGGATTTTCTGTGCCATGTTGTCGAGCGGGCGATCGAGGTCGGGGCGACGACCATCAACTTGCCCGACACGGTCGGCTACTGCACGCCGGAAGAGATCGAGGAGTTCTTCACCGAGGTGCGCACGAAGGTGCCGAGCGCCGACACGGTCGTCTTCAGCACGCATTGCCACGATGATCTCGGCTTGGCCGTTGCCAACTCGCTTGCGGCGATCCGCGCCGGCGTGCGCCAGGTCGAGTGCACCATCAACGGCATCGGGGAGCGCGCCGGCAACGCATCGCTCGAAGAGATCGTCATGGCGACCCGCGTGAAGCCTGACCGACTGCCGTATCGGACGGCGGTCGAGACCACTGAGCTGCTCCGCACCAGCCAGTTGCTCGCGGAGCTGACGCATGAGCCGGTGCAGGCGAACAAGGCCATCGTTGGGCGCAACGCGTTCGCCCACGAGGCCGGCATCCACCAGGACGGCGTGATCAAGGATCGGCGCACCTACGAGATCATGCGTCCCGAAGACATCGGCGCCGAGTCGACGCTGGTGCTCGGTAAGCACTCCGGCCGTCACGCGGTCAAGAAACGGTGTGAGGAGCTAGGCTACCAACTGAGCCGCTTCGAGCTCGACCGTGTCTACCGTGAGGTCATCGCGCTCGCGGACCGCCAAAAGGCGGTCGGCGACGGCGACATGGCGGCGATCATCTCCCGCGTGAGTGCCGAGCGCCGCGACACGGGCGCTGCATAGCAGCCCGTGGTGAACGTCCCGCTGTATTCGACCGCCGATGCATCCCGTCTCGCGGCGGCGCTCGTCAGTCAAATAGTCCCGGTATTCTCCCTCCTCGCACCTTGCTATGGCCGGGCGCCCTTCGGGTCCAGCGGGGTCTCGGTGCAACGCGCGACGTTCACGACGGGCTGCTAGTGCGCGCGTCCATCGCCCTCCTACCCGGCGACGGGATCGGCCCCGAGGTTGTCGACGCGGCGGCTCTCGTGCTCGATGCCGTTGCCTCTCGCTTCCACCACACCTTCACACTGACCCGGTGGCCAGTCGGTGCGGCGGCGCTTCGCGCCGGGGACGTCCCGCTGCCGCCGGCCACGCTCGCGGCATGTCACGCAGCTGACGCCGTCCTGTTCGGCGCGATCGGCGACCCGGAATTCAGCGATGGTCCGCGGGAACGCCGTCCGGAGACCGCGCTGTTGGATCTGCGCCGTGAGCTGGGGCTGTTCGCCAACCTGCGACCGGCGCGCGTCTGGCCTGGCCTCGAAGGCGGGACATCCCTCCGGTCGGACGTGGTCGCGGGGCTCGACCTGCTCATTGTGCGTGAGCTGACCGGCGGCATCTACTACGGCACACCGCGCGGCCGCACGGACGACCTGAGCGAGGCGTTCGACACCATGCGCTACACCGCGAACGAGGTCGAGCGGATCGCTATCGTGGCGTTCGAGAGCGCGCGCGGTCGTCGGAAGCTCGTCACGTCGGTTGACAAAGCCAACGTCCTGGAGACGTCGAGGTTGTGGCGCGAGGTGGTCTCCGCGGTCGGTACGCATTACCCCGATGTCCGACTCGAACACCAGCTCGTCGATTCGTGCGCCATGCTGCTGGTCTCGAACCCGGCGAAGTTCGATGTCCTGCTTGCCGGCAACCTCTTTGGCGACATCCTGTCTGATGAGGCCGGCGCCGTGGTCGGGTCGCTCGGATTGTTGCCCTCGGCGAGCGTCGGCGGGAAGGGCGGCCTGTTCGAGCCGGTGCACGGGTCCGCACCCGACATCGCGGGCAAGGACATGGCCAACCCGGTCGCCGCAATCGCGTCCACCGCGATGCTCCTCCGCCACGCCCTGGGCGCGGAGACGGAGGCGGCGACGATTGAGGCCGCCATCGGCGCCGCGCTGTCGGCCGGTGTGCGCACCGCCGATCTGGTCTCCGATCGCGCGGAGGCGACGACCTGCAGCGGGATGACGCAGGCGATCCTCGAGCGGTTCTAACCCCGGATCTCACGCAAGTGAGCTCTGGGGTTAAGCGCTCCGCCACGCGCTGCGCCGGCCGTCTCGATGTAAAATCGATGATCCGCCTCTGCGGACGCCAGCCCTCGAGGACCATTCAACTTGAGCTCACCCACGTGTTGCGACCCTGGCCTGTCGACCCGCGGTCGAGCCTGGCGTCTGGTCATCATCGTCGTCCTCGGGGCGTGCCTCGGACTCGCCCCGGTCGTGACTGCGCAGGACAGTAACGGTCGAGGTCCAGCCGCCGAGGCCGGCGCGATTCGCCTGGGCACCGTCGTCATCGCGCCGTTCGTCAATATCTCCGGCGACCCGTCCGACGGCTGGATTGGTGCGGGCATCGTCGAAACGGTGACCGCCGACCTCGAGGCGATCGAGTCCCTCTCCGTGATCGGGGGCACCGCGTTCGGCGAGCGGATCGGCACGGGCGACGACCCGGACGGCGACGCCCGGCGCCTCGGGAGCGAGCTCGGGGCGGTCTGGCTCGTCGCGGGCGGCTTCCAGCGGATCGGCGAGCAGCTGCGCATCACGGCGCGCGTCATCGACGTCGCAAGCGGTGCGGTCGGACCGTCGGTCAAGATCGACGGCGAGATCGGCACGCTCTTCGCGCTCCAGGATCAGATTGTCGCCGGGTTGCAGGTGGCCTTCGAATCGGTTGCCGCCGGTGGTGGTCGTGAGCCGGTGGCCCGCGCCAACGTCGCACCGGTGCCGGCGGCCGGCTCACGCATGCGAGGCGTGCCGAGGACCGGCGGGGCCGGGCCCTTGGTGAATGACAACGGCAGCGGCAACGGCAACCGTAGTGCCGCCGCGCCGCGTCGACGCCCCGACGCGGGTCGCGTGGCTGCCGCAGGAGAACGTCGGGCGGCGCCGGTACCCCCTGGTGGATTCGCGCCACCGCCGGAGCCAATCGATTCCCTGGCGGCGTTGACGCCGGAGAACATCACGGGTGGCATCGCGATCGGGGATGACGGCCCGCGGCTCGGCGTTGCCGCGAACGCGGGCATCCTCACCGGCCGGCCGTCCGTGCGCCCGCCACGCGTCCAGGCGGGGCCGGCGATCGACGGCAGGCTGGACGATATCGCGTGGCAGTCGGCGGTCCGGATCACCGACTTCATCCAGCGCGGTCCGGTCGAGGGTGCGCCCGCCACCGAGGCCACCGACGTCTACATCGCCTATGACAGCCAGAACCTGTACTTCGCGTTCCACGCCCACTATTCGGATCCGGGTCTGTTGCGCGCGAACCGGGTCGACCGCGATCAGGCGTTTCTCGATGACTCGATCTCGGTGTACTTTGATCCCTTTCTCGACCAGCAGCGCGCCTACGTCTTCTCGGTGAACGGCTACGGCGTGCAGATGGACTCGATCATGAACGCGCGCGGCGGCGGCGGATTCGGCGGCCGTAGCGGCGGCTTTTCTGGTGGCGGCTTCAGTGGCGGGTCCAGCGGCATTCCTCGCGGCGACCGCTCGTGGGACGCGCTCTTCGAGAGCGGCGGCGAGCTCGTCGCCGACGGGTTCACCGCGGAGATGGCGATCCCGTTCAAGAGCCTCCGCTACCCGCAACGCGACCGAGACACGCCGCACCGCTGGGGATTCCAGATCGCGCGCAGCATCAGGGGCAAGGACGAGGCGGTCGTCTGGTCGCCCTATTCACGGGAGATCTCCGGCTTCCTGCCGCAGATGGGTGTGCTCGACGGGATCACGAACCTCTCGACCAGCCGCAACCTCGAGATCCTGCCGACGGTGACCGCGATTCAGTTCGGCTCACTCGACTCCACCGGCCGTTTCGGGGAGACCACCGCGCCGGAGGCCGGCGTCAACCTGAAATACGGGATCACCTCGAATCTGACGGCGGACGTTGCCTTCAACCCGGACTTCTCGCAGATCGAATCGGACCGGCCGCAGATCGAGGTCAACCAGCGGTTCGCCCTGTTCTTCTCGGAGCTGCGCCCCTTCTTCCTCGAAGGCGCGGAGATCTTCCGGATGTCGGGTCCGGTCACGCTCGTGCACACCCGCACGATCGTCGACCCGGACTACGGCGGGAAGATCACAGGCAAGGTCGGCAAGACGACCCTTGGCCTGCTCGTGGCGAACGACGCCGCGCCAGGCAATGTCGACGACGTGGCCGACCGCTCGTACGGGCAGAGCGCGAACGTCTTTATCGGCCGCGCCCGCTACGACCTCTATTCCGAGTCGTTTCTCGGGGCCATCTTCACCAACCGCGAGTTCCTCGACAGCCACAGCCGTCTCGGTGGCGTCGACGGCAACTTCCGGCTCTCGCGCACCCAGTCACTCGGGTTTCGCGCGCTTCAGTCCGACCACCAGGATCTCGACCAGCTTCAGTCGAGCGGCCAGATGTTCGACGTCAACTACCGGATGTCCAGCCGTCACTGGAGCGCGTTTGTCTCCGGGTACACGCTCTCGCCCGATTTCATGACCGATGTCGGATTCGTGCGCCGCGTCGACCAGAAGCGCGTGTCCAGCAGCCTCTCGTATCGCTGGCGCCCGGAGACCTGGGTCCTCAACTGGGGGCCGCGCTTCAACTACTCGCGCAACTGGAACTTCGACGACATTCTCGAGGACGAATCGGCGCGGTTCGGGCTCCGCGCGTCGTTCGCGAAGAACATCAACATCAACTTCGACGTCCGCCGCGAGATGGAACGCTTCCTCGGCATCAACTTCGACAAGAGCGCCATCTCGTTCGGCGGCGGCGTGAACACCAGCCGGAACTACTCGGTCGGCGGGTTCTTCCGCTGGGGCGACGAGGTCCGCTATAGCGAGAACCCGTTTCTCGGGCGGGGCGGCGGCGGTGGCATCTTCATGACGCTCCGGCCGGTCTCGCGGTTCCAATCGCAGATCAACGTCAACACCAGCCGGTTGATCGACCCTCGGGCGACTGACGAGCTCGTCTTCGACGTCAAGATCTTTCGCGCGTTGACGACCTATCAGTTCACCGACCGACTGCTATTCCGCAACATCGCCGAGTACAACACGTTCCAACGTACCGTCGGACTGAATATGCTGGCCACCTATCGCGTCAATTCCGGCACCGTGTTCTACGTGGGGTACGACGACCACTACCAGCAAGGCAACCTGCTGTACGGGGATCGCGACGGCGACGGGATCGCCGACCAGCTCTACCCCGACGATTTGGCATTGCGGCAGACGAATCGGGCCTTCTTCACCAAGCTGCAGTACTTGTTCAGGTATTAGGCGGGAGTCGGCACGGGGCGAGCACCAGGGACAGGATCACGATGAACATCAAGCGACTAGTGGGTGTGTGTGCTGTGATCGCGGTGGCCGCCGGCGCGGCCGCGCAGGAAGAGCGCGGTGCGCCGCAGCTCGACAAGCTCACCCTGCCCGACGGGTTCGCCATCGAGGTCTTCGCCGCCGACGTCCCCAACGCCCGACAGATGTCGCTCAGCCCGGCGGGCACGTTGTTCGTGAGCACGCGGCGCGCCGGCAACGTCTACGCGGTCGTCGATGCCGACGGCGACCACACGGCTGACCAGGTCCACACCCTCGACAGCGGTCTGACGATGCCGAACGGCGTGGCGTTTCACGAGGGGTCGCTCTACGTGGCAGAGGTCAATCGCATCCTTCGGTACGACGACATCGAGTCGCGGCTGACGCGCCCCCCGGATCCGGTCGTGGTCAACGACACCTTTCCCACCGAGCGGGCGCACGGGTGGAAGTTCATCAGGATTGGGCCGGACGGTCGGCTCTATGTCCCGGTCGGGGCGCCGTGCAACATCTGCGACAGAACCGAGGAAGACGCGCGCTTTGCCACCATCGTCAGCATGAACCCCGACGGCAGCGATCTCGAGATCTACGCGCGCGGCGTCCGGAACACGGTCGGCTTCGACTGGCACCCCGAGACCCGCGAGCTCTGGTTCACGAACAACGGACGCGACATGCTTGGTGACACGCGGCCGGCCGACACGCTGAACCACGCACCGGAAGCTGGTCTGCATTTCGGGTTTCCGTTCTGTCACCAGGGCGACATCCAGGACCCTGAGTTCACCGCGCGGTCGTGCGGAGAGTTCCACCCTCCGGCGCGCAGGCTCGGTCCGCACGTGGCGTCGCTCGGGATGCGCTTCTATACCGGGTCGATGTTCCCCGCCCGGTATCGGAATCAGATCTTCATTGCCGAGCATGGCTCCTGGAATCGGACACCCGAGGCCGGGCATACCGGTTACCGGCTGACAGTCGCGCGTCTTGGCGCGGCCGGGCAGGTCACCGGCTACGACGTCTTTGCCGAAGGGTGGCTGGAGGCGAACAACGAGGCATGGGGCCGACCGGTCGATGTGCTCGTGATGCCCGACGGCGCGCTACTCGTCTCCGATGACACGGCAGGCGCGATATATCGCATTACCTACTTGGAGTAGTGAGGGGTTGCCACCGGCCCGGACGGGCCCGTGGCGTGAGTAGCGGGCCGGCGCATATCCCGCCAGAAACCGCTACGCCTCGGGCACGTCGTGCCGCTGTCAGGGGCGGCGGTGCTTCGGCTTCGGACGGTTTCTTGCGGGATATGCGCCGACCCGCTCAGCCCGCACGCCGCCCCCCCACACGAACGATTGCGGCCAGCCGACCAGGTTGGGACCAGCCGACGCCGGGGTTGTCCGAGCGAGGGGCGCGCGCGAGTCGAAGGTGCGTGCGGTCCACTGCCGGGTGAGATATCGTAGAGTTCGCGCGGGCGCCGGTCGCGCGTCCCACACACGGTGAGGTGGCCGAGAGGCTGAAGGCGGCGGTTTGCTAAGCCAGAAGCGCGTTTGGTCGCGATCGCGAGATCTCCGCGCAAGCTGACCGTTGTCAGCCGGTTAACCCCCGCTGTGTCGGTGCGTCCTGTGGTGTCCTGATCGTCGTGTGATGACCCGGCGACTACACTTTTGCTTACACTCGGCCCGGTAGCTGGACACACGAAGGCGCGCCACCGTACGGTCGTCCCCAATGGGCGGCAACGGTCCGTTTCCGGTGAATACGGCACTCCTCGATCGGCGCCGGAGGCGACGTCACTCTCCGCGTCGTTCCACGCGTCGGTGCCTGGATCGCGCCTGACGAAGACGTCGCGCTAAGGCGCACCGCACGATCTCGTCGTAACGATCGCAGAGGACGCCCGAACAACGTCTGGTTTTTCGCATAAACGGTACGCGGGCGCATTTTCCGGGCCTCGATCGCCAGTTTTCGGCACCGTTCGTTCTAGATCGATTTTTCGCGGCCGCGCGCGGGTTTCTGACGTGACAGTACGCGAGCGGTCCGCCTGTGTTAAAAACGCCTTCGGGACCGCGAGACGCCGCGAGGGAGGCCCGTGAGCCCCGTGACGGCCGCGCTTTTTGTAGGGTTCAAATCTCGACTCCGCCCCAACTCCACCAGTCTCAGCCGCCATGCCCGAAATGGCCGGTTTTGCGGTGTCGATTAATGGCCGCTTTGCGGTGTTCACCGAGGATAAACCCACCCGTTTCGCCTTGCCGAGGTCGACAACGTTGGTGTCTGGGGCCCGTCTTCGCCCGATTCAACCGTTGTTGCAGAAGACGACGACGGGACGCATTGACGGCTGCGCGCGCATTCGTTCGCCGCCACGAGCGGTCGGCCTTGGTCTAATCTACCCCGGAGGCACGTGAGATGCAGCGGATTCAACGCCGCAACACTCGGATCGAGATTGTTGATCTGTTCAAGGACCTCTCCGAAACGGATGGGTTGTTGCTCGGAGATCAGACTGATGCTCAACGGTTCGGTGTGGCTGTGGCCGAGCTGTTGTCACGCAGTCAGAGCAACCCTGCCCTCCTGTATGGAAAACGCACAGAAGCGATGTTCGCCTATGTGGCGGCGGGCCTGGGCAAATGCTCCGCCCTGAAGGAAGAAGACGCAGGTGACCTCTTTGCGGCTACTGAGAATCTTCAGCAGCCGGACTACCGAATCGTCTTGTCGGATGGCGCAGAATGGCTTGTTGAAGTTAAGAACTGTCACAAACTTCGACGAATGACACTGACGAAGAAGTATGTGGCGAAGTTGCTCAACTACGGGCGGACGTTCCAGCGACCGGTCCAGCTCGCCGTCTACTGGTCCCGTTGGAACGTATGGACGCTGGTTCCTCTGGAGCGGCTGTCGGGTCAGGGCACTGCATGTTCGCTCACATTCGTTGACGCTATCAGCGGGAATGAGATGGTTTCACTTGGCGACTACTCCGTCGCAACGATCCCACCGCTGGCCTTACGAGTTACCACAGACCGAAAGCGGCCGCGCAAGCTCACACCGTTTCAAGATCGGGCGGAGTTTACGGTGGGCGGATATCGTTTGTATTGCAACAGTAAAAGGATTGAGCGATCCCTAGAGAAGAGCCTCGCGCTCTACTTCATACTCTTCGGTCGATGGAGCCAGCGAAGCAAACTTGAGGTCCGGGACGATCAGGTTGAATGGGTCGACTTTATTTCGGAACCCGAGCAGGCCGCTGGGGACCAGCCTTTCGACATCGTTGGCGAACTCAGTGGCATGATTTCAAGGGAGTTCACTTTTCACACCGCTTCGGCGGAGGGAGACGTACAGCGATTAAGGCCGCTCCGGCAACCTGGTCGTTTCGGAGTAAGGATTCCCGACGACTACAAGGGGCGGCAGTTGCCACTGTGGATGTTCAAGTTAGAGCCCACACGTCAACTGAACGACCGGACATGAGGCGCTACCGAGCCTGTCTCACACGTCACCTTCGTCGCCTGCGCGCTCCTAGCGCGACGTGTCACGCGCGTCGATCCGGTCTCGGCGCTGAATTACGAGTAGTCAATTTCTGGGATCGTCGCCACGTCGCCAAATCCCCGGCCGCGACGAGACTTGAACCCTACAAAAGAGGGCGCCCGTCCCGGCCCCCTTCTTAGGCGTTCAGTTGAGCACGGGGGCGACCGCACCGGCGCCGGTGCGTTCCGGGCGGCGGAACGCGAAGAGGTGAGCCGCGATTATACGGTCGCGACCGCGTCCGGGCGACTCACGCCTTGAGATGAGCGTGGCCCTCGAGACGGCGGCGATGCGTCAACCCCTGGCAGACGACGAGGCGGGGGCGGTCGCTCGATCCTCGAAACCGGGCCTCGCTCGCCACGCGAAACCCACGAGGTCGCTAGTGTCCTGTAACAGTGATTCGCGAACAGAGTTCATGCTGGATGTGCGGCCAGCGTTCGTTGAGCAAACCGGGCGATGCTCGCGAGGATCTCGTCGGCACTCTTGGTCCAGACGAACGGCTTCGGTTGCTCATTCGTGACCTCGATGAACTCTTGGATGGCGCGCTTGAGGGCCGCGACGCTTTGGTGGACGCCGCGGCGTAGCTGCGTAGTCGTCAGCGCTGCGAACCACCGTTCGACCAGGTTCATCCAGGACCCATAGGTCGGGGTGAAGTGCAGGTGGAATCGCGGACGCTTGGCCAACCAGCGGTGAATGATCGCGGTTTTGTGCGTCCCGTAGTTGTCCACGATCAGGTGCACGTCCAGGGCGGCGGGGACGTGCGCGTCGATCGCATCGAGGAACGTGCGAAACTCGATCGAGCGATGCCGCTGGTGCATGGCGGCGAGCACCTCGCCCGTCTTGACGTCGAGGGCCGCAAACAGCGAGGTCGTGCCGTGCCGCCGATAATCATGCGTGCGCCGCTCGGCCTGCCCGGGTTGCATGGGCAGCAGGGGGGCCGTCCGATCCATCGCCTGAATCTGCGACTTCTCGTCCACGCAGAGCACCAGGGCATGGTCCGGCGGATTGACGTACAGCCCGACGATATCGCGCACCTTCTCGACCAGCTGCGGGTCTGGCGACAGCGTGAAGGTCTCGCTGCGATGCGGCTGCAACCCAAAGGTCTGCCAAATGCGCTGGATGGTCATGTGACTCAGGCCCGTCGCCTTCGCCATATCGCGCGTGCTCCAATGCGTCGCCCCACGAGGCGTGGTCTCCAGGGTCGCAATCACCACCTGCTCCACCTGCGCATCGGTAATCCGCCGTGGCGTGCCCGGGCGCGGTTCGTCGATCAACCCCTCCAGCCGGTCGCGCAGAAAGCGCGTGCGCCACTTGCACACGGTGGTCCGCGAGACGTGGAGGCGTCTGGCGATGCAGGTCGTCGACCGGCCGGCCGCACAGGCCAGGATGATGCGGGCGCGCCGCGCCACCTGCGGGGCACTCCGCGACCGGTGGGCCCACGAGTCGAGCCGTTGCCGTTCGTCTTCACTCACTGTGACTGTCACCGGGGCAGGACCTCTCACGTGCACCTCCTATCGAGGGATCCGCCGAGGTCGCCATAACCGTTTACTTGTTTCTGTTACAGGACACTAGGTCCTGGAGACACGGTCCGGCTGACCCCGATCGGTCCTTCCCGTTGCGCGCCCTTTCGACCCCCAGTCACACGTCGTAGTACGCCACCGGTACTCGTGCCCGTCCAGGCTCACAAAAGAGGTCGCACGGTTCACACCTGCCGCGGCGTCCAGACCTCGCCTTCGAGACGACTGATTTCATCTCCGCGTGCGAGGTCGTGGAACTCGCCGATGTGCTGGCTCATGACGAGGGCCGACACGGCGGCGTCGAAGGCGTCGTCGGAGGCGACCGCCGAGGCGCGATGGGAGGGCGACAGGTCGGGCCAGTGTGCGGTGAGGTAGTCGGCTCGCTGCTCCGCCCTGCTCTTGACGATCGGGCCTGTCAGCAGACGCGGGTAAATCTCGACGACGAGCGGCGGCGTCGGTGGGTCGAAGGGCCAGATGGCGATCCCGGCTTCCCGGAGTTGTGTCAGGTACGGGATTCCACGGATCGATCCTGTGCCGACCGCGCCCGGCCCGGCGATCTGAAAGCACGATTTGGGCGTGAGGTTGTGGGTCGCTCGGAGCTGTTCCTCCGTGCGTCGAAAGATCTCCACGTCGAGTGGCATCTTGGTCCCGCGTCGGCCCCAGAAGGGTGAGTTACACGCGCTGAGCCAACCCTCGCCCTTCTCCGCAACCACCGTCCAGAAGTCGAACGCCGTGGACACCCCGCACGACTTCAGGAACCAGGCCGGGTAGGAGAAGGAGAAATCCAGGCCGGCGACCGAGGCCGGGACCGCGTGCAGGGTGTCGATGAGTTGGTTGATGGCCTCGCTCTGTGTCTGGCACGGCTCGAGCTCGTCGAGACGGCCGTCCTGCGCGGACGCCATGCAGATCTTGCCGACAGGGTTCTCCGCGCCGGACCAATCAACGGCGATGGCACGCACGCCGTCCACCTGCTACGCCGCCGCGAGGTCCAGGAGACTCTTGCGGATCTCATCCCACGGTTGAGCCAGGTTGATCGATCGCACCTGAACCGGTCGCCCTCTCAACCGGTAGCGCAAGGCGAACTCCGTCTCGACGGCGGGATACAAGAGGACGCCCTCCATCGCCGGTCCGCCTGCGACCTCAGCGTTCGTTAGGTAGCTGTCGATCTGGTAGAGGTGCGTCGCGCGAATCTTTGGCTGCGCAAACCTCGCTTGGAGCGCCTCGCGATAGAACTTCGTGTCGATGATCACCTGGCGGCTCGGCGAGGTCAGGACGATGTCAGTCTGCATGATCGGCAGAAAGGCCATGTCCTCGGGTTCCGCATCGACGTCTTTCCACCGGATCTGAGGACTGCTGACCTTGAAGTCCTGTTGTTCACGGCGCAAGAAGTTGAACACGAAGTGTTGAAACAGCATCGCCATCTGACGCTCGTCTCGAACGAAGTCCTGGAAGCGCGCGGTCCCCGACGCCTCGTCAACCATGAGGTTCTCGTGAAGCAGGCGGCACACACTAAGCAGGAAGCCATAGAGACGCGTGCTCCGCCGAATCTGCACGGTCCTGAAGGCGCCGGCGGAAAGCCTGACCTCCCCGACGTCTCCTCTAGTCGTCGGTAGAGTCCAGCCACCCGCGCATTCAGGCCGTGATCCAGGTCAGGGACCCGCAGCAGGTTCCGAAGACTGGTCTTGATGATGCGATTGGGCACAGTGTCGAAGTCGAGCTCGTCGAATTCGCAGCGCGTGCGCGCGTGGGCGAGAAGGCGCCGTTTCAGCGTCTCGGAGATTGCGATCCGACCCCGCACCCCGGCCACATCCTCATCCATCACCCGATACTCTCGCGCCAGCCCCCGCCGGAGCAGGTGCTCCACCCCGCTCGACAACACGCAGGCAAAGAGGTCGACGACGGGCGGCGCGCCCTCCATGTCAACGTCAACAAGCTCGGCCTCGTCGAGGGCGTCCCACGCGTAGCACAGGAGGTAATAGACGTTCTGGATGGGGATCTTCATGCGAGCAGTTCGGATACGAGGCGCTCGACCGTCTCGGGATTGTCAAACCAATACTCACGCGGCAGTGGCTCGACCTCGGTACTGATGACGTCTTCGTACCAGTCGTCGTCCAGCCGATCCTCGGTGCCCTGAGGACAGAAAAAGCTGTGCCCCACCTCGAAGCCAGGCCCCAGGTTTTTCGTGTCCGACGCGATGTGCTCATTCAACGCCCGCATGCGAGCCGCGATGCGATGCACGAGTTGGTCGGACGCACCCTTACCGCGCAAGAACGTCTTGAACTGGTCAGTGCCGAACGCCGGCCGTAGACGCATGAAGGTGAACCGGCGCCTGAGCGCGTAGTCGACCATCGCCAGCGATCGGTCGGCGGTGTTCATCAGGCCCAGAACGTAGAGGTTTTCTGGCACGAAGAACGTCTCATCTCGATCCGACGCGTACGTCAGCGGGATGGCGAACTCAGGCCCCCGCTTGTCGGATTCGATGAGCATCATGAGCTCACCGAGGATCTTGCTGAGATTGCCCCGGTTGATCTCGTCGACGATAAACACGTGCGGGACGGATGGTTCGTCAGCAGCAGCCGAACAGAACTGATGGAAAACCCCATCGCGCAAGGCAAAGCCTCCGTCATCCTTGGGGCGCCACCCTTGGATGAAGTCCTCGTAGGCATACGACTGGTGGAACTGCACCATCTCGACCTTGGCCCGATCGCGGTAACCGATCATCGCGTAGGCGAGGCGTCGGGCGATAAACGTCTTGCCAACCCCTGGGGCGCCCTCCAGCACGAGGTTCTTCTTTCTAGCCCAGAGTTCTAGCATCCGGGCGACCTCTTTGCGCTCGAGAAACAGGTCTTTGAGTGCGTCGTCGAGCGTGAAGACCGGAGCGGCTGTGCCCCTCGTGTGCGGCGCCCGCTGCACCAACGGGAGGATGAAGTCGAGAAGCGCATCGTGCCGCGTTACGTCCGTCAGCGCCTTGGTTGCAACATGACGGTCGGCAGGGATTTGCCAACTGCCCTTCGCTGACCACTGCACCTGTCGCACATGTTCGTATTCTCGTCGCTCGGGTCTGAACTGATAGTCCGTGGTCACCTGCCCAAACCCCAATAGTTCAGATCGGCCGCGCTTCACGAGGACGAAATCGCCGGTCTTGATCTCGTGGCAGAACTGGAAGAACGCGTGAGCGTCGTTGATCGGTTGGGTGTCCCCGCCGCGCGCGTGCTGAATGGTCGCCGCGATATCTGCCTTCGTTGCGTAGTTGCGAAGATCGCCCAGGGAATATCCCCCGATGGCAACGAGCCCCTCGTCATAAAACGCCGACCAAAACCGCGCCCCCTCACCGGCTCCCAAGCACCAGTAGCGCGCCCCGGCGACTCGTGTAGCTGGCGTCGCGACAACGGGGCGCGCCGCCGCCGCACCACCCACGGCGCGTGCGATCAGTTCGTGAAGGCTCGGAGAGCACTTGGTCAGATAGCCGCCCTGCACCGTTCGCAACGAGCCGTTCGCACGTAGGCAGAAGGGGTAGTGACGCGGGTTGTTCTCGCCGATGTCGCGCCGGATCTCGTCCCCGTGGTCGCTCAACAACGTGGCCAAGGGCAACGGTGTCTCGAACTGCGCGTACTCCGTGACGTCGATGCGGAAGTACGGTGCCATCCCTGCCCACGACCCAGGGAGCGGAGGTTCATGGGCGACCTCAACACATGAGCTCGACACCACGGACTGACCGACGATCTCCGAATCCATGCAGTGCAGAACACGGTCACCCGGCGCGGGATCACCCATGATCCGATACGCGTCTCTACCGCCACGGTTATGTGACGGACTCCAGAGGCACGTCCCGAACTCCCACCCCTCCCCGCCGTGTCCGTGACCGCTCTGCGTGATCTCCAGCCAGACTGGTCCCGCGTCCGTCCGCTCCACTCTCGGAGGCTCGTCCTTCGGCACCACGTCAAATCCGAGCGAGCGTAGGACGCTGTTCGCGGCACCGTGGCCCTCGCCCCCGCTGAAGTCGTCTGGACCGAGCTCCGTCCCTGTTGCGAGCCTGGCGGCAACACCAACGACGGCCTTCGGGGGATAGAGCCGGCCTTCATGACGCAGGTCATAGCCGACGGATTCGCCAAACAGGTGAGCCTCGCCGCCGTCTAGGAGAGCGATGGCACGCTCCACGTGTTCTCGACTGATGTTCCTTGGAATCGGCATGGCCCCCCGCTGAGACGCATTATCAACGGACCCTCCGACAAGGAACAAGGAGCGAATGCGCGGCCGGATATGGCGTTGAGAGAGCTATCATGACCCCCTTCCATGTCCCTCGCCCAAGGCTCGACGCTCGGCCCGTACGAGATCCGCTCCCAAATCGGCCAGGGCGGCATGGGCGTCGTCTACCTGGCGCAGGACCCGCGTCTCGACCGCCAGGTGGCGATCAAGGTCCTTCCGCCCGACCTGACCCGCGACGACACCGCCAAGCAGCGGTTCCGGCAAGAAGCCCAAGCGGCTTCGGCCCTCGACCACCCGAACATCTGCACGATCCACGAGATCAACGAGACGGCCGACGGCCAGCTCTACCTCGTGATGGCCCACTACGCGGGGGAGACGCTCAAGGAGCGGATCGCGAGAGGGCCGCTCAAGCTGGACGACGCCATCGACGTCGTCACCCAGGTCGGGCTGGGCCTGGCGAAGCGCATGCGGCGGGGATCGTCCACCGCGACATCAAGCCTGCGAACCTGGCGCTGGCTCGCGTGATGGTCCGGAGCCCCCGCTGGCACGCGCTGTCCGCGACGCTGCCTCCGACTGTCGATCCGTATCTCAGCCCCTGCCTGGCGAAGGACTCACGGCAGCGCGTGCGCGACATCGGCGACGTAAGGGCCGCGTTCGAGGCGGCGGACCGCGCGGGTGCCGACGTAGCATCCCGCTGGCCACCGGGCTGGCAACGGCCGATTCCGTTGACCCTCGCCGGTCTGACTCTGGTGTTCGTGGGTGGCCTTGCGGCGTGATGCCAGAGGGTCGACGGTTGCCCCGTGACGGGGACCGGGATTCGCTGGGCACAGCGCCGAACGTCCGTGAAGCAACTTCGAGGAGGTGGATCCATGCTGACCGCTACGATCGGTCTTGTCGCGCTCTCTGCCGTGGCGGCCCCTGTCCAGGGCGGCGAGACCGAACCAGCCGAGCTCGTCGTCGAACCGACGGAGCTGACGCTGAGAATGGGGGAAACCGCCAAACTCGAGGCGACGGTCAGGGATGCCGACGGTAACGTCCTCGACCGGCGCGTGCTGTTCTTGCCCATGTATGGGCAACTGTGGCAGGTCGAAGAACGGACCTGGGGCTTCAATCTCTTCCAGGTCCTCGCCGATGGGACGGTGACGGCCACGAGACCCGGATCGTTTCGGATCATGGTGCGGGTGCCGAGAGACCCAAACGGGCGCCCGGCGGACGACGACGAGTTCTTGCAGCAAGTAGTGCCGTTGACCGTGCTCGCGCCGCCGATCAGCCGGATCGATGTCATCGGGGCCCCGCGTCGCTATTACCAGGGCACCCGCGCGCAGCTGGCGTTGCGCTTCGTCGACGCCCTCGGGAATGTCCGCGACGACGTGACGCCTCAAGTCGAGAGCAGCGATCCCAGCGTCGCCCGTGTCGACTCGAAGGGTACCGTGCAGCTGCTCACGACCGGATCGACGACGATCACGGTGAGCGCTGACGACGCGACCGCCAGCGTGCCGATCGAAGTCGCGCCACATCCCGCGGTCCGTCTCCGACTCGATGCTTCTCAACCCGAAGCGCGGACCGGCGACGTGGTCCGATTCTCGGCGACGCTCGAGGGAGCCGACGGAGCACCCATCACGGACGTGCCGGTCCTGTTCAGTGTGAGCGCGCGTGTCGATCCCCTGATCCCCGGCGGACCGAGCACAGGGCTGATCGACGACGAGGGACGGTTCGTCGCGGACGTGCCCGGTGAGTACTCGATCGTGGCGACCACCGGCGATCACGTCGCCGTCGAGACAATTACCGTGGTCACGCGTGATGCTCGGCAGACGATCGAGCTTGTCGGTCATGGACGCGCGAGCGATCACGCGACCTCCGATCTGTGGGTGTGGGAGGGTCCGGACGGACGGGACTACGCCATCACGGGAACGCTCAACGGCGGTGGAGCCGCGCACATCTGGGATGTGACCGATCCCGGCAACCTGCAGATCATCGACATGGTGCGTGTGGATGCGCGCTCCGTCAACGACGTGAAGGTCAGCGCGGACGGTCGGATCGCCGTGATCAGCCGCGAAGGGGCGTCGACCCGCAGGAACGGAGTCGTGATCCTCGACGTGTCGGAGCCGCAGGTCGGCGTCCGTATTCTGTCCACCTACGACGATGAGCTGACGGGCGGGGTCCACAACGTCTACCTCTACGACCGGCATCTCTACGCCCTATCGGCGGGGCGCCACTACGACATCATCAGCCTGGAAGACCCTGAGCATCCTCGACGCGTCGGGCGCTTCGCACTCGATAACCCAAATCGCTCGATTCACGACGTCGTGGTGCACGACGGGATCGCCTACTCGGCAAACTGGAACGACGGGGTCGTCCTCGTCGATGTGGGCGGCGGTGGCCTCGACGGCACACCGCGGCATCCCGTGGAGATGGGGAGCTTCGCGTTTCCCACCGGATGGAACCACGCGGTCTACCCGTACCGCAGTCAGTCGACCGGGAAGTTCTACATCTTTGCCGGCGATGAGGCGGCGCGCAGCGGCCGATTCAGTCCGACCGTCGAGCGCGGTCTGGGAACGCCCGGCTACAACGGCGAGCCGAACCACTGGCGCGGTTGGATTCACATCGTGTCGTGGAACGACGGCGAGTCGCCCGAGATCGTCGCGCGCTACGAAGTGCCGGAGGCCGGCAGCCATAACATCTGGGTCGAGGACGACCTGATGTATGTCGCCTTCTACAACGGCGGGCTCCGGGTCGTCGACGTCTCGGGCGAGCTCATGGGCGACCTGTATCGTCAGGGTCGCGAGATCGCGCGCTTCCTCCCGTTCGATCCAGAGGGGTTCACCCCGAACGCACCGCAAGTCTGGGGCGCCCAACCGCACAAGGGGGTCATTTTCTTCTCTGACATTAACTCGGGTCTCTGGGCGGTCCGACTGCGGAACGAAGAGTCTATTGATGAAGCCGTCGTCCACGGAGCTTCGAGACAGTGACCAATCCCACACTCGACGCGCGACCCGCGATCCCAAAGACGGTGGCCGACCGCGCCCAGCAGCCCCCCCCCCGTTTTTCCGTCCGCCCCTGCTGGCCGCGATCACCCCCGCCGGTGGCATAATCAGCCTTTCCACCCCAAGGAGGGGCCATGCGCGCGATTGCGTCCGCGTGCGGCTCGGCTCGCGGTCGTGTCGGCATCGCGGCGACCGTCGCCGTTGCGCTGCTGATGGCCGTCCCAATCTCGGGCCAGAGGCAGACGGCCGCAGAGGATGCCTGGACCGCGCCCCGCACGCCGTGGGGTGACCCTGACCTGCAGGGGACCTGGACCAACGTCACCGCCACGCCCTTGGAGCGACCAGAAGCGCTCGCGGGGAAGCAGGTGCTGACGGACGAAGAGCTGGCGGAACGGGAACGGCAGATCCTCCAAGAGTTCGGCACGGACACCGTGCCCCCGGCAGGCAGTGCCGGCTCTCACAACGAGTATTGGCGGGAGCGAGGACGACTGATCAGCCGAACGTCGCTGCTCGTGGATCCCGCCGATGGGAAACTTCCACCGTTCACGCAGGAGGGACGGCGGATCCAGGATCAGGTGGAAGCGGCGTGGAGTACGAGCGCTGCCGATGGACCCGAGAACCGCGACTTGTTCGAGCGGTGTATCACGCGCGGGTTGCCCGGCGCCATGATGGGCAACTTCTACAACCACAACTACCTCATTCTGCAAACGCGCGGCTACGTGGTGATTCTTCTCGAAATGATCCACGACGCCCGGATCATTCCACTCGATGGCCGGCCGCATGCGAGTCGCCAGATCGGCCAATGGCTGGGGGACTCGCGGGGTCGATGGGACGGCGAGACGCTCGTCGTCGAGACGACCAACTTACGCAGCGTCGGTGACCGCACCATCAGCCGAGGGCTCGGTGTCATTACCCTCGGCACCAGCGCAACGGCGAGAGTCATTGAGCGCTTCACGCGGCTCGACGCCGACACCATCGACTATCAGGTCACGGTCGACGATCCGGCGAGACATACGCAGCCATGGACGGCGGCGGTCCCCATGACGACGCGGCAGGGTCCGCTCTTTGAGTATGCCTGTCACGAGGGCAACTACAGCATGCCGCTCAGCCTTGGGGGCGCCCGTGTGCAAGAGCGTGAGGAGGCCGCTTCCAGGTAAGCGATGGCCCTAACCGTCGGCTCCCGCCTCGGCCACTACGACGTCACCGCCCTCATCGGCGAGGGGGGCATGGGCCAGGTCTATCGCGCCACCGACACGCAACTCGGCCGCGATGTCGCATTGAAGATCCTTCTATGAAGCGGCTTGTCAAGTCACCTCGTTGTTCGTCGAAGCTCTCACGCTCTCCGATACACCCTCCAGTGAGCGCGCCGTCCCCGCACCCAGCTGGGGGGCGCGCGCGAACGGGTCGGCAGCTCGGTGTGCTGTCCACGGGCCCGGATTTCGGTCGCTAGGGTAACAACCTGCTTAGACGCGCCGGGCTGAAGCCGCGAGGTGCGTCATCCTTCTATTCGCGCTCGACAAGGGCGATCTCTGATCGCCGGCGCAAGAGACGATCCGAATGGGGGGCGGCACCATCTCCCTGCCGGCCTCGCGTGCGACCAAGGATCTTCACGTGCTCACCCACCAACCCTGCAACCCCGGACCTCACTCAGTGGCCCGACCGCACCACCAAGGACTTACCCGCTCATCCCGTGCGGCACTGGGACCCCGACGCGGCGCCCGTCATAGACCGTCTGGTCCCGCCACATCGCAAACAGGATCCCCGCCAACCGGCGCGCGACGGCCACGGTGGCGATGCGCCGGCCGCGGCGCGTGGCCAGTTGCTCGGCCCAGGCGCGCAGGCCCGCGGCCTCCGCCCGGCGAGACCGGAGCGCGGCCCACGCGGCTTGCACCAGCAACCAGCGCATGCGCGGATTGCCCGCCTTCGTAATGTGGCCCCGACGGTGGCGGTCCGCAGAGCTGTCCTCGCTGGGCACCAAGCCGAGAAAGCTCTCGACCTGGTGGGCCCCGCCAAAGCGCCCCGCCTCATCCAGCGTCGCGACGAATGCCGTCGCGATGAGGGGGCCTACCCCGGGGGCGGTAGTCAACCGCTGTACCACCGGGTTGGCCGCCGCCGTCTCGATGACCTGGGCATCGGCCACGGCGAGCTGCGCGGTCAACTGTTCCCACAGGGCGAGCAGCGGCTGGAGCGCCGCCTGTAACTCGTCGGGGAGCTCCAGCTCCGTCACATACGTACCGAATCGGTCGGCATCCCCGGCCCGGACGCGCAGTCCCTCCCGCCGCACCAGCGCCCGCACCAAGGCGATGGTGCGCCCGCGGGTCCGCACGAGCAGGTCGCGCACCCGGAGCTGGCGCCGCACCCGATGCTGGGCGGCCGACACGCGATGCGCCGGGCGATAGGAACCGAGTCGGGCCGCCTCGGCCAGCATCCGCGCATCGCGCCGATCCGTCTTCACACGCCGGCGCCGTTCGGGATACATCGGGGCGTAGTTCGGATCCGCCACGATGACCTCGTGGCCGCACTGCTCGATCGTCTGCGCCACCCATTCGCTTTCCGTCGTCGCCTCGAGGAGCACCCGGGCACACGGTCGGCTCCCGAACATCTTCGTGAACTGCTGCCGCGTACTCTGAATCCGTCGTTCGATGATCTCGCCCTCGGACGTGAGGATGCAGATTTGACTTTCTCTCTTATGGACGTCGATGCCAATATGCTCCATGGCTGGTCTCCCTCTGTGCGCCTTGAGCGCGTTTGAAAAATGTGGAGCGCAAGCTACCACGTGGGGACGACCAGCCGCTTCATCCTATCTCCCCGACGCCTTCGCCGCTGACCCGGATCGGCTCGCCCGGTTCCAGCGGGAAGCACACGTTCTCGCCAGTCTCAACCACCCCAACATCGCGCAGATCCACGGCATCGAGAAGTCGGAAGACACCCAGGCGCTGGTCCTGGAGCTGGTCGAAGGCCCGACCCTCGCCGACCGGATCGCGAAGGGGCCGATCCCGCTCGATGAGGCGCTGCCGATCGCGAAGCAGATTGCCGAGGCGTTGGAGGCAGCGCATGAGGCGGGCGTGATCCATCGGGACTTGAAGCCCGCGAACATCAAGGTGCGGGAGGACGGGACCGTCAAGGTGTTGGACTTCGGGCTGGCCAAGGCGTTGGCTGGCGACGCGGCTGATCCTGACTTGTCACACTCGCCAACGGTAACGGCTTCTGTGGCTGGAACGCGCCAGGGCGTCGTTCTCGGGACGGCTGCCTATATGAGTCCAGAGCAGGCTCGTGGGAAGCCACTGGACAAACGCACGGATATGTGGTCCTTCGGCTGCGTGTTCTACGAAATGCTCACGGGGAGGGCAGCCTTCGCCAGAGAGACGCTGTCCGACACCATCGCGAGCGTTCTGGAGCACGAGCCAGACGAGGCGGGGCTCCCAATGACAGCGCGTGAGCCAGTACGCCGCCTTGTTCGTCGGTGCCTGGTGAAGGAGCGGCGAGGTCGTATCCCTGACGCGGCGATGGTGCGCATCGAAATCGATGAGGCTGATCGCAGTCCGGGCCCAATGCCGCCGGAAGAGCAAGGTGCGTTTCGCTGGCTACGGTGGGCCGTTGCAGTCCTTGGCAGCGGGGTCGTCGGCGGCTTTGCCGTATGGTTTTTGATCGCGAACAACGCGGATTCAACGCTGGCGATGCGCCAGGTACGGTTTAGTGTTTCGCTGCCCCCGTCCGAAGGCGTGTGGTCCGCTGGTTCGCTCACCATTGCAGCGGACGGATCTCGGGTAGCGTTCGTGGGAAGTGCGAACGGTACGCCCGCGCTGTATGTGCGAGATATGGATGGTCAAGAGATTCGCCCAGTGCGTGACACTGACGGCGCAGAGTATCCGTTCTTCTCGCCCGACGGGGGCTGGCTGGGGTTTTGGGTAGCTGACAGCCTCAGAAAAGTGTCACTCGCCGGTGGGCCTTCAGAGACGATTTGTAATGAATGCCGAGGACTCGGGGCCGTGTGGGCTGCCGACGGCACAATTGTCTTTGGCTCCAGCACGCAGCCTGTCTACCAGGTGTCGGCTCAAGGAGGTCGCCCGCAGGCTCTTGATGTCCAGCAGCTTGGTCAGATCTTCTTGAGAGTATCCCAGTCGCTGCCAGAGTCAGACGCGGTCCTTGTGACAGTGCGGTACTCTGGTTCGGTGGACGGTTCAGACGTCGCCGTCCTGTCGCTTCGCACCGGCGCATTGAAAACCATCGCGCCCGGCAACCAGCCTTACCTTCTCGACAACGGAGATCTCCTTTTCGCTCGTGAAGACTCCATCTGGTCAGTCCCGTTCGATCACGACGGCCTCACGCCGACTGGGAACCCACGTCCCGTCCTGGAAGGGCTGCAAGTCGGCAGCAGTGGAGGCGCGCTGTTCGCCGCGTCACGACGTGGGACCTTAGCTTTTATTGCTGGCGGTGGATCACGTGTCGGTGATTCCATCATGTGGGTCGACCGAACCGGGGGTGTCCCAGCGCCGGTCGTCGGCCAGCCAGCCCAAGCCGAAGCCTTCTTCGCTCCCCGCATCTCAAGCGACGGACGGCTTGTCGCACTTCAGGTCCTTGTTGATGGAAACCACGACCTCTGGTTCTACGACACCCTTCGTGGTACGTTCGAGCGAGCTACCGTGGCGGACGAGTACGAAGGGTCCCCAGCGTGGGCACCCGATGGCACCACACTCGCCTATACCGCCACCAATGAGCGCGCCCTGCATGTGCGGACGCTTGGCACCGTTGGAGAGGGCGAGTTACTTCTGACAAGAGAAGGGCGGCAATACCCGAATGCGTGGACGCCGGACCAGCGTCAGTTGCTGTTCAGCGAAGTACACCCTGATCGAGGTGCCGATATCCTCGTCTTCTCGATAGCGGACCGGAACGTGACGCCCGTGGTCGCCACGAACGCTAGCAGCCCGTGGTGAAAACGCCCTTTCGTAGGTCGAGGGGCATGTGTTCGTGACACCGTGTCATAAGGTCGAGAAACGACGAGTGCGGCAGATCTTGCGCATCTCGCGCCCACGCGGGCGATACGAGGGTCCAGAGGCGGCCAAGATCAGCGATCAAGGCCTCGAAGACGGCGACCGCGCGGCCTTGGAGGCTCCGCGGCGTGCCGACGCCCGTCAGCTGCCGCATGAGGAGCCCAAGATTGAACCCGCAGACGTGCACAAGCACGCGCTTGAGGATGTTGGGATGCCCACGCAGATGCACCCGGCGCAGCCGCCCGGTCTCGTAGAGATGCGCGTTGGGGCGTTCGAGCAACTCGCCCCGCCGTCGCAGCAGCCGTTGCCCACGCGTGCCCCGAATGCGCCGACGGTTCGCGTACACGGCGTCGCGCGCCGCCGCCTTGCCTGTCCAGTTGCGTCGCCCGCGGTCCGGCTCCGAAACATAACTGCGCACGCCGAGCGCGGCGAACGCCACCATCGTCTCGTTACTGTGATACCCCTTGTCCCCGACGACCTCGGCGATACCGGCGCCGGCCGGCAGGACGGCTTCGACGTGGTCGGCCGCCGTGATCAGGGTCTCGACCATCGTCGTCGTATCGCCGTCGTCGGCATCCTGCACGGTGACGCCGACGATGGCCCCCGTCTCCAGGTCCACCGCATGCTCCGCGGTGTGCGCCAAGTGCGTGCGCCCGTCCTTCAGCTTCGTGATCTTCGCGTCCGGATCCTGCGGATGCGTCCAGTCGTCGTTGGAGCCTTTCTTCTTCCGTTTCCGGTCGAACCGGGCCAGCTCAGCGCGGGTCGGCGTGACGATGCCGGACGCCTCGGCCAGCCCGGTCAGAAACGCCTCGTAGCCTTCGCCCGTGTCCCGGCGCACGATACTCCGCAATGCGGCGTTCGCTTCCAACGTCGTGGCATCGATGCCGAGGGTCCGCCCGGTCACGAGCTGGGCGTCGGCCAGTTGCTGCAGCACCCACGTGAACACCGCTTGATGGGTCTCGACGTCGATCAGGCGCCGGGTGCGCGACAGCGTCGAGTGATCCGGCGGCGCCTCGTGCAGCTCGAGGTCCAGAAACTGCCGGATGCTCAGCGAATCGGCCGCCCGCCACGCGATCGCCCGCTCCGAGTCCAGCCCTTCGAAGTAGCCGAGCATCAGCAGCCGGAAGTACCGCCCCGGCGCCAGACTCGGACGACCGACGCCGTCCGCGTAGAACGGCGCGCATTGCGCCTCGACGAACGCGTCGAAGCCCGTGTCATCGAGGATCCGATTCAATCGCTGATAGAACGGATGCGCCGCACTGCGAGGCAGGTCGCTGGTGGGAACCCACATCGATGCTTGCCGCGCCCGGCGTCGTCGTTTGCCCATCGCCATGCGCGACAGTGTAGTACGCGGGATCGATCGTGTCGATCCCTAATAGGGACTTTCACCACGGGCTGCTAGGGAAGTCGCACCCAGACTTTCTCGCGATGGCCGATGGCTCGCCTTCCAATCCGATGAGTCGGGACGGGAGGAAGTGTATGTACAGCCGTTTCCAGGTCCGGGCCGCCGAGAACTCGTTTCGGAAGGCGGAGGTGGGATGCCCGTGTGGTCTGGTGACGGTCGCGAACTGTTCTATCGGATTGGCGACAGGATGATGGCCGTCACCGTGGAGACTGAACCGCAGTTCCGAGCATCAGCGCCCGTCGAGTTGTTCGAGGGCCACTATGGGCGAACACGAGGAGGTGAAGGTTCCAACTATGATGCTTCGCCCGACGGGACACGTTTCCTCATGCTGAGTGGTGGTGAACGGCCTTCGCAGCTAGAAGTGATCGTGAACTGGTCGAGAGCGGAGGCTACGCTGGAGCCCTAAGCGTGACACTGTCCCCTGGCACCACTCTCGGCCCGTACGCCGTCACCGCCCAGATCGGCCGCGGCGGTATGGGCGAGGTCTACCGTGCCCGCGACACGAAGCTCGACCGGGACGTGGCGCTCAAAGTGCTGTCCGAGGCGTTCACGTCCGATCCCGACCGCCTGGCCCGCTTTGGTCAATCGACAGTGGCCGCAACGACAAGACGACCGCCCCCCCCAATACGCCGAACCGCGCTCGCCCTGATCCTCGCGAGCCAGTTTCTGTGGCCGGCCCTCCCCGCAGCCCAACAGTCTCGGCCCACGCTCGGTCAAGAAGGGAAAGACGCCCCCTACGTCCCGACACCACAGGTCCTCGTCAATACGATGCTCGAGATGGCGGCGGTTGCACCCACCGACGTCCTTGTCGACCTTGGGTCGGGGGATGGCCGGGTGGTCATCTCTGCCGCGCGGATTGGGGCGCGGGCGATCGGTGTCGAGCTCGACGCCGGCCTGGTGGAGCTATCGCGAATGAACGCTGCCGAAGCCGGCGTCGGCGACCTCACTGAGTTCATTGCTGCCGATCTCTTCGCGTTCGATCTCTCTCCCGCCACCGTGATCACGATGTTCCTCTTGCCCGATCTCACGCTCCGGCTCCGTCCCACGCTGTTCGCCCTCAGACCTGGCACCCGGATCGTCTCGAACACCTGGGACATGCGTGGAACAGATGACGACCCGGAAGCCCCCGGATGGGACCCGGACCAGACGATCGTCCTCGACCCCTGTCCCGGCTTTTGCACAGCCCACCTGTGGACCGTTCCAGCCAAGGTCGGGGGCATCTGGCGTACGGGCGACGAGGGTGGCGAACTGCACCTGGAGCAGCGGTTTCAAAAGGTGACCGGTTGGCTGCGCGCCGGTGGCCAGACGATCCAAATAGAGGAGGCCCACCTACACGGCTCCACGCTTACGTTCCACGCGGCCCGCACCGACTATCGGGCCGAGGTCGACGACTCGACGATGCGCGGCGTTGCCCGCCGGGACAACGACACCCGTACGTGGCAGTCGCAGCGTGTGCAGTGACCCAATAGCCATGTCTCTCAGCCCTGGCGCGCGGCTCGGACCGTACGAGGTCACGGCCCGCATTGGTGCCGGCGGCATGGGGGAGGTGTACCAAGCGCGTGACACGAAGCTGGATCGGGACGTCGCGCTAAAGGTCCTGCCTGACGCCTTCACGTCCGACCCCGACCGCTTAGCCCGTTTCGAGCGGGAAGCCAGAGTCCTCGCCTCGCTGAACCATCCGAATATCGGGCACATCTACGGGCTGGAAGAAGCCGAGGGCACCTGGTGCTCGAACTGGTCGAGGGGCCGACGCTGGCGGATCGCATCGCCGACGGGCCGATCCCGATTGACGAGGCGCTCCCCATCGCGAAACAGATCGCGGAAGCCCTCGAAGCGGCGCATGAGCAGGGGATCATCCACCGCGACCTGAAACCGGCCAACGTGAAGGTGAAGGCCGACGGCACGGTGAAGGTGCTGGACTTTGGGCTGGCGAAAGCGTTTCAGCCGGAAGCGAGTGGGGCGAGTGCGTCGGAGTCGCCGACGATCTCGTTGACGGCGGCGGCGACCCAGATGGGGATGGTGATCGGGACGGCGGCGTATATGGCACCGGAGCAAGCCAGCGGCAAGGCGGTGGACAAGCGGGCGGATGTGTGGGCGTTTGGTGTCGTGCTCTACGAGATGTTGACGGGGCAGCGCGTGTTCAGCGGAAAGGACGTGTCGCATACGTTGGCCGCGGTGCTGATGAAAGACATCGAGTGGACGGGCCTCCCTTCGCGACTCCCTGCGTCGCTTGGGCGTGTGCTGCGGCGGTGCCTCGAGCGCGACCCGAAGCAGCGCCTGCGGGACATCGGTGAGGCGCGGATCGAGTTGGGCTCCGCCGCCACCGTGCCAAACTCTGTTGCTGCACCGGTAGCGGTCAGTCCGCCGCTTCAGGTCTGGCAGCGTCCCGTTCCTGCGGCCCTCGTCGCTCTGGTTCTGGTGGCGGTGACTGGCGTCGTGGTCTGGAGCCTCTCCCAGCCCGGCGTCGTTCCTGTGGACGTGATCCGATTTGTCATCCCTGAACCCGACACCGCCACGTTCGATTTCGCCAGCTCCTATCCTGACCTTGCGATTTCCCCTGATGGCACACAGGTCGTCTACGTAGTCCGTGCCCCGGACGGTGAGCTGCAGCTCTATCTGCGGCCCATCGACCAGCTCCGTGGTGCGCCCTTGCGCGGCGCTGAAGGTGGTCAGGCACCGTTCGTCTCACCGGACGGCGAGTGGGTCGGATTCCTTAGCTCTGACAACGTGACTCTTCAAAAAGTGTCGATCTTCGGCGGCCCGCCGGTGACGCTTGCTGGATTTCCGGACTTTATCGCCGGCGCCAACTGGGAGGGCGACGACCAGATCATCGTTGGCATGGTGCGCGGGGGCCTGTTTCGAGTGCCAGCAGGCGGAAGCGAACCCGACGTCCTCACGACCCCCGATGCCGACCAGGGTGAAACCAGCCACTTCTGGCCCAGCGTTATCCCAGGCCGACGGGCCGTGCTGTTCCAGATCGCCACAGGCGGGGCCGACGCGCCCCAGTTGGCGATCCTGGAACTCGACACGGGTGAGGTGACGCGGCTCGGTCTTACCGGAACCCAGCCGCAGTATGTGTCGACGGGGCATCTCGTGTATGCCGTCCAGGATGGGTCGGTGCGGGCGGCTCCGTTTGATGCCGAGCGCCTCGAGGTGACAGGGAATCCCGTGCCCTTGCTAGAGGACGTCGTGGTGAAGAACGTCACACGTGCCTCCAACTTCAGCCTCTCAGACAACGGGCGTTTGGTGTTCATGTCGAGTGCGGGCGGGGGCGTCGCTCAGCTGTCTTCACTGGTCTGGGTGGACCGGCAAGGTCGGGAAGAGTCGCTCGGGGACGCTTGGCAGCCTGCCGACTACGTCTACCCCCGCGTCTCGCCCGACGGCACGCGGGTGGCGGTCGGGATCCTGGAGAACGCCGCTACCGACCTGTGGGTGCTTGACTTGGCGCGCCCGGGGTCACGCTCCCGCATCACCTTTGGCGGGAACAATCTCCCCGGGGCCTGGTCACCGGACGGATCGCAGTTGGCGTTCGCCGACAGTAACGCGGCGACAAACCGCGTGCTGTTGGCTCCCGCTGACGGCAACGGTGAGGTCGAGACGCTCCTGGATCGCGGCGAGCGCCAGTTTCCGACATCGTGGGCGTCTGACGGAAACGTGTTGGCCCTCTACATCGATCGCGCGGGGGAGACCGGGCGAGATCTCGCGA
Source organism: Vicinamibacterales bacterium (assembly GCA_965249175.1). GTDB lineage: Bacteria > Acidobacteriota > Vicinamibacteria > Vicinamibacterales > UBA8438 > CAZYFH01. The sequence goes on from OZ252227.1 coordinate 6,462,937, forward strand.
TGCTCCCGATGGACGGGGACCGCACGCCGGTGCCTTTCCTGGGCACGCCCTTCCAAGAGCGCGCCGGAGCGTTTTCCCCGGACGGTCGCTGGCTCGCCTACGTATCTGACGAGTCCGGGCAAGACGAGGTCTACGTGCGCCCGGTTCCGGGTCCGGGGCAACAGCACACGATCTCGACGAATGGCGGTGCGGAGCCCCTGTGGTCACGCGACGGAACCGAGCTGTTCTATCGCCTCGTGGACCAGGTTCTGGTTGTCGCGATAGACACGGCGGACTCCTTCCGCGTGGCGGCCCCTCAGGAGCTCTTTGTAGGAGCCTACGCAGCGGACTCCAGTGGGGGGTCTCACGTGAGGAACTATGACGTCACGCCAGACGGGCAACGGTTCCTCATGGTCAAGAGGGAGACCGGATCGGCGGGGACAGGTTCAGCAGAGAGTGCTCCCGAGATCACCGTCGTCCTAAACTGGCATCAAGAGCTGCTCGAGCGTGTTCCCGTTCCCTGATCCATGCCCCTCCAGCCCGGCACCACCCTCGGTCCTTACGAGATCCAAGCCCCGCTCGGCGCGGGCGGCATGGGTGAGGTCTATAAGGCCCTCGACACCCGCCTGGACCGCACCGTCGCCATCAAGGTGCTGCCCGAGCACGTCGCCGCCGACCCCGATCTGAAGCAGCGGTTCGAGCGCGAGGCCAACGGATCGACACGGAGGTTTACACATGGATAAGGATCGCCCGATCAGGTTTCTCTACCCACCGCTGTTCTTCGTGGGTTTCTTGATGTGGGCGCTATACCTCGATCCAGTTCGTGGGATGGCCGACTACCTGCCGACCGTACAAGCGGGTGCGCAAACGCAGATCAACCTCAACAACATCCTCGGAGTCTTGTGGCTGGAGGCGGGGTCCTCGTCCTAGTACTGGGGTTCTTGTTGCCTGTGCTTGAACGTGGGTCGTTCTCCCTCGTCTCGACAAAGAATCAGCCACACAGAGACTGCAAACATGGATAGCACAGACCGCCTTGAGGTCTACCGGCAGCGTTACGAGACCTACCGGCACTTGGACCGGATCCGCTGGCAGATGTTGCAGATTGCGATTGCTGTCGGTGCGCTGGTCGTCACCTTCGGCGGACGCGGCGCAGACGGACCCGAGTGGTGGGTAATCGGTGGCGCCGGGTGGCTCCTCTGCACACTGGCCGTCGTCATGTTGCGAATCAACGGCGGCATCACGAAGAACCAGCAAGAACTGGCTAAGGCGGCTGTCAAGACTGGTGACGCAGGAATCCCTCCGATCGCCGACTGGTGGAAACGGTCGTCATTCTGGGTCGCCGCCTCCGTATTCGCGCTCGGTGCCGTGTGCCTCGTCCTGGCCATCGTCTCCGCTCGGTCCCAGGAGTCCCCATGCACAGAGTCTTCATCAGCTACCACCACGGGCGAGACCAGGAGTACAAGGAACACCTAATCCGGCTCAACACCATCGCTCCGGTCTTCATCGACGAGTCCGTAGACACCGGTGACATCTCGGATAACCTTGACGACCAGGCGATCCGGCAGACAATTCGTGACGAGTACCTCCGTCAGACGACGGTGACCATCGTGCTCGTTGGGCAACAGACCAAGAACCGCAAGCACGTCGACTGGGAGATCTACTCGAGCATGATCAACGGCACGGTCAACAAGCGGTCGGGCATCGTTGCCGTCCTGCTCCCCGACGCCAACCCCGACGGTTACTTCACGGCAGCGCACACGAACGAGAAGGCGACCATCTACCCGGAGCAAGGCGACGACTGGACCACGGTGACCACGGAAACCGAATACCGGCGCCGGTACCCCTATATGCCGGATCGCATCATCGACAACCTGGTCGACCGAGACGTGAAGATCTCTGTCACCGGATGGGCCAAGATCGACGGGGGCAACTTCGACAATCTGTCCCTCCTGATCGACAACGCGTATCACGTCAGGGAGCAGAACGAGTACGACCTCAGCCGAGCGATGAGACGGGCGGACTCCTGACTGCCGAACGCCGCGGGGCACATTCCGTCTTCAATTCCCACCGACGAGACCCGTGGTGCGGCCCTCCAGTTCCTCGGCCTCCCCAAGCGTGCGACCGATCATCGAGCAGCACGGCGCCTCGAGGAGTGGATCGTGAGCCAGGACCACAGGTTCGAGGATTACTACGAGCGTTTCATCGAGCCGCGCGAGCAGGTCACGTCGGAACGCGCCCCGGACTTCGCGGCAGTTCGTCCGAAGTGTCCTCAAGGCCCGACGACGCGCGTGGTCGAGAGAACCTCGCGCGTGATCGGCCGGGGCTCGGCCACCCGTCCGTCCCTGAACTCCGGGACCCGGACGTCCTCGGACCGGAAGCGTCAAGAGCTGACCGAGACGGACTACAAGCGTGCGCGATCAGGTGCTGAGGTCATCAGGCCGTTGATCAAGCTCGCCAAGAAGCAATGCGCGAGCGGTCGCAATCCCAGGCCGCAGCTCGAAGCCGTCGCGGAGAAGATGGGACCCAAGCCCCCCTCGTGCGCTGCGATCACCCAACACTGCGTGCCAAAAAACTCCGAAGGTCGGCGTCACATGCCCCTGCGAACGGAAGAGATCACTCGTTGGATCATCTCCCAATACCTCGGCGTTGGCCTCACGCGCGCGAAACAGATCATTGCACGGCCCCGCCGGGGATAGATCTAATCCGCTAAGGGATTTGTCCATCCCCTCTCACCCTTTCTAGCTCTCGTTTGTACTACAGGTGTACTACAGGTTTCGGAACTGGGCTTACGATTTAGTCAGTGGACGAATTTGAGAGGAGCTGATGCGGCGACCGCCGCGTCGGACCTCTCGCAGACCCACCGACGTTGACGCGCTACGGGAGATCGACCACGCCGAAAAACGGGAGGCTAAGGATCAGTGAGAGCGACCGCGACCCGGCCCAACGCCAAGCTCATCGCCGTCAAGCAGGCCGAATCCGAGTTCGGACTGCCGGCGGCGCTCCTGCGTGGCCTGATCGCGCGCGGCGAGGTGGCGGCGGTCAATCCTCCACACGTACGCCGGGTGTTCATCGTGCGAGCCGACCTCGAAAAGAAGATCGAAGCGTGGAGCGTCGACCATGAGTAACACGCGCGCCGACTTCCTCGCGGCGCTCTTCCGAAGCGAGCGGGAGGCTCCATGAGCGCACCCACCTGGTTCGTCCGGGCTCTCACGTTGGGCTTCCAGCTCGTCTGTTACGCGGAGAAATCCAAGGGACCGTCAGGTCCCGACGGGATCGGCTGGCCACGCAAGACGGTCACGACGGTTGAAGGCTATGTCGACAGGCGTAATTGGGGCGCGCTCCTCGGCGTGGAGATCGCGCCAGGGCGCTTTCTCCACGCGGTCGACTTCGACTGGGTGCTCGGGATCCCTCTCGGGGCACGCCTCCTGCCGTCGACCGCATGTGGTACGTCGCGTCCCTCGAAGTTGGTCTCGCAGGCCCTTTACACAACGGACCGCCCCCTCGTCACGCGGCAGTTCAAGGACGTCGATGGCGCGATGCTCGTCGAGCTGCGGGGGACCAAGGCCGACGGCTCACTCGGGTGCCAGAGCATGATCGCTGGCATCCATCCGGGCGGCGAGGAAGTCGAGCTGCGAGATGGCGCGCTCAGGCACGGCACGGGCGACGTCGTGGAGCGGCGCGCCGCGCTCTACGCGGTGGCGTGCCTGCTGCTCAAACACCTCGGTCACCGCGGCCTTCTGCACGAGCAGCGCCTCGAGGTAGCCGGGTTACTGCTCGCGGGCGGCGCGACGCAGGACGAGGCCATCGACGTTCTGGAGGCCGTGGCCGAAGCGTCGAGTAACGACGTCCGCGACGTCAGGGCCACGGTGCTCTCGACGGCTGCGCTTCGCGAACGCGGGCAGCCGCGTAGAGGGGGGCGCGCGCTTGCGAAGGCGATCGGTGACGACGGGCCGAAGATCGTCGCGAGGATTCGCGAGTGGCTCGGCGCGGGCGACGACTTCCGACGCACCGAGAAAGGTGTCGTCACCGCCGACCAGCAGAACGTCCGGCTCGCGCTCGAGAAGCTCGGGGTGAGGGCGGAGTGCGACCGGTTCTCGAACAAGGTCTTCGTCACGGCGCCCCCCGCGCCGCGTAGCGTCTGGAGCGACGAGCTGCTCGTGAAGACGCGGCTCCGCATCGACCGAGAGTTCCACTTCTTACCGACGAAAGACCTCGTCGACGACATCGTGCGCGACCTCGGTTGGGATCACGAGCGGCATCCGGTCCGCGAATACTTGGACGGTCTCACGTGGGACACCACGCCGCGACTCGACGCTTGGCTCGCCAGCTATGGCGGCGCGCCCGACTCGGCGTATACGCGCGCCGTCGGTGCCCTCGTCCTGATCGCGGCGGTGCGCCGCGTGCGTCAGCCAGGGTGCAAGTTCGACGAGCTGCTGGTGCTCGAGAGCGGCCAGGGCACCAACAAGTCAACGGCCCTGCGTGTCCTGTGCCGCGACGAGGGCTGGTTCTCCGACGATCTCCCACTGGGCGCCCGCTCCAAGGAAGTGATCGAGTCGACGCAGGGCAAGTGGTTGATCGAGGCCGCTGAACTCGTGGGAGGTCGCGACGTCGACAAGCTCAAAGCGTTTCTCAGTCGGCAGGTGGATGGCCCCGTCCGGTTGGCCTATGGTCGCGTCTCGACGGAGGTCACGCGGCAATTCACCGTGATCGGCACGACGAACAAGCTCCAGTACCTGAAGGACGCGACTGGGGCTCGACGTTTCTGGCCCGTTCGGATTCAGCGTTTCGACCTCGGCACTCTCCGACGCGACCGCGACCAGCTCTGGGCGGAGGCCGCGCACCGCGAGGCCGCGGGTGACTCGATCAGGCTGGACCCCACACTCTGGGACGCCGCGGCTGACGAGCAGGAGCGCCGGCGCGACGAGGATCCATGGGAACGCGTCATCGATGAACTCGTCGAGACGATCGAGGGGGAGGAGATAGAAGGCGACGACCCGAACGTCGTGCCAGTCAGCATGATCTGGGGCCGACTCGGCGGCGTTGAGTATCACGACAGGAGCTCGTCGGCCCGCGTCGCCGTCATCATGCAACGCCGCGGATACACGGACAAGCGCAAGCGTCGGCCCTCGAGGGGGGCCACCCCGTGCTGGTGTTGGGTGAAGGGCGAGACGCAGGAGGAGCTCGACCTGGGCCGTGCCACCCGTTCCGAGCGCGAGGACGCAGATCTGCCCGCAACGCAATGGAGCCCGTTCTGATGCCCCCCCTACATGGATCTGCTTGGAACGGTTGGAACAGTCGGAACAGAGCCCGAAAAGCCCCCCTCGATCCGTTCCGAGCAGCGTTCCAGGCGTTCCGACCAGACGGCCCCCCTCGAGCGTCCGCCGCACCCCAGTCCGCTCTGCCAAGCGACCGCCCACGGTCCTCGAGCCCCGCCGCGCAGCGGGCCTGGAAACCGCTGACACCGAACTTACACAGGCCGCTCGAGAGCTTGGAACCATTGGGGCAAATGAACGTGTGCCGGTCCCCACAACCGCCGCCTTCGGAGCACGACGCATGGTAAAACCGGTTGACGGGAGCCAGACGCCTGGACTCGACACGGCGTCGACGGCCCCGGAGCACGCGACGTGCACCCGCTGCGGTCACGTCGGCCCCGCGGAGGGCAAGGGGCAGTGTGCGCAGTGCAAGTGCTGGCTGGGTGGCAACCTGGCCCGTCTGACTCACGGCGTCAAGCTGTTCGAGCGCCGGGGCGAGCTTCAGCCAGAGATTCGACAGGCGCTCAACGCGTTCCGAGACCAGCTCATCAGCGACCAGGGCGGCGAAGAGGAGCTGACAGCCGCACGTGCTGGCCTGATCGACAGGCTCGTGAGCGCACAGGCCGTGTTGGTGCTCCTCGAGTCTGACCTGGCCGCACGCGGGATGCTCACCCCGCGCGGCAGGCTGCGCACGACGTATGGCGCCTGGTTGTCCGCCCTCGATCGGTTTCAGCGACTCACCAAGGATCTCGGACTCGAGCGACGCGCCGTCAAGGTGCCGACCATCGAGGCGTATCTGGCACAGAAGGAACAGGTGCGCGATGCGAGCTGACCGCCGCGACTTTTTCACTGGCAGGGGGGCCAAGGGAATACTCCGGGGCTCAGAACTTTTGTGGCCATTTTCAACCCTCGTCTCTCACTCCACGCCCCGCGATGACCATACCGCGCGTTGCGTTGTACGCCGGAGGCCGATCCCATGCCGCGACCACTGAATCTCCCAAACGCTCGAGTCGCCGCGTGGACCCGCGGCACCGGCGACGTCGAAGAGTGTCCGACCACGATGCGCGTGAGCGTCCATCACGCGATCGTCCGACACCCGCGGACACAGATCCCCGGTCACTCACTCGAGGTGGGTGACCTCCTGCACGACGGAACCACCTGGGTCAGCCTCGGTGAGGCGTCTGCCGCGTGGGTGGAGAGGATGCTCGATGACGTTGGTTGAGGCGATGTCGGATCCGTTGATCCTCGGCCGCGGCTTCGACGGACCCTCGTGGGAGCCGTGGAAAGATGTCGCGCGGGTCCTCGGCGGAGGCGACGCGCCGAGGAACGAGGATCTCGTGCGTCGATGCACGGGTGGCCGGCCGCTCCCGACGGATCCGGTTCGCGAAGCCTTTCTGATCTGCGGCCGTCGCGCGGGCAAGAGCTACTTCACGGCGGCGCTGGCGACCCATCAAGCGTGCCTCGAGCGTTACGTGCTCAAACCGGGCGAGATGGGGACATTGATGGTGCTCGCGGCGGATCGGAAGCAAGCGCGCGTGCTCATGCGCTACATCAAAGCGAACTTTCAGAACTCAGAACTCCTCTCGCACATGATCGCCCGCGACACGCAGACCGAGATCGAGCTGTCGAACGGGATCACGATCGAGATCACGACGGCCAACTATCGCACCTTGCGCGGCTACACCGTCGTCGGCGCGATTTGCGACGAACTCGCCTTTTGGAGATCAGAAGACTCGAGCAATCCTGATACTGAGGTGCTCAACGCGCTGCGGCCGGCGATGGCGACGGTGCCGAATGCCCGCCTGCTCTGCATCAGCTCCCCCTACTCAAGACGCGGCGAACTGTGGAAGGCGTATCAGCGCGACTTCGGCAAAGACGGCGACGTGCTCGTGTGGCAGGCGGCGTCGACGGTGATGAATCCTCAGCTCCCACAGTCGATCATCGACGCGGCCTATCAGAAGGATCCGGTCTCCGCGGCGGCGGAATACGGCGCCGAGTTTCGAGGCGACCTCGAGACGTTCCTGATACCTGAGGCGGTGGAGGCGTGCGTCACAGCTGGCCTGAGAGAAAGGCCCGCTGCGCAGGGCGTCGCGTATCACGCCTTTCTCGACTTCGCGGGCGGCAGCGGCAACGACTCCGCAACCCTGGCCATCGCCCACGCGGAGGGCGACACCCAGGTCCTCGACGTCGTCCGCGAGATTCGACCGCCGTTCTCCCCACAGCTGGCGTGCGAGGAGTTCGCGGCGACGCTCCACTTGTACGGCGTCAGTGCGGCAACCTCCGACAAGTGGGGCGGACAGTTCCCCGTCGAGCAGATGCGGAAGTTCGGGGTCCGACTGGAACCGTCCGCGCGACCGAAGAGCGACCTCTATCTGGCCCTGCTCCCGCTGGTGAACAGCGGGGCCGTCGCGCTGCTCGACCACGCACGGCTCCTCGCGCAGCTCGTCGGTCTGGAACGTCGGACCGGCCGCGGGCGAGACCACGTCGACCACGCGCCGGGGGCGCACGACGACGTGGCGAACGCGGTAGCCGGGGCGCTCGCCACGTCGCCGGGGCCGACGATCCGGGTCCGCTCGTTCCTGAGCGCGGACGAAGCGAACGTGCTCCAACGCACGCAAGCCGCGGCGATCGTCGCTCGATCAGATCTGCTTTTTCGTTAACAGGGGAGGATTCACAATGAAACATGTGCCCTTCGACAAACCCAGGGCGGGCCTCACTCGTGATCTTCCCGGCGACCCTCCGGGGCCCGCGTCACGACGCTCGCGTCGGAAGACGCGGGTGCGATCACCCTCGACGAGACCACCGCGTCGATCGGGTTGCTCCGGCTCGCCGCAGCGCGGCGGAGACGACGCGACGATGACCGATCCGGTGCGGGCCATGCGCGCGGCACAGTGCGTCGTGTTGCGAGACGAAAACGGGCGCGAGGTGAGCGCGCGGCTCTACTGGCAGTCGCCAGACATCGACGCCCGGGTCCTCCGGGTCGGCGACCGGCGGGTATGGTTTCCCCGCGGCTTGCCGCGGCGGTGGAGCACGTTCCTCTGGCGCGTGAGGAACCACGCGGGCTTCTGGCTGTCGGACGACCTGGCGCCGGCGTGGGGCGACCTGCGACGGCGCCTGGACGCGTTTCCGCAGGTGCGGCCGTGCCCGCGGCTCGTCTGGTCCGGCCTGCCGTGTCGCCTCGCGCGGGTGGATGCCGTGCTCCGGCGGTCGGCGATCGCGTGGCGGCTCACGTTCGTCCGTGAGACCACCGATCCGGACCAGCGGGCGACGCTGTCGATGACCGTCGCGCGCGGCACGCTCTGGAGCTGGCCGCGCGTATACCGGATGGGGCGCCGCCTCGGCCCCGGTGCGCTCGGGCCGTACAACCTGAGTCCGGACGAGTGGAACGACATCTTGGTTACGGCCATGGCGCTCGGTCGACCGGACGCCGACGTTGCGGCACGCGAGGGAGGCGCACCATGACGACGCACGTCGCCCTTCTCCGCCGGACGGGACGGCTTGATCTACGTATTCTAACGTCTATACTCTTGGAGGCCCCATGACGCGGCGGCGCAAGTACGCGTTCTACGCCGACGAGGACCAGCTCGCGGGGCTGAAGCGCATCAAGGCACGCGACGGGGTGCTCGAGAGCGAGACGATCCGCCGCGCGCTCGACGCGTGGCTTCGCAAGAAGGGCGTCGTAAAAGTGGACCGTAAGCGCAAGCGTTCTTGAAGGAGAGCGCGATTCACGGCGACTCCTGAGCACCTGGGATTCTGAAGCGAGGTATCCGCGGTAGCCACATGCAACGGTTTCCGGACACAAGGGCGAATGACGACCGACGAACTACATCGACTGCAGCGGACGTGGTCGACGGCGCGCTGTCGCTTCTGGACGAGAGCCAGCGGCGGACGGGAACCTCGTGTCAGTCCAGAGAAAGTGCCGGTGAACGAGGGGCCACCCACCGCCGTCGAGGGTGTCGTCGACGGCATTGTGAAAACGGTTCTCATTTTCAGAGCGAAAGTTGAAGACTCGTGGTCCCAACGCACACGTTGCCAGAGGAGGGACTCTGATGGGCAGCATCTATCAACGGCGAGTCAAGTTCTGCACGCGCTGTCACCGTCGCCTGGACCGGACCGAGGACCAGGAATCCTGTCGAGCTTCGGGACACGCGATCGAGACGCGCATCCTGTCGACGTGGTGGATTCAGTACCGCGTCGGCGGGCGCGCCCACAGCGAGTCGTCCCGCAGTAAGCGACGCGCCGAAGCGGTGGACCTCCTGAAGCGTCGCGAAGGGGACGCGGTGCGGGGGCTCCCGGTGAGCGCGAAGGTCGGCCAGCTTCGGCTCGAGGAGGCGGCTGAGGACCTCTTCAACGACTACCGTACGAACGGCAAGCGGTCCCTCGCGGACGTGAGGCGGCGCGTCGAGAAGCATCTCAAGCCGTTCTTCCGGAACCGGCGGATGACCGCCATCACGACCGTCGACGTGCGCGCGTTTACCGCGACACGACAGGTGGCTAACGCCTCGAACGGCGAGATCAATCGTGAGCTGACTGCCCTTAAGCGCATGTTCAACCTCGCCGTCCAAGCCGGGAAGCTCCTCTTCAAGCCCTACATCCCGATGCTCCAGGAGCACAATGTCCGCCAGGGGTTCTTCGAGCGTGAGCAGTACGAGAGCATCCGGGCTCACCTACCGCCGTCGTTCCGCGGCGTGGCGGCGTTCGCGTTCGCGACCGGCTGGCGAGTGCCTAGCGAGATCCTGCCGCTCGAGTGGCGGCAGATAGACTTCCGCGCCGCCGAGGTCCGGCTTGACCCCGGCACCACGAAAAACGACGAGGGTCGCGTCTTTCCCTTCACGACGGAACTCCAGAGGATCCTCGAGGAACAACGGCGGCTTGCAGTCCGGTTGCGGGAAAAGGGTTTGATCGCGCGCTACGTGTTCTTCCACGTGGTCGAGATGAAGGACGGCACACTCGGGAAGAAGAGCGGTGCGCGGATCACGGGGAGCGGCTTCGACAAGGCGTGGCGACGGGCTCGCGATCAGGCCGGCTGTCCCGGCCTGATCCCCCACGACTTTCGCCGGACGGCCGTACGGAACCTCGAGCAGGCCGGCGTGCCGCGGTCGGTCGCCATGAAGCTGACCGGCCACAAGACCGAGTCCGTCTACCGCCGCTATGCTATCGTTAGCTCTGGGGATTTGCGGTCCGCGGCGCGCCAGCTTGACGCTTACACTTCCGCTTACACTCAGGGCATCGCGCGCACCGAGGCTAACACGGCCGCGCAGAATTCTTAGGAAAGTCTCAATGGTGAGGTGGCCGAGAGGCTGAAGGCGGCGGTTTGCTAAACCGTTGTAGGGGCCAAAACCTCTACCCAGGGTTCGAATCCCTGCCTCACCGCCATTTCTTTCTTTTTCCCAAGTGAGTTAGGCGTCCGAAGCCGACCGTGCCACTAGCCGGCGCCGTCGGACTGAACCGGGTGAGAATACACGAAGGTGAGCTATATCCGAGACGTGGGCGCGGCGGATGGCCGCGTTGGTCGCACGGGGTCGGTCGCGAGCGAGGGGTCCACGGCGTGGGAGTGGCGCACCCGCTTCTGGGCGCTCGTGTTCGCGGCGTTGACGTTGCTGGTGTCGGCGCTCGCGGCGTGGGTGGTCATCCGTAACGGATGGCCGGCGGCCACGACGCTCGCGCTCGCGCTCGTCCCCCCGTGCCTCGTCTACATCTGGCTCACGGGCAAGATCCGCCGGCGTCGAGCGATCCTGGGTGCACCGTTTCCGCCGGAATGGGAGACCGTGCTGCAACGGGACGTGGTGTTCTTTCGGGCGCTCGACCCGACGGCGCAGCGTCGGTTCCGCCAGCAGCTTCAGGTGTTTCTGGGGGAGAAGCGAATCACCGGCGTCAGGAGCCGGCTCGACACGACCACACGGGTGCTGGCCGCCGTCAGCGCGATTATCCCGATCTTCGGGTTCCCCGACTGGGAGTGGCACCAGATCAGCGAGATTCTGGTCTACCCGACCCGGTTCGACGGCGAATTCGACTTCGGCGACAAGCAGGACCACAACATCCTGGGCATGGTGGGTACCGGAAGTCTCAACCGGCTGATGATCCTGTCCAAGCCAGATTTGATCCAGGGATTCCGGAACGCCGCCGACAAGCGCAATGTCGGGGTGCACGAGTTTGCGCACCTGGTGGACAAGACCGACGGTGTCATCGACGGCGTGCCGGGGATTGGGCTCGAGCGGCAGGCCGTCGAACCCTGGATCGATCTCGTGCGTCGGAAGATGGCGGAGATCGAGGACGGCAAGTCCGATATCAACCGGTATGGCCTGAAGAACGAGGCGGAGTTCTTCGCCGTCACGTCGGAGTACTTCTTCGAACGCCCCGGTCTGATGCAGCGGAAGCATCCCGAGTTGTATCGAGCGCTCGCACGGGTGTTCAACCAAGATCTGCGCACTCGGGTGCACGCCATGCGTCGGGAGCGGGGCCGGGGCCGGCTGAAGTTCGGCCGCAACTCGCCGTGCCCTTGCGGGAGCGGGAAGAAGTTCAAGAAGTGCTGTCTGCAGTAGGCAGGCTGTTGCCGTCGCGATCTCCGGTCAGCGTGGCTTACCTCATTCGAGCCCAATAGGCCGTTCATATCCTGGCCTCACGGTCGCCACATGGCGACCGCACGGTTCGGATAGTCGAAACCGACGACAAAGTGTCTCAGCACCCCGTTCCCGAGATTCGCGCCACGCGCAGCGAGCGGCGTGTTCCCCCGGTCGCCGTCAAGTACGAACCGGGCGTCGACAGTATCCACCTGCAACGGACCGAGGCGCACGGTGTCCACCGAACCCAGTCGAATAGGGGCCGCTCCACCGTAACCGATCGTCGTTCCCTCCTCAGCTTCGGCCGCGACGGACTGAAGACCTAGCAACTCCACTCCCGCGCGATAAAGTGTCACACCCGCGTTCGAACCTGTGTCTACCGTCGCACGCAAAGCCGAGCCGTTCACGAAGATCTCGGGTAGCAGTGGAAAGTTCTCGCCCTCGAAGTCCTCGAACGTGCTCTCGAACATCGGATGTGGCGCGTCTCTGCTCCACGAGGTGTCAAGGGGAAGGAACCTGATTTCCCGCTCGGGATAGTCGATTTCGAGCTTGTAGCGCCGCAGGAAGTTGTGGCCCAGGATGCCGTGTATCGGCACGCCCATCCGCTCTGACGCCGCAGACAGGTCGCCCGCCAGCGCGAGGAGACGGCGGGCGCGGAGCCCTTGAATCTCGAGCCGGACGGGGGGGATCAGGGCCACCTCAACGCGACCGCCGACTCCCTCTCCCTGCGCCCCGAGTGGGAGCACAAAGCCAGAAACGGACTCGGCAACCGCGAGATCGAGCACCGACGGGTCGGTCCCCGTGTCGAGGACGAGGTTATAGGGCCCACCGCCGTTCACGCGCCCAGTCAGGCGAATGACCTCGCGTGTGAACTGGAAGCTGACGGCCACCACGTCGGGGGGGGCGGCGCGTCGGAAGCGCTCGGCGCCAACGAAGGCACTGAGCACTGCACCCGCGCTCACGATCAGGGTGAAGGCCCAACGGACGATTCGTTTCATAGGTGCTTCCGCCTCCTGCGCGAAAATCGGCTTCTAAAGCCTCGGTCAGCGCCTGGGCGGAAACGAATCGCTCGGACTCATCCTCGGCATTCGGAGCACGTCTGAGGCCGACGACGATGACCGGGGACTTAGATGCGCAGAACCGGGATCGAAACTGGGCTGCAACGCTGCGTGTTTCTAGGAAACTTGGCGCCGTTTCCGTCGCGCGATTTCCCACCTGTCCAGGCGGGCTAGGAACCCCAGTCAACGGTGTTCCCGCGCGGGACTTCCTTGGAGTGTCCCCAGCACGTGGGGAATGGCGCGCATCTCTCAGCCCGGCACGGCCAACGCACCGGCGAGGAGGAACGACAGACCGCCGAACCCGCTCGCGAAGGCGAGGACCGTCATCGTCACAAGGGTGGTATTGGGGCCGAACGGTGTGCCGCTCGTCGCGATACCGACGGCGCCGGAGAGCACGATGAGCCCGAGCGCGATCGTCCGGGGCCAGTGACGCAATCGAACCCCGAACCCGAGGTTGACGATGTGCGGGAAAAAGTAGAGCGCGAACGCCAGACCTAACCAGACCGTGACATCGGACGCCTCGGCGACACCCGGGAATCGGTAGCCGGTCGCGATGTTATAGAAGCCGGCTGCGAGCATTGCTCCGAGCGCGCCCCGAACGAATCGCCCGAGTGGTCGAGGGCGGTCCAGCGCGCCGGTCTCTAGAAAATCGACTTCCACCGCTGCTCCTGTTCGAGCCACGGCTGACCGACACGCGTGCCGTCGGCCAGTGAGGTTCCCTTTCAACCGCTGCGCCGCGATGGCCGCACCGCGGACCCGTGCCGCCAGACCCACTGTATGCGTACATGCGACAGAACACATGTGCCAGAAGTCACGAGGGTAGCCAAGACGAGGCTGATAGCCATCTCGGCAACGCGCTTCAAGGGAGCGGCTTGACTCTGGAGTCGACACCAGGGTGCATACTGGCGCTATGGACGATGCACACGGCTCGGGCGGAGCGAGATATTGTCAAATGTTGTGGATCGGTCATCAGCGTGATCAGGCGGCCACCTTCCGATCTCCCTCGTTGTTTCGCTCCTGCTGTACCCCGTCAATGAACGTCACGCCGGCGCGGACGAGTGGCAGCAGATGCGCGCCATTGAGCCGACGCCAGCGCTGCTGTGCCATCTCGAGCAGCTTGTAGGCCATCAACAGGCCCTTGGTGCGCGAGCCCGCGCCTTTGGTCACGCGCTGCCGGAGTCGGACCGTGGCGAATGGCGACTCGATGACGTTGCTCGTGCGCACGTGCTGCCAATGCTCAGCTGGCAGGGCAAAGTGCGTGAGGAGGCGGTCGCGGTCTGCGTCCAGGCACGCCGCCGCCTTCGGGTACTTGGCCTCGTACTCGGCGATGAAGACGTCCATGGCCTCCTCGGCGTGTGCCCGCGTCTCGGCGTACATGATCTCGCGGAGCGCGCGCTTCGCTTTCGGCTGTAATCGCTTTGGCAATTTGTCGAGCACGTTGCCCATCTTGTGACACCAGTCGCGGAGCTCTCGCGTGTCCGGCCACACGTCGCGCACGGCCGCCCAGAAACCCAGGGCGCCGTCGCCGACCGCCCCCACCGGGGCCCGCATGCCGCGCCGCTGGAGGTCCCGCAGCACCGTCGCCCAGCTGTCGGTGCTCTCGCGGTAGCCGTCCTCCAGGGCCACGAGCTTCTTGGTCCCATCGGGCCGTACGCCGATGATCACCAGCGTACAGAGCCGATCGTCCTCGAGCCGGATGTTGAAATGGATGCCGTCGACCCACACGTACACGTAGTCACGATCGGCCAGGTCCCGCTGGCGGAACCGCCGGTAGTCCTCTTCCCACACCGCCGTGAGGCGCGCGATGTTGGTCGCGCTGAGGCCGGCCGCGTCATCCCCCAATAGCACCGGCAGCGCTTCGCGGAAATCGCCCGTCGACAGACCGCGCAGATAGAGGATCGGCAGCACCTCCGCCACCTTGGGCGAGCGACGCATGTAGGGGGGCAAGATCCGACTCGTGAACCGCTCCCGCTGGCCCGCGCCGTTGACCCTTTTGTCGTTCACCCGAGGAGCATGCACCTCGAGCGTACCTGCCCCGCACGTCACCTTCCGCGCCTGGGCCCGACCATTCCGAACGACCAGCCGGCGTCCCCGCGCGTCCCGCTCCTCGCCGTGGGCCTCGATGTACTGCCCGACCTCCACCGCCAGGGCCGTCATCAACATCCGCCGGGCTCCCTCCCGGGCCAGCTCGTCCACCGTCTGCGCACCGCGCTCTTCCGGCGGAACTTCGTTGTCTGCTCCATCGTTGTCGAGTACCTTCAGCATGGGTGGCGGCTCCTTTCACCGGCCTGCCAGCCGGAGTTTTCGCGTTGCTCACGCGAAAGGATACGCCGCCTTCTTCAGACTGCCGATCCACAACTTCTGGTTATATCTCGGCGGAGCCACCACGTCGGCGTACCGAATCGGAGAGCTGGCAACACTGACCCAGCTGACACCCGATACATTGCGCTACTACGAGCGGCTCTAGGGCTGCTCGGCAAGCCGCGTCGTAGTCCGGGCGGATTCAGGCTGTATAGCCGTGACGCGGTGCCGCAAGTGCGCTTCGTGAAGCAGGCCCAGGCTCTCGGCCTC
The DNA here is from genome assembly GCA_965249175.1 of Vicinamibacterales bacterium. Taxonomy (GTDB): domain Bacteria; phylum Acidobacteriota; class Vicinamibacteria; order Vicinamibacterales; family UBA8438; genus CAZYFH01. The sequence goes on from OZ252227.1 coordinate 6,478,357, forward strand.
GAGCTCGGCGAGATCCGCCAACTTGCCGGTGCCAATGGCGCGCGCGGACTGGCGCAATGCCGCCAGGTGCAGCCGGTGCTGCTGGCCAGGCTCGCTGAGCTGGACACGCGCCTCGCGGAGTTGCGCGGGCTCCGCCGGACGCTCAGGCGCGCCTTGGCGGACTGCGAGGAGCGGCTCGCAAGCCAGCCGGACGCCGCGTGTCCCGTGGTCGAGGAATTGGAGGCGCGTGCGGCGCGCCCTCGGAGGCCCAGCCGCAAGACGGCACGCGCGCACGGCCCTCGACGAGTGAGCAAACCATGAAGGCTGAGCTGTACTATTTCGATGGGTGCCCTTCATACCAGAGGCGCTGGACAACCTGAAACAGGCCCTGCGCAGCGAACAGCGTTCCGACGAGGTCGAGATGATTCCGGTCGCCGATGTTGCGGATGCTCGAGCCAGCGGTTCATCGGGTCACCGACCATTCGCATCGACGGTATCGATGTGGAGGGCGCGGCGGCGGAAACGCGTGGATACGGGTATGGGTGCCGCGTTTACACTGACGGCGGCCGCGCCGTCGGCTGGCCGACGGTGGACCAGATTCGGGAGGCGCTCCGGCGACGGCGCCGCACGTTCCCATGACTTCTGGCACATGTCCGGTCCTCCGCGTAGGTCCTATATTTGCAGTGAGGCTCGTGACGGGTCAGACCCTGTCTCTCTGGCTCCATCCCTAGGCGACCCTTTGGGTGAACGGCCACGTCAAGGAGAGATGAACGGTTGCGGAAGCGATCTCTTCTGGGTTAGAGAGCACGTCGAGGAGTGGTTGACCGAACGTCCTGGTATCGGGACCTGACGCAGGTGCCCATCCGCGAGTTCCTCGAGCAGCTCGAGGCGCGCTAGAACCTGCGGGCCGCCCGTATGTCGAGCACACGGCGACGCCACCGAACAGCCCAGAACCTCCTCCGGAGTGCGGGCGCCGTCACGCTGACCCTGGCCGCGCTTCCGGCCGTGTCGATGCTGCTGGGCGTGCGGCTCATCCCCGGCGAGTTGCCCACACTGTCGCTGAGCGCGCTGTGGGTCTGGCTCGCGGCCGCGGTGTGCTACGCCATCGCGTTCTGGCGCACCGCCGCCGCCGTTGGCATCGATCGGCTCCAGACCAGGGCCAGACTCCTCGTCGGCGTGCAGGCCGTGGCTGCCCTGGTGATGTTCTCGCTCGTGTGCAGTGGATACGAGACGACGCAGCTCGTCGTGGTCGCGGCTCAGATTGGACTGCTGTTTTCGCTCCCTCTGAGCATCGGTCTGGTGCTCCTGCAATCAGTGATTCAAGGCTGGATCGCGATCGACCACTTTGGCGTCATGATGGCGCTCTGGTGGATCGGCGCCCTCACGCTTCCGTACTCGTCCTTGGCGCTGCTCACCGCGCGTATGGCTGCCAATCAGGCGAGGGCCGGCGACGAGCTCGCCAGCGCAAACGCCCAGCTTCGCGCAGCGCAAGCGCTACTCGCCGACAGCAGTCGGATGTCGGAGCGCGTGCGGATCTCCCAGGAGCTCCACGACCTGCTCGGACATCATCTGACCGGGTTGAGCCTGCATCTCGAGGCCGCCCGCCATCAGGCGCAGGACAAATCGCTCGACGAGATCCGCACCTGTCAGTCGCTGACGAAGCTGCTCCTCAGTGATGTGCGCGATGCCGTCAGCTCTCTCAGGGGACAGGACACCCTGGACGTGACCAAGGCCCTCTTGCCCCTCGTGACGGAGATTCCCCACCCGGAGGTGCATCTCAGCGTTCCTGCGGACTTGGCGGTGGCCGACCCGGAGCGTGCGCACGCGCTGGTCCGCTGCGTGCAGGAAATCGTAACGAATACCGTCAGACATGCGAGTGCGGACAACCTGTGGATCGAGTTCGTACAGACCGATGACGGGGTGCATGTCCAGGCGCACGACGACGGCAGAGCCACCAAGAACTGGACGCTGGGCCAGGGGCTCAAGGGGATGCGAGATCGCGTGGAGCACTTCGGCGGTCGTCTCGAGATCGACGCGCGTCCGTCCCACGGGTTTCGTCTGGACGCCTGGATCCCGTTCAGCGGAGACACGCCGTGATTCGCGTGTGCCTGGTCGAAGATCAGACCATCGTCCGCCAGGGGCTGCGGACGTTGCTCGATCTCGTCGATGACATCGAGGTCGTGGCCGAGGCCGTCGATGGCGAGGACGCCGTGCGGCGCATTCCCGACGCGACCCCGGACGTAGTGCTGCTGGATATGCGGATGCCCAAGCTCGACGGGTTGGGCGTCCTGGCGCAGCTTGGCGCCCAGCACCGCCTGCCACCCACCATCATCCTGACCACGTTCGATGACGACAGCACGGTGCTCGACGGGATCCGCGCGGGCGCCAAGGGCTTTCTCTTGAAGGATGTGTCGCTGGACCAGCTGACGGGCGCGATCCGCACGGTCGCCGCCGGCGGCACCATGATTCAGCCCGCGGTGACGGATCGCATCCTCAAGGGATTGCATGGCGTCCCTCGCGAGTTCCCCAGCCTCGATCCGCCGGACCCCTTGACCGCGCGTGAGACGGAGATCCTCCGGCTCATCGCCGGCGGCTACAGCAACCGAGAGATCGCGGGCGCGCTCGATCTGGCCGAAGGCACCGTCAAGAACCACATTTCGAGCATCCTGTCCAAGCTCGGAGTCCGGGACCGCACGCGGTCCGTGCTGAAGGCGGTCGAGCTCGGGCTGATCCAGTAGCGCTGGATCGACCCAGTGGGGGGCGGCGGCTCGCGCGGACTACCAGAAGAACGTGACGGCCACCATAGCGGCCGCGCACCACAGACAGGCCAGCCCGCAGAGGGCCGCACAGAACAACTTGATCATGGCATCCTCCCGTCGCTCACCGGTGGATTCACGTCGGCTCCAAACCTCGACCGTAGCCGTGTTGGACTGCGGCGCATGTGCTGAAAGTCACGCCGCTCTACCCCTGCCGAAGGTCACGGTAGCGGGCCGTGACGGCCGGCACATGTGCGCACGAACGTCCCTGCTGTTCACAGCACTCCGAAATGACGCCGGGTGTGAGGTGATGACGCTGCCAGGGTGTTTGGCCGACGCACACACCTGGTCTGCATCGCGTTCTCGCCGGTCGATTGGGTAGAAGAGAGACTCTCCGCGCGGTCTAGCAGCACCGCCTGAAGGGATGGCAGGACGAACGCGGCTCGGACGGTCGGCGCGACGACTCGTCACGCGCGTGACCGAGCGATCTGTCATCGACCGGCGAGTCTCACCGTTGCCCCTCCTCCTCCTGGCCCTGGTCGCCGCCTGCGCGCAGACCGAGCCCCCCGTGACCGAGGCGGCCAGCTACGACCGGGAACGGGTGATGTACGCCAGTCAGGACGTGGAGCTGTCGGGCGTCTTGTGGACGCCGCGAGCGCCGGGCCCACATCCCGCGCTCGTGCTCGTGGACGGATCGGGAGAGACGACGGCGGAGCGGTTGGAGTCGTGGGCACGGCGATTCACTGAGTGGGGGCTCGCTTGTCTGTCGTACGACAAGCGGGAGTCGGAGCATCCGGAGGTCGCTACCTCGGTGGTTACGACATCGACATCCCGCTCCTGGCGCGTGACGCCGTCGCCGGTGTGCACTATTTGAAAACCCGCGATGAAATAGACGGTTCGCAGATCGGACTGCTCGGGCAAAGCCAGGCAGGGTGGATCATCCCCGTCGCCGCAGCCGAGTCGCCCGACGTGTCGTTCAGCGTTGTCCTGTCGGGAGCGACGGTCACCCTCGGGGAGGAGGGTTACTTCAGTCAGCTCTCTGGTGACGATCCCTTCTGGCGCTGGATATATCGGGATCTCTCGCTGGACGAGATCTCTCGCCGGCTGGCGGAGCGAGGTCCCTCGCTCTTCGACCCTCGTCCCTACCTCGAGCGGGTCATGGTGCCGGGACTGTGGCTCTACGGAGCGGAGGATCGTAGCCAGCCCACCCGCGAGAGCGTGCGAATCCTCGACGAGCTCATCGAGGCCCATGACAGGGACTTCACCTACAGGGTGTTTGACAACGCGGACCACGCTCTCCGGGTCAACGGGACAACGGCCGAGGGCGTGTACGAGCTGGTAGAAGAGTGGATAGGCCGACAGCTCCGGCAAAGCCCGCGACCGACGCTCCAATCTGGGCGATAGCCGGATTGCTCGCGGTCGCCTGGCTCGGCGTCAACGCGAGCTGGGGCCTGACCGATCCGGGCGACACGCTCGTCTCGGGCAGACTTCGTGCTGTCGCGCCGGAAACAGCCTGGTTGCTCGCGTGCGCCGCCGTCCTCGCTGCTGCCGCAGCGGCGCCGCCGCGCGTGGACGATGGTCTCGGCGATGCTTCTCGCCTCGTCGGTGGCCCTGCTGGCAGGCGCGGTCGATGCCGCCGCCGCCAGTCTCCCGATAGCGGTCGTGACAGGACTCTTGTGGGTGCTGTGGGGTCGCAGCGTCCTCGAAACGCGCGGACTGGGATGGGCGATCGTCACGCACGCCAGTCTCGATCTCGCCTTCTTTCTTGCGCAGTTCGTGCCGGACCGGTAGGTGGATTGCACGGCGCGCCGCCAGCGCGACTGGTGCGCTACTCCTCGAGCGGCTGGCTGAAGTAGTAGCAGAGGCCATCGGGGGCGACGACAAAAAAGACCTGGAGCTTCTGGCCGTCGCGCTCGTCGATGCGCCAGTTCGAGATCTTCACGTCGCGAGCTTCGAGCTCTGCCTTGGCGCGATGAATGTCGGTCACTGATATGGCTGCACCCTCCTGTGAGGGGTCGCCACCGTTCACGGCGAAACCGAGCTGCACACCGTCGCGCTCCAGGATGACGGTCGGGGTGGGCTCAGTACGCCTCTCGACCTCTTTCAGTCCGAAGGCCTTCGTGTACCATTTCGCGGCCTGCTCGATGTCCTTGACGGGCAGCGCAAGGACATCGTCGGCAAATGGGGAAGCGTCCTTGTAGAGTGCTGTGTCTGCCATGTGCTCGTATCCGATCGGTAACCGTCAAACCGGAGCCATTGTAGTGGCCGCGGGTGCCTCATAGTCGGGGGAAAGATGGATCCAAGTACGGACACGAGGGCGCCATTCCTGGCGGCGGCAGTTCCAATAGTGTCGGTCGAGGATCTGGCCTCGGCGCTGAGCTATTACCAGCGGGTGCTGGGATTCGATGTGGGTTGGAGTTGGGGCGATCCGCCGCACCTGGCAAGCGTGTGTCGCGACCGGGTCGAGGTCAATCTGGCGCAACGCGACGGGTCCCAGGAGTCACAGCCTTCGAGGGTGTACTTCCAGATGTCGGGGGTCGACGAGTATTACCGGCTGGCGACCGAGGCCGGCGCGACGATTGAGGTCCCACTCGGTGACCGGCCGTATGGGATGAGGGACTTCAGGCTGCGGGATTTGGCCGGAAACGAGCTCAGCTTTGGCGAGGCCGCTGTGGATTGAAGATCCTGGTACCCATCGCGGCAAGGACGATGACGGACGCGCGTAAGCTCGACGGTGAGGGTATGACAGTGACCGCGGAGCAAGCCCTTGGGCCTATCTCGCCCTTCTTCATCGTGCGCGATGTTCCCCAGGCGATCAGGTTTTACGAGGAGCGGCTCGGGTTCGAGGTTCGGTTTTCTGAACCAGACGGGGCGCCGTTCTTCGCCATCGTGGGTCGCAACGCCGTCCAGATCCTCCTAAAGGCCGTCTCGGACGAGATCGATCCTCAGCCGAATCACACCCGTCATGACTGGGCGCCGTGGGACGCGTACGTGTTCGTCAGGGATCCTGACGCCCTGGCCACTGAGTTCACGTCTCGGGGCGTTGAGTTTCACAAAGAAGTCGTCAATCGCGGCGACGGGCTTCGGGGATTCGAGGTGTGCGATAACGATGGCTACGTACTCTTTTTCGGTTGCCCCCACTAGCCGGAGCGGGTCGCCACTGTCCCTATATTGTCCCCATCAGGACTGCACTGCTCGTGTTCCTACGCACTCCTCGCATTTCTTGAGGCGGCGGCAAGTTATTGACAGTGAAGAATTGGGCCGGAAATCGTCGATCGTGGGGATCGCGCGCGCCGCATTGCTAAACCGTTATAGGGGCTAAAAACCTCTACCCACGGTTCGAATCCCTGCCTCACCGCCATTTTCTTCTCCGGTTCGGGTCCTCTTGCTCTAGGTTTAGATACCCATCATGGCGGCCGGTATGACCCTGCGCGAGCTAGAAGGGCTGAAGACGGAGTTCGGCGACAACGCGGCGCACCGCAAGCTCCGGTTGCTCTCTCTTCTGCGCGGCGCGCGTTTCGCGCGCGCGACGGACGTGCTGGCTCTGCACGAACATCTCTGCTTCATGCGCGCCTACCCAGACGACGCCTCCGTCTTGCGGCGCGTCGAGCAGATGCTCCACGGGTTTGATCGTCGCTCCGACCTACGCCGATTCGCGGAGAGCCTCGCTGACACCGGCATCGCCGGCACCGACACCCACTACGCATTCTTTGCCCCTACGGCCCGTTGGCTCGTGCGGCGCTGGGGCGACCGGCTGCATATCGACTGGCAGCACTTCGCCAACGCGGCGCAGCTCGACGAGCTGATCCACCACTTCGCGCTGTGGACCGAGACGCCAGGGCTGGATGAGTCGGAGGACGGGGCGCGCGAGTGGATCGAGTACATGCGGGGGCCAGACGAGACCGACGCGGCCTTTCTGGTACGGAGCGTTGGGGCGTTGGACGCAGGCGAGCCGTTGGCTGACCACATCTATGATCAGCTCGACCCGCCGCTGCGCCTTGCGCCGGGACCCGACACGCCGAGCCGCACTCGCCCGAAACACGCGGACACCCGGGTGATCTTCCAGACCGGTCCGCTGCGCATGGCCCGACCGGAGCTGCCCGCCGCCATCCGCAAGCGCCCGCGCGGCGTGCACGTCCTATCTCCGCGCGCCGGCGCGCGTCTGGTCGATACGGCGCGTGAGACCCTGGTAACGCGCAGCCGCGACCTAGATGCCTTCGCGTTCGGTGACCGGCGCGACGTGCGCCTCGTCGAATGGGACGAGGGGCTGGCGGTTGCGACGTTCTGCACGACCCCGGATCGACGCCTGCTTCTCGAGTCGGTCTACGGAGTGCTCGTCCTGAAGAATGGTGTCCCCATCGGCTACGGGTCGATCTCAGCGCTCTTTGGTAGCAGTGGGATCGCGCACAACGTCTTCGAGACCTTCCGTGGCGCTGAAGGCGGACAGGTGTACGGCGCCGTGCTCGCCACCGCGCACCATCTGTTCGACGGCGATACGTTCACCATCGACCCCTACCAGCTTGGTGACGGCAATGACGAGGCGCTTCGGTCCGGGGCGTGGTGGTTCTACCAAAAGCTGGGCTTCCGCCCGCGCGACGCTGCGGTGATGCGGCTGATGCGGCGCGAGGAGGCCGCAATGGCCAAGCGTCCACGGCACCGCTCGCCGATCCCCACGTTGCGCAGGCTGGCCCAAGCGCCCCTCTTCTACGACATGGCGGGGCCGCGCGATGACGTGATCGGCACACTGCCTCTGGGGCGCGTCGGCGAGGCAGTGACCGCCGCAGTTGCGAGGCGCTTCGGCAGCGATCGCCGACGCGCGGTCCGCGTGCTCACGGCTGAGGCGCGAGCCCTGCTCGACCTGCGTTCGCTCGACGGTTGGGACCGGAGTCAGCGCCTCATCCTGCAGCGCTGGGCGCCGCTGATTTGCGTGTTGCCGGGCGTCTCGCGTTGGAAGGCGGGTGACCGTCGGGCGCTAGCGGACATCGTGCGCGCCAAAGGCGGTCGGCGTGAGTCGGACTACGTCCGCCGCTTCGATTCGCACCGCCCCCTGCGGCGTGCGGTGTTCGCATTGACCCAACGAGCCGCGGGGTGACGGAGCCATGGCGGCGATTCGTCGTCGCACTACTCCTCCTCGTCCCGCGCCCGCCTGCGGCTCGTGGGGCTGTTTCGGGACCCGTTCCTAATGTCCCCAAATTGTCCCCATCAGGACCGCACTGGTGATGTGTATGTGATGGACTTGCGCGTGTTGCACTCACTCTCCCCCAACTAATGATGGTGACCCAGCGATTCCTGTTGGAGTCGGTGCGTCATCAAGTCAAGCGGCGTTACTGCCTCGGTGGACACCCAAAACCGGCCATCGATCGACACCTGAAAACCGGCCACCACACGTAGCGCGTTGAGGCGTTGACGTCGGCGGGGAACCGCGGTTCCTACGCCGGATGAGCAACGTCTTGAGCGAACACACACGACAGCAAGTTCTGGCGCTGGGGCGACTCGGCTGGTCGCTGCGACGCATCGAGGAGGCAACGGGCGTCCGCCGAGAGACGGCGAGCGGCTATCTGAAGGCCGCCGGGGTCCCGGTGCGCGGGCGTGGGGGCCGGCCGCGGGCCTGGCCACCAAAACCGGCCACCACGCCCGAGGTGTCCACCGACCCGCGCCGGCCAAAACCGGCCACCACGGCACCGGTGTCCACCGACCCCACTGCGCTCGCGCCGCCTGGCCGGGCGCCGCGGGCGAGCACGTGCGAGCCGTATCGCGAGCTGATTGTCGAGGCGTTGGGCCGCGGGCGCAACGCCATGGCCATCTGGCAGGACCTGGTCGACGACCACGGGTTTCCCGGGCGCTACGCCAGTGTCCGCCGCTACGTCGCCACGCTGCGGACCCAGCCCGCCGTCGAGGCCCGTGTCGTCATCACCACGGCCCCGGGTGAAGAAGGCCAAGTCGATTACGGCGAGGGCCCGATGGTCCGCTATCCGGACACCGGCACGTACCGGCGCACCCGGCTCTTCGTCCTGACGTTGGGCTACTCCCGCAAGGCGGTCCGGTTCCTCGTTTGGCGCTCGAGCACCCAGGTCTGGGCCGCGCTCCACGAGCGCGCCTTCCGCCGGCTAGGCGGTACGGTGCGCGTCATCGTCCTCGACAATCTCAAGGAAGGCGTCCTCACCCCGGACGTCTACGACCCGGCCCTGAACCCGCTCTACCGCGACGTGCTCGCCCACTACGGCGTCGTCGCCCTGCCGTGTCGCGTCGGGGATCCCGATCGCACGGGGAAGGTCGAATCGAGCATCGGCCACGCGCAGAAGACGCCCCTGCAGGGACTCCGCTTCGAGATGCTCGACGCGGCCCAAGCCTATCTGGACCGCTGGGAGACCCGCTGGGCCGATACGCGCATCCACGGCACGACCAAGCGCCAGGTCGCGGCGATGTTTGCTGAGGAACGACCCGCGCTCGGGCCGTTGCCTCTCGAGCCGTTCCGCTACTACCAATACGGCGTCCGGACCGTCCACCTCGATGGCTGCGTCGAGGTCGAGGCCGCCTTCTACGGGGTGCCGCCCGGGTGGATCGGCCGCCGTGTCGACGTCCAGTGGAACGGCGCGACCGTCCGGGTGCTCCATCCCAAGACCGGTCAGCTCCTCCGCGAGCATCTCCGCGCGCCGCGCGGCTGGCATCAGATCGCCGCCGCCGACCGCCCGGCGCGCACGCCGGCCAAGACGCTCGCCCTCCTGGCTGCGGGCACACGCGCCGGGCCCTCGGTCGGCACCATCTGCGACCACATCCATCAGCACGACGGGGCGACTGGGGTCCGCCGCATCCTGGGCGTCCTGTCCCTCGTCAAGCAGCACGGCCCCGCCGTTGTCGAGGAGGCCGCCGCCGCGGCCCTCGAACTCGGTGTCCCGACCTATCGCTTTCTGAAGCGCTACCTGGATCGCCGGCCGGCGGTCCCGCTCACGCTGCGCCAAGTGGACCCGCTCATCCGACAGCTCACGCTCTACCGCGATCTCATCGATCGCAGAACAGGAGACTCGTCATGAATCTGGTGGAACTCGACCGCGCGCTCCGCAAGCTCCGGCTCTCCGGCATGGCTGATGTCCTCGACACCCGGCTCCATCAGGCCCAGGCCGAGCAGCTGGCGCCGATCGACCTTGTCTCGACGCTGGTCGGCGACGAACTCCAGCGCCGTCAAGATCGCCTCCTCGCGCGCCGCCACAAGCAGGCCCGCTTCCGCGACCCCGACCGCGCGCTGGACGGCTTCGACTTCACGTTCAATAAGAAGATGAACCGGGCGCTCGTCTACGAACTCGCGACCGCGCGCTTCATCGCGCAGCGTGAAGATGCCCTCTTCCTTGGCCCGCCGGGCACCGGCAAGAGCCACCTCGCGCAAGCCATCGGCCACGCCGCCATCCAGCAGGGCTACCGAGTCGCCTATCGCGAGGCCCACACGCTGCTGGAAGAACTGGCCGAGGCCACGCTCGCCGAGACCCGCAAGGCCCACCTGGCCGAATTGACCGCCGTCCCGCTGCTCATCATCGACGACCTCGGCATGCGCAAGCTGCCGCATACGGCCGCCGAAGATCTGCTCGAGCTCATCATGCGCCGCTACGAGCGCGCGTCCACGCTGCTCACGTCAAACCGACCCGTGGACGACTGGGGGAAGCTGCTCGGCGACAGCGCGGCGGTCACCGCGCTTCTCGACCGGCTCCTACATCACGCCCACGTGCTCAAGTGCGGCCCACGTAGCTGGCGCACCAAACTGCACGCGGACTTGCGATCCACGGAGGGCCTGCGGTAGAACTCAATCCGCCTCACGCGCCACGTGCGTGGTGGCCGGTTTTGAAGTGTCGATCGATGGCCGGTTTCGAGGTGTCCACCGAGGAGGAGTGTGCCGAGAAGGCGTTTCAACTCGATCCCGAGACGGTATCCGGCCGTCACGTGCGCGCTCTTGGTCCTGTTGCATCGAGGACAGGCGCAACGGGCGATGCTGGAGCTCGGGCGGGCTCTTAGGATCGAGCCCAACAATCCTGATGTGCTGGCGTGGCGAGCGTCGCTTCTCGGGTTCGCGGGGAAAGACTCGACGAACGAGTTTGCTCGGCTGTTGGAGGTTGACCCCCTCACCCCGTTTAGTCAGATGGCAAGCGCGTGGTGCACCTTCTTACGCGGACAGTTTGCCGCAGCGGCCGAGGAGAGTCGCGGCGCTTACGGGCGGGACCCAGACAATCCCGGCACGGCGTTCGTATTCGCGGCGGCCCTTGCGAGAAGCGACAGGCGCGCGGAAGCGGCGACGATTTACAAGAGGGTGACCTCGCAACAACCCGAGACGATGTTCGGGCGCCTGGCAAAGTTCCTCGGCCATGCGTTGACCGGGGAAAAAGCCGGAGCATTGCGAGCGGTCACGCCTTCGCTGGTGAACGCGGTTCGGTGGGATCTGCTGTACTCCTGGGAGATGGCGACCGCGCACGCACTCATCGGCGAACGTGTCCAGGCCCTTGAATGGCTCTAGAGCGCGCGACACGGTTGGGGTTCGTCAATTACCCGTTCCTCTCCGAGTACGATCCGCTGTGGGCACACCTCAGACAGGACGCGCGGTTCTCGGCGTTGATGCAGAAGGTCCGGTTACAGTGGGAACGGTTTGAGGTGTAGCAGACCGACCAGACGCGCTTCCGCCCCTCCGTCTTATGAGCTTCAACGAGACGGCGGCTCAGAGCTAGCCCGCGGCCTCCCCGTCCCTCCTGTCCGCTCGTTGCACACCGTCTGCCCATGCGAGACCGTGATCAGCCGAGGCCGGGCGAGTCGGTAAGGGACCAACGACGCGGGGACTACTTCTTTCTCGAGCGCTTCTTGGCCCGCTTCGTCTTCGCGTTCTTCTCGACCCGCAGCTTCCACGCCGTGCTGAGCGCGCCGGCGAGCGTGGCTTCATCGGCCGCGGCCAGCCGAACATGGGTCGCGCCCATCCGTCCCCACCCGCCGGCAATCGGTTCGAAGACGTCGGGGGCCTCTTCGACGAACGTGGTTTGCACGTCGGGCGTCAGCATCAGGTTGCCGAACCCTTGGGAGGCAGACGCGAGCGTCGCGAAGATCCGACCTGCAACGCGGAAGTCGGGAGATCCCATGTGGGCGCCCTCTTCGGCACCGTCGAGCGCGAGCGCGAGTCGGCGAAAATCGTCCGCGGTCGTCATGAGGTGGTCGTGAGTATCACGGTGGTAATCAGATGACCGCCTCCTGGCGAGGCGGGGTCGTCCTTGCCAACCATCCGAGGCCGTGATCAGCCCCGGCCGGTGGCATAGTCGGCTTCCACCCGACGGGAATCCGGCACTACCTTCGGACCGCATAAAGTTGGCGCAAGGGTACGGCGAGGACAAGCGCCGCGACGGCCGTGGTCGCGTGCGGGTTTCGACATGGCACCATGCGTATCAGCTTGAACCAAGCGCGGTGGTTTCGATTCCGGCGCTCAGGTCTTGGGGAGCCGTTCGCCACTCCGCCTGGGACGGCGCGGCGTCTCATCGGCGTGCAGGCCCAGATGAGCGCGGCCGCCGACATCGCGTTCTTCAACCGCACCGCCGGCGTGTCACCTGACTCGCTCGCTCAGGCGCGTGTCGGGACACGGTCGGTGGTTCGGCTCTGGGGGCAACGCCACACGCTGCATCTCTACGCGGCGGACGATTGGCCACTGCTGTGTACGGTCTTTCGGGACCGCGAATCCGTGACAACGAAGCGACTAGCGAAAGCGGCGTTGCTTCCCGAGTTTCGACGACTGGTGAAGCGCGTGGAACGGCGCCTCGCTGCCGGTGAGCGCCTCACCTATCGAGACGCGTCGTCGAAGAAGCTCGAAGGCACCCTGGACGAGTGGGGAGGGGTAGGCTATGCCACCTTTCGGAAACTCGTGCGTGCCGGCGTCGTCTGCCACGGCCCAGATGACGGCGTTGAATCGACGTTCGTCCATCGGAGATCATGGCTACCAGACCTGCCCTGGACGGTGCCGGACCCCAGTGCGGCCTACGTCGAACTCACGTGTCGATACCTTGGCACGTATGGTCCAGCGACACCCCGTGATCTAGCGTTCTGGTGCGGCGCGACGATCACGAACGCTGAGCATTGGATCGCGGCCGCCGGAGGTCGGATTGCGGACGTCACAGTCGATGGGCAACCTGCCCACTGTCGCACCGAGGATCTGGAAGTCGTCGCGGAAAAGCCGCCACCCGCCGGCCAATGGCCGGTGAAGCTCCTGCACCGCTTCGATCCGTTGCTGCTGGGTACCAAAGACAAGAGTTGGCTCATCGAGCCGCGGTACTACAAGCGGGTCTGGCGCTCCGCCGGCCATATCGACGCCGTTGTCCTCGTTGGCGGGCGAATCGCCGGCACGTGGCGCTACGACAAGCAAACGAAGGGGCTCAGGATCACCGTCAAGCCGTTCGAGCCGTTCAGCCGTCGGGTCGACCGCGCGGTGGCACTCCAGGCCAGAACGCTGGCCAGGTTCATGGGGCTCGATCTCCTCGAACTCACGAGCTAGCCAGTGAGCCCGTTCTTTGCGGGCGTTGCATGGGCTCCGTCATCGTCCGAGACTTTCGCCTCGATTCCCGCCTGTTTCTGACGCTCGCGCCTGCCGGAGGCCGGGGTCATCAAACATCGGTTTCTGAGCCGAGCCTAGCAGGAGCGCTCTGCGTTCGTGGCCCCGCTCTTCCTCCCGGAGGGGTTACCCCCCAGGCCGATGCCGCTCGTGCGCGTAGCTCACTAGCGGACTGGAGTCCTGGAGCTTCCTGGGCATTCTGAGCGCGGTCCCCCGGCCGGCTGCCGGCGCCCGTGTCCTAGGTGTCCTAGGATCTCCCCCTTTTCTCCACCTCCCTGTATTGCTTTCCTTCGCGTTCGAGATTGGCAAGAAGTACAGATCTCCTAGGACACCTGGGACACCAACACTGACGCGAAGCGGACGGGTCGTCGCGCTAACGTCGCGCCTTGCGAGGCCGATACCCTCCACATGCGATCAATCCTGCGACGGGGCGCCGAGCAGCTCGAGTATGAGATCCACACTGGCAGCGGCCAAACACCGTACGCATTGCGCATCGCCGCTCCAGATGGCCGGCTGGTGCTCGACGAGCAGTTTCCTGAGCCGTACGCACTGCACGAACGGGCCGCCCAAGTTGAGCGGCTGCTCGCCCGCCTCGGCTGGCACGGGTCGCCTCTCGACTGTTAGCCGGAGGGTGGGATCTGTGGCCCGGCGCGAGAGCCATAATCCGGCCCTCCGATGTCCCTGGCGCCCGGCTCATCCCTCGGCCCGTATGAGATCCGCTCCCAACTCGGCCAGGGCGGGATGGGCGTCGTCTACCTCGCCCAGGATCCGCGCCTCAAGCGCCAGGTCGCCATCAAGCTCCTGCCGCCGGACCTGACCCGCGACGAGATGGCCAAGCAACGATTCCTGCAAGGAGCGCAAGCGGCCTCGGCCCTGGACCACCCGAACATCCGCACGATCTTCGAGATCAACGAGACGGCCGATGACGTTTCTACAGAGACGGTGCTGCGCGGCGGGAGACGGCGACCAGAACGCACGAATGGGCACGACCTCCTGGGTCGAGACGAATCACTCACGGTCGACCTGACGACGCGGGCGGACACAAGAACAGGCGGCTGCAAGCCGCGCGAGCTCGCCCGGATGCCGTTCTCGAACCTTCAGGATCTCAAGGACGAGGACGGCAACTGGCTCCCGATGTCGCAATGGCCCCGTGAGGCGGCCGCGGCTGTGGCTCGGGTTAAGGTTCGGAAGGAAAACCTCACGGCCTGCGACGGCGTCCAGGAGGTCGTCGTCGACGTCCAGATGTGGAACAAGAATCAGGCGATCGATTCCGCGTTGAAGCACCTGGGGATGCTGATTGAGCCGGTCGAGCACGGCGGAGACATCACGATCCGATGGCAGACCGAGGAGGAAGCGAAAGGATCGTAGGTCCCGTATTCGGCGCAGGACGCTGTGCGGCCGTGGTACCCTCTCGTCCGTGCCGGAATTGCGCGAACACCCACGTGTGCCCGGCCCGTTACAGGTGAGCTAGCGTCGAGCCCCCTAGAGGTGGCCAGGCTCAGATCGCGAACCTGAGCGGAGAGCAGAGGCAGCGAGTACCGAGCAATGAGGAGCTTGTAATGGGACAGGACTTGTCGTTTCGTGGATGCCGTCGCGTGGCTGTCATTGTCGCTGTAGGGGTGGCCGTTGCCGTGCCCGTGGCGGGCCAGAACCCGGCAGCGGGGCCACAGGCGTCGATCAGCTCGACGGCGCCCCGCACCGCTGACGGTCATCCGGATCTTCGGGGCGTATGGTTCTTCGGTACGTTGACGCCCCTCCAGCGACCCGACGACCTGGCCGGGCGAACGCATCTCACGGACGAAGAGATTGCGGCGATTGAAGAAAGGGCCGGAAATCGGCCGCAGTTCTTTGGACTGTTTGGGGACACCTCGAGGTACGCCTTCGACAAGCGGACCTCACTCATCGTGGATCCGGCCGACGGGAAGGTTCCTGCGCGGACGCCTGCTGGAGAAAAGCGACAAGCCGAGCGCGACGCGGCTCGCCGAGCAGCCGCCAACCCCGAGGACCTTCCCGTGTACGAGCGGTGCATCCTCGGGTTCAACGCCGGTCCCCCGATCATCCCCGCCGGGTACAACCAGTACATCCAGTTGTTCCAGACGCGCGACCACGTCGCGATCCACACCGAGATGGTGCACGACACTCGCATCGTCCCACTCGATGGACGTCCACATCTGCCTTCCCACGTTCGCCAGTGGAACGGAAGCTCGCGCGGGCGATGGGAAGGGGACACGTTCGTGGTCACGACCACGAACTTCAGGAGCGAGGGGACAGGGACCCTGATGCTCGACGGCAACCGGGCCAGGCCCGGCGTCGGATGGTCGCCCGACGAGAACCTGACGCTCGTCGAGCGCTTCACGCGCGTGGACCCCGACACGCTGATCTACGAGTGGACGATCACCGATCCGACGGTCTGGACGAAGCCCTGGACCGTGTCCATCCCCATGGCGCGGAGCGACCAGCAGCTGTATGAGTACGCCTGCCACGAAGGGAACCACGACATGGGGAACATTCTGGCCGGCGAGCGGAATCTCGAGGCAGAGGATGCAGCGAGCGGGGCGGAGGGGAATCCACGCTGACTGAGGCCAGCGGGATCGACTCACCCGATACCACTCACGCAGCATCGGAAGCAGCGTGGGGATAGCATGACGTAGCGATCCTCGTGTGGCGCCGTGGAGCAACGCCGCTGCCGGCGCGGCCCACGTCTTCCGGCGCACCGCGTTGGGGCGTCGTCAGCGCCGGCGTGGCGCAAGCGTTCACCGGCTTCTCGGAGCTGGCGATGAGCATGAGCATGCCCCGAGCGTTGTGCTGTTGGCCTGGATGATTGCCGTTGGGCTCAGGATGTGGCGTCAGGAGGCGGCGCAGCAGTCATGGCCCTAGAAGTCGGCTCCCGCCTCGGCCATGACGACGTCACCGCCCTCATCGGCGAAGGCGGCATGGGGCAGGTCTATCGCTCGGCCCGTATGCTCGAGGGCGGTCGAAGCGGGGGGCAGGGGGGCAGTCTGGTGATCGGGGGGCTTCTAGAACCGGCTATCGTCCAAAGACCGCCGAGTTGGCGGCGGTGGCGGCGATGGCCGATATTCTCGTCGCCGCCATCGGACGACCGGCGTTCGTGACGCCGGCGTTCGTCAAACCGGGCGCGACGGTGATCGACGTCGGCACGAACGCGCTGACCGACCGTGACCAGGTGGCCGAGATCTTCGGGGTCGGGTCGAAGAAGATGGTGGCGTTCGACAAGCGCGGCCGCGTGCTGTCCGGGGACGTGCATCCAGCAGTCGCGTCGGTCGCGGGCGCGCCTCACGCCGGTCCCCGGCGGGGTCGGGCCGCTGACGATCGCCATGCTCCGGTCCAACACGGTCACCGCGGCAGAGGCACGACTGGGCGCTCGCTGACCGCGCAAGCTGGTCGCGTGCGGCAACCGCGAACCCCCGCCGCCGGGGCCGCGTGTATCGCTCCGATCAGCCGGGTCGTACGGCCTCGCTCCTGATCTATACCTGCCCGCGATGGCGCTCCCCGGTGCGAGCGTCTGGCCCCGTATGACGACGTATCCAGACGGATGTCCTGGGTGCCGCGGTTCCAACATTGTGTTCAACGGCGCTTGGGCGACACTCTCCGCACAATGAACTCCACGTCGCTCGAACGTATCGACGGTTGCACGACAGTGCCCGTGCGCCCCAATTCAGACAACCGTGGATGCCTGTTCGAGATTTTTCGCGAGGAATGGCCAGGTGCCTTCAAGACGGTGCAGTGGAACGCATGTGTATCGCGCACCGGCGTGATGCGCGGTGTGCACGTTCACGCCGACTACGACGAGTTCTACACGCTCCCCGTTGGCCGCGTCTTCCTCGCCCTTCGCGATATACGCCGGGCGTCACCGACCTTCGGCAACAGCGTCGGCGTCGAATGGTCGGCGGCCGACAAATGTGCTGTTCCAGTGCCTGCCGGAGTCGCCCACGCAGTTTGTTTTCTGGAGGACTCCGTACTTGCGTTCGGGCTCAGCGGCTACTGGACACGTGAGTTGGACGTGGTCGGCTGCCGATGGGACGAACTCGATCCGGCCCTGCAGTGGCCGATGGAACCCGCAGTGCTCTCGCGTCGCGATTCGGGGACAGGGTCGTTTACTGAGATGGTCGCCAAGTACGAACCCGTATCCGCGTCGCTAGCCGAGCGCGCCACGCCCGCGCGCGCGTAGTCGGCGCCGCCGGGGCGGAGGCAGGCTATTGACTCCAGCGGTGTCTGTCGTCATCGCCACGTACAACAGAAGTCGGGTCCTACGGCACGCGATCCAGAGCGTGCGTGGCTCGTCGTTCACCGACTGGGAACTCATCGTCGTCGGCGACGCGTGCACCGACGATACGGCTGAGTGCGTGGCGTCCTTCGGCGATACACGAATCCGGTTTGTCAATCTGACAGGTCGCTGCGGTGATCAATCCGAGCCCAACAACCATGGCGTAGCTCTATCGGGCGGACGATATGTGGCGTTCTTGAACCATGACGATCTGTATCTGCCCGACCACCTTGGTACGTGCGTAGCTGAAGTGGAGTCGGGCGACGCTGATTTTGTGTGGGGGGCATGCGCCATGGTTACTCCCAACGCTGAATCTGGGAGCGGAGATCGCCCATGTAAGTTTGAGTTCACCGGTGTACCACCCACCTCCGGGTATTCGCCACTGTGTTTTTCCTGCGCATCGTCTTGGGTGTGAGATATAACCAGAAGTTGTGGATCGGCAGTCTGAAGAAGGCGGCGTATCCTTTCGCGTGAGCAACGCGAAAACTCCGGCTGGCAGGCCGGTGAAAGGAGCCGCCACCCATGCTGAAGGTACTCGACAACGATGGAGCAGACAACGAAGTTCCGCCGGAAGAGCGCGGTGCGCAGACGGTGGACGAGCTGGCCCGGGAGGGAGCCCGGCGGATGTTGATGACGGCCCTGGCGGTGGAGGTCGGGCAGTACATCGAGGCCCACGGCGAGGAGCGGGACGCGCGGGGACGCCGGCTGGTCGTTCGGAATGGTCGGGCCCAGGCGCGGAAGGTGACGTGCGGGGCAGGTACGCTCGAGGTGCATGCTCCTCGGGTGAACGACAAAAGGGTCAACGGCGCGGGCCAGCGGGAGCGGTTCACGAGTCGGATCTTGCCCCCCTACATGCGTCGCTCGCCCAAGGTGGCGGAGGTGCTGCCGATCCTCTATCTGCGCGGTCTGTCGACGGGCGATTTCCGCGAAGCGCTGCCGGTGCTATTGGGGGATGACGCGGCCGGCCTCAGCGCGACCAACATCGCGCGCCTCACGGCGGTGTGGGAAGAGGACTACCGGCGGTTCCGCCAGCGGGACCTGGCCGATCGTGACTACGTGTACGTGTGGGTCGACGGCATCCATTTCAACATCCGGCTCGAGGACGATCGGCTCTGTACGCTGGTGATCATCGGCGTACGGCCCGATGGGACCAAGAAGCTCGTGGCCCTGGAGGACGGCTACCGCGAGAGCACCGACAGCTGGGCGACGGTGCTGCGGGACCTCCAGCGGCGCGGCATGCGGGCCCCGGTGGGGGCGGTCGGCGACGGCGCCCTGGGTTTCTGGGCGGCCGTGCGCGACGTGTGGCCGGACACGCGAGAGCTCCGCGACTGGTGTCACAAGATGGGCAACGTGCTCGACAAATTGCCAAAGCGATTACAGCCGAAAGCGAAGCGCGCGCTCCGCGAGATCATGTACGCCGAGACGCGGGCACACGCCGAGGAGGCCATGGACGTCTTCATCGCCGAGTACGAGGCCAAGTACCCGAAGGCGGCGGCGTGCCTGGACGCAGACCGCGACCGCCTCCTCACGCACTTTGCCCTGCCAGCTGAGCATTGGCAGCACGTGCGCACGAGCAACGTCATCGAGTCGCCATTCGCCACGGTCCGACTCCGGCAGCGCGTGACCAAAGGCGCGGGCTCGCGCACCAAGGGCCTGTTGATGGCCTACAAGCTGCTCGAGATGGCACAGCAGCGCTGGCGTCGGCTCAATGGCGCGCATCTGCTGCCACTCGTCCGCGCCGGCGTGACGTTCATTGACGGGGTACAGCAGGAGCGAAACAACGAGGGAGATCGGAAGGTGGCCGCCTGATCACGCTGATGACCGATCCACAACATTTGACAATATCTCCTTGGGTGTTCCGGCGAAGCTTGGCGGATCGTGTCGGACCATGGCTGACAGCGGCTCGGCTTTATGTGGAGCCGTCACAGCATTGGCTGTTTGGAGCCTGGAAGTCCGGCGCAAAACTGCGGTTCGTGCCAGTCGTTAGTGTGATTCTTGTGCCGGCGGCCCGAAGGGCGGGCAGCTACGCTCGGCGTGAGAGTCCTGAGCACGAGTGGGTCGCACGATTGCTCGAGGACGACGCACGATTCCGTGAGCATGTGCTGTTGGAGGCGGCCATGAACGAAGCGCGGCAACACGCCAGCGACGCCTACGATCGACCCTCGCGAGCCTTGAGGCGACTGCTGCTGTGGCCCGTGTACGCACAGCTTATTGCGCTGGGTATTCATCCACGTGCTCTTACCTATGTCATATTATTCGGGTTCCGCGGCAGGGCTATCCGGCTGCACAGCAAACTCACTGGCGCGTTGAGACGATAGTCCGCACGCACGACACGAGCTGGAACGTCAACGGATGTACCCGAGCGACCGGAGTCGGTCCAGGACCTCCTCAGATGCGTCAGTCTCGTCGGAAGGAGCATCGTCCCTGTGGACGGCGCGCGGTCCCATGAGCGCCTGCAGGCCAGCCGTTCGGTCGGGGTAGGTATCAGACAGCTCGTGTTGCTCCTCGGGGTCCGTGACAAGATCGTAAAGTTCCGTACGTCCGCGATCGTCCTCGATCAGTTTCCATCCCTCTATCTCTATCGAGCGCAGCTCTCGGGCGAATCGCTCGTCAGCACGCGTCTGGGCCCGTGAGGGAAAGGACCAGGCACGTAGGGGCCCCGGTGGCGCCTCTGGCGGTCGCCCGTCCAGCTGTCGAGGGCGGTCGAGGCGGGGGTCAGGAGGGCAGTCTGGTGATCGGGGGGCTTCTAAAACCGGCTATCGTCCCATCTTGAGGAAAGATTGCGTGGATTTAGTGGAGCAACCTTCGAACTGAGACACTACCAAAGGTTCGATAAGAAGCTTGAGAACACTAAGTATATTGGCGCGTCTCCGTCGATCGTTTGGAAGGCTACGGAAGACGTCGAGCGGTGGCCACAGTGGACTGCAAGTGTTGAAACGGTGAGGCGCTTGGACGACGGACAATTCGATGTCGGGAGCAAGGTGCGTATCAAACAACCTGGCCTCCCAGAAACCGAGTGGCGTGTGACGGCGCTGACGCGTGGCGACGGCTCTACGTGGGAGACCCGAATTCGCGGTATGCGTGTGATTGCCTCGCATGAACTCACACCGTCGGGAGCCGGAACGCGGAGCGTCCTGCGCATCGAAACGCTCGGGGGGCAGTGCTCATGTGGCCGCTAATCCGCCCTTCTTTGCGAAAGTCGCTTGAAAAAGAGAACGTAGGTCTCAAGACCACATGTGAGGCGTGACGATCTCGGCCCGAAGTCGATAGCCGTGTTAGAGGGGGCAAACGCCTGGCCATCTGCCCACTCTGTTAGGGAGCCTCTCAAGTCGGCAATCTGCGCTGTAGACGATTTCATCGGCCCACCATAGGACTGGCGGGCGCCGACGAGCGGGTCGCCCTCCCTATGCCCCCGGGACGGCGCGGTCTCGACCAGTTCGAGCACCAGCGCCCTGGTGCCTTCGGCTTCTTCCAGCCCGTAGATGTGCCCGATGCTCGGATGGAGATATTGTCAAATGTTGTGGATCGGTCATCAGCGTGATCAGGCGGCCACCTTCCGATCTCCCTCGTTGTTTCGCTCCTGCTGTACCCCGTCAATGAACGTCACGCCGGCGCGGACGAGTGGCAGCAGATGCGCGCCATTGAGCCGACGCCAGCGCTGCTGTGCCATCTCGAGCAGCTTGTAGGCCATCAACAGGCCCTTGGTGCGCGAGCCCGCGCCTTTGGTCACGCGCTGCCGGAGTCGGACCGTGGCGAATGGCGACTCGATGACGTTGCTCGTGCGCACGTGCTGCCAATGCTCAGCTGGCAGGGCAAAGTGCGTGAGGAGGCGGTCGCGGTCTGCGTCCAGGCACGCCGCCGCCTTCGGGTACTTGGCCTCGTACTCGGCGATGAAGACGTCCATGGCCTCCTCGGCGTGTGCCCGCGTCTCGGCGTACATGATCTCGCGGAGCGCGCGCTTCGCTTTCGGCTGTAATCGCTTTGGCAATTTGTCGAGCACGTTGCCCATCTTGTGACACCAGTCGCGGAGCTCTCGCGTGTCCGGCCACACGTCGCGCACGGCCGCCCAGAAACCCAGGGCGCCGTCGCCGACCGCCCCCACCGGGGCCCGCATGCCGCGCCGCTGGAGGTCCCGCAGCACCGTCGCCCAGCTGTCGGTGCTCTCGCGGTAGCCGTCCTCCAGGGCCACGAGCTTCTTGGTCCCATCGGGCCGTACGCCGATGATCACCAGCGTACAGAGCCGATCGTCCTCGAGCCGGATGTTGAAATGGATGCCGTCGACCCACACGTACACGTAGTCACGATCGGCCAGGTCCCGCTGGCGGAACCGCCGGTAGTCCTCTTCCCACACCGCCGTGAGGCGCGCGATGTTGGTCGCGCTGAGGCCGGCCGCGTCATCCCCCAATAGCACCGGCAGCGCTTCGCGGAAATCGCCCGTCGACAGACCGCGCAGATAGAGGATCGGCAGCACCTCCGCCACCTTGGGCGAGCGACGCATGTAGGGGGGCAAGATCCGACTCGTGAACCGCTCCCGCTGGCCCGCGCCGTTGACCCTTTTGTCGTTCACCCGAGGAGCATGCACCTCGAGCGTACCTGCCCCGCACGTCACCTTCCGCGCCTGGGCCCGACCATTCCGAACGACCAGCCGGCGTCCCCGCGCGTCCCGCTCCTCGCCGTGGGCCTCGATGTACTGCCCGACCTCCACCGCCAGGGCCGTCATCAACATCCGCCGGGCTCCCTCCCGGGCCAGCTCGTCCACCGTCTGCGCACCGCGCTCTTCCGGCGGAACTTCGTTGTCTGCTCCATCGTTGTCGAGTACCTTCAGCATGGGTGGCGGCTCCTTTCACCGGCCTGCCAGCCGGAGTTTTCGCGTTGCTCACGCGAAAGGATACGCCGCCTTCTTCAGACTGCCGATCCACAACTTCTGGCTATATCTCGTGCTCGGATGGTTCAGCGAGGCAAGCACCTTGGCTTCGCGCTCGAAGCGGGCCAGGCGATCGGGATCGGCCGTGAATGCCTCGAACTATAGGAAGTTCAAAAACTCGGGGTACGCGGATCGTCCTGGTCGAAAAGACGGATCGACTCTATCGAAATTTGAAGGACTGGGTCATGCTGGACGAGCTGGACGTTGAGGTGCATCTGGTCAAAGAAGGCGTCGTTCTGTCCCGCGAGTCGCGCTCCTCCGAGAAGTTCATGCACGGCATCAAGGTCCTGATGGCCAAGAACTACATCGACAACCTCTCGGAAGAGGCGCGGAAGGGCATGGCCGAAAAGGCCGAGCAGGGCCTCTGGCCATCCTACGCGCCGCTCGGCTATCGCAACGTGACGGGGTTGTGTGCGTCAAGTTGTGCAAAAGGCGGTCATGGCTGAGGTCGGTTAGGCGGCGGTCCTGATGAGCTCCTTCTTCTGCTCCTTTAAGTAATCCATGTTGAGATAACGGTTCTCCTCCAGCCAGCCCTCGTGGGTCTCGGCGCAGAGCGCGCGAACCAGCCGGAGGCAGCTCGCGGGATCGGGAAAGATGCGGACGACCCGCGTGCGGCGCTTGATCTCCTCGTTGAGCCGTTCGAGCATGTTCGTCGACTTCAGGTGCTTGTGGTGCTGGCGGGGCAGGCTGTAGAAGTTCAGCGTTTCCCCGATGTTCGCTTCGACCTAGTCGGTGAGCTTCGGGTAGCGGCGCTCCCAGCGCTGGAGCCACGCGTGGAGGTCCTGCTGGGCTTCTTTGAGATTGCGCCGGTCATAGAGCCAGCGGAGCTCCTGGCGGCAGTCGTCGTCGGCCTTCCGCGGCAGGTAGTCGAGGGCATTGCGGAGGACGTGCACGTAGCAGCGTTGCCACACCGCCTCGGGCAGCAGCTAACGGACGGCGCGCTTCAATCCGGCATGGTCGTCCGAGACGACGAACTCCACCCGTGCAGGCCGCGCGTCTTCAGGCCCGTGACGAACGTCTTCCAGCTCGAGCGCGACTCCCGGTTCGAGAGCTCCACGCCGAGCAGCTGACGGCGCCCTTCCCCGTTGATCCCAATGGCCACGAACACCGCTTGTGCCTGGATCACCCCGTCGAGGCGGACCTTCTCGTACCGCGCATCCAGGATGACGTAGGGATAGGCCTCCTCGAGCCGGCGGTGGGCAAAGCGCTGCAGCAGGGCATCCAAACTGCGGTTGATTCGGCTGACGGTGCTCGCCGAGAGGCCTTCACCTTGCGCGTCGACACGCCCTGGACGTACATCTCGGCCAGCGCGCTCACCAAGGCCTTCTCGGACCGTTGATACCGGTCAAACAGCTCGGTCGAGAAGCGGCCCTCGCGGTCGCACGGGACCCGCAGCTCCAACTTCCCGATCCGCGTCACAAGCCCCCGACTGTAGTACCCCGACCCATAGCCGATGCGCCCCGCCGTCCGTTCGCTGGACCCCGCCCCGAGGGCCTCGGTCATGTCGGCCTCCAGCACCTCCTGGAGCGATTCCTTCACCAGTCGCTTCAGCAGCTCGCGGTCGCTGCTGACGAGGGCTTCGATGCGGGAGGTCTTCGCGCTACGCTTGGCCCGAGTGGTCATGGTCTGACTCCTTGTGAGTGAGGTCGATCTCGTCAATCAACCTCTTGCCATGACCGCTCGTTTTTCTCAAGCGCTTTTGCACACAGGTCGCAACACTACCCGTGACGGGCGCGAACGGGAAGAAGCTGATCGAGTTGGACCCGCATCTGGCCGCGATCATCGTCCGCCTGTTCGAGTGGTATTCGACCGGGACGATGTCACTGAAAGATGTCGCGAGGAAGGTGCGGGCCGCAGGGCTTTCGTTCCGGAAGAGCGGGGACTCGGTTCCCCTGAGCACGGTCCACAAGATTCTCCGCAAGCGGATATACATGGGGGATTTCGAGTGGAACGGGCGCGTCTACAAGGGAGCCCACGAGCCAATCGTCTCACGCGAACTCTGGGAACGGGTTCAAGAGGTCCTGGAAGGCCGCCATGCAAAGCGCCACCGGCGGGTCAAGCACAACGTCGCGTTCTCCGGGCTGATCAGCTGTGGACACTGCGGGTGCGCGATCGTCGGAGAGATGAAGAAGCAGCGGTACGTCTACTACCACTGCTCCGGCTACAAGCGGAAGTGCCCCGAGCCGTACGTCCGTGAAGAGGCGCTCGAGGGGCAGTTCACCGAACTGCTGCACCGACTCACATTCGATGCGGAGGTGCTCGACTGGGTCCGGGAAGCTCTGAGCCAGAGCCACGACGACGAGCGGCAGGCTCACGACGAGGCCATCAAGCGCCTCCAGGCCGAGTCCGGCCGGCTGCAGAACCGCCTGGACGCGATGTACGTCGACAAGCTCGACGGACGCATCGATGCGGCTTCGTTCGACCGTATGGCGGCAGCTTGGCGGTCTGAACAGGCCGAATGCCTCCGGTTAATCGAACAACACCAGACGGCGAACCAGTCATACATGGCCGAGGGCATCCGGCTTCTCGAACTCGCCCGAAACGCCCGGCACCTCTTCGAGAAACAGGAAGCGCACGAGAAGCGGCGCCTGCTCGACTTCCTGGTTTCGAACTGCTCCTGGAGGGACAACCGGCTTACGGCCGAGTTCAGGCAACCGTTTGATTTACTTGCAGATACGGCGATGGCCGCAGCTACGGCGGGAGCCGCAGACGAGTCAGATTCGGCCAAAAGTGAGATTTGGCTGGTAGGCAGTCAGCCATGCATAGGGTCCGGCACGGAACGCGGTGGTGCGGGACGGTCAGCGTAAGTATCAGTACCGCATGACCTTACACGGTGCATTGTGGTTTGATACGGTCCTTGACGGTGCGCGGAAATCCGGCTACGATTCCTATACAGATTCCCGCACGATTCGTTTGACACGAGCTTGCGGGCGCGGTCGGCGAGGTGCTTGTCAATGCCGGCATCGGCAAGGGTTGAAGGCTCTTGCGGTGGGACCGCGCGGGACCCACCGCTCGTGTCACCGCCACCCGTCGCCAGCCCGACGGTGTCCCTTTGTGCCCGCAACAACTCGCCCAGGCGTCGTTCCGCCCGGATGCGGATCTCGGCCGCGTCGATTTCGAGCTGGCGGTACGGTCCGACTCACGGTTGCGCCCATGGCCCGACGACGCACGCATCGCCTCAGCGCCCTGTTTATCAAAACGGCCCCGCCTGGCGCCCATTGCGACGGCGACGGGCTCTATCTGCGCGTCGACCGGTCCGGCGCCCGCCGCTGGGTGCAACAACTCACCATCCGCGGGCGCCCGCGCTCGCTCGGCCTCGGCAGCGTGCGCCTCGTCTCGCTCGCCGAGGCACGCGCCGTGGCCCTGGCCAACCGGACGCTCGCCCGCGCCGGCGGCGACCCGCTGGCCGAGAAGCGCCGGGCCTCGGGGATGCCCACGGTCGAAGACGCCGCCGCGCGCGTCCTCGAACAGCGGCGCACCGGCTGGGGCGGCAAGTATGCGCGCGAGTGGGCCGCGAGACTGCGGGTGCATGCGTTCCCGCGTCTCGGCCCCCTGCCCGTCTCGGACGTGACCACCGCCGACGTGCTCGCGGTGTTGACGCCCCTCTGGTACGACAAGCCCGAGACGGCGCGCTGCGTGCGCCAACAGCTCGGCGCCATCATGACGTGGGCGGTGGCCGTGGGACACCGCCCCGACAATCCCGTGGCGCCTGTCGGCCAGGTGCTTGGCCCGCAGCGCGATGTCGTGCGCCACCGGCCCGCGCTGCCCCATGGCGAGGTGGCTGAGGCGATCCAGCGGGTGCAGGCGTCGCAGGCGTCCACGTCCGTGAAGCTCGGGTTCGAGTTCCTGGTCGTGACGGCGGCGCGATCGGGGGAAGTGCGGCTCGCCACGTGGCACGAAGTCGATCGCGACGCGGCGACGTGGACGGTTCCGGCGTCGCGCATGAAGGCCAAGCGGGATCACCGCGTGCCGTTGTGCGAGCGGGCGCTGGCGATCTTGCATGAGGCTCGGCAGGTGACCACTCGTGGTCACCTGATCTTCCCCAGCCAGCGGGGCAAGCCGCTCAGCGACATGACGCTCTCGAAGCTCGTCAAGGAACTGGGGATCGCCGCCGTGCCGCATGGGTTCCGCTCGTCGTTTCGGGATTGGGCCTCGGAGCGGACGAGTCACCCGCGCGAGGTGATTGAAGCGGCCCTGGCCCACACCGTGCGGAGCCAGGTGGAAGCGGCCTACGCACGCTCGGATCTGTTCGCGCGCCGCCGCCGGCTGATGGACGACTGGGCGGCCTACCTCAGTGGGCAGCGCGGCCAGGTGATCCTGTTACGACGGTAAGCTCGTGGCGCAGTAGAATTGGTTTCTATTGGTTATTAGAAAGAGAGGAATTAGTTGAAGCCAACCATCGACGGAAATATAGATGTCACACTGGTGGCTTATGATTGTCTAGATTCACTTGCATCCGAGCTTGGTAAGACACGGGAGGACGTGGCGAGTGTGATCCTGTACCACTACTGTTCAAGGGAAGCCTACATGGAGACGCTGGATCGAAGGGGTTTGGGCCCAACGGAACCCGTCGTAATTGCAAACGGAACGACAGATGAGAACGCCCACCAGATCAGCATCACGTCGGCGGCTTATGAGCAGCTACGTTCACTTGCGTCCGAGCTTCCCAAGATGTCCGCGGCGAGGGCGAGCACCCAGCATGACACCATGCGAGACGTATCTAGCCAGATCCTGTGCCACTACTGTTCAAAGGAGGACTTCGAGAAGGCGCGGGGGGGTTGAATCGGGAAACCGCTCTCAGATCGCCTTCTTAGATCCGCCACGAAGGTGATCACCTACGGGGGGAGAGGGTGAGGTGATCACCTTCGTAAAATCCTTAATATTTTCCCGAAGATGATCACTCTCGGGGTGATCCCCTTCGGCGGGTGATCCCCTTCGCAGCGCCCACATCCATTTGGCCGGCGCGAACCCGATTTTCCTGCTCTCGACACCGGCGCGCCGCTTGGCCCGCTGGAGCGTCGGCTCCGAGATCCCGCACGCCCGGGCCGCCTTCGTCACCTCGGTATACGGCACCGGCCCATCGGCCAGCAGCTCGCGCAGAAACGTCTCTGCGTCCTCGCGCTCGGTGACGTGCTCGGGACTCGCACTCAACTCGTCGGCCGTGCGGCGATCCACCGCACCCCAGACGAGCCGGCCGGGGGCGACGATGGTGAACTGCCGGGACGGGCCCAACGTCCCGAAGTTGCTCTTCGCATGCGACACGACGCGGGCCTCGTCGCCGTCGGCTGTGGCCACGATCACGGAGCGGACGGCCGCCGAGAATTGCAGCGAGCCGGCCACTCGATGAATGGCCTTCTCTGCCCCCGCCTTGCGGTTATGCACGATGAGCAGGACGGCACGGCCGGCACACAGCGGGGTGAGCCGCTTCACGATCTCACGAATAAATTTCGACTCGTTCACGTCGCCGGGGGCCCACGCCAGGACGCTATCGAGCACCACGAGGCGCGCCCCGATCCGATCCGCCTGGACGCGCGCCGCCTCGACAAACAGCGTGTCGAGCTCGGCCCCCGCCTCGAGCTGGTAGCAGGACAACCGATCGGGATCGCCGCCCATCCGCATGTACCGAGGCACGACGACGGCCGGGAGATCGTCTTCGAGCCCAAGCCAGAGCGTGGCCCACGGCTCACGCGCCGTGTCACCCGGGAGCGGAGCCCCGCATGATCCCGCCGCCGCGAGCGCCAGGGCGATCAGGCTCTTGCCGACACCTGGATCGCCGGCCAGGAGCGCCGGATGGCCGAGTGGCAGGTACGGTTCCCAGAGCCACGCCACCTCCGTCGGTGTGACGGCCGACGCCTTGACGAAACACCGGCCGATCGCGTCGTCGATCTGTTCCCACTGCGCCCGAGGCGCGTCACCCGCGTCATCACCGTCGCTGAAACGGGGCGCGTGCGTGTCGGGGGTGCGGTGCCAGCTCATGCCGCCCTCGTCGTCGTGTCGCGCTGATGGGCCCGCAACCAGCGGTTCTGCACCCGCCGAAGGCGCGCCTGCAGCCGATCCCGCTCCACCGTCAGCGCGTGCACCTGTTCGACAGCGGCATGCAGCACTTCGCGCAGCCCTGCCGCCTCACGCGCCAGGGTGTGCTCGCTGTCGGCCAGCTCCCGAATTACGAGATCGCGATCGTCGGGCATGGGCGTTTAGGCCGCCGGCCTGTCCGTGCCGCCGCGCGGGCGGGCGTCGAGCCACGCCACGATTTCGGATTCGTACCAGCGGACCGCGCGGCTGCCGAGCCTGATCGGCTTCGGGAATCCGTCTCGCTTGATCAGGCTGTAAATGGTCGACTTCGACGCGCCGACCAATGCCCGCACCGCGCGGCAGTCAAGCATGCGGGGCGGGGTCATGGGTCCGACCTTTCGTCGGCCGCTACCTTCGCCAGCATGCCCCGCATCATCGCCTGGAACTTCTCGGGGTCGTCGCGCTGGAGCCGGAGCAGCGTGTTGCGCTCAAATGCGCGCTGAATGGCGGGCGGCGCGTCCGCCGTCAGGCGCTCATTGTGGGTGCGCGTCCATGCGCCGGCCTCCCTGAGGTCGGCTTCTGTCGTCCCCGCAATGGCTACTTCGATGTTGAAGCGCGTGGGATGGCGCGCCTCGAAGCTCAGACGCTGTTCGATGAGCGCCCCGAGGAATCGCCGCCGCTCGTTCGCAATGCGATGCGGGGTCAGCGGTTCGAGCTGGCGGCCTTCCTGAATCAGCGCCGGGAGCGTCAGCATGTCCCGCTGCTTGAGGTCATCGACAATCGCCGCATCCAGCATCTCCACATGCCGTTTTTCCAGCCGAACCACCACCGCCTGTTCGTCATCTGGTTTCGGGGGACGCCCGATCTTCGCTGCAGCCATTTTTCAAGCCTACAAAGCCTTTAAGAATCGTATATTACTTTGGAGTCGGAATACAAGCGCTGGCCAGTCGGCCGAACGGTGAACGCCCGCCGCCCTACTCGTCGCCGCCGTATTTGTCGGGCAACGTCACGCCCTTCAACTTGGCGATTTCGAGGCAGAGACAGCTGACGGCCACGGCCAGCGTGCTGCTGATGGCCGGCTCATCAGCGACGAGCCGCCAGGCGACGCGCAGGGGGTTGTCGTGCGCCGTCGGCGAGACAGTGAGGGCCTCGCGAATCGTGGGCGGTGTGAGTGTGGGAGACGAAACAGGCGGGATAGAATGAGACTCAGCCATGGCACGCTCCTGGTTAGCGGGTTGTGGTGAGGCTCTCGGGGGTGCTTTGTACACCCTCGGGGGCCGCTTCAAACTGCCCGCAAGCCTAGACGGGTGGGGGGCGACGTGTCAAGCGTGAGACGTGCCAATTTTCGCGCCGGCGCGAAAAATTCCGATGGGCCGAGACGTTCCAATTGTGTCGGCGCCGACACCGACGCCACCCGAAGGGCGGTATCTTTCTGACGCTTCGACATCCCTGCGTCGCGAGCCGCTTGGGAGCGTGAAGAACTTGTATCGGCGCCGATACAAGTTCGTGAGCCGGCTAACTAATTCGTTAGGCGCCGACCGATTTTGGGAAATACGGCAGGTCTGCCGCATTTTTCTGACGGGCCCGCCCGTTCCAGTGCCTGCCCGCCGGCCATCGGTGCCAACCAAAACATTAGGGACGGGGCCGACCCTAATGTTCTTACTCGTCAGCCAGCAGCCCGGCCAGCTCCGCCGCCCGGTTCATGTCCAATTTTCTCGGCGCCGAGAAACAGGGGAGGCGCCTCCCCCTAATTCGTGCGCCGGCGCACGAATTGCTTAGGACGCGTCCAGCAGCCCGGCCAGGCCCGCCGCCTGATCCACCGACATCCCGCCGCCCACGAGGCTTTGGAAGGCGCGAGCGCGGCCAGATAGATCCGACGCGAACAGCTTGTCGAACCCGAGCGTGAGCGTCGGTGTATCGAGCTTCGCGGCCAGTTCGGTGGCCACGCACGCCGCGAGCGGTTGGACGCAGCCGTGCAAGAACCGCCGCCACGCTTCACGTTGCCCCGTGCCGTCGCCGGGGGTGACGAGTTCCACCGGCACGCCACACGCACTCAACACGGCGCGCGCGGCATCTGTGCGCAACGTCGCCAAACTCGCCGGCGGATTCGCGCCTAACCGCTGCGGCTGGTAATCACCTCGCGGGGCGGCCATCCGCCCGTCGCCCCAGCCGGCCGCCAACGTTTCGACGAGCGCCGTCTTGCCGCCGAGCGATCCAATATCCCGACGCAGATCCGACACGCTGTCATCCTGGCCGTCGCTCGGAATGGGCAGCACGAACCCTCTCGTGCCGGCTGCCTCGTCGCCGAGCGCCGCTTCGAGTTCCGCACTGAGCCGGCCCGACAACCGGGCACGTGCGAGCGGCCCGACGCCCACCCACGGCCGCGCCGGATCGATTGAGTAGCGGCAGTGAATCACGCCCTCGGCCGGACGCACGATCGTCGTCGTGCCGGACGGGCCAGCGAGATCGCAGCGGTAGCGCCAGGTGGTGGAATCGGCCGCGCCCGTCACGTCCCACGCGGCAACGGGTAGGAGACGTACCCGGCCCTCGGCGACAGCGAGAATCAGGACGATCTCGCCGTGGACGATCAGGGCACGGCCGATGTCGGCCAGCACGTCAGGGGTGAGCCCCCGCGTCGCTGGCGTGTTCGGTGTGATCTCAGCGCTGGCGAACGCGCGACTGAGCGCCCCCGCCGCCGCTTCCACAGCCGCCGTGGCCGCCACGTCCGCGTGCGTGCCCGCAGCCCGCGCGAGGATCGCCTGGACGACGCCATCCGTATAGGACGCCTGCCGGTGTTCGGTGCGTCGCGTGAAGGGCCACATGGCTAACAGGCTCCCGCGCGGTGCACGCGCCATGGCTTGAGCAGACTGGCCGCCCCGCTCTTGATGAACCCGCCCGCCGAACTGACGGCCGGCCGTTCGTCGCTGCCGAACGAGGCGCTATCGAACAACCAGCCGAACAACCGGAGCGTCGCTTCGTCCTTCACGGCGTCGGGTGCGTCGGGCGCGTGCTGCGTCACCAAGGCGACAGCCGCCGCGAGCGGGCGAGGCACCAGCCCTTCGTACTCCGAGCCGGCGTAGGCCTCTTCGTCCGCCACGAGGCGCAGATGCAGCGCCGCCTGCGCCTCTGTCACAGCCATACGCGCCGCTGTCGTGGCCACACCTCGGGAGGGTGGCCACCCGAGGTGTGTCTTGCCGCTGCCGCGCGTTCGGCAATCGCCGCCAGACTCTCGCCGTACGCGGGCCGATCCACCAGCGCCAGGCCCCGCAACGCGGCCCGCTCGACGATCCGCACGCCGCCCTCGAAGCGTTCCCCCTCGACGCGAAATTCGAGCGAGAATCCCCGCAACACCCCACGACGCAGCAAGGCGGCCGTGTCGTGTCCGTCGCGGGTGTCCGGCAAGTCGAGCGTGGCCCGCAAGGCGTCCGGCCCGTCCGTGAACGTCAACCCGCCGCCGCCGGTACGGGCCAACGGCCGGCCGCGATCGTGGTGCACGTTCGCCAACACGTCGAGCGCCGCCACGTCGCCGAAGGCCCCAGACTGGAACCGCTCACGAAACCCCGGCAACTGCGCTTCGTCGTGGTAGCTGAGCGCGACGCCCTCGACACGGCCGGGGCCGCTGGCACTCTCGCGCCACTCGACAGGGGCGAAGCGATACTCGTCGATCATTACGCCACCTTGAACGCGGCCCGCACGTAGGCATCCGTTCGGATGATGCTGAACGCCCAGAGCGCGACGGCCGTGATCGCTATTTGGCCCTTCGCCGCGTGCGTATACGGATCGCGGATGAGTTCGAGGCCTTGCCACACCGGCGCAACAGCCGAGCCCGCGCCCCGGGCCGCCCGGTAGACGATCGCCGCTTGGATGTCCTGCCCCGTGCCGCTCGCTGGCGGGGCCGGAATGAGCGCCGAGCTGACAAACCCGCCGCTGCGGGCGATCAAGTAGTCGCTCACGGCCACGTCACCACTCGTGTTCAGGAGCGTGCCGGCCAGCCCGTATGTCGCGGCCCCGACGAGCATCTTCACACCCGTGAGGTTGCGCGCGTAGCGGCCATCCACCGCCCGACTCGCCGCGCCGACGAAGTCTGAGAAGGTGGCTGTTGCTGTCGGGGCCGTCGGGGTCGCGAGCGCGCTCAGGAACCCGCTGACGTTCGGGGCCGTGCCGTTCCCATTCAGGACCTGATCGTCGATCTTTTCCCCGAGCGCCCCACTCAGATCCCGACGCAACGCCTCTTCCATGCCGCGCAGCCGCGCCGTGTCTTCGACGCCGAACAGATACCGTGCCGTCAGTCGACGTGGTTCCAAGACTGTCGTGCTGATCGTCGCCGCCTCGGCATCCTTCACCGCGCCCTTGCTCTTCATCTCCGGCGACACGCCAGCACTGAGCACCGGGTAATTGACTTCGCCGATCCCGACCTGCGGCATGCTGACACCGAGATAGGCCGACGCGGTGTTCGCGAAGATGCGCCCCAGAATGGACGCCTGCGACTGGCCCACATTCGACGGCGCCGTCGTCGCCGTATCCGCCCGTTCCTCGTGACGGGGCAGCAACGCCTCCCACGGGATCAACCCTTCTCTCGCATGCTCCCCGAAGACGGCCGCGCGGAGTTCCTGTTCGGCCCCCGTGACGGCTCGGCCGGTGGCCGCCTCGTGCAAGTAGCTCCGCAGTTCGGCCCGCTCGACGAGGGCGCGCCGCTCGGTGTCTTCGCCGTCGTCGGCGCGCGGCTCCGGCGCGTCGGCCTCGGCGATGGTGGCCGCCCGCCAGCGCGTCTCGATGGTGGGGTATTCCGTCGCCAGCGCGGCCATCGTCGCGCGCTGTGCGTCCGTCGGGCTGTCAAGCCCAGATAGCTCATTGAGCGTCTGCCTGATCTCACTCAGTCGGAGTTGCAATCGTTGTCCAGTCGTCATGTCTGTATCCCTTCTGTCAGTTCATTCACCAGTCGATCCCATGGTGTGTGTCTAAGGGGCGGATGATGCGCCCGCAGGTGACAGCGGCGACAGCGCACCTCCAGGTTGTCGATCGCAAAGGCGGGCCCGCCAGAGGCCAGTGGCTGCCGATGGTGGACTTCAAGCCGCCCCACACCGCCGCACACGCCGCAGCGCCACGCGGCCCGACTGAGCGCGGCGCGTCGGACGTGCGCCCAGCGCCGATCTCGATACACCGTCCGGCCGCGAGTGCCCGCCATTACGCCACCCCGAGATAGACACGCGCCGGCCGGGGCCGCTCGTGCCGGACGCCAGCACTCACCGCCAGAATCGCCGCCGCCACCGCGTCGTCCTTCGCCCGAAACCGTCGCCCGCCTTCACTCGCCTTACTGAGTTTTTCGTTGCCGGCTGGATCGGCAATCACCGTCGCTTCGCGCATGGCGGCCCTGAGCAACAGCGACACGGCCGGACGCACCTGACCCGTCAGACACGCCGTCCGAAACGCCCGCACATCTTCAGCCCCATCTTTGTAGCCTTGGCCCCGCAACAGGAACGCGCAGCGGGGCAGCCCCGCCGCGTCGAGCGCATCTCTCAGCTCACCTTCGCGCCACCGATCGGCGACGACGGCGGCTGGTACCCCAAAGCGATCCCGGACCACACGCACGAAGTCACTCAGCGGCACGACACGGCCCCCGAGCGTGACGAGCTCGCCTCGCCGGGCCATCTGCTGATACAGATCGGCCACGCCGTCCTTCAGCCCGCGTGCGGCCAGCGTCGGCGCACTCGGAAAGGCCGCCACGGTGTCCAGCCGGCCGCTCTCGGGCCAGAACGCACAGGCCGCCGTCATGGCCGCCGTGGTACCCGCGTCGATCCCCCAAATGCACGGGCCGTGACGGGGCGCGTCGTCGGCCTCAAGCTGTTCCCACGTGCCGGCCGCCAAGAGCGCTGCCCGTTCGGTGTCCGAGGTACCCAAGTTCAACCGCAGCGCCTGGAACGCCGGGAGCAGCGAGGCATCTGTCTTCGCGCGATCCGCCTCCACGCGAATCGCCGCCGCCAAGTCGGGCATCGTCGCGAGTGACGGGTTGGCCTTCCGCCACGTCCGTGTCACGAACGGGGGATCGTCAGACTCGGCCGCGTGACACTGGCTGTAGATGCCGGGCCCGCCGCCGAGCAACGTCGCGAACCAGTGGCTCGTATCCGCCGGCCGCGTCCCGAACGCGATCAGCCGACTGTGCTGGATTTTCCCGAGCGCCGTCACCATCGCCGCGTGCATCCGCGCGCTCGTGCTCGGCGGCCATTGCGCCGGTTCATCCGCCAACACCAGCACCGGGGCCAAGCCATGCGCTCGACGCGGATCGCTACCAAGACAGCGCACCCGCGCGCCCGTCGTCCGATCCTCAATGCTGGCCCGGTTCGCGCTGTCCTGGATGCGCCAGCGCGTCGGTTCGGTATCGAGCCATGGCCGCAGAAAGCTCAGCACGTGCTCGAAGATAATTCGGGCTTGCGTGAAGCTCGACGCGACACACACCACATCAGCCCTCGGCTGTGCCAACGGCCCGGCAATCGCCGCCGTCGCAATGGCCGCCGTCAGCGTCGATTTTCCGTTGCCCCGTGCCACCGACAACCCCGCACTCGACACCCCCGTCCGGAACGCGCCGCGCAGAAACCGGCGCTGCCACGGAGCCACAACGAACGGCTGCCCGGCGAGCCGCCCCTGCGTCACCGTCAACGCGCCGATCCAGTCAAGCAGTGCGTGTTGCATCGAAGCCTTGGCTGCGGTGTCAGCGGCCCGGTGTGCGGCGTGGACAGGGGTCCCCACGGGGTGACCGGCGCACCAGAACCCTATACAAATACCTATACGCGATCCGGACGCGATACGTCAACTACATTTAAATGATGGACTTACATGAATGAAGTGGCTGGGAGGCAGGGATTCGAACCCCGATTACACGGTCCAGAGCCGCGTGTCCTACCATTGAACGACCTCCCAGCAAGAGGTCTCAGCGTAGGCGGAAACTCTCATTATAATCGCTCGTTAGGCGCCGGCGTCCGGGTACTGTAACGGGTGTGCTTCGCCGGTGAGCCGCCCCGGTTCATCCTCTCGCGCTGGCTGTTCCTCCGCCTCCTCGGCCTTGTCTACTTTCTGGCCTTTGCCTCGCTGACGCCGCAGATCCTGGGGCTGGTCGGCTCGGACGGTCTGCTGCCGATTGCGCGCTACCTCGAGGCCGCGAACGGGGTCTGGGGCTCGGACGCGTATTTCCGCCTGCCGACGCTGGCGTGGATCTCGGCGAGTGACTTCACCCTCACGGCCTTCTGCTGGACCGGAATGGGGCTCGCGCTGCTCGCCATCGCGGGGCTCGCACCCGTCGTGACGTTCGGTGCTCTCTGGATCCTCTATCTCTCGGTGACGGTCGCCGGGCAAGACTTTCTGCAGTTTCAGTGGGACATCCTGCTGCTGGAGACGGGCCTCCTCGGCATGCTCTACGCGCCGCTGGGGTGGTGGCCGCGCCTCGCCACGGCGCGTCCTCCGCTGACGGCGGTCCGATGGCTGATCTGGGGCCTAGCGTTCAAGCTGACGTTTCTTTCGGGCGTCACCAAGCTGACGAGCGGCGACGAGACGTGGTGGGGCTTCACCGCGCTGCGCTACCACTACGAGACGCAGCCGCTGCCGACCTGGGTGGGCTGGTATGCGCACAATCTGCCGGACTGGTTCGGCACGCTGTCGGTCGGCGTGATGTTCGTCATCGAGCTCGCGGTCCCCTTTCTCATCGTTGTGCCCTCGCGTTTCCAGCGCGTGCGGGCCGCGGCGTGCGCGGCCCTCTGCCTGCTGCAGATCCTCATTGCGTTGACCGGCAACTACGGCTTCTTCAACCTGCTGACACTCGCCCTGTATCTCTCGCTCGTTGACGATGCGGTTGTCCACCGCCTGCTGCCCCGCTGGCTTGTCCGGGGCCGTGCGGCCACCCCTCTGGATCGACAGGTGCCGGAGCCGATGCCCTGGCGTCTCGCGGTCGCCGTCATCGCTGTTCCGCTGGCGTTGTTGAGCGCGCTCACCATCGTGCGGGAAGTCGCGCCCCCGGCGTCGCTGCCGACCCCGGTGAGCGCCGTGCTCGGCTGGGTAGCGCCGGTTCGCGCCATCAACGGCTACGGGTTGTTTCGCACGATGACGACCGAGCGCCCGGAGATCATCCTCGAGGCGAGCCCGGACGGAACAACCTGGACCGAGCACGCGTTTCGGTGGAAGCCCGGTCGCCTTTCAAGCCGGCCACGGTTCGTCCAGCCGCACATGCCGAGACTCGACTGGCAGATGTGGTTTGCCGCGCTCGGTCCACGCCAGCAGGCGCACTGGCTGATTCCGCTGGCCGAGGGGATCCTCGACGGATCTCCCGCCGTGCTCGCACTGCTCGACGCGCGCCCTTTCGTCGACGCGCCGCCGCAATTCGTCCGCTTTGTGTTGTATCGCTACCACTTCACGACATCGGCCGAGGGTGCCGAAGGCGACTGGTGGCGCCGCGAGTTCATCGCCTACTTGACCGACCCCATCTCGCGTCGATGACCGCCCGTGCCGGGTCGCACCGACGCCGCAGGCTGGAACACCGCTGACCTGCGCGCCGTCCATATCTAGTGTCGTGCGCGAGGGGCGATCATGAACAGACGGAAGGCACTCGGAGCAGCCGTGGCGCTGGTCGTGGTGGGGGTCACCGTCGTGGCTGTTGTCGGGCCGACGGAGTCCGAGCCGGACGAGATCGACCAGTTGCAGCAGGTGCTGCGCCTGGCCCCGGGGTCGACGGTGGCGGACGTCGGCGCCGGTGACGGCTGGCTGAGCGTCGAGGTGGCGCGACGGGTCGGCCCGGACGGTCACGTCTTCGCGACGGAGCTCAACCCGGCGCGACGCGACACGATACGCGAGACGGCGGCGGCGGCGGGTCTCGACCGACAGTTGACCGTGGTCGAGGCGGGTGTGCGAGAGTAGAACTTACCGCCGGCCTGCTGCGACGCGATCTTCATGCGCCGCGTCTACCACCACCTCGGCGATCCCGCGCGCATCAACGCGAGCCTGTTCGACGCAACCCGCCCCGGCGGGCGTGTTGCCATCATCGAAGTCGAGCCGACGGGTCTGTTCAGCCCGCTGAAGATCTGGCCGCACTGGACGGACGACGAACGGGTGGTTGCCGAGATGACCGCAGCAGGCTTCCGACACGTGTCAACGGAGCCGTGGCCTGGCGCGGCCCACTACGTCGCGCTGTTCGAGAAGCATTGAACCCGCCGAGACTCGAACGGCCGCTGCAGGGCCTGAAGGCCTGCGCTACGACGGTCGTTGGTCCAGGGTCCAGCGCCTGCGCGACGGATCCACACGTGTGCGCTGTGGGTTAGTGCACGCGGCCCACTTGAAACTTCTGCCGGCCGGCGATATCGGCCAGCGCGCTGCGTGCGTGCTGCTCGGTATCGGGGTGTGGATCGAGATCGAAAACGGCGACCAGGTGCTGATAGGCCGCTGTCGGCTGATTGAGTGCGTGGAGCTGCACCAGTCCGGCGCCAAGATGCGCTTCGGCTGCGTAGGGCCCCATTGGATAGTCCCGCAGGTGCCGCTGATAGACGACGAGCGCGGCGTCGGGATGCCGGTGGTTGGCCAGCCAGTTGCTCAGCGCGATCGAATGCACTGGCGACAGCGCCCGCCCGCTGAGCTCTGGCGTCAACTGGAAGTACTCATCAGCCGCTTCGTCGAGGCGATTGGCGGCTACGAGCCGCGCGACGACCTCCTTTGCCGAGGCCGCCGGCGTTGCGGACACCGACCCTGGTGCGTAGTCAGGCGGGAGCGCTCGTACGCCTCGCCGCTCTGCCCACCACGCGGAGCCGAGGCCGGCAATGAAACCGCCAATGTGCGCCCCATACGCGACGCCTCCTCCCTCCAGACCGTCCGACGCGAGGAGCGGGAGCAGGTTGAAGAGGAGATACGCCCCGAGCACCCACCGTGCCGGCGCGTAGATGATGTTCACGAAGAAAAAGAAGTAGACGAGGAGCCGCACCCGATTGCGCGGGAACCAGATGAAGTAGAAGCCCAGGACCCCGGAGATGGCCCCCGAGGCGCCGACGACCGGGAGCAGCGAGTCGGGGGCGAGGACGGCGTGAAACAGCGTCGCGGCAACTCCGGTGGCCAGATAGGCGCCGAGAAAGCGACCGCGGCCGAGGCGATGCTCGACGTTGTCGCCGTAGATCCACAGAAACAGCATGTTTCCCGCCAGGTGCATGAAGCCGCCGTGGAGGAACATCGAGGTAAAGAGCCCGATGACGCTCGGGGCGGCGGGGCGGTAGCCGTAGTTGAACGTGACCAGCTCGTAGGCCGAGATCTGCTGGAGGATGTCGCTCAGCGCCATCCGCCCCGACAGCTGCTGGACCAGGATCTGAACGTATTCCGCCAGGCGCGGGTCGTCGAAGTCCGGGCGCACGCTCCCGAGCGGCAGCGTCACGACGAGATACACCGCAACGTTGACGGCAATCAACCCGTAGGTCACCACGGGGACACCGCGCGGGTTCGGTTCGTCTCCCAGTGGTAGAAACATGGATCACGTGCTGTGCGCGCTGTTGCAGACCTCGCCGTGGAGCCCGGCGGGGCGATGTGTAGATGTTACACGGCGCGAACGGCAATGGTCGGCGCGCGACGCCCTCAGCGGACGATGTGTTCACTGAGGGCGTTTCGTGAGGCGGGCAACGGACGAGAGGCGATATGAGGCGGGTCCCAACTATTGATACACAGCCGCTACGTTCGTCAGACCAGCACCGCTCCCGACGAACGCTGTCGCGTCGACAGTCCCGATGACCTGTAGCTTGCTCGTGGCCCAGATGGTTCCAATACCGACGTTGCCGATCTTGTTGAGGCTCATGGTCGTGCCATTCGAGCTCGTATTGAACCTGAGATTGCCGTAATTCCCCCCGGCTCGGTCGTACGACTGAATGATGACGGTCTGGCCGCTCGGCACGAGCTCGAACCCTACGCCGCCGTTGTCCGAGACCACGAACTTCTGGAGCGCATTCGCGGTGCCGACGCCGAGCGAGTTGACGACGTGGACGTCGTCATGCGTCGTCATCGCGTTCCCGATCGGGCCGTCGTCCGCCGATTCGCGTACGGAGTCGCTACTCGCCGGCCGCTCCTCGGGGGCGGCGTGCCAGTCCTCGCCGGCCAGTACGAACGCCGAGATAGGCAGACCACCCAGGGTCTCGGCGTCGCCGGCCTTCATCGCATACGGGACGCTCGCAAGCAACACACGGGGCTCTTCGCCCGCACCGTCCAACTGCACGCCAAGCCAGCGCCCCCCCCTGCTTGAAACAGTGCGAGCGGCACACCGCCGGCAGCATACGCGCCGAGTATGACGTCGTAGTGCCCAGTCTCGTCGGTCTCGACCGCCTGGGTTTCCTGCCAGAGCGCCTCGCCACCGGTATTCGTCGCGTAAATCGCAAATGTGACCGAGAGGACTCCGGCCCGGGGTTGACCGGCCGCATCGCGAGCAACGCCGTTGAAGGGAATGAGCGGAGGCGGCGCTTGCGCGGCAACCGCTGCGGAGAGACACAGAAAGCCAAGTAGCACAGCCGTCGTTTTCATCACGTTCATCGTGGATCTCCAGCTCTGACGACGAGTTGAACCCGCTGACACGAAACCTGAGGCGCTCTGATCACGTGAGCACATATCGAACATCTACCCCAGCGCAGTCACGAGCCCACGCAGCTCGGTGACGTGAATTGACTTGAGCGCCGTACTAGCGCCAAGACCAGGATCCGTATACGTGGGTGGCGGCATCTCGATCGGTTAGGCAGCCATACGCGTTCCGAAGAGGCGTGGTCTCGGTCACTCTAGAGGGTAGTGTCTCAGTTTCAGCGGTCCAGCAGTCCGACTAATTCTTCTAGCTCCCAGACGTGATCGGCCAGACCTGCCTCGATGGCCGGCGTGACCCGCAGGCTCTTGTGAATCCGGCACCAGTTGTAGTGCGTGTAGTGGATGGCGACCGCGTGCGCGTGATTCTCGACCTTCTTGCTGAAGCCGTTTGACAGCCGCGTGAACCGGCGCGAGCCCATCCTGAGCGTAAGATTCGACCGCTCGATGTAGCTGGTGCTGATGTGCTTCGGGTTCGGATTGCCAGTGACAGTCCGTGCCTTGCACCCCAGGCACTTGGCCGGGCTGTACCGCTTCTCCATCTCCGGGTCCGCACCGTAGAGCTTGGTCAACGTGGCGTAGTCGATCTGCTCGTTGAACGCGCTCTCAACGGCTTCGATGTACGGCCTGTGGCCATCCGTGGTCAACTGGACGCGGGTCACGATCCTGTCGGCGACGTCGTGCATGAACGTGTAGGCCGCGCCGAGGTCGCGGGTGCCCACCAGCCAGGACGGGATGAGCTTGGTGTCCGCGTCGATGGCGACCCACGTCCACACATCGCCAGCCCAGTCAGGCGCGGCCTTCGCGTGCTCGACGTTCTTGGCCTTGGCGTAGCAGAACGCCCAAATCTCGTCACACTGAATCCGCCGGCAGCGCAGGCCCCGTACCGTTTCGTCGTGGAACTGGGCGCAGGCGGTCCCAAGGTCAACCAACAGCTTGGTCACCGTGTTGATCGACACGTCGGCCATTCGGCTTGTGGCCCGAAGGCTGTTGCCCTCGACCATTGCCGAGACGATCTGGACCCGCTTGGCCGTGCTCAGCTTGTTCACGATAAGTATTATGCGTGAGCGGTTACGCATTGTCAAGCATGAAACCAAACATAGATCAAACACCTGCCGGGGCAGGATCCACTCACGCTGGAGTGGATGTTTGATCTTTGCTGCGCTGCTTGCTAGACTAGGGAAAGGTTGCTGATGACCCGGTCAATCTGACAGGACAGCCGGGCCACCAGCGAGGCGGGAAGGAGGTGCCCCTTGAAAGGCTAACGCCCTTCGGGGCGAGGGGGCGGAGAAATCCGCCCCCTTACGTTCCTACCCTTTTTGCATTTTACAAGACGGAGGCACGAAGCGCAATGAACGCGGAACAGAAGCCCAACACGCTTGAAGGCGCTCTGGAAGAACTGCGTCGTAGACGGGACAAGCTGGACGTGGCAATCGCAGCGATCGAAGAACTGGTCGGCGGCGGGCAGGGACCGACTCAGGCCGCTACACCGCCTGCCGCCGCTCTGTCTGCCAAGCACCTGCCGACTGTGGGAACGCTGCCATCCGACGCCTTTTTCGGTATGAGCATCACTGACGCGGTCAGGAAGTACCTTGGGATGGTGCGGGCGAAGCAGTCACCCAGCCAAATCGCGGCGGCGCTAGAACACGGCGGGTTACACAACACCTCCAAGAACTTCCCCAATACCGTTCGGTCGATTATGGCCAGGAGTGAGCGTGGGGGCGGCGACATTGTTCGGGTCGGCAAGCTGTGGGGCCTTACCGAGTGGTATCCGGGGATGTCCCGGGCCAAGCGTGGCAAGAATGGTGCGGCCGAGGCATTCACGGAGATCCCACCAGCCGAACAAGCTGAGTAATCCGACGATGCCCGGCCAGCGGTCTTCGGAAGAGTTGTGTTTCGAGTGTCGTGCCGTCTCCGGACGGACGGTGAAGCTGTACAAAAACCGCTACTACAGCCACATTCTGCGTGAACACCCGGAGTTCGAGCGCGATTATTCATACCCGATCAACGAGATCGAAAGAGCGCTTACCCAAGCCGTCCGGGGGCCAATCCAGGGCAAAGGGCGGGCAGAGATGTACTACGGCCCGCACCTGACGCCACTCACCAACCCAGAACCAAATCAGATTTGCGTTGTCGTGAGGCCCGAAAACGGACAGACGGGCTGGTGGGTGGTTACGGCCTACCCGGTGATGGTGTTAGGGTGAGGCGGTGGCGCAGCGCAGAGAGCGCCTGGGGGCCGTACGTATCCAGCAGGTTCGCAACGAAATCGTGGGTGACCGCGATTGGTTTCTTCCCGAACAGCGCGGTACAATCGACAACTTCAAGCCCGGCTATTTCGTGCGTGTCCTGGCTAATTCTGATGACAACTCCAGGCGGCACCTCAACGTTGAGACAGGGCCTCGGCTCTCCAATGTGGCCGATCAGATAATCGAGATCAGCGTCATAGGTGTAGGTCAACGCACCCCCGCCGCCCCGGCTGGGCCTGAGCCCGAACCAGTGGAGAATCGCGAACGCGGGCCGTTGAAACGCCGAGAGCACACGAGTCATCAATGAAAGTGTCCCTTACTCAGACCCTGTTTCGTCAATGTGTTTTCGCTGTTTGCTCCAGCGGGCTTGAGCGGCCTTCCTGGCGCTCTCGCTACGCTGCTCCTTGCTCAGCTTATCGGCACGGGCACGACCGCCCTTGAGCCCCCCCCGACGCCCCAGCAATACCGCCAGTGGATCCTTCCCAGTGCCCTCTGTGGCATCGACAACGGCCTGGAGGGCCGCATACGCCGTCTGGTTGGCGTCTGGGGCCTCTACTCTATTTGTTGGACGTTTCCGGGCCGTCTTGGGTTTCGCAGCTTGTTTGCGTGACCGCTTTGGCACGCCTCAGCGTGGCACACTCTCAGCGATCCAGCAAGTCGGGGGCTCCTGAAACTGAGACACTACCCTCTAGAGGCATTGTCTCGATCACTGAGTCAATCCGTCCCGGTTGCTTCGATTCTCGTAGCGGATGCTTGGGAGGTAACCAAGACCCGTGCCAGCACAGGCTCGTCCGAGCAGATGCCTGCCGTGGACTGGAAAAACGACCTGACCCGCGCGTGCCGCCAGGCGCATGCACGCGGAACCGCCCGATCCGCGGGTGCTGTTCAGGCTGAACCGAGTGCGAGGATCGTCATCCGATCGACAGAGATGTCATCGTGCAGGGCGCGACGCACTGCCGCTGGCACCAGAAAAGCCCTGGCAACTAGTGGCCTGTATCACGTGAATCGATAGCGGTCAGCGGAGCGCGGCGCTCGGCTGGCGTCGTCCAGTTCGACCCAAGTGCGCGCGGTTGCACACTTCGGCTGAGGCCAGCGCGTTGATTTATAGATCTGTGGCGGCACGCCGGGGATGTCCCGTGCGCTGTTGAAACTCAGCGGCGGCTCGGTTCACGACTACGCAACCATCGCTGACGACTCCCCGAGGCCCAGCCGCGCGTCGCGCGCTCGGAGGGCCGCGACGAGGGCCGGCATATCTTTGCACCCTTTCACCCGACGGAACCCCTTCGCCGCTTCGAGCACCCCGGCGGCCACCCAGCGCAGCACCATCGTCCCACCGCGCCAACGCTTCACATTCCGTTTCACATGGCGGGTGCGGCTGAGCAGACTCTCAATGGCATTCGTGGTGGCGAGCGATCGTTGGAGGCGCTCCGACAGCCCCAGGCCGAGCACGGTCAGGGTGTCGTCGAGTCCTTCCCGCACGCTGGCGGCTGCACTCGGGTAGTCGGTGTCCAAGCGACGCGCGAGGTCCTGCAGCAGACGCGTCGCCGTCTTGACGTGGCGGTTCGTATAGGCGCGCGTGAGGATCGCCTGCACCCACGGCCGCTG
Organism: Vicinamibacterales bacterium; assembly: GCA_965249175.1. Classification (GTDB taxonomy): domain Bacteria; phylum Acidobacteriota; class Vicinamibacteria; order Vicinamibacterales; family UBA8438; genus CAZYFH01. Next base: position 6,522,296 of record OZ252227.1, read on the forward strand.
CGCCTCGGGGAGATGCTCCAGGATGTTCCGGCCCTTATGCACTTGACACCGTTGCACGACGGCCGCCCGGCCGAACGTCTGGGTCACCGCGGCGTCGAGGGCCTTCGCCCCATCGACGATCACCAGGAGGCTCCGGTCGGTGCGAAGTCCGCGGCTCATGAGATTGGTCAACAGCCCCTGACAGACCGTCGCATTCTCGGTGGCCCCTTCCCAGAGGCCAAGCGGATGTTTGGTGCCCGATTTATCGATGCCCAGGGCGACCACGATACAATGGCTGCCGACGTGCACCCCATCGATCAGCAGTACGGCCAGGTCGAGGTTGTCGAGCGGCGTCGCGCGCCACGCGTCCAACTGCGCCTGGGTCTGCGCCACAAAGCGTCGACTGACCGCACTCTTGCTCGTGCCCCGCGTGGTGATCTCCGCGCCGAGCGGCTCGAGACTCCGCGCATACTGGCGGGTCGCGACGCCGATGAGCCTCTGGTCGACGACCCGCCGGTTCAGCGGGTCCGCATCCGTGAACGCCCGCACGGTCGGCAGCGGCACCTCCGTGCCGGCGCGGCGGGCACGCGGGCGCCGAATCGCGACCTTGCGCCCGCCCAACACGACCTGACTGGGGGCATGCCCGGCCCGGTACGCCCGTCGCGCCGCTTGATGCGCATACCGTGGCCCACACACCGCCGCCCGATCCTCTTCGAGCATGGCCTCGAGCACCTTCAGGCCCGAGGCCACGACCAGCTCCTGGAGCTCAGCCTCGGTATCCATCAGGATCTCGACCAACGGGAGGTGGCGCACCGACGGGGATTCCGATTGGCGACGACGAGTGACTGTGCGAGACTGCTGCTTCATGGCGGCTCCTTGCTGGGAGGCTTGCACCTCGGTTTAGTCACCGGTCGTATAGCACGACCAGTGAAGAGCCGCCGCTTCAAATTTCAACAGCTACTGGGACATCCCCGGCACGCCCGATACGCGGTCTAGCAGCCCGTGGTGAAAACGCCCTTTCGTAGGTCGAGGGGCATGTGTTCGTGACACCGTGTCATAAGGTCGAGAAACGACGAGTGCGGCAGATCTTGCGCATCTCGCGCCCACGCGGGCGATACGAGGGTCCAGAGGCGGCCAAGATCAGCGATCAAGGCCTCGAAGACGGCGACCGCGCGGCCTTGGAGGCTCCGCGGCGTGCCGACGCCCGTCAGCTGCCGCATGAGGAGCCCAAGATTGAACCCGCAGACGTGCACAAGCACGCGCTTGAGGATGTTGGGATGCCCACGCAGATGCACCCGGCGCAGCCGCCCGGTCTCGTAGAGATGCGCGTTGGGGCGTTCGAGCAACTCGCCCCGCCGTCGCAGCAGCCGTTGCCCACGCGTGCCCCGAATGCGCCGACGGTTCGCGTACACGGCGTCGCGCGCCGCCGCCTTGCCTGTCCAGTTGCGTCGCCCGCGGTCCGGCTCCGAAACATAACTGCGCACGCCGAGCGCGGCGAACGCCACCATCGTCTCGTTACTGTGATACCCCTTGTCCCCGACGACCTCGGCGATACCGGCGCCGGCCGGCAGGACGGCTTCGACGTGGTCGGCCGCCGTGATCAGGGTCTCGACCATCGTCGTCGTATCGCCGTCGTCGGCATCCTGCACGGTGACGCCGACGATGGCCCCCGTCTCCAGGTCCACCGCATGCTCCGCGGTGTGCGCCAAGTGCGTGCGCCCGTCCTTCAGCTTCGTGATCTTCGCGTCCGGATCCTGCGGATGCGTCCAGTCGTCGTTGGAGCCTTTCTTCTTCCGTTTCCGGTCGAACCGGGCCAGCTCAGCGCGGGTCGGCGTGACGATGCCGGACGCCTCGGCCAGCCCGGTCAGAAACGCCTCGTAGCCTTCGCCCGTGTCCCGGCGCACGATACTCCGCAATGCGGCGTTCGCTTCCAACGTCGTGGCATCGATGCCGAGGGTCCGCCCGGTCACGAGCTGGGCGTCGGCCAGTTGCTGCAGCACCCACGTGAACACCGCTTGATGGGTCTCGACGTCGATCAGGCGCCGGGTGCGCGACAGCGTCGAGTGATCCGGCGGCGCCTCGTGCAGCTCGAGGTCCAGAAACTGCCGGATGCTCAGCGAATCGGCCGCCCGCCACGCGATCGCCCGCTCCGAGTCCAGCCCTTCGAAGTAGCCGAGCATCAGCAGCCGGAAGTACCGCCCCGGCGCCAGACTCGGACGACCGACGCCGTCCGCGTAGAACGGCGCGCATTGCGCCTCGACGAACGCGTCGAAGCCCGTGTCATCGAGGATCCGATTCAATCGCTGATAGAACGGATGCGCCGCACTGCGAGGCAGGTCGCTGGTGGGAACCCACATCGATGCTTGCCGCGCCCGGCGTCGTCGTTTGCCCATCGCCATGCGCGACAGTGTAGTACGCGGGATCGATCGTGTCGATCCCTAATAGGGACTTTCACCACGGGCTGCTAGCGGACCGTCATGAACGGCACGAACGGCAACGGTCGCCGGGCGCAGCTCGGCGTGAACCAGGTGTTCACGAAGTTCCTTTTCGTGACGCTCGGCGACGATCCGTCCGCCGGGACCCGTGTACGCCAGGCGGGCGCCGCCATCGCTCGCGGGTTCTTCAACGACTTCGACGCCGACGGCGCGCGTGAATCACACACCCTCGAGACCATCCAGTTCCTGGTGACCCGCAAACCGCAGGCGTGCCGCGATGGCTTGCTGTCTGCCAGCCACGTGGCCCAGGTCTCGGCAAAATATCGGCCGCGGCTCGACGAGATCGACGCCGAGTTCAGACGGCGCATCGGATCCCTGGGCAGCGTGCGCACGCTCGACGGCGGCATTCAGGCGCCCCGCTACACGAGTGCCGAGCTGGACGAGTTCGCGTACCGGCGCGCGACCGCGCGCCAGTCCGGGCGGACGATGCCCAACGTGATCATCCTGCCGCTGAGCAAGACCGACGAATGGTGGCGGCTGAACCCGCTCCGGAGACACGCGTACTTCTATCCGCACGCCGACGCGTCCAGTGGCGAACCCGTGAAGGGACACGCGGTGGCGGCCGAAGCCGGGATCTCGACCGTCTTCCGCCGCCTCTATCACAACCCCGACGGGTATCAACGACCGAAGGAGTACGACTTCGTGACCTACTTCGAGTGCGAGGACGAGCACCTGCCGGTGTTCGACCAGATTCGCCACGCGCTGCGGGACGAGCGGCAGAACCCGGAGTGGCGCTACGTCATCGAGGGTCCGGAGTGGCGCGGTCGTCGCGTGCTGAAGTGGTGAACCCGTCCAGCGTCTCGAGGCGGCGGGCGATCTCGTCGCGCACCTCCCGAAACCGCTGACGTCGCTCAGCTCGGGAACCGGTCGCGCCCGCCGGATCTTCGACCGGCCAGTGCACGCGATTCGCCTCCCCCAGGTACGCGGGACAGACCTCTTCCGCGCACAACGTGACGACGGTTGCCACACCGGTGGGATCCACGGCGGACACGCTGGTGGATCGGTGACCGCTGATGTCGATCCCCACTTCGGCCATCACCTCGACAGCAAGCGGATTGACGCGTGACGGGCTGGAGCCGGCGCTCTCGACGGGCATCCTGGCGCCGAACCGCGCGCGGGCCAGCCCTTCCGCCATCTGGCTGCGCGCCGAGTTGGCCACGCAGAGAAACAGGATGCGCTCAGCCATGCACCTGCGGCTTTACGGCGCGCACGAACGCGCTCATGAAGGCCCCGTCCACCTCGCTCGCCGCCTCGGCGGGGAACCCAGCCTCGGTCAGGAACGCGCGCGCGTCCGCGGCCTTGTAGACGCGCGTCGGCTCGACGCCAATCTCACCGAACCCGGACGCGGCCAACGTGTCGCGGTACTCCTGCTCGTGCAGCGCCCCGGCGACGCAGCCGATCCATAGCTCGACGCTGCGCTGAAGCGCCGCCGGCACGTCCCGGCGACGGACGACGTCCGAGACCGCGAGCCGCCCACCGGGCCGTAGCACGCGGAACGCCTCGGCGAGCACCCGATCCTTGTCGCCGGACAAGTTGATCACACAGTTCGAGATGATCACGTCGACGGAATCATCGGGCAGTGGGATCGCCTCGATCTCCCCCTTGAGGAACTCGACGTTGGTCGCCCCCGCGGTGCGCTGGTTCGCGCGCGCGAGCGCCAACATTTCGTCGGTCATATCAAGCCCGTACGCCTTCCCGGTCGGGCCGACGCGGCGGGCGGAGAGCAGCACGTCGATGCCGCCGCCCGATCCGAGGTCGAGCACCGTGTCGCCCGGACGGAGCTCGGCCAGCGCCGTGGGATTGCCGCAACCGAGCGACGCCGCCTTCGCCTGCGCCGGCACGCCGTCCGACTGGTCCGCGTCGTAGAGGTCCCGGGTGATCGCGTCGGTACCGCCTGCGCCGCAGCAACTGGGCGCGCAACACGAACCCTCTCCCTCGTCGCGACTCACCCGCGCGGCGATCGCGCCGTACTTCTCCTTCACCACCGTCTTGACGTCGTTTGGCACCTTCATGCTTCCCGGTTCACTCATGATTACACCTCCGCTCGGGCTTAGGGCCTTGAGCCTTGAGCCTTGAGCCTTGAGCCAATATATGCGGTCATCCGTATATATTGACGACCGTAGCGGCCCCATATATATTTGTCAAGGCGCATATAGATGCAGGGGAGGACGCGTGGCGCAGATGGACGCGATGGAACGGACGCTCAAAGCGTTGGCCGACCGCACGCGGCTACGCATCCTCCACCTGCTGGGCGCCGGCGAGGTGTGCGTCTGCCACATCCACGAGAGCTTGCGGCTGCCCCAGCCCACAGTGTCGCGTCACCTGGCCTACCTGCGCCGGGCCGGTCTGGTCGAGACCCGCAAGGACGGGCTGTGGGTGCACTATCGACGTGTGGAGCCGGCTGATCCGGTGCTCGCGAGCGTCATCCTCGCGGTCACGCATTGCACCGGACACGTGGCGCAGACCGGGCGCGACGCTCGGCGTCTCGAGCGGATCGCCGGCTGCTGCGCCGACACGCCGCAGGCGCCGGCGGGCCTGGCCTGCTGCGGATCCTGACCCCAGAGCTCACTTGAGTTGACACCGTCTCGTGCAGGGCTGGGCGGCGAGGGCAAGGCGCGACGAGGGAGTGTGGCGGGCCCACATGACTGAGGAGCGACGCAGGCCTCGCCGTTCAGAAACAGCGAGACTGTTGCGCGCCGCCGCACGGAGGGCCATGATGGGCGTACTGTGACGAAACGGGGAATCGCATTATGACCAGTCGATGTCTTGTCGCGACGCTGACCGTCATCGCCATCACCGCGCTGGCCCCGCTCCCGGCCACCGGACAGGCGCCACCCCGCACCCCGTGGGGCGACCCCGACCTGCAAGGGACCTTCACGAACAAGACCATCACGCCCCTCCAGCGGCCCGTCGAGCTCGCGGGACAGGAGTTCTTGACTCAGGAGGAGACGGCCAATCTCGAACGCGAGACCGTCGACCGAAACGAGCAACTACTCAGCCGCCCCGCTCGGCGAACCGAGGTGACGGAAAGCGTGGATAGGGGGGAGGGCGGGGCGCCCGGCTTCTACAACAACTTCTGGCTCGACGGGGGCACGACGTCGACCGGACGGACGTCCCTCGTCGTCGACCCACCCGATGGCCGCATCCCGACGCTGACGCCCGAAGCCCAGCGGCGCGAGGACGCCCGCGCCGAGACGCGGCGGGCGCGCGGGCCCGCCGACGTCTGGACGGACCTGGATCTCAACGACCGCTGCATGTTGTGGTCGGTCGGACCGCCGATGGTGCCAACCGGCTACAACAACAACTACCTCATCCTCCAGACACCGAACCACGTCGTCATCCACGTGGAGATGATTCACGACACGCGGATCATCCCGCTGGACGGACGACCGCGGATGGGCGCGCCCATCCCGCAGTGGCTGGGCGAGATGCGCGGCCGGTGGGAGGGCGACACGCTCGTCGTCGAGACCACGCGGATGGCCAGGACCGAGGAGGGTTCGTCGTTCGGCAACGATCCCATCCGGATCCGGGCGGCCAACGGCGGCACGGAGCAGTTGCGCGTGGTCGAGCGCTTCACACGGGTCGACGCCGACACGATCCGCTATGCGTTCACGGTCGAGGACCCGTCACGCTGGCAGCAGCCTTGGTCCGGCGAGATCCCCTTGCGCACCGCCGACGGCCCGCTCTTCGAGTACGCCTGCCACGAGGGCAACTACAGCATCGCCAACGTTCTCAGTGGCGAGCGCGCGCGGGAACGCGCCGCGGGAGACAACAAATGACCGGCCGACGGCGCGCCGTCGTCATGCTCACGGCGATTGCGGTCTCGGCGCCGCTGGTTGCCGGCGGACAACCGCCGCCGCGCACATCCTGGGGCGATCCCGATCTGCAGGGCATCTGGACCGGCTCGACCCTGACGCCGCTCGAGCGGCCGCGCGACCTGGCCGGCAAGACGTATCTCACCGTGGAGGAAGCGGCCGAGCAGGAACGACGCGCGGATCAGCGCCGGTTTGTCGAGCGTGCACCTCGAGACGGCGACCCGGGTACGTACAACCAGATCTGGTTCGACCCTGGCACCCGCATCGTCCCGGACCGACGGACGGCGCTCATCGTCGACCCACCGGACGGGCGGATCCCCTATACCGCTGCCATGGCGGAGCGCGGACGGCTTCAGGCCGATTACCGCGTGAACGGCGCGCGGCGCTCATGGGTCGACGTCGACACCGGAGAACGCTGTCTCACTGACGGGGTACCGATGTTCTGGCTCGGGTACAACCCCAACCATCAGATCGTGCAGACGCCCGACCACGTCGTGATCGTGCACGAGATGTTCCGCGACCGGCGCATCATCCCGATCGACGGCCGGGCGCACGGCGCCATCCCGCAGTGGAACGGGGACATGCGGGGACACTGGGACGGCGTGACACTCGTCGTCGAGTCGACCCACTTCGTCGACCGGAGGGGCGACCGATGGGCCGCAACATGGCGCATGCCTACCGACACCATGCATCTGGTTGAGCGCTTCACGCGCGTCGGCGTGGACACGCTCGAGTATGAATTCACTCTGACCGATCCCGCCAAGTTCACGCGCCCGTGGAGCGCCCGTATCCCGCTGACGACCAATCAGGCCGCGCGCGGGGTGACCGAGGGCCCGCTCTACGAGTACGCCTGCCACGAGGGCAACTACAGCATCGTCAACGTGCTGAGCGGCGCGCGCGCGGAGGAACGAACGGCGGCGGCCGGCGAAGGCTCGGGTCGCTGAGCAGCGCGCCCGTCTACCGCAGGTCGCGGTAGAAGGTCCGTAAGTCCTCGGCGAACAGCTCAGGTTGCTCGAACGCCCCGAAGTGTCCCCCACGCGGCATCTCGGTCCAGTGCGTGAGGTTGTAGGACGCCTCGACCCACGCGCGCGGCGGGAGGATGAGCTCCCCGGGAAAGAGCGCGACGCCGGTCGGCACCTCGATGCGTCCGTCCGGCGCGGTGATCACCCCGGCTGAGGTCTGGTGTGACGATTCGTAGTAGAGCCGGGCCGCCGACGTGGCGGTCTCCGTCACCCAGTAGACCATGATGTTGGTCAGCAGCTCGTCTTTCGTGAAGATCGATTCCGGGTCGCCGTTGCAGTCGCACCAGCTCTGAAACTTCTCCACGATCCAGCCGGCGAGACCAGCCGGGGAGTCATTCAGCCCGTAGCCGAGGGTCTGCGGTCTGGTTCCCTGGATCCGGGTGTACGCAAAGCCGTCGCCGAGCGACGCCTGCCGTGCCTGCATCCGCTCGAGCTCCGCCGGCGTGGCGCCACCGGTCGGGTCGTCCGCATCCGGCGGAGGACCGGCGATCACCATGTTGAGGTGCAGGCCGACCACGTGCGGGGCGTGCTTGTAGGCGATCCAGCGGCTGACGCCGGAACCCCAGTCGCCCCCCTGCGCGCCGTAGCGGTCGTAGCCGAGCCGCTCCATCAGCGCGGCGTTGATGTCGGCGATCTGCTCGGGACCCATTCCGGGTTGTCGTGGCTTGCCCGAGAAGCCGTATCCGGGCATCGACGGCGCGACGACGTGGAACGCGTCCTCGGCGCGGCCGCCGTGGGCGACCGGGTCGGTCAGCGGCCCGATGATCTTCAGGAACTCGACGATCGACCCCGGCCAACCGTGGGTGATGACGATCGGCAGCGCGTCCGGCTCCGGCGAGCGCTGGTGGATGAAATGGATGTCGAGATCGTCGATCCGGGTCTTGAAGTGATCGAACGCGTTGAGCTGTCGCTCCTGTTCGCGCCAGTCGTAGGTCTCCCGCCAGTAGGTGACCAGCTCGCGTAAGTAAGCGACGTCGGTGCCGTAGACCCAGCTGTCTCCGATCTGGTCTGGGAATCGCGTGCTGGCAAGCCGGCGATCGAGGTCCTCGAGCACCGCGTCCGGGATGTTGATTTCGAATGGACGGATGGCGGTCGGGTCAGTCGGTGCCTCTGCCATGGTCGGGTCAGGGGCAGGGTCTGGGGCCGGCGCCGGGCTTTCCGCCGCACCGCAGCCGATGGCGGCAATGACCGTCGCGAGCACGTATCCTCCGACGCTGATTCGTCTCGTCACGGCCCAAGATTATTCCAGATACGGCGTCACCCGCTACCTAGCCCCGCTGGCGGGGTCAGTACGTGGCGCAGGGCTTCAGCCTGCGTACCGACCTGCAGAGCGCCATGCCGATCGCAGGGCTAAAGCCCTGCGCTACGTCAGCCCCGCTGGCGGATCGGGACGAGCACAGCCGCCCAGTACACCGGCGCGCTCGTCGGGTTTTTCCAGGCGTGCATCGTGTTGCGCTGAATCACGACGTCGCCCGGGTGCAGCGTCCGCTCCTCCGTATCGAGCACGAGGATCAGCTCGCCGCCAAGCAGCACGTTGATATCCACCGTCTCGGTCCGGTGCCACCCTAGCTCGGCATCGGGCGGCGTCGGCGGCAGCGTGACGAACACGAAGTTGGCCCCGCCGACCTCCGGCTCGAGCTGCTGGGCGTCGGTGGGCTTCAGCTCCCGCGGTGGGCGCTCCGGGCCGGGACCGAACGGGTCGTCGCCGGTCGTCTTGAACAGGTTGGGAAACGACCCACCCGTGACCCGCTCGTCGTTGACCACATAGGAGCGGCCGTTCGCATCGTGGCCGGTGACGATCCGCCGCATGCCCTGCGGGAGCGCGATGCCGGGCATCGACGCCGGCTGAGCGGCTCCGGTCACCGCCGCCGCGAGGTCGGCCGTCCCGCCGATGATCGTGCCTCCGATGGCGGCACCGAGCGTCTGCGCCAGCACGGTTCGGCGACCGATCGTGTTCATGATCTGCGTCTGCACGCTCCCGGTTCCTCGATGCTCTTCCACTAGTGCTCTCCTCTCGTCGTTTCATCATTCGGGTAACGCGAACGTCACCAGCATGTTGCTACCGGTCGGCGCTTCGAGCTCGGGCGCGTACGTGGCCAGCCGGTCCCCGAAGCCGCCCACCGGCACCGTCACGTACTGCCGGCCATCGACAGCGTAGGTCACCGGGTAGCCGCTGATCTGACTGCCCAGGATCGTCTCCCAAAGGACCTCGCCGGTCTCGGCGTCGAACGCCCGGAGGCGCCGGTTGGAATCGCCGAAGAAGACGACGTTACCGGCCGTGGCGAGTGTCGATCCGGCGTTGGGCGCGCGCTGACTGTATCGCCACCGTTCGCGACCGGTGGCGATCTCGATCGCCCGCACCTCGGTGAGATCGCCGTCCTCCTCGAGCCCCGGTTCGGGAATCGAGAAGCGCGGGCTGGCGCCATCGATCGTTCGTTCGTTAGTCGTCTGGTCGAGGCATGACCGGTTGAACGGAATGTATAGCAGCCCGGTCATCGGGCTATAGGACCACGACCACCACCCCTTCACGTTGTGGCCGCAGATGACGAACCGGTCGCCGTTCTCGCGGGCCACCAGATCCATGTTGATGTAGACCGCCCCGGTCTCCACGTCGATGTCGCTGATCACGAAGCGCTCGGTGCTTGTGTACGGGAGCGGCGCGGCCCACAGGAACTCGCCGGTTTCGCGGTCGTTGACGAACAACCCGCCGGGCTCCCCCATCGTCACCACGACCTTGCGCTCCTCGGCGGTCCCGGCCAGCTTGGGGTTGATCCACCGCACGGCTTCGGGATCCGGATTGACGACGGTGTCGATGAGCGTCCGTTCCTGGACAAAGTCCTCGTCCCAGTCGTCGCACGGCAGGTGCTGGTAGTACCAGTCGATGGCGCCGGTGTCGGCGTTCATCGCGAGGGTCGAGTTGGAGTACAGCTCGCACGGCGTCCGATCGCCGACATCCCAGGTCCCCCGGCGGACGAGCCGCGGATACGGCAGCGGCACTGCGACGCCCCAGAAGACACGGTTCAGCTCGGGGTCGTAGCTCCCGGGCACGCCCCAGGGCGACACGTGCACGCGCCGCGCGGTCGGCAGGTTGCCCCACGTCTCACCGCCCGGATCGTCATCGCCGGCCGCCGTGTAGGTGCGCCACAGCTCGTCTCCGGTGTCGGCATCGTGCGCGGCCACGAAACAGCGGGCGTCGAGGCTGCTCGGGCTGCATGTCCGCCCGCTCACCACCATTCCGTTGATGATCATCGCTCCCGATGAGTGGGTGATGCCGTCCCGATAGTCGGCCATCTGCGACTCCCACGCCAGCTCGCCGGTGCGCGCGTCCAACGCGACCAGATATGCGTCGGCGGCCAGGTGGTAGATGTGCTCGCCGTAGATCGCCAGATGGCGCGTGCGGTTGCCTATCGCGGCGTACTCGCGCAGGTCGTCTGGCCACTCGCGTTTGTAGTCCCAGATGAGGTCGCCCGTAGTCGCGTCGAGCGCCTGCAGATGATCGCTGCTCGGGTGTGCGATATACATCACGCCGTCGTAGACGAGCGGCCGGATCTCCTGCGGGCCCTCGTCCATGGCGCGCATCCACACGAGTCGCAGCTCACCCACGTTGTCGCGGTCGATCTGGTCCAAGGGGCTGAAGCTCTGGAAGTCGTAGGTCCGATGGATCATCAACCAATCCGCGGGGTCCGGGTCGAGCAGCATCGCGTCCGTCACCGGCACGAACGCTGCCGCCTGCTCAGCCGCCGCGCGTGTTCCGACACCGTCGGACGATGACCAGAGCAGGGCGAGAGCTACCACGGCGCCTGCCCATCCGAGTCGTCGCTCTTGCTTCAGCATGATGCCACCTCGGTCGGTCGTACACCGGGCGCGTCGGGTGGGACGCGTACGGCGCGACGGCGCTTATCATCCCGTACCCAATGGCAATGGGTCGCCTCTTTCTCCGGGGGTATGCTGGTACTCATGCTGCGGAGATTCCCACCCGGGCCAGGCGCCGGGCTCCTTTGGCGCCTACTCCGTGGAGGGCCGCAGCTACTCGACATCGCGTCACACCTGGCAACGTATGGCGACCTGGCCCACGGACAGGTGGCGTGGTTCCATTTCTACGTCGTCAACCACCCGGATCTCATTCGAGATGTGCTCATCACGCGTCGCAAGAGCTTCCGCAAGTACAGGCGCATGACCCGCTTGCTTCGGCGGGTGGACGGCGACGGTCTGGTGACCAGCGAAGGAGAGCTCTGGTCGCGACAACGTCGCCTCATCCAGCCCGCCTTCGACAGCGAACGACTCGACCGGTATGCCCAGATCACCGTCGACTGCGCGCGCCGCAGGATCGCCGCCTGGGAACAGGAGACCACGCTGAACATCGCGCCCGAGATGACCCGCCTGACGCTGGAGATCATCGCGAAATCGCTCTTCGGTGTGGATCTGGACGAACCTCACGCGGCCCGCCTCGGCGACGCCGTACGGGAGATCTCCAAAGCGTTCATGCGGGAGGTCAGCGCGCCGGTGCCGTTGCCCGACTGGACCCCGCTGCCCGCGAAGCGCAGAAAGCGTCGTGCGCTACAGACCCTGGACGACCTCATTTGGGACGTGATCCGGCGGCGGCGGGCAAACGGCGCGGACGAAGGCGACCTTTTGTCGATGCTGCTGCTGGCCGTCGACGAGCAGGATGGGACCGGGATGACCGACCGCCAGGCCCGCGATGAAGCGATGACGCTCTTCAACGCGGGGCACGATTCGACCGCGGCAGCGCTCGCCTGGAGCTGGTATCTCATCGCGACGCACGGTGACATGCAGGCTCGGGTGCGCGACGAGGCGCAGACGGTGCTCGGGACGCGCGCGGCGACGTTCGCCGACCTTCGGCGGCTCGTCTTCACCACGCGGGTGATCAAGGAGTCCCTGCGGCTCTACCCCCCCACCTGGGCCCTCTTCGGGCGGGAGGCGATCGAGCCGGTGGAAATCGGGGGCTATCAGATGCCGAGGGGCAGCCTGGTATACGCGTTCACGTATGCGAGACACCGGGACCCGCGCTACTTTCCCAACCCGACCGCGTTCGACCCGGATCGGTTCGCGCCAGATCGGATCGAGCAAGTCCCGCGTTACGCCTACTTCCCGTTCGGGGTCGGACCGCACACCTGCATCGGCAATCACTTCGCGATGATGGAAATGACCTTGATCGTGGCGACCCTGCTGCGAGAGTTCCGTGTGACGCTGGCGCCAGATCAAGGCGCGGTCGAGCCCGAGGTGCTCATCGCGATGCGGCCGAAGGGCGGTGTCCGCGTGACGCTGACGAGGGTAGCCGGACATCAGCGCGAACGACCGATCGACGCCAATCTCAAAACCGCACGGGGCGAGCAAATCGCGTCCTGAGCGTCTTCGCAGAAGGCGCTACTGCCGGTATCGTCCGAGCACCGGGCGGCCGGGATAGATGCCCTCCACCGTCTTACTGTCTCTCACGACGAACGTGCCGCCGACGAGGACGTGATGCACGCCCTTGGAGAACGACAGGTCCGACTCGAACGTGGCGGTGTCGATGATCGTGTCGGGATCGAACACGGTGATGTCGGCGTCGCACCCGACCTGGAGCCGACCCTTGAGCCGCATCGACGGCGCGATGTCCTCGAGGCGCTGTGCCGGCCGCAGGGTGATCTTCGCCAGCGCGTCGGTGAGAGTGAGCGCGCCCGCCTCGCGCACGTAGCGACCGAGCACGCGCGCGAACGTACCGGCGGAACGGGGATGCGCCCCCGGCGCATACGGCATGCCGTCCGAGCCGATCATGGTGACCGGCGACCGCACGCCCTGTTCGATCCACTCGGGCTTCATCAGATGGATGATGACGGTCCCGCCCTCCTCGCGATAGGTGGCAAACGTCTCTTCCGTGAGCCGCTCCCCCGTCTCGACCCACTGCAGATCGTTGTAGGAGATGCCCATCCGCTCCTGCCATCCCGGGTCGAAGAGGGTCGATGCCAGACCCGTCGACGCCGCGGTATAGGGATAGACCTCCGTGGTGATGTCCAGGCCCCGACGCTGCGCTGACGCCACCATCTCCAGCGCTACTCCGATATCGCCGAGGGTCATGCTGTTGAGGTGCACGATGTGCAGCGGCGCCCCGGTCACCGCGGCATCGGCGATCGCTTCCTGGATGGCGTCAAGCGAAACATCACGCACGTGCGTGAACACCGGGGCGTTACGCTCGGCGGCGAACGCGTAGACCCTGAAGATCTCCTCGCGCGTGGCGCCCGGGTAGTAGCCCACCGGCACGCCGATGCCGAGCGCGCCGGCCGCCAGGCCGGCGTCGAGACCCTGACGCATGGTGGTGAGCTCGGCCGGGGTCAACGCCTCGTATCTGGCGTTCACGGTCGCACGCCCGACCCCCGCCAGGGCCTCGCTGTCGAGACCCTCGTCGCGGACGATGCGAAACGCGTCCTGCGCCTGCGGTGCGTAGCGCGCCATTGCGCGCCAGCGCACGCTCGCGTGGCCAATCGTGGCGCCGAAATTGATGAGCGCGTTGCCCGTGCGGGATGCGAGCCATGCATCGAGAAACGGCTGACCCGACTCCAGCTCGAGTGCCGTCGTCACGCCGTCGTGGGCCTGGAACTCGTTCGCCTGGTTGGTCTGACCGTGCGCGTGGAGATCGATGAAGCCGGGAGCGACGACGAGGCCGGAGACATCGACCACGTCCCGCCCCTGTAGCGGCGCGTCGGTGATCTCGACGATGCGATCGCCGCGGACGCCGACGTTGCGCACCGCATCGAGACCCGTCTCCGGGTCGATGACACGGCCACCGCGCAGGACGACGTCGTACGTGTCCGCCTGGGCACCGGTGACGGGCGCGCGCGGGCCGATGGCCAGTCCGGCCGCGAGCATCACGCACCAGATCACGAGCCGCTGGCGCCACCCGTGCGCGCCCCCATCGAGCATCGTCATCGCGGTGAGGATATCAAGTCGGGCAGCTAGGGCTCGGGGTCCGCGAGTCGGCGGCGAGGTACACTGGAGCACCGACTCGCCCCGACACGGGCGACGCCCCGCGGAAAAGGAGCTCAATCGATATGTTTCGTATCCTCACGGTCTTGCCGTTGTGCTGCTCGTGGGCCGTTGCCGCCACAGCCGGTCAGGCCGCGCCGGACGGTGCTGACGTTTATGCCGCCAGTTGCGCCCAATGTCACGACGACACCCGGCCGCGCATGCCCACGCGGGATGCGCTACTGGAGCGGTCGGCGCAGCAGATCCAGACGGCGCTGGTCTCCGGCGCGATGCGTCAGTTCGGAGCGAGCCTCACTGCGGGAGAGCGTCGAGCGGTGGCCGAGTTCCTGGCCGGAGAATCGGCGGGCACGTTGGACTCGGCCCTTGCGGCCCTGCCGAGCAGCGCCTACTGCACGGGCGACGCGCCGGCCGACGTCGATCTGACCGTACCCGCCTGGAACGGCTGGGGCGTCGACCTCGCGAATCGGCGCTTTCAGCCCACCCCGGGCCTCACCGCCGACGAGGTGCCGCGCCTCCGCCTCCAGTGGGCGTTTGGGTTTCCCGACGTGACCGACGCGGGGTCGCAGGCGACGATCGTTGCGGGTCGGGCGTTGATCGGCACGCGGACCGGTCTGGTCTACTCGCTCGACGCCGCTACCGGCTGCGTGCACTGGGTGCATGAGGCACCAGCCGCCGTCAGGTCGGCGATCTCGGTCGGTCCGGCCGCGGACGGTGGGTTCACCGCCTACTTCGGGGACCAGTTGGCGACGGCGCACGCCGTCGACCTCCAGACCGGGGCGCTCCGCTGGTCGACGACGCTCGACGACCACGTGGCCGCGCTCATCACCGGTGCCCCGACGCTGCACGACGGAAGACTCTACGTGCCGCTTGCTTCACTGGAGGAGGTGTCGGCGGCCGATCCTCGATACGAATGCTGCACGTTCCGGGGTAGCGTCGTCGCACTGGACGCGGAGACCGGACAAGTGCTGTGGAAGACGTACGTCGTGCAGGACGAACCCGAGCCGACACGGATCAACATCGCTGGCGCGCAAAACTACGGTCCGTCCGGAGCCGGCATCTGGTCGGCGCCGACCATCGACCCGGCGCGGAATCTCGTCTACGTCGCCACCGGGGACGCCTACTCTGATCCCGCGGCACCGGAGAGCGACGCAGTCGTGGCGCTGGACCTGGACACCGGCGAGATCCGCTGGATCCGTCAGACGACGCCTGGTGACGCGTTCACGGTCGCCTGTGCCGGCGAGCTGATCGGCCTCCCGACCGACAACCCGATTATGCGCGCCAACTGCCCCGAATCGAACGGCCCGGATGTCGACTTCGGCAGCTCGCCGATTCTGATCACGCGCGACGGAGACGACCTGCTACTGGCCGGCCAGAAGTCGGGCGTCATGTATGGGATCAACCCAGAAGATGGAGAAATCGTGTGGGAGACCCGCGTGTCCGACGGCGGGATCCTCGGCGGCATCGAATGGGGGTTTGCCACCGATGGCAACGACGTGTTCATCTCCATCTCCGACGCGATCGAAAAGCCGCCGGGGGTGGCCGGAGGCGTCACCGCGTTGCGCGTCGATGACGGCGAGGTGGTATGGCATGCGCCGCCCGTGCTGGACACCTGCGGCGGCCGAGAAGGGTGTCACACCGCCCAACCGGCCGCGATGTCGCTCATTCCTGGCGTCGCGTTCGCCGGGAGCCTCGACGGCCACATTCGAGCCCACGCCACCGACACCGGACAGGTGATCTGGGATTTCGACACCGCCGGCCAGTTCCGGACGGTGAACGGCGTCGAGGGACGGGGGGGATCGATCAACGGTCCCGGACCGACCATCGTCGACGGCATGGTCTACGTCGTGTCCGGGTACGGCAGTTTTGCTTACATGCCGGGCAACGTGCTGCTGGCGTTTGCGGTGGAGTAGACGGCGGAGCGAGAATAAGGCTGGCCATCGGCGTTGGGATGGCGCTCGGATTTGGTTGATAATCACAGAGGCAATGTGTCAGCTCGGCGCGTAGACTCGGGAGGAACAGCATGCGCGTCACCATTCGCCTGGTAGGGGTCGTCCTCGCGGTCGGCCTGCTCGGAGTCTCCGTCCATGCCGCAGCCGACGCGGCAGTGGCTGACTCGGCCAAAGCCCAGCAGTGGTCGATTGTGGCCGACCTGGTGCGGCAGCGCGTGGATGTCAACGCGCCCCAGGCCGATGGTACGACAGCGTTGCACTGGGCGGCGCACTGGAACGACTCGACGACCGCGGCTCTGCTGATCGACGCTGGTGCTGACGTCAACGCGGTCACCCACACCGGCGTCAGCGCGCTGTCGCTCGCCTGTGAAAACGGGAACCCTGCCATCGTCGATCTTCTGCTGAGAGCGGGCGCGACGGCCAACGTCGCGGCGGTCGGTGGCATTACACCGTTGCTGCACGCCGCCCAATCTGGCCATGCCGGCGTGGTCCGAGCGCTCCTCGAGCATGGCGCCGATGTCGAGGCGAGCGCGACCGGGACGGGTCAGACACCGCTCATGTGGGCGGCCAGCGAGGGCCACGTGTCGAGCGTCGTGTTGCTGCTCGAGCGGGGGGCGTCGATCACGGCGGTCTCCACGGGCGGGTTTACGGCCTTGATGTTCGCCGTGCGGGCCGGCGATCTCGACGTCGTGACGACGCTGGTGGCGGCTGGGGCGGACGTCAATGCAGCGACGCCGGTGAGGCCCGCGCCTGACGGCGGCGTCGGCTATCACGTCGGCGCCGGCCGCATCACCCCGCTGCCCCTCGCGATTGCCAACAACCACGCCCCCGTAGCGATGTACCTCCTGGAGCGGGGCGCGAATCCCAATCAGAGTGCCGCGGGCATGAGCGCGTTGCACCATGCGGTGTACGGCGTCGGCCAGAACAACGAGGCCGGCGGCGGCGGAGATGATGGGTCCGGCCTGACGGGACGTGTGGAGCTCGTGAAGGTCTTGCTCGCGCGCGGGGCGGACCCGAACGCGAGACAGACGGCCCCAGGCATCATGGGATTTGGCGGAGAAGGGCAGCACGGGGCGTTCGAAGCGTATGGATGGGGGACGAATCGCGTTGGCGCCACGCCGTTCTACCTGGCCGCGGATTGCAGCAACGCCAACCCTGAGCTGATGCGGATCCTGTTGGACTCTGGCGCCGACCCGAGCCTGACGACCGAAGACGGGACCACGCCGCTGATGGCGTCCTCCGGGATCGGGTGGGGCTACTCCCCCCCCGATGATGCCGCGCGGCAGCGCATGCTGGACGGGGTCACGTTCCTGGTGGAGGAGGTCGGCGCCGACGTCAATGCCGCCAACGCGGCGGGATTCACACCGCTGCACGGGGCCGCGTACAAAGGGTCGGTCGACATCATCGCGTACCTCGTCGAGAACGGCGCCAAGATGGACGTGCGCGACTATCGCGGACGGACGCCGTACCGGCTCGCCAGTTGGGCCCGCAACTCCACCGATTTCTATCGGTGGCCAGAGGCTGCCGAGTTGATGCGGCAGCTTGGCGCGAACCCTCGGCTGGGCGTCGCCGCCAACCTGCAGGCGCGTGAGTTGGCCCGCGCAGCGGGCGAGACGACCGAGCAACCCGATGACACGACGGGGCAGCGCTAGGACATTCATGACTGGCGCTCGACGGAGTGCGCTGCTGGTCGGCCTCCTCGCGGTGAGCGCGTCCGCCACCGTCGTGACGCAGAAGGTCTTTACGGCCAGGGACCTTCAGGTCGTCGAACAGACCGTGGGCACGTATTTTGAGGCCACGACGTCGATGATCGCGGCCGAGGACTACGAGACGGCCAAGGTCAGGCTCATCGTGGCTCGCGAGTATCTCGCGCGGAGCTGGACGTTCTGGACGCGGCACGCACGCGGCGACGCGGCGAAGATGGTCACGGCGGCGACCGCGGCGTTGGACGCGCTCGACGACCGGTTGTCTGAGGTTCCCATCGATCCGGCCCGCGTGCAGACGGCGGTGCAGGAGGCGAGCGCCGCGTGTGCGGCCTGCCACGCCGAGTTCCGCGTGCAGCATCCGGCCGGCACGTATGACATCAAGCCGGGCATCATCAGCGAGCACGCCGCGCAAGGCCGGCCCGAGAGGCAGTAAGTGATGGCCACCATGACGTGGACGCGACACTGGACGGCGGCCCCTGCGACGCTCCTCCTGATGGCCGGTCACGGGGTGGCGTTCACCGCCTCCCCGGCTCCTGCGGCTGAGCCTCAGGCGACCGCCGCGACCGCGACCGCCGCCCAGACGCCCGATCCCGAGCTCCTGACGAGGTATTGCGTCAGGTGCCATAGCGACACGCTCGAGACCGGCGGCCTGACGCTCGAGCACGTCGACGTGGACCGGATTGCCGAGGACCCCGAGCTGTGGGAAAAGATTGCGTGGAAGATTCGCATCGGCGCGATGCCGAAGGTGCCGGCGCCCCGGCCTGACCCGCCGGTGCTCGACCGCTTTGCGTCCGCGGTGGAGCGCGCGCTCGATCGTGCCGCGGCCGCGTCGCCCGATCCCGGGCCACCGACCTTCCATCGGCTCAATCGCCTCCAGTACGTCAACGCGGTGCGCGACCTGCTCGGCGTGGACGTCGACGGACCGGGGCTGCTGCCGCCGGACGAGTCCGCCTATGGATTCGACAACAGCCGCGGGCTGTCCGTCACGCCATCGCTGCTCGACCGCTACATATCCGCCGCCGTCAAGATCGCGCGCGTCGCCGTGGGCGATCCGACCATTCGGCCGACCACCGAGACGTATCGGATCGGGCAAACGGTCAGGCAGGACGAGCGCATGAGTGAGGACCTGCCATTCGGTACCAACGGCGGCATGGTCGTCCGGCATACCTTCCCGCTCGACGGCGAGTACGCGGTTCGCGTGCTGCTGCCGGGCATGAGCTCGGGCGAGTTCTTCTCCCGGCCGCAAAGCGAAATCCTCGTCACCGTGGACGGCGCGACCGTCAAGCAGTGGTCGCTCGAGCCGGTGCGAAGCCGACGAGCTGTGGCCGCTGCGGCGACCGCTCCCGAGGAGGACGCGACCGCCAGAGAAAAGGTCGAGGATCTCGTGGTCCGTTTCGCGGCGAAGGCTGGAACCCGCCCGGTGGGCGTGACCCTCCTGAATATTCGACCCGGGTATGCCGAGGGGTTGCGGGGCGGGGTGATGGGGGCTCCGGGGCCGGTGCGACGCAGCGCGTCGGGCCGCATCGAGTCCATCACGGTGTCGGGCCCATTCAACGCCACCACGCCCGAGGACAACGAGAGCCGGCGGCGTATCTTTGTCTGTCGGCCGACCGCGTCGACCGACGAGCCGGCCTGCGCACGGCAGATTCTCACGCGGCTGGCGCGGCGCGGGTTCCGGCGGCCCATCAACGCCTCCGACGTCGAGGCGCTGATGCCGTTCTACGAGGAGGGTCGGCGCGACGGGAGCTTTGACGCGGGCATTCAGGCTGCCCTGGAACGCCTGTTGATCTCGCCCCAGTTCCTGTTTCGTATCGAGCGTGGTCCTGTCGATGCCAGGCCGAACACCGTCTTTCGCGTGAGCGATGTCGAGCTGGCGTCCCGGCTCTCGTTCTTCCTCTGGAACAGCCTCCCCGACGAGGCGCTGCTCACCGTCGCCGAGCGCGGCCGGCTCAGTGAGCCGGCGGTCTTGGCGGCCGAGACGCGCCGGATGCTCGCCGATCCCCGCGCCGCGCGGATGGCGGCCGATTTTGCCGGCCAGTGGCTGGGGACACGCCGCGTCCGCGAACTGCAGCCCGACCCGAGCCTCTTCCCCATGAACGCCAACTTGAAGGAGGCCCTGGCTCGCGAAATCGAGCTGTTCTTCGAAAGCCAGTTGCGCGACGATCGGAGCGTGTTGGATCTGCTCAGGGCCAACGAGACGTATCTGAACGAGCGCCTCGCCGTGCACTATGGCATTCCGAACGTCTACGGCAGCCATCTGCGTCGCGTGACGTTGACCGACGAGCGACGGTTCGGAATCCTGGGGAAGGGCAGCGTCATGATAGTGACCTCCCATGCCAATCGGACGTCGCCTGTGGTGCGCGGTAAATGGATCATGGATAACCTCGTGGGCAATCCCCCGCCCCCGCCTCCCCCGAATATACCGCCGCTCCCCGACAACGATGCGGAGCAGCCGACCACCGTGCGGGAGCGTCTTGAGCTGCACCGGCGCAATCCGGTGTGTGCCTCGTGCCACTCCCTGATGGACCCCTTTGGGTTTGCGCTCGAGAATCTCGACGTCACCGGCCAGTGGCGAGACGTCGACAACGGCAAACCGGTGGATGCGTCGGGGCTGACGCTCGATGGGTCGACGATGGACGGCGTGGTGGGACTGCGCCAGGCGCTGTTGACCAACAGCACGCAGTTTGCGACGGTCGTCACCGAGCGGCTGCTCACCTATGCGCTCGGGCGCGGCGTGGACGCCCCCGATCGGCCGGCCGTGCGGGCGATCGTCCGCGAGGCCGCCCCGGACTTTCGCTGGTCGGACATCATCCTCGGCATGGTCAAGAGCCCGTCGTTCCAGATGAATCGAACCCCTGGCGCTGAGCCCAGCGCCGAGGCCGCGGTGAATCGGTAGGCAATCAAGGGAGCTGCGATGTTCATCACCAAGAAGCATCTACCTCGGCGGACCGTGTTGCGGGGCATGGGGACCGCCTTGGCCCTGCCGTTCCTGGATGCGATGGTCCCCGCCCTGTCCGCGCTCAGCCGCACCGCGGCGGCTCCGGTGCGCCGGGCGGCGTGGTTCTACGTGCCCAACGGGATGTCCATGCGCCACTGGGTCCCCACGACGGAGGGTGCGCTGCCCGACGCGCTGCCGATGATCATGGAGAGCCTGACGCCCTATCGCGACGACCTCCTCGTGCTGAGCGAGTTGGCGCACATGACCGCCTATCCGCGCGAAGGGGATCCGGCCTGCGACCATGCCCGGTCCGGGGGGACCTATCTCACGGGCGTGCATGCCGAACCCAATCGAGCAGGCGATCCGATCAACCCGAAAACGGGCGTCTCAGTGGATCAGGTCGCGGCATTCGAGATGGGGCGAGAGACACAGCTGGCCTCGCTCGAGCTGGGGGTCGCCGTACAGGCCAGTTGCGTATCGGGTGGGAACGCTTACCCATGCACCTATCGCACGACGATTTCGCATCGCACCCCGACAATGGCGCTGCCGGTGGAAATCGATCCGCGCGCGGTGTTCGAACGCCTGTTCGGAATGGCCGACAGTACGGACCCTGCGTCGCGTCTGCCGCGGATCTCGCGCAACGCGAGCCTGCTCGATTCGGTCACCGAGGAAGTCGCACGCCTGAAGGGCCGGCTGGTCTCGACCGACCGCACAAAGCTGTCGGGGTATCTCGAGTCGGTGAGGGAAGTCGAGCGGCGGATCCAGATGGCCGAGGAGCAAAGCGATCGCGAGCTCCCGTCGGTCGACAAGCCGGCGGGCGTTCCCAACACCTTCGCCGAACACGCGCAGCTCATGGGTGACCTGCTGGTCTTGGCGTACCAGACCGATCTGACGCGCGTGGCCACGTTCATGCTCGCCGAGGAAGTGAGCTCTCGCGCCTACCCCGAAGCGGGGGTGCCGGACTCACATCACGCGCTGTCACACCATCAGAACGTGCTGAGTAACATCGACCGGTTGGGGAAGCTCAACGAATTCCACATGCAGCAGTTCGCGCATGTGGTCGGCAAACTGAAGTCGATCCCGGACGCCGACGGGACGCTGCTGGACCAGACGATGCTCATCTACGGCACGGGCATCAGCGATAGCAACGCGCACCTTCACGATGATCTGCCGATCGCGCTCGTGGGCGGCCGTGCGGCCGGCATCAAAGGTGGGCGGCATATCCGCTATCCGAAGGAAACCCCGTTGACCAATCTGTGGTTGACCGTTCTCGACAAGATGGGCGTGCACGTCGACACGCTCGGCGACAGCACGGGGAGCGTCAAGCTCGCCACCATCTAGCAGCCCGTGGTGAAAGTACCGCTGCATGTCCAGACGCGTGAGGCTCCAGGAGCGGCGAGCCCCGGGGCTAGGACCTTAGTCTGAACCGAGCGCCACGAGGGGGTCGCGCGTCGCCGCCCGTCGAGCCGGCCCCAGACAGGCGACCACCGCGACGCCGAAAAGCAGAAACCCTACCGGGAGAACCGTCGCGACGTCGGGGTATCGCACGCTGACGGGGAGATCGCGCAGCAGAGGTGCCGCAGCAACGACTCCCAGCGTCCCCAGTCCGAGACCGACGGCCGCAAGGCACGTGCCCCGCCCGACGACGGATCGCATCACGTGCCTCGGACCCGCGCCGAGCGCCACCCGAATCGCGAACTCTCGCGCCCGCGACGCCGCGACCGACGCCATCACCCCATACGTGCCGGCCGCGGCGAGCAGCAGGGCGAGCGCGGCGAAGGCGACCATCAGCCAGAGATACGCCGTAAACGTGGAGAGCGATTCCTCCACCACGCGGTCCATCGTCTTCACATCGAAGATCGCCTGGCCCGGGCTGGCGTCGCGAACGACTGCCCGGATCGGATCGATCACCGTCGCGGGACGGCCGCCAGCGCGCACGACCAGCGACATCCCGAGGTCGGCGACCTGCGACCAGTTCTGCGCGATCGGGTGATACACCTCGGGAGCCGCCGGACGGTCGAGGTGCACTTGACGCACGTTGCCGACGACGCCGACGATGGTGCCGCGATTCGTATCGATGCCGACAGGATCCTGCGCGCCGAAATAGCGGCGCGCCAGCGCCTCGTTAATCAGAATGACCGGCGCGCCGTCGCCATCGTCGCTGGCCGCAAAGCCTCGCCCAGCCAGCACGGGGATGCCAAGCGCCTGAAAGTACCCCGGCGTCACATACCGCAGCTCCATCAGAAACGAGGGTGCTTGCGGGGGGGCGCGCGCCGTCACGAAGCCGCTCGAATTGGCGGTCCACCCCCAGTTCTGCAGCGGAAGCACCTGGGTAAATCCCGCCGCGCGCACACCGGGAATCTGGGCTACGCGGTCCGCGATGTCATAGAACTGTCTGGTGTCGGCTGGGGAGAGCGTGCCGCGTGCACCCTGACCAAGATGCAGGGTAACGACGTTGGTCCCCACGATTCCGGAGTCGGTGTTGCGGAGGCGCACCATCTCGCGAACCACCAGGGCGGCACCCACGGCAAGCGCGAACGCCAGCGCCACCTCGACGACGACCAACCCCTCGCGAAGATGTCGTAGCCCGGCGCCCGACGTCGCGTGACTGCTCGCACGCTGCAACGCGATGTGTGGCGCCGTCCGCACCGCCATCATGACGGGCGCGAGACCTGACACGATTCCCGACAGCGCGCAGGCGACCGCCAGAAACAGGAAGACGCGCCAATCGAGCCCGACCTCATGCACACGCGGAATCTGCGTGGCCGCGAGACGCGTCAGCCAACCGCTGCCCCACCACGCGAGCCAGAGACCGACAGCACCCGCACCGACCGCGAGCAGGAGGCTCTCGGTCAAGAACTGGCGCGCGAGCCGAGCCGCCCCGGCGCCCAACGCCACGCGCACGGCAACCTCACGACGCTGTCGCGTCACGCGTATCAGCAGGAGATTCACGACGTTGACGCATGCGAGCACCAAGACGAGCCCCACCGCGCCGAGCAGCATCAACAGCGGGCGACGAATCGTGGGTCCCACGACCGCCTCGGTGAGCGGCACAAGCCGCACGCCTCGCGCGCCGAACGGGTCGGGATTCTCCGCTTCCAGGCGACTCGCAATCACCGCCAGTTCGCGCTCAGCCGCGCGCAACGACGCCTCGGCCTTCAGCCGACCGGTGACATAGCTGAAACGCTCGACCAGCAGATCGCGTGGACTCCACAGGTCGGTCCGGGTCTGCGACGCGACGCCCGGCAAGACCGAACCGGCACCGTAGGGGAACTGGAAGACCTCGGGCATGATGCCGATGACCGTGAACGGCTCGCCGTCGAGGGTGATCGACTGTCCAACCGCCGCCGGATCGCCGCCAAGCCGTTGCCTCCAGAACGCTTCAGCGAGCACGACGACCGTCGGCGGATCGTCCGCCGCGAACGTCCGACCTGCGAGAGGCGCGACGCCAAGCATGTCGAAGAACCCACGCTCCGCGGCCACCGTCCTCACGCGCTCGGGACCCGCGGAGCCTCGAAGATAACGCGCGGAGATCCCATACCCGACCAGCGTGTCGAATGACGTACTTTGGCGTCGATACTCGTGGAGGTGGTCGACGGCTTCGGTGCGTGAGGCGGGCGTCCCATACATCTGGACGAGCCGATCAGGCTCAGCCAACGGGAGCGGTCGCAGCACGACACCGTTCACGACGCTGAAGATCGCCGTGTTCGCGCCGATCCCCAGCGCGAGGGTGAGAATGGCGAGGACGGTGAAGCCCGTCGATCTCCGCAGCGACCGCAAACCGTAGCGGAGATCGTGTGTGAGCTGCTCAACCCAGGCGCCGGCTGGCACGCGTTCCCCCTCCCAATGGCCACGCGTCTCCGGGCGGTCCTCCTGCGCAGCCTATGCGAAACGGTCAGGCAGCAGTGTCGGTACAGCGAGACGGGCGCGTGGGGGTGCGGTGCGGACGCGATCGACCGGGTCAGGGCTGAGCGGCCCACTCCGGGCAACGCCACCCATGGCGGATCAAGAGCCGCTCGACTTGCAGCGCGCGCTCCTGGAGCGCGAACGGCTCCTCGAACTGCTCATCGATAACCAGGCCACCGTGGGGAGCGGCGACCCTGACCGCGTAGGGTGTAGCGCCACTGCCGGTCACGATTTCGTAGCGGAGGCTTTGCGATCCGCGCTGCATGGTCCATCTCATCTGAAGGGTTATCGGTCGCATCGCTCGCGGCGATTAGATCGCCGATGGTCGCCAGGTTGCGTCGGGGTCGGCCGCGGTCCATGATTACCGGTGCATTCACGGGACCGACACACAAGGAGCCACCATGCGCGCTGATTCGACGACATTGCTCGCCGCCGGGATCGCCCTCACGTTGTCCGCGTGTGGACCGGCGGCTGACCCGGCGACGACCGCAGCCGACGGTCGCCTCGGTCCAATCATTCAGACCGCCCTCGGGACGCTCGAAGGCGAGCACGCGGACGCAGAGCAAGAGGTCCTGGTGTTTCGCGGCGTGCCGTATGCCGAGCCACCGGTCGGCGACAGTCGGTGGCGCCCGCCGGCACCGGCGGCGGCGTGGGACGGCACGCGCTCGGCCACCGAGTTCGGTCCCGCGTGCTGGCAGCAGCGGACAGAACCGACATCCATCTACCATCGCGGCGACCTCGACCGCAGCGAGGACTGCCTCTCCCTCAACCTGTGGACTGCGGCGACCACTGCCAATGACGCGATGCCGGTCATGGTCTGGTTTCACGGCGGAGGACATACCGGGGGTGTGGGCAGCGCGACGATCTTCGATGGGACGGCCATGGCCGGCAAAGGCGTCGTGCTCGTGACCATCAACTATCGGCTCGGTCCATTCGGCTTTCTGGTGCACCCCGCGCTGACCGCTGAATCGCCGCATGCGTCGTCCGGCAACTACGGGCTCCTCGACAAGATCGCCGCGCTCGAATGGGTGCGAGACAACATCGCGGCCTTCGGGGGCGACCCGAACAACGTGACGATCTTCGGCCAGTCGGCCGGCTCGTGGAGCGTCTGCTACCTGATGGCATCACCGCTCGCGCGCGGTTTGTTCCACAAGGCCATCGGACACTCGGGCGGCTGCTTCAAAGACAACCGGATGAGGTTGACCGAGAGCGTGGGCGGCGGCCGGTCCGCGCATGAGGTGGGCCTGGACACGGGGTCGCAGCTGGGTGCCGAGGGGGACGGCGCCGAGGCCGCGGCGGCGCTGCGGGCGCTGCCGGCCGAAGCCGTGCTGACGACTGGCAGCCCGGGCGTGGTCGTCGACGGCTGGGTGGTCCCGAAACAGGCACGGGAGATTTTCGCCGCCGGGGAGCACAACGACGTGCCGGTCATCGTCGGCTCGCTGGCGAACGAAGGGACGACCTTGTTCGCCGGCATGGAGGCACTGCCTCGACCGGAGCTGGCTTCGGCGCTTGCCGACGAGTACGGCGCGGGGGCCGAGGCGCTGCTCGCCGCGTACGAGGCGGACATCGACACGTCGACGAAGGCCGCCCGCCAGGCGATCACGGCTGACCGCATGTTTGTCTGGGAGATGCGCGCCTGGGCTCGGGCCGTCGAAGCTGGGGGCAACACCGCGTATCTGTATTTCTTTAGCCAGGCGCCGCCGCTGTTTCATCTCTACACACCGGCGGACCCTGAAGTCGAGATGCCGGACGTCCCGAATGGCTATGGCGCCTATCACTCCGGTGACCTCGCCTACGCCTTCGGCAACACCCGGCTCGTCGGTATCAACTGGACCGATTGGGATCACGAGCTCTCCGACGCCATCACGACGTACTGGGTCAACTTC
Source organism: Vicinamibacterales bacterium (assembly GCA_965249175.1). Classification (GTDB taxonomy): domain Bacteria; phylum Acidobacteriota; class Vicinamibacteria; order Vicinamibacterales; family UBA8438; genus CAZYFH01. The sequence goes on from OZ252227.1 coordinate 6,548,973, forward strand.
GCAACGACCGGAAATCCGAACGCAGCTGATCTCCCCGCCTGGCCGCGCTACCAGGCCCTCACCGACGTGGCGCTCGAGTTCGGATCTGAGATCGGCACCCAGGTCGGCGTGCGGAAGGCCAAGATCGATCTGTTCGAGCCGGTCACGGAGGCGAATTGACAGCGAGCGATCCATGACCCACCATGGGAGGTGTCGTTCCGCGTGTAGCGCGGCGGCCCCGGCTGGCTCGGGCGGCCCCGGGGTCGGGTGGGTTGGGACCTGCCACTCCTTATGCGCCCGAGAAGGAGGTGATCCTGTGGACGAACACAGTACGGGTCTTGCGGAGGTGGCGTCCTCGTAGGGGCCTCCAGCGCTTTGTGGTGGCGCAGGGGACCCCGTAGCGGGGTAACCCAACGCCGCCGACGCAGACCACTAAGGCCCTCGTTCCCGAAAGGGAGCGGGGGCCTTTTTCAATGTACGGGGTTCACTCATCCTCGTTCATCACGCCGCGCCCCAGCCCGGCGGCGGATAGCAGCTCCCGGCAACGAGCGGCCAGGGTGGACTCGACGTAGAAAACGGCGCCGTGACGCGGTCTCGTCAGGAGGCCGGCGCGAAAGAGCTCGACGCTCACCGCATAGTCGACGTCGTTTGCGGTGAGCACCGCCTCCACGCGCTGCGCCTCGGCGAGCGCGGCCGCGACAAAAATGCGCGACGCGTCTTCGTCCGCGAAATCCTCGACGTCGACTCTCGCCACCGGTGACGACTATACTCGCCGCTTCGTGGCGATTCTGCCTGGCTCAACGCTCGGTCCGTACGAGATCATCGGCGAGCTCGGCGCCGGTGGCATGGGCATCGTCTACAGGGCGCGGGACACGCGGCTGGACCGCGACGTCGCCATCAAGGTGCTCCCCGAGCATGTGGCGGGTGATGCCGACCTGAGGCAGCGGTTCGAGCGCGAGGCGCGCGCCGTCGCCGGATTGAACCACCCGAACATCTGCACACTCCACGACATCGGCGAACAGGACGGTCAGCCGTTCATCGCGCTGGAACTGCTCGAAGGGAGCTCACTCGCTGAACGCCTCGGCAAACAGCCCGTGCCGCTGGAACAACTGCTGGAATGGGGCGTGCAGCTGGCGGATGCCCTTGCCGCCGCCCACGCCAAGGGGATCATTCATCGGGACATCAAGCCGGGCAACGTCTTCGTCACGACCGCGGGGCCGGTCAAGGTACTCGATTTCGGCCTCGCCAAGCCCGGAGCGGCGGGACCGGCGGTCGGGGTGGGCGGGGGCTACGACGGCCCGACGGTCCTACAGGACCACCTGACGAAGCCAGGGATGGCATTGGGTACGGTCGCCTATATGTCGCCGGAACAGGTCCGCGGCGAAGAGCTCGACACCCGCACCGACCTGTTCTCACTCGGCGTCATGCTGTACCAGCTTGCCACCGGGAGCTTGCCGTTCACCGGACAGACCGGAGCGATGGCCGTGGACCACCTGCTCCATCGGGCGCCCTCGTCCCCGCAACGGTTGAACGCCGACGTGCCAGCTGAGCTGGCGCGCATCGTCGACAAGGCGCTGGAGAAGGACCGGCGCATGCGGTACCAGACCGCGGCCGACATGCGCAGCGATCTGGTGCGTCTGAGGCGCGACAGCGGAGCGCACCCGGTCGAAGCCGAGCGCAATTCCGTGGCCCGCGCCAAGACCGCAAGCCTCCGGATCGTGCACCCCTGGGAAGCGGTGGCGCGCGACAGCCGCGACTTTGCCGCTCAGGGCGCCGGCATCATGTACTGGTTTCGGGTGCCGTTGGGCGGCATCTGCTATCAGGATGGGTTCCGGAACGCGCTGCAACCGGCGCTGGAAAACCCCCGCATCTCACAGGTGCGGTTCGTCTTCGACTCGTCCGTTCCCGCGATTCACGAAGCGTGGGGTGCGCTGGTCCTCCCGCTGCTCGAAGCGTGGGGCTCGCACACCAATCGCGACATCGAGATCGACCGCCAGGATGACGAGGGACGGATCATCGACCGCGGGACGGGGTCGACGATCCTCACCTGGGTCGCCGCCGATCTGTCAGAGGAATTCAGCCCGTGCTTCAAGCTGCTGGTGGACGACCCGGGACTCGACGAACCGGGTGAGCCGCAGGCGCAGGTCTTCCTCTCCACAGCAAAGCGAACAGTGCGGTTCGGCGACGGCCGCCGGCACAGCATCCGTATCCCCGACACGATTCTGCGCGTACGCGCCTCGGACGACGCGAGCCTCCTGGACGCCCTCAGCCGCATCGCGAGCCAGTGGGATCTCCTGTAGATCAACCAAGTCCGCCGACAAAGCTCAGCAGCGCGCGGTTTACGTCATCCGGCGCTTCCTGCTGAATCCAATGGCCCTCGCCCTCGATCAGGGTGGAGCCGCGGAAATCGGTGCAGCCGGCTCCGGCAACCGCATAGAGATCGATCCCGGGGACGAACGTCCGCACCGGGTCGAGCGTTCCCGCGATGAGGCAGCTCGGTTGGTGGACCTCGAGCTGGGAGAGCTGCGGGAGCAGCTCCCAGTCTCTGCCCTGAGCACGGTAGCGGTTGAGCGGGCCACGAAACCCGCCTTGCTCGAATGCCTCGGTGTAGTAGTCAAGATCGGCCTCGGTCATCCACGACGGAAAGGGGTTGGGATCCACCATCGTCCCTAGCACGTCGGCGACCGGCTCCGGCGCCGACAGACTATGCAACGGCGCATGCTCCCCGTCCCCGGAAATCGTGAAGTAAATCTTGCGAAGCGCGGTCCGGACGTCCGCTTCGAACGCGGCCTCCGCGACGCCTTCGTCCTGGAAGTACAGCTGATAGAAAAACCCCTCGCCGTACAGGCTGCGCCAGAAATCGACGCTCGGCACGTCCCCTCTCTGCCCGAACGGGACGCTCAGCCCGGCGACCGCGGCGATGCGATCGGGATGCAGCGCCGCCGTGTTCCAGCAGATGGGCGCACCCCAATCGTGCCCCACCAAGATGGCCTGGTCTTCGCCAAGCGCATCGATCAGACCGACGACGTCGTTCGTCAACGCGACCATGTCGTATGCGTCGATGGGGTGAGGCTTATCGCTTCCCCCATAGCCGCGCACGTCGGGCGCCACGACCCTGAACCCCGCATCGGCGATCGGCTGAATCTGATGCCGCCACGAGTACCAGAGCTCTGGGAACCCGTGCACCATGATGACGAGCGGACCCGAGCCTTCGACAGCGGCGCGCACCGAGATGCCGTTCGTCTCGAATCGCTCCAACGAAAATGGGGCGCTCTGGCTCACTTCGCCCCTCGTGATTGTCGCGGCCATCGCGGCCATCGAGGCGGTGACCAGAAACTCACGGCGCGTGCTCGCTTCGCACATGACGTCTCCTTGGGTCCTTAGCATCGGCTCTCGGCCATCGGTCAGAACCGGAACAGTCGATTGATTTTCACGATCAGGGCGCGATTCTGCAGCTCGGGGGATCGCTGAGGGACGAGCGCCTCGCGCTGCTCGTTGTAGACCACGAAGAGCTCGCTGCCCGGCCGATACTCCCACCGCAGCCGGAGGTTGGTGCTGACGGCGTCGGTGCTGGAGTTGTACTGCACCAGCGCGGAGACGAACATCAGGGGCGTCAGCGAGTAGATGGCCCGCGTGGTCAGGAGCTGGGCCGTGAATCGACCCTGCGGCAGCGCGATCCGGTTGAGCGAGATGGTCGGCTCAAGTGACAGCTGCGGCGTCAGCTCGATGCGGGTGCCGCCGAAGAAGCCGCCGAACCCGAAGTTGAACGTCGTCTTTTCCCCGCCGTAGAAATCGCCGTGCTGCACCGACACCGTGCCCGAGACACGCCGCTGCCGGCCCAGCGTGTACCTCGCCTCCACGTCGGCGAAGTCATAGCCGCCCACCGGGATCGTGATGCCCGGCGCGATCGGAAACGGTAGTTCGAGAAACTCGTAATTGCGCGTGTAGGTGAGCTGGAACCGATCGCTGTTCTCGAGCTCGATCCCGAACAGCCCCTGCGTCTGTCGTGTTTCCAGCACGCCGGTGCGGTCCGTGATGTAGTCGAACCGGCCCTCCCACGTGACCTTCCTGATCGCCGCGATCGACTCGGGCCGCGGGCTGAACCGGGCCGACCCGAAGCTGCGCGCAAAGTCGTCGCGCCGTAGGAACCCCACCTCTGGATTGAAGTCGTCGCCGACGATCAGCCGCTCCAGCTGCACCCCGTAACGGTCGCCCATGTAGTCGAGCTGGGCGCGATAGCTGATGTCGTCGTTCCCGCGGTCCGCCGTGCGCGTCTTCGCCCAGTAGGTGCTGATGTTCAGGTTGTCGTAGAACGAGAAGAGGCTGTCGACCCCGTAGGCCTCGTTCGACCCGACGCCCGTCCGCGACACCGAGCGACCGGTGAACAGCGCGCCGACGCTGCTGCGCCGGAGCAGGTCACGTCTGAGGCTCAGCACCGTGAAGTTGGTCGCCGCGGCATTGGCGGCCGGCGCATCCGCGGTCCGGATGTTCAAAGCGCCGACGCTGAACTTCCCGATCCGGCCGGTCAGGCGACCACCGGCGTCGATCGGGACCTCCCGGCCCTGATTGAGCCCGATCTGGCGGCTATAGAAGAGGATGGGCGTGTTGCTGGCGCCGGCGAACTGCCCGCCGCTGCTCTCACCGCCGAACGCGAACAGGCCCTGGTTCTCCAAGAAGAACTCACGCTTTTCGGGAAAGAACAGGCTGAAGCGCGTCAGGTTGACCTGCTGCTCGTCGGCCTCGACCTGCGCGAAGTCGGTGTTCACCGTGAAATCGGTCACCAGGTTTTCGGTGACCCCGTACTTGACGTCGAGCCCGATGTCGCCGGTCGCAATGCTGGGAAGCCCGCGCCCACCCGTCCGGGCGCCACCCACCTCGCCGATGGCGTACGGCTTCATTTCGAGGTTGAGGCCGGCGTCCGGCACCTCGAGGCCGACGAGCGTGGCTGCCTGTGAGATCTGCATGGCGGCCATCATCCCCCACGCTGCGGGAAGCGGCGTGAGGGTCGAATGCTCGTTCTTCCAGGCGACGAGGCGCTCGACCTGGAAGCCCCACGTCTGCCGCTGGCCCGGCCGGTACCGGAGGGACTTGAACGGGATCTCCGCCTCGAACGTCCACCCGCCCGCGAAGCGCCCCGCGCGCACGTCCCAGACGGGGTTCCAGTCGCCGTTCCAGGCGCGCTCGTTTGTGATCTGACCATCCATCCGGCCCCCGAGCGGGTTGACGACGAGCTCCACGGCGTTGCGCCGGTCGTAGAAGGTGTCGAGCACGATGCCGACAAACTCGCCCAGTCCCGAGCCGTCGCGGCGCATCTCGTTCGCCACCCACCGGGACTCCGGCGCGGAATCGAAGCAGCGACCGGCCACGTAGAGGTTGTCGCCGTCGAACAGCACCCAGATTTCGGTCTGCTCCGTCGCCGGCTCGCCCTCGAGCGGGTTGACCTGGATGAACCCGGACACCGGCGGCACGTCTTGATACGCGCGCTCATCGAGTGCGCCGTCGATGCGCACGGGCTCGGTCACGCGGACCGCGCGTAGCGTGGCGCGACCGGCGGTGTCGCGCGCGATGGTGGCGGGTGGCACGGGCGGCGGCGGACCGTCGATGATCGACGCCGGTGCTGCGAGGCTAGCGCGGGTGCGCTGCACGACGGCCGTCGCCGGCGGAGGTGTGGCAACCGCCGTCCGGAGCTCGGCGGCGAACATCTCGACGACGCGATCCTGCAGCACGAAAAGCTCGTCGAGGGCGCCATCGACGGTGTCGGCGTAGACCACAACGCCACTCGCGACCTCGAGCAGCCGAATGGTCATCCGTAGTTGGTCGTCAACCCGCTGGTAGCCGCCGGTGACGAGCCACGTGGCGCCCAGCCCAGCTGCGATGCGCGACGCAGCCTCATCCTCGGCGGGTCCGGCGGCGTCTGGAGCGGACGCCGGACGCAGCACACGGAGCCTCGCGGCGCGTGGAAGCTCGGACGTCAGCGTCTCGACGAGCCCGGCCCCGATCCATCGATCCGCCTCCGCGCCACTGATGTTGGCGAACGGTGCGACCCACACCGTCTGGCCCGCGTCTCGTGCAGGCGTACTCGGTGTCTGTTGGCCGGCGCGGACGGGTGCCGTTGCGCAGATCGCGAGGACCACCACCCACCATACGGGGACCGCACGCCGACCCGATCTCACGTAATTCGCCGCGTTTCGCACGGCCGAAGCCGTGCGCTACGACCCCAGGACACCGCCCGGGCTCCGTACGTAGCGTGGGCCTTCAGGCCCGCGATGGGTTTGTGCGTCTCGCCGCGACCTCGGATCGCTCATGTCGGCGGAGTATACAGGTCGCCATCGGGCGCTTGCCCGGTGCTGCTCGGGAAAGGACTGCCAACGACGGCAGATCGCGGCCGGGCGCCGGAGGGCTACGACGTCACGGTGACCTTCACATAGCCGTTCGTCCAGCAGCACTGGTTGCCGGCGGAGCTGTCAATCCGGCCGAAGCTGTCGGCGCGCACGCGGATCACGTACTCGCCCGGCTGCTCGAAGGTCGCTGTCGTGGTCGCCATCCCCTCTGTCTCGGCGATCGGCTCGGTGTGCGGGCTGAAGACGACCGAGCCCGGACCGGCGTGCTTGAACCAGGTCACGTGCATCGCCGCGGCGTCGCCCCGCCGTCTGACCGGGAGCGGTTCTTCCTCCCGCACGCTGTCATCATGGATCCAGACCGTCAGCGGAAGCGGCGTGTCCACCGACGCGCGCATCGGCTCCACGTCGATCCCGGTGGGACCCCGGCCGGCAGGGCCGTCGGGGCTGAAGCGGACCAGTGGGGGCTGCGACCCCATCGCCATCGGCCATCGGAGCCGATAGGCACTGGTCTTGGCGTTTCCGGGAACGCTGAAGGTCCGTTCTTGGTTGACCAGGGTCCAGACGACGTCGTCGCGGAAGCTGGCCGGCACGGTCACGGTGAACACCCCCCGCTCCCGCTCCCGGCGCCTGGGCGGGCCGTCGCCGTCACGCCGCCTGGGCGGCGGGAAGGACGTTGGTTGCCGGCCGTCGAACTCCGCCGGTTCGATGAAGTTGTCGGGACCCAGGGGAATCTCCACGGCCTCGGTCAGGTTGAGGTTTGAGTAGCCGAACGACAGGGTGACGGTGCCATCCGGATTCTGGTACCAGCCGTCGAAGAACGGGGCCACCCGAAGTCCGTTCGGCGGGAGCGGGGTCAGTGGTCGTTGTCGCTGGGCCCCCAACGACGGGGAGCCGATGAGCATCGCGGCTGCGACGCCGCCCACGAGCCAACGTCCGAGCACAGCCGTTCCCTCCATCAACGGGTCGTTGCCGAAACGCGAAAGAGCCTCTCGATATCGAGAGGCTCTTCCGCCCCAGGCCAAATTCCGCGCGTATCCGCGCTGCTATTGCTGGTCGGTGTCCGTCTGCGTGCGACGTACCCGCTCGGCCACCAGACGCTCATAGCCCTCGTCGTCGAGATGCGTCACGGCGATCCAGGCATGCGACATCTCGTCCGCCGTACGGCTACCGAGCCCCACCCATTGATTCGGATCGGGGTTCTGCCTGTTCCCGGCCGTGTTGTCGTAGTAGCCGGTGACTACCAGGACGGACCCCGCCGGCACGAGCGGTGCGGCGTCTTCTGCGTAGATGTGACTGGTGTGCCAGTCGTTGGTCCAGTTGGACACCGAGCTCACCATCTCCAGCTCGCCCGTCTGCGGATCGAAGATCTCGAGGGTCTTGCCCACCAGCCGGTAGTGACCGTGCGGCTGGAAGCTGTCGATCCGCACCGGGGTCTCGAAGGAATGGAACCCCTGTGTCATTGCCGTTCCGTGCGGTGCGAGCTCGAGCTCGCCGCCCTTCATCAGCAGGGAGTACAGCTTGAGATCCTGTTGGTACTTCGCCTGATGGCCCTCCGGATAGAGCCACACGCCCATCTCGATCACATCGTTCTCGACGACCTCGCCGGTCGGATAGTAGTGGACGTTCCAACTGACCATGGAGTTGGCCGGGAGGAGCCGACAGGCGTCCTCCGGAACAATCTCGCCGACCTTGCCGAGCGCGTACTCGGAGAACCGCTCGACCTCGACCCATTCCCCGCTCTCCTCGTCCAAGCCGAGGAACGTGCTGTTGGCGTGGTGCGCGGCGGCGCGCCCCTGGGGCGACGGCTTGACGGACACTGCCTTCATGCACCGATCCTCGGTCAGGCCGGTGGGCACGATCGGCCGCCACCAGACGTCCCCCCCTTCGGCCGCCACGGTGTACGGCTTCGTCCGGATCACCAGGTCCGGCGGGCCAAACTCATCCGCGTAGGGCCACTCGCTGAGATCCGGAAAGGACAGTGGCGGCGGGAGATCGGCAGGGTCGCCAAGGGGCGCGCCGTCGTCCACCCAGCGGGCTATCGTCTCGATTTCCGACAGGCTCAGCCGGAGGTCGTCCTTCAGCGCCTGAATACCGATGTCGCGGTCGTACCGATAGGGCGGCATCTCGCCCAGCACCACGCGCTGCTTGATCGACCGGGCCCAAGGGCGCGCTTCCTGGTAGGTCGTGAGCGACATCGGGCCGATCGAGCCGGGCCGGTGGCACTGCTGGCAGTTCTTCTGGAAAATCGGGGCGATGTCCCGGGCGAAGGTCACCGCGTGCGCGTCGCCGGCCGGCTGGGCTGACGCGGGCGTGGCCCACCAGGTCGCACAGAGGACGGCGACGCCAAGACCCCAGACACCCATCCGGCTGCCCGACGGAGCGTGGAAGGGGACGACAAGCATACCAACACCTCTCGGAGCACCCTGGGTTTCGATACACGCATCCTACTACAGACCGCCGCCATCATCCGCGCGGGAACCATCGCTTGGGGACGCCTTTCGTGGGACGCCTCAGGCGGCCGCCGGAATGAACGCCAGAAACCGCAGCGGGTTCTCGACCGTGAGCGTATTGATGGTCGCGTCATCAACGCCCGCCTCGCGCAGCATCGGCACGAACTGCGTGATTGTCTTCGCGTAGCCCGGGCCGCCGTTCTGTTGGAGATCGGAGGCCTGGGCGAAGTCGGAGGCCAGCAATACACGCTCGGTGTGGCCCGCGTCGAGCATGGCCAGGACCATCGGCACCTTGGGCCCGTCCGCCTCCGCGCCGCCACCCAGCCGGTCGAATCCGACATACGCACCGCGCGACGCGATCGTCTTGTGCACGGCGGCTTCCGGGTCGGCCAGGCCGCCCATGTGGCCGATCACGACGCGGTCCGGGCTCACGCCGACGGACTCGAAGATGTCGAGCTGCGCGACCGCCTCCGCCCCGTTCGCCGTGTGCGTAAAGACCGGCAGATTGGTCAACAGGTGGGCCTTCCCGATCGCGTTGAAGACCTTGCGCTCGCCTTCAGTGAACTCCTCCGAGCTTGCGATCTCACCGAACGCTCCCCAGCCCTCGTCCCCGGCCGAGCCGGCGAGCGCCGCCGCAATCTCGTCGTCCGTCTGGCTCGCGAGCTCCGGTGGATGGAAAGGATCCGTGTAATACCCGCCGCTCGCGACGATCGCCATGCCGGACTGCTCCGAGATCGTCCGAAGGAACGCCTGGTCGCGACCCATGTCGGCATGCCCGCCGTCGACCAGCAGAGTGACACCGTCCTCGACCGCAGCCCGAAGCTCGGGCACGATCGCGTCGACGTGCTGCATGAAGTACGGGGCATCGGGTGACCCGAGGAACACTTCCCGCGGTACGTTCGGGATGCCCACCAGCATTCGATCCCAGAACGCCATGTCCAACGACATGTGCTCGTGAAAGAGGGTTGCACCGCCACTCAACATCTCCGGCGCGACGTCGCCCAGCACGGTGCGCACGACGGCGCCGGCGGGGAACATCGAGGTCGGAGCTTCGGTGGCCGCGGCCGCGTCGGCGGGCGCCTCCGTCGGCTGGGGTGTGGTCGAGCCGCCACAGCCGGCCGCGAGGCCGACCCCTGCCAGACCCAGACGCCGCATCGCCTCCCGGCGACTCATCCGCATCCACTGATCGCTCGCTCGTACCATCTGTCCGCCCTCCTGATTTCCTCTCGCACGGTCGCGCGCCACGCGAAACGCGGCTACCTTGATGTTCCCGCCGCTAGGCGGCGGCCGATGCCCTCCGCCCCGAGACCTTAACCCCAGAGCTCACTCTGGGGTTAGAAGATGGCGATCGGGTTGACGGGCGACCCAGTGCCGCCTGGCACGCGCAGCGGAGCCACCACGAGCATGAACTCCCAGCGGTTGAGCTCCGCTGCCGTCTCGGACGCTGCCTCGAGGTCGATGTTGTCGAGCAGGTTGATCCCGCGCGCCACGATGGCGAAGCGGTGTATCGGGTTCACGTTGAGCCCCGGCACGCTGTCTGGCGCCTCGTGCACGGCGTCGGCACCGAGCAAGGCGACATCGCGCTCGGCGAGCAGCGGGATCGCCGAGGCGTCCCACCCAGACATGACCCCGGTCTCGCCGGTCGCCGCCCGGCGCGCCCAGCGGCCGGTGCGCAAGAGCAAGGCGTCGCCAGGCTCGATCGTGATCCCCGCGTACTCCTCCCACGCCTCGAGATCCTCGGGATAGACCTTGGTCCCCGGCTCGAGATACGGCACGCCCTTCAGGCGCGGGATGTCGACGAGGACGCCACGTGTCACGAGGCCGTTCTTCATCATCGTCGTGTCCATCTTCGAGCAACCGTCATCGGTCACGACGTCCCGGAAGTCTGCGCCGCCGTAGATCTTGTCCTTGTAGAAGACGTGACAGAGGCCGTCGAGATGTGAGTACGTGATCCCGTGAAAGTAGACTTCGATGCGGTCGCCCGAGTTCTGGCCATCCGCGTTCACCGTCATTTGAAGCCGATACGGCTCACGCGCGTCGGCTGCCTCCTCGGTGAGGAAATCGTGGGCCAGGGAGACCGTGCGGCCGGTCCGGACGAGCGCAGCTGCCTGAAGCCGCTTTGCGTCGGTCATCAAGTTGGCGGCGCCCATCTCGTCGTCCTCACCCCACCGACCCCAGTTGGAGTACTCCTCCATCCAGCGGTCGAACTGCGCGACCGAGGTCGGCTCACGGGTCTCAGGCCGGGTGAACGACGACGTCCCACAGGCCGACACCGTGATTCCGAGCAGGAGCACTCGAGCGACTCTATTCAGTTCCATGGCCACCACCTTACTACCATTGGCGTGGTACGAACCGCCTTCACGGGAGCACGCCGGACGGCTGGTACAGTGTTCATGTGGGAAGCCGCGCCGAACGCGAGGTGCTGACCGTCGCCGGGCGCGAGCTGTCGATCTCGAACCCGCGGAAAGTGCTCTTTCCGCAGGCGGGTCACACCAAGCTCGACCTCGTTCGCTATTACCTCGCGGTGGCCGAGGGCGCGCTGCGCGGCGCTGGCGGTCGACCGTGCGTACTGGTGCGCTACCCGAACGGCATCGCGGAAGAGTTCTTCTACCAGAAGCGGGCGCCGCGGTCGCGGCCGGCGTGGATCGAGGTCGCCACGCTGCGCTTTCCGTCCGGCCGCTCGGCCGAGGAGGTGGTGCCGCGCGATGCGGCCGCGCTCGGTTGGATGGCCAACCTCGCCTGTCTCGAGCTGCACCCGCACCCGGTGCGAAAGGAGGACCTCGACCATCCCGACGAGTTGCGCATCGACCTGGATCCGGTGCCTGGCGTCACCTGGGCGCAGCTGCGCGAGGTGGCGAACGTCGTGCGCGCCACGATGGACGACGTTGGGCTCATCGGCTGGCCGAAGACGTCGGGCTCCCGGGGGATGCACGTCAACGTACGCATCGAGCCACGCTGGACGTTTGACGAGGTGCGGCGAGCGGCGCTCGCGTTCGCGCGCGTCGTCGAGGGGAAGGCGCCCGGTCTCGCGACCAGCGAGTGGTGGAAGGAGAAGCGCCACGGTGTGTTCCTCGACTACAACCAGAACGCGAAGGACCGCACGGTGGCGAGCGCGTACTCGGTGCGTCCAACGCCCGATGCACGCGTCTCGGCACCGCTGAGCTGGAACGAGATCGACGCGTGTGATCCTCGGGACTTCACGCTCAGCACCATGCCGTCACGTGTCGCCGATCTGGGTGACCCACACGCGTCGATCGACGCACACCCGTGCACCATCGCGCCGCTCCTCGAACTGGCCGCGCGTCACGAGGGCGAGGGGCGAGGCGACGCGCCGTGGCCGCCCCACTACCGCAAACAGGCCGGCGAGCCACCGCGGGTGCAGCCGTCGCGTCGGCGCGCCCCCCCGCATCCGCTGATCGAGATCGGGCGAGCCAGCCGGAAAGAAGATGCGCTCGCCGGCTTGGAACGCTGGAAGGGCCGCCACCCCGAGGCGGCCGCGCACCTGGCGCCGGCCGACGTACTCGTCGACGCCATGCGCGGGCGGTTCAGCACGTGGACCCGCATCCGCGTGAACCTCCGTCACATCCCGGAGGCACAGCGACCGCCGCAGGAAGCGCTCAACCCCGACGAGCCGCTCGGAGCCGGACGGCGCGCTCAACTGCGCCGCGCCGCGCCAAAGACCTTGTCGAGCTCGTAGGGCGCCGTCACCTCGAGCTGGGCGTAATCACATGCGGCCGGCGGCTTGTCGGGGCGCCAGCGCCGAAAGACCGCCGCGTGGCGAAAGCGCGATCCCTGCATGTGGTCGTACTTGACCTCGCAGACCCGCTCAATCCGCAGCGGCTCCCAGGAGAGATCCTTGCCGGCGCTCCACCTGCTCTGTCCACCCGGCATGCGTGTCGTGCTGCTCGCTGCCCGCGCGCGGTCCCGCCACGGGTGCTGCTCGAGCGCCCGATCACGCAGCGGGGCCAGCTCCGCGGCCAGCCGTTCGCGCATCGCCATCGTGAACGAGGACGTGACGCCGACATGGTGCAGCTTCCCGCTGGCGTCGTAGAGGCCGAGCAGCAGCGAACCCACGAGCCGGTCCGGACCACGCTTGTGCCACCGGAAGCCGCCCACCACGCAGTCGGCCGACCGCACGTGCTTGATCTTGATCATGGTCCGCTTACCCGGTTCGTAGCAGGCTTGCTCCGGCTTGGCGATCACGCCGTCCAATCCGGCGCCCTCGAACCGCACGAGCCAGTCGGACGCAACAGCCGGGTCACGCGTGAGCGGCGTGAGGTGAATCGGCGGGACGTTACCGGCCAGCAGCTGCTCCAGCTCGTCGCGGCGTTCGCGTTGCGGCCGCGCGCGGAGATCGCGGCCAGCCGCGGCGACCAGGTCGAACGCGACGAACGCCGCCGGCGTCGCTTCGGCCAGTCGGGCGACACGTGAAGCGGCGGGGTGCAGACGAAGCTGGAGCGCGCCGAAATCGAGGCCCCGAGACGTCGGGATCACGATCTCGCCGTCGAGGATGCAGCCGTCGGGCAGCGCCGCGAGAAGGATTGCGTCGAGCTCGGGGAAGTAGCGGCCGAGCGGTTTGCTGTCCCGGCTCTGGAGGTACACCTCGGAGCCCCCCCGGAACACCAACGCCCGAAACCCGTCCCACTTGGGCTCGTACGCGTAGCCGCCGCCGACCGGCAGCTCGGCAGCCGCCTTCGCCAGCATGGGCGCGATCGGCGGCGGGATCGGAAAAGGGTCGCCCACCGAAGTCAGTCTAGCAGCGTGTGTTGCCATTGCGGGGCCGGGCCTATAGCCTTGCCTCGCTCCATGGTCTCGACCCCGCGGTTCGCGATCGTCGCCAGTGTCCTGGCCCTCCTCGCGACTCCTCCCGCGGCGACGCAGGAGGCGGCGCTGCGTGTCTACTTCGTCGATGTTGAGGGCGGGCAGGCCACGCTCGTGGTCTCGCCGTCGGGCGAGTCGCTCCTCATCGACAGCGGCTTCCCGGGGGACCGCGACGCTGACCGGATTCTCGCCGCCGCCACGGAGGCGGGCGTCGACCGGATCGACTACCACATGGTCACCCACCTCCATGGTGATCACCTGGGGAGCACGCCAGTCCTCGCGACGAAACTGCCCATCCTCAACTACGTGGATGTTGGCGAACCGTTGGAGCCCAACAGCCGCAGCGCGGGCGCGTATGCGGCCTATGCCGACGCGCGGCGAAACGGCCGCCACATCATCGCGAGAGCCGGAGAGCGGATCCCGATCGGTGGCCTAGACGTGCAGATCGTCATCGCCGGCGGAACGGCATTGGCGGACCCGTTGCCGGGCGCAGGGGCGCCCAATGCACTCTGCCGTGACTTCTCACCGCTGCCTCGTGACGACAGCGAGGACGCACGCTCGGTCGGCGTCGTGATCACACACGGGACCTTCAGCATGGTGGACCTCGGCGATCTGACCTGGAACAAGGAGCACGATCTGGCGTGTCCGACCCACACGCTCGGGCGAATCGACCTGTATCTAGCCACCCGCCACGGTCTCGACGGCGCCGGCCTCCCGGCGCTGGTCCACGGGATGCAGCCGAGAGTGGCCGTGATCAACAACGGCGGGACCAAGGGCGCGTCGCCGGACCACTTTCGGACGATCACGTCTTCGCCCGGACTCGAAGACGTCTGGCAGCTGCACTACTCGATGCCGAGAGACGGCATCCCGCAGCTCCATGAGACGACGCGCCCCGGGGGGCCGGATTTGAATACCGCGGAGTCGTTCATCGCCAACCTCGACGACACGACCGCTCACCACCTCGTGCTAACCGCGCGGATGGACGGCAGCTTCGTACTGGCTAATCCTAGAAACGGGCAGACCAAGAGCTACCCGCGGCGCCCGTAGATATGACGTCGCCCGTCAACTGATCGCTCAGGCCGAACGCCGAGAGGGAGATTCCGATGCGTCGATTTGCATGTGCGGTGGTGCTCGCGACGGTCACGAGTGGTGGCGGGGCGCAGGCGCAGGAGCGGGCATTCAAGCCCGTCACCGACGCCATGCTGCAGAACCCCGACCCGGCCGACTGGCTGAACTGGCGACGGACACTCGACGGCTGGGGCTATAGCCCGCTTGACCAGATCGACAGGGAGAACGCCCACCGACTCCAGCTCGCCTGGGCCTGGCAGATGGGCGAGGGGGTCAATCAGCCGACGCCGCTCGTGCACGACGGCGTGATGTTTCTCCCAAATCCGGACAACGTCGTGCAAGCCGTGGACGCGGTCACCGGGGACCGCATCTGGGAGTATCGACGCGAGTTCGTTGACATGACCGAGTCGGTGCTAAGCCCGCGCAGCCGGTCGATCGCGATCTACGGCGACAAGATCTACCTCAACACGGCTGACGCTCACATCGTCGCGCTCGATGCGCGAACCGGCGATGTCGCGTGGGACCACGAGGTGGCCGATAACGCCCTCGGATACCGCTATACGAGCGGGCCGATCGTGGCGAACGGCAACATCGTCGCGGGCATGACCGGGTGCGAACACTACAAGGACGATGTCTGCTTCATCTCGGCTCACGATGCCGACACCGGCGAACAGATCTGGCGTAGGTCGACCGTCGCGCGCCCCGGAGAACCGGGCGGCGACACGTGGGGCGACCTCCCGCTGATGTTCCGCGCAGGCGGCGATTCTTGGATACCAGGCAGCTACGATCCGGCCACCAACCTCACCTACTGGTCCACCTCACAAGCAAAGCCGTGGGCCCGCCTGCAGCGCGAAACCGATGGCGACGCGCTCTATACGAACAGCGTGCTGGCGCTCGACGCGGACACGGGCGAGTTGGCCTGGTACTACCAGTTCAGTCCGGGCGAGACCCATGACCTCGACGATGTGTTCGAGAGCACGCTCATCGATCACAACGGACGCCGCTCGCTGTTCAAGATGGGCAAGCTCGGCATCCTGTGGGAGCTCGACCGGACCACCGGCGAATTCGTGGCAGCCCACGACCTCGGCTATCAGAACGTCGTCGATGTTGATCTGCAGACGGGCAAGGTGACCAACCGCCCGGAGAAGCTCCCGGAGCCGGGCGTCCCGCTTGATTTCTGTCCCGACTTCGGCGGCATCCGCAACTGGCGCGCGTCGGCCTACCACCCCGAGACGCGCGCACTCTACATCCCCATCCATCCGACCTGCGTCACCGGCGCGTTCACGCCGCTAGAGAAAACGCCTGGGGCGAGCTATTACCAGAACACCGGCTGGCTCTCCCGCGGGAGCACGGTTCACCCGGACAGCCCGGACCACCGCGGACACCTGATCGCGATGGACATCGCCAGCGGCCGGATCCTATGGCGGCACTCCATGGCGACGCGTCCGCAGGCGGCGGCGCTGACGACCGGCGGCGGTCTTGTGGTGAGCGCGGACAGCGATCGCAATCTCAACGTCCATGACGTCGCGACGGGCGACGTCCTCTTCCACACGCGCCTACCCGCCTCCGCGCAGGGGTTCCCGATCACGTACGCGGTCGATGGCCGCCAGTATCTGGCGGTGCCGGTCGGGGGCGACCGATCGAACGCGGTCTTCGCCTTCGCGCTGCCGGAGTCGAACGCCGGCGCGCGGCGCTGATGGCCGAGGGCTCGGCCGTCACCGGGGTCGCCGAGATCGTGCTCAGCGTTCGCGATCTGCCCCGGATGCGTCGGTTCTACACGGACGTGCTCGGATTCCCGCTCCTCATGCAGTCATGCCACGAGACCGGTTGGGAGCCGGACCCAGACGGGGAACCGACGATCGCCTTCCTGACGATCACGGAAACCGACACGCCGCTCGGGCGTCACGGCCACCCACAGCTGCTGGCATTGATCGACTACCGGCGGCATAGCTTGGCCAGGGGGCAGTTCGACGGACATGACCCGAGGCAGTCGACGCTCAACCACCTGGCGTTCGAGATCCCGCCGGACCGTTACGGGGCGGAACGCGATCGGCTGGCCACGCTAGGGCTAGAGCCCCGCCCAGTCGAGTTTCCGGGGATGCAGGCACGCGCCCTTTTCTTCAACGACCCGGAGGGCAACGAGCTGGAGCTCATCTGTCATCACCCTGGAGGGTGACGGGCGTTTCCGCGCCCAGGAGTCCCCCTGGGACCCCGACGAAGCCCTGCTCGGCGAAGTGCGCATCGAGCGTGAACGCCTTTGCAACATCGTGGCGGCGCATGATCTCGAAGCTCGCACAATCGACAAGACTCAGTCTTCGACGTGCCGCGGTGAGAAGAGCACCGACCGCCGCCTGGTGAGTCGCCTGGTCCATCCAGACGACTCGCAGGAGAGGGAGGAAGTCGCCGCACAGGACCTGCACGGCGTCGAGACCGAGCCTGCGTTGAACCAAGGCGAACGACTCGACGAGCACGTAGTTCGTCGTCAGGAGACGCTCATCCTCGCTCAAGAGAGCCTTCCAGGCCTCCGCGCAATCCGCGTGGCGCAGTTCGTGCCCGTCGAGGAGCGCGATCAGGCCGGACGTATCGACAAACGTCATCGATCTTCGAAGACGCGATCGAGGTAGTCGTCATGTGCAGAACCCAGGTCGGTGACGCCCGAACGGAATCGGCCGAGGGCCGCGATCGAGCGCCGCTTCAGCGCATCCTCGTCCTTTTGGGTCAGGTCCGCCAGGAGACGGTCGACTCCATCGCGGACAAGGTCAGCCATTGATCGACCTTCGGCTGCGGCACGCTGTCGGAGCGCCTCCGCCTGCGGCTCCGTAAGCTGGATTTGGGTGCGAATCATTCTGTTATCATAACATCGTATATTTACATCATGGTGCGCACGGATCAGTTGCTTCGCAAATGGGCTACCGGACGCGACTCTCATGCGAGCGCCGTGGCGCCAGGGCGATTCAGTCCGGTGACATAATCCGCCGAGCCATGGTCCTCTCGGCCGGCGCCCGGCTCGGGCCGTACGAAATCCGTTCACACCTCGGACACGGTGGAATGGGTGTCGTCTACCTCGCTCACGACCCGCGCCTCGACCGACAGGTCGCCATCAAGGTCCTGCCGCCGAACCTGACGCGAGACGACACCGCCAAGCGGCGCTTCCTCCAAGAGGCGAAGGCCGCCTCCGCCCTGGACCACGCGAATATCTGCACGATCCACGAAATCAACGAGACGACTGACACTGTCGGACAGCTCTACCTCGTGATGGCCCACTACGAGGGGGAGACGCTTAAAGAGCGGATCGCGCGGGGGCCGATGGCCGTGGATGATGCTGTCAACATCGTGACGCAAGTGGGCCAGGGGCTGGCAAAGGCGCACGCCGCCGCATCGTCCATCGCGACATCAAGCCCGCCAACCTAATGGTGACACCAGACGGCACGGTCAAGATCCTCGACTTCGGCCTGGCAAAGCTGGCCGGGTCGGAGAGCGTCACACAGACCGGTACGACGGTCGGCACCGTGGCCTACATGTCGCCGGAGCAAGCGCGGGGTGAGGAGCTCGACCATCGCTCGGACATCTGGTCGCTGGGGGTGGTGCTCTACGAGATGCTCAGCGGGCAGCAGCCATTTCGTGGCGACAACCTGTTGGCGATCTCCGGCGCTATCCACCGGAACCCGGCGCCCGAGTTGACCGGTGCGTCGTCGCCGCTGAACGGCGTCGTCGGTCGCGCGTTAGCGAAGAACAGCGCCGACCGATATCAGGCGGTCGCTGACCTGCTCGGTGAGCTACGGAGCGGCTCGGCACCCACTCCGACGGCAGCCCACCCTGACGTGCCCTCGATCGCGGTCTTGCCGTTTACCAACATGAGCCCGGATCCGGAGAACGAGTACTTCAGCGACGGGCTGACGGAAGAGATCATCGCCGACTTGTCCAAGATCCGCGCTCTCCGGGTGACGTCCCGTCACTCGACCATCCGGCTGAAAGGCAGCGACACGGATTCGCGGACGATCGGCCGCGAGCTCAACGTTCGCTATCTCCTCGAAGGCAGTGTTCGGAGGTCTGGTAACAGTCTGCGTATCACCGCCCAGCTGATCGACGCGTCGGACGACGTGCATGTGTGGGCGGAGAAGTACAGCGAGTCCGTCGAGGACGTGTTCGACATCCAGGAACGGGTGTCGCGGGCGATCGTGCAGGCGCTTCAGGTCACGGTGAGTCCCGATGAAGAACGCCGCGTCGCCGAGCGGCCCATCCAGGACATACGAGCCTACGAGTGCTACCTGCGAGCCAAGCACGAGATCTATCGCTTTAGCGAGGAAGGGCTCGACCGCGCCGTACCGCTGCTCCGGAGCGCGTTGGAGATCGTCGGGGAGAACGCTCTGCTCTACTCAGCCTTGGGAATGGCCTATTGCTGGTACATCAACGTCGGTGTCAGTGCAGACCGACGGTATCTGGAACAAGCGGAAGAGTGTGCCGACAAGGTGTTTCGGCTCGATCAGGAGTCTGCTGAGGGCCATGTCGTGCGCGGATTGCTCGGGTTCTTCCGGGGCGACACGCAAGAGGCCGCGCGATCGTTCAAGCGCGCACTCGCGTTGGAGCCGAACCATCCCGACGCGCTGCGATTCCGCGCGGCCGCGCTCGGTTACGCGGGGAGGGAATCTAGCGTCGAGGCCGCGCGACTGCTGGAGGTCGATCCCCTCACCCCATTCAATCTCGTGGCGCCAGGGTGGGATCACTTCGCCATGGGGCGGTTTTCTCAGGCGGCGGACCAGTTCCGCCAGTGGCATCGCGCCGATTCGGACAACGCACTGTCAGCGCTTCTGCTCGGGGATGTGCTGGCACGGACCGGGAGCACGGAGGAAGCGAGCGCTCTCTTCGGAGAAGTGGCCCTACGGCTCCCGCAGACGACGTACGAGCGACTCGCGCTGTTCCTCAGGCACGCGCTGGATGGCGACAAGGTAAAGGCCTTGCGGGCAGTCACCCCGACGTTGACGGAGTGGGCGCGGAGCCTGGATGCGCAGCCGTGCTGGGAGATGGCCACGGGCTACGCACTCATCCACGAACCGGACAAGGCTATCGAGTGGCTGGAGAACGCCGTGCGCCGGGGCTTCATCAACTATCCCCTTCTCTCGCAGTACGATCCGCTCTTCGAGAGCCTCCGGCAGCAGCAGCGGTTCCAGGATTTGATGGTCGACGTCCGGTCCCAGTGGGAACGGTTTGAAGTGTAGCGTCCGCTCGTTGCACGACACGACGGCGGCGGCCCAATCGTCCCTTCGACGATCAGCTCCCGCCTAACGCGACCCCTCCGCCGCCTCCCGTTCCTCGGCGCGCGCCCCGGCCAGGAGATTCATCATCCCGTAGTTCCCCTCGTGGCAGGCGTACTCATAGAGCGGGCCGTCGGTCAGGAGCAGCGGGAACCGGCCGGAGAACGGCTGGGTGAACGTCGTTGGATCGTTGACCGTGAACTCGTAACGCACCGTCTCCGCGTCGACGCGCGTGAACCGCTCGGTGAGCGACAGGTTCTCTGCGGAACCCCACGAGACGAACGAGGTACTGAAACTGGCTGTCTTGTCGGTGAAGTTCGTCGTCTCGACGACCAGCGTGTCCCCCTCCCAATGCCCTCGCGAATCACCGAGCCATTGGCGGAGGTCCTGATCGAGATGCGGTCGGCCATCCAGCGGGATCACCCGCGTGTCGTGGACCATCTCGTGGAGGATGACGACGTAACCCGGCGCCTGAAACAAGTGGATGTTGTTGTTGTATCCCGCCGGCAGCATCGGCGGACCGGTGCTGAACCCCAGGATGCACCGTTCGGCCACGCCGCGGGCCTCCGGAGAGTCCGCGCTCACGCCGCCCACGCGCAGTCGAACCGGTGGCATGCCGGTCGCGCGATGGGCGGCGGCTCGTTGTTGCGCGTACGCCGTCATGGACGGAAGCTTCCCGTCGGGCGGATCGACGAGCAGCGATGACTGGGTCAGCGCCGTGGCCCGGGCGCGGTCGGTCCAGACCGCCTGACTATAGCCGCCGACCTGTCCGGCCGGCGGTGGCGCATCACGCGCCAACGCGTCGGCGTTGCTCTGCTGCGCGACCTGGGCGGCCTCTTCGTCTGTTAGCTCCTCGCGTCCGGCGAACTCATCAGGGCGTTCCAACGGGGTGAACGTCCAGTAGTCCCAGATCCCCTGCAGATCCGGGTCGCCCCACGGCGTGCGTGGCGACGCCCACCCGGCCGCCGCGCCATCTTGGGTCTGGCCGGAGGCGGGAGCAGGGGCAAGCGAGACGGTCGCGACGATGGCCGCGGTCATCCAGACGACTCGATTCAGAGGCTTCGGCTTCGGCTTCGACATAGGAGGTCTCCAGACAACGGCGTATCGTGCCGTCACTCTACCGTTTACCCGCGAATGACCGGGACGAGGTCGGTGATCGCGGAGACGACGCGGGTCGCACCGAACCCGAGCTCCTCGGGTGGCTCCGAGGCGACGCGCTGGATCCAGAAGGTGGTCAGTCCGGCGGAGGCCGCGCCGTTGATATCCCACGAGTTGGACGACACGAACCCCATCGCCCTCCGATCGACCTCGAGCCGCTCGAGGCCGAGCTGATAGACGCGCGGGCTGACCTTGAAGATCTTGACCTCCTCGACGCTGATGACCGCGTCCAGCAGCGAGTCGATACCCGCGCTGCGCGCCGCCGCCTCCAGCATTCTCGGCGCGCCGTTCGACAGAATGGCCAGCCGGACCCCCCGCGCCCTCAAGGCTTCCAAACCGGGTTTCACGTCGGGGAAGGCCGTCAAGGTGAGGTAGGCCTCCATCAGCCGCTCGCGCCGCGCCGACGTGAGATCGAGATCCAGGCTCTTCGACGCGTAGACGAGCGCGTCCTCGGTGACATCCCAGAAATCCTTGTGCCGGCCCATCAGGCTGCGCAACAGGCTGTATTGCAGTTGCTTCGCGCGCCACAGTTGAGCCAGCGCGGAACCGTTGCCTGGAAACAGCTCGTTGCAGAGCGCGGTCACCGAGAAGACGTCGAACAGCGTGCCGTAGGCGTCGAAGGCGACCGCATCGATGCCCTCGACGCGTCCGCCGGGCTGCGCCGCTGACGACGCTGCGAGGGGCGGAACGCCCCCCGCAACAGTGCCCGCGGCAGCGGTGGCCGCAACGGCTTTGATGAAGTCTCTCCGAGGGGCTTGCATGCATCCGCTCCCGAGTGGGGTGCAGCAACTCTACACCTGCTGTGAGTATGACATGATGCATCGATGGTATGATCATGCATCATGCGAACGACGATCTCCCTCGACGACCGGCTCCTCGGGCGGTTGAAGAAGCACGCGGCCGACTCGGGTACCTCCGTCAGCCGACTTATCGAGCAGTCGGCACGGCTGTTCCTACGGACCCCAGAGACGGAACCTGAGGCCGAGCCGTTCGAGCTAGTGACGTACGGCGCGGGCGGCAGTTTCTCACGTCACAACATCGACAAGACGTCGGCTTTGATCGAAACCGATGACGTCGAGCGGTTCGGAGAGCATGAGTAGCCCTTGCAGCTCCCCGACGTCAACGTCCTCATCTACGCGCACCGGGAGGACGCTCCCGAGCACCAGCGCTACGCGGCGTGGCTTCGCAGCCTGGCCGCCGCGCCCGAGCCGTTCGCGCTGTCCGCGGTCGTTCTCGCCAGCTTTCTCCGCATCGTCACGAATCGTAGGATCATCGACCCGCCCACACCGATGGAGACCGCGGTCGCCTTCTGTCAGCGCCTCGTCGAACGGCCGCGGGCGGTGTTGATCGCACCCTCCCGCCAGCATTGGGACCTCTTCGTCGGGCTGTGCGCGGACATCAACGGACCGCTGGTGACGGATGCCTACCTCGCCGCGCTCGCGATCGAGCACGCGTGCGAGCTGATCACCACGGACAGCGACTTCGCGCGCTTCGCGGGATTGCGCAGGCGCCACCCGTTGGGTATCTGACCGGCCAGGGTGTCGTAGCCCAGACCCTCTTTCGGACCTGGCACGGCTGAAGCGGTGCGCTACGTACAGAGGCAGGGCTAAAGCCCTGCGCTACGTACATTGACACGCGCCTACCGCGACGCGGAGCCCGCCTTGCGGTCGTCGGCGCGCCCGCCTTCGAGAATCCCGAACATGCCGTAGTTCCCCTCGTGGCAGGCATACTCGAACATCTGCCCCTCGTTCTTGCGCATCGGCAGCGCCACCGTGAAGGGTCGGGTGAACGACGTCGGGTCCTCGACGGTGTACTCATAGAGGAGCGTGTCGGCGTCGACTCGGCTGAAGCGTTCCGTCAGGTTGAGCGTGGCGCCGGTCCCGATCGCGCTGAAGATCGTGTCGTTGTAGCCCGCCGTCTTGTCCGTGAAGTTGGTCGTCTCGACGACCAGCGTGTCACCGTCCCAGTGGCCGCGTGAATCGCCGTTCCATTGCCGCACGTCGTCGGGCACATGAGGCCGACCGTCGAGCGGGATGATGCGCGCGTCGTGCACCATCTCGTTGAGGATGACGACGTGGCTCGATGTCTGAAAAAGCTGCATGTTGTTGTTGTAGCCGCTCGGCATCATCGGCGGTCCAGAGTTGAAGCCGAGGATGCACCGCACGCCCACGCCCCGATCCTCCGGACCATCCGCGGCGATCCCGCCGGCGCGATACCTCACTGGTCGCTCGCCGGGCAGGTCCGCACCGAGTGACCCCGCCTGCCTCCGCGCGGTCGGTGTCAGTGCGGGCAGTCGCCCATCGGGCGGATCGACGATCAGCGAGGTCCGCTTCGTGTCGACGACGTTGGTGCCAAGGTCCAGCCAGAAGTCGTTGTAGGCGCCGACGTCACCCTCGCGCGACGGGCCATCGAAGATCTTCCGGTTGGCCGCCTGCAGCTCCAGCTCAGCGATCTCCTCGTCGGTCAGGGTCTCCCGGTCGGCCAGCGATGCCGGCCGCTCGAGCGGGGTGATGGTGCGGAAGTCCCACACGCCCTGAAGGTCGGGGTGGCCGTCGGCCGCCCGGGCCGGGGCCGCTGCTTGCGCCCGCGCGACTGCCGGCAGTGCGAACAGCGATACGAGCACGAACGCGGTGAACATGGCGGCAACGTTTCGATGGCTCATCTGGTCCTCCGGTCTCCCCACTGGGGCCCGCTCGTGATTCGTCATGATTGCATACCCAGCGGCGCGCGGTCATACGAACTCGCTGGGTGTCACATCCAGAGCTGTTCATCATCTGCATCCGCGTCCGGCGCGCGTCCCGCGTCGACCCCGATTGTCGCGCTCGCCGTCACCTCCACGGTCTGCGGCTCGGCCGCGTAACCGACTTTCCACACGCTGAGGCGGAACCTCCCCGTGGGTACGTTCAGGAGGGCGTGCCCGCGCTCGTCGGTCGAGGCCCGATACACACCGAGTCGCACGTGGACATCCGCGAGGGGCGCCGCCGTGGCCCTGTCCGTGACGGCGATGGTGACCTGGTGCTCCGGCGGGCCGGCCGTCCGGAAGCTGAAGGTGGCGGACGCCGGGGCGTGTAGCGCGTCCGGGCACGTCCCGCCGAAGGTGACCGACCACGCGTGCAGTCCCTCTGCGGCTGGGGCCGGCAGCGTCACGTCCGCGCCAAACAGCGCGCTGGTCCCGCGCCACGGCGCCTCACCCGCCCGCGCGTCGCCGACCGCATGGCCGTTGGCATCACGCACGACGATCGGCTGCCCTGCGAGCGGACAGGCAACGGTGCACTTGATCCCGACCTTCACGGTGAAGGGACTGTGCACGATCACAGGCGACGGCACGTCCCACACGGCGATGCTCGTTACATGCGGCGTGGTGGACGACGTACGGATCACGCGGCTCCGCCGTTCACTGCTGCGTCGCGACCCGCGATACGCCCAAATACCAGGCAGCGCCCCAGGCCATGCTGGGCGAAGCCACCTTGGGATTCGCCCGCACAGTAGAGACCGGGGATGACCTGGCCGTGGAGATCGATGACCTGCGCCTTCGCGTTGGTCCGCAGACCGGCGAGCGAATCGTGAAGGATCGGCGTCGACCACGCCGCGTAGAACGGGGGCGTCTGAATCTTGTACACCGGCGGCGGCTTCCCGAAGTCATCGTCCGTCTCCATGTCGACGAACGCGTTGTATCGCGACACTGTGTCCTGGAGCACGGCGGGCGGCATCGGGCTCGCCTGGTACGGATTGCGGATCGCGCCCGCGAGCTCGGCGATCGTGTCGCCGCTGAAGAAGTACCCGTCCGGATCCACGTTGGGCGGGCGAGGATCCCATTCCTCCCGGGCGACCGCGTCCTGGTCGAAGATCGCCCAGATCGGCCCACCGCCGTTCAGCTTGGCCGGATCCCCGCTGTACGCCATGGCAGCCGCGAAGAAGTCGTAGCGCGCATCCACCTCGTTCCAGAATCGCCGACCCGTGTGGTTCACGAGGATCAGATTCTGCCAGTCGGTGACCGTCAGACCCGATGCGCGCGCGCGATCGAAGATGCGGCTGTCGGGCTGCCAGATCAGGCTGCTGTAGCCCCAGCGACAGCCGATGTGACGCGTCTTCGAGATGGCAATGCCGCCCTCCGCGGTCTGATTCGCCGTCCCCCAAAGCGCGGCCCCGACAGCCATGGCCGCGGTCTCCCCGTCCCCCGACTGCCGCGACCACGGCTCACCGGCGACCTGATATTCCTCGGTCAGCCTCGGGTCGAATGTGCGGCGGAGGTCGACATTGCTCGTACTGCCCCCGGTGGCGACCAGCAGGCCCTTCCGCGCGGCGATGTTCACCGTGCGCCCGTCGTGCAGGACCGTGACGCCGAGCACCCGTCCTGCCGAGGGGCTCTCCCGCACGATGCTCGTCATCTTGTGGCGCAGCAGCACCTGCGCACCCTTCGCCCGCGCGCTCTTCTCGAGCGCCCGCACGAGCCCCGAGCCGACCCGGGTGGGATGATGGGTCACCCGCTCGCTGGCGATGGGCCACTGGACGGTGCGCTGCTGCCGGCGTACGCGCGACGCGCCGGTCGGGCCCACCACGTGATCCTGGAACTCGACGCCGTTCTCGATCAAGAACTCAAAGGTGGCCGCGTTCTCGTCCGCGAACACACGAACGAGGTCGCGATCGCTGTACCGGCTCTGACGGTGGTCGTGGCGGACCCAGTCGATGAAGACCTGGTCGGCCGAGTCCTCCACCCCGTGCTTCCGCTGATTGCTCGTGCCCCCGCCGAGGTGGACATTGCCACCGGAGCACATCCCATGGCCGCCGATGTCGACGTTCTCCTCCACCATGATCACGGAGGCGCTGTGATCGAGCGCAGAGACGGCGGCCGCAAGTCCTGCGGTCCCCGCCCCGACGGTCACGAAATCCGCCGACAGATCCCAGAAGTCCTGGGCCGCGACGTCCTGCGACGCGAGTCCGGCCAGGGCGGTGGCCCCGACCCCCGCGGTGGCGCCCGTCTTGAGGAACGCGCGCCGGCTGACGCTCGCCTCCCGCCGTCTGTGCTCGGCCATGGTGTCGTCCTCCGGTCCGCGTACGCACTCTACGGCGAGCCACACACTCCCGCAAGCCCGCTCACTTGACCCTGTAGACGGGCGTGCGTACACTGTGGGGTTACCACGCGTTCGCGGTATTCGGCGACCTTCCTGCACGAGTCGGGGCTGTCACGGGCCGGTTCCGCGGGGTGCGGTAGGAGGGCGGGATGTCGAGTCGGTCACGCGTCACTCCGGTCGGGCGTTTCGTCGTGGCAGCGGCTTGCTGCCTGGTGGTGTCCGCGCTGCACGCGGCCGCCGCGCCACCGCAGGCGGCGAGCGCTCAGGCCAGCACCGCGGTCTCGGCGCCCTCATCGGATCAGCGGGCGCTCCTCGATCAGTACTGTGTCACCTGCCACAACACGCAGCTGAAGACGGCCGGTCTCGAGCTCGACGAGAGCGACGTCGCGCACATCGGCGCCGACGCGGTGACGTGGGAGAAGGTGGTGCGGAAGCTCCGCAGCGGCGCGATGCCGCCGCCGGGCCGCCGTCGCCCCGACGCGCCCGCGCTCGACGGGTTCGTGACCTGGCTGGAGGCGGAGCTTGACCGGGAGGCCGCGGCTCGTCCGAATCCCGGTCGGCCCCCGGACCATCGCCTGAACCAGTTCGAGTATGGCAACGCGATTCGCGACTTGCTGGCGCTCGAGATCGATCCGCGATCGCTGCTGCCGGCAGACGAGTCGGACCACGGCTTCGACAACATCGCCGAGGTGCTCTCGATCTCCCCCACCTTGCTCGCGCGCTATCTGGTCGCGGCGCGCAAGATCAGCCGGCTCGCCATCGGTGATCCGACGATGGGTCCCACGATCGAGACGTTCAATCTCTCGCGCGGTCTCAGGCAAGACGAGCGGATGAGCGAAGGGCTGCCGAACGGGACGCGCGGTGGCGCCCTCATCCGCCACTACTTCCCGCTCGATGGCGACTACGTCGTCAAGATCCGGCTGGGCCGGAACTACACCAACTCCCAGATTCGTGCGATCGCCACGCGCGAGGCCATCGATGTCCTGCTCGACGGCGCCCCGATCACCAGATTCCGGATTGGCGGCGAGTGCATCGAGTCCGAGGATCCCGCGTGTGTCGGGTCAGGTATCTATCGAACCTCGCCATACATGCTCACCGCGGACGATGCCCTCGAGGTCCGATTCTTCGCAACGGCCGGGATGCACGCGCTCGGTGTCGCGTTCGTCAAAAAGAGCGTCTTGACCGAGGGGCCGGGGCCGGCGCTGCTGCCGCCGCGACACACCAGCTCCACCTACACCGCGCCGCGTATGGACATCGACTACGTCCGGCTCGAAGGCCCCTTCGACCCGACCGGGCCGGGCGACACGCCGAGCCGCCGGCGGGTCTTCGCCTGTCGGCCCGCCACGGCGAACGACGAGGAGCCGTGCGCGCGGACGATCCTGGCAACGATGGCGCGGCGGGCGTATCGGCGCCCGGTCACCGACGCCGATGTCGAGACGTTGCTCGGCTTCTATCGGTCCGCCCGCAGCGAGGGCACATTCGAACAGGGCATCCAGGAGGGACTGGCGCGTCTGCTGGTTTCGCCGGAGTTCCTGTTCCGCATCGGGCGCGACCCGGTCGACGTGCGCGCCGATGCGACGTATGCCATCAGCGACGTCGAGCTGGCCTCCCGGCTGTCGTTCTTCCTGTGGAGCAGCATCCCGGATGACGAACTCCTCGACCTGGCGGTGCGCGGCGAGCTGGGCGACCCGGCCGTGCTCGACGCCCAGGTGCAGCGGATGCTGGCCGACCCGCGCGCGACGGCACTCGTGACCAACTTCGGCGGGCAGTGGCTCCACATCCGCAACCTGCAGGCGGTGGACCCCGATGCGAGTGCCTTTCCCGATTTCGACGATAACCTACGCACGGCGTTTCGGCGTGAGACCGAGCTGTTTCTCGAAAGCCAGCTACGCGAGGACCGTCCGCTCGCAGAGCTGTTGACGGCGGATTACACGTTCGTCAACGAACGGCTGGGGCGTTTCTACGGCATCCCGAACGTGTACGGCGCGCATTTCCGCCGCGTGCCGATGCGCGACGGCCACCGGGCGGGATTGCTGGGCCACGCCAGTATTCTGACCGTCACGTCGTATGCGACCCGAACGTCCCCCGTGGTGCGCGGGAAGTACCTGCTGGACAACATCCTCGGCGCGCCGCCGCCGCCACCGCCTGCGAACGTGCCGCCGCTGGAGGAATCGGACGCGGACGGCCAGCCGCTCGCCTCGATGCGCGACCGGATGGCCGCGCACCGCAAGAACCCCGCCTGTGCGTCCTGCCACATGCGAATGGACCCGCTGGGCTTCGCGCTCGAGAACTTCGATGCGATCGGGAGATGGCGAACGACGGATGGCGCGTCGGTGATTGACGCCTCGGGCACGCTACCCGACGGGACGACGTTCGACGGTCCCGCCGAGTTCCGCCATGCGCTGCTACTGCGCCGCGACGAGTTCGTCCGCACGTTCACCGAAAAACTGCTGACGTATGCCCTCGGCCGGGCGGTCCAGTACTACGACATGCCCGCCGTGCGGACGATCATGCGCGACGCGGCCGTGGACGACTATCGCTGGTCGTCGGTCATTCTGGGAATCGTCAAGAGCTCGCCGTTTCGAATGAGGATGGCGCACACGGGTGCGACGACGGCGGCACAGTAGCCGCCAATCGAGTGTGTGCATGAGTGCCAATCGAGTGTGTGCATGAGTGAGGATCTGTCATGGTGATCACGAAGAAGTGCCTGTCCCGCCGCACGGTGCTGCGGAGTATCGGCGCGACCATCGCACTGCCGTTGCTCGACGGCATGGTGCCCGCGCTGACAGCCATGCGCGCGACGGCGGCCCGGCCGGTGAAGCGGCTCGGCGCCGTGTATGTGCCGAACGGGATGAGCATGGCCCGCTGGCGGCCGGCGACGGTGGGCAGCCTGGAGCTGACGCCGATTCTCGCGCCCCTCGCGCCGGTGCAGGACCAGGTGCTCGTCCTGAGCGGGATGGCAAACGAGGAAGCCAAACAGTGGCTCGACGAGGGCGACGGCGACCACTCGCGGTGCCAGGCGGCCTATCTCACGGGCGCGCACGCGAAGAAGGCGTCCGGAGCAAACACGACCCTCGACGTCGGCGTCTCGATGGACCAGCTCGCCGCTCAGGAGCTCAGAGCCGACACGCAGCTGGCATCGCTCGAGCTGTCGCTGGAGGCGAACGAGCTGGTTGGTCAGTGTGAGGACGGCTACGGCTGCGCGTATAGCGCGACACTCGCGTGGCGCGACGCCAACACGCCGTTGCCAATGGAGACCAATCCGCGCGCGGTGTTCGAGCATCTCTTTGGCGCGGTCGGGAGCACCGGTCGCGAGGCGCGGCTCCGGGCGCTCGAAGCGGACAAGAGCATCCTTGATTCGGTGAACGCCGAGATCACCGACCTGCAGCGGCGCCTCGGGCGGGGCGACCGCTCAAAGCTGGCGGGCTATCTCGATTCCGTGCGCGATATCGAGCGGCGGATCCAGATCGCCGAAACACAGAGCGACCGCGGGCTACCCGAGGTCGCGATGCCGGCGGGTATCCCCGGAGACTTCGAGGAATACGCCAACTTGATGTTCGATCTGATGCTGGTCGCGTATCAATCCGACCTGACCCGCGTCGGGACGTTTCTGATGGGGCGCGAGAAGAGCGTGCGCACCTATCCGGAGATCGGGGTCGCCGAGCCACATCACCCGGTGTCCCACCACCGGCAGCGCGAGGAGCAACTGGAGAAGCAGGCCAAGATCAACACGTTCCACATGCGAATCTTCGGGCGCTTCTTGGAGCGACTGCGGACGACCTCGGATGGCGACGGGTCGTTGCTGGATCACGCGGCGCTCATCTACGGCGCCGGCATGGGCAATAGCAACGCGCACGATCCGCTGGACCTTCCAATCGTCCTGGCGGGCGGCGGCGGCGGCACGATCAAGGGCGGGCGGCACGTGCGCTTGCCGGAGGGCACGCCGCTGGCGAACATGCATGTGACGGTCCTCGAGCGGATGGGGATCTCGGCCGAGTCGCTCGGCGACAGCACCGGCAACGTGCCGGTCCTCTCCGAGGTGTAGGACGGAATATGCTCGCCCAGAATGAAGGACGACTAGAGATGCATACCACCATGCCACGTGTGACGGTCACGGTCGCCTTGCTGGTCGCCGTCGCCTGTGCGACCCTGGCCGCCGCCGATTCTCCGTTGACGGACGCCGCCAAGCGTCGCGACGCGGCGGCGCTCCGAACGCTGCTGGCCGACGGCGCGCAGGTGAACGCGACGCCGCCGGATGGGGTCACGGCGCTGCACTGGGCGGTGCAGTGGGATCACGCGGAGATGGTCGACCTGCTCCTCGGCGCCGGCGCTCAGGTAAATGCGTCCGACCACTACGGCGTGACCCCGCTGGCGCTGGCCTGCACGAACGCGAGCGCCGCGATGGTCGACACCTTGCTGTCGGCCGGCGCGGACCCGAACGCGGTTCAGGCGACCGGCGAGACGGTGCTGATGACGTGCTCCCGCGGAGGGGTGGTGGACGCGGTCACGCCGCTCCTGGCCCGCGCGGTCGACGTCAACGTCGGCGAATCGACCCATGGCCAGACCGCCGTGATGTGGGCGGCCTGGGAAGGACACACGGACGTCGTGCGCGCCCTGATCGAGCACGGCGCGGATGTCGATGCGCGGACGACGACCGGCTACACCGCGTTGCTCTTCGCGTCCCGGGAGGGTGACCGCGAGACGACGGAGGCGCTGTTGGAGGCCGGCGCGGACATCAACGCGGCCGCGTGGGATGGCACGACGGCGCTGCTCGTCGCGACCATTCGACGCCAGACCACGCACGCCGCGTTTCTCCTCGACCACGGCGCCGACCCCAACCTCGGGCCCGGCTTCACTCCCCTGCACTGGGCGGCGGGCAAGTGGGACACCGAGCTGAACGACTTGTC
Organism: Vicinamibacterales bacterium; assembly: GCA_965249175.1. Classification (GTDB taxonomy): domain Bacteria; phylum Acidobacteriota; class Vicinamibacteria; order Vicinamibacterales; family UBA8438; genus CAZYFH01. The sequence goes on from OZ252227.1 coordinate 6,580,021, forward strand.
AAACGGTGTGGCCGAGGGGAACGAGTGGAGCGCGTTCGGCGGACTCCGTGAGTCCGACAGACTCAGCACCGTGTCGCTCCTGCTCGACCATGGCGCAGACCCAAACATTCGGACGGAGCGAACACCGGGGTTCGGCATCCGCGTGAAGGGCCACCTGGGCAACATCACCGGGGCGACGGCGTTCCTGATCGCGGCGCGGGCCAACGATCTGGCCGTCATGCGCGCGCTCCTCGCCCACGGCGCCGATCCGCTGATTGCCACCAGCAACGGCACGACGCCGCTGATGATGGCCGCGGGCATCGGCCACGCCCCCGGGATCACCCGCTCGTCCGAGCGCGAGGCGCTGGACGCCATCCACCTCTGCCTGGAGCTCGGCGCCGACGTGACGGCGATCAACGAGAGCGGCGACACGGCGCTGCATGGCGCCGCGTGGCGCGAGCGCGCGGACTCGATCGTGCAGTTTTTGGTGGACCGCGGTGCCGATCTAAACGCGAAGAACTACCGGGACTGGACGCCGCTCGTCATCGCCGAGGGCATCCACACGGGTGGCAACTTCATCAAGTCGGACACGACGGCGGCGCTGCTGAGAACGTTGGGTGCGGCGGCGAGCCCGCCGGACATTCTGAGGGAACCGGAAGCACGATGAGAATCGCCTTCGCGGTGTTGGTGGCGTTGGGGGTCGGGCAGCCGGCGCTGGATTTCGAGTTCTTCGAGAACGAGGTGCAGCCGATCTTCCTCGCGAAGAAGGCCGGGTTCACGCGGTGTGTCGTCTGCCACACCGAGGGTCGCGTCGGATTCCTCCAGGAGCTCGACGCGGGCGCGACAGCCTGGACGGACGAACAGGCGCGCCAGAACTTCGAGTCCGTTTCCCGGCTCGTCACACCCGGCGATCCGCTGGGCAGTCGGCTGCTGATGCACCCGCTCGAACCCGACGCTGGCGGTGACGAGTTCCACAACGGCGGACGGCAGTTTTCGTCGCAAGAGGACCCATGGTTTCAGACCCTCGCCGCATGGGTGCGCGGTGAATAGGGGATTGACGTAGGGCGCAGGCCCGCGGGCCTGGGAACAAGGAGCAAGAGCGATGCGCGCGATTCACAGATTCGGACTGGTTCTGTCGGCGTTGGCGATTTTCCTGGTTGTTCCTCTAATCCTGATGCTCGCGACACCGGCGGCTGCACAAACCGTTCGCATCGTGCAGACCAACAGCGCCGGTGACAACGTGCACATCATCGACCCGGCCACGAACACCGTCGTCGGCGAGATCACCGGCATCGAGCGGGCGCACGGCGCCGCGCCGTCACCCGACGGGCGATCGATCTACGTCGCCAACGAAGCGGACAACACCGTCGATGTCGTCGACGTCGCGATGCTGAAGGTCACGAAGAAGATCCCCCTCAGCGGACGACCCAACAACATCGCCGCCACGCCGGACGGCCGCAAGGTGTATGTCGCCATCGCGCAGTCTCCCGGAGCGCTCGAGGTCATCGACACCGCCACGAACGAGATCTCCGCCACCATCTCCGTGCATGGCGGCGTGCACAACACCTATGTCACGCCGGACGGGAAGTACGCCATCGCTGGCATGGTGGGCGCGCGCAACATCACGGTCGTCGACACGAAGACGGACATGCCGGTCTGGACCACCTACTGGGACCTCGGGATCCGTCCCATGGCGTTCGACCGGAACCCCGACGGCTCGACGAGACGGATCTACGCGCAACTCTCGAACTTCAACGGCTTTGGCGTGCTGGACTTCGACACGCGCAAAGAAGTCACCCGGATTGAATACCCCGGCGTCCCGCGCGATCAGCAGACACCGGGACACGGCGGCAACACCGCGCACGGCATCGGCGTGACCCCCGACAACGAGTATCTCGTTGCGAACAGCAGCCTCGACAGCACGGTGTACGTCTACACGCTGCCGGACCTCGACCTGGTCGGCAGCGTCAAGGTGGGGCACTCTCCGAACTGGGTCACGATTACACCCGACAGCAAGTTCGCCTACATCTCGTTGTCCGGATCGAACAGCGTCGGGGTGATCGACATCGCCGCGGTGAAGATGGTGGCCGAGATCAAGACCGGCGGCCAGGTGCCAAAGCGCAACGCCACCCTGATCGTCGGGCAGTGATGGCTGTCGGAGCATGGACAGCCGCGGTGCCGCGCTCGTTGGTCTGATCCTCGCCGTCGTCGGCGCCCCCGCGACGCGGGCGCAACCCGCCGACGGCCTCTACACGAATGCCCAGGCCGACCGCGGTGAGGCGCTCTACGACGAGCAGTGCGTCGTCTGCCATGGGGCGTTGACCCAGATAACCCCAGACATGGCTGCGCTCCTGGCCGACCACACGTTCCGGGCGCGCTGGACCGGGCGCTCGCTCGGCGAGTTGTACGAGTTGATCCAGGTGGAGATGCCACAGGACGCCCCCGGGTCGCTTTCGGCGCAGCAAACGACCGACCTCCTGGCCTACATCCTGCGCGGCAACAAGCGGCCCGCGGGCGATGTGCCACTGTCAGAGGACGCGGTCGCGTTGGCCGAGCTCCCGTTCGACCCCGCACAGTGATGGGAATCAGCACGCACGCTGCCACACGATCAGGCCTGGGCGACCTCACATGACCAGTCGATATCTCGCGTATGTAGTGACCGTGATCGGACTGATCGCACTCGGCGGCCGCGTCAGCGTCACCGTCACCGCGCAGCAGCACGCAGGTCAGTACGAGCCGGCCGACATCGAGTACGGCCTGGCCGTCTATCGCTCGCAGTGTGTCACCTGCCACGGCGACGCTGGCGACGGTGTCGCGGGTGTCGACCTGCGCGGGGGACAGCTCCGTCGGGCCGGCACAGATCGCCAGCTTCGAGGCGTCATCCGGTTCGGGATCCCCGACACCGGCATGCCGCCATTCGACCTCGACCGCGCGGAGACCGCCGGAATCGTCGCCTATCTGCGAAACATGACCTTCGAGGCGGACACCGTGGCGCTCGGGGACGCGGAGCGCGGCCGGGCGCTGTTCGCGGGCAAAGGCGAGTGCGCAGGCTGCCATCGGGTGGACGGACGCGGTCCCCGTCTGGCGCCCGAGCTGACCGCCATCGGATCGCGCCGCCCGCCGAGCGGGTTGCAGCGGTCCCTCCTCGACCCCACGGGGTCGATGTGGCCGATCAACCGTCCCGTGGTCATCGTGACAGGGGACGGCGAGCGACTCACCGGCCGTCGGCTCAACGAGGACACCTACACGGTGCAGCTCATCGATGAACAGGAGCGCCTGTTGTCATTCGACAAAGCCGATCTCCGCGAATACACCGTCCTCACCGAGTCGCCGATGCCGTCGTACGCGGAACGCCTCACGACTCAGGAGCTGGCGGACGTGCTGGCGTATCTCGTGTCCCTGAAGGGATGAGACCGACGATGGCCATGACATCGGGAACGACCACGCGCCGACTGCTCTCCATCCTGATGTTGCTCGCGCTGGCGGCGCGGGGCGCGTCCGGGCAAGTATCCGACGAGCGGCTGCGCCAGGCGGGCGACGAACCACAGAACTGGCTGACGTACTCGGGGGGCTATGCGAGCCAGCGCTACAGCCCGCTGGATCAGGTGTCACCCGCCAATGTCGCCAACCTCCAACAGCAATGGGTCTACCAGAACCAGGTCTTCGGCCCCTGGCAGGCGACACCGCTCGTCGTGGACGGCATCATGTACGTCACCCAGCGGCCGAACGACGTCGTGGCGCTCGATGCGCGGACCGGCCGGGTCTTCTGGATCTACCGCTACCCCACGCCGTCTGATCAGACGGCCTGCTGCGGGTCGAACAACCGCGGCGTCGCTGTCCTGGGCGACAGGGTGTTCATGGCCACGCTCGACGCGCACCTCGTCGCGATCGACGCCGTGACCGGCGGCGAGCTATGGAACGTCGAGGTGGCCGACAAGGAGGCCGCCTACGCGCTGACACTGGCGCCGCTGGCGGTCAAGGACAAGCTGATCGTCGGCACGAGCGGCGGGGACTACGGCATCCGCGGTTTCATCGCCGCGTACGATGCCGAGACCGGCGAGGAGGCGTGGCGGTTCTACACGATTCCTGGGCCGGGAGAGCCGGGTCACGAGACGTGGGAGCCGTGTCCGGCGTCGCCGACCACGTTCTGCGATCCCGAGGCCTGGATGCACGGCGGCGGCGCGGTTTGGGTCACCGGGTCATACGATCCGGTGCTCAACCTGACGTACTGGGGGATCGGCAACCCGGGTCCGGACTTCAACGCGAGCCAGCGTCCCGGCGACAACCTGTACACGGACTCGGTCGTGGCGCTCGATGCCGACACCGGTGAGTTGCGGTGGCATTTCCAGTTCACGCCGGACGACCCCTACGACTACGACGCCGTGCAGATCCCGGTGCTGATCGATGTCGAACGAAACGGCATCCTGTTCAAGGTGATGGTCTGGGGCAACCGCAACGGCTTCTATTACATCCTCGATCGGGCCACCGGTCGGTTTCTCTCCGGGCGCCCCTTCGTGTCCGTGAACTGGGCCGAGAGCCTCGACGATAGCGGCCGGCCGGTCGAAACGCCGCAAGATCCGGGCGATCCCACGTTCCCGGGTGTCCAGGGGGGGACGAACTGGTACTCCCCGTCCTACAGCCCGCGCACCGAGCTCTTCTACGTCTCGGCGTGGGAAGACTACGGATCGGTGTTCAACGAGGCCGAGCAGGAGTACGTACAGGGCCGGGCGTTCATCGGGGGCGCGCCGACGAGCCATGCGCCGGTGCCGGGCGCGCCGACGGTGCCCGGCCTCAGCCGCGGTCCCCTGAACACGTGGACCGACGCCGCAGGTCACGGCGCGGTCGTCGGCCTGGACGCCGTGACAGGTGAGCGCAAGTGGGTGTTCGAGACGACCGACGTCAGCTCGAGCGGCATCCTGACGACGGCGTCGGACCTGCTGTTCACCGGCTCGCGGGAGGGCTACTTCCAGGCGCTGGACGCCCGGACCGGCGAACTGCTCTGGAAGACGAATCTGGGCGGGCAGATCGTCAACGGTCCCATTGCCTATGAGGTGGCGGGTAAGCAGTACGTCGCCACCATCTCCGGGCACTCGCTCGTGGCGTTCGCGCTCCGCGATTGACACGCGGAAATCACGCGACTCTGAAGAGACCAGACGATAGCGCCATGAGACGGAAACGCAGTCCGTGCGCGGCGAAGATCTGGATCGTGCTGGGCCTGGCACGCGCCGGGCGATCGGATTCCACGACCATGACCACGACCAGGACGCATACGCTGGCGGCGACAGGCATCGTGACCGCGTGGCTCCTGAGCGCGGGAGTGGCCACCGCGCAAACCGGCGCCGCGAACGGCGAGTGGCCGACCTACGGCGGCGACCTCGGCCACACGCGTTACGCCCCACTCGATCACATCACGGCCGACAACTTCGGCGACCTGGAGGTCGCGTGGCGCTTCAAGACGGACAATCTGGGTCCGCGTCCCGAGTTCCGGTTTGAAGCCACACCGCTGATGGTGAACGGCGTCATGTACTCGACGGCCGGATCGCGGCGCGCGGTCGTGGCCCTCGATGCGGCCACGGGTGAGCTGAGGTGGGTGTATAGCCTCGACGAGGGTGCGCGCGGTGAGGCGGCACCGCGGCGGCTGTCGGGTCGAGGGCTCGCTTACTGGGACGGAGGGGGCGACGGTGCGGACGCGCGCATCCTCTACGTCACGCCGGGGTACCGCCTGATCGCGCTCGACACGGAGACGGGCCGTCCCGTTCCCGGGTTCGGCGAGGAGGGTCTCGTCGACCTGAAACGCGAGTACGACCAGCAGATCGATCCGATCACCGGCGAGGTCGGGCTGCACGCGACACCGATCGTGGCGAACGACGTGGTGATCGTGGGCGCGGCCCATCGCACGGGCGGCAATCCGCGCAGCCGGCGCAACGTGAAGGGGTATGTCCGCGGCTACGACGTGCGAACCGGGAAGCGTCTGTGGATTTTTCACACCATCCCGCTGCCGGGCGAGTACGGGCGGGATACCTGGCTGAGCGATTCCGCGGAGTACACCGGCAACGCGGGGGTCTGGGCGCAGATCTCGGTCGACGAGGAGCTCGGGCTCGCCTACTTGCCGGTCGAAGCGCCAACGGGCGACTACTTCGGCGCCAATCGGCCGGGCAACAACCTGTTCGGCGAAAGCCTTGTCGCGGTCGACCTCCAGACGGGCGAACGGCGCTGGCACTTCCAGCTCGTCCACCACGGCATCTGGGACCACGACATTCCCTGTGCACCGATCCTCATCGACATCACACTGAACGGCCGAACGGTGAAAGCCGTGGCGCAACCGACGAAGCAGGCATTCCTCTACGTCTTCAACCGGGAGACCGGCGAGCCGATCTGGCCCATCGAGGAGCGACCGGTGCCCGCGGGTGACGTGCCTGGCGAGTGGTATTCCCCGACGCAACCGTTCCCCACCCGGCCGCCCGCCTACGACCGTCAGGGCGTGACAGTCGACGACCTCATCGACTTCACGCCCGAGCTCCGCGCCGAAGCCGTAGAGCTCGCGTCGCACTACACGATCGGGCCGATCTTTACCCCGCCGGTGGTCAGCCAGCTGGACGGCCCGCTCGGGATACTCATGGCGCCTGCGGCGGGCGGCGGCACGAACTGGCCAGGGGGGTCGTACGACCCGGAGACCCACATCCTCTATGTGTCATCCAACAGCTCGCTCGGGGGTCTCGGCATCGTCCCACCCGACCCCGGGCAGTCGGACATGGAGTACATCCAGGGCAACGCGATCACTGGCCCACGCCGCACCGGCGGTGCCGGTTCGGCGGCCGGCGGCGGTCGGACGGGGGCCAGCGCGGGCTCCGCGCCGCGCGGGGACCGAAGACTCGTCAACCTGAGCGTCCAGGGGCTGCCGCTCCTGAAACCGCCCTACGGACGGATCAGCGCCATCGACATGGACCGTGGTGAGATCCTCTGGCAGATCGCGCACGGCGAGACGCCTGACCGGGTCAGAAATCACCCGGCGCTCCGTGACCGTGACCTCCCACGCACCGGCCGGCCGGGCAGCGTCGGGACCCTGGTGACCTCGACCCTCCTGATCGCCGGTGAGGCGAACTACAACACGACCCCGGACGGCCGTGGCGCGATGTTGCGCGCGTACGACAAGGCGACCGGGACGGAGGTGGGCGCGGTCTATATGCCGGCGCCGCAGAGCGGGTCGCCGATGACCTACATGCTGGACGGCCGGCAGTTCCTCGTGGTCGCCATCAGCGGCGGCGTCTATTCCGGAGAGCTGCTCGCGTTCAGCCTGCCTTCCGACTAGTCTTGCCGCGAGCCCGGCCGCCGGTCGCGGTGAGCCACATCAGCACCGCGGCGACGGCCACGACGGACGCAAGCGTCCCCGCCGCCCACGCAACGAACTCGACCTGCTCGACATCCGTCGCCGAGAGTGTCCACAGGCTGCTGGCCCGCCCGCCGACCGCGGCCAAGCCTAACGCCCCTCCCCCGGCGGCAACGCCGCCGGCGGCAAGGCCGCCGAGGGCGACCAGCAGGCCGAGCGCCAACCCCCCCAGGCCGATGAAGCCTATGCTCAGGCCGCCCAGGGCAATGCCGCCAAACGCCATTCCGCCGAGGGCGACCACCCCGATGGCGACATCGCCAATAGCGAGAATGCCCCGGGCGACCCCCAGTCCGTTGGCGGCATAGACGACATGAACGAGGGGCAATCCCCAGAGGGTCCGCTGTGCTCGATACTCGTAACCGCGACGGCGCAGGCCCCCGTGCCACTCGGATCGCCACCCGTCCTGGTCCCAGCCCGCGCGAACGTAGGCCGATCCCCACAGATCATCGTCCGACTCGCCGTCGTCCTCGCCGGGCGAGCGGCGCAGATCCGGGTCGGACAGCGCTTCGACCTCTGTCTTCAAGTCGCGAGCACGCTGATACCGTAGACTTGGCTGCTTCTCCAACGTGCGCAGCACAACCCGATCGAGGCGCACATCGATTCCCACGCGCTTCGAGGGTCGTGGAAACCGCCCCACAGGAAGCTCGCCGGTCAACATCTCGTAGAACACGACGCCGAGCGCGTAGATGTCCGCTCGATGGTCGACGTGCGCGGGCGCCTCGATCTGTTCGGGCGCCATGTAGTGAGGCGTGCCCATCACTTGCTCCGTACGAGTGATGCGGGGTTCAGCTGCCGTCCCGACGAGTTTCGCCAGTCCGAAGTCGGCGATCTTCAGTGCGCCCTGTCGATCGAGCAGGATGTTGTCGGGCTTAATATCGCGGTGGACGATTCCCTGGTCGTGCGCGTATTGCAGCGCCTCGCAGATCCGAGGCACGAGCGACAGTGCCTCCTTCGGCTCGATGGCGCCCTCGTCGATCGCGTGGCGCAGCGTAACGCCATCGACCAGCTCCATGATCAAATAGTAGAGGCGCTCGCGCTCGCCGAAGTCATAGACCTTGACGATGTTCGGATGGTCCAGCCGTGCCAGCGTCCGCGCTTCGCGAGCGAACCGCTCTCGAAACCCCTCGCGCTCGAGGAGGTGGGCGTGGATTACCTTGACCGCGACCGGCCGCTCCAGCGTGCGGTGGCGAGCGCGGTAGACCGTGCCCATGCCGCCCGGTCCGATCAGGCTGAAGTCCTCGAGCTCCGGCAGCCGCCGGCTCAGCTCCTCCGGCGAGAGGGGCGGCGTGTGGGAGGCGTCAGGCCCTGGCCGCGTCGTCGGCTCCCGCCGATACCCCGCGCGGAGCGCGCAGAAGGGGCAGACGCCCGGTGGGGCGTCGGTGGGAATCTCAGTCTTGCACGTCGGGCAAATCGGGGGCTCGGTCATCGTCGCTCGCGGGGCGGCACGCCCGCCCGTCACCTGGTTCTACGCGAACACGACGGAAGTGTTACACACTCGGCGACGACGTACGCGCCAGCGTCTCGAGCAGGCTCCGAAGCTCGTCATCGACGTCGGACGGGTCCTCGACCGTCTCCGCAATCAGCTCGCGGAGACGGTCACGCCAGCGGCGCCGTAGGCGGGAGACCGCCGTCCGGAGCGCACCCGGGCTCTGACCAAGGCGCTCGGCCAGCTCCGCATACGGCAGGGCGTCGTCCCCGGCGCCGACATACCCCCGAAGCGCGTCGAAGAGGTCGGCTTTGCCGGACTGCACGTAGTGCAACCGGAGGTCGGACACCGCTCGGTCGAGCAAGCCCAGCGCCCATCGACGTTCGTAGATCGCGTCGGGACTGAGCTGATGGGTCGCCTCGACGCCGTAGCGTTCCTCCGCACCGTCGATATCGATCGACAGCGTCTCCGCCGCGCCGCCCCGTTTGAGTGTCGTTTCTCGGCGCCATTCCCCTGCCAGGAAGTTCTTCATCGAGCTGAGGAGAAAGGTCCTGAACCGACCGCGCGCTGGATCCGCCGCCGCCAGGCCGCGGCCCTCGAGCAACTTGGCGAAGAACGACTGCGTCAGATCGCGCGCATCGTCGGCGTCGTGACCGCGCCGGCGCACGTAGGCGTAGAGCGGATACCAATACTCGGCGCACAGCGTGGCCAGGGCGCGCGCCGAGCCCTCGGAGGGTGTGCCACCGGCGGCTCGCACCACGCTCCAGTGCGTGGTCGCGAAGCGGCGGCGCGGGGTCGGCTCCCCTGTCACTCGTTCCGCAGCGCGGTCACGGGGTTGATCCGGCTCGCCCGAAGCGCGGGCAGGAGCGCGGCGACCAGCGCCGTCCCGCCCAGGACGAGAGGCACGCCGATGAAGGTCAGCGGATCCACCGTGTCGACCGCGAACAACAGGCCGCCCAGCAACCGCGTGACCGCGAAGGCGGCGGCCAGACCGATCGCGCTGCCGACCGCGACCAGTCGCAACCCGGTGGATGCCATCAGACGGACCACGGCGCCGGCGCCGGCGCCAAGCGCCATTCGGATCCCGACCTCGCGGGTGCGCTGGGCGACGGCGTAGCTGACCACGCCGTAAAGCCCGATGGCGGCTAACGCGAGCGCTAGCACCCCGAAGGCGGAGAGGACGAAGGCGGACAGCTGCTGCGGCAGCCGCATCAGCGCCAGATGCTGGTCCATTGTCTTTGCTTCCCAGATGCGGATATCGGGATCGATCTCGCGACCGGCAGCCACCAGCGCAAGGGTCGTCTGCTCCGGATCGGCCGACGTCCGCGCGACGACGGTCAGGAAACGCGCGAACACCTGCGAATACGGGAGATAGATCATGTTTCGAGGGGCCTCGCCCAGCGTCCGCACCTTGGCGTCGCTCGCCACGCCGACGACCAGCACCGGAGGCTGGTCACCGCGCCGCCGGTACTGCCTCCCGACTGCGTCGCCGTCCTTCCAAAAGCGCCGTGCCATCGCGTCGCTGATGATCGCGACCGGCTGGCTGTCTGGCAGGTCGGCGTCGTTGAAACCGCGGCCGCGGAGGATCTGGATCCCGGCCGCGTCGAAGAAGCCGACGTCGACCTCGGCCCGATCGGCGATGAACGCCCCGTGGTCCGACGGCGGCTCGTGGCCGTCGACGTTGAAGTCGCTCGACTGCGTGCTGGTCGTTGTCAGGTGGAGATTGTCGATGAGCCCTATCGCGTCGATACCGGGGAGCTCTCGAAACCGGTCGAACAGCCGACGCGTGTAGACCCGTCCCTCGTCCGGTGTGAATCTCGTGGCCGGCACCATGAACGTCATGAGGGCAGTCGGCTCGCGACCGAAGCCGGGGTCGACTAGCTGCGCCTGCTGGAAGCTCCGGAGAAACAGGCCGGCGCCCACCAGGAGCACCAGCGACACCGTCAGCTGCGTCACCACCAGCGCATTGCGCCACCGCAATTGCCCGGGCTGCCCGCCGCCGGTGGTCTCGCTCTTGAGGGTCGAGGCGACATCGGGGCGGGTGCTCTGCAGCGCGGGGATCAGGCCGAGGAGTGCGCCCGCCACAACCGACACGCCCAGCGTGAACGCCAGCACGGTCCCGTCGAGACTCAGGTCGTAAGTGAGCTGCATCCCCAAGGGCAGCGGAAAGTCCGCGTTCATCAGGATGTTGAGGAGTCCGACGGCGATCACGATGCCGACGCCGCCCGCGACCAGGCTCAGCAGCGTCGTCTCGGTCAGCAGCCGGCGGACGAGCGAAGCCCGCGAGGCACCGAGCGCCAGACGCACCGCGATGTCCTTGCGCCGGTCGAGCGCGCGCGCCAGCAGGAAGCTCGCCAGATTGGTGCACGCCAGGAGCAGCACCAGCCCGACGACCACCATCAGGAGCCATGCCGCGCCTCGGATAAACACGTCGATCGGCGGAAAGAGCAGGACGTCGCTGAGCCGGAGCGCCACGAACTGCCCGGCGGGATCCCAGTTCTCGATGCGGTCGGCCGTCAGCTGGGTCGCCACCGCGCCCATGGCCGCCTCCGCCTGAGGCAGCGTTGCTCCAGGCCGCAGGCGCGCCTTCACGAACATGCCGTGGTTGCCGCGCTCGTCGATGACGCCCGAGCCCTGGAGCTCGTCCACCATCATGAACGGCACGTAGAACGCGGGCGTCAGGCCGCTCATGGTGCCCGTGAAGCTCGGTGGCACGACGCCGACGACCGTGTACGTCCGCCCGGCAACACGCATTTCTTTGCCGACGACGTCAGGGTCGCCGCCGAACGCGCTCTGCCAGTAGCTGTGGTCGAGCATCAAGACCGGGTGGCCGCCGCGGGCGACGTCGTCGCTTGGAATGAGCGTCCGCCCGACCGCGGCGTCGATGCCGAGCATCGGGAAGTAATTCCCGGTCACCGCTTCGGCCATCACCCCGGCCACGGTTTCGTTCTGGTCGATCTGCACCGGCACGAACTGCGAACCGCCGACTTGGCTGAAGACCTCCGTCGTGCCATCGCGCAGGTCCTCGTAGTCCGGATAGGAGAACGTGCTGTAGGCGAACGACGCCTGGTGGAGGTAGAGGTTGACCACATCCTCGGCGCGGTCCACCGGCGACTCTCGGAGGATGATGGCGTTAACGAGGCTGAAGATGGCCGTATTCGCCCCGATGCCGAGCGCCAGCGACAGGACAGCCACCGCCGTGAACGCCGGCCGCTTGATCAGCGTGCGGAACCCGTCTCGCACGTCGCGCCTCACGTCGTCGAAGCTCTGCTGGACCGCCATGATCCCCCTGCTGGCACACCGTCGGCCTACCATGATGACGGACACAGGGCGATCAGGGTTCCCTCCCGGCATCCGGGTGGTTCGCGGTCCGGTGGCATAATCACCGACGGGAGCACTGGCGCAATGACAATGACAAGAGGCAGCCCGTGAAGAGGGCCCGTCGCGTCGTGTCGGCCTGGACCGCCGCCCTGCTGTTTGGCGGCGGGGCCGGAGTTGCCGGGCAGCACACCTCGCCTGCCGAAGACATGCAGCGGGCCCGTGCAATCCTCGCCGAGCTGATCGAGATCAACACCACCAACAGCGACCGCGGCGACAACACCATTGCGGCTGGGGCGCTTCGGCGGCGGCTCCTCGACGCCGGCTTCCCGCCTGAGGACGTTCGTGTGGTGGTGCCGGCCGACGCACCGACCAAGGGCAACCTCGTCGCCCGCTACCGTGGCCGCAACCCGAACCGGAAGCCGATCCTGCTGCTGGCGCACATCGACGTGGTCGAGGCGCTGGCGGAGGACTGGAGCGTCGACCTCGACCCGTTCGAGCTGACCGAGCGCGACGGCTACTACTACGGCCGGGGCGTAACGGACGACAAGGACGAGGCGGCGATCTATACGGCGAACCTCATCCGGATGCGACGCGAAGGGTTCGTCCCCGACCGCGACATCATCGTCGCGCTGACCGCTGACGAGGAGGGCGGGCCGCGGAACGGCGTGCAGTTCCTGCTGGACGAACATCGCGAGCTGATCGACGCGGCGTTCGCCCTGAACGAAGGGGGCGGCGGGATGGAGCGCGACGGCCGCCGAATCTCGAACAACGTCCAGGCCGCGGAGAAGAAGTTCCAGTCCTTTTACTTCACCGCCACGAATCCCGGCGGGCACTCGTCGCTGCCGGAGAAGAAGAACGCCATCTACGACCTGTCGCAGTCGCTGCTCGCGGTGCAGACGCACGATTTTCCGGTGATGCTGAACGAGGTCACCGAGGCGTTCTTCGCCGGCACGGCCGACCGCGTCGGCGGGACGATAGGCGACGCCATGCGCCTCATCGTGACCGACCCGCGCGACGCCGACGCTGCGGCGACGCTCTCGGAGCGCGCCCGGTACAACGCACAGCTCCGGACTACCTGCGTGGCGACCCTGCTCGAGGGTGGGCACGCGCAGAACGCGCTGCCACAGACGGCGCGCGCGAACGTGAACTGCCGCCTCCTGCCCGATCACGACCCGGCCGACGTCCTGGCCAAGCTCGAAGCGCTCGCGGCGCCGTACGACGTGACGGTGACCGCGCGCGGCACCGCGACGCCGAGCCCTCCGTCGCCACTGACCGACGACGTGCTCGGGCCGATCGCGCGGATCACCGAGGAGATGTGGCCGAGTGTGCCGGTCCAGCCCGTGATGTCCACCGGCGCCACCGATGGCCTCTATCTACGCAGGGAGGGCATCCCGGTCTATGGGGTCAGCGGCATCTTCGGTGACGCAGATGACGTGCGCGCCCACGGCCAGGACGAGCGGATCCGGATCGATCACTTCTACGAAGGACAGGAATTTCTCTATCGGCTGGTGAAGGCGCTCGCGGGCGGCAACTGAACTGCAGGGTCAGCGCGTCGGGAGCGAATCCGCCAGACGCAGCTTGATGAACGCCTGCCGCGTGACGCCGAGTCTCCTCGCTTCGCGGTCGATCTCGCTCAGGAGATCCACGGGGAAGTCGACGTTGACACGGCGGGTTTCGCGACCAGGGCGTCTGGCAGAAGTCAGGTCGAGATGCGAGGTCATGTCGACCCCGGCGTCATGTAGCGCGTCGAGCCGAGCCCCGGTGGTCGGGCTACGCTGACCTCGCGACGTAGCGCGCTTCTTCTTCGGGCCGCGCCCGCCTGACCGAGATGATGCGGATTGTTTCATGTCGATATGTCACGAACGCTGACCACACCGTGTGGCCGATCCTGCCGAGCACCTGCCATCGAGGCTCGTCGATGCTTCGAGCCGCAACTTCGAGACGATCCGGATCGTTCCAAACAGCTTGAGCGTCGACGAAGTCGATTCCGTGTTTCTCTGTGTTGGTCGATGACGTGGTCTCGTCGAATTCGAGCTCCATCCGATATAGAAACTATGCCTTGCATGAACCCGTCTCGCGGCGCCTATCTGCCCGGCGGCTTCGGGAAGCCGATCCGACGGAGGAGGTCATGGAAACGAGGATCCGCCCGGAAGTCGTCCGTGCTAAAAAGGTCCACCTGTAGGGCGCCCAGGATCGGATCGCGGTCCGCGAAGCATCGCTCCAGGTATTCGAAGGCGCGATCGAGTTCGCCGATGGCCATGTGCAGCTGGGCAAAGACAGCCGGGGACACGTACTCGATCGGGCTGCGCTCACCGAGGTCCGTAGGAGCCGCCTGACGTCGCCAACGTTGCCCGACGCCCCGAGCGCTTGCCCAAGCAGCATCAGGTGATACGGCATCCGTGCGATCGGCTCCGGAACGCTGCGTGCGATCGCCAGCGCTTCCTCCGGCCGCGCCATCAACAAGTGGACGTTGACGAGATACCACAACGCGAGCGGGAAGTTCGGTGCGAGCTCGAGGGCGTGGCGACAGGCGGCGATCGCCTCGTCGTATCGACCGGCCACGCAGTGGCTGAGTCCCGTAAGCGCCGCCGCATACGGGGACAGCGGATCGACGTCCTGCGCCCGGCGTAACTGGGCGAGCGCGTCGTCTGGCCGCAGAAGGAAGACCAGGCAGATCGCGTAGCCACAATGGGTTTCCGCATTCGCCGGGTTCAACTCCAGCGCCCGCCGGAACTCCCGCTCGGCGCCGGCCCAGTCCCAGTCGAACCAGAACCGGACTCGCGCCGTCGCGTCGTGCGCCTCTGACAGCCCGTCATCGAGGCTCAACGCGCGCGTAGCCGCGGGCCGTGCCGCGGCCGAGGCCTCCCGTGAAGACGTCAGCGCGAGGAAGGCCTGCATCGTCGCCGCATCCGCGAGCCCGGCGTGGGCCGCGGCATAGGACGGGTCGAGCTCGACCGCGCGCGCGAAGCACTCCCGCGCCTTCCCCGCGTCGTAGCGCACGAAGCGATAGTGCCGCCCCATCGTGTAGCTGTCATACGCCTCGAGGTTGTCAGTGGGTCGCGCGACGAGTGGCGCGTCCGTTTCGCCGAGCAGCTTCACCCTGAGCTGTCCGACGACGGAGCGGGCGATCTCATCCTGCACCGCGAACACGTCGTTCAGCTCCCGGTCGTAGCGCTCAGACCAGAGGTGGTAGCCGTCGCTCACGTTGATGAGCTGCGCCGTCACCCGCAGTCGGTTCCCCGCTTTCCGGACGCTCCCCTCCAGGACGGTCCCGACGCCAAGACGGCTGCCGATCTCGCCGATCGCGAGGTCCTTCGCCTTCGCTTGGAACGCCGACGTGCGGGACGGGACGTGCAGCCCCTCGAGCGCCGTCAAGGCGTTGATGATCTCCTCGGCCATCCCCTCGCAGAAGTAACGCTGCTCGGGGTCGGCGCTCATGTTGTCGAACGGAAGGACCGCGATGGAGGGCATGTCGCCCTCGGCCGCAACGTTCGCCGACGACGTCACCTCACGAGACGCCTGGCCCAGGTCGTCCAGCAGCTCCGACACACCCTGATAGCGCTCGTGCTGGCGTTTCTCAAGCGCCCGGCGCACGACGCCATCGACCACCGATGCTTCGTCTCGGAGCGGTGGCGGCTGTTGCTCTCGAATGGCATTCGAGATCGACAGCAGGTTGTCGCCGCGGAACGGCTGCTCCCCCGTCAGCATCTCGTAGAGCACCACACCGAGCGCCCAGACGTCGGACCGATTATCGACCTCCTCGCCGCGCGTCTGCTCGGGTGACATGTAGGACACCGTCCCGACCGTCGTACCCGTCACCGTGACGCCCTCCGAGCCCGCCAGCTTCGCCAGACCGAAGTCGAGAATCTTGATCGCGCCACTCTTGGAGATCAACAGGTTGGCCGGCTTGATATCGCGATGCACGATGCCAGCCGCGTGCGCCTCGGCGAGGCCCCGGCCCACCTGTGTCGCGATGTCGAGGGCTTCAGCGGCGGCCAGCGCGCCGCGCGCGATCCGCTCCTTCAGCGTCTCGCCCTCGTAGTGGGCCATCACGAGGTAGAGCTCGCCTTCCTCCGTCTCGTTGATCTCGTGGATGTTGCAGATGTTGGGATGATCCAGCGCCGAGGCGGCCTTCGCCTCCTGCAGGAACCGATGCTTCGCGGGAGCGTCGCGGGTCAGCTCCGGCGGCAGCACCTTGATCGCCACCGACCGGTCGAGACGAGGATCGCGGGCGCGGTAGACGACGCCCATCCCGCCGCGCCCGAGCATCGAGACGACCTGGTACGGGCCGAGCCGTGCGCCTGGTGCCAGAGCCATCGAGGGCCGGATTATACGTCGCGCTGCGCGTCAGCCGCCGAGCACGCGCGGTGAACGTACGGGACGACGTTGGGGTGTACGAAGCCGTCCGGACGCGACGCTGACTCTCCCACTGAGTACCCGCGCCGTTTCAATGACGGGTCGGCGAACGTCAGTGTCCACGCTGCGAGAGTGTCGCCAGGCCGGTAGCAATCAGCTGGATGTCGTCGCGCAAGCTCTCGGTCATGACGTCGAAGTGCGTGCGTATCCGCTGCTCGGACTCGGTGATCGCGTCGCGCAGCTCGGTCTTCGTGGCGAGCGGCTCCACCGCCGCGGCGATGGCCGTGTGCAGCTCCGCCCTGGCCTCTCGCAGCTCCGCCTTGGTCGCCAGCGGCCTGACCGCCTCAGCGATGGCCGCGCGCAGTTCCGCCTTGGCCTCTCGCAAATCCGCCTTGGTCGCCAACGGCTCGACCGCCTCGGCGATCGCGCGTCGCAGGTCCTTCTTGGTCGCTAGGGTCGGCAGAATCTGCTCGATCCCGCCGACTCGATGATCGAGGTTTCTGAAGCTGGGATCCATTTCGTCGTCACCCATCGGATCGCCAGATCGCCGGTCGGTCTCGACTGGACGCAACGTTCGTCAGGGAGACCGGCATCCTACCACCGTTCCCACGCAAGGCGTGTGCCGGCTCTACTCGACGCGGAGTGCGGTGAGCGGGTCGACTCTGGTGGCCCGACGCGCCGGCAGATAGCTCGCGACAAGCGCCACCGCTGCGAGCCCGAGCGCGACGGCGCCATAGGTGAGTGGATCAGTCGCGCCGACCTGGTAGAGCGTGCCGGCGATGGCCTGCCCGAGCAGGAGGCCGCCGGCGAGGCCAATCAACGCGCCGGTGCCGGCGAGCGCCACACCTTGCAGTACGACCATCCGGAGCACGCGGCCGCGGCCGGCGCCAAGCGCGAGTCGGATACCGATCTCCTGTGTCCGCTGGCTCACGGAGTAGGAGAGCACGCCATAGAGACCAGAGGAGGCAAGGAGCAGGCCGACGAGCGCGAACGCAACGAACATACCAATCAGAATCCGGTCGGTCGCCAGGGCTTCATGCAGCATCTGCTCCAGCGTGCGAACGTCGTATACGGGGAGCCCGCTGTCCAGCCGGCGGATCTCGCCCCTCATCGGTTCGACCAAGCCGGCGGGGTCGCCGTCCGTGCGGACCACGAGCATCATGGAGCGCCCGGGTTGCTGGGAGGGCGGCACGTAGAGCCTGGGCGGTGGCGGGTTCGTAGGGTCGCCACCGCTGACGTCGCCGACGACGCCGACGATTTCCCGCCAGGGGCCTTCCGCGTTCGGTTCGCCCAGCTTGACGCGCTGTCCCAGCGGGTCCACCTTGTCTGGCCAGTAGCGGCTCACCATCTCCTCGCTGATGAGCGCCACCGGCACGGTCTCGGCAAGATCGGCGGATGAGAATCCGCGCCCCCGGACGACCGGAATCTTCATCACTTGCGGATAGGCTCGGCTCGCCGTCGCGGTCACCGCCCATGGCTGGTCGTCCGGCGTGGGGATCGGCTGGCCCTGGATCGTCACCAGCATCGTCCGGTCTCCCCCGAACACGGGAAGCCGGTCGACCGTGGCGGCGGCCGTGACACCAGGCAGCCGCTCGATGGCCGCGACGGCGTTCCGATAGACGTCGACCGCCTGGGTGTCGGTCGGATACACCCGCTCGGGCAAGTCGATCTGAAGCGTCAGGACGTTGCTCGTGTCGATGCCGAGGTCGATCTGCTGGAGGGCGATGGCCGTACGGGTAGCGAGACCGGCCACGATGAGCATACTGACCGCGAGCGCCACCTGGGAGACAACGAGCGCGTTGCGCCCTCGCCGGCCGCGACGCCCGCCCGCCGACCGCCCGGTCCCCTCCTTGAGCGTCTCGTTCAGATCGACCCGCGACGACTGCAGCGCCGGCGCGAGGCTGCACAGGAACGGCGTAATGAGCGCAAGCGATGCCGTGAACAGCAGCACGCGGTGATCCACCACGATCTGGTGGAACACCTGCTCGAAGGCGAACGCCCTGATCACGTCGAGTCCGATGAGGGCCACGCCGAGCCCCGCGCCACCGGCAAGCAACCCGAGCAACAGGCTCTCGGTGAGCATCTGTCGAATCAGCTGGCCGCGGCCGGCGCCCAGGGCGACGCGAAGCGCCATTTCCTTCCGGCGCGCGGTGACCCTGGCGAGCATCAAGTTGGCGACATTGGCGCACGCGATGAGGAGGACGAACGTGACGACCAGCCCCAGCAGCGCCAGCACGAGCCAGGTATTCGGACCGGTGATGCCCTCCCGGAACGACGCGACGCGTGCGCCCCAGCCCGCGTTGGTCACCGGATGGGCGTCCTCGAGACGGCTCGCGATCATCTCGAGATCTGCCGCCGCCTGCTCCACGGTCACGCCTGGCTTCAGCCGGGCGGCCACCTCCAGTGTGCGGTCGTCGCGCCGCGCCTGCCCGAGATCGATCACGAGGGGGGTCCAGACGTCGACGAGCGCGATCTGACCGATCTCGACCTCCGGGTCGAGGACGCCGACAACCGTGTGCATCACGCCGTCGAGCCCGATCGTCGACCCGATGATCTCGGGCGAGGAGTCGAGCTCACGGACCCAGAATCCGTGGCTGAGGACCACCACCGGGGCGGCCGCCGGCGCATCTTCGCCCTCGAGGAACGTCCGACCGACAATCGGCGTGAAGCCCCACAACGGCAGAATGTTGGAGGTGACCGTCCGGCCAGTCACCCGCATCGGCTCATCGACGCTGGTCAGGTTGTAGCTCGTGTCGGCGACCGCCCCGAGCTGCTCGAACGACGTGCTCTGATCACGAAAATCAAGGAAATCGGGCAACGAGATATCGCCCCGGTCGCTGCCCCGCTGCGGGTCGAGGCTGTAGACGAAGGCGATCGTGTCGGGGTCCGCGAACGGCAACGGGCGGAGGAGGAGGAAGCTCGCGATGCTGAAGATGAGCGTGTTGGCGCCGATGGCGAGCGTCAGCGTCAGCACGACGATGCCGGCGTATGACGGCGACGTCGCCAGGAGGCGGACACCGTGGCGCAGATCCTTGAGAAAAATACGCATCGCTCGTCTAGCAGCCCGTGGTGAAAGTGCCGCGTCGCACCGAGAGCGGTGAGGCGCGCGGCTGGCAAAGCGCGAAGAGGGAGAATACCGGGAGTATTTGACCGATGAGCAACGCAGCCAGGCGCGATGCATCGCCGGTCGAATGCAGTGGGACTTTCACCACGGGCTGCTAGCTCTCCCCGAGGGGGATACGAGCCGGCGCGCCTCAACGTTCCGGGGTCCGAGGGCGAGGCCCAGCGAACGGGTGCGCTACCGGGTCGATACGCTCACAAGCCGGGAACGACGATCTCGTACACCACGTTGGCGCGGTCCCCGCTCACGTAGACCTTGCCCTCGCCGGCCGCGATACCGTTGAAGATCCACGACTCGGGGAAGTTGGCCTGGGCAGGGGCGTGGATCTCCAGCCCCTCCGCAAGCACGGTCGCTGCACCGCTGTCGGGCTCGATGGTGATGACGCGTGCGGCGTCGGCCTCGACCAGATAGATGCGGCCGTCGGGCCCGATGTCGATCCCCTCGGGGCCCTCGAGCCCGTCGGCCACCAGACGCGGCGCGTCGAGTGGCTCGCCGGCCGCCCCGATCTGTAGGAGACGACCACCGGCCCGATCGGTGACGTAGAGGTCCCCGCCGACGGTGGCGAGCCCGGTGGGAGCGCCGAGATCCGTGGCGATGGTCGAGCGCTCGTCGGGAGACTCCGGGTCGAAGTGGAGCACGCTTGCCGAGCCGAGCTCCGCGACCGCAATGCCGTCGCCGTAAGCCAGCGCGTCGAGCGGGGCGGTGAAGCCTTCGAAGCGACCCTCGATGGCACGCTCGGCGGGATTCCAGATCTTGACCTGGTTGTCGAACCAGGTGGTCAGGATCAGCGTGTCCTCGTGGGGATGCACCGTGATGACCGACCCGATCTCTGAGACACCGAGGACGTCGCGCTCGGCATCGAGCTCGGCGCCGGTGGCGGGATCGAGCGCGCGAAGCGAGAAGAAATCGGCGAGCCAGAGGCGCTCCGTCCCGCCGAACTCACCGAGCGCCACACCGCCCGGCATGATGATCCCGCCGGGGCTCAGCGTCCGGTTGGTGTCCGGATCCAGCACCTCGACGACGAAGCCGTCGGCGAAGCTCGACACGAAGAGCCGATCGTCATCGGAGAACGCCAGGTTGTCCGCGGACGACGGCTGCACGCGCCCGACGACCTGCTTTGCGCCATCGGTGACGCGGACGATCTCCCCGGCGAGTGTGTCGAGCACATGGAGCGTTCCGGTGGAATCGAACTTCACGGCGGCCGGGACACCGAAGCCGCTGGCCACCGACTCGACCTCGCCGGTGTCGACGTCGATGCGCGCGACCTCGCCGCGAAACCAGCGCGGGCCGTAGAGGTAGCCGTCGGGACCCCAGTCCATCCCGTTGAGGCCGCACCCGGGCCCTAGCTCGCCGTTGACGAGACGTGGCTCCGCTGCTCCGTCTGGATCCAGCTCCCAGAGGCGGTCGTCGAGGAAGCATTGCGACACGAAGAGGCGACCGTCATCGGAGAAGGTGATGGGATTCGGTCCCGGCCCCAGAGTGGCGATCACCTCGCTGGCGCCATCGGGCGTCCTGCGTCCCACCTCGCCGTAGAGGATGTCGGTCCAGTAGAGCGAGCCGTCGGGACCGAACGCGAGGTCGTCGGGACCCTTCACCCCTTGCTCTGGGCCGAGGCGTTCCTCGATCACGCCGGTCTCCGGGTCGAAGACCGCGATGACCGGGGTCACGACGCTGGCAACGTAGAGCTTGCCATCTGGTCCGAACAGTAGCCCGTTCGTGCCGCGGAACGGCGACCCCGATGCCACGACCCTCACCGGGGGACGATGACGGCGCGTCCTCAGAAGCGAGTGGAGGCGCGTCTCCTCCGCAGCCGGCAAGGGCGGCGGAGAGAACGAGGCCGGCGGCGACCGAAAGAGCTCGCGCGTCACGCGGCATGCGAAGCATGCCCCTACTTCGGGGCTTCGGCCTTCTCTTCGACGCGCGCGCCGGCCAGAAGATTCGTCATGCCGTAGTTCCCCTCGTGGCACGCGTACTCGAACATGGGACTCGACGTCTTCGTCATCGGAATCGCCGCGGTCCAGGGGCGGTCGAAGTTCTCGGGATCGTGCACGGTGAACTCGTAGCGGAGCGTGTCCTCGTCGACACGTGCGAAGCGCTCGACGAGCCGCAGACCCGCACCGGCTCCGGTGAAACCGGTTTCACGAAGGAAATTGGTCGTCTCGACGACCAGCGTCTCGCCGTCCCAATGTCCTCGCGCGTCACCGGTCCACAGCCGGACGTCGTCCGCGACATGCGGACGTCCGTCCAGCGGAACGATCCGAGCGTTGTGCACCATCTCGTTGAGGATCACGACGGTGTCGGGCGTTTGCAAGATGTGGACGTTGTTGTTGTACGCGCTCGGCAGCATCGGCGGTCCCGAATTGAACCCGAGGATGCAGCGCTCCCAGATGGGCCGATCCTCCGGACCGGCGGGAATGGCGTTCCCGAACGCGCCGGCGAGCAGCGCGGCGAATCGATCGCGCGCCGCCTGGCTCCTGGGTATCTTCCCATCGGGCGGATCCACGACCAGTGACGTCCGACGATCCTCGGTCAGCTTGTCGCCATAGTCCCACCAGAACTGGTTGTAGGCGTTGGCGACGTCGCGCTCGGCGCTGATCCCGTCGGTAGCGCGGAGATCCTTGTCCTGCGCCGCCAGCGAGCGTGCTTCGTATGCCGCGGCTTCTTCTGCCGTCAGGACCGCCTTGTCCGCGAGGTCGTCGGGTCGTTCCAGTGGGGTGATCGTGCGGAAGTCCCAGACGCCTTGCAGATCCGGGTCGCCCCACGACGTATCGGAGGCTGTCGCGGCGGCGACGGCGGTCGAACCCTGACCCGCGGCCGCGAGCGGCACCAACATCACGACTGCGAGCGTCATCGACGCGACGATGGATCGAGTTCTCATCCGGACCTCCAGGAATGGCTCCGAGCCGAGTCCGACTCGGCTGTAGCGTGACCTCAGTATACGTTCCGGCGCCGACAGGATGCCCCGGCCGTCGTTCGCGGCGTCACGGCGCCGGCCCAGAATCCCAGCTACCGCTCACCGGACGGGAGACCGAAGGTGTAGATGACGTTGCCGGCCGCGATCGTGACGTATTGCTCGCCATCGACCGCGTAGGTCATCGGCCCCGCGCGCACCTGGGCCCCGACGGAGATGTGCCACAGCTCGCGGCCGCTGACCGCATCGAGCGCGTAGAAGTAGCCGTCGACACTGCCGCCGAAGACGAGGTCACCGGCGGTCGTCAACAGCCCGGCCCACGTCTGGGGCTGGACCCGGTATTCCCAGCGCCGATCACCGGTCCGCGGATCGATGGCCCGCACCGCGCTGGTGTACTCGTCGCTCGGCAATGGGCGCGTCTGGCCGCCGCCGATGAAGCGGTCGCCTTCGACGTACTCATCATCGCGGATGAAGAACTCCGCCTCGCCGTCGTACGCCATCACGTAGAACAACCCCGTCCGCGGGCTGTAGGCCGGCGACATCCAGTTGGTGGCGCCGGCCGCGGGCGGCGAGACCACCGTGCCGTCGACGCTCGGAAACATGCCGGGCACGCGGATCGGTCGGCCATCGGCATCGAGCCCCTGGGCCCAGGTCTGGCGCGCGAACGGTTTGCCGACCAGATACTCGCCGGTTTCGCGATCGATCGTGTAGTAGAACGCGTTGCGGTTCGCCCACATCATCACCTTGCGCCGTTCGCCCGCGACGTCGAGGTCCGCGAGGATCGGCACCTGGATCGCATCCCAGTCATGCACGTCATGCGGCGTGAACTGGAAATACCACGCCATCTCACCGGTCTCGCCGTCGAGCGCCAGTGCAGAATCGGCGTACAGGTTGTCGCCCAGCCGGACGTCCCCGTTGTAGTCGGGGCCGGGGTTCCCCGTCCCCCAGTAGACGAGATCGAGATCCGGATCGTACGAGCCGGTGATCCAGGTCGGCGAGCCGCCGGTGCGCCACGAGTCACCCGACCAGCTGCGGTTGTCGGGATGATCGGGCCCCGGAATGGTGTAGGTCCGCCACACGCGGTCGCCGGTCTCGGCCTGATACGAGTCGAGGAAGCCGCGGACGCCGAACTCACCGCCCGCGATGCCAGTGACGACCCGATCCTTGACGATGAGCGGCGCCGCCGTCTTGCTGTAGCCGCCGCGATGGTCCGCGACCTCTCGGTTCCAGACGGGGTTGCCGGTCCTCGCGTCGATCGCCACAAGGTGTGCGTCCAGCGTGCTCATGTATAGCGTGTCGCCGAGGATCGCGACGCCCCGGTTGTTACGGCCGCAGCAGATCCGGAGGTCGTCCGGCAGCTCGTGCTCGTACCGCCAGTACGACCGCCCGGTAGCCGCGTCAAGCGCGACGACGTTGCTCGGCGCCTCGGTAACGAACATGACGCCGTCCACGACGAGCGGCGTCGTCTCGGCCCGATCGATCGCCGACAGCTGGTGGGCCCATTTGAGCTCGAGCTGGCCCACGTTGCGGCTATGGACCTGGTCGAGTCCGCTGTAGCGCTGGCTGTCGAAGGTCCCCGAGTACATGAGCCAGTTGTGGGGCTCGGCGGCGGCGTTCACGAGACGCTCCCAGGTCACGGGCGAGAACGAAGGAGCCGTGCCTTCAGCCTCGGCGGATGGCGCCTGTCCGGCCACCGGTCGAACGAGCACGAGCGCCAGCACCGTCACGACCATCGCCAGTCGCTGCATGAACAGGACCCCTCTTTCCACACGCGTGTTGCGCACGATCTGCCGGTCCATCATATGCTTAGTGTTCCCATCCGTAAGAGTCCGAGGAGGAGCATCCCATGAGCTATCGACACCTTGCGACCGCGCTGGTCACCGCCGTCGCGGTCGTGTCATCACCGGCCGCCGAGGCACAGTCCACGGACGCGGGCGAGACGCCCCGGACGTCGTGGGGTGCGCCGGATCTGGGCGGTGTGTGGGACTTCCGCACGACCGTCCCGCTGGAGCGTCCGGACGAGCTGGCCGGGAAGACCGAGCTGACGGCGGAGGAAGCGGCGGCCCAGAAGGCGCGCGCCGCCGAGTTTCTGGCCGCCGCCCTCGACAGCCCCCCGCCGGAGGGTGACCCGGGCGGATACAACGCATTCTGGTTCGACACGCAGGGGCTGATCGACGACCGCCGGACGTCGTTGATCGTGGACCCGCCGGACGGGAAGCTCCCGCCGCTCACGCCGAACGCGGTGAGCCAGGTCGCGTCGCTCTCCGAGGATTTGCCGGCGCCCCTGCCTCTTCGCTATCGAGTGGGCGGGAGCGGCGTCGACGGCCACGAGGATCGCGGCCTGGCCGAACGATGCCTGTTGGGGTTCGCGAACGGGCCGCCGTTGACTCCCGGCGGCTACAACCAGAACGTCCAGGTGTTTCAGACCGCCGACCACGTGGTGGTTCTCAACGAGATGGTGCACGATCCACGCATCATCCCGCTGGACGGACGCCCGCACCTGTCGGACGACCTGCGGCAGTGGAACGGCGACGCGCGGGGGCACTGGGACGGCGACACCCTCGTCATCGAGAGCACGAACTTCACCGACAAGACGGCAAGCTTCATCAACGGCTTCACGGCGCTGGGCATCGGTAACAACCTCCGCTTGATCGAGCGTCTGACGCGGGTCAACGCCGACGTGCTGCGCTACGAGTTCACGGTCCACGACCCGACCACGTTCACCCGGCCGTTCACGGCCGCCATTCCACTGCGCAAATCGGACGCCCCGATCTTCGAGTACGCGTGTCATGAGGGGAACTACGGCTTGCTGAACATCCTGCGCGGCGCGCGCGAGGACGAGCGGGCGGCGGCAACGCAGCGGTAAGAAGGAACATCACATGAACCGTAGAAACCTGGTTACGTTGCTGGCGGTGTTGGCGGTCGCGGGACTGGCATCACGCGCCGTCGCCGGCCAATCGACAGACGCGGGTCAAACGCCCCGGACGTCGTGGGGTGCGCCCGACTTGGGCGGCGTATGGGACTTCCGCACGACCACGCCGCTCGAACGACCGGACGAGCTCGCGGGTAAGTCCGAGCTGACGGCGGAGGAAGCGGCGGCGCAGAAAGCGCGGGCGAGCGAGTTCCTGGTCGACCGGCCACCGCCGGAGGGTGACCCGGGCGCGTACAACGTGTTTTGGTTCGACACCCCGGGACTGGTCGACGATCGGCGCACGTCGCTGATCGTGGACCCACCCGACGGGAAGCTCCCGCCGCTCACGCCGAACGCGGTGAACCAGGTCGGCTCGCTGGCCGAGGACGTGCCGGGCCCCCTGCCCATTCGCTATCGCGCGGGCGGGAGCGGCGTGGACGGACCAGAGGATCGGGGCCTCGCCGAGCGGTGCCTGCTGGGATTCGCGAACGGGCCGCCACTCACCCCAGGCGGTTACAACCAGAACGTACAGGTGTTCCAGACACCCGACCACGTGGTCATTCTCAACGAGATGGTGCACGACCCGCGCATTGTCCCGCTGGACGGGCGCGAGCATCTCTCCGACGATGTACGGCAGTGGAACGGCGACGCGCGAGGCCACTGGGATGGCGACACCCTCGTGATCGAAAGCACGAACTTCACCGACAAGACGGCGAGCTTTACGCCCAACGCCCTGGCGGCGATGGGCACCGGCGACAACCTCCGCTTGATCGAGCGTCTGACGCGGGTCAATGCCGACGTGCTGCGCTACGAGTTCACCGTGCATGACCCGACCACGTTCACCCGGCCGTTCACGGCCGCGATCCCACTGCGCAAATCGGCGGCCCCGATCTTCGAGTACGCGTGTCACGAGGGGAACTACGGCTTGCTGAACATCCTGCGCGGTGCGCGGGAGGAAGAGCAGGCCGCGGCCCAGCAGTAGGAGGAGAAACTCACATGAGGCATCGACTTTTCGTGACGGCGTTGGCAGGAATCGCGGTCGTCGCGCTTGCGCCCGTGGATGCGGCGGCGCAGTCGACCGACGCGGGCGACACGCCCCGGACATCGTGGGGTGCGCCCGACCTGGGCGGCGTGTGGGACTTCCGCACGACGACGCCGCTGGAGCGACCGGACGAGCTAGAGGGGCAGACCGAGCTGACGGCCGAGGAAGCGGCGGCGCAGAAGGCGCGGGCGAACGAGTTCCTGGTCGACCGGCCACCGCCGGAGGGTGACCCGGGCGGCTACAACGTGTTCTGGGTGGATACGCCGGGTGTGGTGGACGACCGCCGCACATCGCTGATCGTGGACCCGCCGGACGGCAAGCTTCCGCCGCTCGTCGCGGGGGCCATCCACCAGGTCGGGTCCCTATCTGAGGATGTCCCGGGAGTCGGCCCCGTTCGGTATCGCGCCGGCGGGAGCGGCGTGGATGCGCCGGAGGATCGCGGCCTCGCCGAGCGATGCCTTCTGGGGTTCGCACACGGACCGCCCTTGACGCCCGGCGGCTATAACCAGAACGTGCAACTGTTCCAGACCCCCGACCACGTGGTCATTCTCAACGAGATGGTGCACGACCCGCGCATCATTCCCCTTGACGGGCGCCCGCACCTGCCGGTCGACGTGGTGCAATGGAATGGTGATGCCCGCGGGCATTGGGAGGGCGACACGCTGGTCATCGAGAGCACGAATTTCAACGGCCAGACGTCGAGCTTCACGCCCAATGCGATGGTGGCCATGGGCACCGGCGAGCACCTACGTCTGACGGAGCGGCTGACGCGCGTCAACGCCGGCGTGCTGCGCTACGAGTTCACCGTCGAGGACCCGACGACGTTCACCCGACCGTTCACGGCGGCGATTCCGATGCGCAAGTCGCCGGTGCCGATCTTCGAGTACGCGTGTCACGAGGGGAACTACGGGTTGCTGAATATCCTGCGCGGCGCGCGTGACGATGAGCGCGCGGCAGCGGCCCAGCAGTAGTCGACGCGCGAAGACACGTCGACCAACGGCGCGGTCAGACGTGTTGATCGAAGAGAATCGTGTTGCCGTCCGGGTCGAGCGCCGTAAAGCTGGCGGGGCCCGTGGTGTTCTCGTCCGCCTCTGTCTGTAGCTCCACGCCTTGCGCTTTCAGCGCGCGCTGGAGATCGCGCACGTCGGTGAAGCTGTCGAGTGTGGCAGCGTTGCTGTCCCAGCCCGGGTTAAAGGTCATGATGTTCTTCTCGAACATCCCCTGAAACAGGCCGACGGCGTGACCGCCGTTCTTCATGATGAGCCAGTTCTGCTCGGCCTCTCCCGCGAACACCGTAAACCCGAACTTCTCGTAGAAGGCCTTCGAGGCCTGCAGATCCTTCACCGTCAAACTGATTGAAAACGTCCCGAGCTCCATCCGTTGCTCCTCCTCTTGCGGCCAGGGTTGTGTTGCTAGCCCCAGCGATGCAAAAGCGCTCCGTCGCCAACGAGATACCGAACCACGTCGACGACATCGATGACGAGCGAGATGCCCGCGATGATCAGGTAGGCGTAGACCCACTTCGCGTACAGCGACCCGCGGGGCAACGCATGCCGGCGAGAGACCACCCACGCGTAGGCCGGCGTCCAGCAGACCACGTGGGCGAGGCCGAGCATCCGGACGTAGCCGACCTGCTCGTAGAGCCACCCCATCGCGATGCCGGCGGCGACGAAGCTCACGATCACGGCGAACGGCTCCGGTCGCACGATCCACCGCCCTCCGGTGCGACCGACCGCGAAGACCAGGGCCGCGAGGTGGACGAAGCCGAGGAGAAACACCCAGGCCTGCAGCCAGGCCGGTTCGGTGCCAATCGCTTCGCCGAGGGTCAGGGGCACGGTGTCTCCGGTCGCGATTATACGCGCGTCGCCCTCGCCCGGGCGGGGGCCGTTTCTATGAGCGCCCGATTATCGCGGCAGTGTCGCGCGAGGCGCGGTAGGATGCCCGGGAGCCACGGGCTCCTAGACAATCGACCCCTGCGGTGAGTCCGGCAGACTTGAGCGAGGCGATCATGACAGCCGTTTCTCCACGAACCCGAATGTGTCGCGCGACCACTCCCGGCCTGCGCGTCTTCGGCCTCTGGCTTGGCGCGGCAGCGATGGTGAGCCACGGCGCGATCGCGCAGGCGGCCCAGGGCCGGATCCAGCGCGAGCCCGCCACCTACACCACCGAGCAGGCCGATGCGGGATTCGCCGCCTACACGCAGCACTGCGCGTCATGCCACGGCGAGAACTTGGATGACGGCCCCTTCGCCCCGCCGCTCAGGGGCAACACCTTCCGGGTGAAGTGGAGCCCGCGGTCGCTCGAGGCACTTTTCACCGTCACGCGCACGACGATGCCGGAGGACCGGCCGGGCGCGCTCGGGGACGAGACATACGCGGAGCTCCTCGCACTGATGTTGCAGGAAAACGGGGTCGAAGCCGGCCCCACGCCGCTGACCGCCGATCTCGACCTGCTAGACGGGATCTCGCCTGGCTGGCAGGCGCAAGGCGCCCTCGCACCGGGTGTCGCGCTCCCGCCATGGCCCACACGGCGCAACCCGCTTGACCGTATTCGACCGGTGACCGACGCGATGCTCGAGAGCGCCCCCGCCGACGACTGGCTGCTGTGGCGGCGGAGCTACGACGCGTCCGGTTTCAGTCCGCTCGCGGACATCACCACCGACACAGTCGCCGATCTGCGTCTGGCATGGTCGTGGGCGCTGCCGCTGGGCCCCAACGAGTCGACGCCGATCGTGCATGACGGCGTTCTGTTCGTGCACGGCTACGGGGACAAGGTCCAAGCGCTCGACGCCGCCAGTGGAGACATGCTCTGGGAGTATGCCCGGCGGCTCCCGGGAACGGTGTCGCCGAGCCTCAAGCGCGGCATGTCGATCTACGGTGAGCGGCTGTACGTGCCTACCTCGGACCTGCATATCGTGGCGCTCGACGTCAGGACCGGCGACGTCGTCTGGGACCAGCAGGTCGGGGATCCGGAGTCCCGCATGCGTCTGACGGGCGGCACGCTCGTCGCCAACGGCAAGGTCCTGATGGGCACGCAGGGCCAGGGTGGCGGCGGCAACGACATCGTGGCCCTCGACGCCGAAACCGGGGTGGAAGCGTGGCGGTTCGCCACCATTGCTCGCCCGGGTGAGCCGGGCGGCAACAGCTGGAACGGCTTGGACCTCGAGCACCGCAGCGGTGCCTCGGTCTGGATCCCGGGGAGCTACGACCCCACGACCAACCTCGCGTTCTTTGGCACGGGCAACACCTACGACACCGGCCCGCTACGCGATCTGGTCGCCCAGGACGGCGTCACGAACGATGCGCTCTACCTGGACACCACGTTGGCGCTGAATCCCGATACCGGTGGACTCGCCTGGCATTTTCAGCACCAGGCGAACGGACAATGGGATCTGGATTGGGCGTTCGAGCGGCAGGTCATCGAGCTTCCGGTCAACGGCGTCCCGACGCGCGTGGTCGTGACCGCCGGGAAGCAAGCCATTTTCGACATCGTCGAGGCGCGGACCGGCGCGTACGTGTCATCGCTGGATCTCGGGTTGCAGACGGGGATCACGTTCATCGACCCGGTCACCGGTCGCAAAACGCAGGACCCGTCCCTCATTCCCGGCGATGGCGAGACGAAATCGCTCTGTCCACATGTGGGCGGCGGTCGGAGCTGGTCGCCGACCGCGTTCGACCCGAGAACGCAGATCGTCTATGTGCCGATCGTGGAGGCGTGCATGGATCTCGTGCCGGTGGGTGAGGGCGAGCGCGGCAGCTTGACCACCGGCGTCCGCTGGACCGTCCGACCACGACCGGAGAGCGACGGGAGCTACGGTCGTCTGGAAGCGATCAATCTCGAGACGAAGGAGACCGTTTGGATCACCCGGCAACGGGCGCCGCAAACCACCGGAGCGCTCGTGACGGCAGGCGGCCTACTATTCGCCGGGTCGCTGGACCGGCGGTTCAGCGCTTACGACGCGGCCTCCGGCGATCGACTCTGGCACACACGGCTGAGCGACGTGCCAAACGGCCCGCCAATCACCTACGCGGTCGACGGGCGGCAATACGTCGCCGTCATCACGGGTAGTGGTGGGTATCTCACCCGCGCCTACTCGGTGCTCGCGCCGGAGATCGAGAGTCCGCCGGACCGGGGCACCGCGCTGTGGGTCTTTGCACGGCCGGAGTGAGGACACACCCACCCGGGCGCGGCAGCGAGCCGCTACGCGGGGTCCGACTACTCGCCCGACCTCCGTTCGATGACACGGGCGCCGCTCAGCGTGCCTTCCATGCCGTAGTTCCCCTCATGGCAGGCGTATTCGTAGATCGGCAGGTCGCTCAGACGCATCGGGAGCTCCACCGTCCACGGCTCGGTCCAGGTCGTCGGGTCGGTCACCGTGAAGCTGTAGAGCAGGTCGTCTTCGCTGGTTCGTTGTATGCGCTCGATCAGATGGAGATTCTTGGTCGAATTCCGAAAGCTGGTCTCCCGCAGGAAGTTCCTGGTCTCGATGACGAGTGTGTCTCCCTCCCAGCGCCCGCGTGACACGCCGGTCCACTGCGGAATCGCGCTGTGGCTGCTGCCGTCGAGCGGGATGATGCGCGGGTTGTGCACCATCTCGTTGAACAAAACGACGTGGTCGGCGGTCTGAAAAATCTGCACGTTCATGTTGTAGGCGGCCGGGATCATGGGCGGTCCTGAATTGAAGCCGGTGATGCACCGCTCGCCCAACGGACGGTCCTCCGGACCCTCGGTCGGCCGTTGATTGATCCGGACACGCTCGGCGGCCCGCTCGGAGCCCGCGTCGGTCAGCGCCGGGATCCGTCCGTTCGGCGGATCGACGACCAGCGACGTGCGGCGGGTCTCGACGACGGCCGTCCCACGATCCCACCAGAAGTCGTTGTAGGCGAGCGCGAGGTCCCGGGTCTCCGTCGTGCCGTTCACCTGGCCGCGGGCCGTGGTCACCTGCTTCTTCTGTTCCCGATCCAGGTCGGCGTTGTTGGCGAGCACGCGTTCGGCGGCGTACTCGGCAACTTCCTCCTCTGTCAGGAACTCCTTGTCGGCGAACTCTTCCGGGCGCTCCAGCGGCGTGACCGTCCGGAAATCCCACACGCCGCTCAGGTCGGGGTGTCCGTCCGCGGTCTTGAGGGGCGACGAGCCGCTGCCGGATTGGGCGGCGACCCCCGCCGGGACGAGCAGCACGAGCGCGACGCCGATGGCAAGAGACGCGAGCGGTCGGATAGTCATAGTCTGAACCTCGTCGTCATCATCGATAGCGTTGACTGTACCACGAGCGTGGCATCGCGACCACGGCCCCAATGGGCGAGGGCACGGCTGTGTTCGACCGCGATTGCATCGATTTGCGCCCACGCGGGGCGCCGCGTACGATCGACCTAGCAGCCCGTGGTGAAAGTCCCTATTAGGGATCGACACGATCGATCCCGCGTACTACACTGTCGCGCATGGCGATGGGCAAACGACGACGCCGGGCGCGGCAAGCATCGATGTGGGTTCCCACCAGCGACCTGCCTCGCAGTGCGGCGCATCCGTTCTATCAGCGATTGAATCGGATCCTCGATGACACGGGCTTCGACGCGTTCGTCGAGGCGCAATGCGCGCCGTTCTACGCGGACGGCGTCGGTCGTCCGAGTCTGGCGCCGGGGCGGTACTTCCGGCTGCTGATGCTCGGCTACTTCGAAGGGCTGGACTCGGAGCGGGCGATCGCGTGGCGGGCGGCCGATTCGCTGAGCATCCGGCAGTTTCTGGACCTCGAGCTGCACGAGGCGCCGCCGGATCACTCGACGCTGTCGCGCACCCGGCGCCTGATCGACGTCGAGACCCATCAAGCGGTGTTCACGTGGGTGCTGCAGCAACTGGCCGACGCCCAGCTCGTGACCGGGCGGACCCTCGGCATCGATGCCACGACGTTGGAAGCGAACGCCGCATTGCGGAGTATCGTGCGCCGGGACACGGGCGAAGGCTACGAGGCGTTTCTGACCGGGCTGGCCGAGGCGTCCGGCATCGTCACGCCGACCCGCGCTGAGCTGGCCCGGTTCGACCGGAAACGGAAGAAGAAAGGCTCCAACGACGACTGGACGCATCCGCAGGATCCGGACGCGAAGATCACGAAGCTGAAGGACGGGCGCACGCACTTGGCGCACACCGCGGAGCATGCGGTGGACCTGGAGACGGGGGCCATCGTCGGCGTCACCGTGCAGGATGCCGACGACGGCGATACGACGACGATGGTCGAGACCCTGATCACGGCGGCCGACCACGTCGAAGCCGTCCTGCCGGCCGGCGCCGGTATCGCCGAGGTCGTCGGGGACAAGGGGTATCACAGTAACGAGACGATGGTGGCGTTCGCCGCGCTCGGCGTGCGCAGTTATGTTTCGGAGCCGGACCGCGGGCGACGCAACTGGACAGGCAAGGCGGCGGCGCGCGACGCCGTGTACGCGAACCGTCGGCGCATTCGGGGCACGCGTGGGCAACGGCTGCTGCGACGGCGGGGCGAGTTGCTCGAACGCCCCAACGCGCATCTCTACGAGACCGGGCGGCTGCGCCGGGTGCATCTGCGTGGGCATCCCAACATCCTCAAGCGCGTGCTTGTGCACGTCTGCGGGTTCAATCTTGGGCTCCTCATGCGGCAGCTGACGGGCGTCGGCACGCCGCGGAGCCTCCAAGGCCGCGCGGTCGCCGTCTTCGAGGCCTTGATCGCTGATCTTGGCCGCCTCTGGACCCTCGTATCGCCCGCGTGGGCGCGAGATGCGCAAGATCTGCCGCACTCGTCGTTTCTCGACCTTATGACACGGTGTCACGAACACATGCCCCTCGACCTACGAAAGGGCGTTTTCACCACGGGCTGCTAGTGTCCTGTAACCGTGATTCGCAACATAATTCCTGGGCGGGGCATCCCGCCTGACGGCGGTGCTCCTCGGTCACATAGGCCCACTATGCTCCCTCGTCGCGCCTTGCCAGCCGGGCGCCGCGCGCCAGGACTTATGCAGCGAATCACGGTTACAGGACACTAGCCCGTGAGCACGACGTGTCCCGAATGGCTCCCGACGCACTTGTATCCGTTTGCGCATCGCCACATTGACGTCGACGGCCCGCACCTTCACTACGTGGACGAGGGCGAGGGACGGCCGCTTCTCTTCGTCCACGGCAACCCCGACTACTCCTTCCTCTTTCGCCAGCAGATCCAGGCGCTCCAGGCGGACTACCGTTGCCTGGCCGTCGACCTGCCCGGCTTTGGCTCTCGACTGCGGGTCAGGGCGAGCTCCCACGGCTCCAGCAGCTGTTCGCACACAACGAAGCGGTCGTGATTCCCGGCGCGGGGCATTTCTTCCCGGAGAGCGCGGGCGATGCCATGTCCGCCGCAATGCAGGACTGGTTGGCTCGCATCGACACGTAACGCTGTCTCGCCAGGTCGGTCTGGTATCGTCACTCGTGACACGGTCGCGAGGTGTCCGTTCCCTGGAGGCCCGAATATGCTTCGAACCATCGTCCCCATCCTCACCGTGACAGCCCTGATGGCGCTACCGTCACCGGTACTCGACGCACAGCAGCCTCAAGCGGAACCCTTCGCGGCGGGGGGCATCCCCGCTGTCGCCCTGCCTGACCCGCCGGTGGTCTACGACACCGCCGAGCAACAAGCGATCCGCGTCTCGGTCGTCGCCGACGGCCTGACGTACCCATGGGGCCTCGCGTTTCTGCCGGACGGCAGCATGCTCGTGACCGAGCGGTTGGGGACCCTCAGGCTGATTCGAGATGGTGCGCTGGATCCGACGCCGGTTGCAGGCGTACCCGACGTGTTCATCGCGGCGCTCTCCGGCCTGATAGACGTCGCGGTGCATCCGGCGTTCTCCGAGAACGGCTGGGTGTATCTGACGTACTCCAAGCCGACGGATGCAGGGTCGACCGTGGCGCTAGCCAGAGGGCGTTTGGACGGACACGCGTTGACCGACGTCGGCGACGTCTTCGTGGCCGACGCGGGGGGCGGCGCGGCGGGCGCCTCGCGGTTGCGTTTCGCGCCGGACGGCACGTTGTTCATGACGGTGGGGGGCGCGTTCGGTGGACGGCGGCCGAATGCGCAGGACCCGACCAATCATGTGGGAAAAGTGCTGCGGTTGCGCGACGACGGGTCGGCACCTGACGACAACCCGTTTGTCGGGCTGGCCGAGCACAAGCCGGAGATCTACTCGCTGGGACATCGCAACCAGATGGGTCTGGCCATCCATCCGGACACGGGGGCGGTCTGGGCCAGCGAGCATGCGCCGCAGGGTGGCGACGAAGTCAACATCATCTTGCCCGGGCGCAACTACGGCTGGCCCCTCGTCTCGTACTCACGCGAGTACTCGGGGCAACGGGTCACGGAGCGACCGTGGCGTGAGGACCTGGAACAGCCCGAGATCGTCTGGATTCCCTCGATCGCGCCTTCAGGCCTGGTGTTCTACAGCGGCGATCGCTTTCCCGCCTGGCGTGGGGATCTCTTCGCAGGGTCGCTCATGACCGCGCGTGTCGAGCGCACCGGTCATCTGGAGCGGATCAAGTTCAACGAGCGGGGGCTGGAGCAGCGGCGAGAGTCCTTGCTCGTCGATCTCCGACAACGGATTCGCGACGTCGAACAAGGGCCCGATGGACTGCTCTACGTGCTGACGGGGGGCAGTTTTGCCGGCAGCGACCCGGCTCTCGGAGCGGCCGCGCTCTTACGGATCGAACCGGCGGAGTGAGCTAGGGATTCACGAATCCACAGACGACGAAGGCGTGCCCTGATATCACGACTTCGACGCCCGCGTTCAATCGGTTGTTGGTCACCCAGACCTCCCACGCCGTGTCACTAATCGCGATACTCCGCTCGATGCTCACATTGCGGAGCACCTCGGAAGCAGTGGACAGGAGGTGGCCGCCTCCGAGCGCGAACTTGCCACCCGGGCACGTCGCGGTCAGCATCAGCGTCTCGCCGACACTCAGCACTTTGTCGAGCGTGGCTGGACCTAGGAACCGTTCGTAACCGAATACGCCAGGTGCCCCGGTTAGACCGATCGGACCTGGCGCACCGTTCGGTCCAGTTGCCCCGACCGGTCCCGTTGCGCCGACCGGACCGTCAACGCCCGTGGGTCCCGTTTCCCCGGTGGCGCCGTTCGCCCCGGCCGCCCCCGTCGGCCCGGTCGCACCCGTCGCCCCGTTGGCCCCGGTTGGACCGGTCGACCCAACGGCACCCGCGACGCCTTCCGCGCCCGTCGATCCCATTGGCCCCGTGGCACCCGCCGCACCAGCGGCGCCGTCCGCACCCGTCGACCCGATCGGCCCCGTGGCACCTTCCGCTCCTGTGGCGCCGTCTGCGCCCGTCGATCCGACTGGCCCCGTGGCACCCGTCGCACCGGCGGCACCGTCTGCGCCCGTCGGACCCTCCGCCCCGGTCGCCCCCGTTGGCCCGGTCGCACCCGTCGCCCCGCTGGCCCCGGTCGGCCCGGTCGCACCCGTCGACCCGGTAGCGCCCGTGGGACCCGCATCGCCGACCGTGACGACAAAGGTGCCGAGGTCGCCCCTCGACCGGGACGGCGTCCGCTTCGCGGACCGCCGCCTCGTGACCGTCACGAGGTAGCTCGCCGGCGCGGGACACCCTCGGGGAAACGACGCGACCACCTCTGTGGGCGACGCCGATTGCACCGGCAGCGGCGTCCATTCGATCGCAACGAACGGCGTGCGATCCGCACTGCCGAGGTGTAACCCGCGCACGACCAGCAATCGACGCTCACAATCGGCGTACGCGCCGGTGATGACGACGCACTGACCGGGCCCCCATTTGCCCTCGCGCTTGTCCCCAGGGTCGTCGACGGTGGCGCGGCCAATGCCAGCGCCCGCGCACGACACCACGACAGCCAACGCGGCGACACGCGCAGGTCGGCTACAACCCATACCATCCGTACAATCGGCTTCACGGCCCGATTCTTGACATCGTGGCCGTCGCTCTCGGGCGCCTCGTCGACCCGGTTCGGGTCTCTAAGTTCGTGAGGTGGGTTGAGAGAGCGACGTGCGATTTGGGGCCGGGCGATCGGAACGACGGGAGGCGTGCGACGACGATGATGTCCTCTGCGATGAACCAGGGATCGGGCGGAAGCGAGGACCGGAGAATCGCGAGATCAGTTGTCCCGCGCATCCAGCATCGCTGGCATGAGCGATCGCACCTGGATGCCCCAATGGTCCCCCGCGCGGGTCACGATCCAGAGGGCCGGGACCGTCCAGTAGCGCGTGCCGTCTGGATGCCAGCGCGTGAAGGTCAGATCGAAGTGCACCTTGTCCCGTGTGACAACGCTCGCCTGGAGCGCATCGATGGTGCTCATGTGCCAGTTTTCGCCCTGCCGCATCTGCTCGAAGTTGGGACGCGGTCCATCGTCGGCGTCCTGGGCCACCGAGAACCCGCCACCTGGTCAGGATGTAGAAACACCCGCGAGCTCAGATACGGCGTGCCGTCGGCCCCGTACCGGCTGAAATCGATCTCGGCGTGCACCTTGTCCGGCGAGGACCTGACGGCGGTGTACGAATCGTCATCGAAGGAGCTGCGAGTCCACCCGTCGCGCTCGCGCAGCTGGTCGAATCCCTGCGAGAAGTCCTCTGGACGGCTGTCGATGACCAGAGCCCCACCGCCCGCCACCGTGACAAAGGGGAAATGCAATACCCGACGTAGCCTGGCGTCGTCCCCGGCGTTCCACTCCGTCATGAAAGTGCGAATCGCCTGCCGTGCCGCGCGCTCGGCCGACCCGTCGCGGGCCTCGGGATCTCCTGCCACCTGCGCTCCTCCAAGTGACGCCTGGGCGACAAGCGCAGCGGTCAGGGCGATCCCGGCGAACGGTTTGGGCATGGCCTCACTCGCTGTCCACGATCGATTGGTAGGCCATGATCCGGAACCGCTCTTGGATGTCCGACCCGGACGGGAAAATCTGGGTCATCAAGATTCCGAGCAGCTGCTCTTTGGGATCCACCCAGAAGGTGGTGTTGAAGAAGCCGCTCCAATAGTACGCACCTTCTGATCCGATCTCGCCGTCCGCGCCGGGATTGCCACGAATCGCGAAGCCGAGACCGAAGCCGGCACTACCCGGTTGCACGACCGAGCCCGCCGGCACATCACCAATATGGCTGCGGGTCATGAGGTCCACGGTGACCGGGCTGAGCATCCGCACGCCGTCCAGCTCACCACCGTTCAAGAGCATCTGCAGGAATCGCGCGTAATCCTGCACGGTGGACGACAACCCCGCGCCTCCGGCGAAGTAGCTTCGGTGCTCACCGGTCGAGTACGTCGCCGAGTAGATCAGGTGATTACCCTCGACGGTCCCCTCGACCTCGTCGAGCCCGCCGGCCGCACTGGGCGCGTATAACGCTGCGAGCCGGTGCGCCTTGGCACCCGGAATGTAAAAGAAGGTGTCGACCATCCCGAGCGGCTCGAAGAGCCGCGTCCGGAGGAACTCGTCGAACGTGGTTCCCGAGAGCACCTCGACCAACCGTCCCAGCACGTCATCCGAGAGTCCGTAGGTAAACGCCGTTCCCGGCTCGTGCATGAGCGGCAACTGGCCGAGCGCCGTCACCAGTCCTTCGATCGTGCCGTCGTGTTCCGCAAGCCCATCGGCGATCCCGGCGTCGCGATAGAGGTCCGACAGGACCTGCTGCGTGGGACTCGCACCGAGATCGCCGAGGAAGCGATACCCGATACCGGACGTGTGGGTGAGCAGATGACGAATCGTCATCGGTCGTCGTGCCGGGACCCGGCCGGCGGCGTCGCCGTTGTCGCCCGCTGTGAGCACGTCGAGCGACGCCAACTCTGGCAGGTAGAGACCGACCGGATCATTGAGCTTGAAGCGACCCTCCTCGTACAACATCATCACCGCGACGCTCGTGACCGGCTTTGTCATCGAGGCGATGCGAAAGATTGCCTCAGGCGTCATCTCCGTGCCCGCGTCCCGGTCGGCCATCCCATAGGCTCGCACGTGCGCCTGCCCACCTTTGCGCGCGATCAGGGTGACTGCCCCAGCGATCGCATCGTCGTCCACGTAGCCCTGCACGACCTCCGCGAGTCGCCCCAGGCGCTCGTCGGACAGGCCGACCTCCGAGGCCGCGACCGTAGGCAGCCCCTGCGCCCATACGGTCGTCGCGACGAGGGGACCGGCGAGGACTGCGGCGATGAGTGTGTGTAGACGTTTCATGATGTGTCCTTAGGACCCTGATCGAAATAAGGTTGCCAACTCTGGACGCTGAGGCGCCCGGCTGGCAAGGCGCGAGGAGCGCGCATACCGGGCGTATGTAAGCGACGAGCAACGCCGCCAGGCGGGATGCATCGGCGTGCAGATGGCAAGCTTATTTCGGTCAGGGTCCTTACTTCCATCCGCCCATCTTGCGTGTGAACCGCGCCGGCAACGCCGGCTTGCGCTCCGCCGCTGGCTCGTCTTCTCCCGACGCGGCGATAATCTCACGTTCGAGGTCATCTTCATTGGGGAGGCCGGCGAGCTGATCCACGAAGAGCAGCGAGTGCTGCGACGGGATCTCGAACCGCTTCCCGCACGTCTTGCACGTGACGTCGTCGTCCAGGCGGAGCAGGTAGTCGCGCAGCTTGTCGAACTTGGCCCGGTCTTCCCGGTCGGCCCCGGCCGGCAGCCGGTCTTTCTTCGCGTGTCGGACCCACCGGACTCGATAATCACCGGTCCGCCGGCACCGGGGACACTGGTACTGCGCGGGTCGCGTTTCCGGTTTCTTGGTGAAAAGGGCGTGCTCGTCAAGGGCCATTGGGCTCATGGTAGCAATGAACGGCGTAGGGAATCACGACTATAATGAGGCCGACCAAGCGGACGGTGCACCGTCCACTCACGACTTCGAAGGGAGAGTGTCATGCGGCGCATGCTTATCGGTTTTGCCCTCGTCCTCTTTGCGTCTGCCCCGGCTTTCGCCGCGGGTCCGGCCGCCAAGGTTTCCGACCTCGCCTGGATGACCGGGCACTACAAGGGCAACACAGGCAACGGGACGCTCGAGGAACGCTGGGCCATACCGGAAGGGGGCTCCATCGCCGCGCTCGTGCGGTCGACCGCCGACGGCGCAACCAACATGATCGAGCTCATCTCCATCGAGGAAGAGGGCGGCTCCCTGATGCTGCGCCTCAAGCAGTGGGACCCCGGCATGAAGCCACGCACGGAGGGCTTCGACGTGATGGAGCTGATCGAGATCGGCGACCACAAGGTCGTCTTCAAGAACACAGGCAGCGGAGCGATCCAGCAGCTCGGCTACAGCCGCAGCGGCAGCGACTTCACGATCTCAATCAAGACGGCCGGGGGCGCCTTCGATATCCCGCTGACCAGTCAGTCGCCACATTAAGATCAGATGGGGCTTCGCCCCAAGCCCTCGCGTGGGTGGCAACGGGCCGCGCTAGTCCGGTAAGGCGAAGATAAAAAGGTTGTTCCCCGAGCTCGGCCGGAGCTCGGGAGTCAGGCCGATGAAGTGCGCCGATGTGCCGCCGGAGCCGGTGCTGACGGCCACGTACTGCCGGCCATCGACGGCGTAGGTGATCGGGAAGCCGGTGACCGACGACCCGAGGTTGATCTCCCAGAGTATCTCTCCCGTCTCGTGATCCAGGGCGCGGAACCGTCCGTTGACGTCGCCGCCGAAGACGAGCCCACCTCCGGTCGCGACGAGTGACATCGTCGCCGCGCGCTGCTCGAAGAGCCAGGTTGTTTCGCCGGTTTCCGCGGAAATCGCTCGGACAGTGCCTGCGTACTCGGTGCCGGGCGTCAGCTGGTGCCGGTAGACAATCGCATAGTTCTCAGAACGGCTCTCGTTTCGTGCGACTTCGGCGTTCTCCGGAAAGTTGGTCGTTGCCATCATGCGCGCGCAGGTATTCCGCAGCGGCATATACATCGTGTTGGTCAGAGGGCTGTAGGCACCAGCTTCCCAGTCCTTCCCGCCATTCCAGGTCGGACAGGCGAAGACCTCCTGCCCCAATGCGGTAAAGACGACTTCCGAGTTTTCCGACACCGCCCCGGTCGCGCCGTCGATGTTGCTGATGACGTTCTGGGTGACGGTCGGCGTCGCCCAGAGAAACTCGCCAGTTGCACGGTCCAGCGTGTACACCACGCCGGTTTTTCCCGGTATGCCGGTGACGACCTGTCGACGCTCCCCGGTGCGTAACCGCGGGTTGATCCAGCTCACCGCTTCCGGGTCTGGCGCCACCGCCGTGTCGACCAGTAATCGCTCGAACGGGTGATCGAGATCCCAGTGGTCGTTCAGATGCTGGTAGTACCAGACGATCGCTCCGGTGTCAGCGTCGAGCGCGAGCGTGGAGTTGTGATAGAGGTGCTTGTTGTCGGTGCCGCCGAGCATGAACTTCGGCGCGGGCGCGGTCACGGACGTGCCGACATAGACGAGATTCAGTGCAGGGTCGTAGCTCGGCACCATCCACGCCCCGACGTGGAACCGCTCCTCGAACGGCACATCGCCCCAGCTGTCATCTCCGGGTTCGCCGGGCCCCGGAATCAAGCGCCGCCGCCAGACTTCGGCGCCCGTTGTCGCGTCATGCGCGGTGACGACGCACGCGTCCGGCCCACCCCTGGGGGAACAGCTACGTCCCGTGATCAGCTTGCCGTTCGCGACGATCGGGCCGGAGCCCTGCGTCGCCGGGTTCACCGTGTAGTCGAGGACCTGTGTCTCCCACACCATTCGGCCGGTCAGGGCGGAGAGCGCAAAGACATGGTCGTCCACGCTCGTGTCGAGAATGAGGTCGTCGTAGATCGCGATGTTCCGGTTGTTGGTGGCGAGCGCGCCGAAGACGTACTCGCCCACGTCCTCGGGCACATCGCGTCGATGCTCCCAGATGAGGTCGCCGGTCACCGCATCGAGCGCCTGAATGACGTCGTTCGGATTCGGCATGTACATCACGCCGTCGTAGGCCAGCGGTGTGCCCGACTGGAATCCGTCCGTGAGCGCCCGGGTCCAGACCATGCGCAGCGCACCCACGTTGTCCTTGTTGATCGCGTCGAGCGGGCTGTAGCCCCAGCTGTCGAGCGTGCGACGCCACATCAACCAGTCGTCGGGCGCCGGCTGCTGCAGCATGGTGTCGGTGACGGGCGTAAAGTCGGCCGCGGGCTGGCCTCGTGCCGGCGCCGCGCTCGACGCGAGCGCCATCACTGCGACCGCGATGACGGGTCCACATCGAGACGCGAAAGCGTGGGTGGTCATCGAAAGGCTCCTAACGGCTCGAGGACTCAAGAGGAGGCGTGCCTCAGTCGGAGAACGGCGACACGACCTGGAGTACAAATTGCGTTCCGCACCCCCACTGAAGGCCACATGCTCACCATCCGGCGCCGGAACCGGAAAGCCGTTGTACGGAGGCTCGGTGGCAAAGGGCGACAGCGTGCCTCGTTCGACATCGTGCACCCACACCTGGTTGCCGTCGTCGCCGAAGAGCTGGACGAAGAGGCGGCGGCCATCGGGTGAGAATCGTGGGAAACCGTAACCCTGGGGTTCCTCCAGCAGCGGCGTCGACGCGCCTTGGAGGTCTACCGACACAATCGTGTTGTCAGGTGGGCCGCCAAGCATCCCCTCCGGGGCGTAGATGAGCGTCCCGTCGCGGGACACGTCGAACTGCGTGGTCCCTGGTGCGACGACCGCGGCCCCTTCCAGCACGAGGAACGGATCGCCCGTCAACTCCAAGGTGTCGAGGTCGAACGACGCCGCCCACAGCGAGTCGCCACGCGCCGCGACGACATGGCCCTGTGAATAGCGGGGGGCACGCCCCGCGAGCAGCGTCCGCCATTCGCCGGTCTCGAACGAATACACTGCGACCTGGCCGTCGGCGTTCGACGCCCCCACGACGCTGAACAGCAGCGCCCTCCCCCCGGGCAGGAAGTGAGGCGTCT
Source organism: Vicinamibacterales bacterium (assembly GCA_965249175.1). Taxonomy (GTDB): domain Bacteria; phylum Acidobacteriota; class Vicinamibacteria; order Vicinamibacterales; family UBA8438; genus CAZYFH01. Next base: position 6,622,347 of record OZ252227.1, read on the forward strand.
GATGCGTCTCGCCAGCCTCGGGTGTGGTGAGCGGTGTCGGGTCGCCACTGTTGGCAGAGACCTGAGCCAGGCCGGCGCCGCGCTGCCCGAAGACGATGGTGTCATCTGGTCCCCAACTCCCGCTCCCACCCGGCGTGCCCGCGACCGTCGACGCCGAGCCTCCGGCCAACGACACCTTTCTCAGAGGGCCGGCGGCGCCCTCCCAGAATGCAACCCACTCGCCGTCGGGCGAGAAGAAAGGTCCAACCGCATCCTCCGTATCCCGAACCGGGACCAGATCAAGGTTGATCCATCGGCCGGCGGTAGAGGCGAGTCGACCCCGGGTCCGCCCCGCGGCCGCTGTAGACCATCGTGCGGCCATCGGGTGACAGCGCGATGATGACACCCGGCTGGATCGCCAAGGCCGCTTCTGGCGGCGGGCCGATCGCGAATCGCCTCGTCGGCCGGGACACCGAACCGTCAGCGCGCGGGAGGCTCCATAGCGCGAGACTCGCGCCGACGACACCGACGATGACACCCACAAGCACCGGCCACAGCCGACGCCAACCGGCCGAGGCAGGACCTGCCGCCACTGCGTCCACGGTTGCGGGCGACTCGAACGCGCCTGTCATCGCGAGCCGCACGTCCCCCATGTCGCGCAGCCGATCCTTCGAGTCCTTCTCCAGGCATCGGCGGAGGACCGTCCGCAGGGTCGGTGGCACGTCGCGCGGCAGCGTCTTCGCGTCCAGTTCTGACTTCATCACCGACGCCAGCGTGAGCGACACGTCCTCGCCCTGGAACGCGCGCTCCCCGGCCAGCATCTCGTAGAGCACGCACCCGAACGCCCAGATGTCGGCCCGCTTGTCCACCGGTTTCCCACGTGCCTGCTCCGGCGACATGTACGCTGCAGTCCCCATGATCACGCCCATCTGCGTCGCGGCAGCCGTGAGCGTCGGGGATTGACTCGGATCTCCCACGGGCGTCGTGTCGAGCGCCTTGGCCAGCCCGAAGTCCAGCACCTTAACGGTCCCGTCCTCCCGCACCTTGATGTTGGCCGGCTTCAGATCACGATGGATCACGCCGGCTTCATGGGCCGCCTCTAGCGCCACGGCGATCTGCCCGGCGAGCGGCAGGGCGTCATCGACGCGCATCGCACCCTGCGCGATGCGGTCAGCCAGCGTCGGACCCTCCACCAACTCGAGCACGAGCGCACGCGTGCCTCCGGCCTCGTCTTCTTCAATACCGTAGATGGCGGCGATGCCGGGATGGTTGAGGCTGGCGAGGACGCGTGCCTCACGCTGGAACCGAGCGAGGCGATCCGTATCCGCGGCAAACGCATCGGGGAGGATTTTGAGCGCAACGTCGCGGCCCAGTTGCGTATCGGTGGCCCGATAGACCTGGCCCATACCGCCTTCGCCGATGAGAGCGGTCACGTTGTAGTGCCCGAGGCGGTCACCAACTTTCAGAGACATCGGTTGTGAGGGAAGCTCACGGGCATTCTACTGAGGGTCGGAGCGAGAGGCCACGGCGGGCTGGGCAACTCACCGTCTGGTCAGAGTCCGAGCGACTCACGGACGTGACGCTCGACCGCCCCGAGATCGGACGCGGTCAATTCTCCGAGGCTGCCGACGATCATGTCCCGCTTGACGGTGCGAAGAATGCCCGTCACGACCGACGGACGTGGAAGCCCGGCCTGACGCCAGGCTCTGATCTTGTGATCGCCAACCAGCAGTCGCCCGACGTTGCTCGTAATGGCCGCGACGATGACCTCGCGTCGCCCTGAGTGGAACAGCCTCGTGCTCAGGATCAGGACCGGTCGCTGCTTGGCGCCCGATTCATCCGTGAAGACAAAGCGCACCAGGACGACCTGACCACGCTCAGAGGTCGTCATACTCAGCGTCGGCGGTGTTGTCCCACAACTCTGCCAGCACCGGATCGGCCGACTCACTCAGCGCTAGCAGTGCGTGGGGTGGCTCCCCCGCGAAATCATCCTCGAGTCGAGCCTCGACGGCATCCCACACGTATTGCCGGATCGATTGGTCTCGACGCGCGGCGGCCATGCGGATTCGCCGGCGTACCGCGCGGGGCACGTCGATGCTGAGCCTGGCCCGCTCATCGTCCACAGACGTGATTATTACCACATATACGTAAATACAGCACGCAGGGAGTTCTCGGGGCCCCGTCTTGCTAACCCCAGAGCGCTTGCTAGTTACCCGGCGTCAGCCGGGCCCAGCGCAGCGCGGAGACGACGTCGCGCCCCTCGTCGTCGGTGCGCACGGGGGGCCGCAACGTGAGGTGCGTGTCGGTCAGCTCGTAGTAGCGCCGTGCGTCGGTCCCGCTGCCACCGGGGTTCTCGTTCCCAACCCGGTGATGGACGAGATAGCCTTGATCGCGAGGTCCCGGACAGGTGATGCACCCCGCCATTTCGTTGACCGAGAACGGCCCGAAATAGCTCCCGTAGCTGTCGGTCGCGATCAACGCCTCGTCCGCAGTCGGCCGGTCGCCGGCATACGGCACACGTCCCGGTCGCATCAGGTGCACCGACATATGTCCCGACGGCGCGTACAGAATAAATGCCGTCTCATACTGATCGGCGGGCACTTCATAGCCATCCGTGGTGTGACGTGATACCGACTCGATGCGGTACGCGCCGACAAGCTGCCGGTGAGTCTTGCTCACCTCCGACGCGGCCAGGTCCGGTAGCCGCTCCCAGGTCAGGAAGGCCTTCGACCCGTCGCCTGCCGCGGGCGGCTGCAGGGTCAAGCTGTCGTCGGTGAAGGTGTAGAAACGCTGATACTGCGAACCCGCGCCGCTCGGATTGAGGCTGCCCTCGAGATGATGGGTGACGAACCCCTCGTCCTCGTGCACGGTGAACCGCCCGAAATACGACGTGTAGCTGCCCAGCTGCGCAAGCGCCTCGTCAGCCGTCGGCCCGTCCTCCGAGTACGGTACCCGGTCGGGGCGCATGAGCGTCACGCCCATGTACCCGGCCGCGTCGTAGATCAGGTATCCGAGACGATCCTCGACCGCCGGCGACAACAGCTCGCCCTCGGCGTTGCGTCGCTCGATGCGGGCCAACGACCACGCACCGGCGAACTGCTGACGGGCGGCCGATGCCTGCATCCCGTCCTCTGAGGATATCGACATCGACGAGGCAGCGGTCGTCATCGAGTCGGCCGAGGGTGTGGACTCTCCGCAGCCACACGATACGACGAGTCCGACACACGCCGTGAGGCACGCGAAGCGACTGGCCATGATCATGGTCCTCCTTCCGCTACAACGGGGACGCCGAGGCAGCCGGTCGCGGACACCTCGGCCATATGTACTCAACGGACGAAGAGCGCGCCGCCGCCGAGCTCGTGATACACGATCGGCACGAAGTCGTTCGCGGTCCACGACGCCTCCTGTCCCCACTGGGCGTCGTAGTCGGCGGTGGGCGCCGCGGCCATGACCTCCGCCAGTGTGTGACCCTCCGCGATCAGGGTCCGCACCTGGTCGCGCACGTCGATGATCATGTCGAGAAACCCGACCATGGCGTCACGCCCCACCACCTCGAGGCCGTGGCCCGGAATCACCTTGGTCTCCGGACCCGCCATGGCGATCGCCATCTCCAGCGCCGCGGTCGTGCCCGCCAGCGTGCCGCCGTTGTAGACATCGATGATCGGATAGCTCGTCGTGCGGAAGACATCGCCCAGGTGCAGCACGTCCGAGTCGGGAAAGTAGACGAAGGTGTCACCATCGGTGTGCGCCGGTGGCGCCAGAAACGCGCGCACCTCCTCGCCGTTGAAGTGAAAGCGCACGGCGTCGCTATACGTCACGACCGGCCGCGCGCCCGCGGGGGGCCGCGGCGCGAAGCGCCCTCCGCCGCGTGGAAACCGGAGTCGTTCGAGTGCGCGCACCCTGACGTTGTCGTGCGCAAAGATGACGACGCCCCCGTCGGCGAGACGCTCGTTGCCGCCGATGTGATCGGGATGCACGTGGGTGTTGACCAGGAAACGGATGTCACCCGACGACACGCGCCCGACGGCCGCCACCAGCCGATCGGCCAGCGGCGCGAATAACGAGTCGACGAGCAGCACGCCGTCGGGACCGGCGAAGACCCCGACATTGCCGCCGCCGCCCGGGCGCTGCACCATGTGGACTTGGCCCGCGACCGGCACCGTAATCAGTTCGACGCCCTCGAACGGGTCACCCCGATTCTGCTCCCCGCCGGCCATGGCAACGGTCATACCCACGGCGGCGAGGGTGGCGACGGCGAGTGCGTGTCGCTTCGTCATTTTTTGGAGTAACCCCCGGAAGACGGTCCGCGGCGATCTTACGACGATCCCCTGATCAACGTGGCTTTTCGGCGTCGTGTCCGGAGACTGCGCTCGAGTCGTTGACGTGGAATGACCACCGGCGTACATTCAATGTCCATCGCCGATGCCACATGGCTCGGAGGATGCGACCACGACCATGCCACTCTTCCGGTCACAGGATCGACAGACGATCGACTCGCTGGCGCGCCTGACGTACTGCAATCCGTTCGACGCCGAGTTCATCGAGCGACAGCGGGCGATTCTCGGTCCGGACTTCGTGCCGCAGGGATCGGTCTGGAGCCTGCGGGCGGAACCCCAAGCCGGGGCCACGGCCCTCGAGCAGGTCGGTGCCATTGCGGAGCGGGTAGCGCGGGACACCCGAGAGCGATTGCTCAAACCCGGCTCCGCAACCCCTGAGGAGCTGGCGCTCTACGCCTACATCGTCGCCTACGCGCTCTACGTGCGCTACGCGGAGGAATTCCACCAGGTCCACATCGATACCGCCCGCGGGCAGCGTCGGCTGAAGTTCTACCAGCGCTTTTGCGATGACGTTCGGCATTTCCTGGTGCTCGACGGCTTGCGGTTCCCGGGCACCGTCGACCCACCCCACCTGTTCGCTTTCTTCTTCCAGCTCCGTCGCGCGTTCGACCTCATCTTCCGGCACATCATCGGCGGGTCGCGGCCCGCGGCCAATCTGCGCGCTGCGGTGTGGCAATCGATCTTCACGCACGACATGCGCCGCTACCAGCGCTCGCTGTTCCGCCGCATGCACGACGTCACCACCCTGGTGACCGGCCCCTCGGGTACGGGCAAGGAACTGGTCGCCCGAGCCATCGCGCTCTCGAGATACATCCCGTTCGACCCCAACAAGGAGACCTTCGCTGCCACGCTCGAAGGGTCCTTCCATGCGCTCAATCTGTCGGCGCTATCGCCAACGCTCATCGAATCGGAGTTGTTCGGGCACCGGAAGGGCGCCTTCACGGGGGCCCTGGAGGACCGCGTCGGCTGGTTGGAATCGTGCCCGCCGCTCGGCACCGTGCTGCTCGACGAGATCGGTGAGCTCGACGCCTCGATTCAGGTCAAGCTGCTGCGCGTGTTACAGACGCGCGAGTTGCAGCGCATCGGCGAAACGACGTCTCGTGAGTTTCAGGGCAAGCTGATCGCCTCGACCAACCGCGACCTCGAGGCCGAAATGCGGGCCGGTCGCTTCCGGGAAGATCTCTACTACCGGCTTTGCTCGGACCTGATCGTGACCCCATCGCTCCGCGAACAGCTGCGTGACTCGCCCGACGAGCTCCGCAACCTGGCGCTGTTCGTCAGCGAGCGGGTGGTTGGTGCGGACGAGGCCGCTGATCTCGCGGAAGAGGTGCTAGCCTGCGTGGACCGGGATCTCGGCGCCGATTATGCGTGGCGCGGCAACGTGAGAGAGCTCGAACAATGCGTGCGCAACGTGCTCGTGCGCAAGCGGTATCACCCGCCCGCCGCTCCACCGACGGGTGCCCGCGCCGAGCTCGGCGAGGCATTGCGCGATGGCGGCGTCACGGCCAAGGAGCTCGTCCGGCGGTACTGCACGTTCGTCTACGCAAGAACCGGGAGCTATCAGGAAACGGCCAGACGTCTGGATCTCGACCGGCGAACGGTCAAGCGCTCGATCGACGCTGCCCTGCTCGAGCGGCTCACGGCCGAGACCGAGCAGCGGCCGTGACGCGGCACCGACGCGCGCGCCGTGTCTCCACCCTCCACGGAACGACCTAAGCAACTGCGCGCCACGGACGTGCGTGGTAGCCGGCGCTTGGCACTCCCCATGCAGTGTGGGTGTCATGATCATGACGCTTAGGCAGATCGCAGACGCGGCGTGCATGGCCGTGCGCTGCGGGGTCACCGTCTGTTTGCTGTTGGCGGCGACGGCGTCGCTGGCCGAGGCCCAGCGGGCCAGCTCGTTCATGCAGCTCCCGCTGCTGGTCGGTCCGGGCGACACCGTCACGGTGACCGACCGAACGGGCCGGGAAATGAAGGGGACGATCGCGGCCCTGTCGCCGTCGACGCTGGCGCTGCTGGCCGACGGGATCCGGCATGACCTGACGGATGCTGACGTGGCCTTCATCCGACAGCGGCGCCCGGACTCCCTGGCCGACGGCGCCAGACGGGGCTTCATCGTCGGGGCGCTCATCGGGGCCGTCGGGGCCTCGGCCTCGGGCGCCGGCCGTTTCATTCCGGTCGCAGCGCTCGGGCAAGGCATCATGGGTCTGGGGGTCGGCGTCGCCGTGGACGCGATGATCTCGAGCCGCAAGACCATTTATGACGGGCCACATCCAACTCGTCGCCTGGCGGTTTCGCCGTTGCTGTCGCGCGAGCGTCGAGGCGTCTTGCTCTCGGTGGGGTTCTAGTGGACTGTAACGTCGTGGTTGCACGCGCGATATTTCGTCGGTCATGCGCCCGTTGTCGAGGCGCCGTCACGACCGCGCTGGGCGACTTCCGCGTGACGTTGACTCGGGAGTTCCGCGACTACCGGGAGGCGGACACGGGAGCTCGGCTCATCGAGTCCGGGAATCCACGATGAACGAGGTCGACCGGCGGGGTGTGCTGATGGGCTGGCGGTTCTGGCTCTGGTGGGTGCTGGCCTGCACGGCCGGGTGGGCCATTGGCGCGCCCATCGGCGTGGCCGCGGGTTCATCGGGGAACATCGTTGTCGCAGGATCGGTGGGCGTGGCCGTTGGTGGAGTCGTCGCCGGGGTGCTGCAGTGGCTGGTGCTGCGTCGGCAAATCACTCGGGCAGGCAGGTGGGTGGTGGCCATCCCGGGAGGAGCTGTTGTCGCCGCTGTCGCGGGCGTCGCCGTGGGCCTGGTCGCGGGCGCGGTCTCGGATCCCGGAACGCCCTCGCCTCTCGGTGGCGCGGACGTGCGCGTGGACGCGGCGTGGATCGTGGGGGCGGGCACACTCGGCACCACGCTCGGGGTGCTGCAGTGGTTGCTGGTGCTACGACGACGGGTCACACGGGCAGGCTGGTGGGTGCTCGCCAGCACGGTCGGCTGGATCACGGGCGGCCCAGTGGCCCGGATGGTGGGCGCGATCGCTGGCGTGACCACGAGCGGGGTCGCGAGCTGGGCCGTGCTCGGGGGCGTGTACGGGGCCATGACAGGGCCTGTGTTGCTGTGGCTGCTGCGTTGGCCTGTGCACGCCACCACACCGGTGGGTAACTGTGGTGCCGGTGACCTCACGCGACGGGATGGTCCGCTCGGTCCGCATCGGGGTCGGATCCAACGTGGGCGAGTTGAGTGAGCACGCTCGCCATATCGGGGAATCGCTCCGCGGGTGATTTGCTGAGGCACGTCACGATGATTGCCTCGAGCGCGGGCGGAAGCTCGGGTCTCGAGGTCCTGCTTGCCTTGGGCCTGCTCGGGTGACATGTAGTCCGGTGTGCCCAGACTGATACCAGTCGTGGTGACGCTGTTCACCTCGGTGCCTTCCATGCTGGCGTTTCGCGGTTGGTCGCTTCAGGATCGTGTGAGCGGGGATGCGAGTACGGCGACCACAGCCATCGACCGCAGCCACCAGACCGTACGCACGTTTCTCACAGCTTTATTGGAAGACGACTGGAGTATATCGGATCGTTATTCCAGTCCCCCGCCGCGTCGGAAGGACGGCGACCTTGAGTTCGGACACGACGGCCGATGACCACCGAGTGCGATAAGGTGTCCGGAGTGATCACGCCCCTGGAGGTCAGACAGATGACGAGACCCAACGTGTGGTGCGTCGTGATCGCGACCCTCGTCCTGCCGACGGGTGGCGTACCGCTCCAGGCTCAGACACGCGCCTGCGACGCACCGCAACACCGCCAGTTCGATTTCTGGGTCGGCGACTGGCGGGTGGAGACACCGTCAGGACAGCCTGCGGGCTCGAACCGTGTCGAACTGATTCTCGGCGGCTGTGTGCTCCAGGAGAATTGGACCGGCACCACCGGCGGCGAGGGCCGCAGCTTCAACCTCTACTCGGCCGCGACCACTGAATGGCACCAGACCTGGGTCGATGGCAGCGGCACATTGCTCCAGCTGGACGGCGGCTTGCGGGACGGCGCGATGGTACTTTCGGGGGAGGTGCGTGGACCCAACGGTTCCACGACCCTCAACGAGATCTCATGGCGGGTAATCGACGGCGGCCGCGTTCGCCAGCACTGGCGTTCTTCGGGTGACGGCGGCACAACCTGGACAGACGTGTTCATTGGCATCTACATCAGGGCGGGGTGACCGCGGCGCCTGGACGCTATCTCGGTCTCGGCGCGCCCGGGGTGAGCAGCGGCTCGATCGGCACCGTCAGCGACAGCGCCCGCGTCCGCGGCACGTAGCAGATCGTCTCACTGCAGGCCTGGAACAACACCGACACCGGCACCTCGATCAGCTCCGGCTTGTCCCTCTTTGTCCAGTTGAGCAGCTCGGCGTTCGGCGTGACCGGGATGGCGACATCGACGACGCCCTCGTAGACGCTGAGCGTGACGCCAAGCTCCGGGAACTCCCTGGCGTGCGTGGGCGGGTACTGCGCAGCGCCCACACGGAGTCCGGGGGTGTCGGGAATCGTGACTTCCGACGCGATGAAGCCGTCTGGGAGCGGACGGCCGTACATGTGGAGGCCGTCTTTCAGCTCGAAGCGCACGTGGATCGTCGATTGTGTCTCGAACTTCATCGTCTCATCCGACAGGAAGGCCGAGATCTTCACCTGGTCCGTGCCGAGCTCGACCGCCGGCGCCTCATGACGCGCGAGAATCTCGCCGAGCGCTGAATCGCGGATCGCGCCGGCCGACTCGCGCGTAGCGTAGTGGCGATGGAAGAACTTGTCGGTGACCACGCCGTGCGCGTCCGTCACGTAGACGCCCGGAAACGGCACCCCGAAAAAGCTGCGCCCGGCGGCTTGCTCGGTATCCTCGGGAGAGATGAGCGTGTTGAGAATCCCGAACTGCCGGATCACCGCCGAGTCGACGTCGGACAGCAGGTCGTAGCTCACGTCGTATTCGTCGGCGAACGTGCGGAGTTGATCCTCGCTGTCGTAGCTCACGCCGTAGACACGGATGTCTTCGTCCTCGAAGAGCCCCAGGTTGGTTTGCAGCTCGACCAGCTGCGTTCGGCAATACGGTCACCACACCGCGGATCGATAGAAGACGACAATGGACTTCGAGTCGCCCCGGTCCGCGTGGAAGTCGATGAGGCGACCGTCCTGATTGGGCAGCGCGAACTCCGGCAGCCGCTCGCCGATCGCGGGCCCGGTTGGGAACTCATGCGACGCCGGGTACCGACGCCCGGGGTGACTCGCCGGGATCTGGATCGTGATCCCGAGGTCGTCGGTCTGCGCGCCCGCGTCGAGGGCTTCGTGCGCGGGCCGGACCGGATCCGGAGCCTGCCCCCTGGCGATGCCCGGACCTAGCACAAGCAATGTAAGGATGGTCGCAACGCTCCAGCGTGTCATCAAACTCGCCTCCAGAAGGAGATCCGCACGGCCCGGCCAAGACCGCCCCGTGGCGCCCGGGTCCGCTCTTACTTATACCACCGGCGCCCCACACATGCCGCTAGACGCGCGCAACGACCGCGCCGCCGAGCACGGTGCTGCTTGGGAAGAGCCTCTGACGGCCCGTGCGCGTGTTCCCGTAGTTATCGACGAACTCGAAGGTGCCGTCCCGCAGCTCGAGCACGGCAACGTCGGCCGGCGCCCCCACGTTGAGCGTGCCGCGGTCGGCGAACAGCGGGAACACGCGCGAGGCATTGACGGTCGCGCGCGCCACCACCTGGTCGAGCGTCATGCCGAAGTTCAGGAACTTGGACATGACGTTGGGGAAATCGATGACGCTATCCGCCGACCGGCTCGTCGTACTCCCATCCGTAGAAATCGTATCGGGCCAAAACCCCGCCTGCATGATGCCGTCGAACGTGTCCCACCGCAGATGGCCGGTCCGTCCGTTGGCAACATCGAACCACACGCCGTGTCGCCGGGCAGCCAGCACTGCCGGCAGGATATGGCCCGTGTCGTCGATGATGCTATTGGGCGGCGGCGCGAACATGTGGGTAACGATATCGCCGCGCTTGAGGAGATCGAGCAGCCTGGGCAGCGGCGAGACCGTTTGTCCCATGTGGATCATCACTGGCAGGTCGAAGGACGAGGCGACTTCCTGTGCGCGACGCAGCACCTCGACATCGTCGGCAGCGACATTTCTCGACAGCCGCGCCTTCACGCCGATGACGACGTCACGATGGCGCGCAATCGCGCCCTTCGCCGCATCGACGTCGGCAAGCGCGAGGTCCATCGTGTCGCCGTCGGGCAAGATGCCGGCACGACCGATGTTGATGAGCACGCGTCCCGGCTGCGGTGCCGTTCGCGCGTTGGCCACCAGCTCGTCGATGCCATCTGCCCCATCCGATCCGGAATCGATCCATCCGGTGACGCCGCCCTCCAAACCGATGGTTGATCCCTCACGATCCCGTGCGTAGTGAGTGTGGATGTCGAGCAACCCCGGGACGACGAGCCTGCCACGCGCATCGAACGTCTCGGTGGCATCGTCCGCGATGTCGGTCTCGACCGCCGCGATGCGGCCGCCGGCGATGGCCACGTCACCGATCGCGTTGATGCGCAGCGACGGATCGATCACGCGCCCGCCCTTCAGGATCAGATCGTGCGTTGCCCCGAACACCCTCGGCGTGCGGGCCAACATGGCGGCACCGGCGGCCGCAGCGTAGACGAACTGCCGACGGTTCATCATCGTCTCTGTCCTCTCATGCGCTGGAACGAATCGTGGGCGCTCGGGACAGGCTTGTCAACAGCCGTCGACCGTGCCTTGCATGACCTGTCGGTTGACACCTCTCCGGGCCCGTCGATAGGCTCAACTCATGACCGACCTCACCAAAGCCATCGCCTCCAAGCAAGCCGCCATCAGTCAACTGCAGGCCGATGTCGATGCCCTCCAACGAGCCGCCAGCATCATCGACGGGAAGACCACAGCCAAGAAGCGCAAGCGACGCGGAAAGATGTCTGCAGCGGCGCGCAAGGCCCTGGGCAAGAAGTTGAAGGCGCATTGGGCCAACAAGAAGGCAGCGGCCAAGCCAAAGAAGAAGCGTCGCACGATGTCGGCGGCGGGCAGGAAGGCCGTGGCCAAGCGGATGAAGGCGTATTGGGCTGCGAAGCGAAAGGCAGCAAAGTAGCTGCTGCATCGACCTACCCTGACGTCATTGCTGCGGGCACCACTCGGGCGGCGGCGGAGGTTCTCGACGCCGAATGGGCCCGACCAATTCGATGAAGATGCCGTCCGGATCAATGAGGTTGATGATCCCCGTCTCATCCAGGCCGGTGCCAGAGCAACAGGGCGCGATCTCCGAGAGAAACGCTTCGCCTCGGGATTCCAGCATCTCCACGGCCCTGTCGAGGTCGAGTACGGACACCGCCAGCCGATCGATACCGATGTGGCTGATCGGGGGCGGATAGGGTGGGTCGTCATCGTCCGGCTCGAGCCATTGCACGAGGCGGATACTGTGCCGGTCCCCCCGCGGCAGCGCCATGTCTGCGCCCCGAATCCGGAATGGCCGGTCGAGGCCGTACGCCCGGGCCTCCTCGAGCGTTCCTGTCTCCGGCAACGGGACGGCCTCTGTGTAGCCGAGCATGCGGTAGAACGCGTAGGAGCGTTCGAAATCGGTCACGTTCAGCGCGACATATGGCATCGCGGTGATGTGCATCGCCGCGTCCGGCTCCCCGTGCGGCGGTGCCCGCTCGACGAGCTTGTAGAACACGCCATCGAGATCCTTGAAGAAGACATACTGACTTCCGGGAATCCCATACGGCTCGGACAGAAAAACCACGCCCTGCGCCTTCATGAAGGCGACGTCGCTCGCCAAATCAGTCGTCAAGAGGGCCGCATAGGCCAAGCCTACATGCGTCGGTGACGCGTACGGGGGGTCGTCGTTGTAGGGCGTGATGAACTGAATGAGATCGATCGTCGCGGGACCCCAGCTACCGGGGATTCCGATGATTTCGATGTTGTCGACCTCGTATGTGCACAAGTCGTACATACCCAGCGACCGCGCCATGGCGTGGGTGTTGGTCGTCGGGAACCCGCCTTGGCTGGCCGTGAATCCGAGCATTCGATAGAAGGCGCGAGACGCGTCGAAATCCCGGACCTGGATGTTGAAATGAATCCGGGACATAAGTCCCAGATCGAAGTCCGCGGCCTCTTCGGCCTCGGGCACGACGTGGGTATCGAGGTCTGCCGAACAGGAGAGCAGCACCACTGTCGACACGAGCAGGGTCAGAGTCTTCATCGGAACAGACCACGGGCATTCTACCGCGGCAGGGCTCGTCAGACCCTCGTCGGCTCCGCCACGCACCACACGCCCTGCTGGAAGACTACGATTGATTCGTGACCCGGCACGCATCGGCGGTCATCATCATCGTGGCCCTGTGTGCATCGCTACACGGCGAGGCCGCCAGCGGTATCGTCCCGGATGATTTCCCGACCGTTCAACGGGCCCTGGATCAGGCGATGCCGGGCGACGTGCTACAGGTGAAAGACACGGGAACCCCCTACCTCGAGAAGGTCACGTTCGCGCGGAGCGGCAATGCGACGGACGGCTTCATCACGCTCCAGGCCTTTCCGGGGCATACGCCCATCCTCGACGGCACCGGCGTGCCTGGCGACCACATGGTGCTGATCGAATCCCAGAGCTACGTCAAGCTGATCGGCTTCGAGATTTGGAACCACCTGCAGGTGAACGACGGGTCGGGCGTTCGCATCACCGGCTCGGGCACCCATATCGAGATTCGGCGGAACCGGATCCACGACGTACGCGGCGTCGACGCGATGGGGATTACGGTGTACGGCACGTCGCCAACAACCCCCCTCAGTGACCTCGTCATGGTCGGTGGCGAGCTTGACATCAACAGCGATCCGACCAAAGTGCCGCGCGACGGGGTGTGCCGCTTCAACCAGGTGTTCCGGGCACGCGCGAACTATGGTGGTGGATGTGCGGCCGGGATCTATGTGGACGGCGGCCGCGACATCATCATCGAGAACAACGTCGTCTCGGGATCCGACATCACGCAGTCCTACCATTTGCGGGATCTACCGCTCGGCACGCGCGGTGGGCATCGAGGTGGGCGCGGAGAATGCCGGGGTCGTGGCGAGCGGCTCCATCGTGCGCAACAACCGCATCTATCGCAACGACAAAGTGTGCCTCGTCTTTGGGGGGTTCGAGGCATCGGCCGGACGGGTGCGGTCAAGCCAGTTCGTGAACAACACGTGTTACCAGAACGACACGCTTGGCACGGGAGTCGGCGAGTTGTGGATCCAGCACGCCGAGCAGAACACGGTGCGACGGAACATCTTCTGCGGCCTGGGTGACGTGCTGCTGTCGTCAGACACAGGGAGCGCGGACAACATCGTGGACGCCAATGTGTGGTTCACCTCCGCTGGTGCGGAGGGCGCGACGTTCGTATGGGACGGCACAACCCACGAGGGGTTTTCAGAGTACGAGGCTGCCTCCGACAGGATGCGCAGTCCCGGTTCGCGGATCCGCTCCTTGTGGATCCGCAGGCCGCGGATTTCCATCTTCGCCCGGACTCTCTGGCGATCGACGGGGGCGACGCGGCCGGCCTGCCGGGACCAGGCGAACTCGACATCGACCGCGACGCGCGTCTGATGGGGCCGGGCATCGACGTCGGCGCCGATGAGGTGGTCACGCCGGGCTGCGAATACGCGGTCGACCCGGCGGGGGCGTCCGTGCCGAGGGCAGGTGGCAGTGGCACGGTGACGGTCACCACGCCGGCCGGTTGCAACTGGACGGCGACCGGCTTCGATGCGTGGGTCTCGGTGGACGGCGCAACCCGCACGGGCACCGACACGGTGGACTACTCGGTCGAACCAAGCGACGCCGGGCCCTCGTCTCGTATCGCCACGCTGGTCATCGCGACCGAGCGATTCACGGTCGCCCAGCTCGGAGCGTCCACGACGCCGATCGTCACCATCACGTCACCGACCGATCGCCCGGCCTGGACGACGAAGACCAACACGAGCCAGCTCTCGGTGTCGGGTATGGCGCTGGACAACGACGTGGTGTCGTCCGTGTCGTGGTCGAACGACCGCGGCGGCAGTGGCGCGGCGACCGGCACAGACACCTGGACCGTGCCTCTCGTGCCGCTCCAGGACGGCTTCAACGCGATTACGCTGTCAGCCATGGACGCCGACGGGAATCTCGGCTCCGATACGCAGACGGTGAACGTGAACCGCCCGCCACATATGACCGCGTCCTGTGATCCCTGTGCCCTCGCGATCGGCGCGACGGCAGACCTGCGAGCGGAGGGGGAGGACCCGGATTCTGATGCGATCGCCTACCAGTGGAGCGCTGATACCGGGAGCTTTGAGGGCTCGACCAGGGACGAGACCGCACGCTGGCGCACGCCGGACCATGCGGGCGCCGTTTCCATCACGGTCACGGTCACGGACGGCCGAGGCGGCACCATATCGACCTCCGTCACCATTGACGTGTCGGTTGCCCAGTTGGCGCGAGGGCCAATCGGTCAACCTTCGGCGGGTCTACCGCTCTCGCGTTCGACTATCCGGCGCCGCTGAACACGTTGGCGAGCCTCAGGGACGGAGCTTCCGTCCGTCGGCCTCGAGCTGCCGTGCGCCGGCAAGGATGCCATGCAGGCCGATGTTGCCTTCGTGGCACGCATACTCGAAGAGCGGTCCGTCGGTTCGACGGAACGGCATCATCACCGTATACGGTGCGGTGTAGACCGTCGGATCGGTGACGGTGTACTCGTAGGCGACGGTGTCGGGGTCGAGGCGAGTGAGGCGCTCGACCAGATGCATGCTCGTCGAGGTCAGGCCGCTGCTCCCGCCGCTGAACCCGTCGGTTTCGATGACCAGTGTCTCGCCCTCCCAGTGGGCCCGGGACACACCGCTGTGCTGATCGAACGAGAGATCGGGGCTGTCGTCGATCGGGATGACGCGGGCGTTGTGCACCATCTCGTTGAGAATCGTCACATACCCTGGTGTCTGGAACACCATCACGTTGTTGTTATAGGCACTCGACCGCATCGGCGGGCCCGCGTTGAAGCCCATGAGGCAGCGATCGCCCGAGCTGCGGTTCTCGTACGAATCGTAGCGGTGCTCCTCAACGTAGGCGCGCCGGACCGCGGCAGCCTTGGTGGCCGCGTCGGTGCGTGGCGGCAGCCGGCCGTCTGGTGGGTCAATGACGAGGGCGGTCCGCTTGTCGCTCGTCAGCTCGATACCGCGCTCATACCAGAACTCGTTGTATGACAGCACCCCGCCATCGGCGCGGGGACGGTAGCCACCCGAGCCCTTCTCCGGGTCGAAGAGGTCACGGTTCTGGCGGGTACGCTCCGACGCCTCGAACGCCGCAGCTTCCTCGGTGCTGAGGGTCTCGCGCCCGGCGAACTGCTCGGGACGCTGGAACGGCGTGATCGTCCGGAAGGTGAACATGCCGGAGATGTCCGGCTGGCCGTCCGGCGTCCGCATCGGCATCGCGGCATCGCCAGACTGCGCCATCGCCGCCTCCGGGACGAGCGTCAGGACGAGGGTCAAGGCAAACACCGCCACCAAGCTGTTCTTGATCATTCGTGTTCTCCCAGAAGTACAAGGCACGACCCCTTATAGTGCCAGACGACGGGTGGTGGCGTCACGCGTGTTTGGAAGAAAATCGGCTTCGGCCGGGATTTGTTGGGTTGCGCGACAATGCCGATGATCAGACCTCGGCTGATCCAGCGGAGGGCAACATGAACATGCTGCTGCTTTCAAGCGTGCTGTTCGGCACATTCATCATCGTTGCCCGTGGTCCCTTCGCCCTCGCGCCAGACAAGGCCCTGCAGTTCTATCGGCACCGACTCCTCGGTTCGGATGCGACATGCAGAACGCTTGCTGGGCTACTGGGCGCGATCGGCGTACCCATGTTTTTGTCGGCTCGGGATGTGGAGGGGGTGTTTCCCGGGATCCTCGTTCTCCTGGGGATGGTACTGGTCGGCGCGATGGTCGTGCTGATGAGCGCCCCACGGCCTCTCATGCGATTCGTTCTGTGGTTCCTTGGGGGATTCAGTGCCCCTGCCTTACGTGCCTTCGGCGTCGTCAACCTCGTGTTTGGTGTTGTCTGGATTTACTACAGCGTCGTCTATCTCTCCTAGCAGCCCGTGGTGAAAACGCCCTTTCGTAGGTCGAGGGGCATGTGTTCGTGACACCGTGTCATAAGGTCGAGAAACGACGAGTGCGGCAGATCTTGCGCATCTCGCGCCCACGCGGGCGATACGAGGGTCCAGAGGCGGCCAAGATCAGCGATCAAGGCCTCGAAGACGGCGACCGCGCGGCCTTGGAGGCTCCGCGGCGTGCCGACGCCCGTCAGCTGCCGCATGAGGAGCCCAAGATTGAACCCGCAGACGTGCACAAGCACGCGCTTGAGGATGTTGGGATGCCCACGCAGATGCACCCGGCGCAGCCGCCCGGTCTCGTAGAGATGCGCGTTGGGGCGTTCGAGCAACTCGCCCCGCCGTCGCAGCAGCCGTTGCCCACGCGTGCCCCGAATGCGCCGACGGTTCGCGTACACGGCGTCGCGCGCCGCCGCCTTGCCTGTCCAGTTGCGTCGCCCGCGGTCCGGCTCCGAAACATAACTGCGCACGCCGAGCGCGGCGAACGCCACCATCGTCTCGTTACTGTGATACCCCTTGTCCCCGACGACCTCGGCGATACCGGCGCCGGCCGGCAGGACGGCTTCGACGTGGTCGGCCGCCGTGATCAGGGTCTCGACCATCGTCGTCGTATCGCCGTCGTCGGCATCCTGCACGGTGACGCCGACGATGGCCCCCGTCTCCAGGTCCACCGCATGCTCCGCGGTGTGCGCCAAGTGCGTGCGCCCGTCCTTCAGCTTCGTGATCTTCGCGTCCGGATCCTGCGGATGCGTCCAGTCGTCGTTGGAGCCTTTCTTCTTCCGTTTCCGGTCGAACCGGGCCAGCTCAGCGCGGGTCGGCGTGACGATGCCGGACGCCTCGGCCAGCCCGGTCAGAAACGCCTCGTAGCCTTCGCCCGTGTCCCGGCGCACGATACTCCGCAATGCGGCGTTCGCTTCCAACGTCGTGGCATCGATGCCGAGGGTCCGCCCGGTCACGAGCTGGGCGTCGGCCAGTTGCTGCAGCACCCACGTGAACACCGCTTGATGGGTCTCGACGTCGATCAGGCGCCGGGTGCGCGACAGCGTCGAGTGATCCGGCGGCGCCTCGTGCAGCTCGAGGTCCAGAAACTGCCGGATGCTCAGCGAATCGGCCGCCCGCCACGCGATCGCCCGCTCCGAGTCCAGCCCTTCGAAGTAGCCGAGCATCAGCAGCCGGAAGTACCGCCCCGGCGCCAGACTCGGACGACCGACGCCGTCCGCGTAGAACGGCGCGCATTGCGCCTCGACGAACGCGTCGAAGCCCGTGTCATCGAGGATCCGATTCAATCGCTGATAGAACGGATGCGCCGCACTGCGAGGCAGGTCGCTGGTGGGAACCCACATCGATGCTTGCCGCGCCCGGCGTCGTCGTTTGCCCATCGCCATGCGCGACAGTGTAGTACGCGGGATCGATCGTGTCGATCCCTAATAGGGACTTTCACCACGGGCTGCTAGGCGACTCCGTGAGGGCTTCGACTG